>NZ_FREV01000005.1 GCF_900143545.1 Loktanella sp. Alg231-35 | reverse complement strand
CACAAGGACAGCTCAATCATCCGGCTGCGGCCGCAACATCCCAATCACATCTGGAGCGTCGATTTTGTGCACGACAAACTGAGCAACGGGCGGCCCTACAAGATGCTCACGGTGCTGGATGAATATACCCGTGAGGCACTGTGTGTCGCGGTCAAACCAAAGATGAACAGCGCGGATGTGCTGGATGCGCTCTACCCACTGCTTTTGCGGCGCGGGAAACCCGTATACATTCGTTCGGACAATGGCTCAGAGTTCATCGCAACAGCACTACAAGACTGGCTGAGAAAGGTCGGGATTAAGCCGATCCAGATATACCCGGGGTCACCCTGGGAGAACGGATACAACGAGCGCTTCAATGGCACGCTGCGCCGAGAAGTCCTGAATGCTGAATGGTTCCACACCACGAAACAGGCACAGATCGTCATCAATACATGGCTCAGACAGTACAATCGTGTTCGACCCCATCAGGCTTTAAACATGCGTCCGCCAATTCCAGAAACATTGCTCAAAAGTGGCCCATAGAAATGGGGCTGGACACGCAGGAGATCTCGAATGCTGCGGTCGCAGCCCACATTGCCGACCTTCGCCGCGAGTGCGAAATTCAAAGCAGATCGAACTCACAGATCGCGGACAATGCAGACGTTGAGGTAATACTCCCTACGCCCCACATACGACCTACAGTGAACGTTGATAGGGAGGATTGAACGAGACAAGATATCGGAACTTCATTTCGAACCGCGGAAGTTGTTGATCTTTATCTCTGTCGCCCACCACAGCAGGCATCGAACAACTGAAAGCAGCATGAAACCTAAACACGATATACCTTAGAAACGCTGCAAAACTGTCTGAAAAGGTGGGACCACTTCAATACCCGCCCTCACGCGGCAGCGAACCCCGTTCCGGTCCAGATGTAGTCCAACTGTTCGAACACCGGCGACCCGACCAGCGCGTCAGCAGAGTAGAGCAGCTGCAGTTCTTCTGCGTACCGCGTCACGCCGGGAACCAGACCGGTGATGTTGCGCCAACCAGCCCAAGTGCCGGGGTCGGCGAGATTTATAGGGTTCGTCGGATCAGCCGCCTGATGCCAACCAGCGGCATTCAAGATCGGTGTCAGTACAAAACGGGCATCCGTTGTCTCGATCTCGCTGCACGCGGCCGCGTCACATTCCCAACTGGTCCAGTCGTCATCGGCGATCGTCCCCGCAATAGGAGCGGCCGCATCGATCACACGTGCCAACACCTCAAATCCGCCACCTGGCGTCGGTCGGCTGAGCGACAAAGGATCTGTCGCAACTGCACGCAGAGCGGCAGTCGGCGCAATACTAAGTGTCCGCCCGATCAGGTGTAGTTGGCCGGTACCAGCCTCGGGCAATTGACCGCCCGCCGCGGGCAAAACCCGCGCTGGCGTCAAGATTGGCACCGCACCACCACGCATCGCGACCTCTTCCAACGCGTTATCAAACGTCGGGATGAAGTCGCTGCGAATGGTGTAGGACAATGGGAAACTCGCCTGCCGCGGTCCTGCAGGGCGCGCGCCCTCTCGCGAAACAAAGGACATCGGCGGCAATGCACCCGGTTGCGGCAGTGAAAGCTGCGGCCCAGCAATACCCAGTGCTGCGGCAATCAAGCGAGAGCGCTGTTCTACCTCACCATACTCGCTCAGCAGGTTGATATATCCGCCGATTTCCGTGATGTTGCGCGGCGCTGGAACGCGCGATGGCGCGACATCACCCGAGATGGCGAGCCTGTGGGCGATAACCTCGCGCGCGCGTTGAATCGCGGGCGAATTGGTGGTCTCAAGGATACCGATGATCGCTTGGGCCAGATCATCTTCGATGCTTGATGTGGCGGGCGGGTTGGTTGTTGTATCACTCATTATCTTCCTCCGCTGGAGTACTTAGGCCGTTCAGGAAAGTCAGAATAGCCTCACTTCCACTCTCGGACTGACTACCGGGATCGGCTTCAGTGTTCGTCTTCGTAAACCCACCAAAAAGTTGCGCCAAAAGCAGTGTGTTGGCAGGATTTGCCAACGCCGTTGGGCCGCCGGGGAAGTCCTTGAAGAGGTTCTGGACAAAGGCGGCCCGGTTGGCCTCTGGCCGACCACCAACAAGGGCCGAAACACCATCGGCATTCTTGGCGATATCCTGAAACCCCTTGATCTTGGCGGCGTTGCTATCATCTGACGCTTTCTTTTTGGCGGCCGCTTTCTTGGCATCCTCCTCTTTTTTCGCCGCGGCCGCTGCTTGGCCTTTGCCCGCCAGTTCAGTCGCCTTGCCGACCAGATCCTTTGTCAGATCGGTGGCCGTATCAATGGCCTTGTCACGACCTGCCGCGACCGATTGCGTTTCAAGCGCCAGTTGCGCCTGTAGCTCTTTCAGCCCGGTCAAATCGGCACCGGCGCGGGCAAGATCGGGTGCTGCCTTGAGGATTTCCGCCAGTTGCGATGTTGGCACGGCCTGACCGGTGCCGATGTCACCGCCCGCAATCGTCAGCGTGTTGGCTGGCTGATTATTGGGCAGATCGGACGGCGCACGCGTTCCGAAAATTGCATCGCTATCAGCAGGCAACACCGGCGGATCACCCACTGGCGGAGGCGTCGGGCTATCCTGCCAATTCCAGAAACGCCGATGATCGATCATCTCGCAGGAATTGCAGCGACCCAGTACCGCTTCGCCAAGCAAGCCTTTGGTCGGCAGTGAAATTGTTCGCCTTGGCGGGCGGAAATCCTCTCGGTGGAATGCAAGCAGGCTGTCCTGAATGTCACCAGTCGTGATCTCCATGCTTTCCGCAAGGTCCGGCGGGATCGAGAACGGCATAATCATCGCATTGCCGTAGAACCCCAGAACCTTGTTTTGCACCGCACTCAGCAGCGAAACCTCGCTTGATGGATCATCAAGCCCGCCTTCGGGCACGCCTATGGTGAACCGTTCAAGCAATATCGCGCGTTCCTGATCGGACATGCTGGCCCAAATGGCCCGCGAATAGCGCGCGGTATTTGCGACGACATGCTGGTACATCTCTTCGATCCGGCGCAGATCGCGTCTGGACAGGACATCCGGCACCTCTTGCACGGAAAAGGGCAGTGTCTGTGGCAGCGCCTGAAACGTGTTATCGTCAACAATGGTTTCGGCATTCTCGTTCATCCGCGCATCGAATTCGCTGATCATCGCCGGACCGACAACATCGTCAAAGTCCGAGCCTGAGATCGTCGTATGCAGGCTGCGGTTGATGTTACGCGTGGCCCGGTCAAGGTCGTCTGCGTCTTCAAGATTGGCCAAATGCTCCCAGATATTAAAGACGTTCAACGCATCCGGGCCGGTGTAGAAAGAGTAGGCAAAGCTACCGGTTCTGCGGCGCAGTTCGATGCGGGCGATGTCGGATCGTTCGACCGAGCGCGGCAGGGCAACAGAGCCTGTGTAGGTCCGCCGCTTGGTCGGGTCGCGCCGCACATCGGCCAGACGGACAAACAGGTTTTCACGCGTCTCTGCGGGCAGATCATAATGGCTGTCGACATCGATTGGGGACCCGGACAAAGGAACCGGGCCAACACGGTCGCCATCCTGCGTGAATATGACCGCAGAGATATCGTCGTTGGGCATGAATGTGCCTTCGGCCTCAAACGTAACGATGTCCTGCGCAACACCTGCCGCAGTTTGGGGCGTTGCATCCTTGTCGGCAATAAACTCTTCCAGCAACTTCAGCGCAGTACGGAACCGACGCCGGTTGCGGAACGCCCGGCGGAACACATCGGCGTGGCGCAGGATGACCTTGTAGCGATCCAGCAGGCTGGATCGTGTAATGTTCGCGGGCAGTTGGTCTGTTTGCCCAGATCGGCGAAAGCGGATCAGCTGCATCGGCACAAAGACAACCAGCTGCACCCCTTCGATCCGGGTTTCCATTGAAAAGTCACGCAGCACCTCAAACCATTGCATCGTCATCGCGTGACAATGGTTTCGGTTGGCAACGAATTTGGTTGTGGCCGTGCGCCGGTCGGTCGCTGTCGCAGTGCGCACGCTGGTGCGTGACGATGTCCGTTTGACCGAGGCACTGCGTTCAAGTGCAGCCGAGAATGTCTCATGGGTTTCGGACAGAAAATCGCGCGATGTGTTCTGTGTGCTGGACGAGTTACCCGACGAATTGGAGCTTGCCCGCGCGCCGCTGAACCCGACACCGCCGACAATCGCCCCGATGCCACCAAAGAGCCCGCCTCCGATACCACCCGCACCGCCAAAGCTCTTGGAGAATGCTTCTGTCGAAAACGACGAACTTCCGCTGATCACCTCGTCCAATGCGCTATCAAAAGTGCTGTTGAACGAGGTATCGCGTGCCTCGTCGAATTCCTGCGCCTCTTCGAAAGTTAGGCTTTCGCGTTCGCGCACCGTCAGCCTTTCGCGCTGTTCAGATACGACGATGCGTTGTTCTTCGCCCGGCGCCAGTGGCAGCGAATAGACTAGTCGCCCCAGCGACATGCCCGCATGCACGGCCGTTGATCGCATCTTGGCGACATAACCGAGTGCCAGACTGGAGGCCTTGGGCACATTTTGTGGGCTTTTCTCCATGTCTTCAAAAAAGTCTTCGATATCAATCGGCTCATCGATTGGAATCCGGTCACGGAAGTCCCACTCGCCACCGTCGTTGTTGAACGCGGTCAATAGCGTTTCAGCAGAAAGCTCGGCTTGCGCAAAGGTCACACCGGGGATTGTTGCGCTGAAACGATTGCCGCCGACGATCCGGGTGCGTGTAATGTTCTTGGGCCCAACCAGCGGGTCGATCAGCCTGTAGACCACTGAGTATCGCCGCCGTGATACCGTGCCGCCCTCAGTGCGGTATTCCGAGGCGCAGTCGCCTTCGCCCAACACGATGGGCGCCTGACTACCTATAAAATCCGTGATGCTTTCTTCCGCATCCTCCGGGTCTACCGGAAAAAGGTCTGCGAGCTCTCCGACAATGGATTGCTGCAAAGGCAAAACTGTGCGGCCCAGCACGACAAGCCCCAGTTCGCCATCAAGTGCATCGACCCGCGGTACGTCTTCCGTCAGGGTGGTGTTTTGCCCTCTGATGCGGATCGTCAAACCATTCTGCGGCAAACGCAGGTTGGGCAGATCAAGTGAAAAGACACCGCGTTTATCCGTAACTGCCTTTTTGACAGCCCATGAGAAACCATCGTTGTCGATCCCCTCATTGCTGGTGAAAGTAGGTCGTAGCACCTCGACAATCACGCGTTCGGCCGGGGTACCATCAGGGTTGATCAACTCTCCGCGGAGCTTGGGTGCCAGCGTGGGAACGACCGCCCCAAGAAAACCACCCGCAAGATCTTCGCGGACCGTGTCGAGTTGGCGGAAGATTTGGCCGGTTGACTGAATGCGCGCATCAACAAGCTCGCTCAGGGCATCCGCCGACAGCGCGATCCCCACGCCTTTGCGTAAATCTTTTAGCTTTTCCTGCTCGGTTTTGAGCGGCACATTGATGTCGGAGCCAGCAGCGCTGATTGTTGCCGAGATGTCGCCGGAAAGGCGACGATCGGTCAGGTTGTCGGGAATAGAAAGCGTAATGCGCGGCGGTTCGCTGCTGGAATCAGACATAGAAATAACCTCTTGCGAAGGCAGAGTAAAATGCTGCCCGGAATAAAGTGGGCCGTTAAGAATGGTGTAATGATAGCATAATTTGAGGATTCACGAAAGCTTGGTGCAGTTTCCGACACGCGCCGGGTGCGCTTGCGATGAAGTTGTCTCACTGAACGGAAGTTAAAGCTGAGAAGTTTTACGATAGAAACTGCAACCGCGTTCGTCTAGCCGTCGGGGACGGCCCAGAGCCGACCTTGAGCCCGTCCATCGGATGCTGCAATCGCAGCCCGCTTTCCGGTCATTCGCTGCGGGCGCACAATCTTAGTTTGGCTGAACTTACAGATCGCGGGACGAAGCGGACGAGATGCGCTTATAGACGCTCCATATGAAACTGCCCTTCAGTCACGTCTAAGCGAAGCTTGTCATCTTCTTCCCACCTGCCGTCCTGAACGACGAACTGATGTCCTTCAATATCCCAGATATCATCTTCGAGAATATCTGAAGTCCAATGAGCGCCCCACCCGAACTGGTTTTGCTTTAGTGATAGAATCTCGCCAGTTGCGGACTTGTGTGTGGATTTGTGGAAGTAAAAAAGGGAAGCTATTTGACCAGAAGGAGGGGATCGCCAGTGGTCAGCTATGATCTTTTCACGTGCCGCCATCGAAAGCTCTACCTTGTGGGGTGATAGGAACAAAGACATCCCTAAACATGACCAGTATTAGTGTTGGAGACAAGTTTCTGGTGACATCTTAACCAGTCGCTTTGGGCTCAGTGCCGCCACTAGATCTGTCGCAGCATGTTCAACCGACGTCGAGCGTTATGCCAGCAGGGACGGCCCAAAGCCGAATTTCGGAGGGTAGCAATTCTAACCAACCGCCTTCCCGAAAGCCGCCGTTCGTCTAACTTGCAACAATTTGAGTGATCAGATTCCCGCTGCGCGGGACTTTGCAGGCATTCAGTTTCAAGCGTTAGCTAACGCAACACACGCCTAACCGGACGCCATAGGGTTGGGGATTCTCACCACGTTCAATGATCGCTTCGGTGACATGCTCTGCGTTGAGCTAGCAACTTTGCTGCGCTCGCAAAGCCATGCTGCGTCAGCAATAGCGGCAACTGCTCAAGTCCGTTTTGTCCGCGTCTTGCAACTTCATCCTTATCTCAGTGGACGACGCCTTATCGCTGACCCGCCGCTCTTGCGTTTCTGAGCGAAAGTGTATGCAGAGCCCAAGTCGATGGAAGCTGCTGACCGCAAGGATGTCGGTTTTCGTTACTGCGAGTTGTTGAGGTGCTTTGCATCCAAGTAATACCTCGCATTGATGCAATAAGGCAGATCCAGGATACGTAAGCAGCACGAAAGCGCTGACTCTCGAAGTGACTAGAATCGCAATATATTGATTTTGTTTAGAAAATGGCGCACCCGACAGGATTCGAACCTGTGACCTTCGGCTTCGGAGGCCGACACTCTATCCAGCTGAGCTACGGGTGCTCTATTTAGTCCTACTGCTTACGCAGTGCTTACGCGAACTTACGGCCAGTTTGAAGGGCGATCCGAGTATCCGCCCAAGCCTTTGTTTCACAATCACTTTTCTTCGGCACCCCTTAGCACAACCAGACTTGACATCCGCCTTCGGAGGGCAGCGCTCTATCCAGCTGAGCTACGGGTGCGTAGGGCCGTCTATAGCTGCGACAAACAGCGCTCGCAACGGCAAAGTCTGTAAGGTGGATCCCGATCCACCTAACTAAAAAGATCGTGGCACAGTTCTAGCGCATCAACCAGCACATCTACCTCGTCGGTGCTGTTATACATGGCAAATGACGCCCGGCAGGTGGCCCCCACGCCCATATGCTCCAAAAGGGGCATCGCACAATGGGTCCCGGCCCGCACGGCGACACCCTTTTTGTCGAGCACGGTCGAGATGTCATGGGCGTGTGCCGCACCATCCAGGGTGAACGAAAATATCGCCCCTTTGGTGGCAGACGTCCCCTGCACGTTGAGCCAGTTCAGCCCGTCAAGCCGCGTGCGCGCGTAGTCGCAGAGTGCTTTTTCATGGGCCGCAATATTGTCCAACCCCACGTCCATCATATAGTCCAGCGCCACCCCCAACCCGATGGTCTGCACGATCCCCGGTGTGCCCGCCTCAAACTTCATCGGCGGATCATTCCAAGTGACAGCGTCGCGTGTGACCTCGCGGATCATGTCGCCGCCACCCATGAAGGGACGCATTTCAACCATCCGTTCCTTGCGCACATAGATCGCGCCAGAGCTTGATGGCCCATAAAGTTTATGCCCGGTGATCGCATAAAAATCACACCCGATATCGGCCACATCAACCGGCATATGAACTGCCGACTGGCTGCCATCCACCAGAACCGGGACACCCTTTGCATGCGCCCCGGCAGTGATCGCTTTCACGTCGACAACTGTGCCCAGAACATTGGACATATGGGTGACTGCGACCAGTTTGGTTTTCGGTCCGATGGCGTCAATCACCTGTTGCGGATCAAGATCGCCATTGGCATCCACATCCACCCATTTGATCACTACACCCTGCCGTTCGCGCAGAAAATGCCAGGGCACGATATTGGCGTGATGCTCCATGATCGACAGCACGATCTCATCGCCCGGTTCCAGCCGCGGCATGGCCCAGCTGTAGGCGACCATATTGATGCCTTCTGTGGTTCCGGAGTTGATGATGATATCATCCTCGGACGGCGCATTCAGGAACCGCGCGATGATCCCGCGCACACCTTCGTATTTCTCGGTCGCCAGATTGCTGAGGTAGTGCAGACCCCGATGCACATTGGCGTATTCTTCGGCATAGCCGCGCGTCACCGCATCAATCACTGCCTGCGGTTTCTGCGCAGAGGCCCCATTGTCAAGGTAGACCAGCGGCTTGCCATTCACCTCGCGGCCAAGAATGGGAAAATCGCTGCGGATTTTTGCGATGTCATAGCTCATATCGTGCCTCCGGCATTTGTGATGCCAAATACGGTCAGGAAAATGCTGGATAGCAAGGCGGTGGCGATCAGCGCCATGGCAACCACCACGGCTGTTTTGATCAGATTGTCAAAGCCGTGCAAGACCTTGATGAAGTTGATGAAACACCAGATCAGCGCCCCAAGTGCCAGCATGCCGAAAAGTGCCGCGATGGCCGGGCTAATCAGCACCAGAACCATCTGCACGGCTTCCAGTGTCAGGCTGACGGCCTGAAACCAGACCATGATCGTCAGGGTGCCATCCAATGTGCCGCCACCGCCCAGCATGCGGCCAAGATGCGACAGTGCAAAGACAAAGGTCACCAGAAAGATGCCGACCATGGCCAGATAGCCAAAAGGGGTCGCGGGCAGAATCTGATCCTGCATCGCAATCGGCGTGGACGAGATATACTGCAACGTGACCACAAAAAGCACGTTCAACACCGCCGTCAGTGCCAAGGCGCTCCAGAGTGCATTGCGTGGCACCTGAAAGGTCAGCGCCTGTTCTGCGGTCGCCGATGGCTCCATTATTGTGGTCCAGACCGCCTGCATCCAGCTTTGGAACGTCACATTCATGATCCGCTTTCCACCTCGCGCAGGGATTGCACCCAGATGATCACAAAGGCCGCAGCCCCGATCCCACCCACCAGAGCGGCCTGCGTGCCGGGGCCAATCAGGCCACGCACGAGGCCGTAAAACAGGATCATCGGCGACATAGCCAGCAGCGTCCAGAACAAGGCAAGCCGTGCCCCGTACCACGTCCCTTTTCCGCCGATCACCTTGGCGATCTGATGCGACAGGGCGGCGATACCATACATAAACAGCGGCAGGACGATCACGGCCGAAAAGAACGTATAGGTCATCATCCCTTCGAAATTCATATCCGCAGGCCATGGCGAGGGTTCGTACCCGTCCGCCACACGCCGCAACCGCGGCCATTGCGCGACAAAGATCAAAAAGCAGCTGACCATCAGATAGACAATCGCCCGGTCCTCGCGCTTGCCCTGCCCCAGCAGATCACGCATCACCCGACGCGGCCCGCGCCAGGTGCGCACGATATCTTGGGTGACAGGCATTAGCGGTGACGGGCCAACCAGCCTTCCAGCCGGTCCCGCAGTTCCTCTGCGAGGCTTTCATCCGCGATCTCTTCCAAGGCTTCGGCAAGGAATGACAGCGTCAGCAAATTGCGCGCATCATCATGCGACACCCCGCGCGACCGCAGATAGAACAGCGCTGTTTCATCAATCGCACCCGACGTAGACCCGTGCGAACAGGCCACATCATCGGCGTAGATTTCCAGTTCCGGCTTGGCCAGAAATTGGCTGTCGTCATCCAACAAAAGCGACTGGCTGATCTGATAGCCATCTGTCTTTTGCGCGCCTTCCTTCACAAGGATCTTGCCCTGAAACACACCCGTTGCCCCGTTGCGCAGCACCTTTTTGAAAACCTGACGGCTTTCGCAATTCACCGCGTCGTGGGTGACAAAAACCGTGTCATCATGATGGAAATCCTTGCCATCCCCCACACAGACGCCGGCCACATGGGCGGTGGCATCATCGCCGACAATCTCAAGCACGCATTCGTTGCGGGTCAGCACACCGTTAAAGGTCAGGGTGAACGACTTGAACGTCGATTCCGCCGCAATCCTTGCAAAACAATGTGTTACAGCGCGACGTTCATGGTCACGACCCTGCGCGCGGACATGATGGAACGTGCCACCCTCGGCCACATCGACCTCTAGCTGTTTGGAAAACCGTGCCGCAGCTGGGCCGGTTTCAAGCAAGGTCACCTCTGCCCCTGCCTCAACCTTGATCAGGTTGTGCAGCACTGCGTCCGACGTTTCATCACGGTGCAGATAGATCAGGTTGACCGGCTTGACGGCTTTTGCCGTTGCACGGATCACAACGCCATCTGTCGCCATCGCCGTGTTGAGAGCGGCCAATGTGCGCTCAACAGGTTTCTGTCCGCGTGCCTCAAGCACGCCATAAACGTCCTTGGCCCAGTGAATGTCAGCGGCCATCGCATCGGCCAGACGCTCGATCTCTAGCCCTTCTGCGGTCAGATCATCTGATGCCTCTGCATCAAATACACCGTCCACAAAGACAACGCGCACACGGTCAACCGCATCAAAAAGTGCGGCTTCGTCGCTGTGAAACAGGGCCGCCTTGCCTGCCCCCGCATCCGTCAACGACGTTGGATCGGTGTATTTCCAATACTCATCACGCTTTGTCGGCAGGCCCATCTCGCGGACCCGCGCCATCGCATCAGCACGTGCCGCATTCGCCCATGCAGCACCCGTTGGCAGGGTCACCCAGGCCAAACGCGCCTCTGTTGTATCAGATTTCAGCTTTGCCAATGCCATCAGGCCACCTCTGCCAGAATGTCGGCATATCCGTTGTTTTCAACCTCAAGCGCCAGCTCTGGCCCGCCGGATTTGACGATGCGTCCATCAGCCATGATATGAACGATATCGGGTTTGATGTGGTCCAGCAGACGCTGATAATGGGTGATCACAAGGAACGAACGGCCTTCGGACCGAAGCGCGTTCACGCCCTCGGACACCAATTTCATCGCATCCACGTCAAGACCGGAATCGGTTTCATCCAGAATGCACATCTTGGGTTCCAGCATCGCCATCTGCAGGATTTCATTGCGCTTTTTCTCACCACCAGAGAAGCCCACATTGACCGGGCGCTTCAGCATATCGGCATCAATTTTAAGGCTCTTTGCCTTGGCACGCACCTCTTTGAGGAAATCAGCGGCGCTGAGTTCTTCTTCGCCGCGTGCTTTGCGTTGTGCGTTCACGGCGGTGCGCAGAAAGGTCATGTTGCCAACGCCGGGAATTTCGACCGGATACTGGAACGCAAGGAACAGGCCCAGAGCCGCACGCTCTTCGGGTTCCATATCCAGCAGGTCTTGGCCCTCTAGCGTGGCGGAACCACCCGTGACCTCGTATCCGTCACGGCCAGACAGCACGTAAGACAGCGTCGATTTACCCGAACCATTCGGCCCCATGATTGCATGCACCATGCCCGGTTCTATCGACAGATCAACACCCTTGAGGATTTGCTTGTCTTCTTCTTCCAGTTTGACCTCTAGGCCTTTGATTTCCAGCATCTTTTGCTCCTCAGAATTCTATGTTGTGCGCAACGAAACATCCCCGATCGGAGACGTCCGGCAGGGCTGCATTGCGAAAATATGTGGTTATGACTGTGGTGACGGAAGCCCGTAAACCTGCCCGCGATACACCACGGAATGTTGCGAGGTCGTTTCCAGCACCTCGTCCACATAGGCTTGGGTATAGATCACGGCCATCTGATCGGGCCAGCGCCAGATGATGTTGTGCCCCGCTGTGATCATGATCACCAGACCGGCCACTTGCGCCAGACGCGCGCCAACCGTGCGTCGATTCATCAAAGCAGACAGGGTTATGACGGCCCATGCGCCAACGATAAGTTCCAGATAGAAAACGATGCTGTCGGATGCTGCGACGTCGAAGTAGCGGATACGCAGGATTTGCGCGGCCATCAGACCCAGTGCGCCGATGATCATCGACACGATGATTTTGCCCAACAAGGACGGTTCTTCGTTTTGTTTCTTGATCTTGTCGCGGGTCACGCGCTTGGGCACATGCATGCCCAGATCGGGATCGTAATAGGATTTGTTGCGCGGATTGTTGATTCGCTTCACCCGCGCATTGAAGTCGTTGATGTCCTGTTTCGCCACGCCCATTGGCCGCAATCCCATCGCCTATCGTTGCGTCAGGTGATCGCAGCGAACTGGGGCAACAAATGGGCCGCCCCGCGACGTCCGCGTGACAATTAAATAACAACGTCAACGACATCACAGCACGACCGGCATTTGTGAAAGCGTAAAGGATGCGCAAGCGGCCCCAACAAAAAAGGCAAAGATTGCCATCCAACGCTGCGGCATGCGCCGCCCACCAAGGGCTTGCAGGATGCCGGAAAACACCATCACGACCAGGATCAATAGCGAAAGCGCAACAAATCCCGCCACGCCAAGGACAATCAGCAGGTTTTGCTGATCTTCGGCGAGCAACTTGATCGCCTCGTAGTTCTGGTTGGCGACAATCACCGCGCTTGCGACGACAAGCCCCCAAATAAATCCAAATGCCAACGACATCCCTACCCCACAGACCCTTCCAATGAGATCGCAACCAGCGCCTGCGCTTCCATCGCGAACTCCATCGGCAGTGCTTGCAGCACGTCCTTGCAGAACCCGTTGACGACCAAGGCCACGGCCTCTTCTTCGTCCATACCGCGGCTGCGGCAATAGAACAGCTGATCATCGTCCACCTTGGATGTCGTCGCCTCATGCTCGACCCGGCTGCTGTTATTCTTGACCTCGATGTAAGGCACCGTGTGTGCCCCGCATTTGTCGCCAATCAGCAAGCTGTCACACTGGGTATAGTTGCGCGAAGATTTCGCCTTGGGGTGCATCGACACCAGCCCCCGATAGGTGTTCTGCGCCTTGCCCGCGCTGATGCCCTTGGACACAATCCGCGACTTGGTGTTCTTACCCAAATGCACCATCTTTGTGCCAGTATCAGCCTGCTGCATGTTGTTGGCGATGGCGATGGAATAAAATTCGCCCTGGCTGTCGTCACCGCGCAGGATGCAGCTTGGATATTTCCAAGTCACAGCCGAACCCGTTTCCACTTGTGTCCACATCACCTTGGACCGATCACC
This sequence comes from Loktanella sp. Alg231-35, assembly GCF_900143545.1. Classification (GTDB taxonomy): domain Bacteria; phylum Pseudomonadota; class Alphaproteobacteria; order Rhodobacterales; family Rhodobacteraceae; genus Yoonia. The sequence continues at coordinate 346,213 of NZ_FREV01000005.1, read as the reverse complement.
CCGGCAATCGGCGCGTTTGGTCACAAAATTGTAGATGCCGCCATTGCCGTTTTCATCACCGGGATACCAGTTTTGCACGGTGGAATATTTCACCTCTGCGTCTTCCTCGATGATGATCTCAACCACGGCCGCGTGCAGCTGTGCCGTATCACGCTTGGGGGCGGTGCAGCCTTCAAGATAGGACACGTAAGAGCCTTTGTCGGCAATGATCAGCGTGCGTTCAAACTGACCCGTATTCTCGGCGTTGATGCGGAAATAGGTGGACAGCTCCATCGGGCAGCGCACACCGGGCGGAATGTAGACAAACGATCCATCCGAAAAGACAGCAGAGTTCAGCGTGGCATAGAAATTGTCAGACGGTGGAACAACTGTACCAAGGTATTTCTTGACCAATTCCGGGTGCTTCTCAATCGCCTCGGAGATTGAACAGAAAATGACACCGGCCTTTTCCAGCTCTTTCTGGAAGGTCGTGCCAACGGACACGCTGTCAAACACGGCATCCACGGCCACCTTGCGGCCTTCTGCGGGGGCATCCTCTGCCCCTTCGACACCTGCAAGGATCATCTGCTCTTTCAGCGGAATGCCCAGTTTTTCGTATGTCGCCAAGAGCTTAGGGTCGACCTCATCCAGCGATTTGGGCTTTTCTTCCATGCTCTTGGGGCGGGCATAATAATAGATGTCCTGAAAATCGATGTCAGGATAATCGACCATCGCCCATGTGGGTTCTTCGATCTTTTCCCAGCGCTCAAACGCAGACAAACGCCAATCCGTCATCCACTGCGGTTCTTTGTTCTTGGACGAAATCAGCTTCACGATACCGGTGTTCACGCCTTTGGGCGCATACTCCATCTCGATTTCAGTTTCCCAGCCGTATTTATAGGCGCCCGAGAGTTCCTTGACCGCATCCACGGTATCCTGATCAACGCCATCCTTGACGGCGACATCATCCAAAGCTGTCATCTCTTGGTCCTCTCAAGCGGCCTTGCGCCGCGCCCGTTTTTCGCTCCAGGCCTGCGCAAAGCGCATGACCTCGTCTTCAGTTGTCTCAACGCCCAGCGACACGCGGATCGCACTTGCGGCGGTTTCATCATCCAGCCCCAGCGCCTTCAAAACCCGGCTGGTTTTGACCTTGCCACTGGAACAGGCCGAGCCTGCCGAAATCGCAAACCCTGCCAGATCCATCGCCATCACCTGCGTCTCACCTTTCCACCCCGGTGAGGCGAAGCAACTGGTGTTTGGCAGGCGTTGAAACCCTTTCCCGACAAAAATAGTATCTTTTTCGGCGGCCTCAATGGCGTTTTCTAGAATATTTCTAAGTTTGGCAACCCGATCCCATTTGCCATCCACTAAATCTTTTTGTGCGGCAGTCGCAGCGGCCCCCATTCCGGCAATGGCAATCACGTTTTCCGTACCGGACCGGCGGCCCATCTCTTGCCCGCCGCCTTTGATTTGCGCGGCGATATCAGTGCCTTGCGGAAAGATCAGCGCGCCAACGCCTTTGGGCCCACCAAACTTATGGGCTGACAGGAATACCATGCCAACACCGGACCAAGAAAACGCAAAGGGCAATTTGCCAAACCCTTGGGTAATGTCGCTGACCGCCAGACCTTGCGGCAAGTCCTGGACGATCCCCGTTTCGGAATTGGCCAGTTGCACCGTTGATGCGCCCGGATCAGCGACCTGTACCAAGCCATCAACAACTGGCAAATCCGCATCAACCCAGGCATGCACCGCATCATGTTCAATAGGTGCAGCATGCAACCCGCGCCCGGCCAAAGCCAGCGCCGCGGCCTCAGTCGCCCCAGAGGTAAACACAACATCCGCGTTAGAAGCACCAACCGCCTCGGCCACCCGCGCGCGCGCGGTTTCAACGATACCCTTGGCCGCGCGACCCTCTGCATGCACAGAGGAGGGATTGCCCACGACATCCATGGCCGCCAGCATTGCAGCGCGGGCCTCGGCCCTCAGCGGTGTCGTTGCGTTATGATCCAAGTAAACCCGCATCTTCTTTTGTTCAAAAGTATCTCGGGGTCCGGGGCTGGCCCCGGTCCGGCATTGGCAAGAAAGACTGCGAAAAGCGGCTCACGCGTCATCCACCACTTCGAACAGCGCAGGCACGGCTGGACAAGGTGCCAATTCATTGCTCACGACATCCGACAATCGCGCCTGATGCAAAAACACATAGACATGGGCGCTCAGGCCCTCCCACAGGCGGTTCGTCATCGATTGCGCACGCGAACCCGACGCTGCACCCGATGCCCCTGCCCCTTTGTGCATGGCCGACACGGTTTCATCCACTGCACCCAAAATCTCTGCCACGCGAATGTCTACCGATGGGCGTGCCAGACGATAGCCGCCACCCGGTCCACGCACCGAATCCACCAACCCTGCGCGGCGCAGCTTGACGAACAACTGCTCCAGGTAGGCCAATGAGATGTCCTGCCGCTTGGAGATTTCGGTCAGATTGACCAGCGCGTCGTCTTCCTGCAACGCAAGATCAGCCAAGGCGACCATCGCGTAGCGGCCCTTTGTGCTTAATTTCATGCATCATCTCCCGACAGCAGGCGAAATTTCCCCGCGCCCCACTGGCGCAATTTCATTGACGGCGCAGCCTTGCGTCATTACTTCACCGTGACCACGCCAGATCGCGCGCGGCCCAATTTAGAATCTTTCTAAAGTGTCCGAGCATTTTCGTCAAGAATGTCCCGGACACGCAAAGGAGCGACGGACCAAGTATGCCCGAAGTCATCTTCCCCGGCCCAGAAGGACGCCTTGAAGGGCGCTATCACCCTCAAAAAGACCGCGACGCACCGATTGCCATCGTGCTGCATCCGCATCCGCAATTTGGCGGAACGATGAACAACCGTGTTGTCTACAACCTGCACTATGCCTTCTACAACATGGGGTTCACCGTGCTTCGGTTTAACTTCCGTGGTGTTGGCCGATCGCAAGGTGAATATGATCAGGGCGTGGGTGAATTGTCTGATGCGGCCTCGGCCCTTGATTACCTGCAATCGATGAACAATAACGCCAAACATTGCTGGGTTGCTGGTTTCTCTTTTGGTGCTTGGATCGGCATGCAGCTTTTGATGCGCCGCCCCGAGATCACCGGCTTTATCTCGGTGTCGCCTCCAGCCAATATGTACGACTTCAGTTTCCTCGCCCCCTGCCCGTCTTCGGGTTTGATCATCAATGGTTCAAACGACCGTGTGGCACCCCCTGCGGACACCGTGAACCTTGTGAACAAGCTGCACGAGCAGAAGGGCATCACCATTACGCATGATGAGATGGAAGGTGCCGGTCACTTCTTTGAAGATCCGCATATGGACCCGATGATTGACACTGTGCGCACCTACGTGCGCCGCCGCCTGACAGAGACCACGCGCTAACGATGGCCGATGAATATGTCATGAAGGTCGCGGGCGAATTGGCTGATCTAGCATTGGCCGATGAAAAGCTGAGCGGTGATGAGACCATCATTGACGGTATCAGCGAAATCCTTGGTGCCTCTTCGCAGACCTTGCAAGAGGCCTACATGACAGCCGTCCGCGTCCGCCGCGCCGAGCGGCGTGCGCGCACATTGCTCAAGAAACGTTCGTCCGAACAGGTGGTGGTCGATACCCCCGATATGGACGACGACGCGGCAGAGCCTGAAACCTTTGAAACCGGCACGATCCACCTGGGTGACAGCAAAACCAAACTGATCGCCCAAATCGAAGACGCGTCTTTTGAAGATGTGGGTCCTGCGTCAACGGATGCAGGCGACAAGGGCTATCAATCTGCCAGCCAAAATGTGGCCCCAGCCCGCGCCAAGAAAGAGACCTAAAGAACTCGTGGACCGGATTGATGCACAGCTTGCTTTTCTGACCGAAGCGGACAAGCTGAAATCCGTCCTGCGTGGCACGACCCTTTGCGACGGCACCCGCCGCGAGAACTCTGGCGAACATAGCTGGCATATTGCCCTTTATGCGATGGTCATGGCCGAGCATGCCATCCGGCCCGTTAATATTGACCGGGTGATCAAGATGCTACTGATCCATGATCTGGTCGAGATTGATGCAGGCGACAATCCGATCCATGGCGACCATGACACAGCAGAGATGGACGCCATCGAACAGGCAGCCGCTGACCGCATCTTCGGGCTACTGCCGGAAGATCAGGCGCAGGCGTTCCGCGCCCTTTGGGATGAATTCGAAGCGGCCCAGACGGATGATGCGATCTTTGCCAAATCTATCGACCGGGTACAGCCTGTGGTCGCAAACCTTGAAACGGGCGGCGGCACCTGGCCAGAGTACAAGGTGACAGCAGCACAGCTACAATCCCGCGTCGGGGCAAAGGTTGAACGGGGCGCACCTGCGATTTGGGCCGCACTCAAAGCCCGGATTGATGCGTGGTTTGCAAAGCACGCACCCGAACCTCAGGACTAGTGGGCGCAATGGAAGGCGTCACCGGCGGATGCCTTCACCCCAACCTATCAGATTTAGACAGAACGCCGCGAAATCTGGCTGCGACCTTTTGCCGGGCTCCGGCAACACCCCCGCGAGAACGACTGACATTGCCCCAGCAAACCAGACGGAACGGTTATTCCCCCTATACAAACCCGTCCCAGAGGCGTAGTGCGCGGGCCTTACCCGCCGCCAGAAAGCCTGCACTATGATCACGACCCTTGCCGATGCCCTAGCCAAACAAGGCTATACTGACCTGACACCCGTGCAGGAGGCTGTCACGGATGAGGCGCTCGAAGGGCAGGATTTGCTTGTCTCCGCCCAAACCGGATCGGGTAAGACCGTCGGTTTTGGTCTGGCGATCGGGCCAACCATCCTTGCCAATGACGGCACATTTGGCCCCGCGGGCCGTCCTCATGCGCTGGTCATCGCGCCCACACGTGAGTTGGCCTTGCAGGTCAAACGTGAATTGCAGTGGCTTTATGCGGGTGCCGGGGCAACGCTGGCCTCTTGTGTTGGCGGTATGGATTTCCGCGATGAGCGACGCAACCTTGAGCGCGGCACACATATCGTTGTCGCCACTCCGGGCCGTCTGCGTGATCACATCATGCGCGGCACAATTGATCTGTCCGATATCAAAGCCGTCGTGCTGGACGAAGCCGACGAGATGCTTGATCTGGGGTTCCGCGAAGACCTCGAATTTATTCTGGGCGAAGCGCCGGAAACCCGCCGCACGCTGATGTTCTCGGCCACGGTGCCGCCGATGATTGCGACGCTGGCGAAATCCTATCAGCGCGACGCCGTGCGCATCGCCACGGCCACCAAGGAAAAACAACACAGCGATATCGAATACCGCGCCCTATCCGTGGCCAACCACGATATTGACGCTGCCATTGTCAACGTGCTGCGCTTTTATGATGCGCCCAACGCCATCGTTTTTGCCAACACGCGCGCAATGGTCACACGGCTGACAACACGGCTGTCAAACCGGGGGTTCTCGGTTGTGGCGCTGTCGGGTGAGCTTACGCAATCGGAACGCTCCAACGCGCTGCAAGCCATGCGTGATGGGCGCGCCAAGGTTTGTGTAGCCACCGATGTTGCCGCGCGTGGGATCGATCTGCCGAACCTTGAACTGGTTATCCACGCCGAACTGCCCACCAATGCCGAAACGCTGCTGCACCGCTCTGGCCGGACGGGTCGTGCCGGGCGCAAGGGCATTTCCGCCCTGATCGTGCCTGCCAAGATGAAGCGACGTGGGGAAAACCTGCTGAAGTGGGGCAAGCTGACAGCCGAGTGGTCTGTGCCGCCCACCGCAGACGAAGTGACCGCCAAAGACGAAGAACGCCTGCTGACTGATGCGGTCTGGTCCGAGGACTTTACCGAAGACGAACAAGCCTTTGCTGCCCGCCTGCTGGAACAGCACGCCCCCGAAAAAATCGCTGCCGCCTATCTGCGCCTTTACGCAGGCAAGCAGTCCGCGCCCGAGTTCATTTCCGAATACAAAGACGGCCCCGCCGCCAAGGAACGCAAACCGCGCGAAGCCAAGTGCTTTGGCCCCTCCAAATGGTTCAGCGTTGATGTAGGCCGCGAAGGTAAAGCAGAGGCGCGCTGGCTTTTGCCGATGATCTGCAAGGCCGGTGACATCACCAAGAACGAGATCGGCGCGATCCGCATTCAGCCCAATGAAACATTCATCGAGATTTCGGAACCTGCCGTTGCTGGATTCCTGCGGTCGGTGGGCGGTGACATGCGGTTGGAAAATCAGGCAACGCTCACAGCGCTTGATGGTGCGCCGCAACTGGGCGAACGTGGCCCGCGCAAGACCAAGCGCGATTATGATGACCGGCCCAGACCGGGCGGTAAGCCAAAGCGTGACTATGGCGACAAGCCCAAATCGGGCGGCAAGCCCAAGCGGCACGCGCCGCGTGATCAATCTCCGCCACCGCCATCGCAGCAGGATGACATCGCAGCAATCCAGCCGATTTCCGGTGCCGCTGACGACCACAAGGCCCGCAAGCCACGCCACAAGCCAGAGCTCCGTGACCACGGCGAAGCCCTGACCGAAAAACGCAAAAAGCCCCCTTTCAAGGGCAAGTCAGACGGTAAGAAACCGCCACATAAGGGCAAATCTGGTTTCAGTTCTGACACAAAACCCCGCAAGCCGGGTGCAGGTAAGCCGGGCGGCAAACCACCAGGCAACGCCAACGATACGTCCAAACGGTTCACTCCGCCGGGCGGAAAATCCAAACCCCGCAAGGGCTTAGGCAAAGGCGGCACCGCAGCACCAAGGCGCGGCAAACCATAAAAACAGCGCAAATGGTCACATTTTTGTCACGTCACAACCGCGTTGGCGGCACAGCATACTCGTCAGATTGGGGATAATCTTCGTAAGATAAACCCATGAGCATGCGAAAGGACCAGAAAATGGCCAGTGCTAAACCGATAGACCCTCGCCCCGCTCCGGCGCCGCAACCCAAACCACCGGCATCGCAGCTGCAGGGTAAACCTCAGACGCCCGTCTATACTGATTACGCGAGCATCTGAGACGACAACGCCTCTAGGCTGGTGAGGTCACTGCCAGCAGGATCGCCCTCCCCGATCCGACCCGACCTCACTGGCCTTTTTTCAGCGATCCGATATCATCGGTGCATGGCTTCGCTTACCTCAATCAAAAACATCGGCCCGGCGTTTGAAGCGTCATTGCAATCTGTGGGCATCACCACCGCCGAAGAGCTGCGCGCCATAGGCGCAGATGCGGCCTATGCCAGATTGCTTGAAGGGGGATCAAAACCTCATTTCATCGGCTATTATGTGCTGCATATGGCGCTGCAAGGCCGCCCGTGGAACGACTGCAAAGGCGACGAAAAGAAGGCGCTGCGCAAGCAATTCGATAAGATAAAAGTGGGGAGCTTTGACCAGCAACGCTCTGAATTAGAACGGTTTTTGAACCAGATCGGTGTCGTTGAGATCATGGATAAGTAAATACCCTTCACATTATCGTTGGAATCAGCTATGTTAATGGTATGAACATAGCACAAGACATTGATTTCGAACTCGCCCGCCTGCGCAAAGTTGCTTGGCGCATGGACGCCCTTTTTTACATCCCCCGCACCAATATTTCGGTGGGTCTGGATAACATCGTGGGTTTGGTACCGGTGGTGGGCGACGCGCTGACGGCGCTCCCCTCACTCTGGCTGATCAATGAGGCGCGCAAGCTGGGCGCATCGCCGGGCACGTTGGCCTATATGACGCTGAACACTGTGCTCGATTTTTTTGTCGGTATGGTGCCGGTGATTGGCGACATTTTTGATGTGCTCTACAATGCAAACATTCGCAATTACCGCGCGTTAGAGCGTAATCTTAACAAAAAAGCCGCCCACGCCAAAACGGTGCGGACGGCCTTTAAAGACGTAGGGTGGGTGCAACCCACGCTTATCGGTTAACCGACCAGTTCAAGGCCCGAGAAGAAGAACGCAATCTCTTCTGCGGCTGTCTCTGGCGCGTCGGAACCGTGGACAGAGTTCTCACCGATGGACAGTGCGAATTCTTTGCGGATCGTGCCGGCTGCGGCGTCGGCTGGGTTTGTTGCACCCATGACTTCGCGGTTCTTTGCGATCGCGTCTTCGCCTTCCAGAACCTGTACAACGATCGGCTCAGAGATCATGAATTCGCACAGCTCACCAAAGAACGGGCGCTCGGCGTGTACGCCGTAGAATTGCTGCGCTTGCGCCAGTGTCAGCTGGATGCGCTTTGATGCAACGATACGCAGGCCTGCTTCTTCGAATTTAGCCACGATCTGGCCGGTCAGGTTACGCTTGGTTGCGTCGGGTTTGATGATAGAGAATGTACGCTGAATAGCCATGTGGAGCCTCTTGGATATGACGGGCCTTTGGCCCCGTGAAATGATGGCTGCGCCCTACCATGCCGCCCCAAACATGAAAAGCGATGATTTGATCACTCTTGGATGGGCAGGCGGCGGGCAAAGAACGCCAGCAAAGTGATGGCAATCACACCAGCCGCGACATAACCGCCAAGGACCATCTGAATATCGGCATATGGCATCGTGTCCGCGCTTTGCGTGGCACCCGAGGCAACAAAGAGCGTCGCCGCAAACAGGACCCGCCCACACAGGCTTTGCAGTGACAGATAGGTCGCCCGTGCTTCATCTCGCAACAATGGTTGGATACGGGCGGTGACAAAGGGCTTCGACAGGGCGTCCGGCACCATGCGCAATAGCAAAACAGCAATGACAATCGGCGCATTGGTCAGCGCCAGCACACCTGACAGCGTGATCTGCATCCCAAACGCCAGCAGCAGGATCGCCACCAGCCCGACGCGATGCCGCAACCGCGTGGCAAAGAACGAGGCCACAACAGACAACAGCATCATAACGGTGGTCACCAACCCGCTGAACATCGGCGCATCCTGCGCCAGCCCAACGGATGCCAGCGCCTCTTGAATGAAGGGTTGACCAAAGACAAAGGGGATATGGCTGAACCCATACATCAGCACCGCCAGCGCAAAGAGCCAGATCAGCACTGGATTGCGCAGCGCATCACCCAAGGCACCCAACCGCATGACCTCGCCTGCTTGCGGGGCGGTGTCCTGTCGGGGTGGTTCAACAAACCGCAAGCTGATGATGATCCCCGCAAAAAGCGCCACAGCCGACAGAACGAAGGTCAACGGGAAAGAATAAAGCGCAACCGCGCCCCCAGTGACAGCCGACATGGCAAGGGCCGCAAAGGTAAAGCGCCAGGCTTTGACCTCTTGTGCTTCGACATCATCCGCACGTCCGGCGGCAGAGAGGGATTCGTACAAAAACGCGCTATCGGTGCCCGACAAAAAGGCACCCCCTGCCCCCATCATGATCTGCCCTGCCGCAAAAATTGCAAAACTGTCACCCACCGCCAAAAGGCCTGCACCAATCGTGCTGCAACACCCTGCAATGATCAGCGTCACCCGCCGCCCGAACCGGTCAGAGGCATAGCCCGATGGCACCTCCAGAACGGTTGTTGCAAGATCTGCGATGGCATAAAGCATGATCGCTTCTGCCGCCGACAATTTGGCCTGAAAATACAAGAACCACACGGCCTGCGCAAAGATCAGACTCTGTAACAGTTTGAACCAAGGGTAGAGGGCAATATTGCGGTTTGCCGTGGCGATCTGGCTAGACATGCGGTGATGCTATGGGCTTTGTTGCGGGCTGACCAGACTTGTCCAACAAAACGCAGCGCATCCCCCCATTGACCCCGCACCAGCGATCAATCATAGCCGCCCCATGCTCAAGATTTCAGACATCACATACTCTGTCGATGGCCGTACGTTGGTCGAACATGCGACAGTCACCATTCCCACCGGTCACAAGGTAGGGTTAGTCGGACGCAACGGATCCGGCAAGACGACGCTATTCCGGGTGATCCGGGGCGAGATGGTGCTGGACACCGGCAGTGTGAGCATCCCCAAAGGCTGGAAAATCGGTGGCGTCAGCCAGGAAGTGCCCGGCAATGAGGTGTCGCTGATCAACACAGTTCTGCGCGCTGATACAGAACGCGAGGCGCTGCTGGCCGAGGCCGAAACCGCCACTGACCCCGCGCGCATCGCCGAGGTGCAAACCCGCCTTGCCGATATCGAAGCATGGTCCGCCGAAGCCCGCGCTGCCACTATCCTGCGTGGTCTGGGCTTTACCCATGAAGAACAACAGATGCCATGCTCTGCGTTTTCTGGCGGCTGGCGTATGCGTGTGGCTTTGGCTGCGGTCCTGTTCAGTGAACCTGACCTGTTGCTGCTGGACGAACCGACCAACTATCTGGACCTTGAAGGTGCGCTTTGGCTTGAGAATTATTTGGTCAAATATCCGCACACGGTGCTGATCGTCAGCCACGACCGCGAACTACTGAACCGCTCTGTCGGGGGCATCCTGCACCTCGAAGACAAAGGGCTGATCTATTACACTGGCCCCTACGATACATTCGCCAAACAACGTGCCGCCAACCGGGCGGTTCAAGCGGCAGCGGCCAAAAAGCAAGACGCGCAGCGCCAGCATTTGCAGGCCTTTGTGGACCGTTTCAAAGCGAAAGCATCGAAAGCCAAACAAGCGCAATCGCGCGTCAAGATGCTGGAAAAGATGGAAACCATCCGCGCGCCCGAAGATGCGGCACGCACTGTCTTTACCTTCCCCGAACCTGAAGAGCTTTCACCGCCCATCATCGCCACCGAAGGGGCGGCTGTGGGTTACGGGAACACCATCGTTTTGCACGACTTGAACCTGCGGATTGATCAGGACGACCGCATCGCCTTGCTGGGGCGCAACGGCGAAGGCAAATCGACGCTGTCGAAAATGCTGTCCAACCGTCTGCCCATATCACGCGGCAAAATGGTGACCTCGAACAAACTGCGCATCGGTTTCTTTGCGCAGCACCAAGTGGACGAATTACGCATCGAAGAAACCCCGCTTGACCATCTGTTCCGCGAACGGCCAAAGGAAGGGCAAGCCAGATTGCGCGCCCGCCTTGCTGGTTTCGGTCTGGGTGCGGACCAAGCTGATACCGAAGTCGGGCGTCTGTCGGGTGGGCAAAAGGCACGTCTTTCACTGTTGCTGGCCACCCTGCCCGCGCCGCATTTGCTGATCCTTGATGAGCCGACAAACCACCTTGATATTGAAAGCCGCGAAGCGTTGGTCGAAGCGCTGACCGCCTATTCGGGTGCGGTGATCCTCGTCAGCCACGACATGCACCTGCTGTCGATGGTGGCCGACCGGTTGTGGCTGGTCAAAGACGGGCATGTGAAACCTTACGATGATGATCTGCCCGCCTATCGCAAAATGCTGCTGACCCCGGAAAAACCGCGCGAAAAGGAAAAACCAGCGGCACCAAAACCGGTCAAAGCTTCGCGGGAAACCGTGATGGCGCTCCGCTCTGATGCTCGCAAGGCCGAAGAACGAGTCAATAAAATCAATGACATGCGCGACAAACTTGCCAAGAAACTTGCTGATCCGATCCTTTACGAGGACGGCAAAGCAGGCGAACTGGCCACATGGAACAAGAAATACGCCGAAGTCATGGACGGGCTGGAGCGGGCAGAAACCATGTGGATGGCGGCATTGGAGAAGCTGGAAAAGGCCCAAGGCAAATAACCGAGATCTTTTCAGCTTGGCCAAAAATTTGACGCAGGCGGCGGCAAACCCTTCTCATTTGCACCAGAGCCTGCCAAACAGAATACCATGACCGAACTCCCTGCCCTGATCGCCGCCTTCACCACGATGTTTATTATTCTGGACCCGCCGGGGCTTGCGCCTGTGTTCATTGCCCTGACCCAGGGAATGACCGCCGCACAACGTCGCACCATCGCGGTCCGTGCATGCATCGTTTCAGCCGTTCTGATGATCCTGTTTCTGTTTCTGGGCGAGGCGGTGCTGGGCTTTATCGGCATCTCGATGGACGCGTTCCGCATTGCCGGTGGTATTCTGCTGTTCCTGACAGCGCTCGACATGTTGTTTCAGCGGCGACAGGCCCGACGCGAGGATAGCGCCGCAGAGGGACAGGCCGAACACCATGACGACCCATCCGTTTTCCCACTTGCCCTGCCGCTGATCGTGGGGCCCGGTGCGATCACCACGATTATCCTGCTGGCAGGCGAAGCACAGGGTGCGGCGGATGTCGGGGCCATCGCTGCCGTCTTGATGGCGGTGCTGTTAATCACCTTTCTATCATTTCTTGCGGCCCCCGCGATTGAACGGATCTTGGGCAAAACTGGCCTCAACATCGTCACCCGCGTGTTGGGCATGCTGCTGGCTGCTTTGGCCGTGCAATTTGTGCTCGACGGGTTGCGGGGTTTTGGGATCGGCACCTAGTGCCTATATCAATGCCATGACAACAGACCAAATCATGCGACTTACATATCTGGTACTGCTGGGGGTCGCGATTGGCGGCTCTGCCATTCTAGCAGGCCGCACTAATATGGGAAAAATGGCGCAACAGGCGGCGATCTGGGCGCTGATCTTTATTGGTGTGATCGGGGCTTATGGGCTGTGGGAGGACATCAGCAAGGATGTGAACCCGCGCCAATCCTTCGTAGACGCCACTACCGTCCAAGTCCCACGCGGCCCTGATGGGCACTATTACCTGACGCTCCAGATCAACAATACGCCCGTCGATTTCGTGGTGGACACAGGCGCCAGCCAAATCGTGCTGTCACAGCAAGATGCCAAAAGGATCGGGATCGACCCTGCCGGCCTGCGCTATTCGGGGTCGGCAAATACCGCCAACGGCGTTGTGCGCACGGCCCCGGTTGTGCTGGATCAAACAGTGCTGGGCGAGATGGTAGAACGGGGACTGCCCGCAGTGGTCAATGGCGGTGCCATGGACGCATCCTTGCTGGGTATGACCTATCTGGGACTTTTTGACCGAATCGAGATTTCAAACGGCATGTTGGTGTTGAACAGATGATCAGAGCATTCGCCTTACTTGTGCTTCTGGCAGCTTGCAGCCCCCCTGCCGACTTGCCCGAGGATTTCGATCCAACCTTCCAGTTTTTCTTACCGGTCGAGTAATCAGGCTATCAGCGCAGGCCAAATCGCTCGGTTGCGAGCCGCAAATGGTGCGATGTGCCCAATATGGTCCAGCCCAAAGTCTGCCGGAACAATTGTCAGCTGTGATTTGGATGCACGGCGGTGAAACTCCATCACCCGCCAGACGCAATGCGGCGGCACCAGCGTATCATCGGCAATGGCGACCAGCTTCAAGGGTGCTTTCAGCCCACCAAAATCAGGGACCGGTAGCGGATCACCCATGTCGGCCATAAACGCCCCGCGATTGCTGCACCAGCGCCGCCACTGCCAGTAGACGCCAGCGGGGATATCTTCACCAAGGCGCAGACGCTTGCCGGGCATATAGCCTGCCAGCCATGTGGCCAGTGGCCCGACAGCAAACCAATAGGCAGCGGCAGTCAGCCGGTAGGGAAACGGATGGTCCGACAGGTTCACTGGGCCAGAAGCCACGGTGATCACGCGATCAATCTGGTCAAGGTCGCGTTGAAAGGCCAGCATCAGCCCGCCCAACGAATGCCCAATGACCCAAAGTGGTAGATCGGGGAACATCTGTGACAGGTGATCCCGCGCCGCTTGCTGATCGTGTACACCCCAATCCGCCATAGTCGCATCGGACGATTTCACCGTCTTTGTCGAGGCACCGAAATCACGGTAGTCATAGGTCATGCAGATGATGTCCTGTGTGTCTGCCAACCATTGAGCGAAAGCGGTGTAGTAGCCCTGAGGTACACCGGTTGCCCCGTTTAACAAAACGACTGCCTTGGCAGGCAGCTTGGTTAGATACAGCCTCGCGCGCAGACGCCGCCCCCCGGAATAGAACCGCTGATCACGAAATTCGGCTTGCGCATGCATATTCATGGTGCTCTCCCAATATAATAGACCGGTCGGTCTACTGGCAGTGCTAGACCAACTGGTCTATTTCTGCAATATCTATTTTCATGACGGACATGCGCACCAAATTGGCTATCGAGGCAGGCTACCTTTTTCAGAAAAAGGGTTACAACGGGACAGGAATTTCGGAAATTCTTGCAAAGGTAGGCGTGCCAAAGGGTTCGCTTTACCACTACTTCCCCAATGGAAAATCTGACCTCGCCCTCGCCGCCGCCGAGATTGCGACAGCCGAGGTGTTGCGTATCATCGATGCCTCATTTGCGAACGCAAAAGACTACAGCGACGGCGTGACAACCTTTTGTTACAAGCTAGCCAAATACTTCGACATCCATAAAGGCGATATCGGTTGCCCTGTCTCGGCCACATTGCACGGCGGGCCAGACAATGCCATTTTCAAATCTGCACTCGACAAGACATTTACCCAATGGATGGATCGACTGGCCGCCTACGCCACCCAACTTGGGCAAAACGAAAAAGACGCGATGTTCAACGCGCAGCGTCTGTTCTTGTCGTTAGAGGGCGCATGGACGTTGGCCCGTGCACGTCGCGATTCCGATGTCATCAGAGAATTACCAGCCTTTGTGACCTGATCTGCCTACTTCTCTGCCTTCTTCACCCAGCGCCCGTCCTCTTGCGCCCAGTATTGCGCGGCACAGCCCGCGTCGGTCAGCGTTTTCCATTGCCCTCGAGCATGATCCAGCGCTGCCCCGTCATGTCCATCAAACAGGATACAGGTCCGCTCTGTCGCGGTCACCTCATCTGCCGTCACATCGGCCCCGGCCACGCTTATCACGCAGGCGAACCCGTCGCTTGGCACGTTGCCCAGCAGTACGGGTTGATCCGCGTCATGCGCCCCGCCAGCCAGCCCGTGCGGCACGAACCCATCGTCGGGGCCCTGCCACAGCACATCATCAAGCCGTTTCAGCAAAGCCGCGTCTGTTCCGCGCACCAGCACCCGCCACCCGGCCCCTTGCGCCTTACCGATCAACATCGGCAGGGTCGCCTCAAGCGGGCTTTCGGTCAGGTGATAGAAAAACGCAGCCCCCATGCTCAGCTCTCGTATTGATCGGCAATCAATCGGTTAAGCGCCATCACGCCCCAGCCGGTTGCGCCTGCTGGCGCAAGCGCTGTTTCTTTCTTCACGCTGGCCGTGCCTGCGATATCCAGATGCGCCCACGGCACATCGTCCTTTACAAACCGTTTGAGGAACTGCGCCGCCGTAATCGACCCCGCCATGCGCCCGCCGACGTTTTTCATGTCAGCGATCCGCGATTTGAGCAGATCATCATAGGCCGGGCCCATCGGCATCCGCCATGCGCCCTCGCCTTCGGCACTGGCGGCCTTGATAAACGCATCGCTCAGATCATCGGAGTTTGAGAACACGCCGGCGTTCTCATGCCCCAAGGCCACCAGTACGGCGCCAGTCAGGGTGGCCAGATTGATCATGCCGACGGGCTTGAACCGCTCTTGCGCATACCAAAGCACATCAGCCAGTACCAAACGCCCTTCGGCGTCAGTGTTGATGATCTCGACCGTGTCACCTTTCATCGATTTGATCACGTCGCCGGGACGCGTCGCCGTGCCAGACGGCATGTTTTCCACCAGACCAACAAGGCCCACCACATTGGCCTTGGCCTTGCGCAGCGCCAGCGTACGCATCACCCCGGACACAACGCCTGCACCGCCCATATCCATGGTCATATCTTCCATGCCACCAGCAGGTTTGAGGCTGATACCGCCAGTGTCAAAAACAACCCCCTTGCCGACCAGTGCAAAGGGGGCTTCGTCACCGCCGCCATTCCATGTCATGACAACAACTTTGGATGGGCTGGCTGATCCCTGCCCGACGCTAAGCAAGGTCCGCATGCCCAGTTTGGCCAGTTCATCCTCTTCAAGGATTTCAACATCAAGGCCAAGGTCCTGCATCGCGGCCAGCCGTGCGGCAAAGTCATCCGTGGTCAGCACATTGGCCGGTTCATTGGTCAGATCACGGGTAAAGAACACACCTTCGGCAATGGCGGCCATCGGGGCGGCCGATTTGGCAACCTCTTCGGGTTTTGAGACCATAAAGGCGATCTTGCCTGCTGGTTTGGCATCTGCCGTTTTATGGGCATCGAATGTGTAGCCGCGCAGGGCAAGGCCCAGGGCAATCTCATCCGCACGCGCGATGGTACCGCCAAGGATCAATAAATCCTTACCGCCCTGTGCCTTGGCCAGTTGCGCGCCCGCCTTGCGGGCCTCTTGGTTGCTGGGGCGACGGCCCAGTTTGACCACACAGACGGCCTCTGCCACCAATCCCGCGGGATAACCCAGCGATGCCAGATCACCTGCGGCCATCTTTTCAAACGCTGCACTTTCCACAAACCGCGCCAACGCCTTGCGTGTCAGCGTGTTCACCTTGCGCGCGCCTGCGTCCAGCTTGCCGTCATCGCCGATAAAAACAACAACCTTGCCCGGCGCATCAGCGACAGCATCAAGATCAACGGATTTGAACTGGATTTCAGCAGGCGTCGTCATCAGCATTCCTTTAGTAAATAAAAGCGTTGCGCCAGTCCTAGCCTGCCGCCACGACAATGACCAGATAGCGGTTCAATCCACGCCGCGCATGCGCTAGTTTGCCCCAAGACAGGCAGGCAGCCATCACCGAAGGAAAGCGTATTGGCACGATTTGACAGATATCTGCTGTCGCAATTGATGGTGCTCTTTGGCTTTTTCAGCCTTGTGCTGGTGCTGATCTATTGGATCAACCGGGCCGTTGTGCTGTTTGATCAACTGATTGCGGACGGCCAATCAGCGGGTGTTTTCCTAGAGTTTACTGCGCTTTCGTTGCCGTCTGTGATCCGCCTTGCCCTGCCGCTCGCAGCCTTTGCCGCGGCCGTCTATGTCACCAACCGCATGTCCACGGAATCAGAGCTGACCGTGGTACAGGCCACTGGATTTTCCCCGTTTCGGCTGGCCCGCCCTGTGGCCTATTTTGGGCTGATCGTGGCGGCGATCATGTCGATCCTGATGCATATCCTTGTGCCGCTCAGCAGTGCTCGTCTGGACGCCCGCGAAGCGGACATCGCCCAGAACATCACAGCCCGCTTATTGACCGAAGGGCAATTCATTGAGCCGGTCAACGGCGTCACCTTCTATATCCGCGAAATCACCCCCGCGGGCGAGCTGCTTGATATCTTTCTGGCCGACAGCCGAAACCTGCGCGACGAAGTCACTTATACCGCTGCCAAAGCCTTTTTGATCCGCGAAAACGACACCACGCAATTGGTGATGATTGATGGCATGGTGCAGACCCTGCGCAATGAAGATCAAAAGCTGTTCACGACTACCTTTGCCGATTTCGCCTACAACATCAGCAACCTGATTGGCGAACGCAGCACAACCCGCAGGCGCGACTCGCATGTATTTACATGGGAAATGCTGAACCCGACGCCAGAGTTGATCGCGGAAACGCGCCGTTCCAAAGCGCAGCTTTTGGCCAAAGCGCATGACCGGTTCAGCCAATCGATCCTTGGCATGGTTGCGGCATTGCTAGGTTTTTCCGCCCTGATGGTCGGTGGCTACAGCCGCTTTGGCGTCTGGAAACAGATCATGGCCGCCATTGCCCTGATCATCGTCGTCAAAGCTTTTGAGACAACCGGCCTGCGGATCGCCCGCAACAATGAGGCCCTTTGGTTTGCCACCTATCTGCCCAGTTTTGTGGGCTTTCTTATTATCTGGTTCCTGTTGTTTTGGGCAGGCCGCCCCACCCTGTTCAAACGCCAGATCAGCGGGGCGGCCTTGTCATGATCCTGCACCGTTACTTTGCCCGCCGTTTCCTTGTGACCTTTCTCGGGGTGGCGACGATCTTTTTCCTGATCATGCTTTTCATTGATCTGATCGAGCAATTGCGGCGCTATGCCAGTGCCGAGGCAAGTTTTCTCAATATCCTTGCGCTCAGCTTGCTGAATATTCCCAAAGGGATTTATCAGATCATGCCACTGATCATGATCCTTGCAGCGATTGCCCTGTTCCTCAGCCTTGCGCGATCATCCGAGATGGTTGTGACCCGCGCCGCCGGGCGGTCCGCGATGCGCTCGCTCATGGCTCCGCTCGTGGTGGCCTTGATAATTGGCCTTGTCGCCGTGGCCATTTTGAACCCAATTGTGGCCAGCACGTCCAAGCAATTCGAGGCCCGCAGTGACGCACTGCGCGGCAATGCCTCTGTCCTGTCCATTGGGTCGACGGGTCTTTGGTTACGGCAAGGTAGCGACGCCGGGCAAACAGTGATCCGGGCGCAGGGCGCCAATTTGGATGGCACATTGCTGGCAGACGTGACCTTTCTGACGTTCGGGCCTGACGGAAACCCTGCACAGCGCATTAATGCAGCATCTGCGGAACTGACAACCGGTGCTTGGCTTTTGCGCGATGCCAAATCATGGGCACTGGGCGATGAAACCACGCCCGAGGCGTCGGCGGTCACCCAAGCAGAGTTATCCGTGCCCTCCACTCTTACCCCGGATCAAATCCGCGACAGTTTCGGCACCCCGTCCTCGATCCCGATTTGGGAACTCCCCGCCTTTATCGAGCGGCTGCGCGATGCAGGATTTTCGGCGCAGCGCCATCTGGTCTGGTTCCACGGTGAACTGGCGGTGCCGTTCTTTCTGATGGCAATGGTCCTGATTGCGGCCAGTTTTACACTGCGCCACCAGCGTGGTGGGCGCACGGGGCTGATGGTGACAAGCGCGGTTCTGCTGGCCTTTGTGATCTATTTCATCCGCAACTTTGCCTTGGTTCTGGGCGAAAACGGGCAATTGCCTGCACTACTGGCCGCATGGGCACCGCCTCTTGCCGCGATCAGCCTGTCGCTGGGCATCCTGCTGCATAACGAGGACGGATGATGCGCGCGCTGTTCCTTTGTCTGCTGTTGCTTTTGCCGGGCATGCTTGCCGCCCAAGGGGCCGCGACGCTTGTGGCTGACACCGTGGAACTCAACGGTGAAGATCAACTGGTTGCATCCGGCAATG
Source organism: Loktanella sp. Alg231-35 (assembly GCF_900143545.1). GTDB lineage: Bacteria > Pseudomonadota > Alphaproteobacteria > Rhodobacterales > Rhodobacteraceae > Yoonia. Next base: position 327,326 of record NZ_FREV01000005.1, on the reverse strand, counting down.
TCGAAGTACTGTTTGATGGCAGTCGTCTTACCGCAAGCCAGATCATCTTTGATCAGCCAAGCGACACCCTGCAGATCACCGGCCCGATCTTCATTCGATCCGCAGACGGCACGATCCTGACTGCGACCGCGGCCACTCTCGACCCGCGCCTTGAAAACGGCATCCTGCAAGGCGCGCGCATTGTGCTGGACCAGCAGCTGCAACTGGCCGCCAATCAGATCGACCGGCGCGACGGGCGCTATTCCCAGCTTTACAAGGTTGCGGCGACCTCTTGCCGGGTCTGTGGCACCGGTCCCGCACTTTGGGATATTCGGGCAGAACGGGTCGTTCACGACACGCAGGAACGCCAGCTTTACTTTGAAAATGCAACTTTTCGCCTGCGTGGCGTGCCGGTGATCTGGCTTCCCCGTATGCGCCTACCCGATCCGACGCTGGAACGTGCGACAGGTTTTCTGATCCCGGAACAACGCAATACCAACCGGCTGGGCACTGGTATCAAGGTTCCTTATTTCGTGACATTGGGTGACCATCGCGACGTCACCCTCACCCCCTATTTGTCTGCGGAAACAACCACGCTTGAAATCATCTACCGCCAAGCTTTTACCAATGGCGACCTTAGGATTGACGGAGCCATCAGCAACGACACGCTTCAACCGGGCAGCCGGTCTTACATCTTTGCCGAAGGCAATTTTGAGCTCAGCAATGACTATCAGCTGAGTTTCGATATCGAAGCGGTGAGCGATGACGCATATCTGGTGGATTATGATTATGCCGATAAAGACCGCCTTGATAGCGCAGTAACCTTGCTACGGGTTATGGATACATCGCTTTATCAGGCGCGGTTCACCTACTATCAGACCCTGCGTGATGATGAATCGAACGCCTCGCTCCCTCCCATCATCGCTGACCTCAGCTATGAACAGCGTTTGCGTCCGGGGTTCGGCGGCACGCTCAGCTATGGCGCTGATATAGACGCTGCCCATCGCTATAGCGATGTGGATGGTGATCGGGGCCGAGACGTCACACGGGCGGGTGCCAATGGCACTTGGCAGGACAGTTGGATCCTGCCTGCCGGTTTCCTAGCTGAGGCGCAATTTGGCGCGCGTGCGGACCTCTATGTGATTGGCGATGACAGTGCTTTTGAACAAGAAGACCTGCGGTTCATCCCCTACGGCGGTGCTGTGCTGCGCTGGCCCTTGGGGATGCAAGGACCATGGGATGCCACGCATCTGCTTGAGCCCGTGATCAGTGTCTCTTGGGCCGAAGCCTTTGGTGGCACGCCACCCAATGAGGACAGCACCCGTACCGAGTTGGACGCGGCAAATCTTTTTGCCCTGTCGCGCTTTGCAGGCGAAGATGCATTTGAAACCGGGGCGCAGCTCGCGGCCGGATTGGTCTGGACCCGCAGCGGTGCTGCGGGCGGGTCATCGACGCTGGGGTTTGGGCGTGTGGTACGGCAGGAGGCACCAAGCGGGTTCACCCGATCATCTGGTCTGGATAATGCGCGATCTGATTGGCTTCTGGCCGGGCAGTTGACGCTGCCGGATGGGTTTCTCTTTGATGCGCGCAGCCTTTGGGATGATACCGACGGGCTGACGGTGGCCGACAGCCGCCTTGCATGGAGCAGTGACCGGTTTTCGCTGGGGGCCAACTATATCTGGCAACGGCGCGATGCCGCCGAAAACCGCCCCAATACAGTGTCAGAATGGTCCTTTGACAGCGCCTTTGAACTGAGTGATGCATGGACGCTTTCGCTTGACGGGCGCTATGACGTGGCCGCTGACAGACCTGTGCGCGGCGACATCGGGCTGAAATGGCGAAACGAATGCGTGACCATCGACGTTTCGGCCTCGCGCCGCTACGCGTCTTCCGATACGGTTGCGCCAACAACAACTTTTGGCTTAAGCGGCTCTATCAGCGGCTTTTCAACAGGACGGGCTGCAGGCGGCATCGGTACGGGTTGCAGGAATTGATGATGACAAGATTTTTCAAGATTGGTCAGGCTTTGATGGTGGCTGTGGCGCTTGTCGCTACGGCAGGCACGCAGGGTGTCGCACAAGGCCAACTGGCCCCCGCAATCACAGTCGATGACCGCGTGATCACCCAATATGAATTGAACCAGCGCGCCCGCCTTTTGCAGGTCTTCCGCACGCCGGGCGATGTGACAGAGGCCGCGCGCGAGGCGCTGATAAATGATCGCCTGAAGGAAAAGGAAATGGCGCGGTTCGGCGTCGAGCTGTCAGATTCTGCGTTGCAACAAGAGCTTGAGGCCTTCGCAGGCCGCGCGAACATGACCTTGCCTGAATTCACCCGCATGCTGAACCAGAATGCGGTAGATATCAGCGCTCTAGAGGATTTTGTGCGGATCGGCGTGCTGTGGCGCAATTTCATCCGTGGCCGTTTTGGCCGTGAAGTACGAATTTCGGATACGGACGTTGAACGCGCCTTGGCCCGTCAGGGGGCATCCCCGACGCAGCTTGAGGTGCTGTTGAACGAAATCATCATCGCAGCTCCGCCTGATCGAGCCGCGCGCGCGGCTCAGGTCGCAGCTCAGATCGCGCGGCTCCGCACGTTTGCTGAATTCGAAGACGCCGCTCGTCAGGTCTCTGCCTTGCCGTCACGCGAAAATGGTGGGCGTCTGGACTGGTTGCCAGTGGACAACTATCCACCACAGCTGCGCCAGCTTTTGCTTGATCTTGAAACAGGCGAGATCACGGAACCCATCGAGATCCCCAACGGCATCGCGCTTTTTCAAAAACGTGGCCAACGCGAGGCGCGCCGCCCGGTGCAGGCCCCGGTGAGCATCGACTATGCTGCCTATTATATTCCCGGCGGTCAAACCGACGAGGGCCGCACCTTGGCCACAGAGGTGCGTGATCAGGTGGACACCTGTGACGACCTATATGGGGTCGCCCGCAATCAACCCCAAGAGGTTTTGGATCGCCAGACGCTGGCGCCATCCGAGATTTCACAGGACATCGCATTGGAACTGGCGCGGCTGGACCCCGGTGAGATCTCCACCAACCTTACCCGGAACAACGGGCAGACGTTGGTGTTTTTGATGCTTTGCGCACGCAACAACGTTGATACCGGCACAACCAACCGGGAAGCCATTCGCGGGCAAATTCGCAGTCGGCGTCTTGCGGCACTGGCAGACGCTCTGCTGGAAGATCTGCGTGCCTCGGCCATCATCCGGCCCTGATGAAACCGATTGCGATCAGCTGCGGTGAACCGGCAGGGATCGGGCCTGAAATTGCTGTCGCCGCATGGGCAGCGCTCAAATCCGAAATCCCGCTGTTGTGGATCGGCGACCCGCGCCACCTGCCCGATGGCACACCTGTGCATCAGGCAGTGGATCCCAGCGATATTCACCTTGCCAAACTGACCGTGCTGGCACGCGATTTTGGCGCGCCCGCCGTGGCAGGCACACCCAACCCCTTGCATGCTCAAGGGGTCATCGACGCCATCCGCGACGGGGTTGATCTGGTCCGTGCTGGGGCCGCTCGGGCGCTTTGCACCGCCCCCATTCACAAGGCCGCGCTGATTGATGGGGCTGATTTTGCCTACCCCGGCCATACTGAATATCTCGCTGCCTTGGCAGGCACCTCGCAGGTTGTGATGATGCTGGCGTGCCGCGCTTTGCGCGTTGTCCCGACCACGATCCATATTCCACTGGCCGCCGTGCCCAATACGCTCACGGCCAGCCTGCTGACCGATACGCTATTGATCACCCATGCCGCGTTGCGCCGGGATTTTGGCATCGCAAATCCACGTATCGCTGTGGCTGGCCTGAACCCCCATGCGGGCGAAGACGGCAAGATGGGCGGCGAAGAAGGCGAGATGATCGGCCCGGTTCTGGACGCCCTGCGCGCGCAGGGTATGGACATTGCGGGGCCGCTGTCAGCGGACACGATGTTCCACGCCGGTGCGCGCCAGCACTATGATGTGGCAGTCTGCATGTACCATGATCAGGCACTGATCCCGATCAAGACGCTGGATTTCTCTGGCGGGGTCAATGTCACGCTTGGCCTGCCTTTCATCCGTACCTCGCCCGATCACGGCACGGCCTTCGATATCGCAGGCAAGGGCATCGCCGATGCCACCTCGATGATCGCCGCAATCCGCATGGCCGCCCAAATGGCCGATGCGCACGAGGGCACATGAGCATCGACGCCCTGCCCCCCTTACGCGAGGTGATCGCGACGCATGATCTTGCGGCCAAGAAATCCCTTGGGCAGAACTTTCTGCTTGATCTGAACCTGACTGCGAAGATCGCGCGCCTGGCCGGAGATCTGACGCAAGCGGATGTGCTTGAGATTGGCCCCGGCCCCGGTGGGCTGACGCGCGGATTGCTGGCAGAGGGCGCGCGCCGGGTGCTGGCGATTGAGAAAGACCCGCGCTGCATGGCCGCACTGGCCGAGATTGCGGGCGCTTATCCGGGACGGCTGCAAACGATCAACGGTGACGCGCTTGACGTGAACCCGCTTGAACACCTTTCAGCCCCGATCAAGATCGCTGCCAATCTGCCCTACAATGTGGGCACTGAACTGCTGGTGCGCTGGCTGACCCCGCCCGCATGGCCACCTTTCTGGGACAGCTTGACGCTGATGTTCCAACGCGAAGTCGCGCAACGGATTGTGGCGCAACCGGGCAGCAAAGCCTACGGGCGGCTGGCCCTGCTCGCGCAGTGGCGAACGGACGCGCGGATTGTGCTTGAGCTGCCACCAGAGGCCTTCAGCCCACCGCCCAAAGTCAATTCTGCCGTTGTGCATCTGACGGCCCTGCCCGCACCGCGCTATCCGGCCAATCCGGGTACATTGAACAAAGTCGTGGCTGCGGCCTTTAACCAAAGGCGCAAGATGCTGCGGTCTGCGTTGAAATCGGTCAGCCCGGATATCGAGGATCACTTGACCGGTGCGGGGATCAAACCAACCGAACGGGCCGAACAGGTAGGGCTAGAGGCATTCTGTGCGCTGGCGCGTAGCCTTGATGGTGGCTAAAGCCACTTAGGCAAAAACAAAGCCCTTCGTAATCGAAGGGCTTTGTGATTATTCAGCGGCCTCTGGGGTGTTGCCTTTATCGGGCGCGTTGCCTTCATCAGCGTTGGCGCGCGGCTTGCGTGGGGCACGTTGTCTGCGCGGGCGCTGGGGTTTTTCCTCGGGTGTTTCCACCAGACCGGACCCCTGATCATCACTGCGGGCATCCTGACCGCTATCCGGTTGATCCATGCTGGCAGGATCATTCGCTGCGGCCTCTTGCGCTTTCAGGCGCTCCTGACGCTCGCGGTCACGCTCTGCTTGGCGTGCGCGGTTTTGCTCTTCTTGCTCTTCGCGCTTGGCGTCAACTTCACGCTGCGCTTCGGCCAGCAGGCGGGTGTAGTGCTCTGCGTGTTGCGCAAAGTTTTCGGCATCCACGCGGTCGCCCGACAAAACGGCGTCACGATGAAGCTGATTGTATTTCTCGATAATTTGCTGCGGCGTGCCGCGCACTTTGCCATCAGGACCGGAGCTGTCAAAAACCCGATTGATGATGTTGCCGCCCGAGGGTCGGTTGTTGCGGTTCTTATTCCGCGACCGTGACTTCGATGATCTCATTGATATGCTTTCAAGCCTTTGGCTGTCGTTGCGCTGGCCGCTCTCGCGCATGTTTCGCGCGTCTGTTGTCTATGGCCTTGCGATGTTTTGGCGACTGATCGGGGGGACATCCAAACCGGGCCTCACCCTTCCGATACGCATGATAAAACACGCAGGGGGCGTCAAAACAAGACCAAATCGCCAAATCACCGCGTTTTTGAGCCTGATCAGCGGGGGATGGCCTGAATTCGGGGCATCTGCCCAACCACAACCCTGTCGCGACCATCAAGGTCGGGGATCACGCGAATCTGCGTCAGCCCCACATTTTGCATCATAGTGACGACCGCCTGCGCTTGCGTGGGGCCAATCTCGACGATCAGACGCCCACCAGCGCTAAGGTGTTCCGGCGCGCCCGCGGTGATCTTGCGATAGGCAGACAGGCCATCGGCCTCGTCTGTCAGTGCAACGCGGGGTTCATAAAGGCGGACCTCGGGTTGGAGGCCATCCATTTCATTGACGGCGATATAGGGGGGGTTTGAGACTATGAGGTCAAATTTACCGCCAATTGCCGCATACCAATCAGAAACCTCCAAATGCAGGCGAGCTGTCACACCAAGCGTCGCTGCATTTTTGGCCGCTACAAGCAGAGCCGTTTCCGATACATCGCCAGCAATCCCAGTTGCTTTGGTTCGTTCTGCGAGCAGTGTGACGATGATCGCCCCTGACCCGGTTCCTAAATCAAGCACCTTTCCGAAAGGAGCTGACAGCGCCTCTTGCACAAGCATTTCGGTTTCAGGGCGTGGATCAAGGACCGTTTCATCAACCGAAAAACGTCTGCCAAAAAACTCGCGATAGCCAAGAATATGGCTCGTGGGTTCTCCAAAAGCCCGTCTCCGGGCGAGGCAGAGCGCCTGATCAAAGGTTTCTTCGTCGATCTCATCATAGGCAAGTAGCGTCAGCCTATCGACCGCAACCTTCATTGCGTGGGCAAGCAGCAGCCTTGCTTCGCGCGCAGGGTTGGGTACGAACACGTTTCCAAATTCGACATTGGGTTCCTGCTTTAGGTATTCAACAAGGTCGCTGATTGCCTTTTGCACAGTTTTCTTAGCGTGGCCTCGAAAACCCAAAACTCACGCGCCCATCTCTGCCAGCAACGTCGCCTGCGCATCGGCCTGCAAAGCGCCAACCACCTCTTCCAGATCGCCCTGCATCACCTGCCCCAGAGAATAAAGCGTCAGGTTAATCCGGTGATCCGTCATGCGCCCCTGCGGGAAATTATAGGTACGGATGCGTTCAGACCGATCCCCCGACCCCACCTGAGACTTGCGATCAGCTGAACGTTCATCATCCACCCGCTGCCGTTCCAGATCAAACAGGCGTGTTTTCAGCACCTGCATCGCGATCTCGCGGTTGCGGTGCTGCGATTTTTCGGAACTGACAACGATAATCCCGGTGGGTTCATGCAGGATACGCACGGCGGAATCAGTTGTGTTCACGTGCTGCCCACCGGACCCTGACGCGCGCATCGTATCAATGCGAATATCGGCTGGATTAATCTCGATATCGACGTCTTCGGCCTCGGGCAGCACCGCAACCGTGGCGGCAGAAGTATGAATACGCCCGCCGCTTTCGGTTTCCGGCACGCGTTGCACCCGGTGTACGCCGCTTTCGTATTTCATCTTGGCAAAGACGCCCTCGCCCGCGATGCGTGCAACAACTTCTTTGATGCCGCCCAATTCGCTTTGGGTTTCTTCCAGAATCTCGAACCGCCAGCCCTGCGCATCAGCGTAACGTTGGTACATGCGCAGCAGATCGGCAGCAAACAGACCGGCCTCATCGCCCCCGGTACCGGGGCGGATTTCCAGCAAGGCTGGCCGCCCATCCGCTGCATCCTTAGGTAGCAAGGCAAGCTGCACGTCATGTTCAGAGGCCGCAACCTGTGCCCGCAGTCCGGGCAATTCAGCTTCTGCCAGTTCTTTCATCTCGGGATCAGACAGCATCGCCTCGGCCTCGGCAATCTGATCAACCAGCGCCTTATAGGCCGTGACAGTCTCGACCACCGGGCGCAGGTCGGCATACTCTTTACCTAGCTTGGCAATATCGCTGCCCACACTGCCGTCCGCCATTTTCGCTTCCAGAAACTGAAACCGATCAATCAACTGTGCTATTTTATCTGGAGCAATCATGGTTAACGGCTGTGGCCGATCACAGCGGTTCGGTCAAGGGGCCAAGTGCTACGAGCCACGCCTGAATGCGGGCTTTGTTGACGCCTAAGTCAGACTGGCCAAAACGCAAGCGGCCATGAATAATCAGCAAATCTCCCTGCGTGCCGATGGTGGTATGGTCAGGAAACCCCCACAGCTTTGACCGCGTCTGATAGGTGATTAGTCCCTCGGCGATGCTGCCTGCCATCACATCGGTGCGTGGCGTTGCACCTGCGACACTATCCAGCGCCGCGAGGACCTCTTGGCGGGGCACTGTCATCTTGCGAACGGCGAGAAAGCCACCTGTGGTTGACGTGTCGCCGGGGCCTTCGACGTTGGGCAGACGGTGCCACTGTGCCACGGTCTGCGGCGCAAACCGCACAAAAAGCCACAACCCCAGCGTGATCACGATAAGAATAAGGAAAATGCGATTGATCATGTTGAACCTTGCCACGTTGCTGCATGGCTTTATTTAAAGGGTATGTCCGGTATGTGTACCTTAACGGTACGGCACCCCCGGCAGAATTGAGAGCATCTCGAACATCAGGTTGGCACCCGTTAGCGCAGTATTGCCGGACGTGTCATAGGGAGGTGAGACCTCCACCAGATCACAGCCCACAATGTTCAGCCCGCGCAGACCCCGGATCAACTCCATCGCTTGCGGTGTCGTCAGCCCGCCAATTTCCGGCGTACCAGTGCCGGGGGCATAGGCGGGATCAAGACTGTCGATGTCATAGGTGATGTAACAGGGCTGATCACCGATCTTGGCTTTGATATCAGCGGCCAATGGCGTCAGTGATTTGTGCCAAAGGTCCGGGGCAAGATACTGGTTGAAGCCCCATCCTGCGGCTTCGGTAAAGTCATCTGCCGTATAGCCAGTGCCACGCAACCCGATCTGAAACACCTTGTCAGCGGTGATGATCCCCTCTTCATAAGCCCGGCGAAACACCGTGCCGTGGGTTTCACGCTCGCCGAACATCTCGTCATTCACATCTGCATGGGCATCCACATGCACCAATGCGACAGGCCCATGTTTCGCCGCCACCGCCCGCAGCACGGGTAAGGTCAATGTGTGGTCGCCACCCAGCGTCATTGGGATGATGTCATGCTTGAGGTGTGAAGTGTAAGTTTCTGTAATTAAACGAATACTGTCACTCAGGGAAAACGTATTGATTGCCACATCGCCAAGGTCGGCGCATTGCAAAGCATCAAAGGGTGCCGCCCCTGTCTGGATATTATAGGGCCGGATCATCGCTGATTGTTCGCGCAACTGCTTCGGCCCCATCCGTGTGCCCGATCGCCAAGAGGTGCCGATATCCATCGGAATGCCAATAAAGCCCACATCAAGGCCCGCCGCATTGGGAACTTCAGGCAAACGCATGAAGCTCTGCGGCCCAGAAAACCGGGCAAGATCATTGCCGGAGATTGGTTGATTAGGCATCGTGTGTCTCTATCTCCACAATCTTTGCAACGACTATCAACAGGCTTCCAATCGCAAAAATTGCAAATCTGACATTTGTGGCCCAAGCCAAGTCTTCGTGAATATTCTCAGCAGAGCGGTAAGCATCGAAAAAGGGTCCGCTATTTTCCGCTCGGAACTCGACTACATCAACAGCGCCGAGTGATGACCAAATAAGGTACAGTTGCTCTTTAACCCCATAAAACTCACCCCGTATCGCCGCGCCACTAACCGTGCCCTCTATGAACACTTCCCAACCGACAGCCACAAGAATCAGAAATAGGCCCACCGGCTCAAAATAGCGGATACGATTTAGCATCAATTAGCCCTCCGGTTCCACAGTGCCAGACAGCACAATTCCATTGCCACATGCGCACCAGCAATCGCAGTGGCACCTGTTGTATCATAAGGCGGCGACACCTCAACGATATCGCCACCCACCATATTGATGCCTGCCATATCGCGCAGGATCGCCGCTGCTTGCCATGATGCCAACCCACCCCACACAGGCGTTCCGGTGCCGGGGGCAAAGGCGGGATCAAGCGCGTCGATATCAAACGTCACATAGGTTGGGTGGTCGCCCACCCGCTCCTTAATCTGCCCGGTCACCCAAGCGGTGCCCTTCTCGTGGCATGTCCGCGCATCAATGTAGGGCATGCCCAGATAGTCCGCGCATTCCGTGCGAATCCCCACCTGAACAGAACGGGTGACATCCACCAACCCAAGTTTCACTGCCTTATACATCATGGTGCCGTGGTCGATCCGGGCCATATCATCGTCGGGCCACAGATCGGAATGGGCGTCAAACTGGACCACGGACATCGGCCCGTATTTTTCAGCATAGGCCCGCAGGATCGGCAGCGTGATAAAGTGATCACCACCCAAGGTGATCGCCGGACAGCCCTGCCCCAAAATTCCTGCGATATGCGCCTGCACCAGCGCAGGGACTCCGGGCACATCGGCATAGTCAAAGGCCAGATCGCCAAAATCAGCAATGGCGAATTCGCTTAGCGGGTCAAAGCCATCCCAACCATAAGGCGGGTCATAGGGTTGCAAGCTTGACGCCTCGCGAATGGCGCGCGGTCCAAACCGTGTTCCGGGGCGATGTGTGACCGCCTGATCAAAAGGCACGCCGGTGACGGCCAGATCAAACCCGCTCAGATCCTTGGTATAGGTCCGGCGCAAAAACGAGGTGGCCCCACCAAAGGCGTTCTCATATGCCAACCCACGCCGGTCCTTGCCCGCAAAGGCCCCATCCACCGCTTCTTTCGCTTTATCGAGTGTCACCAGACCCTCTCTTTCTATGTCCAATCAAACTTCACGCGGCCGTGGCAACCTTAGCCGACAGGTAAGGCCCGTTCGACAAGCCGGGCAAAAAACGATGCCCCCGCTGGGGCTGCATTATCATCAAAATCGTAACCCGGATGATGTAGACCGGGCGTATCACCGTTGCCGACAAACAGGTATGCGCCGGGGCGTTCCTCTAGCATATAAGCGAAATCTTCGGCCCCCATGTCGCGTTGACGGTCCGGGTCAACGTTGTCGGAAACCTCGCCTGCCACACTGGCCGCAAACGCGGATTTCTTAGGATCATTGATCGTCGCGGGATAGCCCACGTCATAGTCCAGCTTGGCTTTGACACCAAAGGCCGCCGCCTGCCCCGCCACGATATCTGTCAGGCGTTTACGCACCATGTCTTGGGTTCTGGATTTGAACGTGCGCACGGTGCCGTTGATATAGGCCTTTTCGGGGATGATGTTGTCGGCGGTGCCTGTGTGGATCTGGGTGACCGAAACAACCAAGTCGTCTTGGGCAAAGTGATTGCGGCTAACAATCGTCTGAATTGCGTTGGCCATGCCAACAGCCGCCACCACCGGGTCAACCGTTTCATGGGGGTATGCTCCGTGACCGCCTTCGCCAGTGATATGGATATGAAACGTATCAACCGCGGCCAGAATCGGCCCCGACGTGGTGTAGAAATCGCCCACCGGCGTGCCCGGCGCGCTGTGCAGCGCATAGACCTCTGCGATGTTAAACCGGTCTAACACACCTTCCTGCACCATCACCTGTGCGCCGCCGCCGCCTTCTTCGGCGGGTTGAAAGATAAAGGCCACGCGGCCCGCAAAGTTCCGGGTTTCCGCCAGATAACGCGCCGCACCCAACAGCATGGTCGTATGCCCGTCGTGCCCGCACGCATGCATCTTGCCCGGAATAGTCGAGGCATAGTCTAGGCCTGTTTCCTCATCCATGGGCAGCGCGTCCATATCAGCGCGCAGACCAATTGTGGGGCCCTCTGCCGCACCATTGAGGATGGCCACCACACCAGAGGTCGCTATCCCTTCGTGGATTTCATCCACGCCAAATTCGCGCAAACGCGCCACGACAAACTTCGCAGTCTGATGGCAGTCGAACTGCAATTCTGGGTGTGCATGCAGATGCCTGCGCCACCCGGTCATATCCTGGGCAAAATCGGCGATACGGTTGATGACGGGCATCTCTGGCGCTCCGGGCTGTCTATCCTTAAGTTCGCAGTTGACCGTAACAAGGGGCCCTGTGCAATGGCTGATAACACATTGATTCTTGATCCCAATGGCGGGATGCCGCGCCTGCTGGAGATCATGCGCCGCCTGCGCGATCCCGATACCGGCTGCCCCTGGGACATCGAACAGGATTTTGACAGCATCGCCCCTTACACCATCGAAGAGGCCTATGAGGTTGCCGATGCCGTCGCCCGCAGCGACTGGACCGAGTTGGAAGGTGAGTTGGGTGATCTGCTGCTCCAGACCGTTTATCATACTCAAATGGGCGCAGAGGCCGGGCATTTCACCTTTGAAAGCGTCGTCAAAGCGATCAGTGACAAAATGGTGGCGCGCCATCCGCATGTGTTTGGCAGCGAATCCCGCGACAAATCCGCCCAACAGCAGACCGCCGATTGGGAAAAGATCAAAGCCGCAGAGCGTGCAGGCAAGGCCCAGACCCGCACGCTTGACGGTGTGGCAACGGGACTGCCCGCATTGACCCGCGCTGTGAAACTGCAAAAGCGCGCAGCGCGGGTTGGCTTTGACTGGCCTGATACGTCCCATGTCATTGACAAGATTGTCGAAGAGGCTGGTGAACTGGTCGAAGCACGCGATCAGCTGTCGCAGGTTGAGGTCGAAGAGGAATTTGGCGATCTGCTGTTTGTAGTGGCCAATCTGGCCCGGCATCTGGAGATCGATCCCGAAGCAGCTCTGCGTGGCACCAACGCCAAATTCACCCGCCGGTTTGAGGCAGTGGAAGATGCCCTTGCGGCACGTGACAAGACCCCTGCAATGAGTGATCTGGTCGAAATGGATGGCTTGTGGGATCAGGTGAAAGCCGCAGAGAAACATGGGCAAAACGGATGTTGAGGGGGCTGTCTGCCCCCGGCCTGACGCCCCCCCCGAAGATATTTCAGAACAAAAGAAGATGAGGGTGAGATGCAGATAAGCGATGGTGTTGCAGTGGTGACAGGTGGCGCGTCGGGCTTGGGGGCCGCGACGGCGCGTGCTTTTGCGGCGGCGGGCGCGCAGGTAACGATCTTTGATCGTGATCCGGCGGGTGCTGCATTTGCAGCCGAGATTGGTGCCGGGTTTGCCGTGGTCGATGTGACCGATGAGGCCAGCGTGGCCGCCGGATTTGATGGGGTCACCGGGTTGAATGTGGTGGTCAACTGCGCCGGTATCGCCACCACTGAAAAGACACTGGGCCGCGATGGTCCGCATGATCAGGCCAGCTTTGCGCGGACGATTGGCATCAACCTCTCTGGTACTTTCAATGTGGGCCGTCTGGCTGCGGCCCGCATGCAGGACGGGGGTGTGATCATCAATACCGCCTCTGTGGCGGCTTTTGACGGGCAGAAGGGTCAGGCGGCCTATGCCGCCTCAAAGGCGGGCATCGCTGGATTGTCCTTGCCCATGGCCCGCGATCTGGCCCGCAATGGCATCCGCGTTATGGCCATCGCACCGGGAATTTTCCGCACGCCGATGTTGGAAGGTCTGGGCGAAGAGGTCATGGCGGGGTTGGCCAAGGACGTGATCTATCCGGCCCGTTTGGGTGATCCGGCAGAATTTGCCGCATTGGCACAGTTCATTGTGGAATGTGACTACTTGAACGGCACGACCATCCGGTTGGATGGGGCGTTGCGGATGCCTTAGCCTGCTGCTTTCTCTTCCAGCATCAACCACTCGTCTTCGGCGTCGGACAATGTGTTTTGCCGTGCCACCAGCGCGTCGCTCGCCTTTTGGAATTTCACTGGGTTTTCGGTGAAAAGTGCGGGGTCGGCCAACAATTGTTCCAGCTTCCCGATCTCGGCTGTGATCTTGTCGATCACGCCGGGTAATTCTTCCAGGCGGTGCTTTTCAGTAAAGGACAGGCCCGTAGTGGCGGCCTTCCTTGCCTCTTGCTTTGCCTTCTTGGCCAAAGGCTTGCTCGCGGTTTTTGCCTCGACAAAATCGCCACCGCGTTGCGTCCGGTAGTCCGTCCAGCCACCGGCATAGACCACCGCCTGCCCGTTGCCTTCCATCGCGATGGTTGTCGTTGCAACCCGGTCCAGAAAATCCCGATCGTGGCTGACCAATAGCACCGTGCCGTCGTAGTCACCCAGAATATCCTGCAAGAGATCCAGCGTTTCGATGTCCAGATCGTTGGTCGGTTCGTCCAGCACCAGCAGATTGCTTTCCCGTGCCATCAGACGGGCCAGCAGCAGCCGCGCTTTTTCACCGCCGGACAGCGCGCGAACCGGTGCCCGCGCCTGCGCTTCGTCAAAGAGGAAGTCCTTGAGATACCCCACCACATGTTTCGGAGTGCCCCGCACCATGACCTGATCAGACTTGCCCGACACCCCTAGTTCGGGATCATTGGCAAGGTTTTCCCATAGCGACATATCAAGGTTCAGTGCTGCACGGGTCTGGTCAAAGACAGCGATATCAAGGTTTGTGCCCAGTTTCACGGATCCCGCGTCAGGCACCACCTGCCCCAGCAACATGTTGATCAGGGTTGTTTTGCCTACCCCGTTGGGGCCGACAAAGGCAATGCGGTCACCGCGTTGCACGGTCAGGTCAAAGTTCTTGACGATGGACTTGCCATCAAAGGATTTGGACAGACCAAAGGCCTCCATCACCTTCTTGCCGGATGTTGAGCCCCCGTCAAAGGCCATGGCGGCAGTGCCTTGCCGCGTGATCTGTGCGGCCCGTTGCGCCCGTAATTCTTGCAACGCCCGCACCCGGCCTTGGTTACGCTTGCGGCGGGCCGAGATGCCCTCGACCGCCCAGCGTGCCTCGGCCTTGATCTTGCGGTTCAGCTTGTGGCGTTGCTGGTCTTCTTCATCCCAGATCTTGTCGCGCCATTCTTCGAACCGTTCAAAGCCCTGTTCGGCCCGACGCACCTGCCCCCGGTCGATCCAAAGCGTGGCACGGGTGAGCGCACGCAGAAATGCCCGATCGTGGCTGATCAGGACAAAGGCCGCGCGGGTTTGTTTCAGCTCTGCCTCAAGCCATGCAATCGCTTCGATATCTAGGTGGTTTGTCGGCTCATCCAGCAACATCAGTTCCGGCGCTTCGGCCATCAGCTTGGCCAGGGCAGCACGGCGGCGTTCCCCGCCAGAGGCGGTATTCACATCACCTGAGGGGTCAAATTTCAGGCCCTCTGCTACCATCTCGACCTTATAGGCCTCTTCTGGGTCCAGCCCGCTGGCGGCATAGTCACCCAAGGTCGCATAGCCGGCCATCGACGGGTCTTGTTCCATGTAACCGACTTGCACGCCCGGTGTGGCCACACGCGTGCCGCTGTCAGCCTGCACCAGCCCCGCCATGACCTTCATCAGGGTCGATTTGCCCGATCCGTTACGCCCCACAAGGGCCACACGGTCGCCAGGCTGAATGACCAACGAGAGGTCCTCGAACACAGGGTCGCCGCCGAATGTCAGGGCAATATCAGAGAGCTGGAGTAAGGGTGCTTTGGCCATATCCGCCTGCTATGGCAGTGCGCCGATGTGTGCAAGAGTGTCAAATGCTTCAACAGCGTCGCGGGAATGTCATGGCAGCTTCTCTTGGAGAATAGGCCACGCTGCCCTATTTCTGGATAGAGCACTTAGAAAGGACACCACGACCCATGGATAAGATCATCAAAACAGATGCCGAATGGCGCGCGCAGCTTTCCGATATGGCCTATAAGGTCACGCGCAAACATGGGACCGAACGGGCCGGCACGCATGAGGATTTCCCAAAGGAACCAGGCACTTACATGTGTGTGTGCTGTGGTGCACCCTTATTCGATCAAGGGGCAAAGTTCGAAAGCGGCACCGGATGGCCGTCTTTCTATCAGCCTGTCGATGCCGAACAAGTCGGCGAAACCGTGGACCGCAGTTTTTTCATGAAACGGACCGAGGTGCATTGTAACCGCTGCGAGGCGCATCTGGGACATGTTTTCCCTGATGGGCCACAGCCGACAGGGTTACGGTATTGCATCAATGGGGTGGCGTTGGAATTTGAGGCGGAGGAGTAGTTACAGCGGTTTGCGCGCGTGTACTGTGGTGGGAATGGTTGGTTTGAATCCATCATGCCCGAATGCTGCGTGACGCACGAATGTCAGCTATCTGGTGGCGATCCAGGCCGCAGCACCGCCCAAAGCTGTCCCTGTAATGCGGTTAAAGGTTTTGATCGACTGACTGCTGGTCATCGCACTCCTCGCTTTATCAGCGGCATATAGGTAAACCGCCAACACGGTGCCGAGGACAATGATCACAGCCACAGACAAAGCCGCCACCATTTGAGCATCCAAGCTTTCGGGCGTCACAATGCTCGGCAACAGCGCCAGATAGAATAGCATGGCCTTAGGATTGCCCATTGTAATCGAAAGCCCAGATAAAACCCGTGCGAATGCACCTCGTTCCCTTGATCTTGTTGAAATTTGAGCAGCATCTTTCGTGTTCATCCACAAACCAATTGCCAGATAGACCAGATAGATTACGCCTGCCCACTTGATGACAGAAAACACAAACGGCATCTGTTGCGCGATCATGGCTAACCCACTGAGTGATAGGGCGAGCCAAATCAGATCACCAAAAACGATACCAACGCAAAACCAAACAGACTTGCGCGCACCATTTGCAAGGACCGTTGCGACCAACGCGGCAAGACCGGGTCCGGGCGAAAATGCGGCGATACTAAGTGCGCCTACAAATACGACAAAACTCCAATCAAACATCTCATTCTTCCTCGGACAGCAAATGACTATCCTCCGCTGTAAGCTCTAAGTTGTAAGCCGTTCTCATCTGAGAAATAAAATCCATTGTCTCAGCGTCAAAGGGTGGTTTGCCTTCAAAGCTATGCAGCACGACCCCTTCAATCAGATCACCCAGACCCATTTCGTTGCGAGCCGCGATGGATTTGAGCACCTTGAGCACGCGCTTTTCAATTCGAACCCCCGTTTGAACTCGCTCGACCTTTTTCGTGGATTTGGTCATTTTTTGACTCCAATTGTTGGCCTTTACATCGAATTGGTACTTTGGTACCGGCGCACCTTACCTAATTCAAGGGCCGTCTTCATGTCAGACAACACCAAAGGAATTCTCTGGGCGCTACTCGCTGCCGCGCTTTTTGCAGTGGTGATCGCAATGGCGAAGATGGCTGTGGTTGACTACCATGTTCTGCAAATCCTTTTTTTCAGGCAGATGGTCGTCTTCCTGTCTTCGCTGCCTGACATATCAAAATCGTTCCCCGAGAGCCTAAAGACTCAGCGACCGGGCATACATGCAGCGCGTTTGATCGGTGCATTCACAGCACTATCCTGCGGAATTTGGGCCGTTTCTGTTCTTCCTTTATCTATGGCAACCACGCTTGGGTTCGCACAGGTGTTGTTTGTTGCACTCTTGGCATTGGTTTTCCTGAAGGAACCAGTCGGAGCGCACAGGATTGGAGCAGTCATTGTCGGCTTCATCGGTGTGATCGTGGTGATGCGTCCGGGCGTAGAAGGCCTAATCGACGTTAATACTCTTATCCCCTTGCTTGGTGCGGCAGGTGCAGCGGTCGCAGTAACTTCGGTTCGGAAACTCTCGCAGACTGAATCCACAGCAACCTTACTGGTGTATCAATCTGTGTTTGTCGGTGCTCTGGCGGGCATCCCATTGATGTGGCTATGGGTAACACCGGATTTCTTTGGGTGGGTTTTCCTGCTTGCGATGGGTGTTCTCGCAACATTGGGGCAGTGGGTCGGTGTTCTTGCTTTGCGGCTTGGGGAAGCAAGCGTTGTCGGCAATATCGAGTACAGCAAATTGATTTACGCAGCCGTCTTGGGGTTTGTTCTCTTCAATGAACGACCCGACAGCTATACGATTCTCGGAGCTTGCATCATCATCGGGTCATCCATCTACATATTCCGACGTGAGCAACTGCGGCCGTCTGCTCACTAAGACCTAAAACGGACATTGAATGTCACAGTTCAGACGGCAGTTTTGTTCGCACAAAAGACCCTTAACCCGACCAAAGTGAACCTCAGCGAGCCCTACCTTTTCCGCGGCAGCATCACTTTACCCGTCTTCACCCAGCAACTGACCTGCATCAATCCGGCCCAGTGATCCCAAAAGCTGGCTCAGGAAAGTCACGTCGTTGATGCCGTCTTCGGTCACCCGGCGGTCAAGTACCACCACACGCCCGTCGTCCAGCGTGTAGCTGGCGACGTTGCGCAGCCGATCGTTTGCATCGAAATCAATCGCCAGAACTTCGCGGCTCACTTCCTCGGGCGCATAGGGGCCGAAGTTGCGGAAGTGGCTGGCGGCATAGTAGATCGTGTTGTTCTGCAGACCGCGATCGGCAATCGGCGTGCCAAACAGCGCGATCACTTCATCCTTGCTGGATTGCCCGACCTGTAGCGTCTCGATCTCTTCTGTGGGTGGGATAAAACCGTGAAAACGGTCAATCGGGGTGCAGGCGGTTGTTGCGCCGACAAGGGCGACCATCCCCAACATACGCAGGGTATTTTGCCAATGGCCTGTCTTCACACTCATTCCTGCGCCCTCTTGCCTTGGCGCCGCGCGCCTTTTATCCCCGATACAGCACCCCCCGCCCCGGTTCAAGAATGGAAGCTGCTTTGCCTCAACTACCCAAATCACAGTTACGTTTGTCTGATCTTGCCACACGAAAGGCGACCACATTCGCGGTTGAGCCCACGGCCGATGAACGCAAGGCCGTTGCGGCGGAACTTGGGATCATTGGCATCAAGAAGCTGCGCTTTGTCGGCACGCTCGCACCGCAGGGCAAAACCGATTGGCAGTTGCAGGCCATCCTTGGGGCAACTGTGGTTCAGGCCTGCGTGGTCACCCTTGACCCGGTCACGACCCGGATCGATGAGCCGCTCAACCGTGCCTATATCGCAGAAGTAGAAGAACCAGATGCGTCAGAGGTTGAAATGACCGCGGATGAAAATCGCGAACCGCTGCCCGCCACGCTTGATCTGGCGCAGGTCATGATCGAGGCGCTGGCGCTTGCCCTGCCGCTTTATCCACGCGCCGCAAATGCCAATCTGGGTGAGGCAGTGTTCGCCGCCCCCGGTGTGGCCCCGATGCGTGATGAGGATGCAAAGCCCTTTGCAGGGCTGCAATCACTGCGCGAAAGCCTTGAAAAGAAAGGCGAATGACGGCGCGTTCAACGCAGGCGAAAAAGGGTTGCACATCAAGGGAATCGCAGTATGTTCGCGGCCTCTTTTACATCGTGTCTCGACAGGGCTGCCACAATGGCGTAGGACCCCGCCAGACACGAAAGAAATCTGGGCCACGGCCCTTTATATCATAGGGTTGAGACATGGCTGTCCAGCAGAACAAAGTATCCAAATCCCGCCGCAACAACCGGCGCGCACATGACGCACTGGTCGCGGCAAACCCCAACGAGTGTGACAACTGTGGTGAGCTGAAGCGCCCTCACCACATGTGCCCCTCCTGCGGGCATTATGCGACACGCGAAGTGATCGCAGACACTACCGAAATCGACCTCGACGACGACGCTGCTTAAGCACTGAAGGCCCTGTTGGCATGACAACACCCCAGACGGACACCGCTCCGATGCAGGGACATGCTGCCAGTCAAGTGCTTTCCGTTGACGCCATGGGCGGAGATCAGGGGCCTGCAACTGTTGTTGCGGGCCTTTCGAAGTTTCTGAGTGACAAACCTGACGCCCACGCGATTCTGCACGGCCCTCAGACAGAGCTTGCACCGCTTGTCGCCAAACAGGGCATCACTGATCGTGTGACGATTCACGACGCCGCCGAAGTCGTCAAAATGACCGACAAGCCCAGCCATGTGCTGCGCAACGGCAAGAAAACCTCAATGTGGTCCGCGATCGAGGCCGTCCGCGCCAATCAGGCAGCGGTTGCGGTCAGTTGCGGCAACACTGGCGGGCTGATGGCCATGTCAATGCTGCGCCTGCGCAAGGCCGAAGGTGTGAACCGCCCCGCCATTGCCTGCCTCTGGCCCTCGCGCAACCCCTCCGGCTTTAACGTAATGCTGGACGCGGGCGCTGACATCCGCGCCGATCAGGATGATTTGCTGACCTATGCGCTGATGGGTGCGTCTTACGCCCGCAACGGCCTTGATATCGCCCGTCCCCGCGTTGGCCTGCTGAATGTTGGCACAGAAGAACACAAAGGCCGCGCCGAATTGAAGGTCGCCCACGAAATGATCGCCGATGCGGCTGTCATTGGTGATTTTGAGTATGTCGGTTTTGTCGAAGGCGGCGATCTGCCTTCGGATATGGTGGATGTGATCGTGACCGACGGCTTTACCGGAAATGTCGCGCTGAAGACCGGCGAAGGCACCGCCACGCTGATCAGCGAATTTCTGCGCGGCGCCTTGCTCAAGAACCCTTGGTCCATGCTGGGTGCCCTGCTCGCCCGTGGATCATTGCGCAGTCTGCGCAAGCGGATTGATCCGCGTCGGGTCAATGGCGGTGTGTTCTTGGGGCTGAACCAAACCGTGATCAAAAGCCATGGATCGGCTGACGCCACAGGCGTGGCAGCGGCATTGCATTTGGCGTATCGCCTCGCGCAAAGCGGATTTTCCGATAAACTCGCCGCACGGGTTGCATCGGCCGCTTCGCTTGCCCAAGATGCGGGACAAGAAAGCGAGACAGCGGGTCTCAAAACAAAAACGGGCAAATAGGCATGATGCGTCGCGCAGTCGTCAAAGGGGTTGGTCATTACCTGCCCGAACGTGTAGTTCCAAACGCCGAATTCGAAAAAACGCTTGAAACGTCAGACGAGTGGATCAAAGCCCGCTCTGGCATTGAGCGTCGGCATTTCGCGGCACCGGGTCAGACAACATCGGACCTTGCCACCAACGCCGCCAAGGCGGCCCTTGCCATGGCAAGCATGGAAGGCGAAGACATCGATGCGATTGTCCTTGCGACCTCTACTGCTGACCTGACATTCCCTTCTGCGGCCACCATGGTGCAGCACAATATCGGCAACACCAGCGGCTATGCCTTTGATGTGCAAGCGGTTTGTGCTGGCTTCGTCTACGCCCTGTCCAATGCCAACGCACTGATCATGTCCGGTCAGGCTGACCGCGTGATGGTCATCGGTGCCGAGACATTCAGCCGGATCATGGATTGGACGGACCGGTCGACCTGCGTGCTTTTTGGGGATGGCGCGGGCGCGCTGATTCTCGAAGCCGAAGAAGGCGATGGTGATACCTCAGATCGGGGGATTCTTTCGACCGATCTGAACTCGGACGGGCGCTATAGGGACCTGCTTTATGTGGATGGCGGTGTCTCGACACAGAACACCGGCATGCTGCGTATGGAAGGCAAAGAGGTATTCCGTCACGCTGTCGAAAAGCTGGCGAAAACTGCCGATACCGCGCTGGAAAAGGTCGGGCTGGGCCCTGACGATGTGACATGGGTTGTGCCCCATCAGGCCAATATCCGCATCATCCAATCAACCGCGAAAAAGCTTGGGGTTGAGATGGAGCGCGTCATCGTGACCGTGCAAGATCACGGCAATACGTCGGCCGCATCGATTCCCTTGGCGCTCTCAACGGGGGTCGCAAACGGGCAGATCAAGCAAGGGGATCTTGTCGTGACCGAGGCAATCGGCGGTGGATTGGCCTGGGGGGCCGTGGTAATCCGCTGGTAATCGCTGGAAACGGATTGTTAACGTCATTGGCCAAGCCGTTGTTATTGACTCTGAATTTGGCTGGCGCATATGCTCTGCGCTAATTGTGAGGGGTTTTTTGATGACTGATAAGACTTTAACGCGGATGGACCTGGCAGATGCGGTTCATTCGCAAGTTGGGCTTTCCAGAAACGATAGTGCAGATCTGGTGGAAAGTGTGCTCAGTCATGTGTCTGACGCGCTGGTTGCTGGAGAGGCCGTAAAAGTTTCATCATTTGGCACCTTCTCGGTGCGCGAAAAGGCGGCCCGCGTGGGCCGTAACCCCAAAACCGGCGAGGAGGTCCCAATTCACCCCCGCCGCGTGCTGACGTTCCGCCCGTCGCACTTGATGAAAGAACGCGTGGCGGCGGGGAACAAACGCTAGGTCATGGCCAAAGCCAAAGACGCTTTTCGTACCATCAGTGAAGTCGCAGAGTGGTTGGACACCCCAACCCATGTGCTGCGCTTTTGGGAAAGCAAGTTCACCCAGATCAAACCCGTCAAAGGCGCTGGCGGCCGCCGCTACTATCGCCCTACCGACATGGATTTGTTGGGCGGAATCAAAAAGTTGCTGCACGAAGATGGTCTGACCATCAAAGGCACCCAAAAGCTGTTGCGCGAAAAAGGCGTCAAACATGTGGCGGGGCTTGGCCCTTCGATGACCGGTGACGCGGACCTGTCGCCCATCGAAATAGCCGTCAAAGCCAAGCCGCAACCCGCACCTGTCGTCCCCTCTCAGGCTGATCTTCCGCTGGACGGCCCACCGGTTGAGCCCAAGATCAAGATCGACCTGCCCCTGCCCCCCGCAGGCCTGCCCAATCTGCCTGCCCGTCTGATCGGCCGTGCGCCGATTGATCCCGCAGCCCTGCAAGACCGCGCTGCCCAGATCGCGCCGCTTCTGGCGCGCCTTGAAAACCTGCGCACCCGGATGCAGGAGGCCTAAATCAGTGCTTTTCGGGCTTGCCCTTGCGCGCATTTGGGGTATGAACGCGGCCAGTCGGGCTATGGCGCAGCCTGGTAGCGCGTCCGTCTGGGGGACGGAAGGTCGCAGGTTCGAGTCCTGCTAGCCCGACCAAACATAACCGCCCGTCAGTGCAACCGCACGACGGGCGTTTTTGTATCCCAAGGGGGGATGAGATGAACACAACAGGCGTCCTGGCCGACCACCAGATCCGCGAGATGATCGCAGAGGGGCGCATTGCGTCGGATCAGCCTGTCACCGACGGTCAGGTTCAACCCGCGTCACTTGACCTACGCCTTGGTGATGTGGCCTACCGCGTGCGTGCATCCTTCCTTGCCGGACGTCAGCGCACCGTCAAAGACCGCCTGGATGACTTCAAAATGCACGAGGTACCGCTAGAAGGCGGTGCAGTCCTTGAAAAGGGCTGCGTCTACGTCGCGCCCTTGATGGAACGGCTGTCCCTGCCCCAAGGCATGACCGCTGCTGCCAGTGCGAAATCCTCTATCGGGCGTCTTGACCTGCTGACCCGTATTATCACCGATCATGGCGTCGAATTCGACCGCGTGCCCGAAGGGTACGACGGCCCGCTTTATGTCGAGATTTGCCCACGCTCTTTCTCTGTTGTGGCGCAGCCCGGCCAGATGCTGAACCAGATCATCTTTCGCCAAGGCAAGACCCTGATGTCGGACGAGGAATTGGCCGCCCTGCACGCGCAAAACCCCATCGTGTCGGGCGATCCTGTGATCTCTGACGGATTGGGTTTCTCTGTCGATCTGCGCCCAGCCAAGGGCACCTTGGTTGGCTACCGGGCCAAGCCGCACACCGGCGTTGTCGATCTGTCCAAACTGGATCACTACGACCCGACCGAGTTTTGGGAAGAAGTGCATGCCAAGGACGGTTGGATCATCCTTGATCCGGGTGCCTTCTATATTTTGGTCAGTCGCGAAGCGATTGTGATCCCCCCCATGCAAGCCGCCGAAATGGCCCCCTATCTGGCGATGGTCGGTGAATTCCGGGTGCATTATGCGGGGTTCTTTGACCCCGGCTTTGGCTATGCCGAGGCAGGCGGCGCCGGATCACGCGGTGTGCTAGAGGTGCGCTGCCACGAAGCCCCCTTTGTGCTGGAGCACGGGCAAGTCGTGGGCCGTTTGGTATATGAACATATGGCGGCCATGCCAGCAGCGCTTTATGGGCGCGAGATCAAGTCGAATTATCAGGGGCAAGGGTTGAAGCTGTCCAAGCACTTTCGGGGGTGAATGGCTGGTTTGAGCCCAGAGTGGCGTCACTGATTTTCTACCAAAAGCACAATTACCAACCAAATCGGAAATACAATGAAGGCCGCCAAGCAAACTTTCTTTGAGCCTACATAGTACTCTGCGGATATCACTAGCAGCGAGCAGATTGCCCAAATGAGCGTTATGAAGAGCGGAAATTCAAAAGAGCCGAACACATTCAGAAAGCTAGCGATGGAGACCAAAACGCCTGTAAAAGCGACAGTCCGAACGCTATTTCTCCATATTGGGTGCTTTGGTTTTTCTTCGGTGCCGTAGATGGCAACAGCCACAAACGCCAAGATGAGTTCAAGTATTTCAGCCATATCACTTCTCGGTTCTGAGAAATTTGTCTGTAGCAACGTAGTTTGTGCGTGTGGCTGAATATTGGCGGAAACTAGCGACGGCAGCAAAGTCCTGCGCAGCTGGCAAACCCCTGCGCAAATGTGCCTCTACCGCAAAAACCGACGCGCGGCTCGCATCCCCTTTTGCGCCTTCTGCGCGGTCTGCTTGGCGGATTTCGCCTGCTCACGCTCTTGTGGTGTCATGTCCTCGGGCGCTTTGCCCTGACGTGCGGCCAGATCAATGCCTTTGTTGATCCCGCTGCGCATCAGCTTGCGCATCATCATCTGGATCAGTCTGTCAACGTTCATGCGATCCTCTCCTTGTTCTGCGACATGATGACAGAACACTATTCTTCAAACATCTCGCTTTGGTTTTCATCGTCGTCCTCTTCGGCATCGCCCAGAGCATTGGCCCCCGGCGGTGGGCGGCTTTCCAGCAGGCCGGCAGAACGCAATTCTTTCAGCCCCGGCAGGTCGCGGGCATTCTCTAGCCCGAAGTGATCAAGGAACCCCGATGTGACCACAAAGGTCACAGGCCGCCCCGGTGTCATCTTGCGACGGCCAAAGCGAATCCATTCCAGCTCGATCAACTGATCAATTGTACCACGGCTGACGCTGACGCCCCTGATTTCTTCAATCTCGGCGCGCGTCACCGGCTGGTGATAGGCCACGATGGCCAATGTTTCGATCGCCGCACGGGATAGTTTGCGGGTCTCGACGGTTTCCTTTTGCATCAGGAACCCCAGATCGCCCGCCGTGCGGATCGCCCAAGCATCACCCACCTTGACGATATTCACCCCGCGCCCTTCATAGCGCTTGCGCAGGTTTGCCAGCGCCTCTGCTGGGTCACAGCCGTGGGGCATGCGCCCGGTCAGTTCGGTGATCGACACCGGGTCAGCAGTGGCAAAAAGAATCGCCTCAACCATGCGTTCCTGCTCGCCCATGGGGGGTGCTTCGAACAGGCTGTCGTTGGCGGGTGTTTGCGGTTTACTCATCACCGGGGACTTTCTTGCGAATTTGGATGGGGGCGAAACTTTCACCCTGCCTGATTTCAATCTTGCCCTCTTTGGCCAGTTCCAGAGACGCGGCAAAGGTCGAGGCCGTCGTTGAACGGCGGCGTTGCGGGTCAGCGTCCCAGCCATCGGGCAGATAGGTGTGGATATCGGTCCAATCACCGGCAAAGCCGATCAGCCCGCGCATCCGTTCCAGCGCCTGCTCCATCGTCATGACGTGCTGACGGTCCATCACGAAGGGGCGGAAATCATCGCGGGTACGAATACGGGCATAACCCTGCATCAGATCCAGCAATGTGGCGGTGTAAGTCACCTTGCGCACGCGCTGCACGTCTTCGGTGATCCCACGGGCAAAGAAATCACGGCCCAGCTGGTCGCGCGCCATCAGTTTGGCTGCGGAATTGCGCATCGCCTCCAACCGTTCCAGTTGGAACGCCAGATGTGCGGCGAGTTCTTCGCCTGAAGGGCCTTCCTCGGATGGATCGGGCGGCAGCAACAGGCGGGATTTGAGAAACGCCAGCCATGCAGCCATCACCAGATAATCAGCCGCCAATTCCAGCCGCAAACGCTTGGCCTGTTCGACAAAGGCCAGATATTGTTCGGCCAGTGCCAGAATGGAAATTTGCCGCAGATCGACCTTCTGCGTGCGTGACAAGGTCAGCAACAGATCAAGCGGGCCTTCATAAGCCCCCACATCCACGATCAAAGCCTCAGCGGCCACGCGCGCGCTGACACTGGTCGTGTCTTCTTGGAATTCTTCGCCTTGCATCTGCCCTCAGCCTAGTAGCGCTTCAAACTCTGCTTCCAGACGCGGGATGTCAATATTTTCAGGGGGTTTTCGCATGGCAAGCGCACGTTTGCCGCGTTGCATGGCCACCGCTGACATATGACCGCCCGCATCAGCGACTTCCACCATCTCTCCGGCTTTCCCATTGCAATGCAGGATCAGGTCACATCCCGCCTTGCGGGCTGCGATGGCCCGTTCACCAACGGTGCCCGAAAGCGCCTCCATCGACAAATCATCCGTCATCAAAAGGCCATCGAAACCGATCTCTTCGCGGATCAGTTTCATCATTGTAGCGGATGTTGTGGCCGGGCCACTTGGGTCAATCTGGGAAAAGACGATATGCGCGGACATGCCCAAAGGCAGGTCGTTAAGCGCCTTGAACGTCGCAAAATCGCGGGCGGCGAGCGTGGCGTGCGAAGCATCTACGCGAGGCAGTTCAAGGTGACTGTCCAAAGAGCCCCGACCAAGCCCCGGAATATGTTTGAGCACAGGCAAGACGCCGCCCGCCAAATGCGCCTCGGCACAGACGCGGGCCGCGGCAATCACCGTATCAACATCGTAACCATAAAGACGGTTCTGCAAGACCGGATGCGTCGTCGCATCCGCGATATCACCAAGGGGCGCACAGTTCACATCGATCCCCACGTCGCGCAGCTCTGCCGCGATCAACCGGTTGCGGATCCATTGCGCGCGCAGCGGGTCACTGGCCTGCGCCATCTGATCAAGTGCGGGCAGGTATTCGCGCCAATGTGGGCTGCGCATGCGTTGCACCCGCCCGCCTTCCTGATCAATCAGGATTGGCGCATCACGCCCCACGGCCTCGCGCAGGGCCGCTGTCAAGCGGCGCAGTTGGTTGGGGTTGTCGATATTGCGGGCAAAAAGGATGAAACCAAAGGGCTGTGTTTCGGCAAAGAACCCTTTTTCCCATGCGGTGATTTCCGGCCCCTCGGAGCCAAAAATCGCAGCTGTCATAGGCACTTAGTTTACCACCACAGCGATGCAGTTGGCCCCTTCGGCTTGCAATGCAGCACATAGGCGGCGCGCATCGGCCCGATCGTCAAAGCCGCTAGCCCGCAGACGGTACCATGTGCCGCCGCTTTGATTGCTCACTTCAATGAAATGCGCGCGATCTGCGATCAACTGGCCAAAGCGGGACTGCAGACGCTCCCATTCTTGCGCGGCAAGGGTTGGGGATTGGAATGCGCCCAGTTGCACCAGATCGGTGCCGGTGGGGAAAGACGTGGTTGTGACGGCAACTTCGTTTGAAGGCGTTGCTGTCGTTGCAGGCACCTGAAAGCGCGCAGGCCGCACCGTTGGACGCGGGGATGCGGCCACACCGGGCACGGTTGCTGGAATAGCATCGGGGTTCACCGCAGCGGGTGTGCTTTCGGGCGTTGTGGCCGGAGCAATTGATGCAAGCTGTGCGGCCAATGCCGCGATCTCATCTGCCGGGACGGCATTTTCGACCACTGGGGCAGCTGCAGGCGTTGCAGCAACAGGTTGCGCCTCAAGATCTTCGGCAGCCAAACCAGCGGTACGCGGGGCCAGAACCAGCGTATCCTCAGGGGCACCTGCCTCGCCACTTGCGGCAACTTCGTTCACGGCCAATCCGGTGTGGGCTGCAACTGCGCCGCCGGGATTGTCGGGCAGCACGCGCATATCGCCTTCCATCGCGCGGACCACAGGGATGCCGCTGACGTCACGCACGATCAGCTTGTACCCCCAGAACCCAACGCCAAGGATCAGGGCCAGCGACATCGCAGCCCCTGCAAAATTCACTAAATTGGTAACACGCGGCACACCTGCCGCAGGGGCGAACCCCTGATCGTATACTGCCATCTTCGCCTCTCGCGCGCCCCTTTGCGGGGTCGTCGTTTGCTCAAACCGGCAGATCGTGCGTTAGCGCATCTCTTCCGCCGGAGTGACACCAAGAATACCCAAACCGTGCAAAATAACAATTGCTACGGCCCGGATCAGGGCAATTTTCGCCTGTGTGGTATCTGAGTCACCCTCTTGCACGAACCTTAACGCCTCATCCGCGTTGCCTTGGTGGTAAAGCGCGTGGAAATCCGAGGCCAGATCATAGAGGTAAAAGGCGATCCGGTGCGGCTCGTGCCCCTTGGCTGCGATTTCGACCAACCGGGGCCATTCAGCAAGCTTTTTGATCAGCGTCAATTCGGCGTCATGCGTCAGACCAGACAGGTCTACGCCCGCCAACGTTGCGTCAGACACATCAGTGAATGCCCCCGCCTTACCCACAGCAGAGTTCACCCGCGCATAGGCGTAGTTGACGTAGAACACCGGGTTGTCCTTGGACTGTTCCAGCACCTTGTCGAAATCAAAATCCAGCGGCGCGTCGTTCTTGCGCGTCAGCATGTGGAACCGGGTCACGTTGACCCCAACCTGATCGACCACATCGCGCAGGGTGACAAAGGTCCCTGCCCGCTTGGACATCTTGAACGGCACGCCGTTTTTATACAGCTTCACCAGTTGCGTCAGCTTTACATCCAGCGGCACTTTGCCATCTGACAGCGCTGAAACAGCGGCCTTCATCCGTTTGACATAACCACCATGATCGGCCCCGAAGACATCGATCAACTGATCAAAGCCGCGCTGCACCTTGTCGTAGTGATACGCGATATCGGGCGCGAAATAGGTCCATGACCCGTCCGATTTCTGCACAGGCCGGTCCACATCGTCGCCATGTTCGGTGGATTTGAACAGGGTCTGTTCGCGTGGTTCCCAATCTTCTGGCATCTTGCCTTTGGGTGGTTCCAGCACACCACGATAGATCAACCCTTTTTCGTCCAGCTCTGCGATGGATTTTTCAATCAAACCAGTGCCATAGAGCGACTTTTCGGAAAAGAAGTTATCCATGGTCACGCCAAGCTGGGCGAGGTCTTCGCGGATCAGATCCATCATCGCTTCGGTTGCGAATTCCCGGATGTCTTCCAGCCAGAACTGCTCGCCTTTGTCGACGAAAGCGTCGCCAACCTTGTCCTTCAGCGCCTTGCCCACCGGGATCAGGTAATCGCCGGGATAGGTGCCATCCTCAAATGCGACCTCTTGCCCGTGCGCCTCCAGGTACCGCAGATACACTGACCGGGCGAGCACATCGACCTGCGCGCCGCCATCATTGATGTAGTATTCTTTGGTCACGTCAAAGCCAGAATAGTCCAGCAACCGCGCCAGCGCGTCGCCAAATACAGCACCACGCGTGTGGCCGACGTGCAGCGGGCCCGTGGGGTTAGCCGAGACATATTCGACCATCATCTTTTGGCCCTGCCCCAGCGTGGATTGCCCATAGGTCGGGTCTGTCAGCGCGGCCTTGACCACACCTTGCCACACCTGCGGCACCAGCCGCATGTTCAGGAAACCGGGACCTGCAACCTCTGCCACCGCAACCTGCGGATCGGCCAGCAGCTTGGCCGCCAGCGCCTCTGCAATCACCCGTGGGTTCATTTTTGCAGGCTTCGCCAGCACCATCGCGGCGTTGGTTGCCATATCACCGTGGGCTGCATCGCGCGGTGGTTCGACCGACACAGCAGCGGTGGCAAGGCCGTCGGGCAGCGTGCCTTCAGCGACCAATTGGTCAAGGCAGTTCAGCACCAAGGCGCGAATATCGGCAAAAAGGTTCATCGGATCGGTCCAGATTAAGTGTTCTGGCGGTTTACCACCCTACATGGGCAGGGCAACAGAAAAACCTATTTCGCTGGCGCTTGCCCGTCTGTCGCACCCTCTGGCGGGCACAAAGCGATCAGACGCACGTCAGGCGCGGGGTTCACGTCTTCATCCTTGCGGATCAGTTTGATCGTCCCATTGGGTGCAATCCTTGCGACCAGATGTGCCTCGGGGTGTTCCGCGCGCCAATCCTCAGCCGAGAATTCCTCGCTCAGCCGTGTCGTGCGGAAGGCCCAGCCCTCGCGGATCAATCGTTCTAATCCGTCGTGGGTCATTTCAGGCCCAAACCAACGCCCGCCCAAGGTGCGCGGCAGTTGATGGCGCGCGCTATCGCCCTTTTCGCGCATCACCTGAAAGACGTTGTCGCGTCCGAATTCCGGGGCCAGATCAGTTGCCACCAGCGTATTATAGGCGTCATTGTCAGTCGCGGCGACGATGGTCGCATAGCTGACCAGTTCCACCCGCTGCTCTGCCGCCTCGGACAGGATATCGCCGGAGAATGTGCTGATCCCTGCCGTGCGTGCCGCCCGCAAGTGGCCAAAGTTCGGATCAGTCATCAGCACCGGGATTTCCGCCTTTTGCAGCGCTTCGGCAAAGGCGGTCGTCCAGTTTGACCCACCTATGATCACAACACCCGGCGTGTCCGCGCCGGTCAGCCCCAGCCAACGGGCAAAGGGTTTGAGCGTGAAACCGTGCAGCACTACGGTAAAGGACACCAAGACAAAGGCGAGCGGCGCAATCAGGCCCGCATCCGCAAACCCAAGGTTCAACAGTCGGTCACCGAACAGACCTGCCACTGCCACTAAGACCACGCCGCGTGGCCCGGTGAATGCCACCAGTATTTGTTCGCGCCACGGCACGCCGGAGCCAAGCAATGACACCAGCACCGTCAGGGGGCGTGCAACAAAAATCACCAACGCCACAAATAGCAGCGCGCGCCAGTCGAGGCCCCAAAGCGCGTCAACATCCAAGCCCGCTGCCAGCAAGATAAATACACCTGAAACCAACAAAACGGTCGCATGTTCCTTGAACCTGCGCAGTTCCTCGTAACTGGGAAGGTTCGCATTTGCGATCACGATGCCCATGATCGTCACGGCAAGCAGTCCGCTTTCATGCAGCACCATGTCAGAGACGGCAAAGACCGCGACTAGCAAAGCAAAAAGCACCGGCACTTTCATGTATTCGGGCACTGCGCCGCGTTTGAAAGCACGCGCCAGACCCCAACCTGCGGCCACGCCAAGGAGTGTGGCCACTACGATCCCAATCAGCAGTTCCACCATTGCAGCACTGAATGTTGTGGCGGTGTTCAGTACCAGAACGACCGAAAACGCAAGGACAGCCGCCAACGCGCCAATGGGATCGTTTACGATCGCCTCCCATTGCAGCAAGGCCGCCGGGCGTTTGGACAGGCGTGCAGTGCGCAGCAATGGGGCGATCACGGTTGGCCCGGTCACAATCATAATGCCACCAAAGACGGCCGCGCTTTCCCAGCTCAGACCAGCGCCATAGCGCAAGGCCAGCGCCGAGGTCAGCCAGCCCAGCGGCGCGCCGATAAACACCAGCCGTTTCACGCCTTTGGCCGCGTCCTGTAACGAATGAAAGTTCAGCGTCAGCCCGCCTTCAAACAGGATAATCGCCACCGCAATTGAGATGATCGGCGCCATCAACGGCCCGATGTCGCGCGCGGGGTCGAACACACCAAAGACCGGCCCCACCAGCACCCCCGCCACCAGCATCAGCACAATCGCGGGCATCCGCAGCCGCCAGGCCAGCCATTGCGACCCCACACCCAGCGCGCCCACCAATGCGATTGCCATCGCGGGCTGCATCGCTCCTGCTGCGGTTTCAACTGCCATCGATCACTCCTGCTGGTATCTTTTCGCCACCAATCAGACGCTTATGTTCCTGAATGGCAAAACGGTCGGTCATCCCAGCAATATAGTCCGCCACAATACGTGCCAAGGCCACCGCGTCCGTGGCATCGGCCACGTCCTTGCGCCATTGCTTGGGCAACTCATTGGTGTTGTTCATGAAAAACGGGAACAGATCGTTGATCATCTGGGTGACAACAACCCGCATTTCGACAACCGCAGGCGCGCGATACATCCGTTCAAACAGGAATTTTCGGATGACTTTCAGATCGGTCCAAAGTTCTGGCGAAAACTGCACCATCATGCGGCCCGCGTGCCGGATGTCATGCACAGATGCCGGGGCCAGCTCCGTCAGGTTGCGGCGGCTGACGGTAATCACATCTTCGACAAGGATGCCAAAGAAGCGGCGCAGCGCCTCATGCCTGCGGCGGTAATAGTTCAGGTCTGGGTATTTGGCATCCACACGGGCAAAGCAATCCTGCAGGATTGGCATTTCGGCCAGTTCATCGGTGCTGAACAATTCGGCGCGCAGCCCGTCGTGCAGATCGTGGTTATTGTAGGCGATGTCATCGGCCAGTGCTGCCGCCTGCGCTTCGGCACTGGCATGGGTGTGCAGTTCCAGATCGTGGCGGGCATTGTATGCCGCAAGCGCCCAAGGGATATGTCCCGTCACTGGGCCATTATGCTTGGCGATGCCTTCAAGACTTTCCCATGTCAGGTTTAGCCCATCCCATTCGGCATAGTGCCGTTCCAGATTGGTCACAATATGCAGCGCTTGCGCGTTGTGATCAAAGCCCCCGTAGGGTTGCATCAACGCATCCAGCGCCTCTTCACCGGTATGCCCAAACGGTGTATGCCCCAGATCGTGGGCCAAGGCGACAGCCTCGGTCAGTTCCACATTCAGGTCCAAAGCAGCGGCCACAGTGCGGGCCACCTGTGCGACCTCAATCGAATGGGTCAGCCGGGTGCGGAAATAATCGCCTTCATGTTCAATGAACACTTGGGTCTTATGCTTGAGCCGCCGAAAGGCGCTTGCATGGATGATCCTGTCCCTGTCGCGCTGAAAGGGCGAACGGAAGGTACTTTCTTCTTCCGCGTAAAGCCGCCCGCGCGGGTTCGCGGGGTCGGTCGCATATGGCGCTGCCATTGTTATCTTGCCTGTCTTGTCGTGTTTGCCTGACACACCTATATTGGAACAGTAACAGAACCGATAGGTCTAGCCGATGTTCACCGTCCCCCCCAAAGTGACCCCGCGCGCGTTTGAGCGTCTGGCCGAGATCGGCGCATCCGCCCAAGGCAAAGCCCTGCGGGTCGCGGTCGAAGGCGGCGGCTGTTCGGGGTTTCAGTATGAAATTGATCTGGATGAGGCCAAAGACGACGATCTGGTCCTGTCGGAACACGGCGAGACGGTCGTGATTGATTCCGTGTCCCTGCCCTTTCTTGCAGATGCGGTGATTGACTTCGCCGAAGAACTGATCGGCGCACGCTTTGTGATCAACAACCCAAATGCCACGTCATCCTGCGGCTGCGGGACGTCTTTCTCGATGTAGGCAGGCTGGGCTGTTGTAGACTGCAATGGCTGCATAGAGCCCGATCTGCCCAATGTGCAACGCACGAAGGTCCGGAAATGTAGTTGAGGCCAAAAGTGCCCGACAACAGCTCGGGTTGTTGGTGATGAAAATATGACCCCCTCCACTTGTTCCAAAAAAAGGGGTTGTCGATCGGCATAGAGAGTTTACTCAGTGCGCACACCGGACCCAATTGCTACGGCAATCTGGCTCCAGATGATCAACAGTTAAGTTCTGTATTTAGTTTCGAAGACGACAAGGTATCCAACTAGTGCCAACTTTTAGCATCAACGACGGCGATTCCACTACATTCACAGATACGACACCAGGTGGTGGCTTTGTCATCGACTTCATCACGCTGGACAACAGCCTCAGTGTTCAAATCAATGGTGTTGACCTGTTTGTCGGCGGGCCTGCCGGAGCACCAAATGAACTGGAGTTCCAAGCGCCTGCAACCGCTGGCCAAACCGTCCGATTTTCTGATGGTGATATGTATGAGGCCGATACACCAGCCATTTGGCAACTTGAAAACACGAACGGTGGTTCGGTTTTCCGTTTGGAGGTTGACCCAGACGGTACTGTCACACTCTCTGGCGCCAAAACAGATAATGGGCCACTCGAACCGCTTGAGCTTTTTAACGGACTATCTGTAAATACAGCAGCGATTGATGCGGCTTGGAACGAGAGTGGTCCAAATACGATCGTCGTGGATCAAATTGTGACTGGACCCACAAACGCAAGTGGCGATTTTACGGACGTACCTTGCTTTGCTTCGGGAACAATGATCGAAACTTTGCAAGGACCAGTACGCGTAGAGGACCTGCAAATTGAAGATCAGGTGCACACCTACGACCATGGCTATAAACCAATACGCTGGATTGGTTCCTGCGATTTAAGTCAGAGCCAGCTACAGGCTAACCCTAAACTCAAACCCATAGTAATACGCGCAGACGCATTGGGAGCCGGATATCCTAAGCAGGATTTGATTGTATCGCCACAGCACCGTGTTCTTGTGTCGTCTGTGATTGCTATGCGGATGTTTGATTCCAGAGATGTTCTGATTCCTGCGAACAAGCTTCTTTCATTGAGCGGCGTTGAAATATCAGAAGACAGCCCTGATGGTGTTGAATATTGGCATATCCTGTTTGATGACCACGAGGTCATTTGGTCGAATGGTGCTTCAACAGAAAGCCTGCATTTAGGGCCAGAAGCGCTGAAGGCCGTCTCCCTTGATGCACGTGTAGAAATACAATCACTATTTCCAGAGATATGCAGCGCAGACTTCAAGCCGGTTTCTGCTCGCCATATACCGGAAAAAGGCAGGATGATGAAACAGCTGGTTCAGCGACATCAGGCGAACAACAAACCGTTGTTTTGCTCAATGTGAAAAGTGAACTGCGGGCGTTGGTTGGTGCAAAAACATCCTGTTTCTCAGTTCACCTTCCGGAACCAGTCCTTGGCGCTTGCACAGTGAAAAGGTGCTTTGTCCGTACGCCCAACATGCGGACAAGCTGATTTGAAAATCGCCCTCTCACACAATATGTCTTATCGTTCCTCCCAGAAAAGCGCAGTCAATGCCCCCTAAACCGGCCGATCACCCTTTACGGTGACACGCCGCCCTTTACGCACTTCCGGCCAATAATCCCAGATCGCGCGATGCATGAAGCAGCGGTTGGCATGCTGATCGAGCCGTGATGCCGCCGTCGGAGCGGATCATAGGCAATCTCCCTTGGGCAATGCCTTACCCTAGCAGATTGCACGCGTCCGCGTGAGGGAAAGGTTGCGTTTTGGTCGGCCCTTGGCCACAACCAAAGCCAAGCACAAGAAGGGCCGGCCCATGAAAATCGCGACATTCAACATCAACGGCATCAAGGCCCGGATCGGCGCGCTGACGGATTGGCTGGATGAGGCGCAGCCCGATGTTGCCATCCTGCAAGAGATCAAATCAGTTGATGAGAATTTCCCCCGCGAGGTGTTGGAGGACAAAGGCTATAACGTCGAAACCCATGGCCAGAAGGGGTTTAATGGGGTTGCCCTGCTGTCCAAGCTGCCATTGGAAGACGTCACACGCGGATTGCCCGGCGCGACAGGGGCCGGGCGTGAGGGCGTGGATGACATCGAGGCCCGCTATATTGAAGCAACGGTTGTGGGCGAAAAAGCAATTCGCATCTGCGGTCTTTACCTGCCCAACGGTAACCCCGCACCGGGGCCAAAATACGACTATAAGCTGCGCTGGATGGAACGCCTGCACGCCCGCGCATCCGAGTTGATGGCGGCAGAAGAAACAGCGCTAATTGCTGGGGACTACAACATCATCCCCCAGCCCGAAGACGCCGCCCGCCCCGAAGTCTGGACCGATGACGCGCTCTTCCGCCTCGAAAGCCGCGATGCGTTCCGGCGTATCCAGAACCTTGGTCTTACAGAAGCCTTCCGCGCGTGTCAGGCCGGTGCAGGCCATTATTCGTTCTGGGATTATCAGGCTGGCGCTTGGGACAAGAACGACGGCATCCGCATCGACCACTTCCTTCTCACCCCGCAATGCGCCGATCTATTGAACGATTGCTGGATCGAAAAGGACGTGCGCGGGCGGGAGAAACCCTCTGACCACGTCCCCGTCTGGGTTGACCTGGCGGCCTGAACCCCTGATATTCAAAGCCACTCAAGCAAGCGGCAACAATGATCGGGGAGCATCTTCATGCTCAACAAATTGCTATTGGTGACAGCGCTTTTGGTTTTCCTGCCCGCAGCAGTCACGGCGCAATGCCGCATCGCCGTGGCAGGCACCGCTTGTGTTGCCGTCCCCAAACCGCTGGTGCCGGAACCCGACCCGGTCGCGATTGGGCAGACGCTTGAGCGCGGTAAATACTCTATGCTGATGAACGCACGCTATTATGGCCTGCCCACGGTCAGTGAGGGCTGGGTCTATATGCGGATTGAGGAAGAGATCTATCGTGTCGATTGGCGCAGCCATGAGGTGCTGGAAAAGGTGACGCATCTGGCAAGCCGGAATTGGTAGCAGCGCAGGGACTGGCAATTGTCAGCACAGCGGGACGAACCAGGCCTTGAAACTACATCATTCAACGGCTGCAATGCTAATTTGCCCCCGCAACCTGGATCCGCTTAGAAAAAAGTCCGATATAGCGCGCGTGCAAGGTGTTTAAAATCACCTGTATTCGCACTCAAATAGCAGCTTCGGCGCGCATGCTTTGGTGAGCGCATCACCCAAGATTTCTGGGTGACAACCATTCCGTCCAATTGCATATACGGGTTTCCACCTCATCCAGCAATCTACCATAAGTTGTTGTTACACCAAAATCAAAAAACCACAGGACTCTCAGAATGACTGATGCAACGGCATCGGCACCCACGGCGTCGAAAATGACCGATGGTGCCTTCTATCGCCTCGTATGGAAATGGCGTTTTTTTGCCTCGCTTTATGTGCTTCCCTTTATGGCCATGCTCGCCATCACTGGCGGGATTTATCTTTATAAACCGCAAATTGAAGAAGTGCTCTACGCGGACCGGCTTAACGTCGCTGTTGGCGCTGAACGACAACCCTACGAGGCGCAGCTTGCCGCCCTTGCCGACACCGCCGAGGTGACCCGTATTCGCGGCATCGAGATTGAAGATCAGCCGGGGCGCGCAACCCTTGTCACTTAAGACGACGCCAACAAGATCCGAAGCTATGCTTGGATTGATCCCTACACTGCTGAAGTCCTCGCCACCCAACCGCGTGATGAAACCGCGATGCGGGTTCTGCGCAAATTCCACGGAGAACTATTGTTGGGCGATGTGGGCACCAAATTCGTCGAACTTGCCGCGCATTGGGCGATCGTGATGTTTATTACCGGGCTTTATCTGTGGTGGCCGCGCGGGCAGCGGACGGTAAAACAGGCTTTTACACCGCCCAGCGGCAAAGGCCGCAGCTTCTGGCGGCAAACACACCTGTTCACCGGCATTTTGGCGGCCGTTCTTGTTGTCCCAATTATCGTGGCGGGCCTGCCATGGACGGACGTGTGGGGCGGTGGGTTGAGTCTGGTGCAAGAACAGACCGGCACCAAATCCAATAGCTTGCGGTTTGGCGGCGATGTACCCAATTCCACCGCGTCGGAAGGCGTGCCGATCCCTTACGCAGAGGTCTTTGCCGTGGCAAAGGCCGAAGGGCTTGTTGCCCCATATGAGACCCGGCCACCAAAGGACGCCGATGCCGCTTATTGGATCCGATCAGCCAGTGTAAACCGGGCGGAGCAGACCGAACTGATTGTAGATCAATACTCCGGTGATGTGCTCAAGCGGCAGGATTTTGCAGATAACCCCGGATTGGCGCGGTTGGTGTCACAAGGCATCTCGTTTCACCAAGGTGAGCTTTACGGCTGGCTGAACCTCGCCCAAAACACATTGGCGGTTATCTTAACGTTGGTCTTGTCTGTGTCGGGTTTCGTGGCCTGGTGGATGCGGCGCCCAGCCGGATCATTGGGCGTCCCTGCAGCCCCTGGGGCCTCGCTTGGTACTGGCATGATCGTCTTGGTCATCGGGCTTTGCATCCTGTTCCCGCTGGTCGGTGTGTCACTGATCGTGGCGCTGCTACTTGATTGGGCTCTGTTCAAGCGTTTGGGATGGTTCCAAAGCCACCCCACGACGTAACCGACTTGGGCGGCAGGATCGTCTGCCGCCCACATTTGAAAATAACGTCCAATAGCCCAGATAGATGTGGCGCACTGCTCTTTGCCCAATCAAATACCCGGTTTTACTGAACCACATCGTAAAAGCTGTCGTTCGTCCATCCTGCAGCACCGATCAGTAAAGGCTCAAAGCAGCCATTCACCCAGTCACATCATGATCATAGAGCCACGCCAACCGACCCAAAAACGCACCCGGCGCCACGGCACCCATCGCCCTCAACCCGGTATGCGCGACCATCCGCGGCACACCTGACAGGTGATAGTTCCGCGCATTGCTGTTGGCCGCTGCAATCGCCTTGACCACCCGCGCCCGACGTAGCCCCTGATAGGCCTTCAGCCCGGCCTCTACCGACGATGCCTCCCCACAACAGCGCGCCAGAACATAGGCGTCCTCGATCGCGAGGTTCGCCCCTTGGGCCAGAAACGGCAGCGTCGGATGCGCTGCATCCCCCAATATCGCAATTGATCCGACATGCCAGTTGGGCGCCACAGGATGCCGGAACAGCCCCCAGAGGTTCACATTCTCCACTGCACCCAGAATGGATTTCACCTCCCAGCTGCAATCGGCAAAGACCTGACGCAGGTTGCCCGGATCATCGGCATGGTGCCAGCCTTCGGCGGCCCAGGCGATGCGTTCCTGCACTGCAACGATGTTCAGTCGGTCCTTTGACAGCGGATAGGTGACCATATGCCGACCGGGTGCCATCCAGATACGGGCGACCGGCGGCGCGGCATCGGTCTTGATCATCGCCCGCCATGCAACCTGACCGGTAAAGAACGGTGCGGCGGGTTTGTTCAGGTGCGACCGCACGACCGAGTGCAGCCCATCCGCGCCAATTGTCAGGTCCGGCCTGACCCGCGCACCGTCCACACTAAAAGACCCATCCGCTTGCAGATCAACGATACGCATCCCCAATCGGACGGTCACATTGGCCGCCGCACAGCCGCGCGCCAGTATGTCGATCAGGGCGGCCCGGTGGAAAAAACGATATTGTGGGGTTTGGGTGGACAAATCAAAGCGGGTGATGCGTTGACCCGACAACGCGTCCATTGGCGCAACTGCCTGCGCGACAAGGCCAGTGGCGGCGAGGGCTTTGTCGATCCCCAAAGCGTTCAACGCGCGCGCACCATTGGGTGTGATTTGCAGGCCTGCGCCCACTTCAGTGAGCGCGGCGGCCTGTTCGTAAACGGTAACGTCTGCGCCGCTGCGGGCAAAGGCAAGCGCCGCGGTCAGGCCGCCGATGCCGCCGCCGATGATGGCAACGTCGCGGCCTTTGTTATGCTCATTCGTCGCGATGAACCTTCTCACGGCGCTCGTGGCGTTCCTGTGCCTCAAGGCTCATTGTCGCGATTGGACGGGCATCGAGCCGTTTGAGAGAAATCGGCTCGCCTGTGATTTCGCAATAGCCGTACTCACCCTCGTCAATGCGGCGCAAGGCGGAGTCGATTTTGCTGACCAGCTTGCGCTGGCGGTCGCGGGTGCGCAGCTCAAGCGCGCGGTCGGTTTCTTCGGAGGCGCGGTCAGCGACGTCTGGGATATTGCGGGTTTGGTCTTTCATGCCAGCGACAGTATCGCGGCTGTCTTCCATCAGATCTGACTTCCAACTCAGAAGCTTGCGGCGAAAGTATTCGGTCTGCCGCTCGTTCATGAATGGCTCATCATCGGCCGGGCGATAGTCATCTGCGAGAAAAACTTCAGCTTTCATAGTCATACCCTTAATGCTCTCGACCTCGCTTGGCTCACCCTACGGGCCTTAACTCCCTAATTGGCGCCGGGTTTACTCCGCAACGTCACGGGTGTCACCCCCTCATTTTGCCTCAATCGCGGGGTGTTGATGATCATGCATGACCTGCTAGGTTGCCGCGGAAATGTAAGGGAAAAAGCGATGCAATTTACCGGCACAGACAGTTATGTCGCCACCGATGATCTGACCATGGCCGTGAACGCCGCTGTGACGCTTGAGCGTCCGCTGCTGGTCAAGGGCGAGCCGGGCACGGGCAAGACTGAATTGGCCCGTCAGGTCAGTGCCGCGCTGGGTTTGCCAATGATCGAATGGCACATCAAATCCACCACAAAAGCCCAGCAGGGTCTTTATGAATACGACGCCGTCAGCCGCTTGCGCGACAGCCAGTTGGGCGACGAGCGGGTGCATGACGTGGGCAACTACATCAAGCAGGGCAAACTCTGGCAGGCCTTTGGGGCTGCGGGCAAAGTCGTGCTTTTGATTGATGAGATCGACAAAGCCGATATCGAGTTTCCAAATGACCTGTTGCAGGAGCTCGACCGGATGGAATTCCACGTCTACGAGACCGGTGAGACCGTCAAGGCCATCCACCGCCCTATCGTGATCATCACCTCCAACAACGAAAAAGAACTGCCCGACGCCTTCCTGCGCCGCTGCTTTTTCCACTACATCCGCTTTCCTGATATCAAGACCATGCGCCAGATTGTCGAGGTCCATCATCCTGGCATCAAAGAGCAGTTGCTGACCACAGCTCTGACCCAGTTCTACGAAGTCCGCGACACAGCCGGGCTCAAGAAGAAGCCATCGACGTCAGAAGTGCTGGACTGGCTCAAGCTGCTTTTGGCCGAAGATTTGTCCCCCGAAGACCTCAACCGTGACGGGGCGAATGCGCTGCCGAAATTGCATGGCGCCCTGCTCAAGAATGAGCAGGACGTGCATTTATTCGAGCGTCTGGCGTTTATGGCGCGGCGCGGAGGTTAGCGCGACCGGCGCACATTGCCGTGCCAGTCTTCAGTCGTGGTTTCCGCAGGTAGGATGCGTTCGCTTTCAACTGGCAGCGTCACGCGCGCCGTCCCGATCAAGAACCCCAAACCAACCAGTGCAACCACCCAGAACACCATCAAGAGCGCCTCTTTTGGCGCGCGGTGGGTGCTGTAGCCACCTATCATCATCTGATTTTGCATTGCTCTCTCCGATATACGCATTGAAGCCTGCTGATGAGATAGCGGATATTGGATCATTCTAAAAACGAATGATTCAACTATTTAAAATCACATTTGTTGATGTATTGAGTTCCGCCTGTTCCTTTGGCTCGCAGCTGCGCCGCCCAAACTGTGCAAAGAGCAATAGCGAATGGGATATCGTCAAGGAGAGCCATTGACCTGGGAGGTGATCCCAACCCGCCTGAATGCGCTGGGAAGCGTTTTGTTCATGACCTGGGCGTCAAGTTGGTTCTTTGCAACCGCAGTGCTGGCATGGGAAGACGTGGTGGCGCGGCAGATAGCGGATGTTGAAAGACAGCGAAATGCAGGGCGCCTGTCAGTGGAAGATATCCGCGCGTTGCGCCGATCCCGCATGTAGCTGGGGTCAGGGCAAGGGCGAAGCGCACAGTCCGTCATGGGTTGAAATGATGCCATGCGGGCGCGATATGGCCCGCATGTTACACCCTAAGGCGAATTAACTGGCCAAGCCCCCAAACCCCGCTATTGTCAGCCAAAGTCGAACACGAGCAACCATATGTCTGCCACTACTTCCGTTACAATTCGCCCACTGGTGGCCGAGGACGAAGCCGTTTGGCGCGATCTTTGGACCGCCTACCTGACATTCTACAAATCCGGCGTAGCCGAGGCCGTCCATCAAAGTACATTTGCGCGCTTGCTGGGCTGCGACAGTGCAGATTTCAACGCCTTTGTTGCCGAACAGGACGGGCGCGTTGTTGGGCTGGTCCATTATCTATTTCACCGCCATTGCTGGCGCGTCGAAAACGTCTGCTACCTGCAAGATCTCTATGCCGACCCTGCCGTGCGCGGTACAGGCATCGGGCGCAAGTTGATCGAGGCGGTTTATGCCGCCGCTGATGACGCGGGCGCACCTGCTGTCTATTGGCTAACCCAAGATGACAACGCGGCAGGCCGCAGGCTTTATGACCGGGTCGGCCAGCACACCAATTTCATCAAATATCAGCGCCCCGCATGAAGCATCTTATTGTCCTCGCCTTTGCCGTTCTGGCCGCTTGCGCACAGACGCCCACAGGGCCGGACCCGATCCGCCTTGATTTCCCTCAGGCCAGCCGCTTTAGCGCCGCCAGCCCCGGCCCATCCACGCGGCCC
Source organism: Loktanella sp. Alg231-35 (assembly GCF_900143545.1). GTDB lineage: Bacteria > Pseudomonadota > Alphaproteobacteria > Rhodobacterales > Rhodobacteraceae > Yoonia. The sequence continues at coordinate 285,678 of NZ_FREV01000005.1, read as the reverse complement.
AATTCCGAAATTGCGCTGGATTTTATTGACCTTTCCTTTCGGATGGAAAGCGGGCGCAAGCTGCCGGTGCTGTCGCGGTTCGAAGGCCCCATCACTGTGCGCGTCAAAGGGCCTGTCACCCAGACAACCGTCAATGATCTGACCGATCTGCTCAACCGGCTGCGCCGCGAGGCGCGCATCGACATTCGGTTCACCTCTGAAGATGACGCCAATATCGTGATCGAGGCCGTGCCCAACCGCACCTTGCAACGTGTGGCCCCCAACGCCGCCTGCTTTGTGGTGCCCCGCGTGCAAAGCTGGGCCGAATTGCGGGCCGCCCGCAACACCCCAACGCTGGATTGGACAACGCTGCGGCAACGCGAAAAGACCGCGATTTTTCTGCCCTCAGACGTAACACCACAGGAAATCCGCGATTGCCTGCATGAGGAACTGGCACAGGCGCTGGGGCCGCTCAATGATCTTTACCGCCTGCCCGACTCTGTCTTTAATGATGACAATATCCATGCCGTGTTAACCGGCTTTGATATGCTGATCCTGCGGGCCTACTATTCCCCTGAATTGCAAAGCGGGATGTCTGAACAACAGGTCGCCGAACGCCTGCCCCGCATCTTGCGCCGCCTGAACCCGCGCGGCCAGCGGCGCGGCGGACAAATCCCGTCTGATACATCGCGCGAATGGATCAACGCGATGGAGCTTGCCCTAAGTGAGACCTCCAACAGCCGCCGCAGACAGGCCGCGAGCCGGGCTATTGCCATCGGGCAATCACTGGGCTGGACCGGCCCGCGCGAAGGGTTTGCCAATTACGTCTATGGGCGACTGCAAATCGGCAATGACGCGACACTGGCATTGGGGGCCTTCAATGCCGCGCGCCGGGTTTACGGGCAAAGCCCTGTCACCGATATCCACTCTGCCCATATTGCTGTGCAATTGGCGGCCTTCACGCTGATATCCGGCAATGCAGAGGCCACAATTGCCATCACAGATCGGGCCATCCCGATTGCTGACAAACACGAGAACGCAGCCCTGCTGGCGCTCTTGATGATGTTCAAAGCCGAAGCATTGGACCTACAAGGTGATACCGACGCAGGCATGGCGCTGCGACTGGACAGTCTGGGATGGGGGCTTTATGGGTTCGGCAGCCGCGACGAGGTGATTGACCGCCTTAATGAAATCGCCTCATTGCCACCGGATATTCCGCCTAGCTAACAAGGGCTTACGAGATGATCTTTCCACTAACAGGGTTTGTGATTGGTGCCATTCTTGGGGCGTTCCGGGCCAAAGTGCGCGGTGGCAAGCCGCTCGATATGCTGCAATGGGGGGCTGCTTTTGCGATCCTCTTTGGGGTGATTGGGCTATTTGTTCTGATCTTCATCGAACGCAGCTACGTCTGACGCGATGTTCCTGCCGTTCTTCGACAACTTGCGTAGCAACGGTGTTCCGGTTTCCCTGCGCGAATTCCTGTCGTTTCTGGAAGGCATGAAGGCGGGGCTGGCAACCTATGATGTCGAGGCGTTCTATTTTCTGGCCCGCACCATCATGGTCAAAGACGAGCGCCATCTGGACAAATTTGACCGCGCCTTTGCCGCCACCTTTGAAGGGCTTGACCGGATCCCGGACGAGGCAGTGCTGAATGCGGTCGATATCCCCGCCGACTGGCTTGAAAAACTGGCCGAGAAGCACCTGAGCGACGCAGAAAAGGCCGAGATTGAAGCGCTGGGTGGCTTTGACAAGCTGATGGAAACGCTCAAGAAACGGCTCGAAGAACAGAAAGGCCGCCATCAGGGCGGCAGCAAATGGGTCGGCACCGCTGGCACGTCGCCGTTTGGGGCCTATGGCTATAACCCCGAAGGCGTGCGCGTTGGTCAGAACGAAAGCCGCCACCAGCGCGCGGTCAAGGTCTGGGACAAGCGCGAATTCAAGAACCTTGATGACACGGTCGAGTTGGGAACGCGCAACATCAAGGTCGCGCTGAAACGCCTGCGCCGCTGGGCGCGCGACGGGGCACATGAAGAACTGGACCTGAACGGCACAATCCGGGCAACTGCCGAACACGGCTATCTGGATGTCCAAACCCGGCCCGAGCGACGCAATGCGGTCAAAGTTCTGCTATTTCTCGATATCGGCGGGTCAATGGACCCGCATATCAAAGTGGTGGAAGAACTGTTCAGCGCCGCCAAGTCCGAATTCAAACATTTTGAGTACTTCTATTTCCACAATTGCCTTTACGAGGGCGTGTGGAAAGACAACCGCCGCCGCTGGAACGCGCAAACACCGACATGGGACGTGCTGCGCACCTATGGTCCTGACTACAAATGCATTTTCGTGGGCGACGCCAGCATGTCCCCTTACGAAATCGCCTTTACTGGTGGGGCCAATGAACATTGGAACGCAGAGGCGGGCCAGACATGGCTGGAACGCGCCCGCGACCAATGGCCAAACCATCTGTGGATCAATCCGCTCGATCAGCGCTATTGGCCCCACACCCAATCGATCCAGATGATTCAAGAGGTTTTCGGTGCAGATCGCATGGTGCCCATGACGCTTGCAGGGATCGAAACCGGAATGAAGGCGCTGGGGCGTTAGTGACTGCCCGCTTAGGTGTCAATTCTGTCCCGGAAGACGATCCTGATGATATCATCGCGGTGCAAGCCCAGTTTGGCTAAATCTTCGTCCGATTTCGCGTTCAACTTCTCAACTTTGCGCAGCCGGGCATTTGCGACCCCCTGAGATATCCACACTTTGTCGATCGCATGAAGCGCAGCCGTAACAAAACCAACGACTGCCGGGAAAGCGCCATTGGGTGGAATGCTTGTTTTCTGAGTAGTGTCAGCCATTTGTCTGCTCCGTAACCTTGAGGTACCAACTAAAAAACCAGAAAGGTCATGTTAAAAAGACGCGACTTACGTCTTCAAAACTGGCCCCTTGCTGCTGCTTGCGGCTTGGAGGCGTCCACAGGCGAACAGCAATGTGACCAGCTTTTGATCGTAAAAATGGGAAGAAGCTTCGACGAATCTAAGGTATCATTAAGGCATCATCGAAGAAGGGCCGGTTTGTTTGCCAAACAAGGCGTCTCTACACCGTTCCAAAACTACAGGCCTGCGGGGCTTGAGAACGCCAGGGGATCACCCCATATCTTACCCATGATCAAACTCGCTCCGATCCTGCTTGCCGTGCTATATGGCCTTGCGATGTATCGCTTTTCTGTCTGGCGCACATCGCGCGAGCTGGACCAGAAATCGACGGAGCTGGCTGATCCGACCCTCAAGGCACTGATGGACCGGATGGCCAAGGCGCTCGATATCAAACGTATCAAGGTGCATATTTATGAGATTGACCCGGTCAACGGCCTTGCCGCGCCTGATGGCCGTATCTTCATCACCCGCGGGTTCTTCAACAAATACCGCGCGGGCGAGGTCACATCAGAAGAGATGGCAACCGTCATCGCCCATGAGTTGGGCCATGTTGCCTTGGGCCATTCGCGACGCCGGATGATCGACTTTTCAGGGCAGAATGCCATGCGCACTGCGTTGGCCATGATCATAGGTCGTTTCGTTCCGGGCATCGGCCCATGGATTGCGGGCCTGTTAACCAGCCTGCTGGCCGCGCGCCTGTCACGCGGTGATGAATTTGAAGCAGACGCCTATGCTTCGGCCCTTTTGGTCAAGGCAGGGATTGGAACGGCGCCGCAAAAGACCCTGTTTGAGAAATTGGAAACACTTACCGGCGCGCGGGGTGCCGCGACACCCGCATGGATGATGAGCCACCCCAAAACGCCGCAGCGCATCGCCGCGATCGAGGCGAATGAAGCAAAGTGGAACACGGGCGCCTAAATAACCCCCGCGCCGACGAACTGTGTGATCGGACACAGAACCGGACGCGCCAGCGCGTTAACCTTTTCCAAGTTACTATAAGACCTTTTTGAGTGACGATATTACGGTTGGGCATGGGCATCCCAGATGGGGTTTCCATGCCCTTTTTCCTAACCCTTCGAGCCTTAGCCTGATGCCTCTAAGGCCTTGCCTAACCGTGGCATCCGCGCCTTCTTCATCAAGGCCCGCATGGTCCATGGCTGCTCTGACAGCCTGTTTGCCTCGGCCAAAACCGTATTTGCCACGCCCCGGACCTGTTCCGGGGCATCTGCCAGTAACAGCAAAGCAAACCCATCGGGGTCCCAGCGTAACAGCGCCTCATCCCCCAAAAGGTTTTTTGGAAAATCCTTGGCGTTCATCGTCAGGATGCCGTCACAGGATCCGACAACAGCCGCCGTCAGCACGTGGATATCGGCGGCGTCTGGTAGCCAGTAGCGCTGCTCTAACTCTGCTGCATAACGCACTGACGCTTTTGGAAACTTTGCTGCCAGCGTTGCAATTTCGCCGCGCGCCCAAACCTCTTGTGCCGGTCCCAGCTTGCCTGCTGCCCGCGCCCATTCCTCTAGGATACGCTCAGACCAGCGCGCCTCGAACAGCCCCTGTTGCGCGCAGCCCAAAAGCACCTCGCGCATCACGGTGGGATAAAGTACGCAGGCGTCCAGCATCACCCTCATAGGCGGTAGACAAGCACCTTGAGATAGCCGCTTTCGGCCAGATGCGGCATCAATGGATGGTCAGGCCCGGCAAAGCCTGTGTGGATGATCTGCCCTCGGCGCCCGCCCCGGCCGATACCGCGCGAGCAGGCATTGCGGAATTTGGTCAAATCAGCGGCATGCGAGCACGAACACAGCACCAGATAGCCGCCTTCGGCCACCAGAGGGGCGGCCAATCGCGCCACGCGTTCATAGGCGCGCAACCCGGCGTCCAGTGACGGTTTGGACGGGGCAAATGCAGGCGGATCACAGACCACAACATCGAAATTGGCCCCCTCCTCGCCCAAGGCGCCCAACACGTCAAAGGCGTCCCCTTTGCGCGTTGTGAAACGGTCGGTGACTTTCATCGCTGCCGCACCTGCCGCGGCCAGTTCCAGCGCCGGGGCAGAGCCGTCGACAGCCAACACCGAGGCGGCATCATTGGCCAATGCGGCCAAACCAAACCCGCCGACATGGGAAAAGACATCTAGCACCGCCGCACCCTTTGACAGGCTGGCGGCAAAGGCGTGGTTTGGTCGTTGGTCAAAGAACAGGCCAGTTTTCTGACCGCTCATCACATCGGCCATGTAGGTGGCCCCGTTCATCGGAACGGGTACGGGTTCGGTCGGGGCAGCACCTGCCAGAACCTCGGTGCGTTCCTCCAGCCCTTCAAGGCTGCGCGCCCGGCCCGTGCCGTTCATCACCACGGTTGTGACCCCTGTGACCTCTTGCAGCGCCGCCACTAGCGGCGCAATCAGCACATCCGCCCAGGCGGCATTGGGCTGCACCACGGCCAGATCGCCAAAGCGGTCGATCACAACGCCCGGCAAGCCATCAGCCTCGGCATGGATCAGCCGGTAGAATGGGGCGTCATAAAGCCGCGCGCGGTGTGCCAATGCGCGGGTAAATTTTGCGGCAAACCAATTCTGGTCAATTACCGCGTCGGGGTCTTGGTCCAACATCCGGCAGATGATCTTGGAGGCCGGATTAACCGCCACAACGCCCATCGGCGTTCGGCTGGCGTCTTCGAGGTTTGCAAGGCTACCGGGGGCCAATTTGCGCGTGCGTCGGTCCATGACCAATTCATTGGCGTAGACCCATGGGAAACCATGGCGGATGGCCCGCGCTTCGGCTTTGGGGATCAGCCGGACGACGGGCTGTGAGGGGGATGTATCTGTCATACCCCGCCCCTTACCTGCTCTGCCCGGTACTGAAAAGCCTGCAACGCGCAGGGGATCAGATCAGTTGCTCGCTCAACAGACGGGTCAGGAAATCTGTGACACGTACTTTTTGTGTTTGCCCTGCTTCTTCCAACTGTACTGCTTTCTCGCCACCGGGTGCGTCAAGATTGCCCAGCACACGACGTGTCGGTTCGATCACCGCACCCGACGCGGCATCCATGATCGTGATATCAAAGATCACATTATAGACGCCGCCGATGCTGTACCGCGTCCGGTTCGTCACACCGTGGAACCGCACCAACGTCACCGCCACATTGACCGGCTGGCCACCGTTCAGGGCGGCCTTGTTTCGGTTTGCGGCTTCGGTAAACATTGTGCCGATCTGCTCCACGCGCGGCCCGCGCGGGTCGCCCCGCCAAACGATGTCACCTGTCGGATAATAATTCTCGCGCTCTGACACCGTCAGACCGTCCTGTGCGACAAAGGCAAAGCCGCGCAGGTTGTAGTCGCGGCTGACTTCAAGGCGCGGCTCGCTCGATTTTCCAATCGGAATGCCACAACCAGCCAAAGCCAGAAAAAAGGGTGCTGCGATCACCGTTCGTCTATGCATGAGGGAGAGCCTCTTAATCTTATCTTAAGATTGTTGTATTGCGCGCCCCTGTGGAAAAGGTATGCAACAGTCGTGACAAGATTGTGGCCATATTGGCGACGATCACCTCTTGTTAGCGCTAACACGCGATGCTAAGGAGCGGGCGAAACTGACCTCTGCGAGGGACGCCATGCCGCTTCACCCAACACTCACCGCTGTCACCGACCGAATCCGCGCCCGATCCGAGGGACCGCGCCAAAAATACCTTGATAACATGGCCCGCGCCGCCGCCGAAGGGCCGCGCCGCAGCCATCTGACCTGTGGTAATCAGGCCCATGCCTATGCCGCTATGGGTGACGACAAGGACGCGCTCACTGCTGAACGCAGCCCTAACCTTGGTATCATCACGGCCTACAATGATATGCTTTCGGCGCATCAGCCGTTTGAAACCTATCCCGACCTGATCCGCGCTGCGGCACGTGCGGCTGGCGGCACAGCGCAGGTTGCAGGCGGAGTGCCTGCGATGTGTGATGGGGTGACCCAAGGCCAAACTGGTATGGAGCTGTCGCTCTTTTCGCGCGATGTCATTGCATTGGCTGCGGGCGTTGGCCTGTCGCACAACACCTTTGACGCCGCCGTATATCTGGGCGTCTGCGATAAGATTGTGCCCGGCCTTGTCATGGCCGCCGCCACCTTTGGCTATATCCCCGGTATTTTCATGCCTGCAGGGCCGATGGTGTCGGGCCTGCCCAATGATGAAAAGGCCCGTGTCCGTCAGGAATTTGCCAAAGGCAATATCGACCGCAAGGAACTGATGAAGGCCGAAATGGCCAGTTACCACGGCCCCGGCACTTGTACCTTCTATGGCACTGCAAACTCCAACCAGATGCTGATGGAATTCATGGGACTGCACCTGCCCGGCGCATCTTTCGTCAATCCCGGCACGCCCCTGCGCGATGCGCTGACCACAGCAGCAACAGAGCGCGCGCTTGAGATCACCGCCATTGGCAATGATTACACGCCGGTTTGCGATATTCTGGATGAAAAGGCCTTTGTGAACGGTCTTGTGGGGCTGATGGCAACGGGTGGGTCGACCAACCTTGTCATTCATCTGCCCGCAATGGCCAAGGCCGCAGGGATTATCCTTGATCTGGAAGACTTCAGTGATTTGTCCGCAATCACGCCGCTGATGGCCAAAGTCTATCCCAATGGTCTGGCGGATGTGAACCATTTCCATGCCGCTGGTGGGCTTAGCTATATGATTGGCGAGTTGCTGAATGCTGGCCTGCTGCACGACGATGTGAAAACCGTCGCTGGTGCTGGGCTGAACCTTTATAGTCAGGAACCGCAACTTGCCGATGGTCGCGTCAAATACGTTGCGGGCGCGGGTGAAACGCAGAACGACAAAATTCTGCGCCCCGCCACAGACCCATTCCAGAAAACCGGTGGTCTGACACAGCTGGCAGGTAACCTTGGGCGCGGTGTGATCAAAACCTCTGCCGTAGCCCCAGAGCGCCACATCATCGAAGCCCCTGCCCGCGTGTTCCACACACAAGACGCCGTCAAAGACGCCTTCAAAGCAGGCGAGTTGACCCATGACACGGTTATCGTTGTGCGCTTCCAAGGTCCCAAATCCAACGGCATGCCTGAATTGCACGGCCTGACGCCAACGATGGCTGTGTTGCAGGATCGTGGACTTAAGGTTGCACTTGTGACCGACGGGCGCATGTCCGGCGCGTCCGGCAAAGTGCCTTCTGTCATCCACGTCTGTCCCGAAGCCGCAGATGGCGGACCCATCGCCATGGTACGCGACGGCGATATCATCCGGTTGGACGCTACAACCGGTACGATTAAGGTGAAAGATGTGGACCTGAGCAGCCGCCCCCCAGCCACGGCCGATCTGACCGGCAATGGCACCGGCGTGGGTCGCGAACTCTTTGAGGTGTTCCGCCAGAACGTCGGCCTTGCCGCAAATGGGGCGGGCGTTGTGGTCTAAACTCCCTGTTTTCTATGCCCAATCAAACTTCCGCCCGAAGCTCTCACAACTGCCAAGGGCACCACACCAAGGATTAATGCAATGACTCCACAAGACGCATCCGCCGCCGCCGCCAAAGTCTGCCTTCTGGCCCCTGTTGTGCCTGTTCTGGTGATCGACGACGCCGGCATCGCCGCAGACCTCGCCCGCGCGTTGGTTGCTGGCGGCCTGCCCGCACTTGAGGTGACCCTGCGCACCCCCGCTGCATTGGACGCCATCCGCGAAATGGCGGCGGTTCCCGGCGGCGTTGTCGGCGCGGGCACATTGCTGACCCCCAAGGACGTCGAAGCGGCCAAAGCGGCAGGTGCGACCTTTGGTGTGTCACCCGGTGCCACCGATATCCTGCTGGACGCCTGCGAAGCAAATGACCTGCCACTCTTGCCCGGCACGGCCACTGCATCCGAAGCGATGCGCCTGCTGGAACGCGGCTATACCGTGCAAAAGTTCTTCCCCGCCGAAGCAAATGGCGGCGCGCCCGCGCTCAAGGCCATCGGCGCGCCGATCCCGCAAGTCAAGTTCTGCCCCACAGGTGGTGTGAGCCTCAAGAACGCGGGTTACTATTTGGGGCTGAGCAACACGCTTTGCGTTGGCGGATCGTGGGTTGCCCCAAAAGATAAGGTCGCAGCGGGCGATTGGGCCGGGATTACGGCGCTTGCACAAGAGGCCGCTGCACTTACCTGAGACGTCCGGCGCCGGGGCGGCCTACAGAACTGGTAGGCCCCGCCGCCTTGTTCCTACTGCGCTAATCTGCCCTGCCGACCACCGCGACGCCGTGGCGGTTTCGCCTCTTTCAGGGCCGCTTGCAGTGTGGCGATCATCGGATGTTCTGCGGGTTGTTGTGGCAAGTAATGCCCCAGCAGCTTGCGAACTTCATCCTGCGCGTCTTTGGAAGGTGGTACCCCTAGCGCCCAATCCAAAAAGATGCTTCGGCATTCGGGCGCACCAATCCCTTCGATCGCAAAAGCCTCGCGGATCAAACCTTTGGGGTCAAAAAGCGTGACCTCAGTCATGACACATCCAATGCGCCAGAGATAATCTGCGCTGATCGTTCTGCTGCATGTTCAATCCTTTCCGCCAGTTCCGCAACGGTCTGGGTCTGTGTCTGTCGCAACACCAGCCGCTTTGCCCCTTCGCCCAGCGTGTCAATATTCATGACTTCCCCGGTGAGCAATCGCGCGAGTGTTTGCAATCGCCAGAAAAGCGCAGCCGCCTGCGACAATGCCTGCACATCAGCGGCATTCAACCACCCACCCGCGACGCCAACAGCGAATTGTCCTTGCAAATCGCGCACAGGTGCGCCTGCGCGCAGGGCCGCTGTTTGGGCAAAAAGCTCAATATCTTGCATCCGCCCCGGTCCGATTTTCATGTCCCAGAGGTTTGTGTCGGGCTTGGCCTCTGCAATCCGGCGGCGCATGTCGACCACATCGGCGATGATTGTTGCACCTTGTGATTTCTCTTGCAGCAGCGTTTGGCGAAAGCCCTCGATGTCGGCCTGCAGTTCAGGATCACCCGCAACCACGTGTGCGCGGGTTAGCGCCAGATGTTCCCAAGTCCAGGCTTCGGTGCGCTGATAATCGGTGAAGGCAGCCAGCGCCGTCGCCACCGGCCCTTGCCGTCCCGACGGCCGCAAGCGCATGTCTACCTCATAAAGCCGTCCTTCGGACATTGGCGCGCTGAGCGCTGTAACCAATGCCTGCGTTAGCCGGGCAAAATAGGGTCGCGTTGCCAAAGGGCGCCGCCCGTCCGAGGCCTCTTGTCCGCAGGCATCATAGATCACGATCAGATCAAGATCAGAGGTTGCTGTTAGATGCCCTGCCCCCAATGATCCCATTGCCACGACAGCCCCACCGCGCCCCGGTGGTGGCCCATGTTTGCGCGCAAATTCAGCCACAATGACAGGCCACAGGGCGGCGGTGACTGCACTGGCCAATGCGGCGTATTGCACACTGCTTTGGTCGGCATCGATCAGGCCGCGCAGGTGATGCACGCCAATCCGAAAATGCCATTCCTTGGCCCAGCGACGGGTCGCGATTAGCTGGCTTTCATAATCGTCAATGCTGGCCAACAGCGCCGACAGTTCCGTTTGCAAAGCCTCGGCCCCCGGCCAATCGCTGAAAAACGTCCCACCGATCACCGCGTCCAGCACGCCTGCATTGCGCGACAGATATTGCGCCAGCGCTGGTGCAGTCGCGCATATATCGACGATCAATTGAGTAAGCTGCGGATTGGCCTCAAACAGCGAAAACAGCTGCACACCTGCGGGCAGCCCGGCAAGAAACCCATCAAACTGCGCCAGCGCCTCTTCGGGTTTGGCAGCCTCTTGCAGGCGCGCCATGATCCCCGGCACGAGGCGGTCGAAAATCTCGCTCGCACGGGCCGAGCGTAGGGCGGGATAACTGTGCCAGCGCGCGATCGTTGCGGCACCCCAGTCAGATTTCGGCGTTGCCGTCGGCTGATCAGGCGCGAAAAACCCTTCGGTCAGTTGATGCACATCGTCCAGCCGCGCCGTCAGCTCTGCGCGAAACGCATCAACCTCTTGCCCCATAAAGGCCGCAAGCCGGGCAAAGCCTTCGGCATCGGTTGGCAGGGTTTGGGTCTGGGCATCGTTGATCATTTGCAGGCGATGCTCCAATTCTCGATGCGCGCTGTAGTGGTCGTAGAGCCGCTGTGCCGTCTCTTGCGGAAGCCAGTCAGCATTGGCCAGATGGATCAGCCCTTCATAGGTGCCGCGTGCCCGCAGATCAGGGTCCCGCCCCCCGGCGATCAGCTGGCGTGTTTGTGTAAAGAACTCGATCTCGCGGATCCCACCGCGCCCCAGTTTGATATTGTGGCCCTCTAGCACCAACGGCCCATGCAGGCCTTTGTGGTTCCTGATCCGCAGGCGCATGTCGTGGGCGTCTTGTATGGCAGCGAAATCAAGGTGCTTGCGCCAGACAAAGGGGCGCAGGGTTTTCAAAAACCGGTTGCCCGCAGGAATATCACCGGCACAGGCACGTGCCTTGATATAGGCCGCGCGTTCCCAAGTGCGCCCGACACTTTCATAATAGCGCTCGGCCGTTTCCATCGACAGGCAGACCGGCGTGACAGAGGCATCAGGGCGCAGCCGCAGGTCAGTTCGGAACACGTAACCACCATCACGCATTTCCGACAGGATGGCCGTCATCTTGCGGGTGACGCGGATGAAGGCCGCGCGCACCTCATGATAGTCGTCAGGATCAAATTGCGTTTCATCAAACAGGCAGATCAGATCGATGTCAGACGAGTAATTCAGCTCGCCCGCGCCCATTTTGCCCATCGCGAGCACCACCATACCGCAGGCCAAGGCCGGATCCCCCCCAGCGGGCAGTTTGCCACGGGCGACCTCTGCGGCGACCAGTTGCGTGATTGCGGCCTGCACGGCTGCATCCGCAAAATCGCTCAGCACTTGTGTGACAGTTTCCAAAGGCCAGACCCCACCAAGATCGGCAAGGGCCGTGATCAGGGCGATACGGCGCTTGGCCTCACGCAGCGCCAGCGGCAAGGTGTCCAATGCGATAAGTGGGATGCCTTTTAGCAGGGTTGCAACGGCGGCCTCAGGATCGTCGAAGGCGGGCACGATCCACGCGGCCTCGCGGCGCAGAAGGTCGGCCAGATAGGGGCTGCATCCGGCGGCACCCGCCACAACATCGGACAAAGCAGGCGGCAAGTCTGGCAGCGCGGCAAGCGCATCCTGTCCCCTTTCGGGGTCAAAGGCATGTGGGCATCGGGTCAGGCGGTCAAGAAAAGACATATGCGTACAGTGGTTGGGCACCGCGCGCTGGTCAATCCAGATCGCATCGGTAAACATGCCCAAAAGGGACATGACTATCATGAGCAAGAGCCTGAAACGCGTGATCCGTGCTTTGACCGAGGCAGGATTGGACATCACACCACTGGAACTGGGGCCAGAGACCCGCACAGCGCAACAGGCGGCTGATGCTGCTGGGTGTCATCTGGATCAGATCGCCAAATCCGTGATTTTCGCAGGGCAAGACAGTGGCAAGGCCATTCTGTTTATCACCGCGGGGGGCAATCAGGTGGACGCAGCCAAGGCAAGTGCTGTCGCGGGCGAGCCTTTGGGCAAAGCCGATGCCGCATTGATCCGGGCGCAGACCGGCTTTGCCATTGGTGGCGTCGCCCCTGTCGGGCATTTGAACCCGATCGCAGGCTTTTTCGATCCGCGATTGGCGGAATTTGCAGTTATTTATGCGGCTGCGGGCACGCCACGCCATATTTTCCCGATTGACCCCCAACGACTTGTGGAAATCTCTGGCGCGCAACTCGCTGATTTTACAGTGTAATAAAAGTAAATGTAAAAAACATTTACATTATCCCTTGATAATATCCGGGCGCACCCCGATATCGGTGATGTGAAAGACATTCACATTGACCTAAACCCAATCAAGGAGCCCAACCATGAACACCGCCGCAACCCCTTCCCCGATGGCCATCGATCATCGCCCAGGGTTTTTTGCCCGTGCTGAATCCTGGCTTGATGAACGTGGCAAAGGCGCATGGATCGCCGCCATGGTTCTCGGTTTTATCTTCATCTGGCCCGTCGGCCTCGCCCTTCTTGCGTATATGATCTGGAGTAAACGCATGTTCAATTCTTCTTGCAAATCAATGACCCGCAGCCGCGCCCGTCACATGGGCAAATCATCCGGCAACAGCGCATTTGACGCCTACAAGTCCGAAACCCTGCGCCGTCTGGAAGAAGAGCAGGACAACTTTGAAGCCTTCCTCAAGCGTCTGCGTGACGCCAAGGACAAGGCAGAGTTCGATCAATTCATGGACGACCGCGCCAAGAAGATGACCGAAGACGAAGATGACGACTTTAACACCGGCCCTGCGACTGCATAAGCGCAACGGCCCGACATGGGCGGCCTGTTTCCCCGGCAGGCCGCCCACTATTTTTTTCGCAACCCAGAGATAATCATGACCTATTCCATGGATGACACCCCTCACGCGTCTGACGCCCGGTATTACGCAGGCGTCCCTTTCAAGCGCGGCATCGCCTGGGTGCTGGACATGGTGTTGATCGCACTGCTCTGTACGCTGATCCTGCCCTTCACCGCTTTTACCGGTGTCTTCTTCTTTCCGGTCCTGATGCTGGTTGTCGGATTTATCTACCGCTGGTTCACCATTGCGGGCGGATCGGCGACCTGGGGTATGCGCATTATGGGCATTGGCCTGCGCGATCACCACGGCGCTGCGTTAAGTTCCGGCCTCGCATTGGCCCATACATTTGGTTATTCGGTCAGCGTCGCGGTGCCACCGCTGCAACTGATCTCGATCATTTTGATGCTGGTCACACCGCGCGGCCAGGGCCTGACAGATCACCTGCTTGGCACCACAGCGGTCCACGCCAGCCGGTAGCGCTATCAGCGGCGTTAAGCATGTGACCCTTCCGGGGCTTGGCGTATGGTGAATCGATTGTTAATCTCTGCCCAAGACGATCGGGATTTTCATGCGCCACACGCTTCCAATAGCCCCGCAGTTCTATGTGACTGCCCCGCAGCCCTGCCCTTATCTTCAGGGCCGGATGGAGCGGAAGTTGTTTACCGCCCTGCAAGGCGACACGGCCGAAAAACTCAATGACGCATTGTCCAAGCAAGGCTTTCGCCGCTCGCAGAATGTGCTTTATCGCCCCTCCTGTGCAGAATGTTCGGCCTGTATGTCGGCCCGCATCAACATCGCCAATTTTGAGCCCAGCCGCAGCCAGCGCCGCGTGGACAAACGCGCCGCCCATCTGACGCGCCGGGCCACGTCGCCCTGGGCTACCGAAGAACAGTTTGATCTGTTCCGCGAATACCTGGATGGCCGTCATGCCTCTGGCGGGATGGCGGATATGGATATGTTCGAATTTGCGGCAATGGTCGAGGAAACGCCGATCCGCTCGCGTCTTATCGAATATACTGATGGCAATACGCTCAGCGCGGTGTGCCTGACCGATATCCTCGATGATGGCCTGTCGATGGTCTATTCATTCTTTGATCCCGCGTCTGAGCGTCTTTCGCTGGGCACCTATGTGATCCTTGACCATATCCGTATCGCCCGCGAATTGGGCCTGCCATATGTCTACCTTGGCTATTGGGTGCCGGGCAGCCCCAAGATGGACTATAAGGCCAAATTCCAAGGCCTGGAGGTTTACCGCAACGAGGTCTGGCAGCCGTTGGGTGATCCAGAGGCCTATAGCGCTGATGTGCATCCCCTTTCGACCGATCCGATTGCCGAACAAGTTGCGCGGATTGATCTGCCTGACGGGCGCAACTGAACCGATATACGTCAAACCAAAAAGGGCGGCGCCATTGGCTCCGCCCTTCTTTGATGCCTGTTCGCCCGCGTCAGTTTAGCAGGTTCGGCACAATCGTAACCACCGCCGGGAAGAAGGCCAACAACAGCAACCCAGCCACCTGAATGCCGATGAAGGGCATGACGCCTTTGTAAATCTGCCCTGTCGTGATCGACTTGGGCGCAACCCCGCGCAAATAGAACAGCGCAAAGCCAAAGGGCGGCGTCAGGAACGAGGTTTGCAGGTTCACCGCGATCATGATTGTCACCCATTTGGGATCAAACGTGCCGCCATAAATAACCGGTCCGACGATGGGGATCACGATGTAGATGATCTCCAGGAAATCGAGCACAAAGCCCAGCACGAACAGCACCAGCATGACCAACAGGAACACCGTCCATTCGTTATCGAACGAGCGCAGGAACTGCTGGATATAGTGTTCGCCTCCGAAAGAGATCAGCACGAGGTTCAGCAATTGCGAGCCGATCAGGATGGTAAAGACCATCGAGGTCACTTTCGCCGTCTCGCGTACAACCGGCGCCAGAACACCGCCTGCGATCAGCACCCAGCAAGACCAGAGCAGACCAAACATCGCGAAGAGGAAGCAGGCGAAAGCAACCATATAGGCGATGCGGTTTTCCAGCAGCACCACCTCTTGGCCCAGCCGCATGTCGAAGTTCACACCAATAATCAACATCAGCACAATGGCCCCTGCCGTCAGCAGCACCATGCGGCCAGAACGCTCCTGATCATTCAGCTTGCGGTAGGTCGCGAGCAGGATCGCGCCACCCGCACCCAGCGCTGCCGCCGGTGTCGGGTTGGTGATCCCACCAAGGATGGAACCCAGCACAGCCACGATCAGCACGAGCGGCGGGAAGACCACGCGCAGGATCTCATTGCTTGCCAGCATCTTGGCCGCTGGCCGCAGGCCAAAGTAGGTGACGATCAAGGGGATCGCGATCAGCAACGTTGTGACGCCCGGCGTTGTCAGTGGCGAGATCAGCACGATATCGGTCAGCAACAGCAGCCCGATCCCCACTGCCCCGACAATCAGCGGACGGTGATCGGCAGACGGTGCCACACCCCGTGCCAGCGCCAACATCAGACCCAGCAGCACGGCGGTGATTGCAATGCCGCTGCCAATTGGTGCCGCAGAGGCCACGCGTTCCTGAACAAGGGCTGCACGCTCTTCCACGGACAGCGCGCGCGCCTCTACAACGCCACCGGCGTCGTCAATCGCAGCCTGTTCGGCCAATGCCGTGCTCCACGCCTCTTCGCCATGCAACTCTAGCATCGCAGCGGCACATTCGTCACCGACGTTGGTGCGCAAGGACGCGGTTTGCCCGGCATCGGTAAAGCTGTCCACGATCACGGTTTGTGTGCCGACAAGGTTCGTTTGGTTCAGACCGATGGCCAGCCCGATGATCCCTACAGGCACCGCAAGGAACCATGTGAAACCTTCACTGCGCGTGACAACTTCACCCGTGCCATCATCGGCAAACTGCACCGGTGGGGCCTTTGATGGGTTGATCAGCGCAAAGACAAAGGCGTAGCCCGCATAAAGAACCGCCAGCAATATGCCCGGTAGCAAAGCCGCCTGAAACAGCGTACCGACGGATACAACCGCGGGCTCGCCCAGATAGGTCAACGCGTCGGAACAGCCAGCAAGCCGCGCGCGGTCTTCTTGTGCCGCGGAATAAAGGTCGCCTGCCAAAGTGCCCAACAAGACGATTACAATTGACGGCGGGATGATCTGCCCGAGCGTCCCCGAGGCCGCGATGACACCCGTGGAAAGCTGCGGCGAATACCCGTTCTTCAACATGGTTGGCAGCGCCAGTAGGCCCATGGTCACGACCGTCGCACCAACAATGCCGGTTGAGGCAGCAAGGAATGCACCCACGATCACGATCGACACGGCCAGACCACCGGGCAGCGGGCCGAATACCTTTGCCATGGTTGTCAGCAATTCATCGGCAATGCGCGACCGCTCCAACACGATGCCCATCATCACGAACATCACGACGGCAAGCAACGTTTCGATCGACTGACCAGCCAGCACACGTTCGTTCATGCGGTTCACGACAAAGCTGACGTTGCGGTCCAATGCCACTTCCCAACCTGACGGGAACAACACGTCCTCGTAGCGCGGCAATTCAGGGAACCGGAAGACCGAGATGGCGTCCGGTCGGACCCCTTCGGCGATCAGCGCTGCGTATTCGGCCGAATTGGTGTCAACAGCGGCATGGATCAACAGGCCGGAACTATCAAGCGCCGCAATAATCGCGAATGAAATCACCGCCGAGCCAGAGATTGCGAATGCCACAGGGAAACCTGACAGGATCCCTGCAAAGAGTGTCAGAAAGACGATAATAATACCGACTTCGATGCCATCTAATCCGAAAAGCATGTGTCTACCGCCCTAATTTAGTGAATGTCTGCGACAAGTTCGGCGGTGTCATCGCCCAGCCTGTCTTTATCAAGGTACTTGCCTTCGCTTTCCGGCCCTTCTTTCCATTCCAAATAGGACCGGAAGAAGAAGGCGACAGCTTGCAAAAGGATCATCGCGGTGAAGGTCACCAGCAAAACCTTGAAAAGGAAATACGCGTTAAAGCCGTTTGGCGAAAAGCCGATGGTTTCAATGTTCCAGCGCAAAGCACGCGCCTTGGTCAGCAAACGTTCAAGGCTGTCCGAGGCGGATGGATTTGGCACCACCAGATGCCGCCATAGGAAGAACCAACCATATAACCATGTCAGGACCGCCGCAGGCACCATCAACACCATGGAACCGATCATGTCGATCACGCGCTTGGCGCGGTAGCTGATCGCGGAATAAACAAGGTCGACGCGCACGTGACCACCTTGGACAAACGTATATGCGGCGCAAAGACAGACGATAATGGCGTTGTAGAATTTCAATTCTTCCGACCACCAGCTGACGTCCTTGGTGAAGGTGACGCCAAAGCCAAGGCTGATCTCTGACACCGCAAAGACGCGCTGCATGAAGATGATGATAACCTGCTGCAAGACCATCAGCAGGCCTGCCCATGCGGCGGTGCGACCTACGATATTGGCAAATCCTTCGAGGCCGCGCACGCAGCCCCACATGAAGCGGTTGCTGATAAAGCCGATGATTGTAACGGTCAGGAAGATCGCGAAGACCACAAAGAAGAACTCGACCGAGGCACCATAATAGATAAAGCGCATCAGGGCTTCTTTTTGCTCTGTTTCCATGGCGCCATTGATTGATGGCAGCCACGACAGCCATTCGCTGGGATGCAAGAATGCATAAAATAAGTTGTAGTAGGCTTCGATCAGGTTGGCGAAAAACCAACCCGCGGCGTTGCCGCCCCATGCTTCAACCAGGCCCATGGTCATCCCCCGTCTTGGCTTTTATCTGCGCGCACGCCCCGTGCAGCACTTGTCGAGAGGGCCCTATGCATCCGCATCGGGCCCTCACATTGGTTTAGATCATAAAACTATGATCCGGCGCAGGGCCTTAGCCCATCACGCGGTCACGCTGGGCGCGGTAAGCACCTTCGGATTGTGTGATCCAGCCGGAAGAGGCAGCCATGGACGCGTTGTAGCTGGCACGCAGACGATCATAAATGTCGTCGCCATTGTACTGGTCCATTGTTTCGCGTGCAGCAGCACCCATCGCATCCCAGACAGAGTCAGGGAATTCCAGAACCTTCACACCACCGGCCTGCAAACGCTGAAGTGCTGCACCGTTGTTGTTCATGAACTGGGCGAGGTTCCACTGGTGTGCTTCACCAGATGCGATCTCGATGATCTTCTGGTGCTCGGGGCTCAGGCTTTCGAACACATCAAGGTTCGTGGCCAAAGACAGCGCCGCACCCGGCTCGTGCATGCCGGCTGTGTAGTAGAACTTGGTGATTTCCTGGAAACCAGCCTTTTCGTCCGCCCACGGGCCGATCCACTCTGTGCCGTCAATCGCACCAGAGGCCAGCGCCTGATACACTTCTGCGCCTGGCAGGTTCTGTACGGACGCACCCATGCGACCCAGCGCCTGACCACCAAGACCCGGCATACGGAACTTCAGACCCTGGAAATCTTCTGGGCCTGCGATCTCTTTCGAGAACCAGCCACCAGCCTGTGGGCCTGTGTTACCAGCAAGGAAGGACTTCAGACCAAAGATCGAGCCCAGCTCATCGTGGAACGCCTGACCTTCACCCTGATAGTACCAGTTTGAGATTTCCTGTGGTGTCATGCCAAATGGCACGGATGTGAAGAACGCATAGCCTGGATGCTGACCAACAAAGTAGTAGTCTGCTCCGTGGTACATGTCGGCCTGACCGGATGTGACCGCGTCAAATACTTCAAACGCACCAACCAATTCGCCAGCAGCTTTCAGGTCGATCGTAAGCGAGCCACCGGACATGGCGGTGATTGTGTCAGCGGCGCGCTGTGCGGCGTCATGTACACCAGCAAGGCCACGGCCCCATGTTGTGACCAGCGTCAGCGTGCGATTGCCCTGTGCATATGCAGGGGCAGCAAGCGCTGTTGCGGCGGCAGCTGTGCCACCCAGTGCTGAATTCTTTAGAAATGAACGACGATCCATATATTGTATCCTCCCGGTTGTTACATCAGACAACGCCAATCACATGGCGTATCGATGGATTCGTGTCGCAGAGCCTAGCTGGCGTGACATTCTTGTAATATCCGTAGTACTGCGTAGAAATGCCGCCTTTGTCACATTTTCTGACCAATTCTGCCCGTTGTTTAGGCGCTAACAGATATTCTGCCTGGCTGGGCTACCCCCTCTTGGCATTTGATTCGCAGGTGATTCTTCTCTAACGATTCCGCCATGACAGCCCTGCTTTCGCGCCTGCGCGACTATTTCAGTATCAGCTACGGCCAGAAGGTTTTCCTGCTGGCCACCCTGCCCCTGATCGTGGCGGTCACGCTGATTACTTTGGTCGTCACTGCACAGTCACGACAGCTGGCCGAGCGTGAAATTCAGGCGCTTGAGACCCAGTTGATCGACACCAAACGCGAGGAACTTAAGAACTACCTGTCGATTGCGCGCACGGCGGTCGTGAACACCTATGGCCGCGCCGCGCCTGATGACGAAGCCGCGAAACTGGCCGTCAGCCGAGAGTTGGCGGCGATGCTTTATGGGCAGGACGGCTATTTCTTTGTCTACGACTACGATGGCACCAACCTTGTGGCGCCCCGCCAAACCTATCTGATCGGCAAAAACTGGACCGGTCTCGAAGACCTTAACGGCACGCCAATCACAGACGAGCTGATCCGCATTGCCCGCACCGGCGGCGGGTATCACAGCTTTGATTGGCCCAAGCCCTCTACCGGGGAGACCGAACGTATGATCGTCTATGTCAACGGATTGCAGGACTGGCGGTGGGCCATTGGCACTGGCGTGTTCATCGACGACATTCTGGAAAACGTGGCCGTGGCCCGCGCCGATGTGGAACGGCGGATCAGAACTACCTCGCTTTATATTGTGGCCATTGCGACGGCTGCACTGATTGGTGTCTTTATGACTGGCATGGTGCTGAACCTGCGTGAAAGGCGGCTGGCGGATGCCAAGCTTAAGCAGTTGACCCAGCGGATCATTGACACACAGGAAGAAGAACGCGGGCGCGTGGCGCGTGAATTGCATGACGGGATCAGTCAGATGCTGGTCGGCGTGCGTTACGCGCTGGAACTGACCAAACGCAAACTGGGCGGTGATCCGGCCACAACCGAAAGCCTTAACAAGGGGCTCGATGGGTTGGGATCAACCATTCAAGAAGTCCGACGCATCAGCCGCGACCTGCGCCCCGGCGTGCTGGACGATCTGGGACTGGGCCCCGCCCTGCAATCGCTGACGGATGATTTCAGCACCCGCACCGGGATCGAAACCGAGTTCGAAACCGTAGTGTTCCGCAACCGTCTGGATCAGGAAGCACGGATCGCACTTTACCGGATCGCCCAAGAGGCGCTGACCAATATCGAGCGGCATGCTGAGGCCTCCAATGTACAGATATCCCTTAAGGGGCAGCGCAAGGGCGCCTTCCTGCGGATCACGGACGACGGCAAAGGCATGGTCTGGCCTCAACCCGATCGGCGGCGCGTTGGTGGCCTTGGCATGCGCAATATGCAAGAACGGGTTGAACAACTGGGCGGCACCCTGCGTGTGCTTTCAGCACGCACCGGCAAAACCGGCACCGTGATCGAGGCGCAAGTGCCCCTCACCCATATGCTGCGCCCCCAGAACACAACAAAGGAAAGCGCATGACGACCCGCGTTTTGATCGTAGATGACCACCCGATGGTCGCCGAAGGCATTCAATCCCTGCTGGAAAGTTACGAGGATATCGAAGTTGTCGGCACACTTGGCAACGGGCAAGAGGCCGTGGATCGGGTCAACGAGTTGAGCCCCGATGTGATCCTGCTTGATCTGAACATGCCGGGGCTGTCAGGCTTGTCCGCCTCCGAGATGATCCTTGAAGAGCGACCCGACACCCGCATCTTGATCCTGTCGATGCACGACAGCCCTGAATACATCTCTACCGCGCTCAGCCACGGCGCGCGGGGGTATATCCTCAAGGATGTGCCCACTGACGAAATCAAGACGGCAATCGAAACGGTTATGGCCGGGGAAGAATACCTTTGTACCGGCGCGAAACGCGCGTTGGAGCCGAAAATCAGCGACGGGCGCGAAGCGCTGACCGGGCGGGAACAGACAATCCTGTTGGAACTGGCGCAGGGGCGATCCAACAAAGAGGTCGCCAACGCGCTTGATATTTCGGTGCGGACGGTCGAGACGCACCGCAAGAACATCAAACGCAAACTGGGGATCAGCTCAACCGCCGGGCTGACGCGCTATGCGATGGAACATGGCGTGTTGCAGGGCACCGGGATTTAGCCCCACACAATGCAAAACGCCCGCAACCGATGCTGCGGGCGTTTGCCGTTTCCAATCAAGATTAGATCTAGTTCTCGACGGTTTCCTTGATGCCTTCGCGCACAATGTTGAACCACTCACCCGACAGGCGCAGTTCTTCAAGGCCTGCGTTGATGATCGGCAGCGCATCATTGGCGAACTGATTGTCCTTGGACACAAAGACATGCAGCGTCTGGGCAGATGTCAGCGGCTCGATCTTCGCGATCTGATCCTCAAGACCTAATTCGCGAGCATCTTCTTCAGCCGGCAAGGCATCCAAGGTGATCACGTCGATTTCTCCATCCAGCAGCAACTGCCAGCAACCATCCTGCGGTACAGGGCGTGCCAACGAAACATTTGGCGGCACCAGACCTTCGGCCTCTAGATCAAACGAGAACCACGCCTCTGGGCGGCACAAGCGGGCGCCCTGCAACTCGGCATAGGTCGTCACGTTTTCATAGGCACTGCCTTTGAGCGTGTAGTAGCCTACAAGCGCCTCGTAAAACGGCGCGGAGTGGTTGAAGTCGGTACAGCGGTAGGCGCTGCCGGGTGAGAGGTTTTCAACCTTGTCGCAATCGGGCTTGAACCATGGGAACACCATATCAACCGCACCAGTCGGCAGCAGCGTTTCAAGGTGCGAGCCCCAGTCGTTGATAAAGATCAAGCTATAGTCCTGATCAGCATTGCCCAATTCCATGGAGCGATCGACCATCTGCGTGATCAAACCGCCACCGGGCAGCCCCTCATCCGTGAAGGGCGCATAGCCACTTGCGGTCACAATGCGTAGCGAGCGGTTCGGTTCAGCTGTTGTTGGGGCTGGTTCGGTCGATGCCGCAGCGGTGGGTGTGCTGGCGGCCGTCAAAGGCAGCGCTCCATCATCACAGGGAATGGCCAGAACCTGACCGATTTCAATACGGTTGGGGTTGGCCAGAACATTGCGGTTGGCATCGAACAACGTCTGGAAACCGCCATCCACCTCCCCGCGCGAGGCGATCTGGCTCAGCGTGTCACCACTCTGTACAGCATAGGTCGAACAGGCGACTTGCGCCTGCGCCTGACCAGGCGCCACGGCCATCAGGCCCACGGTCGCCGCTGCGATTGCCGCCATGCCGTGTACTACCCCCGACGATCCCACTTTCGCCTGTCCCGATGTACGGTCTGCTTTCTGAGTAAGCATTTTCTAACCTTCCTTATAAGAGTTTCCCTAACGTCATCAATCACATCAAGAGTAAGGCGAAATGTTGACCAAAACGCGTCAACAATAGCGCGCATTTTTTTCACGCCGCTCTACTCAGAATTGAACCAAGTTATTTCCTTTTTTCTACGCAACAGGCTGCGCAGCGTTGGTATTTCGCAATCAAGAATGCCAACTATTGGTCACCGCACGATGTTTCACCGGTCATAGGCTGTGCATTTTTGCGCGATCAGGCAATCAAGCCTTGTAGTCCTGCCGAACAAGTTCACATTGAATTCTACAGCATTGCCAAAGTATCGGAGTAAAGATGTCTGACACCACCGCCTACACCCCGCCAAAGGTTTGGACCTGGGACGCCGAAAGCGGCGGAAAGTTTGCCAACATCAATCGCCCCGTTTCCGGGCCTACCCATGACAAGGATTTGCCTGTCGGCAAGCACCCGTTGCAACTGCATTCACTGGCAACACCCAATGGTGTCAAAGTGACCGTCATGCTCGAAGAACTGCTGGCCGCAGGCCATCCAGCGGAATACGACGCCTGGCTGATTAACATTCAGGAAGGTGACCAGTTCAGCAGCGGCTTTGTCGATGTGAACCCCAATTCCAAGATCCCTGCCCTGTTTGACAAGGACACCGGCGTGCGCGTGTTCGAGAGCGGCGCGATCCTGCTCTATCTGGCCGAGAAATTCGGGGCCTTCCTGCCCAAGGACGTGGCCGCCCGCACAGAAACGCTCAACTGGTTATTCTGGCTCCAAGGCTCTGCCCCCTATCTTGGTGGTGGCTTTGGCCATTTCTACGCCTATGCACCCGAAAAATTCGAATACCCCATCAATCGCTTCGCGATGGAGGCCAAGCGCCAGCTTGATGTGCTGAACCAACGGCTGGAAGACAGCACCTATTTAGGCGGCGACACTTATTCGATCGCCGATATGGCGACGGCGCCCTGGTATGGCGCGCTGATCAAGGGGCAGGTTTATGAGGCCGCTGAGTTCCTTGATGTGAAATCATACGAACACGTCAATCGCTGGGCCGATGATGTGATGAACCGCCCCGCCTATTTGCGCGGCAAGATGGTTAACCGCGCATGGGGTGACCCAGCAGAACAACTGCGCGAGCGGCACGCGGCGGGTGATTTTGACACCCAGACATGGGACAAGATCGGCGACGATCAGACATAATTCGCGTAGACAAATCAGCCTCATGGGCCGGATTCTGCCGAGAACCGACCATTCCAATCCAGCGATTGCACAAACCCGGTGCCCTACGCTCAATACGGATGTGTTACGTCAAAATGACGCATCCGCATTGAAGCACGACTGGTTTGCTGGTGGGCGAGCCAAGACTACAAAAGGCCACCCTGTTGGAACTCACACAACTTCTCAGCGCACTCGGCTCTGACCCTGAACAAATGACCCGCGGGATTATCCGCATCTTTCACTTCATCGGCCTGTCGATGGGGCTTGGGGCCGCGACATTGCTGGACCTGATGATCATCCGGTTCTTTCTGGGTCAGGAAATGACCGAGCAAAAGTTCGAGATGTTCCATTTCCTTGCTGATCTTGTGAATGTCGGGCTCAAACTGTTGTGGGTCACAGGGCTGAGCTTTCTGGTGTTCTATTGGATGAGCGACCCGGTCAAACTGGGCAATGAAAAGGTCTGGGCCAAGATGGTGATCGTCACCATCCTGACAATCAACGGCGTGTTCATCCACCGCACGGTTATCCCATTTATGTATGGCCAAATAGGCCGCACGATGCTGGGCGGCGTGCCGTTTCGCAAGAAATTCATCTTTGTAACCATGGGCATGATCTCTTTCGTGTCATGGTATGCCCCTGTGGTCATCGCCAATCTGCCGCAGCTGAATTTTCAGGTGCCAATGGTGCAAATCCTGATCGCCTATGCCCTTGTTTTGCTCTCTATCATGACATTGGCCCATCTACTGCTGTTTGGCAGCGAGATTGCCAATGCAGGGCGCAATAGGTTGCGGCGCAGAAGCTACCTTTGAGTGCTGCGCAAATCGCGACCTGAAAGAAAGTTGCGAAAAACCGCCCCAAGACGACATTTTCTCCACTTGTGCTGTTGACCCCCCTAAACCGGCGGATTAGGGTCTGCAGAGGCACGAAGGAACCCTGATGACACACGTCGTACTAATTGTGAGATACACGCGCATGGGCCGGTAACGGTAAAACCATAACGATCCCATGCGCCCCCGACACACTCGGGGGTTTTTTTGTGACCAAAGAGAAACCAGATACGCGAAGGACGCGAGACACATGAGCAAAGCCATGACGGGCGCAAGAATGGTTGTTCAGGCACTGATTGATCAGGGCGTGGACACGATCTTTGGATACCCCGGTGGTGCCGTCCTACCGATCTATGACGAGATTTTTCAGCAAAACAGCATCAAGCATGTTTTGGTCCGCCACGAACAAGGTGCGGTGCATGCCGCCGAAGGCTATGCCCGGTCCACTGGCAAGCCCGGCGTTGCCTTGGTCACCTCCGGTCCCGGCGCCACAAATGCAGTGACGGGTCTGACGGACGCCCTGATGGATAGCATTCCGATTGTTGTGCTGACTGGGCAGGTGCCGACCTTCATGATCGGCTCTGACGCGTTTCAGGAATGCGATACCGTCGGTATCACACGCCCCTGCACCAAGCATAACTGGCTGGTCAAAGAAACCGATCGTCTGGCGCCCACTCTGCATGAGGCTTTCCATATCGCCACATCCGGCCGCCCCGGCCCCGTTGTCATCGACATTCCCAAAGATGTGCAGTTTGCCACTGGCACCTATACAGAGCCGCGGCAGGTTGAAACGCACTACAACCCGCAGGTCAAAGGTGACATGGAGATGATCACCGAACTGGCCGCAGCCATGGAAACGGCCAAGCGTCCGATTTTCTATACTGGTGGCGGTGTGATCAACTCTGGTCCGGCGGCGACGCAATTGCTGCGCGAACTGGTTGCGGCGACGGGCTTTCCGATCACCTCAACTCTGATGGGTCTGGGCTGCTATCCGGCTTCTGGTGACAACTGGCTGGGCATGCTGGGCATGCATGGGCTGTACGAAGCCAACATGGCGATGCATGACTGCGATCTGATGATCAACATCGGCGCCCGCTTTGACGACCGGATCACCGGGCGTCTTGACGCCTTCAGCCCCGGATCAAAGAAAGCGCATATCGATATCGATGCGTCTTCGATCAACAAGGTGATCAAGGTTGATATCCCGATCCTTGGCGATGTCGCCCATGTGTTAGAGGACCTGCTGAAGGTTTGGAAAGCGCGCGGGCGCAAAACCAACAAAGAGGCAATGCAGAAATGGTGGCACCAGATCAACGACTGGCGCAAGATCGATTGTCTGGCCTTCAAGCAAGAAGGCAAAGTGATCAAGCCGCAATATGCCCTGTCTCGGTTGGAAGAGCTGACCAAAAAGCACGACCGCTATATCACCACCGAAGTGGGCCAGCATCAGATGTGGGCCGCGCAATACCTGGGGTTTGAAGACCCCAACCGTTGGATGACATCCGGTGGTTTGGGCACGATGGGCTATGGCTTTCCTGCGTCTATCGGCGTGCAAATGGGCCATCCTGATGCACTGGTGATCAACGTCGCCGGTGAGGCGTCATGGCTGATGAACATGCAGGAACTGGGCACGGCGATGCAATACAATCTGCCCGTCAAACAGTTCATCCTGAACAACGAACGGCTGGGCATGGTGCGCCAGTGGCAGGAATTGCTACATGGCGAACGCTATTCATCCAGCTGGTCCGAGAGCCTGCCTGATTTTGTGAAACTGGCCGAGGCGTTTGGCGCCAAAGGCATCATCTGCTCTGATCCCGCCGATCTGGATGACGCGATCATGGAGATGCTGACCCACGACGGCCCGGTCCTGTTCGATTGTCTGGTGGAAAAGCACGAAAACTGCTTCCCGATGATCCCATCGGGCAAGCCGCATAATGAGATGCTGCTGGGCGAGACCGCGGATGTGGCAAATGCGATCAAGTCTGATGGCGCGGTGATGGTGTGATGCACACTCGCTTGCAGGGGGTGTGTACGCCCCAAGTACCAACAAAATAACGATCAAAGGCACAAATCATGTCACCGCTCAAAATCAAAAAAGGCGCCACCAGCCATTCCGCCTATGACCTCCGCCCTACGTTTTCGGACAAGGTAGAACGTCACACGCTGGCTGTTCTCGTCGAAAACGAACCCGGTGTTCTAAGCCGTGTCATCGGCCTGTTTGCAGGGCGTGGCTATAACATCGACAGTCTGACCGTCGCAGAGGTCGATCACCTAGGTCATCGCAGCCGCATCACGATTGTGACCACCGGCACGCCGCAGATTATCGTTCAGATCAAGGCTCAGCTCGGTCAAATTGTGGATGTGCATAAGGTCAATGACCTGACCGTTGAAGGGCCATCTGTTGAACGTGAATTGGCGCTGTTCAAGGTCGAAGGCACCGGGAATGACCGGATCGAGGCGATCCGTTTGGCGGATATTTTTAGGGCAAGTGTGGTCGATAGCACCTTGGAATCATTTGTGTTTGAGATCACAGGCACACCTGAAAAAATCGACGCATTTGCCGAACTGATGCAGCCATTGGGTTTGCAGGAAATCGCCCGGACAGGCGTTGCCGCACTCTCACGGGGCGCTGTCGCGTAAGGCAGCCCCTTGCACCCTGTGATTGGGGCAGACGCAAGGGGCGCCAGCTGCGCCGGATCGTTAGAGGCTGATCCGGCGCGCTATTCTTTTACGCAGGTAGAAGGCCTGCTTCTGTTGCCACTGCGATTTCATCCGCGTCCAGCAGGCCGTCGCCTGATGTGTCCAGCAAGGTGAAATCGTCTTCCGTCATTTCAGGCATCACTGCCTGAAGCTCTGGAAAGCTGTACATACCGTCGCCGTTGATATCGATTGCAGCGTCTTGGGCCATTGCCTGGCCTGCCAGTGCAGTCAAAACAGCGAGTGGTGCAATCAGCGTCAGTTTGCGTGTCATTTGTTGTCTCCTTTTGAGGACATGAAGAAGGCTTTGTTGCCTTCGCCGTCACACATGGGCGTCTGTCGGGGATCATTCCATAGCCCCACCTTGAACAAAAGTTTTCCAGCATCCCCATGCCAATTTCGTGGCGAGTGATGCGCAAAAGCCTGCCCGGTTTTGCCCTCACATGCTGGGCTGGCAATTCTTGACTTATGCATCCTGCGCGCGCTGGCAAGGTTTGGCCCATCGCAGCGAAGTGATGTCGCTGTGAGAAAAGGCCCCGTCGCGCGCAGACGCATCAGATGGGGTGCGGATATGCTAGGTTCCTTATAGAAATAAGGATGTGAGCCATGGCCAAAGACATTCCCCAACAGACCCTTGATGCCGTTCGCCAGCCGATTGCGCAGGCCCGCGGCTTGCCCAATGCCCATTACATCGACCCCGATGTCTTTGAAGTGGAAAAAAAGGCCGTTCTTTTTGCCAATTGGTCTGGTCTGGCTGTCACCGCCGATGTGCCCGAAGATGGCGACGCGAAACCTGTTGAATTTCTGGGCATCCCCTTGTTGCTGGTGCGGGACCGTCAGGGGCAGGTTCGCGTGTTCCAGAACATCTGCCGCCATCGCGGCATGATGCTTGTCACTGAAGCCAAAAAGATCGAAGGCGCGATTCGCTGCCCCTACCATTCATGGTGTTACGGCACCGATGGCCGCCTTGTATCCACCCCCCATGTTGGCGGTCCCGGCCACAACACCCATGACGCCATCGACAAATCCCTGCTGGGTCTGATCGAAGTGCGCAGCCATATCTGGTTCGACACGGTCTTTATCAACATCGACGGCAATGCCGCTCCCTTTGAAGAGGTTCACGCCGATCTGATTGCCCGCTGGTCCGATTTTGACCAACCGATGTATCATGGCGGCGCTGACAGCACCTTTACGCTGGACCTCACCACCAACTGGAAGCTCGCGGTCGAGAATTACTGCGAAAGCTATCACCTGCCGTGGGTCCACCCCGGCCTGAACAGCTATTCCCGGCTCGAGGATCACTACAACATCGACGAAAAAGGCAAATACTCTGGTCAGGGCACTTTGGTCTATCGCCAGTTGACGGGCGATGATGGGGCCGTTTTCCCCGATTTCCCTGACCTTGACGACAAATGGGCGATGGGCGGCGAATACATCACCGTCTACCCCAATGTCCTGCTGGGCGTGCAGCGCGACCATACTTTCGTGATCGTATTGGAACCTGTCAGCCACCAGCAAACCCGCGAACATATCCATCTCTATTATGCGACACCTCAAACCGATGACGCCTTGCGCGAGAAAAACGCCGCACAGTGGAAAGTGGTCTTTACCGAAGACATCTTTGTGGTCGAAGGCATGCAGAAAGGCCGCAATGCGCCGGGTTTTGATGGTGGTCGCTTCAGCCCTGCGATGGATGGCCCGACGCATTGCTTTCACCATTGGGTGGCCGGCAGTATCGCGACGCATCTCGACGCCTCATGAGGTCATTGCAGGATCGGTTGCTGGATGCGCACGCCCGTGATGATCGGGCTGCACTGGTCGCCCTTTATGCAGAGGCGGCGGATGGCGCAGGCGATCTTGATGCCGCCTGTTTCTTTTTGACCCACGCATACATCTTTGCGCTTGAGGTTGGTGATCCGGTCTCGGACGCACTTTATCAGCGCTTACACGCAGAAGGTCGCGTCTGACCCCTTGCCACTGCCCGCCCTTCGGACCACGTTAGGCATACGCAAGACAGGACGAACGCATGCCCCCCCGTAAGATCATCATCGACACGGATCCCGGACAAGACGACGCGGTCGCGATCCTGCTTGCCCTCGCTTCTCCCGAAGACATTGAGGTACTGGGCATCACGGCTGTGGCGGGCAATGTGCCGCTGCCCCTGACCGAGAGAAACGCCCGGATCGTGTGTGAACTGGCAGGCAAACCAGAGACAAAAGTCTTTGCTGGTTGCGATGCGCCAATTAGGCGCAAGCTGGTCACAGCAGAGCATGTGCATGGCAAAACCGGATTGGACGGCCCGCAACTGGCCGATCCGACGATGCCATTGCAGGAACAGCACGCGGTGGATTTCATCATTGAAACCCTGCGGAGCGAACCCAGCGGGACCGTCACCCTTTGCCCCATCGGCCCTCTGACGAATATCGCTGTTGCATTCGAACGTGCGCCGGACATTGTCGGACGCGTCCAAGAAATTGTCCTTATGGGCGGCGCCTATTTTGAGGTCGGCAACATCACCCCCGCGGCTGAATTCAACATCTACGTCGATCCAGAAGCCGCCAAAATCGTCTTTGCCGCAGGAGCCCCGCTGGTTGTCATGCCGCTTGATGTCACCCACAAGGCGCTGACCACGCGCAACCGCATCGACGCTTTCCGCTCTATGCATACGCAGGTGGGGGATATGGTCGCCGCTTGGACCGATTTCTTTGAACGGTTTGATATGGAAAAATACGGATCAGAAGGTGCCCCCCTGCATGACCCTTGCACGATCGCCTATCTGATCGAACCGCAGCTTTTTGAAGGCCGCCATATCAACGTCGAGATCGAGACAGAGGCGGACCTGACCCTTGGCATGACCGTCGCCGACTGGTGGCGGGTCACCGACCGCCCCGCCAATGCGATGTTCATGAAGGATATCGACGCTTCCGGGTTCTATGCCTTGCTTGCCGCACGTCTGGCGCGATTGTAGGATGCAAATCCCTTTCGACAACTCCTATGTCAAACTGCCTGCGCAGATGTTCACGGCACAATTGCCAACACCGGTAAAAGCGCCACAGATGATCGCGGTCAACGCTGATCTTGGGGCGATCCTTGGCATTGATCCTGCGATGCTGACCGCGCCAGAGGCCGTTCAGGTCTTTGCCGGCAATCATATCCCCGATGGGGCCGCCCCCCTTGCCCAGGCCTATGCAGGCCATCAGTTCGGCAACTGGAACCCACAACTGGGCGACGGACGTGCAGTGCTTTTGGGTGAGGTGATCGGCACCGACGGCATCCGCCGTGATATCCAGCTCAAAGGCTCTGGTCCTACGCCTTATTCACGGCGCGGCGATGGGCGCGCATGGCTGGGTCCAGTGATGCGCGAATATCTGGTCAGCGAGGCGATGCATGCCATGGGCGTGCCAACAACCCGCGCGCTGGCGGCAGTGACAACAGGCGAAGACGTCTTCCGCGAAGACGTGCTGCCGGGTGCAGTGATTGCCCGTGTGGCCCAAAGCCATATCCGCGTGGGCACGTTCCAGTTCTTCGCCAGTCGCGGCGATATGACGGCCCTGCACGCGCTGACGGATCATGTGATTGCGCGGCATTATCCACAGGCCAACGGACCCGCCGAATTGCTCGATCTGGTGATTGCCCGCTATGCGGCGCTGATCGCAAAATGGATGGGGTTGGGGTTTATTCACGGTGTGATGAACACCGATAATGTGTCCATCGCAGGCGAGACTATCGACTATGGCCCCTGCGCTTTTATCGACGGCTTTCACCCTGATAGTGTGTTCAGCGCTATCGACCAATACGGGCGCTACGCCTACGCCAACCAACCCGGTATTGGCGCATGGAACATGGCACAATTCGCCACGGCGTTGATCCCGCTGATGCCTGACCGTGACGCCGCGATTGAGGCGTTCACTGCCGCAGTTCACCGCATGCCGGTGATCTATGAAGCCGAATGGCTGCGCGCCTTTGCCGCCAAGTTGGGCATCGCAAACCCGACCGAGGATGACCGCACCTTGATCACCGATCTGCTGGATCTGATGACCAAGGATGGGGCCGATTTCACAAACACCTTCGCCACCCTGAACACTGCCCGTGCCCGCGACCAATTCCTTAGCCGCGACGCCTTTGACACGTGGGCAGACCGCTGGCATCTGCGCAAATCAGATGACGCGGCCACCATAATGGCGCAGGCCAACCCGCAGATCATCCCGCGCAATCACCGGATTGAAGAGGTCATCAACGCCGGGCGCAATGGCGATCACGCCCCGTTTCACGCGTTGCTGGCTGCTGTTACCAATCCATATGCGCCACTGACCGATGACACAGCGCATTTTGCGCGCGCGCCCAGCGAAGATGAACAGGTAAAGCGCACCTTCTGCGGCACCTGAGGCAAGCTGGGATCGGGGGCAAACCCCCTTACTACTTTCTATTTCCAATCAAACTTCTGCCGGAGGCCCTGACAGGTCAGCAGACGCGGCGTATCTGGCGTCTATTGCCCCAACATCCAGTTTCCCTCTGGCCAGAATGCATGAAACGCAAAGGCAAACATCACATCATGGGGCAGATCATTGCCCGATGCATCACGCACCCGCACGTTACCGACCTCTTTGCCTGCACCAATCCGGGCAGCATCAAGGGCTGACGCCTGCCCTTCGCCCCACGTGAATGTCACGCCCGCCTCGGTCAGTTCACCTGCCTCTGACAATCGGGTCAACGGCCAGGCTGCATCACCCACCCGCACCACGCGGGCCAGTGCCGGGATATCATGCGGCGGCATTTCACCCGAATAAAGGAATGGGCGGTTGGAGCTGTCGTAGCGCACATAGGGGTTCGCCCCATATTGGCGGCGAAAGGCTGGTTGCGCCATGACCAACCCGTCTGGGTTACGTTCTGCAAAACTTGACCAGCTTTCCATCCAACTGGGTAGACTGACCAGTTCGGTGCCCGTCAGATCACCGACAATCGCCTCGCCAATGGCCTGCTGCCACCAGCTTTCGGTTTCGCGGTCAAACATCACCATGTCAGAATTGCGCAGCTTGCCGGAGACACCAAAGCTCAGCGTGCCTTGATCAAGCCGCCGGTCAAAGGTGATGCCGGAATTGCACAGAGGGCAGAAAGTGACAGCGACCGGAATATCACCCACCACGTCATTCACAATCTCATGCCATGTCAGATAGCGGATCGGATAAGCGCGCGGGACCTCACCTTCGATCTCTAGTGTGATCACCGGTTCGCGAGGCAAAAGGTCCGGTTTGTCGGCGACTGAGATGAACTCTGGATCATCCAGCGCCGGGATACCGTCCTTTGGTGGACCACCCGACATGATCTCAACCCAGTTTTCTACGCTGGTGTTTTCAAAATCCGTGTTCGGCCATTCGGACGTCCAAAACTCTGGACTGGCCGCGGACATGCTGGCCACGGTGCAAAATGCAGCGATTGTGGGGATCAGGCGCATCGGTCTCTCCTCTTGATTGGAGCAAAGACTGACGGACGCAGGGCTGTTCGCCTAGCCTCCTCTCGGCAATGTGAGGGGGCTAGTGCTGATTTGTTATTCGGTCACGCGGACCGCTTGCATGGCATCAGGCGCGCCAACAACAGAGCCGTTCGGCCCTGTGCCGCGCTTAAGCGCATCAACGATATCCATGCCCGCTGTCACTTCGCCTACAACCGTATATTGGCCATTCAGGAAATAGCCCGGCTCGAACATGATGAAGAACTGGCTGTTGGCCGAATTCGGGTTCTGCGCCCGCGCCATGCCAACCACACCGCGTTCAAACGGCAGGTCAGAAAATTCAGCCGGGATATCGGGGAAGTCAGACCCACCGGTGCCTGCGCGAGACAGATCGCCGCCCATCACACCGTTTTGAACGTCACCCGTCTGGGCCATGAAACCATCAATGACCCGGTGAAACACCACGCCATCATAGCTGCCTGCCGCAGCAATCGCTGTGATCTGTTCAACATGCTTGGGTGCTGTTTCTTCAAACAGGTCAATGACGATTGTGCCGTTGGCCTCGCCTGTGACATCGATCTCAAGACCGTTGCTGAGTACGGGTGTCGCCAAAACCGCAAATGCAGCTGCCAGCTTATACATCTGCGGCAACCTTTACGCTGATCATGCGGTCAGGGTTCATCGGCGGCTCGCCCTTCATGATCGCATCCACATGTTCCATGCCGGACACAACCTGCCCATAGACAGTGTATTGCCCATTCAGGAAATCATTGTCCTTGAAGTTAATAAAGAACTGGCTGTTGGCCGAGTTTGGGTTTTGCGACCGTGCCGCACCCAGTGACCCGCGCGCATGCGGGATCTTGGAGAATTCAGCAGGCAGATCAGGCATGTCTGATCCGCCAGTGCCCGCACGGCTGAGGTTGAAGCCGTCTTCCATGTTGCCATTGGCGACATCGCCTGTCTGCGCCATGAAACCGTCAATCACCCGGTGAAAACACACGTTGTCGTATTTGCCAGCGCGCGCCAGCTCTTTCATCCGCGCGGTGTGGGCCGGTGCCACATCGGGCAGCAGTTCGATTACAACGTCGCCGTCCTTTAGCGTCATGATGATGGTGTTTTCGGGGTCTTTGATGTCGGCCATGGGGCGCTCCTTTATTTCGCGTTCGGGCATGACATATGGCCCTTAACCGCAATTGCCAAGCCGGTCCGGTTGACGCCAGCGCGACATTGCCGCAACTAAGCGCCAAAGCGGATCAGCGATAGGAGCACCAACATGGCCTGGAAAACACTCGACGATATCGATTTTGCTGGCAAACGCGCGTTGGTGCGCGTTGACATCAATGTACCAGTTGAGGACGGCAAGGTCACCGACCTGACCCGGATTGAACGGATCATCCCCACGGTGGACGATATTCAGGAAAAGGGTGGCAAGGTTATCTTGATGGCCCATTTTGGCCGCCCCAAGGGGCAGGTCGTGCCTGAGATGTCATTGGAGATCATCGCCCCTGCCGTCGCCGATGTTCTGGGCTTGCCTGTCACCTGGGTCAATTCCGACTATGGCGACGCCGTGGCCGAGATGGACGGCGATGAGGTGCTGTTGCTGGAAAACCTGCGCTTCAATCCCGGTGAAGAGAAGAATGACAAAGGCTTTGCAAAACGTCTGGCTGGCCTTGGCGATATCTATGTGAATGATGCCTTCTCAGCCGCACACCGCGCCCATGCCAGCACCGAGGCGATCGCCCGTCTGTTGCCCGCCTGTGCTGGCCGTTTGATGGCGGAAGAACTGAGCGCACTTGAAAAGGCTCTTGGTACGCCAGAACGCCCTGTCGTGGCGGTTGTTGGCGGTGCCAAGGTTTCGACCAAGCTGGATCTGCTGGGCAATCTGGTGGGCAAGGTGGATCATCTTGTCATTGGCGGCGGCATGGCTAACACGTTTCTGGCCGCCCAAGGCATCGATGTCGGCAAATCACTGTGCGAGCATGATCTGGCCGAAACCGCCCGCGAAATTCTGGCAAAGGCTGATGCCGCCGGATGCGAGATCATCCTGCCTCGCGATATCGTTGTTGCCCGTGAATTCAAAGCCGGGGCCGCGAATGAGACGGTGGCACCTGACGCCTGCCCTGCTGACGCGATGATCCTTGATGCCGGGGCCGCCACGGTTGCCTATGTCAGCGATGTTCTGGACCGGGCCAAAACGCTGGTCTGGAACGGCCCGTTGGGCGCGTTTGAAATTGCCCCCTTTGATGCGGCCACCAATGCAGCAGCAGCCAAGGCCGCGGCACTTTCCAAAGCAGGTCAGTTGATTTCGGTGGCCGGTGGCGGTGATACCGTTGCGGCACTTAATCAGGCCGGTGCGGCGGACGATTTCAGCTATATCTCGACCGCTGGTGGTGCCTTCCTTGAATGGATGGAAGGCAAGGACCTGCCGGGTGTGGCGGCGCTGGGTTAACCTTTGATTTAGTATTGCGCTGAATGGCCTGACGTGGGGTCACTGCTTCTGTTTCTTGCATTGTGAACTATGTTCATGTACGTAGTTCACATACAGAAGGAATATTCGCATGAAACCCATCGCCCATCTGACTGCCTCAACAGCACTTGCGCTTGTTATCGCCACCCCTACCCTTGCTCAGGACCGTGACCCCCAAGCGACGCTTGGTGAATTCTTTAGCCCTGACCGGATTGCGGCGGCACTTGCCAATAGCGCCATCTCGGCGCTGCGCACCCGGATGGAGCTGCAATATGACCACCTGTCGGCGGACCCGATGCGCGGTGTCGTCTCTATTTCGGGGATCGTGGCCCGCCCCCTGCTGCCTTATGATCAGGCGCGCCAATGCGAGATCACGATTGAGCGGGCGACCCTGTCGAGCGATTTTGCCGCCCCGTTCCAGACTGCCGCCGAGGTGAACCTTAATCTGATTGGCGCACGCGTCGGCCTTGCCTGTGTAGAACGTGATATCGCACTGGCGCTGCGAACGGCCGGTTACAAGGACCTGCCATTGGACCAGTTCAAACTGCGCGCGAGCTATGCCTACACAACCGGTGAAACGGCGCTAGACAGCACCATTGCCATCAACGGATTTGCGACCTTGGACTATTCGGCCAGCGGCACGATCCTGCCCCGACTGGGCGAATTTGGCTATCCCTCCGACCCTGCGATCCGGGTCAACCGAGTGGTTGCCACGCTCAAGGATGATGGCGGTTGGGCGGCTGTGTCGCAAATCCTGCCAGAGAACCTGCGTGATCCTGTAACGATCCGCGAATTGGGCACTGAGACTGTTTCACAATTCCTTAGCGAAGGAGGGTTACGCCCTCTGGGCGCTGTCGAGAGGAACTTTGTCGGTGACCTGATGGCGGAAGTCGAAGCCTTTGTCGCTGATCCGGGCGAGATTACGGTGCAGGCCGACCTGCCCCCAACGGGTATCGTGATTGAGCCGGATATGTATGACGCCCCGCAGACCCTGATTGCGGCACTCGGGCTGCAAGCCCGCAGCACGCCGCTTGCGCGGTCGGAGATTCTGACGGCGGCAGATTTAGCTGTGTTGACCACACCCGCCGACCAAACGCCCGAAGCGCGACTGGATTTAGCACAGGCGCTAATCACCGGGCACGGCGTGCCGTTGGGGCGCGCACTTGTGCCCGACCTTTTGCGCCCATTGCTGGATGATCCGGCAACCACTGGTCCTGCCGCCGCCATGCTGGCCACCGCATTGCAGGATAGTGACGTGGCAGAGGCCTATGGTTATGCGCTGATCGCTGCCGCAAGCATGGAGCCGGGCACAGTGGCGCAACTGGATCGGCTCGAGGCGCGCATGACGACGGGTGCCGTTCTGGACGCACAAGACACCTACCTGACCGGCACAAACGCACCTGCTGCCATCGATCAGGTCAGCGGCGATGATCCACGCGACCTGCGTGCGCTGTCGCTTGCCTATTTCACCGGGGATGGTGCGGCACGGTCTTACGCCCGCGCCTATTACTTTGCCCTTCTGGCCGAGGCCGCTGGTGACATCGCCGCCACATCGCTGCGTAAAGAAATCGAGGCGCGTTTCGGAGCGCGCGGACCTGCGGTGCAGGCACAGTGGAATGCAATCGAAGCAGAGATGCAAACCCGCGCATTGGGCGACTGGATCGCGGCGGATCTGCCCTCTGCCTACCTGCGACAGAACTGATCATCCACTGTTTGCGATAACATTGGCCCCGGTTGCGCTAACACATTTGCAACCGGGGCTTCTGCCCCTTACCCGGAATGTAACCTGTTCATTTACCCAAAGGATCTGCCATGAAAACCACCCGCGTCGTTCAAAAAATCCTGTCCAACTACGAAGGCGAAACGCCCGGCGTGAAATCCAAGCTGGCGGGCATCTTGATGAACGGCAAGCTGGGAGGCACCGGCAAGATGATCATCCTGCCTGTCGATCAAGGGTTTGAGCATGGCCCGGCCCGGTCCTTTGCCCCCAATCCCGGCGGCTATGACCCGCATTATCACTATCAACTGGCCATTGATGCGGGCCTGAACGCCTATGCCGCCCCTTTGGGTATGCTTGAGGCCGGAGCAGACACTTTTGCCGGTCAGATCCCGACCATTCTGAAAGTGAACTCTGCCAACTCGCTGATCCCGAACGAAGCGCCAAAGACCCAGGCGATCACTGCGTCCGTTGACGACGCCCTGCGTTTGGGCTGTTCGGCAATTGGCTTTACCGTTTATCCCGGTTCTTCCGCGGCACTGAACATGTTTGGCGATATTGCAGAAATGCGCCGCGAGGCTGCGGCCAAGGGCATCGCAACCGTGATCTGGTCTTATCCACGAGGTGAGGCGCTGGACAAAGATGGTGAGACGGCCATCGACATTGGCGCCTATGCCGCACAAATTGCGGCGCTGCTGGGCGCGCATATCATCAAGATCAAGCTGAGCACCGATCACCTAAGCCTGCCAGAGGCCAAGAAGGTCTATGAAGCACAAGACATCGACGTTGCCACCCAAACAGCACGCGTGCGCCACTGCGTGCAAAGCGCCTTTGACGGGCGTCGCTTGATGGTGTTCTCAGGTGGTGCCGCCAAAGGTGCCGATGCGGTTTATGACGATGCCCGCGCCATCCGTGACGGAGGCGGCAACGGATCGATCATCGGGCGGAATTCGTTCCAACGTGATCGGGACGATGCGCTTGATATGCTGAACAAGCTGGTCGAGATTTATCGCGGCAAAGCCTAACTGTTAGCTTTGGTTTGCGCCGCGCAGGCGGCGCAAATTGCCCCGGATTGCACGCCAAGTCGCGGCCTGACTTTGATCGCCCGCATCTCTTAGCTGCATTTCACGTTGGGCGGCCTCCCACTCGGCCTTGTCACCGTGGGCACGGTAAAGGGCGTGGGCAATTTCGGTGGTCTTGATGACTTCCATGAGGTGTCCTCCGTTCGTCGGTCAAGCGATGCTGCGCAATCTTTACGCGGGTCGACTGACAGCCCACCCAGCGGTCACTACGCCTGTGAAAATACACGATCGACGGGTCCAGATCAAACGCCCATGGCGTTTTGGAACGGCCTGCATCGCGCAACCGCCCAGCATCACAGCGCTTTCTTCGCCCAGTATTTTCTGTTTCTCCCGCGCATTTTAGGGATTCCCTTTGCGAATCAGATGTGCGATTCTTTGCCCCAGCTACCCGTCAGAGGTGGCAGTTGAGGCAAAACAATGATCCGACGCAGCCGCCCGCAATTGGGTGCCCTTTTCTACTTTCTTGGCATGATCATGCTGGGCTTGTACTTCACCTTTGCCGCTGTGCAGGGCGATTATGGGCTGTTCAAGCGGATCGAAGTGCAGGCCACTGGCCAAGCATTGGTGGCCGAGCTTGCCAGCCTTGAGGCAGAGGTTGACCGGATGGAAAATCTTAGCCGTCGTCTGTCGGACACATATCTTGATCTTGATCTGCTGGACCAGCAGGCCCGCGATGTGCTGGGCATGATCCGCGCAGATGAGATTGTGATCCGTTAACCCAAAACAGTTATTCACCTCATGCAAGGCAGCTATTCCAGCCGCGCTTGACGATGGGTCACTTTGACTCTCGCATTTATTCTGCGCATGGTTTAGAAGATAGTTTAATACTAAACTATATATGACACCGCCGGAGGATAGCACATGCCGCCCAAAAAGGCCGCCGCGAAACCCAACGTCTCAGCCGAGGAACTGCTGGGACATTACCGTGAAATGCTGCTGATCCGGCGATTTGAGGAAAAAGCGGGCCAGTTATACGGCATGGGTCTGATTGGCGGCTTCTGCCACCTATATATCGGACAGGAAGCGGTTGTTGTGGGCCTAGAGGCCGCCGCAGATGAAGGCGACAAGCGTGTCACATCCTACCGTGACCACGGGCATATGTTAGCCTGCGGCATGGACCCAAAAGGGATCATGGCCGAACTGACGGGCCGCGAAGGCGGCTTTTCCAAGGGCAAAGGTGGCTCCATGCATATGTTCTCGAAAGAGAAGCATTTCTATGGCGGCCACGGCATTGTGGCCGCACAGGTGCCACTGGGTGCCGGTCTGGCCTTTTCCGACAAATACAAGGGCAACGACCGCGTGACCTTTACCTATTTTGGCGACGGTGCGGCGAACCAAGGTCAGGTGTACGAAACCTATAACATGGCCGAACTTTGGGATCTGCCTGTCGTTTTCGTCATTGAAAACAACCAATATGCGATGGGCACCTCTGTGCAGCGCTCTACCAAATCCCCGTCCCTGTGGGAACGCGGTGCCGCTTACGGCATTCCCGGTGAGGAAGTGGATGGGATGTCCGTTCTGGCCGTGAAAGAGGCTGGCGAACGTGCGGTTGCCCACTGCCGCGCAGGCAAGGGCCCTTACATTCTGGAAGTGAAAACATACCGTTACCGTGGTCACTCTATGTCGGACCCGGCCAAGTATCGCACCCGCGAAGAAGTTCAGAAAATGCGCGACGAGCGCGACCCGATTGAGCAAATCCGCGATATGCTGCTGACTGGCAAGCATGCAACGGACGATGACCTCAAAGCCATCGACAAGGAAATCAAAGCGATTGTGAACGAAGCGGCTGAGTTTTCGAAAGAAAGCCCGGAGCCTGCTTTGGACGAGCTTTGGACAGATATTTACGCAGAAGTGGAGGCGTAAGCCATGGCAACCGAAATTCTGATGCCCGCCCTGTCGCCGACTATGGAAGAAGGCACATTGGCCAAATGGCTTGTCAAAGAGGGTGATACCGTTTCATCCGGTGACATCTTGGCCGAGATCGAGACCGACAAAGCCACGATGGAATTTGAAGCCGTCGATGAAGGCATTGTTGGTAAAATTGTCATTGCCGAAGGCACCGAAGGTGTGAAGGTGAATGCGGTCATCGCGATCCTTGTTGAGGAAGGCGAAGATGTACCACAGGCCGGTGCTGCCCCGACACCCGCGCCTGCCGCTGAACCGGCACCCGCCGCCCCAGCCGCTGCACCTGTTGCCGCGGTTCCTGCCGCACCCATCGCCGATGCGACCCCGGATTGGGACGCCGATGTTGAGGTCAAGCAAACCACAGTGCGTGAAGCACTGCGCGATGCGATGGCCGAAGAGATGCGCCGCGATGAGGATGTGTTCCTTATGGGCGAGGAAGTGGCAGAGTATCAGGGTGCCTATAAGATTTCCCAAGGCCTGCTGGATGAATTTGGCGCCAAGCGCGTGATTGACACGCCGATCACCGAGCATGGTTTTGCCGGGATCGCAACTGGTGCAGCCTTTGGTGGATTGAAGCCAATTGTCGAATTCATGACATTTAACTTTGCCATGCAAGCCATTGATCATATTATAAACTCTGCCGCCAAGACGCTTTATATGTCCGGTGGTCAGATGGGTGCGCCAATGGTGTTCCGTGGTCCAAACGGTGCCGCTGCCCGCGTGGGTGCGCAGCACTCTCAGGACTATGCGGCCTGGTATATGCAGATCCCCGGTCTGAAGGTCGTGATGCCCTACTCTGCCGCTGATGCGAAGGGTCTGATGAAGACCGCGATCCGCGACCCCAACCCGGTGATCTTCCTTGAGAATGAAATCCTATACGGCAAATCCTTTGATGTGCCTGTGATGGATGATTTCACTATTCCATTCGGCAAGGCCAAGATTGAGCGCTCTGGTGATGACGTCACCATCGTCAGTTTTGGTATCGGAATGACGTACGCCCTCGCCGCCGCCGAGAAGCTGGCAGAGGATGGCATCAACGCCGAGGTCATCAATCTGCGGACATTGCGTCCGATGGATACGGCTACAATCCTTGCATCCGTCCGCAAGACGAACCGCTGTGTGACGGTCGAAGAAGGTTGGCCACAAGGCAGTGTCGGCGGCTACATCAGCGGCGTGATCATGCAAGAGGCGTTTGACTACCTTGATGCCCCCGTCATCACCTGCACCGGTAAAGATGTACCGATGCCTTATGCCGCGAACCTTGAAAAGCACGCTTTGCTGACTGCCGACGAAGTCGTCGACGCCTGCAAAAAAGTGACTTATCGGTAA
This sequence comes from Loktanella sp. Alg231-35, assembly GCF_900143545.1. Classification (GTDB taxonomy): domain Bacteria; phylum Pseudomonadota; class Alphaproteobacteria; order Rhodobacterales; family Rhodobacteraceae; genus Yoonia. Next base: position 244,233 of record NZ_FREV01000005.1, on the reverse strand, counting down.
GGCGTGGATATGAAACACAGCCCCCTTTGCAGCCGTGACGATGGGCATGAAATCATGTTCACTGCCAAAGACGGCGATCAAAAGCTGCGCTTTACCCTGTCCCGCGATATGCTGGATACGACGTGCGGTGCGGCAGCGAATGAAGCCGCCCGTAAGTCGTGGGTCAAGGATCATATGCCCGATATTCTGGCGCTCCGCACCGCGAGTGTCACCCCAACAGCCCCATTCAATCGCGTCCGCGTTGAGGAGATTGCCTAATGCCCACAGAAATCCTGATGCCCGCCCTCTCGCCGACAATGGAAGAAGGCACATTGGCCAAATGGCACGTCAAAGAGGGAGATACTGTGTCCTCTGGTGATATCATGGCCGAGATTGAGACCGATAAAGCCACGATGGAATTCGAAGCCGTCGATGAAGGCGTGATGGGCAAAATCATCGTGCCCGAAGGCACCGAAGGTGTGAAGGTGAACGACGTAATCGCCGTTCTACTGGAAGATGGTGAGAGTGCCGATGATATCGGCGATGTTTCCGCACCTGCCCCAACCGCAGCCGCCACTGCACCTACCCCAACCGCCCAAGCACCTGCCGCTGCTGAGGCGGCACCTGTGACCCCTGCACCTTCAGCGCCCGCCAAAGACGGTGAACGCATTTTTGCCACGCCATTGGCCCGCCGGATTGCAGCGGATAAGGGTCTTGATCTTGGCGCTATCGCGGGTTCTGGCCCACATGGCCGCATCGTTAAGGCAGATGTCGAAAATGCAACCGCTGCGCCAAAACCCGTGGCACCTGCTGCCAAGGCCGGCGCCCCTGCCTCTGCTGCAATGGCGGCTGGTCCTGCCACGGATGTCGTGCTCAAGACATATGCAGACCGTCCGTTTGAAGAGGTCCAGCTGGACGGCATGCGCAAGACGATTGCCGCCCGCCTTACCGAGGCCAAGCAATCCGTGCCGCATTTCTATCTGCGCCGCGACGTTCAGCTTGATGCGTTGCTCAAGTTCCGCAGCCAGCTCAATAAGCAGTTAGAGCCGCGTGGCGTGAAGTTGTCGGTCAATGACTTTATCATCAAGGCCTGTGCGCTGGCGCTCCAGCAAGTACCCGAAGCCAATGCTGTTTGGGCCGGTGACCGGACACTGAAGTTTGAAAAATCGGATGTGGCTGTCGCTGTGGCCATTGAGGGTGGTCTTTTCACCCCGGTCCTGAAGGATGCCGAGATGAAATCGCTGTCGGCACTATCAGCCGAGATGAAAGACCTTGCCACCCGTGCCCGCGACCGCAAGTTGGCCCCGCATGAATATGTGGGTGGCAGTTTTGCAATCTCGAATCTGGGCATGTTCGGCATCGACAACTTTGATGCCATCATCAATCCACCACATGCGGCCATCCTCGCCGTGGGCGCTGGTGCGAAAAAACCAATTGTTGGCGCAGACGGAGAGCTGACCGTGGCGACGGTTATGTCCACCACATTGTCGGTCGATCATCGGGTGATTGACGGGGCATTGGGTGCGAACTTGCTGAATGCGATCAAGGACAACCTTGAGAACCCAATGACCATGCTTGTCTAAACGACCAACACTGTTCAAAGAAAAGCGCCGGATCAGCGATGATCCGGCGTTTTGTTATTTGATGGGGTTCAGTAGCTGATCCATCGTCATGGACGGTTGCGAACACCCGGCCTCTCCGACGATTTTGGCGGGCACACCGGCCACGGTTTTCATCGGTGGCACTTCGTCCAACACGACGGACCCTGCCGCAATCCGGCTGCAATGGCCCACGGTGATGTTGCCCAGCACCTTTGCACCGGCGCCAATCAGCACGCCATCGCCAATTTTGGGGTGGCGGTCGTCGTCTTCCTTGCCCGTGCCACCCAATGTGACCGAGTGCAGCATTGAGACATTGTCGCCCACAACGGCCGTCTCACCCACAACGATCGAGTGTGCGTGATCAATCATGATTCCCTGCCCAATCCGCGCGGCGGGGTGAATATCAACGCCGAACACCTCGCTCGCGCGCATCTGAATGAAATATGCTAAATCGCGGCGATCATTCTGGAACAGCCAATGGCCCAGACGATAGGCTTGTACCGCCTGAAATCCTTTGAAGAACAACAAAGGTTGTAGAAACCGATGGCAGGCCGGATCACGGTCAAAGATGGCCACAATATCGGCACGCGCCGCTGTCGCCAGTTCGGGTGCATCCAGATAGGCCTGATCTGCGATTTCACGCAGGATCTGCTCGGACATCTCGGGCGAAGACAACTTCATCGAGATGCGATAGGCCAAGGCGCGCTCAAGCGATTTGTGATGCAGCACACCGGCATGCACCAAGCCACCCATCAGGGGTTCGCTGGAAATGGCCGCCTCTGCCTCTTCGCAGATGCGATGCCAGACCGGGTCGACTTCGGTCAGATTTGTTTGCACATGAGCCATCGCTGCATCCTCGCGTTTTTCGCCCTTACATCTAGATCAGATAAGGGCGTCAAGCCAAGAATAAAGCCGTGATGGGCCATATCACGCAGATTGATCGCCTAAGGCATTGATAACAATCGCATACGCCCGCTGGACTTCGCCGCTGATCCGGGTGGGCCGTGGTGCCATGTCAAATCGCGACGCCGCTGACATTAAGGTGCCCGTGCCAAATTGCACATGCGGGCGGCGCAATTTCTTGCGATACCTATCGGCAATGTCGGCGCGGCGCAGCAGTTCTGTCATCACCCCTGCCCGCGCCTCGGCATCGACAGCCAGCAGTGCGCGCGCCGCGATTTCGATGTCTGCCAATTGCACGCCCCTCATTGGGTCACATTGAGCGTGGTAAAGGGCCCAGCGCCAAAGCGGGCAGACATTTGCGCGACCGCAATGTCATAGCTGGCACCACCCACATCCGCTGCAATCTGCGCGTTGGTGTAGGACCAGTCGGGGTTGTTCACGACCACCTCGCGCCGCACTGCATTGCCCTGCATCACCCGCACGGTGTAAGCCTCGCTATCCTCGCCCAGTGGTATATCTCCATCGGCCCAGATATCCCCATCAATCCGGCTGCATCTGATCCACGACAAATCAAGCCCAGCGCCGGTGCTTTGCGCGCGCAAATGTGCCACCGGATAAGGCCGCAATCCATTCCCCGCAAAGGCGTGGCTGGTATAGCGATAGCTTGGGTCGGTCAGCGGTTGCTTGGCCGGGCCAAAGCGGAAATGCCGTGCGATGCCGCGCGATGCAGTGGGAAGCGTGATTTGCTCTGGCACGCCGTTCAACAGAACCACACGCGATCCAATGGGCCAAACATCTGGCATCAGTCCTCGGCTGCCCGCCTGTCCGCGCAGCAGACCTGACAAACCAAAGCCACGAGTGAACAATGGCGCTGCATTCTGGAACTGCATGACCTCCCACTCATCTGTGCTGCCGTTGCCGATGGCCATAAGGTTCGCACCCGCCAGCAATGCCTCTGACGTAGCAGAACTGAGGTTGCCATCGACCAATTTGACCTGCAAAGCCTGCTGGCGGTCCCAAATCCCAACCGGGCCGCGGGCCAGTGCGCTTTGTGTGACACCCAACACGGCGGCCTCATTGATGATCTCTTGCACAGTGTAGTCGCTATCCTGCGGCGCTCCATAAAGCGCGATGCTGCCCGGCCACGGCCTGCCAGCGGCGGCGACATAGGGCGCGTGGGGTTGTTCGTCGCCGGTCAGCAATGGCAGATCGAGGAATAGCAATTCAGCGGGGATCGGCCCTACGAATGGCTGCAACTTCACGGCCTCATCAAGCGCCACAGGGGGTGCATAGGCCGTGGGCTCAACTCGCGTGGCATCGACCAACCGCACGCCCGCCTCTTCAATCCGGTCAACCCGGTAGGTGCCGAGATGGGCCTGTGTAGCAAGCCTTACCACGTCCCCCGCGCCGACATCCAGTTGCGTAGGCGGTAGTGCAAAGCGGGCTGTGTCGCGCCCGATCCGCGCCTCTTGCAACCAGCGTTCAACCGTGGCCTGCCCTTCGGTGCGCGTCAGCACCAGCGGGGCCTCATTGCGGGTGATACCAAGCGTCACCTCGTCGGGCAGAACGGTTTCAGCGGCAATCGCGTCATAATCGCCATCGGCGTGCAGGAATGCCATTTGTACCCGGCCTGCGACCTCTGCCCCCGCAGCACGGGTCAGCGACAAAGCCTGATCTGTTTCGGGATCAAGGGCCAGCATCGCATCTGTCAGTACATGATCCGCAGCACCACTGCGATTTCGGAACACCAGAACACCATCGCGTTCGATCGCATCAAAGCCGTAAGCCAGCATCAACGGCTGAAGTGCCGCCCGCCCGGTGCCAATGTCGCTGACCAAATAGCCGCGCACGATCCCGAAAAGTGCAGATGTATCATAGCGCGACACCCCCGAACGATCACAGATTTCCGCCACCACCGACGCCAATGATCTGTTACTTGCCCGACCATTCAACCAAGCCCCACGCGCATAGCGGTCACCATCGCTCCAGAGCGCCTGATTGCCCGGCCAGAACGGATAGGGTCGCGCATCCCAACCCCAGACGTGCATGCGGTCCAGATCAACCATGCGCCCGCCTGCGACGGCAGCTGGGGGGTTATGCGCCTCATCCGCAAAATGCGCCGTGATCGCGCGCAGATATTGCATCTGCATCAGATCATCACGTGCGCCGCTTGAACCGTCGGGCAGTTTTGCTTCCACGGCACTGTTCAACTGGCGGTGGGGTTGGTTGGCACCCTTATCCACGGCGGGACAGCCCATTTCGGTGAACCAGAACGGCTTGCTCTGCGGCACCCTATCGGTCGGGGTTGCCTGTCGCACGCCGTCAATCCGCGCATGGTGTGGATTGGCCCACCAGTTCTGCAGGTCCTTGGGGCGCCATATCCACGGCTCACCTGCACTGTCTGTGATCGGCACACGGCGTTGTGCCGCCCGTGCCTCTGGTGAGGGATAGCGCCAGTCATATCCTTCACCACCGGCGACATTACCTTGCAGGTAAGGCAGGTCATGGATTGCGCCTGCGTCGTCGCGGTATCCGTATTTAGCATGAAATGCATCCTCTGCGGCCAGCACAGTCAGATGTGCCTTTGTAAGTTGGTCCATTTTTTTGATGATCTGTTCGGGCGCTTCGATGGACGCGCCCGACGCTTGTTTCATCTGCTGGATCAACGCCCGGATTTCAGAAAATAGCTCTTCGAACTCGGCCAACCGTGCGTTGGCCAAGGCTCGGGGATTGCGCCCCGTTTCATATTCTTCTGTCATGGTAGTATCAGCCTGTAAGGGTACTTCCGTTACAGTCGAGTGGGGGCATCAAACCTGATAGGCACACCCGCCATCTAGCCCATCCAGGCTAGAGAAAAGTTGGTAAAATGTCAATCTGCCATCAGTTGTCGCGCGAGCGGAACATTATGATTTCATTAACAAAATCACGCTCACCCGTCGTTGGCGCGCTCTGCCTCGATCTCGCGCCAGCGGGCGACATTGCGATTATGATCGTCAAGATTGGTCGCAAAAGCATGCCCGCCCGTGCCGTCAGCCACAAAGAAGATATACGCAGTGGTGTCAGGGTTCAGCGCGGCTTCAATGGCGGCCTTGCCGGGGTTGGCAATTGGCGTTGGCGGTAAACCTTCAATAACGTAAGTATTCCAAGGCGTTGCAGCACGAAGCTCACTCTGACGCAGACCACGGCCCAACACACCCTCACCCTTGGTGATGCCATAAATCACCGTCGGGTCAGTCTGAAGCCGCATACCCCGGTTCAAACGGTTCACAAAAACGCTGGCAACCTGAGGGTGCTCGTCCGGGACGCTGGTCTCTTTCTCAATGATACTGGCCAGAACAAGCGCTTCATCCGCTGACGCCAAAGGCAGATCTTCAGCCCGGCCTTCCCAGGCTTCTGTCAATATCGTGGTCTGCGCCTCGCGCATCCGCGCAAGCACCGACGACACCGTATCCCCCTCGCGCAAGTCATAATCACGCGGGGCCAAGGCCCCTTCTGCCGGCACATCCGTGACGTCAGCGCGCAGGATATCAATCTGCGCCAAGGCGTTGGTGATCTGCCAACTGGTCGCCCCTTCGGCAATGACAACGCGGTAGGTGGCGCTGCCATCTGCCCGCACCTCGGCATAGGCCGGCGGCACTTCCAGCCCACCCGCCTCAAAACTGACCAGATCAACAAATTGGTTTGAGGCGGGGTCCAATTCGCGAACATCAACAAGCGTGCGGTTGATACCCACGCGATAAATCACCTCTGCACCGCAGGTATTGCGACCACCACGGGTCACGATATCCACGATGTCTTCCATCGAGGCCTGCTCAGGCACGCGAAAACGGCCAAATTTCACATCACCGGATTTGTCGGTGTAGTCGGCACCAATCTCAAAAACAAAGGCGGATGAAATCGCGCCCTTTTCAGTCAGATCAGCGCTCAACCCCTTGATGTTGCCACCACGGGGCACCTCTAGGCATATTGCGGCCTCCAACGGGCCTTGCGCACTATACTCGCGCGTGCCCCATGCAATGACACCGACCAGCAAAAACAAGGCCACAGTCAGAAACGTCAGTGCGTTGGCCGCAATATGGCGCCACATCAGTCGACTTTCCCAAGGACAATGCTGGCGTTCGTGCCGCCAAACCCAAAGGAATTCGACAAGGCGACCTTGATCTCACACGGGCGCTTCTCATTGGCGCAAAGGTCCACCTCGGTCTCGACCGCGGGATTATCCAAGTTGATTGTCGGCGGGGCGACCTGATCGCGGATCGCCAGGATCGAGAAAATCGCCTCAATCGCGCCAGCCGCACCCAAAAGGTGACCGGTGGCGGATTTCGTAGAGGACATCACCAACGACGATGCAGCATCGCCTACCAAACGCTCAACCGCGCCCAATTCAATGGTATCGGCCATGGTCGATGTGCCATGCGCGTTCACATAGTCGATCTGCGCAGGCTCGATCCCCGCATTCCGGCAGGCGGCACGCATGGCACGCTCGGCACCTTCGTGGTCCGGTGGCGGGGCGGTGATGTGGTGGGCGTCACCACTCAGGCCATAACCCAAAATCTCGGCATAAATCTTCGCACCACGCGCCTTGGCATGCTCGTATTCTTCCAGCACGACAATGCCCGCACCCTCACCCATAACGAAACCATCGCGGTCTGCGTCCCAAGGGCGACTGGCCACGGTTGGATCATCATTGTGCTTTGTGCTCAACGCCTTACAGGCGTTAAAGCCCGCCATGCCCAGCTCACAAATGGCAGCCTCTGCACCGCCCGCGATCATCACCTCAGCATCTCCATGCTGGATCAAACGCGAGGCATCACCGATCGCATGGGCACCCGTAGAACAAGCGGTCACAACCGAATGGTTGGGGCCACGGAATCCGTATCTGATGGACACCTGCCCCGAAATCAGATTGATCAGCGCGCCCGGCACAAAGAACGGGGACACACGGCGCGGGCCCTTTTCGGCCATCATCTGGGCAGTGTTTGAAATGGAATTGAGACCACCAATGCCGGACCCGATCAGCACGCCGGTGCGTTCAAGGTCTTCACGATCCTCTGGCATCCACCCTGCATCCTCAACCGCTTGCTGGGCGGCAGCCATGCCAAACAGAATAAAGGTATCCACCTTACGCTGCTCTTTGGGGTCCATATAGGTATTCGCGTGGAACGTCCCGTCTGACCCGTCGCCCAAAGGCACTTCGCACGCGTATTGCGTGGTCAATCTGCTGGGATCAAAGCCCGTGATCTTGCCCGCACCTGACTGCCCGTCAAGAATACGTTCCCAAGAATTTTCCACACCATCTGCAAGGGGTGTGACCAACCCCAAGCCCGTAACAACCACACGACGCATAATTTGCCCTCACCTCTTGGCGTAATTGAGGCACTGATACCCCAGCGCAGGCGGACGGGGCAAGGGCACCAATCGTGATGGGCAAAGGATAGGTGCAAGATTTTACCCGGATTTAAGGGTTCGATGCGAGGGTTTCCGCTCACAGTGATGGTGAATTGACGATGCGGCAGATTCTGACTGTTTTTATCTTTGTGGCTGCTTTTCTGGGGGGCATCCAACCCGCCACAGCGGATTGCCTTGTAAAGTCAAAGCTCGATCAGATGCATCAAGTGCAAACGCGGATGATGCGAAACCCCAATGCGCTGTTTTTTGGCGATGACATCAGGCGGCTGCGGTTGCTGTCCGATGGCATGGGCACGCCCGAAGTGTTGCGGGCCGTGGCAGGCAACCGCTGGGTCGGTCATGGGGCTGTTTTTCGGCAATTCCTTGACAACAACAACCGGTTGCTTGCGCGGGTAAGCTTGGATGATCCTCAATCAGTCCGTCCGCATTTTGATATCCGAGCACAGCAAAACCTGCAGGACATCGGCAACCTGATGAACGGGTTGCGCTGCTCGACCGCGCAAATCAACAGCGCGCGCGTGGCGGCCTCGCTGCCGCAAACTGGCCTGCCTCAAGCATCAACAGAGCTTGTGCCCCCTGCCCTGATCATCGCCGCAATCATGCTGATCGGCATCGTTATTCTGCGCATCGCTTGGGGTGCACATCCTGTGCAACACCGGGAAAGGGCCAAACGCTTTGGCCTCAAGTATGCAACGCGACTTTGGTGGAACAACAATACGAACACCGCAATGCTACTTGATATCAATCGCTACGGCACCAGACTGCGGCATAAGGCTGGCAAACCGCTGCCGCCCGGCGTCGACCTTAATATCGCGATGCAAGATGGCTGGACAACAGGCACAATTGTCTGGAGCGATAGCACTGATAGCGGCGTGCGGTTCAAGGATGGCATCAGCCAAAGCACCGTTGGAAAACTCCGCGACAGAGCGTCACGCAGCAATGCGATGGCCAAATCGAAGGCCAGTATTCCAAAGGACACCATTTAACCAGATTCGTGACATTCGAACGTAAGGTTTCAGCGTGATTTAGGGCACTCCCGCTAAATCCAGCGTCAGACTGTCGGGGATGTAGTTTGTGGCAACCCGGTGAATGCCACAGCGGTGCGGTGCAATGCGCATTACAGCGGCATACACTTTCAACAATCGATCTCTTTGAGATGCGTTGAGCGGTCTGCGCTGACCAACTGATCAGGCGCCACTTGAAACGAAAAACGGCACCCCTAGGGGCGCCATTTTCCACTAAAAACTCTCGTCGCTTATTTAGCGCCGTCGATGAATTTTACCGCATCACCGAATGTCTGGATCGTTTCGGCAGCGTCATCAGGAATTTCGATCCCGAACTCTTCTTCAAAAGCCATAACCAGCTCAACCGTATCAAGGCTGTCTGCGCCAAGATCATCAATAAAGGACGCAGCTTCCGTCACTTTGTCTTCTTCAACACCAAGATGCTCTACAACGATCTTGCGTACGCGGTCTGCAACGTCGCTCATATCAATTCCTCACGTCTTTCTGGGTGAATACCCGTTGTTCCTTGGGCTTGCGCCCTCTTTAATCACCCAACTGGGCGCATTGCTGATCTGCACAGCATGACGTTACGTCACCGGCACCTTTCAGCAAATCTGCGAGGCCTATAACAGAGAATTTCCCTTAGGCAAACGCTTTCGGTCGGCGAAATTACTAACCAGTTATAACATGGCCATGCCGCCATTCACATGCAAGGTGGTACCGGTAACATAAGCCGCCTCAGGGCTAGAAAGATACAGCACGGCGGCAGCAATCTCATCTGCTTCGCCCATGCGGCCAGCGGGAACCTGCGTCAGGATGCCGGATTTCTGCTCATCGGTCAGCTTATCGGTCATCGCCGTGGTGATAAAACCGGGCGCCACGCAGTTTACCGTGATCCCACGGCTTGCCACCTCATAGGCAATCGATTTGGACATCCCCACCATGCCAGCCTTTGAGGCCGCATAGTTCGCCTGGCCAGGGTTGCCAGTGGCCCCCACCACGGAAGAGATGTTCACGATGCGACCCCAACGGGATTTCATCATTCCCCGGATCACCCCCTTACACAGACGCATAGTCGAGGTCAGATTGACCTCCAGCACCGATGCCCATTCCTCATCCGACATGCGCATGAAGATGTTGTCGCGGGTGATCCCTGCGTTGTTGACCAGCACATCGACCGATCCCATGGCTTCAGCGGCCTGCTTGGGCAGGGCGTTGACAGCTTCGGCATCGCTCAGGTTGCATGGCAAAACATGCGCGCGCTCACCCAATGACGCAGCAAGCGCTTCTAGCGGGGCCACGCGGGTGCCAGACAGGGCCACCGTGGCCCCAGCATCGTACAGCGCCTTTGCAATAGCGCCACCGATCCCGCCGGATGCACCCGTTACAAGCACGTTCTTTCCATTCAGATCAAACATTTACAGATCCTTCTTTAAGTTATGAATTTAGCGCTTCGGCGGCTGCCGCAACATCATCAGGTGTCGCCACTGCGGCGGCTGAAATGCCGCGATCAATCCGTTTGACCATGCCTGACAGGGCCTTCCCGGCCCCGATCTCGTAAACAGAGGTCACGCCCTGCCCGCCCATATACATCACGCTCTCGCGCCAGCGCACAGAGCCGGTGATCTGATCCACCAGCAAGGCCCGGATCGTTGCCGGGTCGCTGACGGCCTCCGCCACAACATTGGGCACAATGGGAACGATGGGTGTCTTAATCTCGACCTCAGCCAATGCGCCGGCCATCGCGGCGGCAGCGGGTGCCATCAGGCTGCAATGGAATGGTGCGCTCACGGGCAACAAAAGCGCTCGTTTTGCGCCCTTTGCCTTGGCGATCTCAACCGCGCGTTCCACAGCGGCTTTATGCCCCGACACAACCACCTGAGCCGGGTCATTATCATTGGCGGCCTGACACACATCACCTTGGGCGGCTTCTTCTGCTACGGCCTGAACCGCGGCCAGATCAAGCCCCAGAACAGCAGCCATCGCGCCCACACCAACCGGCACCGCGTCCTGCATCGCCGTGCCACGTGCGCGCAACAGGCGGGCGGTATCCGCAATACTTAGCGCACCCGAGGCCGCCAAGGCCGAATATTCACCCAGTGAATGCCCAGCGACAAAGCTGGCCGCGTCAACGCTCACGCCTTCGGTCTCGAGCGCTTTGATGGCCGCAAGTGACGTGGCCATCAGCGCAGGTTGCGCATTTGCCGTCAGCGTCAACTCTTCAATCTCGCCGCCCCAGATTAGGCCGGACAAGTTTTCCCCCAAAGCCGCGTCCACTTCATCAAACACGGCCTTTGCGGCGGGATAAGCGTCCGCCAAAGCCTTGCCCATGCCAATGGTCTGTGCCCCCTGGCCCGGAAATACAAATGCGCGCATGAATGCCCCCTTCGTTCTGTCTTGTTGTCTAGGGACTTAGCCTGCCCGGCCCGCGCGCACAAGCAAACGCATCAGCGCACAAAGACTGTGTCTTTGCCATCGCCCATCCTGTGTTAGGGTTCTGGGAAATCGACGCAAAAGGATACACTGCCCCATGCAATCTGCCACGACTTATGGGACTGTCACCAAGACCTTTCATTGGTTGACGGCCTTGCTGATCTTGACCGTGATCCCCTTGGGGGCGATCGCCAATCGCCTGCCCTATGACACCAATGAACAACTTGCATTCAAAGCGCAGCTCTTTTCGGTCCACAAGACAATCGGCGTTATCATCTTTCTGGTAGCGCTGGCACGAATCCTCTGGACATTGACCCAGACCAAACCAGCGCCACTTCATCCTGATCGCAAGGCAGAGACCTGGTTGGCCGAATTGGTGCATTGGCTGCTTTACATCTCGCTGGTTGCAGTTCCGCTGTCAGGCTGGATTCACCATGCCGCAACAAGCGGTTTTGCGCCTATTCTGTTGCCCCTTGGGCAGGAATTACCGCTGATCCCCAAAAGCGAAGCTGTCGCAAATTTCTTTGGCGGTCTGCATTGGCTATGGAGCAAGATCATGATCGGATCGATCCTCTTGCATATCGCCGGGGCGCTCAAACATCAGATCATCGACAAGGACACAACGCTGCGGCGCATGTGGTTCGGGGCGTCCGAAGCCGCCGCAGCGGAGCCACATCAATCAGGCTCTGCTGCACCGATAGCGGCGGCAATCATCTATCTTCTGGCCACCGGCGGTGGAGCAGCAGCAGGCCTTTATGGCGCCAAGGAAGAGGTCACGCAGGCTAGCCTTGCCGCGGTCACCTCAGAATGGGTTGTGACAGAAGGCGAGATCGCTATTTCGATTACGCAGTTCGGCAGTGCTGTGAACGGCGCATTTGATGAATGGACGTCTGCCATCACATTTGACGAAAACGCCACCGGCGTTCTTGGCGATGTGACCACAACGATCTCTGTCGGATCATTACAGCTTGGATCAGTGACAAGTCAGGCGATGGGTGCGGATTTCTTCAACGCCGAAGGCTTCCCGACGGCGGTGTTCACAGCCAAACTTCGCGCCAATGGCGACGCATATATGGCGGACGGCACGCTGACTATCAAAGGCAACACGGTGCCAATGGTCCTGCCCTTCACCTTGGCGATTGACGGCGACACAGCGCAGATGGCCGGACGCGTAACATTGGATAGGCGCAGCTTCCAGATTGGCCAAACCATGAACGACGAAAGCAACCTCGCGTTTGCGGTTGATGTAGCGGTCGCCCTGACAGCAACGCGGTAGAAACGCAAAAAAAGGCCGCGCCTGATCGCAGGCGCGGCCTTTCATACGGTCAACCGATGGGCTTACTCAGCCTTCATCGCTTCAATCGAGATCATCAGTTCAACCTCATCGCTCACAAAGGGAGCGAAGTTGCCGACGTTGAATTCAGACCGGATCAGCGTCGTTGTGGCGTCAAAGCCCGCCCAGGGTTTGTTCGCCATTGGATGCTCTCCAACCTGATTAAGCGTGGCATCCAGAACAACCGACTTCGTGACACCATTGAGGGTCAGATCACCGGTGATCAGGGCGGTTGCGTCGCCGGTGACTTCGATGGATGTCGATGCGAAAGTGACCATTTCGTCTTCACCTGCGCCAAAGAAGTCTTCGCTCATGAAGTGCTCAAAGCGGCCTTCCCAACCTGTCAACATGCTGCGCACAGGGAACGAGACATTGACCGAAGAGGCCCCAGGGTTCTCTTGATCAAAGGCGATTGTGCCCTCAAAACCAGAAAACATGCCAAAGTTTGTGGAATACCCTAAGTGATTGTAACTAAATACAATTTGGCTGTGGCTCGCATCAAGGACATAGTCCTCGGAGGCGGCAAAAACGGGTGTTGTAATCGTGGCGGCCACGAGGGCCGCAGTGGCAATAAGCTGTTTCATCGAAGGCTCCCAGCATAGGTGAAGTTATATGCCAAGATAAGATTGTGCGTCGCGCGACGGCAACTCCTCAAAAATGAACAGATCGTGTTCGCGTTCACAGGGGGCGGTAAACCGCCAATGTTATGCCGCTTGCGCGCCGGTCTGACCCAGCAGATCGTGGGCCAATTGGTCACGCAGGGACATCAGCTGCGCATCGGTCCCCTCGGCAACGATGACGTTGTGTGAAGAATTATGCGACTGCATGACCAACCGCGACAGGCCAGTAGCCATATCTTCTTCGACAAGAACACCGCCGATTGTGTCAAAACCATATGACCCAACCGTTGTCGGACGACCGGCACGATTGCAGATCACCTCGCGGATTTCGCCAAGGCTGGTGTCAACATGCACCTCGGGGCGGGAGCCACGGCTGGCAAACCACAACAGATAGGCCGAGGCTGCACCAAACAGCGTGGCAGAACCGATCCGCATCACACCAAGGGGGCCATCAAAAAACAATGTCGGCAAAGCGAGAATGCCGATAGAGGCGGTCAGCAGACAAACGCCAAAGAAAAACGATGCCGCCTGCCCGAAGGCCACGCCAAACGACGGGCCACGCCCAGTCCGGATCTTGTAACCCCAAAAAACGTTTTCAACCTCGAACGTCGATGGCTTTGCCATTTGCGTCCCGAGTTCTGCTGTTGCATCAGTCATTTGCCCACTCCTTGCCTTTTCGTGCCAGTTAACTGCCATTCGAACGGGGCAACAAATGGGCAAGGTCAAGGCAGCGCTAAGAAATCTGCGATTGTTGCCAAAACGCTGCTGATTATAGGGGGTTGAGGGCTTGCATCGCGCCTTTGCCGCTGTATAAGGCCGCATTCCTTGCTGCAAGACTGATGAACTGCGCAGCCTCTCGTGGATGGGACGCATGCAAGGTAAACCGCCCATCCTTTGAAATGCGCCGATATATGAACTGGAGTAAGCATGCCGCTATACGAGCATGTCATGATTGCGCGTCAGGACTTGTCCAACACGCAAGCTGAAAGCCTCATCGAACATTTCGGAACCGTTCTTGCCGACAACGGCGGCAAGCTGCTGGAGAACGAATACTGGGGCGTCAAGACGATGGCCTATAAGATCAACAAGAACCGCAAAGGGCACTATGCCTTTTTGCGCACAGACGCCCCGGCCCCTGCTGTGCAGGAAATGGAACGCCTGATGCGCTTGCACGAAGACGTGATGCGCGTGCTGACCATCAAGGTCGATGCACATCAAGAAGGCCCTTCCGTGCAGATGCAAAAACGCGAAGAACGTGGCGATCGCCGCGAGCGCCGCTAATCGTTGATCTGAGAAAGGACATCAATCATGGCTACTAAACCATTTTTCCGCCGTCGTAAGTCCGATCCGTTTGAGGGTGATAACGCCCCCAAGATCGACTACAAAGACACCCGCCTTTTGCAGCGCTACATCTCTGAGCGCGGCAAAATCGTTCCCGCCCGTATCACCGCTGTTGGTGCAAAAAACCAGCGTGCTCTCGCCCGTGCGATCAAGCGTGCCCGTTTCCTTGCCCTGCTGCCATACGCCGTAAAATAAGGAAAACATCCCATGGATATCATCCTACTTGAGCGCGTCGCGAAGCTGGGCCAGATGGGCGAAGTTGTTTCCGTCAAGGAAGGCTACGCACGTAACTTCCTGCTGCCACAGGGCAAAGCGCTACGCGTGAATGCCGCCAACTTGGCACGTTTCGAAGCTGAAAAAGCGCAGATGGAAGCACGCAACCTTGAGACCAAGACAGAAGCCGATGCATTGGCTGCTAAACTTGACGGTCAAAAGTTCATCGTGATCCGCTCTGCGTCCGACGCAGGGTCGCTCTACGGCTCTGTCACAACACGTGACGCGGCTGAAGCTGCAACCGACGCTGGCTTTACTGTCGATAAAAAGCAGGTTGTCCTGCTTGGCGCGATCAAAGAACTGGGCCTGCACGACGTATCCGTCAAACTGCACCCTGAAGTCGAAGCCACCATCACACTGAACGTCGCACGTTCCGTGGAAGAGGCTGAACTGCAAGAAGCCGGAAAATCCATCGCCGAGTTGGCCGCAGAAGAAGAAGCCGCTGCTGAGTTTGAAATTCAGGAGCTGTTCGACGATATCGGCGCTGCCGCATCTGACGACGAAGAACTGGCTGAAACAGCTGGTGTCGAAGTTGAAGACGCCGCTGAAGAAGACAAAGACGCGTAATCTTTCTTCCTTCTTTCGCAAAAAATTCAGGCCGTCCCAAGATTTGGGGCGGCCTTTCTTGTTGGGGAACAGTCATGTGTCGCACTAGGGTCGGAATGAGCGCACCTTATCCGGGACCCTACGATGACTTACCAACCAACCGATATCATCACCTCAGAGGCTGAGATTCGCGATGCCGTTGACGGTATCCACAGCGCTCAGCAGCTTAAGGTGCTTGATCATATTGATGCGCATTGCCGGGTTTGGATCGAACGAAGCCCATTCATCATGATCTCAACGGTGGATGCCACGGGCAAACTGGATGCCTCGCCCAAGGGTGACCCTGCTGGCTTTGTCAAAGTGGTAGATGAAAATACGCTCGCCATCCCCGACCGCCCCGGCAATCACCGTTTTGACAGCTTTCAGAACATCCTGCAGACGGGCCGGATCGGGATTGTCTTTCTTGTGCCCAACCGAAACGAAGTGGTGCGGGTCAATGGCAGCGCGCAGATCGTGCGCGACGCGCCTTTGCTGGAAAGCATGGCGATCAAAGGTCGGGTGCCGACCTTTGCCATTCTGGTTGGCGTGGAAGAAGCCTTTTACCATTGCGGCAAGGCGATCATCCGCTCCAAGCTTTGGCAACCACAGGAGGCCGCCCCTATCGACGGCCTGCCTACTTATGCACAAGCGCTGCACGCCCAGACACAGTCAGGGCTGAGCTTTGAACAGATCGATACCCGGCTTAGACATAACGACTCAAACCGCCTTTATGATGAATAACCGGGCAACCCGATGCTAGCGGTCAAATGTCTCCATCTCCAGCAGCGCATTGCAATATTCGCCATCATAAGTGCCGATCCAGATATCAATGCGGCCATTGGCCGGGCGGGTCAGCGTGATGCGCGGATCATAATTCCCACGATCATCATCATCATAATACCAGTTGGCAGAGGCCGTATTGATCAGCAAGGCTGCATCACATTCGCTGACAACGCTGACAACAAGCTGATAGCGGCTCATGTCGGACAATTGGAACGAGAAGTCTGGCGAAGTTGGAAAGTAACCCGCTCCGGTGTCTGTGCCGGGCTGCACATTCGGGCAATCCCAGACATAATTGTCGCCACCCGCCACAACATCAAAGGTGCGCAGCGAATATAGCTGCTTGCCCGATGCCTGATAAGATTCCTGAGGTGCCGCATTGAAATCGGGGCACGCGATGGCCGCCGTCGAAAAGCCAACTGCGATACAAATCGCCATCAAAATCGACCGTAACATCAAATATTCCTTCACATAAATGCCCAACCCTGATGCGAAAGAACTACCAAACCACGCTTCATTTAGGGCAAGATCATGCCAAAACTGTGGATATTGCGCTGCCGCAATGACCCACAGTTGTCGCACGACGGCGCCGCGCCGGATCGGTGATTACAGCACGCCTTGGGCGAGGATCATAACGATCCCACTGACTACCACATAGCCGGCGTCTATCAACACCGCGCGGCCAGTTTTCTGACTGAACAGATCCATACCCGCAACGATCAACGCCACTGCCAAGATTGCCGCAATTGCCACACCTATTGCCCCGACTGTCTCGGTCATGCCGACGACGACGGCAAGCAATGCAAGGCCAATGAATTGCACAATCATCGCTAACCACGGGGGAGTCTGAGGCGGCTGCAAATCATGCGATCCAGCAGCCCAGCCTTTGCCAAACATGGCAGGGCTAAACCACAGCATTCCCAAGGCAAAGGCGCCAACTGTTCCAAGGGTCACAGCCGCCCAATTCATCAATGCCATATCCATCTTATGCGGCCTCCGAGGCGGCAAGACGTGCATCAAGTGCGGCCAGAATATTGCCCCACCCACCTGCGTGATTGTCACGCGATTCCACGTCGGGAAAACGCACATGGGTTAAGGTCAAATGGGTGCCGCCAGACACTGGTTTAAAGTCCAGCGTGACGGTGCTGCCATCGGTCGAAAACGGGCTTTCCCAGCCAAACACAATGCAGTTGTGCGGGTCGATCTTGTGATAGGTGCCAGCATGGGGGATCTCTTGATCGCCCGCCTGCATGACCAGCTCAAACCGTCCACCCTCGCGCGGATCGTTCGAGGCTTTGGGAACGGTCATGCCCTCGCCCGGCAACATGAATTGCTGCAACATTTCGGGGCGCAACCAGGCGTCAAACACCTTTTCGGGCGCGGCTTTGATGGTGCGTTCTACGGTCAGCGTCAGGTCAGTCATTGTCTGTGTCTCCCTCTGAGATCAAATCATCCAGCGCTTCCAATCTGAGATCCCAGATCGAGCGCAGGTCAGCAAACCAACGATCAATTTCGCGCAGCGGGCCCATTTGGACCTCAATCAGATGCTCGCGCCATTCAGTACGCCGTGCCACCAGCCCTGCCCGCTCCAGCATTTTGATGTGCTTGGAGATAGAGTTCAGGCTCATGTCAAACTGCGCATGAATATCAGTGACACGCATCGGGCCATTCTGGGCAAGATACGTCAAAATCTTGCGGCGGGTTGGGTCACTCGCCGCTTTGAGAATGTCACTCAATTGATCTGTTTCGATTCGTTCAACCATATGGGTGAATAACAACTTCTCTCCGATCAATCAACCCCATGGGTGAATGATGCATTGCGATGCCCCACGTCAGCACCCTAAACGAAAAAGGGCACCCAAACGGGTGCCCTTTCACATCGTGATTTGACGATGCTTTATTCTTCTTCCAGCTTTTCAACAGCCTTTTGCAGATCGTCTTTGGACACTGCTTTGTCCTTCATCGCGGCGCTTTCAAAGATGTGGTCAACGACTTTGTCTTCGAACATTGGCGCCTGCAACTGCTGGCGGAACTGCGCGTTCTGCTGCACGAACTCAAAGAACTGACGTTCCTGACCGGGGTACTGGCGAGCCTGGTTCATGATCGCTTGGGTCATTTCCTGATCGGTGACCTGCACTTCGGCCTTCTGACCGATGTCAGCCAGCAACAGGCCCAGTTTCACACGACGCTCGGCCAGCTTGTTGTGCTCTTTGGTCGGCTTGACGTCAGGATGATCATGGCCTTCGACGTCAGGGTTTTCCTCATGCCACAGTTGGTGGGCAATCTGGCCTGCTTCGGCTTCAACCAATGACGCGGGCAGGTCAAATTTGACCTTCTTGTCCAGCGCATCCAAAAGCGCACGCTTGGCCACCGCGCGGGACGCGCCTGTGTATTCAGCTTCCAGACGCTCTGTGATCTGGGTCTTGAGACCATCAAGATCTTCGGCGCCAAATTTCTTGGCCAGCTCGTCATCCAGCTTCGGCTTCTTGGGGCCATTCACGGATTTGATAGTGCAAGAGAAGACAGCCTTCTTACCGGCAAGGTTCTCAGCCTGATAATCCTCAGGGAAGGTTACTTCGACGTCTTTTTCGTCGCCTTCTTTAACCTTCAGCAACCCGTCTTCAAAACCAGGGATGAAGGAGTTTGAACCCAGCACCAGCGGATAATCCTCTGCGGCACCGCCTTCGAATGCTTCGCCGTCAACTTTGCCGACGAAATCCAACACAACCTGGTCGTCTTTCTTGGCTTGGGTTTTCTTTGGCTCATAAGATACCGCCTGCGGGCTCTCGGCGAGGTTATCGAGGGCTTCCTTGATGGAATCCTCGTCGGCCTTCACGACCAACCGTTCCAGCTTGATCTTAGAGAAATCGACGTCTTCAATCTCTGGCAGCTTTTCGTAGGACACGTCGACGTTGACGTCGTCGCCCTCTTTCCAATCTTCATTGGTCATCTTCATTTCAGGCTGGGCCGCAGGGCGGTCGCCGGATGTTTCCAGATGTGATGTCAGCGCCCCGTCGATGGCTTCCTGCATGCTTTCGCCTATCAGGCGTTGGCCAAACTGCTTGCGCAGCAGCGCCATTGGCACCTTACCCTTGCGGAAACCCTTCATTTCGACCGTTGGCTGCGCTTCTTTCAGCTTTTCTTCAACCTTGGCGTCCAGTTCGGCGGCGGTCACGGTGATCGCATACCCGCGCTTAAGGCCTTCGTTCAGGGTCTCGGTGACCTGCATGTGCTGTCCTTCATCTACAAACTTTGGTGCGGGTGAAGGGACTTGAACCCCCACGCCTTGCGGCGCCAGAACCTAAATCTGGTGCGTCTACCAATTCCGCCACACCCGCATGATCAAAAGGGGCAGGTTTTGGGCCTGCCCCCGGTTGCGCGCTGTCTAGCAAAGGAATGCAAGGGATGCGAGAGGAAAAATCACCTATATTCCAAGGCTGCGAAAGACTTTTGGCAATTCCTCGGGCAAGTCCTCAGCAATCAGCCCCGGACCAAAGGACAACGCACATTCCGTATGCAGCCAAGCGCCCGTTTCAGCCGCCTGCATCGGGGCAAAACCACGGGCGAGCAGCCCCGTGATAAAGCCCGCCAAAACGTCACCGGACCCAGCGGTAGCAAGCCAAGGCGCGCTGCGCTCATAAACGGATGCATTGATACTGCACCGCCCGCTGGGGTCAGCAATCACCGTATCCGGCCCCTTAAACAGCACCACACACCCAGCCCGTTTCGCCGCCTCTCGCGTCGCGTCAACTTTGGAATAGGCAGGCCCCTTGGTCGCAGGTGCGGCCAATTTTTCTGCAATGTCGGGAAACACACGCGCGAATTCGCCCGCATGTGGGGTCAGAACACAGGCCTCGTGAAGCAGAGCAAAAAGCGCCTTATCCCGTGCCAGCATCGTGAGCGCATCCGCATCCAGCACCACGCCACGCCCCGGACCTGATCCGGGGCCTGCGTCTGATCCAGCATGAGGTCCCGGATCAAGTCCGGGACGGGTGCGTTCGAGCGCCGCAGCCAACAAATCAACCGCGCGTGTGTTTGTTCCCATCCCCGGCCCAAGACAAAGGGCATTAATGCGGGTGTCGGTCAAAGCCGTGATAAGATCGTCCGCAGTTTTGATTTTCTGCAACATAATTGCGTTCAACTGCGCGGCATTCTCAATCAGGGCGGCAGGTGGGCTGCCCAGCGTCACAGCACCAGCGCCGACCCGCAACGCACCGCGCGCCGCGAGGCGGGCGGCACCGCCCTTGCCAACACTGCCGGAGAGAATGAGAGCATGACCGTGGGAGTATTTGTGCGCCTCCTGATCAAAATGGAATCCCCAATATCCTTTGTCCATAATAAACGGGTCAGTTACCGCACCCAACAACCGGCAATTGCCGTATGCTGTAAGCCATGCGTCTAGCCCAATACTCTTGATGACGACTTTCAAGCAGAACTTAGGTGCATAGCTAAGGAAGTGGCCCACAAATGCGGTCTCAAAAGTTACCGTGAGGTTTGCACGAATACACTCGTCGTCAGGCTTCTCAGTGCTTGGATATTTGTAACCCAAGAAGGTCCCGCAATCGGAATCCATTCCACTTGGCACATCAACACTTACAACCTTGGGCCAATTCGGGTCACTTGCCCCCACCGAGGCACAGGACTGTATTGCGGCGCGTAGTTCAGGTAGAACCAAGAGAGGCCGCGAAAGACCAGAACCGAAAAGTGCGTCGATAACGATATTTGGAAGGGGGTCGCCCAGAATTTCTGAAGGAATGATTGCGTGGGATATGAAAGTATCGTCACCAATCGCCCGCGTCTTTCCGTTTCCTTCAACCCACCGCTCACAATTCACCTTCGCATCTGGCGGCAGCTTCGCAGCATCCCCATACAGAAACACCTCCACTTCCCACCCGGCCTCTTTCAGCAGGCGTGCAACAACAAACCCATCACCGCCATTATTCCCAGGTCCGCACAGCACAACCGTCCGATGCGCGCCTTGCGCTAACTCTGGCCATTCCTCAAAAATCGCCTCGACCACCCCGCGCCCTGCCCGCTCCATCAGCTCCAGCCCGGTCACCTCGCCCGAGGCAATCGCGGCCTGCTCAATGGCGCGCATTTGGGCGGCGGTCAGCAGTTCAGTCATGGTTTCAGCACCCAGAGTTCTCATTTCGCACACAAAGCGGGCAGAATGCACAAAAATTAGGCAATGCCTGTTCTTTCACCTTGCCTGCTTGCCCGAAGGTTCTGCCACGAATTGTCCATATGCAAGAGAAATGGTCTGACCACAGGCGAAACACCAAAGGGGAGTCGCGGACCATGAAAAAGATCGAAGCGATCATCAAACCATTCAAGCTCGATGAAGTGAAAGAGGCCTTGCAAGAGGTCGGCGTGCAGGGTCTGTCCGTCATCGAGGTCAAAGGCTTTGGCCGTCAAAAGGGCCACACGGAGCTTTATCGTGGCGCTGAATACGTTGTCGACTTCCTCCCCAAGGTCAAAATCGAAGTGGTGCTGGCTGACGATCAGGTTGATGGCGCCATTGAGGCAATCATCGGAGCCGCCAAAACCGACAAAATCGGCGACGGCAAAATCTTTGTCTCGCCCATCGAACATGCCATTCGCATTCGTACCGGCGAAACCGGCGACGACGCACTCTAATTCAAATCTACGTTAAGAAAAAAAGGACATCATAGATGGACAACAAAGCTGTTCTGAAACTGATCAAGGATGAGGAAGCCGACTATGTCGACATCCGTTTCACTGATCCACGCGGCAAACTGCAGCACGTCACAGTTGTGGCTGATCTGGTTGATGAGGACTTTCTTGAAGAAGGCTTCATGTTTGATGGCTCCTCCATCGCCGGTTGGAAATCCATTGACCAGTCCGACATGAAACTGATGCCACAGGCCGAAAGCGCCTATGTTGATCCGTTCTATGCCGAGAAAACGATCTGCATTAACTGTAACATCGTTGAGCCTGACACGATGGAACCCTACAGCCGCGACCCACGCGGAACAGCCGTGAAGGCAGAGGAATACCTCAAATCTTCCGGCATCGGTGACACAGCCTATTTCGGCCCTGAAGCTGAATTCTTTGTTTTTGATGATGTGCGCTTTAGCGTGTCGATGAACAAAGTCGCGTTCGAGGTCGATGCCATCGACGGCGCATGGAACACCGACACCGAATACGAGATGGGCAACACCGGCCACCGTCCCGGCATCAAGGGCGGCTATTTCCCAGTGAACCCAATCGACGACGCGCAGGAAATGCGCTCTGAGATGCTGTCCACGATGAAGCGCATGGGCATGAAGGTCGACAAGCACCACCACGAAGTGGCGTCCTGCCAGCACGAGTTGGGCCTGATCTTTGGCACGTTGACCCATCAGGCCGATGAGCAGCAAAAATACAAATACGTCGTCCACAACGTCGCCCAAGCCTATGGCAAATCCGCGACATTCATGCCCAAGCCGATCGCTGGCGATAACGGCACAGGCATGCACGTGAACATGTCGATCTGGAAAGACGGCAAGCCACTTTTTGCTGGCGACAAATACGCTGACCTGTCACAGGAAGCGCTGTACTTCATCGGTGGTATCCTCAAGCACGCAAAAGCGCTGAACGCGATCACCAACCCATCCACAAACAGCTACAAACGCCTGATCCCCGGCTTTGAAGCGCCCGTTCTGCGCGCATACTCTGCCCGCAACCGGTCGGGTTGTGTGCGCATCCCATGGGCCGAAAGCCCCAAGGCGAAACGCGTCGAGGCCCGCTTCCCCGATCCCGCAGCCAACCCCTACCTGTGCTTTGCAGCCCTGCTGATGGCTGGCCTTGACGGCATCAAGAACAAGATCGATCCCGGCCCATCGTCCGACAAAGACCTTTACGATCTGCCACCAGAAGAGCTGGCCGCGATCCCAACTGTCTGTGGCTCCCTGCGTGAAGCGCTGGAAGCGTTGGAAGCGGATCACGAGTTCTTGCTGGCCGGCGACGTCTTCACCAAAGACCAGCTGGAAGGCTACATGGAGCTGAAGTGGGAAGAGGTTTACGCCTACGAGCACACACCGC
Organism: Loktanella sp. Alg231-35; assembly: GCF_900143545.1. Taxonomy (GTDB): domain Bacteria; phylum Pseudomonadota; class Alphaproteobacteria; order Rhodobacterales; family Rhodobacteraceae; genus Yoonia. Next base: position 220,928 of record NZ_FREV01000005.1, on the reverse strand, counting down.
ACCCAATGGAATACAAGCTGTACTACAGCTGCTAATCTCCTGAAGTTAAAGAAAGCCCCGTCAGAGCAATCTGGCGGGGCTTTTTGATTTGCAGGGTCCGGTGCGAGGCCATATTGCTCTTTTTTGCAATTGCGGCGAATGTCGGCAGTGTCGGGTTGTGGAGATGAAATTGTCGATCCCAGAAAAAATGTACGGCGTTGTTCTGAATGGGCATGGTGGGCCTGAGATGCTTGAATGGCGTGATGACCTGCCCGTTCCCGCGCCGGGAGAGAAAGAGGTTATCGTTCGGGTTGGGGCGGCAGGCGTAAATAACACGGATATCAACACGCGAACCGCTTGGTATTCGAAAGGTGGAGCGCAGGCAGACGACGCGTCTTGGTCCGGCAGACCAATCACATTTCCACGAATTCAAGGTATCGATGTTTGCGGCGAGATTGTTGCAGTTGGTGCCGCGATAGACACGGCTCGGATTGGCGAACGCATCCTGATAGAACCATGTATTCTTGAATCCAACGGGACCGCACTTGAGTTGCCGTGGTTTTTTGGATCCGAATGTGATGGCGGTTTCGCGCAATACACAAAGGTTGCCGCACGTCATGCATACGCAATTGATTGCGATTTGACGGACATTGAGTTGGCTTCATTTCCTTGCTCATATTCAACTGCTGAAAACATGCTGACACGCGCGAATGTGGGCCCTGATGACACTGTGCTGATTACCGGCGCATCTGGCGGCGTCGGTTCGGCCTCAGTTCAATTGGCGCAAGCACGTGGGGCTAAAGTTATTGCAGTTACAAGCGCTACGAAGGCCGAAACGCTCTTAGAACTCGGTGCGATAAAGACACTTGATCGCGGTGATGATCTTGTTGCCGTGCTTGGGGCAAATAACGTTGACGTCGTTATTGATCTGGTGGCTGGTCCACAATGGCCGTCGTTACTTGATGTGTTGCGATCTGGTGGGCGCTATGCCGTTGCTGGTGCAATTGGCGGAGCGCTTGTGGAACTTGATGTCCGTACACTTTATCTCAAAGATCTTAGCTTCTTTGGCTGTACCGTCTTAGAGCCGCAAGTTTTTAGCAATCTCATAAGGCGGATCGAAAGCAAAGAAATTAGACCTTTGGTAGCCGAGGTATATCCATTGCGCGAAATCGCGGCGGCGCAACACGCCTTTGGCGAAAAGGGATATATTGGAAAAATCGTGCTTGATTTAGCTTAACGGAATTCGCCTGGACAAACGCGAATCCAGACATCCCCTTGAGAACCACAGTGGGCAACTTTGTCCTCCACCTAGACATCGCCAATGCAACAGACACCACTCACCCCTCCCTTGACATGATCGCGTATTGTACCACCCTCATTTGTGACCCCAACGGAGACCGCAAATGCTCAATCGCATCATAGCAATCACGATGATCGCGCTGGCCTCACCCGCGCTGGCCCAAACCACCAGCCATGGCTACGCCACCTTTGGTGATCTCAAATACGGCCCCGATTTTACGCATTTCGATTATGCGAACCCCGACGCGCCCCAAGGTGGCACCCTCACCCAGCGCCAGCTTTACGGCACCCCAACGTTTGACAGCCTCAACGCCTTTGTCATCAAGGGTGACGGCGCGCCAGAGGTGGCCGTGCATATCTACGACAGCCTCATGGTGCGCGCGCATGATGAACCTGATGCGCTTTATGGTCTGTTGGCGGAAACCATCACCTACCCCGATGATCTGTCCTATGTGATCTTTGATATGCGGCCAGAGGCACGGTTTCATGATGGAACGCCCGTCACCGCCAACGACGTGATTTTCACGATCAATGCGTTAAAAACCGAAGGGCACCCCTATTACGGCAACCTACTGTCCGACGTCACTGATGTCGTGGCTGAAACCGATCACCGGGTGCGGTTTGAACTGGCACCGGGCGCGGGCAGCGGCCTGTTGGGGGACATTGCCGAACTGCCGGTCTTGCCTGCACATTTCTATGACACAGTTGCCTTTGGCGAAAGCTGGATGACAAATCCGTTGGGTTCGGGCGCCTACGAACTCACGTTCGCAGATCCGCCCCGGACACTGGAATTCTGCAAAACCGAGGATTACTGGGCTGCGGATCTGCCGGTGAACGTGGGCCGCAATAACTTTGGCTGCTTCACCTACGAATACTTCGTCGACGACACCGTAGGGTTAGAGGCGTTTGCCGCCGGAGCATACCAGATGCGGGTTGAATATCGGTCGTCGTCTTGGGCGACAGGCTATGACTTCCCGGCGGCACAAAACGGCTGGGTTAAGCAAATGCTGATCCCCGATGCCCGCCCCGCCAATGCGCAAGGCATCTGGTTCAACATGCGCCGCCCGGCGTTGCAGGATATCCGCGTGCGGCAGGCCATAGCCTTGGCCTTCAACTTTGCCTGGACGAATGAAACGATCTTTTACGGCACCTACACACGTACCGACAGCTTCTTTGAAAATACCGACATGCAAGCGTCCGGCCTGCCCGACGGCGCCGAACTTGCGCTGCTGGACGCATACCGCGATCAGTTACCACCAGAGGTTTTCACCCAACCCGCGCCTGTCCCGCGCCCCGGCGCCACATCGCCGCGTGACCGCGCGGCACTGCGCGATGCCTCTGCCCTGCTGGAACAAGCTGGCTGGACAGTCGGCGACGATGGCCTGCGCCGCAACGCCGAAGGCACGGTGCTGACGCTTGATATGCCCGACAGCAGCCGTAGCCTGGAACGGGTGATGGTGCCCTTTGTGGAAAATCTCAAATCCCTTGGGATCGACGCCAATTTCGATGTGCTCGACCCCAGCTCATGGACCCAGCGCCGCCGCGCCTTTGATTTTGATCTGTCGGCAACCGCATGGCAGGTGCAAACAACGCCAGGGGCGGAGTTGCGGGCGTTTTACGGCTCTAACGCTGCCGCGACCGAAGGCAGCAACAACCTCACTGGCATCGCTGATCCGGTTGTTGATGCCCTCATCGCGCGGGCCGCTGTCGCCCAAAGCCGGGACGAGCTGACAACAGCCATCCGCGCGCTAGACCGTGTGCTGCGCAGCAAGCACATCTGGATCGGTGGTTGGAACCTTGGGGCGCACCGCGTTGCTGTCTGGGATATCTACGGCATGCCCGAAAAACCCGCGCCTTATGATTTTTTTCGTGGCGTGGATTTTTGGTGGTTTGATCAGGAAAAATACACGGCGCTTGTGGCCGAAGGAGTGCTTGCACCGGGGTTGGACTAGAACGCAGTTCAGCAACGACCAGAAATGATGTTGTCCGCGCCTCAGAATTGCCGCATCGTGCTGGCAACAAAGAGCTGAATTTTCCATCGGTCAAAGATTTCGAGATGAGCAAATACCACCCTATCGACGTGCGCTACAATGGCCCCTCAACGGCGTACCGCGGATCGGCCAAACGAATGCAGAACCAGCCGCTTAAAGCGCGCCACAAGGCAGTGCCTGTCACGCACCCGCCCCGGCAACAGCAACCGACACAACGGACGTCCCAGTCACCATGGGGCGCCAAATACCGTTCAGAAACACCGCAACCGCGGCCGCCCCGCCCCCAAAAATCCGCTGCGCCCGCTGTGGCGGCGAAGACGGCAATGCGCGGGATTGGCGGCGTGTTCAATGTGTTTTTTGCCGTCGTGAAAACGCTCAAATACATCTATTTTGCGTTCATAGCACTGGTCTTTATCATCGCTTTCCTGCTGTAGGCCTCGCTGAAGCAACAGCAAAATTTGCCCCGCGCTGACCTGAAAATGTCGAAAACGGACATGAGGCATGGGTCAATCGGCGCATACTTGGCTTAAACATGCCAAGGATAGCACGATGAATTCTCATTATCGCGACACCCGCAAAATTGACCCCACACGTGGCGCGACGCTGGCCGATGGCTCTCCGAATGATCAGGACCGGATGGAGATCGGACCAACGCAGCTGGCTTTCAACGAATGGGCAGCGGCGGGCCTGCAACTGCCAAATCTGTCAGCGATGCGCGCATGGCGGCACAAGCGGTTGACCGGCGCGGTCAATGCCCGCGACTATGGCGGCATCCTGATGTTTGACCCGCTCAACATCCGTTACGCCACCGACAGCACTAATATGCAGCTCTGGAACAGCCACAACCCGTTCCGCGCCTGCATGGTCTGTGCCGACGGCTATATGGTGATGTGGGACTATAAGAACGGGATGTTCCTCAGCACCTTTAATCCGCTTGTGAATGAACAGCGCACCGGGGCTGATCTGTTCTATTTTGACCGCGGCGACAAGCTGGAACCAGCGGCCGACAACTTCGCCAATGAGGTGCGTGATCTGATCCGCGAACATGGCGGCGGTAATATGGCCCTTGGCGTCGATAAGCCGATGTTGCACGGGCTGCGGGCGCTAGAGGCTGTGGGCTTTACCGTTCACCCCGGCGAAGAGCTGACCGAGAAGGCGCGCAGCATCAAGGGCCCTGACGAAATCCTCGCGATGCGCTGCGCCAGCCACGCCTGCGAGGCGGCCTGCTATGCGATGGAAGACGCTGCCCGCACAGGTGTGCCGCAAGGCAACATGTCAGAAGATGATATCTGGGCCGTCCTGCATGCCGAAAACATCCGCCGTGGCGGCGAATGGATTGAAACCCGCCTTTTGTCGTCGGGCCCGCGCACCAACCCGTGGTTTCAGGAATGCGGGGGGCGGATTGTGCAAAACAATGAAATCGTAGCCTTTGATACCGATTTGGTGGGTGCTTATGGCATCTGCGTTGATATCAGCCGCACATGGTGGATCGGCGATGAAAAGCCGCGCGCGGATATGATCGAGGCAATGAAGATGGGCGTGGAACATATTGAAACCAATATACAAATGCTAAGACCCGGCGTGAATATCGAAGACCTATCTCGCAGCACCCATGTGCTGCCCGAAAAGTATCAAAAGCAGAAATACGGCTGCCTGATGCATGGTGTCGGGCTGTGCGATGAATGGCCGCTTGTGGCTTACCCCGACAAGATGGTGCCCGGTGCTTTTGATTATGAACTGCAACCGGGCATGACCCTTTGTGTCGAGGCATTGATCAGTCCCGAGGGGGGTGATTTCTCGATCAAGCTGGAAGATCAGGTGCTGATCACCGAAGACGGTTTTGAGAACCTGACCAAATACCCACATGACCCGGCCTTGATGGGCCTTTAGCGGGTCAAGGATACATCCGCCAAAACCCCAAGGTGGTCAGAGCCCAACAGCGCGCGATAGGTCGCCCGCCCACCGCCGGGCGCATGCACGTGGTCCAACAACAATGGTACGCCCTGCAAATCATAGGTGGGGCGGATCGGCTGGGCCACTTGCAAGGCAGCGGCCCGTTGCATGCCCTGCACGCTACTGGCCCAAGGGAAAATGTTGAAATCCCCCGCCATCACAACCGGCCCGTCCAACCGGGCAAGAATATCTGCAGCGGCGGCACCAGTGCGCGCATTGCCATACGGAAATGGCCAGCTCAGGTGAACCGAAGCCACCCAAACCGGCCCCTGCGTACTTTCGATTCGTGCCGCAGCGACCGCCCGCCGGTCGGAACATTGCGTCTGCACGATCGGATCACGCGACAGCACGGCAATCCCGCTCCAGCCGGAAAAATCGCATATATGCTGGTACGGATAGGCATCCCGCAGCGCCGCCAGCATCGCCCGGTTCCCGCGCGAGACCTCTTGCAGCGCCACAACATCTGCACCGCTGGCGCGGATATCTGCGGCCAGCGCATCCAATGTGCGGTTCGCAAACCACATGTTCTTGGAATAGATTCGCAGGTCGTCCGCAGCCTTTGCCCCGAAAAACATCGGCACGGTCGTGCCTGCGCCCAACATTACACAGGCGGCCAGCATCAGGCGCAGGCGCGCGCCCAAGGGGAAGACCAAGAACAGCAGGCAAATGACGGCAAGTGGCACGCGCAGCAATGACAGGCTGTCAAAGGCCGGATGCAACGCGCCTGCAAAGCTAAATAGTACCGCCAGTAACAGACAGATCACCCCTGCCCGCATCATCCACATTAGAAACTTCATCTTGGTAACATCTCTCACCTTGCCGCGATTGCCATCAAATAAAGTTGTCGCATCCCTATCTGATCGTCATCACTCGTGCAGAAATTCAGCAGACCGTCACAGAAAGGCCGATCCGATGCCAACTGAGAAACTTTCCTTTACCGGCCACGCAGGCGATACGCTTGCAGCCCGGCTCGATATGCCCAACGGCCCGCATCTTGGCACGGCCCTTTTTGCGCATTGCTTTACCTGCTCTAAGGATATCACCGCCGCCCGCCGGATCGCGGCACGCCTGTCGTCCATGGGTATCGCTGTGCTGCGGTTTGATTTCACAGGTTTGGGGCATTCTGAGGGCGAGTTTGAGAACACCAGTTTTACTTCCAACGTCGAAGATCTGGTTGCGGCCTGTCAGGCGCTGGATGCGCGCGGCATGTCACCGTCGCTGATCATCGGGCATTCGTTGGGCGGTGCGGCTGTGTTGAAAGCCGCCCCCATGATGGAAAGCATCAAGGCGGTTGTGACCATCGGTGCCCCTTTTGATCCCGGTCATGTGACCCATAACTTTGCCCAGGCCATCCCCGAGATCGTGGACAAAGGCGTGGCCGAGGTTTCGCTGGGTGGTCGCCCCTTCCGCATCGGCAAGGGCTTCGTCGATGATGTGAGCGAGGCCGCGCTGACAGCCTCCATCGCCAAGCTGGGCACGGCATTGCTGGTCTTGCACGCCCCGCGCGATGCGACTGTTGGGGTCGAAAACGCCTCTGATATCTTCCTTGCCGCGAAGCACCCCAAGAGCTTTGTCACCCTCGACGATGCCGATCACCTGATCACGCGTCCCGCAGATGCCGAATATGCAGCCGACGTGATCGCGGCATGGTCCAAGCGATACCTGAAACTGGAAGAACCTGCGAAACCCGCACAAACCCCCGAAGGTGTGATGCGCGTGACCGAAGCGGACGCCAATGGTTTTCTGCAGGACGTGCAATCAGGCCCGCATCACGTGCTGGCGGATGAGCCAGCCAAATTCGGCGGCACCAACAAGGGGCTGACCCCTTATGGCTTTGTCTCGGCTGGTCTGGGGGCTTGCACCTCGATGACGATCCGCATGTATGCACGGCGCAAGGGCTGGCCGCTGACAGGTGTCAGCGTCGATGTTCTGCACGCTAAGGAACACGCTGTGGATGCCGAGAAACCCGGCGAAAAGGTCGATCACTTTGAGCGGATCATCCACCTCAGCGGTGATCTGGATGAAGAACAGCGCGCACGTTTGTTGGAAATTGCAGACAAATGCCCGGTGCATCGCACGCTGGAACGGGCTTCAACGGTGAAAACCGTTCTGGCATGAAAAAAGCCGCTGCGGATCGCAGCGCCTTCTTCAATTCGTTTCGCAGGGTTTAGGACCGCGCGCTGCCGATCAGCTTCCACAAACCGGGCACCAGCAGTGCCGCAAGACCCAGCTTGAGCGCATCACCGATCAGGAAGGGTTTCAGGCCCACGTCAACCGCCCAGGCCAGACCTTTGCCTTCATACAGCACAGTCAGCCAGGCCACACCGGGCACATAGATCAGCGCATTGGCGATCAACAGGGCCACGGCCATAAGTACAACCGAACGATCCCAACCTGCGCGCGCAGCAAAGCCAAGCGCCAATGTGGCAAGCACATAACCCACGAGATAGCCGCCAGTGCCGCCCATCATGTATGTCAGGCCTGCGTTTTCAGCCGAAGAGCTTGCAAAGACGTCAAAGCCCAGCGCGCCAATGATCATGTATCCAAGGATGGTCGCCAGCCCCAGACGTGGGCCATAAGCTGCCCCGATGGTCAGCACGGCGAATGTGCCCATGGTGACTGGCACAGGCCACATTGGAATTTTGACTTTTGCGAGGATGGACAAAGCCACGATCCCCAAAACAACCATAAGCACCTGCTTGACGCGCAGTGCGGTTCCTTCGGAGGGGCCAAAGGCCTCAGTCAAAACTTTGTCGTTAAGTGCGAGGGCCATGTGCCGCTCTCCCTTGTTGATTGCGTTGCGTGTTTATTGCCCATGCTGCGGCGCAGCGCAAGTCTGGTAGCGTTATCAGTCGCGGGTATAGCGTGTAACGGATCGATACCGCTTGCGCGGTCCTTCCACGGACCACGTCACCTGCCAATCAGGAAACCGCACGAATGAATATGTGCCCCGATACGTGTCAGCGCCACAAATGTGCAGGCATGCCTCTGGTCCACCTGTCAGCTCAAAGCTGTGAAACGGGGCGCCATCGGCATAGGCGACATCGACCGTGTTTTTGCCAAATGACCACAGATAGCTGCGTTCCGCCAATACCGGCGCACCACCGGCAAAGCAAAGCGCGCCCTGCTCGTGATAGTGCAAGCCGTCAGCATTGGCGGTGAACGTCGCTTCGCCCTCAAGCGTGCCGCTTCCCAGAATACGAAAGTCGGTGATCTCGCGGAATATCCGCCAGCGGCCCAGAAAATCCTCGGCACCTAACTTCACTGCGCATATACTCCGTCGGTCGTGCTGCCATCAGCGCCAACAAAGCGCAGCGCATCACCCATCACCGCCATATCATAGCAATCCCACAGCGCCCCCGGTGGCCATTGGCTGCAATACTGATCGCCGCGCACGGCCCAATAGCCCCAACTGTCCTGACCTGCATTGTAAAGCGTCCGCCCCGAGGCATAGAAATGCTGCGTCGCATTGGGATAGGTCAAACTGCGGTCCGTCAGCGCCGCTGCGATCTCAGCACCGCTAAGCGCGCGCCACTCTTGCGCTGTCACTGCCCCCGCACAGACGATAAAGACCGCGATCAGCCGCAACATGCCCATCTCTCCCTTGAGGCTTTGCGCCCACCCCCTTATGACGCGACAGGAATCGTCTGCCCACCCCATCAATAAGGTGCCTGCCCATGATCCCTCGCTATTCTCGTCCTGATATGACCGCTATTTGGGAGCCAGCAACCAAATTCCGCATCTGGTACGAGATCGAGGCACATGCCTGCGACGCCCAAGCCGCCATTGGCGTGATTCCCAAGGAAAACGCCGAGGCCGTCTGGAAAGCCAAGGACGTCACGTTTGACGTCGCCCGCATTGATGAGATCGAGGCCGTCACCAAACACGACGTGATCGCTTTCCTGACGCACCTTGCCGAACACATCGGCTCCGAGGATGCACGGTTTGTGCATCAGGGCATGACATCATCCGATGTTCTGGACACGACATTCAATGTGCAACTTGTCCGCGCGGCCGATCTGCTGATCGCCGATATGGACCGGGTGCTGGCCGCCCTCAAAGCACGCGCCTATGAACATAGGGAAACGGTACGGATCGGGCGCAGCCACGGTATTCACGCCGAACCCACAACAATGGGCCTGACCTTTGCACGCTTTTACGCCGAGATGGACCGAGGCCGCGCGCGCCTGCTCAATGCCCGTGAAGAGATCGCAACGGGTGCTATCTCTGGCGCTGTTGGCACCTTCGCCAATATCGACCCTTCGGTTGAGGAACATGTTTGCGCGCAATTGGGCCTCGCGCCAGAGCCGATCAGCACACAAGTCATTCCCCGCGACCGGCACGCCATGTTCTTTGCAACGCTTGGTGTGATCGCCTCGAGCATCGAAAACATCGCCACGGAAATCCGCCACATGCAGCGCACCGAGGTATTGGAAGCCGAGGAATTTTTCTCAAAAGGGCAAAAAGGCTCTTCTGCGATGCCGCACAAGCGCAACCCTGTGCTGACCGAGAACCTGACAGGTCTTGCACGCCTCGTGCGCATGTCCGTGGTTCCCGCAATGGAGAACGTGGCGCTGTGGCATGAACGCGATATCAGCCACTCATCTGTTGAGCGCGCCATAGGCCCGGACACAACTGTCACATTGGACTTTGCCCTGAACCGCCTTGCCGGTGTCATCGAAAAGTTGGTGATCTACCCCGACAACATGCTGGCCAATATGAACAAGTTCCGCGGGCTGGTCATGTCGCAGCGCGTGCTTTTGGCGCTGACGCAGGCAGGGGTTAGCCGCGAAGACGCTTATCGGCTTGTCCAGCGCAATGCGATGAAAGTCTGGGAACAAGGCGCCGACTTCCAGACCGAACTGCTGGGTGATGCTGATGTGTTGGCGGCACTGTCAAAGACCGAGATCGAAGAGAAATTCGATCTCGGTTATCACACCAAACACGTCGACACGATTTTCAACCGTGTCTTTGGGGGCTGACTGAGGGGTCAGTCAGTCTTGGGGGCAGCCGCATTGAACGCAACCAGATGGGTCCGACCTAGAGTTTGACCGGTGCGTGAACCAGACTGTGATTTGGACGATGTGTGGCTTTCGTCACCGGCATGTGATGCGGTTTCTCGGCGACCGCTTCAATCAGCGGCATGCTCATCGCAACATAGCGACGGCCATCGTCGGAATTGACATAAGGTTCGCCAATCGTGCGTGGGCTGTATCCGATCCTGCGCAAGGCCCGCAAAAGCGACGGGCGGCTCAGCGCCATAAGTTCTGTTCCGCTATGCTCGAGCGCTTGCTCGGCTAGCCCCTTGACGATCAATGCTAGGCATTCGGCGCTCTCGGACGGGTCTTTGATTTCTGAGGACACAACAACGCGGGTACATTCCCAGACGCTTGCTGTGACCTCGACCTCGTTGACGATGGTATCGGGGATACCGATAATTTTGCCCTCAACAGCATCACGCAACATATAGGTATGAGACCCCCATTGCGCTGTCGTCGCCATCGCGCGCCCACCGGCAACTACTTTGCCATCCTTTAGCACCAGCGAATAATAGGCTTTCGGGTTGTCGTATTGATCCATCTCCACATCGTCGTCATGTGGGATGTCCCAACCCAACTGATCCACGAAGAACTGCTTACGCAAGGCAAGGAATTCAAAAAACGCAGTTCCATGCTTGTGGAGCTCCGTCAGGTTAAAAGTAATCTTCTCCATTATCTTCCCCTCTGGTTGAGTCGCTTGCGGCGTCAGCCCCCACTGCGTCGCAAATCAATGATTAGAATTCATTGATCATTTAGGTCTAATTGTTCTCAAAGGGGAAAAAAAGCCTGAATTTCGCCTAGATTAAGCCAAATTGATTTGCCAGCGCTGCCGCTTGGGTGCCTGTTTTGGCCCCAAGCTTCAGTTTTGCGTTCTTCAAACGCTGCTTCACAGCACCCTCACTAACGCTCAACTCATAGGCGATTTCCTTTAATCGCTTGCCGTCCTTGACCATGCCGAGGGCTTCCAATTCGGCGCGCGTCAGATTGGTTGGGGGTGCTGTCTCATTATGGCGCCGCGTGACAAACGCCTGTAGCAATTTTATCTCAAGTTCGGTGTATTCGCGGTCAGATCGCGCAAAAGATGCAAAGGAACGCTGTGCGTTGGCACCCGAATCAAGCACAGCAACCGTCACGCCGTAGCGCAAACCAAAGGTCTGTGCCTGCGCAATAACCTTCTTGGGGTCGTCCACTTCAAGGGCGCTCCAGCGCGATGCGCCTACATTGGCGTAGGCCCACCTAATTACCGGATCAAAAAGCATAAATCGTTGTTTGGTATAATGCTCAACCCATTCAGCAGGCAAAGCATTAACCTCTTCCATAGGGAAGGCGAACCCAATCCTTAGGGCTATGTAATATCCAGACGGGGCTAACTGCCCGATCTCATCTGGACCCAATAATGCCGCCATTCAAATTCCCCGACGAGCCCCACCTGGAAGAATTGCCTTGTTGCTCCCACAACCTTACCTTTAGACTATCTTTCTATAAAGCCTGTAGTGGAATACTTTCAAATATATGAGCTTGGCAACCTGAAAGCGAGATTTGGAATGAGCGCCGCGAAGTTTGACCTCAGTAAGGTCCTTGGAGAATTCAAGGATCGCTCGGAATCGGGCTATGCTTTGGGCTTGCATATCAAATTTACAACACCTGCGTTCTTTTTTCAGAGCTATCCGCGCCCTTGGCTCGAACACTACTCGCAGGCAGGTCTTTTGGTGAATGATCCTACAGTATCGTGGTGCTTTGAAAACACCGGCACCTGCCGCTGGTCGGATTTGGAAGATCCGGCAAATATTCTGGGTCAAGCAGCTGAATATGGCATGAAATACGGGATGCTTTATGCCACCACCACCGGCGGCAGCCACAGCATGTCCGGGTTTGCCCGCCCCGATCGCGAATTCACCGATGCCGAGATGGGTGAAATTGTCGAACGGTTCGAGGCATTGCATGTCGCCACCAGCGATCAGCAAGCGCTCAAACCCGAAACGGTTGAGCAACTCAAAAAGATGTCCATCATGGTGACGCACCCCGGTTCCTAACCGTTCTTTTACGCAGTGCCCGTAACACTGCGGCATGGACATACCTACACTTCCAGATACCGCACCACCAACACGCCGCCGAAAGGCGGCGATGATCGTGCAGATGCTCATCGGTGATGGCACGCAACTATCGCTGTCGCAACTGCCCGAACATTTGCAACTTTTGCGGACGCAGGAACTGGGCGCCCTGCGGCTGGTGGACCGGAACACGGTCACCACCGTCGCAGAGGAATTCCTGGCCGAGCTTGAGGCGGTTGGCCTATCCGCCCCTGGCACGCATGACGGTGCTGTCATGGCTCTCGCCGACCACTTGAGCGGCCCATTGGCGGACAAGCTGCGCAAGCAAACCCATGAAGTGCGCAACGGTGATCACTGGCCCACTGTCGTCAATCTGGATATCACCCGGATCGTCGATATCATGTGCGCCGAAAGCACCGAGTTATGTGCGGTCACATTGTCCAAATTGCCCGTCGCTAAGGCAGCTGAGGTGCTGACAAAAACACCCGGTGATCGCGCGCGGCGCATCACCTATGCGATGTCGCAAACCGCCGATGTCTCGCCTGACGCCGTGCGCCGCATTGGTGCAGCCCTTGCGCAGGACTATAGTTCGGCTAACCCACTCGCCTTTGAAATGGCACCGGTGCAGCGGCTGGGTGCCATCCTGAACGCTACCCCCACGGAAACACGCGAAGATCTGCTCACCGGGTTGGGCACTACAGATCCCACGTTTGCCAACAGCGTCCGCAAAGCGATCTTTACCTTCAAGGATATCGCACCACGGGTCAAACCAACAGACATTCCCAATTGCATCCGCGCTGTGGATGGCCAGATCATGACCGCCGCGATCGCTGCTGGGCTGGCGGGCGATGAACAGCTGGTGGCCTCGGCGGAATTCATCCTTGAAAGCATCTCTCAACGAATGGCCTCGCAAATCCGCGAAGATGCCTCTGAACTCGGCCCGATCAAAAAGGCAGAGGCAGAAGCTGCGATGGCCGAAATCACCAAGGCCATCCGCGAACTGGTCGATTCTGGGACGATCACGCTGATCGACCCTGATGAAAACGCAGAAGAGGAAGAGGCAGCTTAGGCCCCGCCACGCGGAATGTGATTCACCCCGCCGACGGAATGCGCTAACCTTTGGCCATGACAAAGGATTCACAGACATTCGATGGCCGCCGTTGGCATGATATGGGCGGCGATGCCGCAGGCCGGATCCGTACCGATCAGCATGATTTCTCGCTTTGGGAAAAACGTGTCGATGCGCTGATGATCCTCGCCTCGGCCAAGGGGCATTTTACGGTGGACGGGCTTCGCCGCGTCCTCGAGGACATGGGGCCAGAGGCCTTTGAAACCATGACCTATTACGAACGCTGGATCGCTTCGGTGAACCAGAACTTGATCGAATCAGGCGTCTATTCAACCGCCGAACTGGCCCAACGCATGTCAGAGGTCGCCGCGCGTGGCGCAACATATGGCGAGGCCAACAAATGAACGTGCGGCAATTCATGCGCGTTCGCGCTGACATGCCGCCCGGACATGTGCGCACGCCCGCCTACTTGCGTGGCAAGGTCGGCTGGGTCGAACGCCAGCTTGGCCCCTCCCCCAACCCCGAAGCATTGGCCTATGGCAGGCAAGGTGACGCACTGCCACTGATGCGCCTGCGCTTTACAATGGCAGAGGTCTGGGGCGCCGACGCGCTTCACCCCGATGATACCATTGACGCAGAAATTTACGCCCATTGGCTTGAACCGGCAGAGGCCCCCCATGCCCCATGATCACCACGACCACCTGTCGCCGTCTGGCCATCCCTACCGGCCCGATGACGACCACCCGCTGACCTATTGGCAGCAGATGGAAATCGCCGTGCGCGAATTGCTGATCGAAAAGGGCGTGACTTCGGCGGCTGAGATCAACGCCCAGATTGATGCGATGGATGCGCGCAGCCCTTCCAACGGGGCGTCAGTTGTGGCCAAGGCCTGGACTGACCCGGCATTCCGCGATGCTTTGCTTGCTGATGCCAGCGCCGCGACCCGCGACATGGGTTTTGATATCGGCCCGATGAAACTGATCGCGTTGGAAAACACGTCTGATGTTCATAACGTCGTCGTCTGCACCTTATGTTCTTGCTACCCGCGCAACCTGCTGGGCCTGCCGCCCGATTGGTACAAATCCCGCGCTTATCGGTCCCGGACGGTCAAGGAACCGCGCAAGGTTCTGGCCGAATTTGGCGTTGATCTGCCCGCGACAACACAGGTCCGCGTCCACGATAGCACCGCCGACATGCGCTATGTCGTGATCCCCGCCCGGCCCTCAGGCACCGACGGTTGGGATGCGGGCAAGCTCGCTACACTGGTAACGCGTGACAGCATGATTGGCACAGGTCTGGCAAAAGCCCCGGACATCACGTGACAAAAACGGCACCTGAAGGCACAACAGCCGATTGGCTGGCTGATCGGGCGTTGCGCGGGTTGATCAGCACGGTCATGCGCCTGCCCTACGACACGCGCGTGCCGATGATGGGCAGCGCCTTGCGGCGGGCCATTGGGCCGCTGGCGGGATATCGCAAACGGGCCGAGGATAACCTCGCTCTGGTTTACCCCGATATGACAGCGACCAAGCGCAGACAGTTGGCCTCTGCCTGTTGCGACAACTTTGGGCGCACGATCATCGAGAACTACTCTTGGCGCGAGTTCGGCGAAAAGCTCTGCACGACAAAGCCCAGCGGTGACGGGCTCGATGCACTAGAGGATGCGACCAAGGCCAAACGCCCTGTGATCTTTGTCACCGGCCATTTCGGCAATCATGAAGCGCCCCGTCAGGTGCTCACGGCGATGGGACACGCCATCGGCGGTCTTTATCGCCCGATGCAGAACGCCTATTTCAATGACCACTACGCCAAAACCATGACCAGCTGGGGCGGGCCAGTATTTGCGCAGGGCAACCGTGGCACCATGGGCTTTGTCAGGCATCTGCGGGGCGGTGGCCTGGGCACGTTGCTGTTTGATGTCGCAGCCCCCGGCGCGCTGATCCCCTTCATGGGACACCCGGCGCGCACATCGCTTTCTGCCGCGCAGATCGCACTCAAGCTAGACGCGGTGATGATCCCCTATTTCGGGATCAGGCAGGCCGATGGGCTGTCGTTCGCGGTAGAGGTCGAAGCGCCCATTCCCCACAGCACAGCTGAACAGATGCTGCCAGAAATGAACGCCCGGCTCGCGGCACAGATAGCGCGAAACCCAGAACAATGGTTCTGGGTTCACAAGCGATGGAAAAGAAAAAAACGGCCTCAGAGCGCTTCGAATTAAGCCAGAAACACAGCACTGCACTCATTGCGTTTGCACCGGGGGCGAAAGGCGGCGATGGGTGATGCAGGTATAGTTCGAATTGCCTTAACGCAGCTCGGCGGCACCCAAGATCGGGCCGTAGCCCCGCTGCTGGATGATCACAACAATCGGCGCATCGCCCGGCGCTGCGGCATCAAGCGCCAGCGGTGACCGCCCATCCCAGCGGCTGATATAGTCCCAAGACGTTACAATATTGGCATAGCTGAGGGTTTTGCCCGCATTCTCGCCGCGGCGCACATCGACCGTCTGCTCGGGGGTGTAGCGCACCAGTTGCACAACATAATCGCCACGGCTATCCGCCTCGGCATTGATAATCACGCGCTCACCCCGGCGGGCCAATGTCACATCAACAGAATTGCCGCGGCTTTGGTGCGCCTGCAACATATCCATCACCTGCATGGTCCGAGAGCCGACAACATCGTCCTGTCCATTAAAAATCATCTGCGGGGTATAAACCGTCGTCGCACGAAAGCTGCGGGCATAGGCATGTTGGCGCTCGGTATTCTCCGGGCGGCCAAACTCGTCCTTCCAGCCCAGATAATCCCAATAGTCCACATGCAGCGCCAGCGCGATCACATCATCGCGCTCTGCCAGATCATGCAACACCGCATCCGCTGGCGGGCAGGATGAACAGCCTTGCGAAGTATAAAGTTCAATCACCACCGGTCCATTTTGCGCAACAGCTTGGGAGGCTTGGAAGAGACCCAAGAACGATAGAACAGCAATGAGGAGGCGCATGGTTAATCCCGATATTTAGATTGTCTGTCTGGTGTAATCAGCTTTGTCTGTAATGACCAATCAACGAATTGCGAGGGCGCCGTTAGGATTGTTTCAACCATGAAAAGCGGAAACACGCCAAATTGTGTGCAATGGTATACAAAAACGTGCGTCCCCCCTTGATTGCCCTTGCTGCATGGGGCAAAAGCCACCTCAAGAACCTTGCTCAGCTGCAGCCACGAAAGGGAAAGCCATGACAATCACAGTCGGCAAAGATACAGCCAATACCCGCAAAACACTCACAGTTGGTGACCAGTCGGTCGCTTATTACTCCATTCCGGCAGCAGAAGCTGCGGGCTTGGGCGACTTTTCCAAGCTGCCAGCGGCGCTGAAGGTCGTCCTCGAAAACCTGCTGCGCTTTGAGGATGGCGGATTTTCAGTATCTGTTAATGACATCAAGGCATTCTCTGCATGGGCTGACAAAGGCGGCAAAAACCCCCGCGAAATCGCCTATCGCCCTGCCCGCGTGCTGATGCAGGACTTCACCGGTGTGCCTGCGGTGGTTGACCTTGCTGCCATGCGCGACGGCATCGTGGCTTTGGGTGGCGATGCCCAGCAGATTAACCCGCTGAACCCCGTTGATCTGGTTATCGACCACTCGGTCATGATCGACGAATTCGGCAACCCACGTGCGTTCCAGATGAACGTGGACCGCGAATATGAACGGAACATGGAACGCTACCAGTTCCTCAAATGGGGCCAAGGCGCGTTCAACAACTTCCGCGTTGTGCCGCCGGGCACAGGCATCTGTCACCAGGTGAACCTTGAATACCTTGCCCAGACGGTCTGGACTGACAAGGATCAGAACGGCGAAGACGTGGCCTACCCCGATACACTCGTCGGCACTGATTCACACACCACGATGGTAAACGGCCTTGCTGTGCTTGGCTGGGGTGTTGGCGGGATCGAGGCGGAAGCCGCGATGCTGGGCCAACCTGTGTCCATGCTGATCCCCGAAGTTGTGGGCTTTGAGCTGACAGGCGAAATGATGGAAGGCACAACAGGTACCGACCTTGTGCTGAAAGTCGTTGAAATGCTCCGCGAGCTTGGCGTTGTCGGCAAGTTTGTCGAATTCTACGGCGCCGGTCTGGACGTTCTGCCACTGGCCGACCGGGCAACAATCGCCAACATGGCGCCTGAGTATGGTGCCACTTGCGGCTTCTTCCCTATCGACGGTGAAACCTTGCGCTACCTGCGCAACACAGGCCGGGATGAGGACCGCATCGCATTGGTCGAAGCCTACGCCAAGGAAAACGGTTTCTGGCGCGGCGCGGATTACGCACCTGTCTACACCGACACCCTGCACCTCGACATGGGCACGATTGTGCCTGCGATTTCCGGCCCCAAGCGCCCGCAGGATTACGTGGCACTGACCAACGCCAAATCTGCCTTCGCGGGTGAGATGGAAAAGACCTTCAAACGCCCGATGGGCAAAGAAGTCGCCGTTGCTGGCGAAGATTACACCATGGAAAGCGGCAAGGTCGTGATCGCCTCGATCACATCCTGCACCAACACATCCAACCCCTACGTCATGATCGGCGCGGGTCTGGTGGCGCGCAAAGCGGCCGCCTTGGGTCTGGATCGCAAACCTTGGGTCAAAACATCACTGGCCCCCGGTTCTCAGGTGGTGAGCGAATATCTAGAGGCCGCAGGCCTGCAAGAGGACCTCGACAAGATCGGGTTCAACCTTGTTGGCTATGGCTGCACGACCTGCATCGGCAACTCTGGTCCGATCCAGAAAGAACTGTCAGACGCGATTGCCGAAGGTGATCTGGTGGCAACGTCCGTGTTGTCGGGCAACCGCAACTTCGAAGGGCGCATCTCACCTGATGTCCGCGCGAACTACCTCGCCTCGCCGCCGCTTGTCGTGGCCTATGCGCTGGCCGGTACGATGGACATCGACCTGTCCAGCGAACCGTTGGGACAGGACAAAGACGGCAATGATGTCTTCCTCAAAGACATCTGGCCAACCTCTGCCGAAATCAACGCATTGGTCGAGAAAACCGTGACCCGCGAGGCGTTCATCAGCAAATATGCTGACGTCTTTAAAGGCGACGAAAAATGGCAAGCGGTCGAAACATCGACAGGCGAAACCTACGACTGGCCTGCCGCATCAACCTACGTCCAGAACCCGCCCTATTTCCAGGGCATGTCCAAAGAGCCGGGCACAATCAAGAACGTGGTTGACGCCAAAGTCCTCGCCGTTCTGGGTGACATGGTCACAACCGACCACATCAGCCCTGCCGGTTCGTTCAAAGACACCACCCCCGCCGGTCAGTACCTGATCGAACGGCAGGTGCCCGTGCGCGAATTCAATTCCTACGGCTCGCGCCGCGGCAACCACGAGGTCATGATGCGCGGCACATTCGCCAACATCCGCATCAAGAACGAAATGCTGGATGGGGTCGAAGGCGGCTACACCAAAGGGCCAAGCGGCGATCAGACATCGATCTTTGATGCAGCCATGGCGCATCAGGCCGAAGGCACCCCACTGGTCGTATTCGCAGGCGAACAATACGGTGCTGGATCGTCCCGCGACTGGGCAGCCAAGGGCACGTCCCTGCTGGGCGTCAAAGCCGTGATCGCAGAGAGCTTTGAGCGTATTCACCGCTCCAACCTCGTCGGCATGGGCGTCGTTCCGTTCGAATTCACCGGCGGCGACAGCCGCAATTCACTGGGCCTGACCGGTGAGGAAACGGTAACAATCGAAGGTCTGGACGCCGTGAAACCGCTGCAAGAGATGGCAGCGACGATCACCATGGCCGACGGTACGGTGAAAGATATCACCGTGAAGTGCCGGATCGATACCGCCGTTGAGATCGACTACATCAAAAGCGGTGGTGTGCTGCATTATGTGCTGCAGAACTTGGCCAAGGTTGCTTAAGTTCCGTTAGCTGAATTGCAAAAGCCCGGTCATCGCGACCGGGCTTTTTTGTGCATCGATGCGTGGGTTTCACCCACGCACACAATTTACTCTGCTGCCTTCATCAACTCCGGCAAAAACCGCTGCTCATAATCCGACCCGACCAACGGCCCGACGAACCGATACAAAACCGTCCCGTCGCCATCCACAATGAACGTCTCTGGCGGCGCGGTCACGCCCCAGTCGATTGCCACCCTGCCCCGCAGATCAAACCCGGTTGCAAAAAACGGGTCTTCGTATTCCACCAGATAAGGCGCGGCTTGATCCTGCTGATCGCGGAAATTGATACCTGCAACGCGGTAGCCCTGCGCCGCCAGATCCAGCAAATTCGGATGCTCGGCACGACATGGCGGGCACCAGCTGGCCCAGAAGTTCACGATTGTCACGTCTCCGGACCGCAGGTCATCGTTGGTTAGCTGCACCGTGCCCTGCACCGCCTCTGTCGGAACCGGCGGGGCCTGATTACCAACAAAGGTCGACGGCATCTCATCAGGATTATCTCGTAGCATTCCCGCAAGCGCCAGCCCCGCGAAAGCGGCAAAGATCACCGGCGGTAGGATCATCAGTGGCGAAATTTTAGCCATTCTTTTCAACCGCTTCCAAGGCCGCGCGCACGCGTACATAGCGGCGCCAGCTGATCGCGATGATCGCCGATAACAACAGGATGCTCACACCATAGGCGGCCAGCACTTCAACGGCATATTGACCCAGATCAGGCACGGCGCGCCCTCGCTTCCAGCGCGCGGATACGGCGCGCACGAATTTCGGTGCGGGTGCGCATGAGCACCAATGCGATAAAAAGCAGCACAAATCCCACGATACAAACCAAGAGCGGAAACCAAAAAACATCCGCGACGTTTTCTTCTTTGTCCAGCGACAGGGATGCGCCCTGGTGCAGCCCCTGATTCCAGAACAGCACCGCGTAGCGCGACAGAATGGCAAAGACTGACCCAACCATGCACAGCACGCTGGTCAGGTCCGCGGCTGTGTCGGGGTCTTCAATCGCTTCCCACAGGGCGATGTAGCCCAGATAGAACAAAAACAGGATCAGAAAGGACGTCAGGCGCGGGTCCCATGCCCAATAAGTCCCCCACATCGGCTGGCCCCATATGCCGCCGGTGAAAAGGGCAATTAGCGTGAACACGACGCCCACCGGGGCTGCGGCACGGGCTGCCAAGGCTGTCACGTGATGCCTGCGCACGACCCAGATCAAGGACGCCACCAACATCATGATCCACGCGTTGATCGCCATCAGGGCGGCAGGCACATGCAGGTAGATGATCTTAACCGTTGACCCTTGCCGGAAATCGTCTGGCGTAAAGAAAAACCCCCAGATCAACCCAACCGCAAGGCACAGCCCCGCAAGGCCAAAGGTCCACGGCAGCACAGGCCGGGTCCAGCCCATAAACCGTTTCGGATTAGCGTATTCCCACATCGACATTTTGCCTATCTATCCCGCCTCATTGGCACTCTCAATCCCCGATCACCGCAGATTGACGCGCAACACTGCTGAAGTGGCAAAAGGCAACAAGGCAAAGCATCCCGCTGTGATCCCGCCCATCAGCATCAACGCACCACTTGGGTCGAGCCCGTCTGCGCCGCGCCGCACGGCCTCTGCCCCAAAAATAAGCGTAGGCACGTAAAGCGGCAGCACCAGCAATGACAACAACAGCCCGCCCCGGCGCAACCCTACTGTCAGCGCCGCACCAAAGGTGCCGATCATTGATAGGGCTGGTGTGCCGATCAGCAGCGACAGCAGCAGGTAAGCATAGGCCTCTGGTGCGAGGCTCAGCAGGAACCCCAGCGCAGGTGCGGCCAGTGTCAGGGGCAATCCAGTGGTGATCCAGTGCGCCAACGCCTTCATCATCGCAGCCCCTTCCAAAGGCAGCGGCGACGTGGCGAGCAGTGCGAGCGATCCATCCTCGTAATCCAGCGCGAATATCCGGTCTAGCGACAGCAGTGCGGCCAACAAAGAAGCCACCCATAAATTCCCCGGCGCGATGCGCGAAAGCACTGCCGTATCGGGCCCGACACCAAAAGGCACCAGCACCACAACGATCAGGAAAAACGCAAGCCCAAGGCCAAAGCCGCCCCCGGCCCGCACGGCCAACCGTAGGTCACGCAGAAGCAGCGCAATCACAAGAACGCCTCATCCGTGCCGCCGCCTGCGTCCACGTCCGATTTGAACGGGGTCAGGTCCAACTCTGGGGCCGCAAGTCCCAGATC
Organism: Loktanella sp. Alg231-35; assembly: GCF_900143545.1. Classification (GTDB taxonomy): domain Bacteria; phylum Pseudomonadota; class Alphaproteobacteria; order Rhodobacterales; family Rhodobacteraceae; genus Yoonia. The sequence continues at coordinate 199,364 of NZ_FREV01000005.1, read as the reverse complement.
GATATGTGTGGCGATCACAGCCACACCGCCGCGCGCCAAATGCGTATCTTGCAGCCACTTAGCAAAGAGCTTGACCGAGAATCCATCGAGCGACACCGTCGGCTCGTCCAGAAACAACACCTTGCGCCCGATCACACCCAGACGCGCCAACCCTAGGCGGCGCTTCTGCCCTGCGGACAAGGTGCCACCCAAACGCTCCGCCAGATCTGCCAGATCGAATGTTTCAAGAATATCGCGGGGCAAATCAGCGCCATAGACGTCAGCCCAGAACCGTAGGTTCTCGGTCACGCTGAGTGCGGTCTTGATCCCGTCTGCGTGGCTGGCATAGGCGCTTTCATCTTCTGGATAGGTCACGTGACCTGCCACCGCAGGCTGCAACCCCGCCAAAGTGCGCAGCAGCGTCGTCTTACCAATGCCATTGGGCCCGCGCAGGATTAGCGCCTGCCCTGCGGCCACATCAAAACTGACGCCGGTCAAAACCGGCAGCCCACCACGTTCGCAGGTCAGATCAGTGACAGTCAGCATTCAGACAGGCAACAGGGCCACCGCGACGCGGCGCCCTTCTGAAAGCAAAACATTATAGGTGCGGCAGGCGGCAGGCGATGCCATCGCCTCGACCCCGATCCCGGCCTCTTCCAATCTGGTGCGGAATGCTTTGTCAGGATGCGCAATCTCGGCCCCTGTTCCGACAAACAGCACATCAATCTGATCGCTGAGCGCCAGCGCATTGACGGTGTCATCGTAACCACCCCATGCCACAACACCTGTTGGCGATACCAGCACAGCGCCTTCGTATTTTTTGCCACCGACACGAAAGAACCCCGGCCCATAGGCGTCTATGGGCATTGCGTCGTTATAGTCGATTTCATTCAATTGCATGGCTCACCCCATTTCAGGTGTCGATATGCCCGTATTTCGTGCCGGCACTTGGGTCTTTCTTGGACCAGTCCCGCTTGACCCCCAGCACCAGCAGAATCGCCGAAGCCACAAAGATCGACGAATAGGTCCCGATGATCACACCCCAGATCATCGCAAAGACAAAGCCCCGGATCACATCACCACCCAAAACAAACAGAGCGATCAACGCAAGCAGCGTGGTCACAGAGGTCATCAAGGTCCGGCTAAGCGTTTCATTGATCGAGATGTTCAGAACCTCCTTGAGGTCCTTTCTCTTGTACTTACGCAGGTTTTCACGCACGCGGTCAAAGACGATCACCGTATCGTTGATCGAATAACCAACGATGGTCAGCAAGGCCGCGATGATAGCCAGATCAAACTTGATCTGCAGTTCAGAGAAAATGCCGATGGTCAGGATCACGTCATGCGACAGCGCGAGCACCGCACCGATGGCAAACTGCCATTCGAACCGCAGCCAGATATAAAGCAGAATGGCGACCACAGCGAGCGCCACAGCGATAACGGCGGTCTGGATCAGCTCACCTGACACTTTGGGGCCAACGGATTCGACCGATGGAAAGCTCATATTGGGATCAATGGACTGCAACGCCGCTTGCACGGCCTGAATGGTCTCTGATGCGATCCGCTCATCACCTTCTTGCGCCTGAATGCGCACCAAGGCCACATGCTGATCTTCTTCAAACGATGGATCAAAGACCTCTGCAATCGAGATATCACCAAGTGCGAGCGGATCCAGTGCGGCCCGGTATACAGCCACATCAACGGGCTGTTCGGATTGCGTCCGAATGCTTGTACCGCCTTGAAAGTCGATCCCGTAGTTCAACCCTTGGAGCATGAACGACGCACAGGCGATGACCATAGCCACCATTGAAATGCCCAGCCAGATACGGGCCCGGCTGAAGAAATCGATGGACGTGTTTTCGCGAACCAGTTTTAAGCGCATATCAAACCTCGATTGTCTTGGGGCGGGCGCGCGCGAACCAGATCGAAATCAGGGATCGGGTGACGAAAATCGCAGTGAAAACGGATGTGATGATGCCAAAGCCCAATGTCACAGCAAAGCCGCTGACCGGACCAGAGCCCATGGTGAACAGGATCACCGCCGTGATGAAGGTTGTGATGTTGGCGTCGATGATCGACGACAGCGCCTTTTCATAGCCCAGTTCGATCGCACGTGCCGGGCCTTTGGCGGTTTTCAATTCTTCGCGGATACGCTCAAAGACAATAACGTTGGCGTCCACCGCCATACCAATGGTCAGGACGATACCGGCGATACCGGGCAGCGTCAGCGTGGCACCCACAATGCTTAGCAGACCAAAGATCAGACCCACATTGATGATCAGCGCGATATTGGCAAAAAGGCCAAACAGACCATAGCTCAGCACCATATAAACAAGGATCGCAATCGCCGCGACGATGCAGGCAATCTGCCCCGCATCAATGCTGTCCTGCCCCAGTTCAGGACCAATCGTGCGTTCCTCTAGGAAGATCAGTTCAGCAGGCAACGCACCGGCACGCAGTAGAACGGCCAGATTGGTGGCCTCTTCAACGGAAAAGTTGCCGGTAATAATGCCTGAGCCGCCGGGAATATGGCTTTGAATTGTTGGTGCAGAAATCACCTCATCATCCAGCACAATCGCAAAGGGGCTGCCGATGTTTTCCAGCGTGAAGTCACCAAATTTGCGCGCCGCAGAGGTGTTAAAGCGGAAAGATACAGCGGGCCGGCCGTTCTGGTCGAAATCCAGCTGTGCATTCTCGAGGTCTTCGCCAGTTACAACAGGGCGGCGTTCCAAGATATAGAACACGCCTTCCTGTTCTTGCGATGGGACCAGCATATTACCTGTGCCGGGCGATGCGTCCGGGTCACTGGTCCGCCCTTGTACGGGGTTAAAGGTCAGCTGTGCGGTCGTGCCCAGAAGGTCGATAATATCGTTGGCCGATCCCACGCCGGGAACCTGCACCAAAATACGCTCGGCCCCTTGCCGCTGAATGGTGGGTTCGCGGGTGCCTACCTCATCAATCCGGCGACGGATGATTTCCAGCGTTTGCAGGATCGTGCGCTCGTTCATCGCGGCCATCTCGGCCTCGCTCAGGGTGACCGTCAGGACATTGCCGTCAATGCGCACATCAATGTTCGAAGCAGCAGCGCCCGTAAACGACGTCACCGGGCGCCCCAGACCGCGAACCAGTTCAAACGCGCGTGTCGCACCAGCGGCTTGCGAAATGCTGACCTTCAGCTCGGTTGCTGCACTGTCAAGCCGTTCGACAAATCCAACCGTGTCACGCTCTGTCAAAAGCACATCGCGGACTTCTGGCCAGAATCCTTCGAGGAAAGACGCATGCACATCTTCGACCTGCACTTCGACCAGCAGATGCGCACCGCCGCGCAGATCAAGGCCCAGATTGACAAGGTTAGAGGGCAGGAAATTAGGCCAGAGCGCTGCATCGGCCTCAAGCTCAGCGTTCGTTTGCCCGGTTTCAATGATGTTCAACGCATCATTGTGGGTCTCAACCCGTCCATAGAAGGCGTTGGGCATCGCAAAGGTCAGGCCGATAACAACCGTCAGCCAGATCATCACAAGCTTGGGAAACGAAATATTGAGCATCAAGAGCGCCTTTTTCGGCAGGTTTTAAGTTTTTGCCGGTTCGGTCTTGTTCATCACTGTGGTGATGGTGGACTTGATGACGCGGACGTTGACGCCTTTGGCAATCTCGACCTCGATCTCATTCTTGTCGTCATGCACTTTGACGACTTTGCCGACAACGCCACCTTGGGTGACGATCTGATCGCCCCGGCGCAGCGCCTCTAGCATCGCTGTATGCTGTTTGAGTTTTTTCTGCTGCGGACGGATCAGCAGGAAATACATGATCGCGAAGATCAGAAGGAGCATAATCAGGTCTTCAGGTCTCATATCCCATCCCTTTTTGTTGTGCGGTTTTGGCACCTTGGTAAAGTCGCGGCACAGTATGTCCGCGCCCCTGGATTGGCAACCGCGATTGGCCTGAACGTTGCAGGCTTTTGTGCCATATGGGGCGCGAGCTGGGGGAAAGCAATCATTCGATGGAAAATTGCGACACCGCGGCCGTTCCTGCGGGCAATTCCCGCACCGATGTAGACCAACAACAAAGGGCCCGCACGGCTGTGCAGGCCCTCTTTTTTCGCATGAACTGATCCCTAGAAAAATCCGAACCCGGCACCAATGCCAATATCAACGAAGAGCGACCCAATCCCCTTGCTGCGATCTTCGCGCAGGGCATCGTTCACCTTGCGATCAAGGCGCATCCGTTCGCCAACCTCATAGGTGACGCCAAGTTGGACGAACTGGGCGCTTGAGCTTTCAAACTCAAGCTGACCGATGGAGCCGTCAACAGAAAACCCCTCGGAAATCATGTAATCTGCACCAATCGAATAGGCGGTCAGATCACCAAAGAAATCCTCACTGCCGCGTTCAAGGCTTGCGATCACATCGACCGTGTCGGTCACGCCGTAAGCACCGCGCACGCCAAACAAACCACCGTCAACATCGGTGATCGCGTTGTAATAGGCGCGTGCGAAAATCGGCCCGTCGTCATACTCTGCGGTCAGCGCGTAATACTTGTTGTCCACATCGTTGAACGATTCAATCACCGCCCCAAGCGTCACGGTTGTTGCAATCTGACCTTCGATATAGCCCGTCGTCAGGGTGAAATCATCATCGTCGCTGTCAGGATTGTTATAGTTGACGGCCACCCCAAACTGAGGCGTCGTATACTGGGCGAAAACCTCGTATCCGTTGACGTCAGAACCGTCCAAATCGATCCCATTCAGACCCGCGCCAATCATGAACTCTGGCACTACACGATAAGCGCCAAAGGCGTTGTAGTTCGTGATCGTGGCATCGCTGCCGCCCAATTCAAGGCTCTGGTTCTTGACCTCGGCGCCAAAAAGAAACTGATTGGCGCTGAATTCAACATCGCTTTCCAGAACCTTCGACGTGATCTCGTCCCCATCCGCATCAAGGCGGCTTATCTCAAATTCAACGTTCCCATAGGTCAGCTGCTGGGCCGCCGCCGGAACAGTGATTGCTGCAATAACAGCCGTAGTCGTCAATAAACGTAGCATATACAAACCTCTCAAAAATATGTTTGAGCAACTGCTCTTAATGGCGCAATTCTCGCATAGTTTTCTGCCAAAGGCCTCGTCAGGAAATCCTTACCCTGCGCTGCACCCTTTTCGCGGCTTCACTTGCCCACCACAATCAGGCATATGACCGGCACTGAAACTTCATCCAAGGACCGATGCTATGCATGATATCCGCACCATCCGTGACAACCCCGCCGCTTTTGATGCGGCTTTGTCTCGTCGTGGGATTGCACCGGCGTCCTCGGATATTCTGGCCATGGATGAGGCGCGGCGCGCCAAAATTCTTGCTGCCGAAACCGCACAAGCCGATGCCAATAAGGCCGCCAAAGAAGTTGGTGCCGCCAAGGGCCGCGGTGATGAGGCAGAATTTGAACGCCTCCGCGCGCTTGTGGCCGAGAAGAAATCGGAAATTGCCAAGCTGAATGAAGAAGCAAAGGCGCAAGATACCGCCCTGACCGATCTGCTTTTGGGCATCCCCAACCTGCCCGACGACAGCATCCCCGATGGCAACGACGAAGACGACAATGTCGAAATCCACCGCCACGGCACCCCCCGCAACTTTGCCTTTCAGCCCGTTGAGCATTTCGAGATTTCCGCCATCCGCCCCGGCATGGATTTTGAAACCGCCGCCAAACTCTCTGGCAGCCGCTTTGTGTTGCTCTCTGGTGCTGTTGCCCGCCTGCACCGTGCTTTGGCCCAGTTCATGCTGGACGTGCATGTCGAAGAACACGGGCTGACCGAAACCATCACGCCCGTGCTTGTGCGCGAGGAAATGATGTATGGCACGGGCCAACTGCCCAAATTCGGCGAAGACAGCTATCAGACGACCAATGGCTGGTGGCTGATCCCCACAGCAGAGGTGACGCTGACCAACATCGTCAACGGCGTGACGATCGAAGAAAGTTATCTGCCCCGCCGCTATGTCGCCCACACACAGTGCTTCCGCTCCGAAGCCGGCAGCGCAGGACGCGACACATCCGGCATGTTGCGCCAGCACCAGTTTGAAAAGGTAGAGATGGTCAGCGTGACCCGGCCAGAGGACAGTGCCGCCGAACATGACCGCATGACTGCGCAGGCGCAGGCCATCCTTGAAAAGCTGGACCTGCCCTACCGCACCGTTGTGCTTTGCACCGGTGATCTGGGCGCTGGCATGCGCAAGACCCACGATATCGAGGTCTGGCTGCCCGGTCAGAACACCTACCGCGAGATCAGCTCTGTTTCGGTCGCGGGCGATTATCAGGCGCGGCGTATGAACGCCCGCTACAAGCCTGCCGAAGGTGGCAAACCGCAGTTCGTGCATACGCTCAACGGTTCTGGGCTGGCCGTGGGCCGCGCGCTGATCGCTGTCGTGGAAAACGGCCAGCAAGAAGACGGATCGGTTGATCTGCCTGCCGCACTGCACCCCTATCTGCGCGGCAAGACGCGGATCGATGCTGACGGGCAGATGGTCTAAACAGGCGGCAAGAGATCATCTTTGGTGATGGTTTCTTGCAGCTTTGGCAGCACATTCTCTAACGTTTTGGGCAAATACGTCGGATCGCATGCCACACGGTCGCGCGTTGTCTGACTGACATCAACCACGCGGGTTGGGCCTTTGCGGTCCTTGGCGATCCATCGCATCAGCTTGGTCATAAAACCGACGCTGGACTTGTTGGTCAGCGCCTCCCGGATGTTGCGCCCTTTCTGTACCTGCTCTAACGCCGCAGCATCCATACTTAGGTCAGCGCGCCGGGCCCCTTCCGCGACCCAGTCAAAGCTGAAGGACGACAGGCCCTGCCTGTCGCCGCCCCCGCCAACTGACCCGTGATCCCCCGGAAACCATTCCTGCCGATAGGCCCAGTCTTTGCGGGTGTCAGGGTGCAGCGTTGTGTCCTCATCCAACCCCATCGCGCGGCGGTTCATATCATCGAGCTTGTCTGACCAAAGTGCCGCTGGAAAGGTCTTGCGGCGTTCATCAATGGCCACTGCATGACGTGCCGACAAGACGGTGCGCGACAGATCGGCGTCATGAAACTGGTGCCTTTTGTTAAACAAAGGGGCCGCCGCCCAATAGCCGGGGACCCCCAGCGCACCCACCGTGTCCCAGACGCCCAGATATTTGATGGTCAGGTTCACACACAGACCGGGGCGGGTCTTTTGGCGCCAATTCCATTCTGCCTCACTTGTTGCTGTGAAAGGCGCAAAATCGCGCCGCCATTCAAAGCTCTTGGGATCATCCGGCTTGGTATCCCGCGACCGCGACCGGTAGCGTTTGATCGCCTCGCCAATGCGCCCCACGTTTTCGCGCGGCGGGATCCCGCACGAGCGCAGCAACCCCGCAAGGGATCGGGCAGTGTAAGCGCCCCGCGAAAACCCAAAGATGAAAATCTCGTCGCCCGGCTCATAACAAAACACCAAGGCGCGATAGGCGTCCTCAATATTCTCGATCAACCCCCACCCCATGGCCCCGCCTGCAAAGCGATCCAACGTGCGTGCAACCGCGTTTGATCCGCGCCCAGCCCCTACGCCCAAGACATAAAACACCTGCTGCTTGCGCGCATCATCGGCTGTGTGTTTGACCGCTTGGGCAAGCCGCACAACATTCGTGGGATTGACCGCGTCATGCCGGTTCCAGGTGCCGTCACAGAAAATCGCAATACGCTTCATTCTAAGTATCCCCGTTTGAATAACGGCGATGCTGACGTAGCGTCATCCATGGCGCAAGTCGGCATTTCCTCACCCTTGGGGTGGCAGCATAGTGGACCGGTTCGGTTGTGCCCGCACTTGGCATCGTCATCCTGCCGGGCCTACTGGCCCGCCAGAGGCTTAGCGCGCGCTAGGTCCCTTTTTGAGGTGCTTTGACAGGCGCGACGGCTGCGAGGACTTCTTGTCCTTATAGGGGTTCTTGTCCCCCTGATCGCGCAGGTACAGCCGGATCGGCGTGCCGGGCATATCAAAGTCAACACGCAGCCCATTGATCAGATAGCGTTTATAGCTTTCAGGCATTTGATCGGGGTGCGATGTCATCACCACAAACGCAGGTGGGCGTGTCTTCACTTGGGTCATATACCGCATCTTGATGCGCTTGCCGCCCGGTGCCGGTGGCGGGTGCTGTTCAAGCATACCGATCAGCCAGCGGTTTAGGTTCGCCGTGCTCACCCGGCGGTTCCAAACCTCATGGGCGCGCATGATCGCTTGCTGCAAACGGTCCAACCCTTTGCCTGTTTTGGCAGAAACCGTGACCAAAGGCGCGCCGCGCAACTGTGGCAAAAGCCGCTCAAAGCTCTCGCGCAGCTCTTTGAGTTTGCTTTGCTTTTCGCCTTCAACATCCCATTTGTTCACGGCAACGACAACAGCACGGCCTTCACGTTCAGCCAGATCGGCGATGCGCAAATCTTGCTGTTCAAAGGGAATTTCTACGTCCAGAAGAACAACCACAACCTCGGCAAATTTTACCGCACGCAGGCCGTCGGAAACCGATAGCTTCTCTAACTTTTCCTGCACTTTGGCCTTCTTGCGCATCCCAGCGGTGTCAAAAATCCGCATTGGCACGCCGCCCCAGTCCTGTTGGACGGAAATGGCATCGCGCGTGATCCCGGCTTCGGGGCCGGTCAGCAGTCGTTCCTCGCCGATAATTTGATTGATCAGGGTGGATTTGCCCGCATTGGGGCGCCCCACAACGGCGATCTGCAACGGTTTGGCGCGGGTCGGAATGCGCGGAGCATCCTCATCATCATCACCCACATCGACGTCAACCTCGGGCGCATCAGCGGCGGCCTGTTCGGCACGGGCATCAGCGATAGGGCGCAATTCATCCAGCAATTCGCCCAGACCTTCGCCGTGTTCCGCAGACATGCGGATCGGCTCTCCCAAACCCAGCGAATAGGCCTCTAGTATCGTGGCATCCGCCGCTTTGCCTTCGCCTTTGTTGGCTGCAAGGATCACATTGGCGTTTTTCTTGCGCAGGATATCGGCAAAGACCTCGTCCGCAGGCAGCACCCCTGCCCGCGCGTCGATCATGAACAGGCAGACATCAGCCATCTCAACCGCACGTTCGGTCAGGCGGCGCATGCGCCCTTGCAGGCTGTCGTCGGTGGCTTCTTCCAGACCGGCACTGTCAATCACGGTAAAGCGTAGGTCGGCCAAACGCGCCTCACCTTCGCGCAGGTCGCGTGTCACCCCCGGCTGGTCATCGACCAAGGCCAATTTCTTGCCAACCAAACGGTTGAACAGCGTGGATTTGCCCACATTGGGACGGCCCACGATTGCGAGGGTAAAGCTCATCTTTTCGGCTCCTGACGGGTCTGGACCCGCGCGTTACACCAGTTCAGGCCTAACGGAAAGCGTGTAGTTGGCCTGATTTGCTTACGACGTAAAGTGTTTGGCCTGCCACAACCGGGCCAGAGGCCGCGCCTCCGGGCAGATCGATCTGACCAAGCGATGCGCCAGAGGTCGGATCAAACTGGCGGATAAGCCCATCTGACGAGGTCACAATTAGACGCCCACCAGCAAGAACCGGGCCGTAATGCGCGAAAACACGTTTCTGGCGGCGGGTGTTACGGTCTTCCTCGAATGCAGGCAGTGCCACACGCCAGACCGGGTCGCCGGTTGCGCGATCCAGCCGCACCAGTTCATTGATATCATTGATCAGGAAAACGGCGTCGCCGACGGGCCAGACCGGGCTGACCGTGCCTTCGGCGGCTGTCCACAGACGGTCACCAGTGGACAGTTCAATCGCAACGGTGCGTCCGCCAAAGTTGCCCAGATACACGCGATCACCCAAAATAACCGGATCGCCCGCAATATCGTTGATATTGGCCGAAGCACTGCCGACACGGTCGCCAGAAACAACGGTGGACCAGCGTGCAATGCCGCCCAATGGGTAAGTGGTCAGAACCTCACCCGATGGGAAAGGGAACACAACAAATTCGCCTGATACCGCAGACGCTGCCCCACCACCGAAGTTCGCCGTCGAGGGCGAACCGGACTGCTGCCAGCGGATGCGTCCGTTTGCGGCGTCCAGCGCCCAAGCAGTGCTGTCGCGTGCCACGACATAGACTAAATCACCCCGCACGGTGGCCGAGGCATTTGCAGGCGCATCAAGATCCTGCACCCAAACAGTACGCCCGGTGGCTGCATCAAGGGCTGTAACCTCGCCAAAGCCGGTGGTCACATAGACCTGCCCGCCCGCAACAGAGATGCCACCGCCCGATGCATCGCTCGGATTGTCGGTGCGCGGTGTCAGGTCGCGCGACCAGAGTGCAGCACCTGATGCACTTGTCGCCGTAACAGTGGCCCGCGCATCAACGGTGTAAATCACACCACCGGACACCACAGGGTGCGAGGTAATGCGCGCCCTCTTGCTGTCACCTTCGCCGATATCGGCCACGAAAACCGGGCTGAGCGTGGTGCCAAGTGCGGGATGGTCCACATTATGAGCGGCAGAGCCGTTGTGGTGCGTCCACTCCGCATTCACACGCGCGGCAGGCAGGCCGCTGATCGGCAAGGCTTGGTTCACCTCAACCGATTGGGCGCGAATATCAAAGCGTTCACCGGGCAGAATGATATCTTCTTCGCCACAGGCTGCCAGAAGGGTCATGCTCAGGGCGGCGGCAATGCTTATTCTCGACATCACGGGGTACATCCAATCTGCGCTTTATTGGGCCACTGGCTCGGGCAAAGGTTCACCCAGCGCCACCATGAGGGTCTGCACCCGCTCGCGCAAGCCGCGGGTGACGGCGGCATCTTCCTCGACCTGACGCATGATCGCGATGGCGGCGTCGACGTCACCACCCTCCAGTGTCAGATATGCCTTTTGTTCAAGGGCCAGCAGGCGAAACGGTTGGCCGGGCAGTGACAAAGCATCAAGGGCGGCCATCCGGGCCTCGGTATCATCTGTGGGCAGGATGGCTGCTTTGAGGGCGGCCAGATCGCGGTACATCTCGGGCGCATCGGGATCAACGGCAAGCGCGTTCAGCGTCTCAGCTGCGCCCGCTGCATCGCCTGCTTCTTGCTGGGTGGCCGCACGCAAAAGCAGCGTGACCGCCGCCGACGCGCCCTCTGCCGAGACATCGGCAAGCGCTGCAGCACGGGCCTCTGGCGCGTCTTCGTTCAGTGCATCAACCAAAGCATCGCCCAGCGCTTGCGCTGTATTGCGCGCCTGTGCATTGCGGTATTCGTTCCAAGCTGCCCCGCCCACCAGAAGCAGAACACAGGCCACAGCAATCCAGCCGTACCGACGCAAGTAGCCGTAAAGCTTCTCGCGCCGCACCTCTTCGGTGACTTCCTCGATAAAACTGTCGTTGTTGCTCACCTTGGGCCTCACTCTTGGCAGGTTATTATACGTCTTTTGGCGTTCATATCGTGAAGCTGGCGCAATGAACAAGGGTAGAGGCAAAAATGGCATCACGTTTCCTTGCGCAAAGCCGAAAAACGATCCTTGCCGTGGCGGAAACTTCGCTATAAAGTGAACTGAATGGTTTAGTATGTATTTATGATCCGTGCCATAAGCGTTTACGTAAGAATGACACGACCAAACACAGGGCCACGCAGGACGTTGTGGCATCCAAAGGAACAACGACGATGAAGATCATTCCGATCATTACCGCAATCTTGGTGCTCGTGGGCCTATATTTTGTTGTGTTTGAGCGTGACCGCCTGCGCGATTTCGCCCAAGGCGCGCCTGCGCAAGAACAGACGCTCACGACAACACAAGCGCCTACAGACGATGTTGCGGCGCCAACTGACGAATCTATTATTGGGGTTGTTGCCCTACACTCGGTTGCCCAAACCATCGACAGCGCCGTGATCCTGCGCGGCCAAACAGAGGCCGCACGCCAGGTTACAGTGGCCTCAGAAACATCCGGTCTTGTTATCTCCGAACCACTGCGCAAAGGCGCGTCCGTCAATGAAGGCGATGAAATGTGCCGCCTTGATCCAGGCACCCGTCAGGCGTCACTGGCCGAAGCACGTGCCCGATTGGCCGAGGCGCAAGGCCGCGTCCCCGAAGCCGAAGCTGGTGTGCTCGAAGCCAACGCCCGCGTCCGCGAGGCCGAAATCAACCTTAACGCCGCTCGTAGCCTGTCCGAAGACGGCTTTGCCTCTGAAACGCGCGTTGTCAGCGCACAGGCCGCGATGGAAGCTGCAACCGCCGGTGTGCAGCGCGCCAGTTCGGCTGTTGCCTCGGCACAGGCTGGAATTGAATCCGCGCAGGCGGCCGTCGCATCCGCCACCCGCGAGATTGAAAAACTGACCATCCGCGCGCCCTTCTCGGGCCTGTTGGAAACTGACACAGCCGAATTAGGCGCGTTGATGCAGCCCGGCACGCCTTGTGCGACGATCATTCAGCTCAATGAAATCAAACTGGTGGGTTTTGCACCAGAAACAGACGTGTCCAAAGTAACAGTTGGCGCACTGGCCGGCGCCCGGCTATCGGACGGTCAACAAGTACAGGGCCGCGTCACCTTTCGTTCGCGCAGCGCTGATGAGCTAACCCGCACGTTCCGCGTCGAAGTCACCGTGAACAACCCGGATCTGGCAATCAGCGACGGTCAAACCGCCGAAATCCTGATTGCGTCCGATGGGCGCGCGGCACATCTGATCGCCCAGTCGTCGCTGACGCTGGATGATGACGGTGTCCTTGGCGTGCGCACCGTCAGCGAGGGCAACATCGCCAAATTCATGCCTGTCACTCTGCTGCGCGACACCGCCGACGGCGTTTGGGTCACTGACCTGCCCGAGACGGTTGATATCATCACCGTCGGGCAGGAATTTGTTATTGATGGCGTCAAAGTTGCGCCGACATTTTCAGAGGCCAAAGGATGACCGGTTTAGTTGACTGGGCCGCCTCGCGCGCCCGCATGGTGCTTGCCTTTATTGGTCTTTCGCTTTTGGCGGGGGGGATGGCCTATGTCGGCCTGCCAAAGGAAGGCGAGCCTGACATTGAAATCCCGGCTGTCTTTGTCTCGGTTCCGTTTCCGGGCATTTCCGCTGCCGACGCAGAATCACTGCTGGTCAAACCCATGGAAGCCGAACTGGGTGATCTGGACGGGCTTGATACGATGTCAGCCACAGCGGCCGAGAATTACGCCATTGTAGTGCTGGAATTCGACTTTGGCTGGGACAAGACACAGGTGCTGGCCGATGTGCGCGCCGCGATGACCCGCGCCGAGGCAGAGTTTCCTAACGGTGCCGACAGCTATACCATCGACGAATTCAACTTCTCTGAATTCCCCATCGTTATCGTCAACCTGACGGGACAAGTGCCCGAACGCACGCTGTTACGTGTGGCCAAAGACCTACAAGACAGTATCGAGGCGCTGGATGCGGTGCTAGAGGCCGGGCTTGCCGGACAGCGCGATGAGATGCTTGAGGTTGTCATCGACCCTCTTAAGCTGGAGGCCTACAACGTCACCGCGGGTGAATTGATCGGCGTCGTCAGCAACAACAACCTGCTGATTGCCGCAGGCGAGGTTGAAACCGCCCAAGGCTCTTTCTCGGTCAAAATCCCCTCTTCGTTTGATGAACCGCAGGATGTCTACAACCTGCCCGTTAAGACCAATGGCGACCGTGTGATCACCCTTGGCGATCTGGCCACGATCCGGCTGACCTTTGAAGACCGCGCAGGCACGGCTCGTTTCAACGGGGTCAACACGGTGGCCTTGCAAGTGGTCAAACGCAAAGGGTTCAACCTGATCGACACGGCCGCCCTTGTGCGCGAAGTGGTCGAGGAAGAACGCGCAGGCTGGTCGCCCGAGCTGCAAGCCGCCATTGAGGTAGGCACATCGAACGACCAATCCCGCAACGTGGCTTCCATGGTCAGCCAGTTGGAGGGTTCGGTCCTGACCGCCATCGCCTTGGTCATGATCGTAGTGCTTGCCGCTTTGGGCACGCGGCCTGCCCTATTGGTGGGTTTTGCAATCCCGACATCGTTCCTGTTGTGCTTTGCCCTGCTGGCCGTGATGGAGATCACAATCTCGAACATTGTGATGTTCGGTCTGATCCTTGCTGTGGGTATGCTGGTCGATGGGGCCATCGTGGTGGTCGAATACGCCGACAAACGCATCCGCGAAGGCTCGGGCCCAATGCACGCCTATGTGGAGGCGGCCAAGCGTATGTTCTGGCCTATTATCTCTTCCACCGCGACGACATTATGTGCCTTCTTGCCGATGCTGTTCTGGCCCGGTGTACCGGGGCAATTCATGGGAATGCTGCCCGTCACACTGATCTTTGTTCTGTCGGCGTCACTTGTCGTCGCCCTGATCTATCTGCCTGTCATGGGTGGTGTCACTGGCCGGATGAGCCGGATGTTCGGCAATACCTCGGACGCGCTGCGCGCGCGCCTGCCATGGTTTGTGCGGGCATTGCTAGTGTTCCCTGCGATCATGGTCGTCTTTACCGGTGCCATGCTAACGCTGAACCCCGGATATCTGTCCGGTGAAGCGGTGCAAACAGCGGGGCTCAGCGATAGCTTGCCCGGCATGATGCTGTTCCTTCTGGGTGCGTTCCTTTTGTCCATCACCATTGGCGCGGCCAAAATCGAGCGTCAGGCCAAGACGATCAAAGCAGGTTACCGCCGGTCGCCCTTTGGTCATTTCATGAACTTCATCGCGGGCAACCCGGTGATGCCTCTTGTGACCGTTGGCGCGGTTGTCTTCACTGTGATTTCGATCTTTGGCTACTACGGGGCCAACAACAATGGGGTTGAATTCTTCGTTGAATCCGAGCCCGAACAGGCCATCGTCTATGTGCGTGCGCGCGGCAACCTGTCGCTTGCGGAAAAGGATGATCTGGTGCGGCAAGCCGAAGAGGTCGTATTGGCCCACCCCGGCGTGATCACCGCCTTTTCTTTTGCCGGTGACGGCGGCCTGAATACCGACGCCAGCGGCGCAAGCACACCGGGCGATTCCATTGGTCAGGTCCAGCTTGAAACGATCCCGTGGGAAGAACGCGCAGGCATTGCAGAGCTTGACGGTGATGTGGTGCTAGAGGAACTTCAGGCACAGCTCAACACCATCCCCGGCATCGAGACAGAGATCCTCGCCCAGGCACGCGGTCCGGCATCGGGCAAGCCAGTGCATCTGCGGCTGAGGGGTGACAACTTCGAAGAACTGCGCGCTGCCACCACCTTGGTGCGGGCGCAGTTCGAACAAACCCCCGGTTTGATCACGATCGAGGATTCATTGCCCCTGCCCGGCATCGACTGGCAGATTGATGTGGATGTCGAAAAAGCAGGCCGCTACGGCGCGGACGTCGCGACAGTGGGCGCCATGGTGCAAATGGTCACACGGGGCATCCTGCTCGATACGATGCGCGTCGAAACCTCTGATGAAGAAATCGAAATCCGCGTCCGCCTGCCCGAGCAGGACCGCGTCCTTTCGACCCTTGATAGCCTGAAAGTGCGGACCACGCAGGGCCTGATCCCGCTGTCGAATTTCATTACCCGCACGCCAGTCCAAAAGCTGGCCCAGATCGACCGGATTGATCAAAAACGGTTCTTTGATGTGAAGGCAGGCGTCGAAGCCGGCCTGACCAACCTGACCGCTGATGGTGAAACCATCGCCATTGTGCGGATTGTCAACGATGAGGCCGTTGGCATGGACCGTTACGAGGTTGTGACCCTGCTGGGCGACACGACCTCTGCCGGACTGACCGAACTGGTAAATGGCGACACGACATCCGAGGTGCCGCTGAATGCCAACGAGCGGATTGCAGTGCTAACAGAATGGCTCGACGCCAATCCCCTGCCCGCATCCCTTGATCGGGAATGGACCGGGGATCAGGAAGAACAGGCCGAGTCAGGCGCCTTCCTGCAAACTGCCTTTGCTGGTGCCTTGGGCCTGATGTTCATCATCCTGCTGGCCCAGTTCAACAGCATCTACAACTCAATCCTCGTGCTGATGGCTGTGGTCATGTCTACCGCCGGATCCTTGGTGGGGATGTTGGTGATGGACCAGCCGTTCTCGATCATCATGACGGGCACGGGCATCGTGGCCTTGGCCGGGATCGTGGTGAACAACAACATCATCCTGATCGACACCTATCAGGAATATAGCAAATACATGCCCCGCGCCGAGGCGATCACCCGCACGGCAGAGGCGCGCATCCGCCCTGTGCTGCTGACCACTATCACCACAATGGCGGGCCTTGCGCCGATGATGTTCGGCCTCAGCCTTGATTTCATGAACGGCGGCTATTCCATCGACAGCCCGACGGCACTCTGGTGGAAGCAACTGGCGACTGCCGTTGTCTTTGGTCTGGGGATCGCCACTGGCCTGACACTGGTGTTCACACCCTCCATGCTGGCGGTGCGGGTCTGGTTTGTGACTTATGTGCAGTGGTTTGCGCAACTGCTGGCCAAGCTGTCCATGGGCCGCAGCAGCAATGCCGCGCGCGACTGGGCCCTGCGGCGGCAGGCCCAGCGGATCAAAGCGCCAGAGATCATCTGGACGGATGATGCGCCGGACAAGCAACCACCGCTGGAGCTTAAGCAGACCATGCAAGCCGCAGAATAAGACAAAGGCCCGCAACGCTGCGGGCCTTTGTTTTGGCAGCATCGGTTGCGCCGTTATTTTACCACTTGATTAATTAACTATTTGGTTTATTACATGACGCCATGGACAGCTCTGCCAAACTCGACGCCACATTCTCGGCACTTGCCCACCCTGCCCGGCGCGCCATCCTTGCGCGCCTGATCCAGGGCGAGGCGACGGTCAACACATTGGCCGAACCGTTTGAAATGAGCTTGCCTGCAATCTCAAAGCACATCCGTGTTCTGGAAAAGGCCGGGCTGATCACGCGGGGGCGCGACGCGCAATTCCGCCCTTGCACGCTAAATGCAGAACCGCTTGAGGCCATTGCCCATTGGACGGATCAATACCGCCACATCTGGGATGTGCGGTTTGATGCGATGGATCGCATACTTAATGAAATGAAGGACGCCAAACATGACTGATCAACCCAATTGGGTGCGCCTGCAGCGCACATTTGACGCACCGATCGACATGGTCTGGAAGATGTGGACCGACCCTGACCTATTCAAACAGTGGTACGGCCCCATGGGGATGAGCGTTCCAACTGCCCAGATGGATGTCACTGTGGGTGGCACACGCAAGATCAACATGGTGATGAAGACACCCGAACGCGAGATGAGCATGTGGTTCATTGGCGTCTACAAAGAGCTGAACGCGCCGCACCGCTTGGTTTACACCGAAAGCATGTGCCAACCCGATGGCACGCTCATCCCACCGCAGAGCATGGGAATGCCTGAAGGCAGCCCTGACATCACCGAGGTGATTGTCACGTTAAGTACTGAAGGCGGCAAGACCCAGATGACCATGGTGCATGTGGGCGTGCCCGCTGGGACGGCTGGCGAAGGTGGCTGGAATCAAGCACTCGATAAATTGGTCGAGGTGCTTTCCGCGTAGGGTGGGTAAAACCCACATGACGCCAAACTCTGGGGCCGCGCGTGGGTTTCACCCACCCTACGCGGCCTCTTCTTCGGATTGGCGGTTCCACAGATGGGCATAGCGCCCGTCGCTGGCCAGCAGATCATCGTGGCGGCCTTCTTCCACGATCACACCGTCTTCAAGCACCACAATGCGATCCGCATCTGCAATCGTCGACAGACGGTGCGCAATTGTGATCACCGTGCGGCCCTCGCCCATGGCTTTCAGTTCGGCCTGAATTTCCATCTCGGTTTCGGTATCAAGCGCGCTTGTCGCCTCATCCAGCAGCAGGATCGGCGGGTTCTTGAGCAGCGTGCGGGCGATGCCCACCCGTTGCTTTTCACCACCCGACAGCTTTAGCCCGCGTTCGCCAACTGTTGTGTCATACCCGTCCGGCAGGCTTTGGATAAAGTCATGTATCTTGGCGGCTTTGGCCGCGGCGATGATCTCATCCTCGCTGGCTCCGGGACGGCCGTAAGCGATGTTGTAATGCACCGTGTCGTTGAACAGGACTGTGTCCTGTGGAACGACACCAATCTGCGCATGCAGGCTGGTTTGGGTCACGTCACGCACATCCTGCCCGTCAATCAGCAGCGCCCCGTCGCCCACATCATAGAACCGGAACAACAACCGCCCGATCGTCGATTTCCCGGACCCCGAAGAGCCAACGATGGCCACTGTCTGCCCCGGCTCTACCTCTAGGCTGACACCTTTGAGGATCGGGCGCGCGGCATCATAGCCGAAGGTCACACCCTGCAAGGCCACGCGGCCACCGTTCACCTGTAAATCTGCCGCGTCAGGCTTGTCCTGCACCTCGGC
This sequence comes from Loktanella sp. Alg231-35, assembly GCF_900143545.1. Classification (GTDB taxonomy): domain Bacteria; phylum Pseudomonadota; class Alphaproteobacteria; order Rhodobacterales; family Rhodobacteraceae; genus Yoonia. The sequence goes on along the minus strand of NZ_FREV01000005.1, from coordinate 181,079 downwards.
CGGCTGTTCGAGCAGGTCAAACATATCGCCCATATCGATCAGCGACTGCCGGATTTCACGGTAAACCGTGCCAAGAAAATTCAGTGGCATGGTGATCTGGATCATATAGGCGTTGACCATCACGAAATCGCCCACCGTCAGATCGCCACGCTGCACGCCCATTGCGGCCATCACCATGACGGCAACCAAACCACCGGTGATCAAGACCGATTGGCCGAAATTCAGGAAAGCCAGCGAATAGTTCGTGCGGATCGCCGCGTTTTCATAATTGGCCATCGCCACGTCATAGCGGTCGGCCTCCCAGCGCTCGGCGCCAAAATATTTGACAGTCTCGAAATTCAGCAGGCTGTCGATGGCCTTTTGGTTGGCATCGGTGTCCTGATCGTTCATCTCTTTGCGGATTTTCACGCGCCATTCGGTCACCTTGAAGGTGAACCAGACATAAAGCGCAATCGTCAGAACAACGACCGCCAAGTACCAGACATCAAACAAGAAAAAGAGCACAACCGAGATCATCAGAAGCTCAAGAACAAGCGGCCCCATCGAGAACAGCAAGAAGCGCAGCAGGAAATCGACGCCCTTCACCCCCCGCTCAATGATCCGCGACAGTCCACCTGTTTTGCGGGTGATGTGATAGCGCATCGACAGGCGGTGGATATGGGTGAAAGTTTCAAGCGCCAGTTGACGCAATGCGCGTTGGCCGACCCGTGTAAACACCACGTCGCGCAGCTGCTGAAAGCCCACCGTCATCAATCGCGCAATGCCATAGGCCAGCGTCAAACCAACCGCGCCAAGGCCCAGCACCGTGGCGGCATCTGCCCCATCGGGTGCCAGCGCATCAACGGCTTGTTTATAAAGCACCGGCGTGCCCACGGCGATCACCTTGGATAGCAGCAAGACCGCCAAAGCCAGCACGACGCGGCGCTTGACCCATCCCTGCCCTTCGGGCCAAAGATAGGGCACAACGCGCTGGATCACGCTCCAGCCTTGGATCTGTGCGTCGTTCAAGTTGGCTTCGGTTTTGGCTAGACTACGCATGAAAACTCCCCGCTGCGGCCTACGTATCTAAGACGCCGCAGCTAGGATTGCCAGAGCAGGCATGCCCTTATTGTGAAATCTCGGGCATGCGGAAAATCTGGCCGGGGTAAATCAGGTCAGGGTCGCGGATCAGATCAGAGTTTGCTTCAAAAACCTCGACATAGAAGATGCCGCTGCCAAGGTTCTCTTCTGCAATGGCCCAGAGCGTCGCACCGGGTTGCACAGTCTTCACCGCAACCTCAAATCCTTCGACAGAGGTTTCCTCGGCCAGAACGGCGGCCACGTCCTCTGCCTCTTCGCGTTTGAAGGGCGTTTCAAGACGCGACACGACAACGCCTTTTTCGTCCACCTCATCAATCCGCAGGGTGTAGACACCGGTATCAATGGACGGCAGGTCAATCTGCCAATCGCCGCCTTCGGTCACGGATGACGTCGTCACGGGTTCATTGTCGATATAGACTTGCACGGCGCCGTCACCTGTTGCACGGCCCGACAGCCGCACCTCGCCCTCGGGGTCATAGGTGATCGCGTCAAGGGCGACATTGGGGTCCACCTGTGGCGCATTCAGCGCGGGGCCACCCTGCACAACACGCACGCCCGCCTCATCGGCTTGCAAGACGGTTGGCGGCGGTGCTGGGGCCGCAATCGCCAAATCTACCTCTGGCAGTTCGGGAGCGGCGGGCACCTCGGCTTGGGTTTCTGCGACTTCTGCTGCATCGCTCGCAGGTGCTGTGTCTTCCTCAGCAGGAGCCGCAGCGACAACTGCGGGGCCAACAATTGGGGCCACGATATAGCTGGTGGTGGATTCAAGTGCTGCACCATCGGGATCACCCACCAACGACAGGCGGCGTGGCGTATCGGACGGGCCTGCCAGCAGCAGGGCCACGAAATTGCCTGAACCATCAGCCTGGACGCGCTCAATGGCTTCGCCACCCAGCATGATGTCCACAAACTGCCCCGGTTCCGCCCGGCCTGCGATGACCATGCTGCCGTCAGGCTCTACCCGGAATGTATCAAACTCAGGACCCACAGGGGCCAAAACAATCGCAGGTTCCTCCGGGGCTTCGGCCTGAACCTCAGGCGCAGGTGCCTCTGGTGCCTCTGCTATCTCTGGTGCTTCTGCAACACCGGTCTCTGGTGCAGGCGCAACCGCCGCAACCTCCTCGATCTGCGGCTTTGGCAGGAAGGCGATCACAACAATAGCCACGCCCACGGCCACGATGCCCCCAAGCACCGCCACCCATCTGGTCGATTTGACGTCCTCTGACACGATATTCTTTCCCTCTCAGCCCCGATAACCGGTGCCCCCACCGCATTTGGTTGAGCCACCTTAACAACGCCGCTATGACCGGTCAAAGCGAAGCTGCGTGAGGTGCTACGAATGTCTGAAATGATGAAATCTGTTTGCGTCTATTGCGGATCACGCGATGGGGTTGATCCGGCCTATGCCGAGGCCGCACTGGCAACCGGGCAAATGCTTGTCGCCAATGGCTGGCGGCTTGTCTACGGGGCCGGAGATGTGGGGCTGATGGGCCGGGTTGCGCGGTCCGTGCAGGATGCAGGCGGGCAAACCTTTGGCGTGATCCCGACCCACCTGATGGATTGGGAAGTCGGCAAACGCGATCTGGACAGCTTCGTGATCACCGAGACGATGCACGAGCGCAAGAAGGTCATGTTCATGAACGCCGACGCTGTGGTCGTTTTGCCCGGTGGAGCCGGATCTCTGGATGAGTTCTTTGAGGCGCTCACCTGGCGGCAACTGAAGCTGCATGGCAAACCAATTATCCTGCTCAATGTGGATGGGTTCTGGGACCCGCTTTTGAAGCTGCTAGAGCATGTGGTAGATCAGGGTTTTGCTGGTGATGACATCCTGTCATTCGTCGACGTGGCCAAAGACGTGCCCGCCCTGAAATCAATCCTTAAGGACGCGCTATAGGCTCGCCATCAAGGCGGCGTAACGCTCTAGCGAGATGTTCGACCCACAGGCGATAATCCCGACATTGCGGCCCGACAAGTCATGGTTGAGCACTCCAAGTGTCGCTGCCAATGATGCTGCACAGGCCGGTTCTGCCGTGATGCGCAGGACGTTTTGATAGATATCCATCGCCGCCAACATCTCGCGGTCGTCAATCTTCACAATCCGGTCCACATGGGCCCGCGCCACGCCATAGGTCATCGGCATCGCCAAGGGCGCTCCTAGGCTGTCGGCGATGGTGGCGACTTTTTCAAGCCGGACTGGTTCGCCGGCAGCAAAACTTTGTGACATGCTATCAGCGCCATAGGGTTCCACACCAATCACCTGTGTGTCCGGGTTCATCTGCTTGATGGCACAGGCCATCCCGCTGATCATCCCGCCCCCGCCAATAGGAATGACATAAGTGTCGATCTGTGGGGCCTGCCGGGCATATTCCATCCCACAGATCGCAGCGCCAAGGATCATATGCTCTGCTTCATACGGATGCATCAGCGTGCGCCCGGCCTCTGCCGCTGCATTCATCGCGGCAAACGCTGCCGCCATATCATCATGCAATGTCACCGTAGCGCCCAATGCCTCGCATCCTGCAATGCGCGCAGGGTCCGTCGCCTTGGGCATGGTGATCAACGCATCTACCCCGGCCGCTTTGGCAGCCCATGAAACGCCCAGCGCATGATTGCCGCCACTTGCTGCCACAACCCCGGCGGCACGTTGGGCCGGTGACAGGCGGCGAATGCCCAACAAGGCACCGCGCGCCTTGAAAGACCCTGCCTGCTGAAACAGCTCGAGCTTGACAGTAACGCGGGCGCGTTCGGGCAAGACACCATCCAACCGCGCCGAACGCAGCGGCAGTATCGGTGTTTCAATCAGATCATCCTGCACCTCTGCCATGGCGGCAGAAATCTGGTCTCGCGTTGGTCCGATCATCGCATGCTCCTAAGAAAAAGGCCCGCAGGACGATGTCCCACGGGCCTTGGTGATTGTCCAGACGGACCGGATTTACATGCGCGAGGCGACGTTTTCCCAGTTCACCAGATTATCAAGGAAGTTAGTCAGGTAGACAGGGCGCTTGTTGCGGAAATCAATGTAGTAGGAATGCTCCCACACATCACAACCAAGCAGGGCTGTCTGACCAAAGCACAGCGGGTTCACACCGTTTTCGGTCTTGGTCACAGCCAAGGAACCGTCCGCGTTCTTCACCAACCAGCACCAGCCAGAACCGAACTGGCCTGCACCCGCAGCACTGAACTGCGATTTAAATTCATCAACGGAACCAAAGCTCTCGACCAGCGCTTTTTCAAGCTCACCGGGCATCGCATTGCCATCTGGGCCCATCATTTCCCAAAATTGGTTGTGGTTCCAAAGCTGGCTGATGTTGTTGAAGATACCGTTCTGGGCAACGGCGCTTTTGTCGTATGTGCCCACGATGATCTCTTCAAGGGATTTGCCCTCCCACTCCGTGCCTTCAATGGCCTTGTTGCCGTTGGTGACATAGGCGTTGTGGTGCAGGTCGTGGTGGAATTCGAGGGTCTCAGCGGACATGCCTTTGCTGGCAAGCGCGTCATGTGCGTAAGGAAGGTCGGGAAGCGAAAATGCCATATCGAGTCTCTTTCTGCGTTGAGGACAGGGATGCGTTGATAGATGTCACATGGGCCGGGAAGGTCAAGAGCGTGGCGCGTCAGTCCGAGGTTTTCTGGCGCTGCACCGGTTGATTGTGCGGATCTGCTGCGGCGGTAGGGTTTTGTTATCTCTTTCACGCTAACGATTGGGGACCAGCAACGCAATTGAGTGCCGCATGTACCGTGTGATTGAATGCCTTACTCTAGATCACACATACGGGCTTGTCGCTTTGGCAGGTTTTGTATGTGTGTTCGGATCATGTCTTTCCGTGCTTTTGAACCGGCGGCTGATGCGCACGACGGGCCGCAGGCGGCGGGTTCAACTGGTGCTGACCAGCATCATTGCAGGCACCACCATCTGGTCTACCCATTTCATTGCCATGCTGGCCTATGATCCGGGGGTTGAACACGACTATGAGCCTGTTCAGACCGTTGCTTCTTTGGGTTTGGCGGTTGTTGGGATGTTCGTGTCCACCACTGTCTTGGCGCAAAGGAACGGGCGCTTCACCTTCGTGATCAGCGGCACCGTCTTTGGCATCACCATTGCATCAGTGCATTTTCTTGGGATGTCCGCCTTTCTGCTACCCGGTCATCTGTCCTGGGACGGGAAAATGATCACAGTTTCGGTCATACTTGGCATCGTCTTGGGGGTGGGTGCGTCGCACCGCATCGCACAACCTGCGACGCGACATTCTTGGCCTGGCGCGGCGGTCATGATGGGTCTGGCGATTTGCACGATGCATTTCACCGGCATGGCTGCGTTTGACATCGTGCTTGATGGTACGGCGAACGTGCCCGAACAAGTGATCTCTGACACCACACTTGCCGTTTTGATCATTGCCGTGACCTCTGTCATTTTATTGATTGGCTTTGCCTCTTTCAGTATCGAAACGGATGTGCAGCAACAGGCCAATTCACAGCTTGAACATGCTGCCTTGCCTGACCCGATGACGGGCCTGCCCAACCGCTTGTCGCTCGACCAGACATTGAAAGCGTATCAGTCCGAACACGAGGGTGACCCAGACGTGCGGGTGGCGCTGCTCTCAATCGACGTGAACAATTTCAAAGAGGTGAACGATCTCTATGGCCATGTGACAGGCGATGAAGTGCTCAAGATCATTGCGACACGGCTGTCCGACGGCCTGCAAGACAACGGCTTTGTCGCACGTGTGGATGGCGATCAGTTTGTGGTTGCAGGAAATCGTATCTGCAACCCGGCGGAGGTTTTGACGCTTGCAGAACTAGCCCTTGGGCTGCTTGTGCAACCGGTTGAAACAATGCCTGCCACGATCAAGCTGGGCGCGTCGATTGGTACAGCATATAGTGCTACGGACGGGCCGGACCTGCGGGCCTTGTTGCAAAAATCCGACCTTGCGCTGCAACGCGCCAAGAAAGAACCTGCAACAACCATTTGCGCCTTTGACACAGAGATGGACGCGCAGAACCGGGACCGAAAGCTGCTGGCCCGTGATATGCGCAGCGCCATCGCGAACGGTGAATTTGATCTGGCCTATCAGTTTCAGAACAGCATCCCGTCGCGGGCCATCGTCGGGTTCGAGGCGCTGTTGCGCTGGAAGCACCCCACGCGCGGGCCGATTTCACCCGCAGAATTCATCCCGATTGCCGAAGAAACCGGCCAAATCCGCGAAATCGGCCTCTGGGTTCTGCGCACCGCCTGCCAGGAGGCTGCAACTTGGCACAAACCCTATAGCATCGCTGTCAACGTGGCCCCGCAACAATTGGTTCAGGCCGGTTTTGTCGATAAAGTCTCCGAGATTCTGAAAGCAACCAATCTGCCCCCTTCCCGGCTTGAACTGGAGATCACAGAAGCCAGCATCATCAATGACAAAACCCACACGATCGAAGCGATGCACCGCCTGCGCGAAATGGGCATTCGCATCGCCATGGACGACTTTGGCACCGGGTATTCGTCACTGGCGACGCTGCAGGCGTTCCCCTTTGACAAGATCAAGATCGACAAAAACTTTGTGCAGGACCTGCACAAAGACAAGAAACACGCGGCCATCGTCAAGGCCACGCTGCTTCTGGCCGAAGCATTTGACGTGCCGGTTCTGGCCGAAGGTGTCGAGTTAGAAGAGGAACTGGCGTTCCTGCACAAGATCAACTGCGGCACAGCGCAAGGGTTCTATTTTGGCAAACCGATGCATTTGCCCGAACTCCATGCCGCGCTAGCAGATGCAGCCAACGCGGACAGAACTGCCTACGCTTCTTAGCCGCTTTCAGGAAAGGCCCCAACGCGCCCGGCCTTGGCAGAAGCCGCGAGCAACGCAAATGCGTATTCGGCCACCGACCGAAAGCAAATCACCTCAAACGTATCGGCGTCCCGCATCCAGAATGCAGCGGCCACCTGCCCCAAACGTGTCCGCCGGAAATCACCGGGCTGAAACGTGTCAGGATGCAGATCGACTGGCGCGAGTTTTGCAATCACCTCGCGGCAGAATGTGCCTTCGACAAAGATCACCGCACGGGCGTCGGAAACATTTTCAGCCAGATAATGCGTGCCAGCAAGGGCTGCATCGATGGCCACAACCGCCTGCGCGGCCTCTGCATAGGGGACCAAAACCAGCAATTCATCCGGTGACATCCAGCAAAGGCCCTTGTCGCCCGCGCAATTGGCCTGTCCCTGCTGGGGTGGTTTCATGCCGGTCAGTTCAGTACAGACCGCGCGCAGTTTTTTGTTACTCAGGTCACCGCGCAGAATGATCATCCCGCGCAAACCCGCCTCGCGCACAGTGACTTCACCGGCGGCCGTTTTGCCGTTCAGGGCGCTGATTGCTTCAGACATTCTGCTTCTCCCCTTCCTTGTCATAGAATATCGGATCGACGATCTTCGCCTTCACCGTCGAGCCATCAACCTTGTTGAACTCAATGACTTCGCCCATGCGGTCCGGCCCGTTGTGGACAAGCCCCATGGCGATACCTTTCTCCAACGTCGGCGAATAATAGGTCGAGGTCACACGACCTTGCGTGTTTCCTTGCCCATTATCATTTGTGCCTGACGCAATCGCATAGGCACCATCGGGCAAGACCGATCCATCTTCAGTCATTAGCCCCACCAGCTTCCACCGGTTCGGGTCCGCCATATGGCTGCGGCCATGGGCACGTTTGCCTAGATAGTCCTCTTTCTTTTTGGACAACGCCCATTGCAGGTTAAGGTCCTGCGGGATCACTGTGCCGTCGGTCTCGTCGCCGATCATGATAAAGCCTTTTTCGGCCCGCATGATATGCAGCGCCTCGGTGCCGTAAGGCATCGCGCCAAACTCTGCACCCGCCTCCAGCAGCGCATCCCAGAATACCGCACCTTGCCCCGCAGGCACGGCGATTTCGTAGGATAGTTCGCCCGAGAATGAGATGCGGAAAACCCGCGCGTCAAAGTCACCGATCTTGCCGTCACGCCACTGCATGAAGGGCAGCGCCTCGGCGCTTACATCCATGCCACCCAGCTTGCGCAGCACCTTACGCGCATTCGGGCCAACGACGGCGATTTGGGCATATTGCTCGGTCACATTGGCAACATAGACGTTCCAATCCCACCATTCGCACTGAAGCCAGTCTTCCATATGGCCGTGGATACGCTCGGCCCCGCCTGTCGTGGTGTGGCAAAGCCACGTATCCTCGGACATGCGGGCGACAACGCCGTCGTCCATCAGAAAACCGTTTTCGGTACACATCAGACCATAACGGCATTTACCCACAGGCAGCGTCGACATCATGTTGGTATACATCATGTCAAGAAAGCGGCCCGCGTCCGGCCCTTTGACGATCAATTTACCAAGGGTCGAGGCATCCAGCAGGCCAAGATTCTCGCGGGCATTCTTGACCTCGCGGTTGACGGCGGCATGCACATCTTCGCCAGCGCGGACATAGGCATAAGGTCTGCGCCACTGGCCGACAGGTTCATTGTCGGCCCCATTGGCATTCGCCCAATCCGAAACGGGCGTCTTGCGGATTGGCTGAAACAGCTCATCCTTGGCAACACCGGCAATCGAAGCCATGGAAATCGGCGTGTAAGGTGGGCGGAACGTCGTCGTGCCCACATTTGGGATATCCGCGTTCAGCGACTGCGACAGGATCGCCAAACCGTTGATATTGCTCAACTTCCCCTGATCCGTAGCCATACCTAGGGTCGTATAGCGCTTGGCATGTTCGACGCTTTCAAAGCCTTCTTGTGCAGCCAGTTGCACATCGCTGACCTTCACATCGTTCTGGAAATCCAGCCATGCTTTGGAACGCAGCGCATGGCTGGCGCCCTGCGGCATCAGCCAGACCGGTGAAATCGGACCTTCGACCGCGTCCTGCCCCATCGGGGCTTGACCGCCACGCTTGGCATGACCCGCGGCCTTGGCCGCAGCGCGACCAGCGGCCCAGCCATCACTGACGGCTTCGGCTGTGAACAAATGCCCGTTGGCCGTGCCTGCGGTAATGACAAATGCCTCACCGTCGCCACCTGTTGGCGCACGTTCCGGATCAGGGCGGAACATCACCTGATCGGCGTCCCAGTTCAGCTTGCCACCGCAATGTGACCACAGGTGGACCACCGGGGACCAGCCGCCAGACATCGCCACGCAATCGCAGTCGATCTCTTCCAGCACAGCGCCTTCACCGGCCTGCGCACAAAGTGCTATACCCGTGACACGCTTGCCGCCTTTGACCTTGGCGATACCTTTGCCCAGCTCAACCCGGATACCTAATGCACGGGCCTCATCGATCAAATCGCCTTCAACCTCTGTCCGTGCATCCACAATGACCGGCACATCAAGACCAGCATTCTGGAGCGTGATCGCTGTACGATAGGCGTCGTCATTATTGGTCACGACAACCGTGCGGTCGCCCACGGACACGCCAAAATTCACCGCATAATCGCGCACCGCAGAGGCCAGCAAGACGCCGGGCAGGTCATTGGCCGCAAAGGACAACGGACGCTCAATCGCACCGGTGGCGGTGACAATCTGCTTGGCACGCACCCGCCACAGACGGTGGCGCGGGCCATCGGCATCTGGCTGGTGATCGGTCAGACGTTCATAGGCCAGCGTATAGCCGTGATCATAAACCCCTGCCCCCATACAACGCAGGCGCAATTCGACATTTCCCATGTCTTCAAGCGCTTGCACGGTGGAATTCACCCAATCTTGCGCCGACATTCCGTCAATCTCTGGCCTGTCAACTGCAGCACGGCCACCCCAATGGGCGGTCTGTTCGATCAGCAAAACACGTGCGCCGCGCTCGCCTGCGGCTTGGGCGGCAGCAAGACCCGCGATGCCGCCACCAACGATCAGAACGTCAACATGGGCATGGAAATGTTCATAGGTATCCTGATCGCGATCCTTGGGCGCTTTGCCCAGACCGGCGGACTTGCGGATGATCGGTTCGTAGACGTGCTTCCAGAACGACCGGGGGTACATGAACATCTTGTAGTAAAAGCCCGCTGGCAGGAACCGCGACAGATGCGTGTTGATGGCACCCACGTCAAATTCCAGCGAAGGCCAGTGGTTCTGCGATGTGGCAGTCAGCCCCTCGAACACTTCAGTCGTGGTGACCCTCTGGTTCGGCTCAAACGCGGCGCCCTGGCCAAGATTGACCAGACCATTGGGCTCTTCCGCACCGGATGCCACAACGCCGCGCGGGCGGTGGTATTTGAACGACCGGCCAACCAGCATCTGGTCATTCGCCAGCAGGGCAGAGGCGAGCGTGTCGCCCTCATACCCACGCAAGTGCTTGCCGTTAAATGTAAAAGACACGGCCTTGTCTGTGTTGATCAGACGACCTCGTTGCGCCAGACGGGTGCTCATTTGAAATTCCCCCAAGACCATCCGGGACGTGCGCCCGATATTGTGTCTTTGATCTCTTGTGGTGGTTCCAGCGTTTGCGCGGAATATGTGCCGAAGACCTGCAATGTGTTGGTGCAGCGGGCGGCGTGAAAATACTTGCCGCAGCCAAAGGCATGGCGCCAGCGTTCAAAATGCACCCCTTTGGGGTTTTCGCGCATAAAGAGGTAGTCCTCAAAATCTGCGTCCGAGGATCCCGGCCCTTCGCGCTTGAGATGCGCCTGACCTTCGCCGTGCAGATCGGTTTCATCGACATCGACGCCGCAATATGGGCAACGCAGAGTTAGCATGGGCAAGCCTCGGATGTTGGAGGGATCGTAAGGGGCACCAAGCGGGCGCAGGCCGTCCACACGGCATGCATACCCGACACAACAAAGGCGGACGCATGACTGCGCCCGCCTAAGCGGTTTCCAAGGTGAGTGGGGTTTGGGCTAGTTGTCAGTCGCCGGGGCGACAGGTTGGGTAGGTGCGGTTTCTTCCAGCGCTGGTGCGGCTTCTTCTGTGGCACCAACTGTTGCGGGATCAGCCGTAGGGCTGACGGAACCGCCAGCAAAAAGTGCATAAAGCAAGACAAGCACCACGATAACGGCTGCGACCAGAAAGCCGATACCACCGCCATTTGAGGTGCTGGGTGTAACGCGACTGAATTCATCCATGATGCGTCCTCCTTTTCAGACAAGTCCAACATCGCATGGGACTTATGAAAAGGAAGGTCGGCGGATTTCCCCGCCAAAAATGGGCGAACGGTGGCCATTTCCGCCGAAACCCATCGGCCATCTGCCGCCGGGGTTGGCGTGTACGGGGCCTGTGTTAGCACTGCCATATGGAACTGCTGTTGATCATTGTTGGGACATTTCTGTCGGCCGCCATCATTTCGATGCTGGTGGATCGGGTGTTCGGCGACGGCTTTGAAGAGGATGAAGACGGAGCGGACTAAAGTCGCTCTGCCCGCGTGCAATTGACGTGTCATCAATGCGCCACCCCTGCCGCCACGCTTTCATCAATAAACTTACCTTCACGGAAGCGGAACATGCTGAATTCATCCGTCAGCGGCGATTGGCCCTTGGCCATCAATTCGGCCATCGCCCAGCCAGAGCCGGGAATTGCCTTGAACCCGCCAGTGCCCCAGCCGCAGTTCACAAAGATACCCTCCACCGGTGTTTTGGATAGAATCGGAGACCTGTCCCCGGTGACATCCACGATCCCGCCCCATTGCCGCAGCATTTTCAGCCTTGCTATCATTGGGAAGGTTTCGACCAAGGCGCGCACGGTTTCCTCGATATGGTGGAACGATCCGCGCTGGGTGTAGTTGTTGTAACCGTCTGTGCCGCCGCCAATCACCATCTCGCCCTTATCGGACTGGGACATGTAGCCGTGCACCGTATTGGCCATCACAACGATATCCATGCAAGGCTTGATCGGCTCTGACACCAGCGCCTGCAGGGCTACGCTTTCAATCGGCAGCCGGAAGCCCGCCATCTGTGACATGACACCAGAGTGGCCTGCCACAACCATCCCCAGCTTATCGCAATCAATCGGCCCTTTGGTGGTATCGACGCCTACAACCTTGCCGTTTTCCTGCCGCACCCCCTGCACTTCGCATTGCTGGATCACATCCATGCCCATGTCAGAACAGGCTCTGGCATAACCCCATGCGACAGCGTCATGGCGTGCTGTGCCGCCGCGCGCTTGCCAAAGACCACCCAGAACCGGATAGCGCGGACCATCGATATTCATGATCGGGCACAGCTCTTTGACGCGGGCGGGTTCGATCCATTCGGTGGTGACACCCTGCAAGGCATTCGCATGTGCGGTGCGCTTGTAGCCCCGCACCTCGTGTTGGGTCTGGGCCAGCATGATCACGCCACGCGGACTGAACATGACGTTGTAGTTAAGGTCCTGAGACATCGTCTCGTAAAGCGAACGGGATTTTTCATAGATCGCGGCAGACGGGTCTTGCAGGTAGTTAGAGCGGATAATCGTTGTGTTCCGGCCTGTGTTACCGCCGCCCAGCCAGCCCTTTTCAAGAATCGCCACATTGGTGATCCCAAAGTTTTTGCCCAGATAATAGGCCGTCGCCAGCCCGTGCCCGCCAGCGCCCACGATGATCACATCATATTTCTTCTTGGGTTCCGCCTTGGCCCAGGCGCGATCCCAACCAGTATGCTGGCGCATGGCTTCACGAGCGATGGCAAAGGCAGAGTAACGTTTCATCGGGCTAGAATCCTTAGCTGAGTGCGGCGGTGCCGCTGCTATCCTATCTGTACCGGACCACAACGAAAGAGGATACTCAGAGCGGCGTCTGGCTGGCATTTTACGACATGTGTACGCTCGCGTGAAATGCCGGATCGTCGCAGGCTCTTTTCACGCCTGATGCAGAGGGTTATGTGAACCTCATCTGAGTAAAGTGAGGCGTGATGCTGTTCTGGATTGTCTGTGCTGTTTTGACCCTGAGTGTGACCGCGCTGATGGTGACGCCTTTGCTGCGTCCCAAACCCATTGGCAATGACAATCCCGATGTCGCGATCTATCGCGCGCAGCTTGATGAGATTGACCGCGATCTGGAACGCGAATTGCTCGCCCCTGATGAGGCCGAGCGCGCCCGTACAGAGGTTGCCCGCCGCCTGCTGGCCGCCAACAATGCCGCGACCGCGCCAGCCGCAGGGTTTGCACCCACCCGTGGTCTGTCGCTGACTGTGGCGGGTCTTATATTGGGACTGAGCTTTGGGCTTTACTGGATCACTGGCGCGCCGGGATACCTTGATGTGCCGCTCAGCGCCCGCTTGGCCGCCAGCGAAGAGATGCGCGCCAACCGCCCCGATCAGGCCGCCCTAGAGGCCGCAGCCCCCGCCCCGCCCGCCGCAGATCTGCCCGAGGATTACCTAACCGCCGTCGCCCAACTGCGCGAGATCGCCCCGACCCGCCCCGATGATCTGGAGGTCTGGTGGATGCTGGTCCGTCACGAGGTCGAAATGCGCGACTTTAGTGCCGCCGCCGCCGCACAGGCACAAATCCTTGCCATCAAGGGCGATGCGGCGACGACGCCCGACCACGAACGTCTGCTTGATTTGATGGTTGTGGCCGCTGGCGGCTATGTTTCGCCCCAAGCAGAGCGGCTGATCCGCGATATTCTGGACGGCAATGACGCCAACACCGTGGCGCGCTATTATCTGGGTGTCCTGTATAACCAAACCGACCGTCCCGATCTGGCGCTGCGCCTGTGGCGCGCCATCATCGAAACCGGCGATCCGAATAATTTCCACGTGGCCAATGCCCGCGCGCAAGTCGCCGATGCGGCCTTTCGGGCGGGTGTAGACTATGCCCTGCCCGAGGTCCGCGGCCCGTCATTCGCCGATATGGATGCCGCGGCAGAACTGTCACCCGAAGACCAACAAGCCATGATCGGCGGAATGGTCGCAGGACTGGCCGACCGGCTTGCGACCGAAGGCGGCACAGCGCAGGAATGGGCACGGTTGATCCGCGCCTATGGCGTGTTGGGTAACAAAGAGGCCGCAAATACTGTCTGGATCGAAGCACAGCAGGCTTTTGTCAGCAGCATGCGCGGGATGGAAATCCTGACCAATGCTGCACGCGATGCAGGCGTTTTGGAATGATCTGCGACACGCCGGAGGCCTTCGTTGCGGAGATCCCCGATATGGGTGCCCTCGCCGGGCTTGATCTGGGGACGGTGACCATTGGGGTGGCGTTGTCGGATGTGCTGCGGTCGGTGGCGACACCGGCAGAAACAATCAAACGCAAGAAATTCGGCGTTGATGCGGCCAAATTGCTAGAACTTCTGACCCACCGAATGGTGGGCGGCATCGTGCTGGGCCTGCCGTTGAACATGGACGGCAGCGAAGGCCCGCGCGCGCAAGCCACGCGCGCCTTTGCCCGCAATCTGGAAAAACTGACGCCCCTGCCGATCACCTTCTGGGATGAACGATTGTCGACTGTCGCCGCCGAACGTGCCCTACTTGAGGCGGATACGTCACGTAAACGTCGCGCAGAGGTGATCGATCACGTCGCCGCAGCGTATATTCTGCAAGGTATGCTAGACCGCATGGCGCATCTAAGGGGACAGACGTGACGAAACCTGAAAATACAGATCACATCTGGCAAAGGGCCGAAATCGAAAGCCCCTGCGTCAAAGTCTGTGTGATCCACCCCGAAAGCCGCCTGTGCACAGGGTGCCTGCGGTCCATCGATGAAATTGGTGCCTGGTCACGGATGAGCGCCGAAAACCGGCAAGCCATCATGGCTGAACTGCCCTCACGTTCTGGCAAGGTCACAAAACGGCGTGGCGGGCGGGCAGCGCGGGTGAAGTAATCGCCGGTTTCATCTGGTCCAATCCGATCATCAGATTTGTTCGATCGCCAGTTTCAGCACTTCAGCACTGCGGTTTGATCCAAAGCCGGTCACGATCCTGTCCCGCCCTGCGGATGCAAGCCGTTCAGCAAGCGCCTTGTCGCGGGCCAGCCGCACGATCTCGTCCGCGAGGGCCTGCGGGTCTTTGGGTTCAACCAGCAGCCCGTCGATCCCGTGATTGATCAGTTCTGCAACGCCGCCCGCATTGGTGCCGATGGTGGGGCGGCCACAGGCCATCGCCTCCATATAGGCCACGCCAAGCGGTTCGTGCATGCTGGCCATCACGTAGGCATGCGAGCCGTGAATATGTTCGCGCACCGTTGCCCCATCAACGGCTCCCAGCAAAGTGACCTGATCAGGCACCGTGCTTGATGCGATGATCGCCTCGAGGTTTTTGCGATAGCCGGTCCCGCCAAGATCGTCCTCTCCGGCGATGGTCAGATGCGCCGTCACGCCGGATGCCTTGAGCAGCTCCAAGGCGGCAACGACGGTCTGATGTCCTTTGACGATATTGAGCCGGGCACAGGTAAAAAGACGCAATGGTTCGTCACCATCCCACGGCTGATAGGTGCCTTCCGGCTTATACACCTCTGTATCGACGCCCATCGGACCCATATGAAGTTTGGGCGGCGCGGCATCACCGAGTGTTTCGAGGAAGGCCGCCTCGAGCACCTTGGTGATCATGATCCCAAACTGCGCATGTGCCCATTTGAAAGGCTGTGCAGGGCCGTAGTCAACAAGCGGGCCATGCAATGTGATCGAATAAGGTGGGCCACCGGCAAGGTGGCAAAGTGCTGCAATCATTGCACTATTCGCGGCAGAATGCGCGTGAACATGCGTGATGCCACGCTCTGCGCAGGCCTTTTTGAGCGCGATGGCCGCAGGTGCAGACATCGCCGCACTTTTGCGCGCGCCGGACGTCTTTTCATGCTTGGCCACTGCCCTAAGCCAACCGGGCAGACGCAAGGTCGCACTGACCTTGTCGCGCAGGCTGCCAAGCCCAAGGTAGGTTGTGCGTGCTGCGCCTGCGTCCGACCAGTCATGCGCTACCAGCGTTTTGACGGGGGGGCGTGTACTGAACAGATGCACCTCAACGCCCAAGCGTTCCAGCTCTTTGATCTCATTCCAAAAGAAGAGGTGGGTTTGCCCCGGAAACTGCGGGATCACGATCGCAATCTTCAATTTATCGCTCACATCAACATCTCACTCATCTCTCGCGCCAAGGGGCAAATCATTACATGGGTCAGGCCAAAGTGCTTGCGCGTTTGACGCCTGATCAAACTGCTAAATTTCAAAGGGACTATGATTGCCCGCATGGGATAACTCAAGAATTTGCTGTGCTTACTTGCTGGCAAAGACAAAACATCGGTCGCGGCGAATCATCAGCCACAGCGGCGTACCGGGTTTGGGCAAAAAGACCGACGGCACCACGGCACGCAGGATCGAATTGTCAAAATCCATCCGGAATTCCACAAGACTAGAGGCCCCCATGAACCGCGCGCGTTCGACAACACCGCGTGCAGCAGTGCCTTCGGCGGGTGTTGGGCTGGGGCCGCGCCCGGCGCGATCAAACTCGATCTTGATGTGCTGCGGGCGGATCACGATATCAACATCCGTCCCATCCGGCACGCCGGGGGCAAGGAATTGACCAAAGGGTGTATTGGTCAACGCCCCTTCAACTTTGCCGTGGATCACATTGATATCACTAAAGAATGCCGCCGCATCTAGATCGGTTGGCGCATTGTAGATATTGTAAGGCGCACCACGCTGGACGATCCTGCCGTCGCGCATCAGCGCGATCTCATCGGCCATGCGCATTGCCTCGCCCGGTTCATGCGTGACCAGCAGAACGGCTGTTCCTTCGCTTTTGAGAACATCCAGCGTCTCATCGCGGATATCGTCGCGCAGGCGGTCATCAAGTCCGGAAAATGGCTCGTCCATCAGCATGATGCGCGGTTTCGGCGCCAGCGCACGGGCCAAGGCCACGCGCTGTTGTTCGCCACCTGAAAGCTGATGAGGATAGTCGCGCGCATGGCGCGCCATGCCGACCTTATCCAGCAGCAGGTTCACCCGCTCTGCCGACCCTGCCCCTTTGAGGCCAAACCCCACGTTCTGTGCCACCGTCAAATGCGGGAACAGCGCGAAATCCTGAAACATCAGGCCGATGTTGCGCCGTTCGGGGGGCAGTCGGAACACCGTGTCACAAACCAGTTTCCCATCTACATGGATGGTGCCGCTGTCCTGCATCTCGACCCCGGCGATGATCCGCAGGGTTGTTGACTTGCCGCAACCCGAGGGCCCCAGCAGGCAGGTCACCTGTCCGGGGCTGACCGTCAGACTGACGTCATCCACCACCCGGCGGCCGCCAAAGTCTTTGACGATGTTCCTGATCTCAAGGCGGGGGGACTGCATGGGCAGGTAAGAATCCCTGACGAAAACAATTAGGTATCAGGCATCTAACAACTGCAACACCGCAGGGCAAGGTCAGGTCAATGTGAAGCCTTGCGTCCCGATGATCCGCCCGTTCACCTGCACATTGGCACGATGCGCGCCGGGATGCAGGGTAAATGTGGTGGCATTGTCCTTAAAAAGGTGGCGTTTGGTCAGCGTGACAGGTTTACCTGCCTTTGCGTCCAATACCTTGAACTTGAACACTTTGGGCGCCAGCGTGCCGTTGGCCTTCACAAAATCAATCACGTAATCGACGATCAGCGGTGCATCGTCCTTGGTGGTCAGCGTGACCGCGACTTGTACCGCGTCACCGCGTGCGATGCTGGTGGGTGTGATGCTGAAATTGTTCAACGTGACATCCACATTCGGCTGATAGCCCAGGTGTTCCATCGCCCCGGCGTGCCCCGCCTTGATCAGCCCACGCAGCGCGTGTTTGCGCATCCAAAGCAGTTCTTTCGCATCCTGATCGCCTTGGCGTTGCCATGCCTTCAACCGCTCCAGCACCAGTTCAGGTGCGGATTTGGTGATATCGTTAAGGTGATTGGCCACGGAGCGCGTCACAAAACGCGTGTTATCGCTATGCAAGCGGTCCAGCAGCGGCAGGGTTTGCGCAGTAGTCAGCCCGATCCCCTGCCCCCATGGCAGTTTCGGACGTGTCCCTTCGCTGACCAATCGGCGCACGTGATAGTGGTCGTGGTTGCGCCATTCATCCATGCGCGCCAGTGTTTCATCCGGCCAGCGGTTCAGGAACGCACGGATCGAAAACTCCATCGAAAACCGCTGCGTGACAGCTTCCAACAGATCAAGACTGCGATCCAAGTGATCCTCAAGCCCATGATTTTCCACATAAACGCCCAAAGGCGCATAGATGAAATGGCCAAAATCATCATCACGCAGCGTCGGGTCCAACGGCGGAGGGAGCGCTGAAGTGATCGCCTGTGCCGCGCCGGGAAAATCCTGCGGCAAATGGTTTGCAAGCACCTGCGCAATCCAGTTGATCCGCGCCTTCAATTCTAGCGGAGCCATCCCGGCAAGCACTTCTGACACGAACGGCGCGGCGTCAAAGACGCCCGCCTTTTCAAAGTACTGCCCCAGACGGCCTACCGTTGTAGGATTGAACAAATCGTCCTTGAGGCTGAATTTCTCGGCCATCAGATGGTTGCGTTGATTGCGCCACCGTCCAGAACGATGTTCTGGCCCACGATAAAGCCGGCGTGCTGTGAACATAAAAACGCGCACATCGCCCCGAACTCTGCCGCTGTGCCATAGCGCTTGGCGGGGATCGTTGCCTGCCGGTTGGCGCGGGCAGTGTCGATATCAATGCCTTGGGCCTTGGACACGCCCGTATCAAGACTGACCGCGCGGTCCGTGGCGTGAATGCCGGGCAGCATGTTGTTCACATTCACCCCGAATTCGGCGACCTGCCGTGCGGTCCCTGCGGCATAGCCGGTCAGACCGGCGCGGGCGGAATTGGACAGGCCCAACTGCGGGATCGGTGCTTTGACCGACCCGGACGTGATGTTCACCACCCGCCCCCAGCCTTTGTCGATCATACCGGGCATCAGTGCCTTCATCAGCGCGATGGGTGCCAGCATATTTGCATCAAGGGCCGCGATAAAATCATCACGGTCCCAGTCAGACCACAAACCGGGCGGTGGGCCACCTGCATTGTTGACCAGAATGTCGACACCTGCGGCGGCCTCAAGCAAAGCAGCGCGCCCGTCTTCAGTTGCGACGTCCGCCGCAACGGTGACCACATCAACGCCGTAGGTGTCGCGAATGTGGGTGGCGGTTGTTTCCAACGCATCCGCCCCTCGCCCGTTCAACACCAGATCCACACCGGCTTCGGCCAGAGCCTCTGCGCAACCGCGCCCCAGACCCTTTGATGATGCGCAAACCAATGCGCGTTTTCCCTTGATACCCAGATCCATGACGCGTCCTCCAGAATTGTGCGTTGGTATTGGACCTAGCACTGCCCCCTGCCCACGGCAATTCCGCGCCCGTGGGTTTTCTTTCAACCTTGGCGCGGCAGCATCCTGCGTGTATCGCTGCGGTATGCCCAACACACCCATGATCATCGAGGTTTATGCAGCCGCTGACGTCACCACGACCGAGGGGGTGATGAAGGGCGAACCTTTGTCATTTGCCGATGAACTGGTCATGGATGACGTGTTGCAGATCAATGCAGTCGCGCAAACCCACACCTTGTCACTTTCAACAGGCCCCGGTGGTTTGACCCGCACCGAAGGCGCGCAGAACGCTGTGCATCTGGACTGCTGCCTGACGCTGATTGCCCCCGATGGCGGCACCTACGAGGCGCTGGTGCTGGTTGAGGTGGACGATAATACCGTTGCCGATATCTTTCTGTTGCCCTTGGGTGAGCTATTGCCCCAGATCGGCTATCGCCTTGTTGGGGTTGAACGGCACACCGCGACCAAACGCTTTGCTGAGGCCGCCAGCGGTTCATTTGCCCGTGGGACAAAAATCACCATGGGTGACGGGCAAATGCGGGCCATTGAAGCGCTGCAAGCAGGTGACATGGTGCTGACCCGTGATGCGGGCAAGCAGCCGGTGCGCTGGTTACGCCAGTCCACCTTGCGGGCCACGGGCAGTTTTGCGCCTGTCGTGATCACAAAGGGGGCCTTGCACAATGAAAATGATCTGGTGCTGCGCCCCGATCATCGGCTGTTCGTCTATCAACGGCAGGACCATCTGGGGGCCGGACGCGCCGAGGTTCTGATCAAGGCCCGCCATCTGGTGGATGGTCACACGGTTGTACGCAGGCGCGGTGGTTTCATTGACTATTTTCAGCTGATCTTTGACGAACACCACATCATCTATGCGGAAGGAATTGCAGCCGAATCGCATCTTGTGGATCACCGGACGCGCGCCGCTTTGCCAGAAGGGCTTGGCGCGCAAGACCACGCACACCGCCCGCATCTGGATTATGAAGTGAAGGACAATCTGATCCCCTTTGCTAAAGCTGCCGCACTGCTGCGCAAGGCCTCTGCCGGTTAGGGGTGTTTAGGCCAGACGCCTAAGGCGCGCCAGAGGCTTCCGTCACCACAACAATCGCGGCGTCGCTGGCACTGCCACCTGAAATCGCACTCGCCTCCAAATCCGATGCGGTCAGGGCTTCTGCGGCGGGGCCGAGCAACACAGCGTTCAACGTACCGTCAAAGGCTAGCGTTGCCCCGCCGCCGGTCAATGCCCCGGTGTAGTCCAGCGTCAGGTCCTGCGCTGCCTCGGTGCCGCTTAGCGCGATCGCACCGCCATATTCCGACACCGCCCCGCCCGCCGTGGTGCCAAAGAAATTATCCATTTGCCCAGTGGTCGATGTTGTCTCGAAATCAACACGCACCGTGGCATCGCCGTAAAGGATGACCGGCGTTGTGCCCTGCACCCGGATCGTTGCGGCACCTACATAATCTACCATCCCGGCAGTCGGCACATCCATCGCGTCTGTGACCGGCATGCCCATGACGCCCGCACCGGGATCACCCAGCACGCGCAGTTTCTGCGCCTCATAGATATCAAGCCGGGCAAGTCGCGGGTCTATGCTGCCGCCGGAACCACCACCGCCGCCGCCGCCACCGCAGGCGGCCAGCCAAAGCAGAACCACATATGCGCCGATCGTCCGTCCCATCTCGGCCCCCCGCCAAGGACATACAGCGCAATCGCAAATCATCCGTTAAGGCCAACGGCCCGATTGCCCTTTGCCGCCCAACCGCATAAAGCGTGACCCATGACAAATCGCCCCGCCCTTCCCCCTGAAATTGCCCGCCGCCGGACGTTCGCGATCATCTCGCACCCCGATGCCGGCAAGACCACATTGACCGAGAAGTTCCTGCTTTATGGTGGTGCCATTCAGATGGCCGGTCAGGTCCGCGCCAAGGGCGAAGCTCGGCGCACGCGGTCGGACTTTATGCAGATGGAAAAGGACCGGGGCATCTCTGTGTCGGCCTCTGCGATGTCATTTGACTTTGAAAGGTACCGCTTTAACCTTGTTGATACGCCCGGCCACTCGGACTTTTCCGAAGATACTTATCGTACGCTGACGGCTGTGGATGCCGCCGTCATGGTCATTGACGGGGCCAAGGGTGTGGAAAGCCAGACCCAGAAACTGTTTGAAGTTTGCCGCTTGCGCGATCTGCCTATCTTGACATTTTGCAACAAAATGGACCGCGAAAGCCGCGATACATTTGAAATTATTGACGAAATTCAAGAAAACCTTGCAATTGACGTCACGCCTGCCTCTTGGCCCATTGGGGTGGGTCGCGAGTTCATCGGCTGCTACGATATTCTGCGCGACAAGCTGGAACTGATGGACCGTGCCGACCGCAACAAGGTCGCCGAAAGCGTCCAGATCAGTGGCCTTGATGATCCTAAACTGGCCGAACATGTGCCTGCGCATCTGCTGGAAAAATTCCTTGAAGAGATCGAGATGGCCAAGGAATTGCTGCCCACGCTCGACCCTGAGGCGCTGCTGAATGGTTCCATGACGCCGATTTGGTTTGGCTCTGCGATGAATTCTTTTGGGGTCAAGGAACTGATGGACGGGTTGGCCACCTATGGGCCCGAACCGCAGGTGCAAACCGCCCAACCGCGCAACATCGCACCCGAAGAAACGAAGGTCGCGGGTTTTGTCTTTAAAGTGCAGGCCAATATGGACCCCAAGCACCGCGATCGCGTGGCATTCGTCCGCATGGCCTCAGGTCATTTTCAGCGTGGCATGAAGCTGACCCATGTGCGCTCGAAGAAACAGATGGCGATTGCCAACCCTGTGTTGTTCCTTGCCGCTGATCGTGAATTGGCCGAAGAGGCCTGGGCAGGCGATATCATCGGTATTCCCAACCATGGGCAGTTGCGCATCGGTGATACGTTGACCGAGGGCGAAGCGATCCGCGTGTCTGGCATCCCATCCTTTGCGCCGGAACTGCTGCAAACCTGCCGCGCGGGTGACCCGCTCAAGGCCAAACACCTTGAAAAAGCCCTGATGCAATTCGCCGAAGAAGGTGCCGCCAAAGTGTTCAAACCGACCTTTGGATCAGGCTTTATCGTGGGTGTTGTGGGGGCATTGCAGTTTGAGGTGCTCGCCAGCCGGATCGAGATGGAATACGGGCTGCCCGTGCGCTTTGAGGCCTCGCAATTCACCTCTGCCCGCTGGGTGTCGGGCGACAAGGACGCGGTCGATAAATTCGCCGACGCCAACAAACAGCACATCGCGACCGACAATGACGGCGACACGGTTTACCTGACGCGGCTGCAATGGGACATCGACCGGGTGGATCGCGACTATCCAGACGTGAAATTGACAGCAACCAAAGAGATGATGGTGTAAGGGTATTTCCGCGTATCTGCGGTTGGGCGGCTGGACGGCGTGATCTCGTGTGTTATTTTCCGACCAGCCACAACTAGGAGGTCTTCGATGTCGTTGCCCAAGTCTGTCACCCTGTCCACCGCAGCCCTTGCCGCGGCATCGCCCGGCTTGGCCGAAACCATCGACAGCGCCGCATGGGATACCCTCGCCGCCATCGAGATCGAAGAGATCGTGACAGAGACCTCTTATCAGGTGCGCAAGATCTTCCCGGCCGAGATCAAAGACGGTGTGGCGCAGTTCGACATCACAGGCTTTGCCGTGCCTTTGGGTGACACGCGCAATGTGCGCGAATTCATGCTGGTGTCTGACATCGGTTTTTGCCCATTCTGCGGTGATCCCACCCATGGCACAGCATTGCAGGTCACCCTGGCCGCACCTTTGGATTTTGTCGAAGAAGGCACGCGCCTGTCCTTGCGCGGCTCACTGGAGACCATTCAGGACGATCAGACCTGGCAATCCGCAATCATGCGCGATGCCGTGGTTATCGACGGGTAGCCCCATCCCCCTTCAAAACCGCGTCCTGCCCAGTGGCGAGATTGTCGCCATTCCCGCACGAGGAGATTTCACCGGCAACCGGGGAATCATTCATGTTGCGGACAAGGAACTGGGCACGTCTCGCTGGTCCCATCACGCCTGGATTTGCTGCACGCTTGACTGGCAGGGCCGCAAGCGCGCTGTGATGACGGGGCGCAAATGGACCGAGCTGTTTTTTCTGGATGAAGCCGTCGCTATGGCCGCAGGCCATCGTCCTTGTGGCTATTGCAGGCGCGCCGACTATCAGCGGTTCGTTGATGCCTGGACCGCCGCCGTAGGCGCCAAACCCAGCGCCAAGGCGATGGACCGGGCACTGCATCAGGCGCGGATCATCAAAGGCACCCGCCAGCAAAAACGGCATCATTTGCCCGTCGATGCGCTGCCCAATGGGGTGATGATCTGGCACGCCAATCAAGCCCATCTGGTGCAAGACGACACCATCCTTCCTTTTACATCAACCGGTTACACCTCTGCTCGCCGCCGACCTCAACACGCGGTCGCCGATGTGCTGACACCCGCCCCCATGGTCGCAGCGCTTGAGGCAGGCTATCAATCTGCACTGCATCAAACAGCGCACTTGTAAGACGGCGTTTGCACGCGGATACTTTACCAAGACAACCATTGCAGGCACGCCTGATGACCCTCAAAGAAACCTTTCCCGGCGGCATCGCGAACCTGCTGCCCCAGTACCGCAACCGGCGCGCCCGACTGACGGGTGAAGACCTGCCACCACTGAACGTTGATTTTCGACCGCTGGCTGCAATTGCTTTGCCACCGCAGGACATCCCTCGGCCAGAAGGGCTGACACGTGTGCAAAAGAAGCGCCACATGCTGCTGGGAGAGCTGGCAGGACATAGCGAACTCGCCCTGCTGCACGGTCTGCTGATTTCGCATTTGCGCAAACACACCTACCCTGACACTGCGCCTGCGCTTTTTCTTAGGCTTTGGAAAGAAGAAGAAGAGTGGCTTCTTGACACGTTGCCCACGCGGTGGCTCATCTCGGCGGCAATCACTTTTGCAGAGCATGGTGAAACGGAAGAAGACCGCAACCTTGCCGCTCGAATGAACATTCTGTTTTCGCTGATGAAGATACTTGAGGCAGAGCGGTGCTTTTCTGGCTTGCACCCTCAGGAACCATTTCACATTCGTGATCGCCAAAAGGCCCAATTGCCCATGGGAATGCAGGGGTTTTCTGTTCTGAAGGGTGATCTCGAAGCGCATCTTCTTGCCCCGCTTTGGCGGGACGCTGGCAAGGCTCCGGGTTGTGGCCCGTTGGTTCGGCAGCTCTTGCACCTGCTGAACGAAGACGACGGCACCGTCTTTCGACGGTTTGCCCATATGCGCGAAAAAGCCGCAGAAGCGCGCTAACCCTGCGGAAAATCACGGTTTGCTTGACCATTTCGCACTGATCGGCTATCCGCGAACCACTGGCCCGTTGGCCATTTGACGCGGGACGCGCGGAACATGCGTCCTTTCACGAATTGCGGACCGATCCGCATGTATAGGACGTATATGACCAAGTTCACTGATTTGAACCTTGCCCCCAAGGTTCTCAAGGCTGTAGCCGAAACCGGCTACGACACCCCCACCCCCATTCAGGCCGGCGCGATTTCCCCCGCCCTTGAAGGCCGCGATGTTTTGGGCATTGCCCAGACCGGCACTGGTAAGACCGCAGCCTTTACCCTGCCGATGATCACACTGCTGGGCCGTGGCCGTGCGCGCGCGCGCATGCCCCGCTCGCTGGTGCTGGCCCCGACGCGAGAACTGGCCGCCCAAGTGGCCGAGAATTTCGACGCCTACGCCAAATACACCAAACTGTCGCGCGCCCTGCTGATCGGCGGCACCAGCTTTAAGGATCAGGACAAGATCATCGACAAAGGCGTCGACGTGCTGATCGCAACGCCTGGTCGCCTGCTGGACCATCTGGAACGTGGCAAGCTGATCCTTACCGATGTCAAGATCATGGTGGTGGATGAGGCCGACCGCATGCTCGATATGGGTTTCATCCCCGATATCGAAGAGATTTTCAAGCGCACGCCGTTTACCCGCCAGACGCTGTTCTTCTCGGCCACGATGGCGCCAGAGATCGAGCGGATCACCAATACGTTCCTGTCAAACCCTGCCAAGATCGAAGTGGCGCGTGCAGCCACAACGAACACCAACATCAAGCAAGGTGTTGTGATGTTCAAAGGCTCTGCCAAGCCAAAAGAGCCGTCAGAAAAGCGCGAATTGCTGCGCAAATTGATCGATGCCGAGGGCGAAGCCTGCACCAACGCGATTATCTTCTGCAACCGCAAGTCGGATGTGGATATCGTTTCGAAGTCATTGAACAAATACGGCTATAACGCCGCCCCGATCCACGGCGATCTGGACCAGTCCCACCGGACCAAAACGCTCGACAAGTTTCGCGATAATGAATTGCGCATCCTTGTGGCCTCTGACGTGGCCGCGCGCGGATTGGATATTCCGGCCGTGACACACGTTTTTAACTTCGACGTGCCCAGCCATGCCGAAGACTACGTCCACCGCATCGGACGCACCGGTCGCGCGGGGCGTTCCGGCACCGCGATCATGATCTGCGTGCCACGCGACGAGAAGAATCTTGAAGATGTGGAGCGTCTGGTAAAAGAGACGATCCCGCGTTTGGATGCGCCTGGTGGTAAGACTGACGCGGCCCCTGCTGAGGCAGAGAAGCCGGAAGAAAAGCCCAAGCGGACACGGAGCCGTCGCAAGCCCGCGCCGAAAGATGACGCAAAGGCAGAAGAGGTCAAACCTGCTGAGGCTGAAAAGCCCGCCGAGACCCCAAAGGCCGATGTGAAGGCAGAGGAAAAACCCCGCCAAGAGCGCAACCGCGGCGGACGCGGACGTGGCAATGATAGGCGTGACAACGGCCCCAAGGTTGTTGGCATGGGGGACGAACCGCCTGCGTTTATCGCACTGAGCTTTGCGGAGCGGGCGAAGGGGTAGTCTCGCGTCGGGGTGAACCCCGATTTACGTTATCTCGCGCCCCATCATCAAAACCTACCGCCCGGTTAACCCGGATCCCCCTCCGGGGGAGGTCGGACGCTACCCTCGCGCAAGGACAGGCACGTTGCAGGGGATCGAACTTTGTCGGCACCCGCATCTGGCAAGATGCCGACAGTTTCAGACGCTCTACCGGAAGGTCACTGACGCGACAGAGCAAACGTTGACATTGTTCAAAACCTGACCACCGCCATCGCGGAACTCTGCTTTCATGTCGAACATGCAGGCGCCGGTGCCGTCATCAAAGTTGATATTCACTGAACTTCCATTGGACAGCACTGTGGACCCAAGAATATCTTCTTCCCAGGATGACGTGCTTGTACGTGAACCATACAGACGCCAGATCGTGCGGCCGGTGGCGTTTTGGATCGTGACCCAACGGTTGGCCGATGCCCCCGAAGACGACACATTGGTTGTTTCGACGCAGGCACTAAGGGCCGCTGCAGCGACGCCTGCCGCAATGAAGGACTTAAAATGAAACATCTTACTGGCTTCTCCTAATCTTTTTTGAACAGCTGCCCAAAATGGCAGACATACTGATGGGCACGTAAAATCTGTGCGCTGCTAAAAGAGTCGGGCAAATTGGCGATTATGGGGCCAAAAAGCGTGCTTTATGCGAAATTGGGTGATTCACCCCAACCTGCTCACAATCACCGTTACCTCTGGTTTCTTGCCGATCTCGCCTTGTGCTGACTTGCGGGCAATCGACTTCAGTTCTTTCTCCAGCTTCACATCATCGCGCAGCGTCTTGGCCTTGGCGCGGTTCACGAATTGGCTCAGGTCTTCTTCGACGACCTCAACCAAGGCCGCGTTGTTGCGTCCCGTCTCGGCCAGACCCGAGGTTTCAACCCAAGGGTCGCCCAGCGGTTCGTCGTTTTCATCAATGATCAGCGTCACGATCAGATGCCCGTTCAACGCCATGCGGATGCGGTCGCGTACAACCCCGTCCAGCGCGCCGACTTGTACCGATCCATCCAGATAGGTCCGCCCGGTTTCGATATATTCGGCGACCGTCGGCTGGTTCCCGGACAGATCAATCATCATCCCGTTGACTGCGACGATGCCCGATAGACCCGACGCCGCGCCCAGCTTTACGTGTTCGCGCAGATGTCGGTGTTCGCCGTGCATCGGGATCAGGGTTTGTGGTTTGGTGATCTGGTGCAAGCGCGCCAGATCAGGGCGGTTCGCGTGGCCGGACACGTGGAACTTGCCGCCCGCGTCGTCAATCACATCAACGCCCAGTTCGGACAGTTGGTTCATGATACGGATCACACCGCGTTCATTGCCGGGGATAGTCTTAGAGGAAAACAGGAACGTATCCCCCTCCTTCAACTTCAACCCCAGATACGACCCTTGCGATAGCTGGGCAGAGGCCGCACGGCGTTCGCCCTGTGACCCCGTGACCAGTAGCATCACGTTTTCACGTGGCATTTGCAGCGCGTCTTCGGGTGACACCACCGATGGGAACCCTTTCAGAATACCCACTTCGGTTGCCGCTTCGACCATGCGGCGCATCGCGCGGCCCAGTAGCACGACAGAGCGGTCAGCCTTTTGTGCGGCAATCGCCAGCGTCTTCAATCGCGCGATGTTGGAGGCGAATGTGGTCGCCACGACCATGCCGGTCGCTTCTTTCATCATGTCCGCAATCGCATCGCCGATGGATGCCTCTGACCGTCCCGGATCGCGCGAAAACACGTTCGTGCTGTCACAGATCAGCGCCTTGACGCCGTCCTTTGACACTTCTTCCCAAAGCGCCTCATTCCACGGATCACCCACAACCGGGGTTTCGTCGATCTTGAAATCGCCAGAGTGCAGCACGCGCCCGTCAGGCGTGTCGATCAGCAGACCAGCGCTTTCGGGGATCGAGTGACTGATCGGCAGATAAGACACCGTCATCGGCCCACATTTGATCATCTCGGGGTAAACATCGACGACCTTGACCACCGATGGCGGGTGCCCATGTTCATCCAGCTTGCGCCGGGCGATATTGGCCGTGAAGGGACGTGCATAGACAGGCGCGCCCAGCTGTTCCCAATAGTGGCCAATCGCACCCACGTGGTCTTCGTGCGCGTGGGTGATAAAGATGCCTTCGATCTGCGCCTTGCGCGCCTCAAGCCAGGCAATATCGGGCAGGATCAGATCCACCCCCGGCGTGCCGTCCATATCCGGAAAGGTCACGCCCAGATCGACCACGATCAGCCGCTCTTTGCCGGGCTTGCCATAGCCGTAAACATAGGCGTTCATGCCGATTTCGCCGGCACCCCCAAGGGGTAGATAGATCAGGCGGTCGCTCATGCGTTGTCCTTGTTGTATTTGTGGATCACGGTCAGCCCGTGGATCGTCAGATCGTCCTCAAAGGCGTCAAACAACGGCTCGGACTGTTGGAAAAGCGGGGCAAGGCCGCCGGTCGAGATGACCTGCATTGGCACGCCACGCTCGGCCTTGATGCGCGCACATATCTCGCGGACCAGCCCGATGTAACCCCAAAAGACACCCGATTGCATGCAGGCCACGGTATTGGTCCCGACCACGGCTTGCGGTTTTGAGATATCAACATGGGGCAAGGCGGCAGCGGCATTGTGCAGCGCCTCTAGTGACAGGTTCACACCCGGCGCGATAACCCCGCCGACATAGGCGCCGTCTTCGGCCACCACGTCAAAGGTGGTTGCGGTGCCGAAGTCCACAACGATCAGATTGCCGCCATGCCGGTCATATGCCCCTGCTGCGTTGACCAGGCGGTCAGGGCCGACCTGCGTGCCTTCATCCACCCGTGGGTTGGCAGGCAGCAAACAATCCGGCTTGCCGACAACCATCGGACGGCAGTTGTAATACCGATCTGCAAAGACCCGCAGGTTCCAGACCACGCGCGGCACGGTTGAACTGATGATGACGGCGTCGATCATGACGTCGACCTCCTGAAATCGCATCAGGGTCGAAAGCCAGACATAGTATTGATCCGCCGTGCGCTGCCATTCGGTGCTGGTGCGCCACGTGGCGATGAATTCACGGCCGTCCCAAATCGAAAACACCGTGTTGGTGTTACCGCAATCAATGGCGAGAAGCATAGGGTCGCCTCCTTCTATCAGAAAAACACGTCTGCCGCCGGGATCGCGCGCGGGCCCGTGCCGGTGATCAGGACGAGGTTGCCGTCACGGTCGATACTGTCGAAAATGCCGGTGATGTCCTCGCGCCCGGTATGGGCGGTGATGACCTCGCCGAGCCGAGCGGCATGGGCCATCCAATCGTCGCGGATGCGGTCAAAACCGAGGCGCAGCAGTTTGGCCTCTTGCGTGGCGTAGGCATCAGCAAGGGTTGAAAGGAAATCTTTGGGGGAAACGTCATCGCCCCTTGCCGCCGCCAGACTGGTTGGTGCGAAACTTGCGTCTGTTACCCCTTCGGGCGTGTGCCGCAGGTTGACGCCAATCCCGATAGAGAGCCAATCAACGAAAGGCCCCTGCCCGCCGCTTTCCAGCAGGATACCCGCAACTTTTCCGCCTGAGAGAAGCACATCATTGGGCCATTTCAGCGACAGTTTCTCAGCAGGAACATAAATCGCCAGCGCCTGAAATAGGGCATTGGCCGCAAGGAAGGATCGTTTTGAGGCTTCCATCGCCGTCGCCTCTGGCCGGAAAATCAACGTGGCGTTCAGGTTACCCGGCGGCACCACCCATTTGCGCCCGCGCCTGCCGCGCGCCGCCGTCTGGGTTTTCGCCATGATCCATGTGGGGCGTTCAATATCGCGCGCACGTCGTGCGGCCTCTGCCATCGTGTTATCAATTGTATCCAGCACGACGCAGTCGTAGCCTTCCGGCCACGGCCCATGTCCTGAAGCGTCAGTTGACAAGCGTTGCTGCCGCTGCCGCTGCTGCGGGCTCGATCCCGAAAAGGTTCACAACACCCAGCAACATTACTGCGGCAGACCCCATCAGGAATGCCCAAAGCACGGGGTTGATCTTACCATCAAGGTGCTCACCTTCTTCACCGAAGTACATGAAGTAGACGATGCGCAGGTAATAAAAGGCGCCAATCACCGATGCGATCACACCAGCCACGGCCAGCCAGGCCAGCCCGCCATCATATGCCGCGCGCAACACGTAGAATTTGCCAAAAAAGCCAACCATGGGTGGCACACCAGCAAGGCTGAACAGCAGGATCAGCATCGCCAGAGCGCGCAAAGGCTGTTGTTTGGAATACATCTTGAGGCTGTCGATGTTTGTCACAGGCCGCCCGTCACGCTCCATCGAGAGAATAAAGGCAAAGGTCCCGATGTTCATCGTCACATAGATGGCCATGTAGATCAGCATCGCCTGCACACCAAAGGCCGTACCAGCGGCCAGACCCATCAGGGCAAAGCCCATATGCGCGATCGAGGAATAGGCCATCAGGCGTTTGATGTCTTTCTGCCCAATGGCAGCAATCGCCCCAAGGAACATGGAAACGACCGACAGGAAGGCCACAATCTGTTGCCAATCGCCGACGATCCCGCCGAAAGCGTCATGCACAACGCGGGCGAAAAGCGCCATCGCAGCAACCTTTGGCGCCGTTGCAAAAAAGGCCGTGACTGGCGTGGGTGAACCTTCGTAGACGTCCGGCGTCCACATGTGGAAAGGCGCGGCAGAGACTTTGAACGCAAAGCCCGCAATCAAGAAAACAAGACCAAAGAGCAGACCCAAGGAAGGCTCATGCGCTGTTGCTTCGATGATGCCCGCAAAGAGCGTCGTGCCAGCAAAGCCGTAGGTCAGCGATGCACCATAAAGCAGCAAGCCAGAGGAGAGCGCGCCAAGAACGAAATACTTGAGGCCAGCTTCGGTGGATTTCACGCTATCGCGACGCAGTGATGCAACCACGTAAAGCGCGAGGGATTGCAATTCGAGCCCCATATAGAGCGCCATAAGGTCGCCCGCGCTGACCATTACCATCATGCCGACAACGGCCAAAGCAACGAGGATAGGATATTCAAACCGCAACAACCCGCGTTGTTGCATATAGCTTTCTGACATCAACAGGACCGCTGCGGCAGACACCAGAATCGTGATCTTGGCAAACCGCGCGAAACCGTCATCGACGAACATGCCGCCAAAGGCCGCGTTCGTTCCCTGCCCGTTGATCCCAATCCAGACCGCCAGCAGAACAAACAGACCCGACGTCGCCCAAGTGAGCAACGGCGCCATGCCGTCTTTCGTCGTGTAAACTGCCGCCATCAATGCGCCCATGGCGTAAACCGCCAGCACGACCTCAGGCATTAGGATTTGGATATCAGCGCCAATCATAACGGGCTTTCCTTAATTCGAAGCAAACTGCGTGGCGGCCTCAAAGGTCGCCAACGCCGTTTCATAGTTGCCGACCAATGCGTTCACACTTGGGCCGATAATGTCGAGGACAAGGGCGGGATAGGCGCCCAACAGCAGGGTCATCGCAACCAATGGCGCAAAGATCACCCGCTCGCGCGTGCCCATGTCTGTAATCGTTTTCAGGCTTTCCTTGATCAGGTCGCCGAACACAACCCGGCGGTAAAGCCACAGTGCATAGGCCGCCGACAGGATCACACCGGAGGTCGCGAAGACGGCGATCCATGTGTTCACCTGGAAAATGCCCATCAGCACCAAGAATTCACCGACAAAGCCCGATGTTCCCGGCAGGCCGACGTTCGCCATCGTGAAGAACATGAAGATCAGCGCATAGGCGGGCATCCGGTTCACGAGGCCGCCATAAGCGTCAATCTCGCGTGTGTGCATCCGGTCGTAGATCACGCCGACACACAGGAACAAAGCACCAGAGATAAAGCCGTGGCTGATCATCTGGAAAATCGCACCGTCAATGCCTTGCTGGTTCACCGCAAAGATACCCATCGTGACATAGCCCATGTGGGCCACGGAGGAATAAGCAATCAGCTTTTTCATATCTTCCTGCACCAACGCGACCAACGACGTATAGACAATCGCGATAGCAGATAGCGTCAGCACCAACGGCCCCATAACCTCGGACCCGACAGGGAACATCGGCAAGCTGAAGCGCAGAAAGCCATAGCCGCCCATTTTGAGCAGGATCGCCGCCAGCACCACGGACCCAGCCGTTGGCGCTTGGACGTGGGCGTCAGGCAACCACGTGTGGACCGGCCACATCGGCATTTTGACGGCAAAGCTGGCGAAGAATGCAAGCCACAGGAGCGTCTGCATTCCACCGATGATTTGCACACCGAGGATGCTGAAGTTTTCAGTCTTGAAAGTGAAGTTCATCAATGTCGGGATGTCCGTTGTGCCGGCGGCAGAAAACATCGCGACCATCGCCACCAGCATCAGGACAGAACCTAGGAAGGTGTAAAGGAAGAACTTGAAGGACGCGTAAATCCGGTTCTTGCCGCCCCAGATGCCGATGATCAGGAACATCGGGATCAGACCGGCCTCGAAGAACAGGTAGAACAGCACCAGATCAAGGGCAAGGAAGACGCCCAACATCAGTGTTTCAAGGATCAGGAACGCGATCATGTATTCCTTCACCCGCGTTTTCACATCCCAGCAGGACGCGATCACCAGTGGCATCAGGAAAGTGGTCAGCATCACAAAGAGGATCGAAATGCCATCGACGCCCATCTTGTACTGCAAACCCAACAACCAATCGCGGGTTTCCACCATCTGGAAACCGGTGTCGGCAGGGTTGAAATTCGTCAGGATAAACAGCGAACAGATGAAGGTCACAATGGTCGTGACCAGCGCCACCCATTTGGCATTGCGTTGTGCCGCCTCATCATCGCCGCGCAGGAAAAGCGCTAGAATGACAGCGCCCAACAAAGGCAGGAACGTGGTGAGTGAGAGAATATTGCCCATTAGTTCGCTCCCCCAAACAGCGTCATCCAGGTAAGTAGAACCGCGATGCCAATGACCATCGCGAAGACATAGCTAAAGATGTAGCCCGACTGCGCACGGCCAGCGAGCCGTGTCAGGAAGGGCACGATGCCCATGGCCAGGCCGTTGATGCCGCCGTCGATTGTTTTGGTATCCCCCTGCTTCCACAGGATGCGGCCCAAGGCGAATGCCGGGCGCACGATCAAGAAATCGTAGATCTCGTCAAAGTACCATTTGTTCAGCAGGAACTGGTACAGCGGCGCTTGCTGTTCGGCCAGTTTTGCGGGCCACTCGGGGCGACGAATATACATCTGATATGCCAAAGCAAAACCAGCGAGCATCGCCACGAATGGCGACAGTTTGACCCAGACAGGGACTTCATGGGCGTCATTCAGCACATGATTGTCAGGGCTGTTGTGAATAGCCCCCTCGCCCGGTGCGCCAACAAGGTTGTAGTGAGCTTTGCCGTGGCCGCCCTCTTGCTTGCCGTGATCACCTGCGTCAGCGTGATCATCGCCGTGGCTGTCCTCGGCCGCGTGATCATCGCCATGGGACGCTTCCGCGTAAGGCACACCAAAGAACTTGCCGACCTTATCGTTGGACCCAAAGAACGACCCGTACCAGACCATGCCCGAGAGAACCGCCCCAACAGCAAGAATGTAGAGCGGGACCAGCATTGAATTTGGCGCTTCATGCGCGTGCTCATGCGTGTGGGCGTCGCCGCGTGGGGTGCCGTAGAAGGTCAGGAACATCAGGCGCCAGCTGTAGAAACTGGTCATGAGCGCGGCAATCACCAGCATCCAGAAGGCGTAGCCGCCAGCGGTGCCTGCATAGGCGCTCTCGATGATGGCGTCTTTTGATACAAAGCCCGCGAAACCAATCGGGAAACCGATATAAAGCAGCGGGATGCCGACGCCTGTGATGGCGAGCGTACCGATCATCATCATCCAGAACGTCTTGGGGATCTTATGGCGCAACCCGCCATAGTTCCGCATGTCCTGCTCGTGATGCATCGCGTGAATGACGGACCCGGCCCCAAGGAACAACATCGCCTTAAAGAACGCGTGTGTCAGAAGGTGGAACATCGCGACCGAATAAACACCAAGGCCCGCAGCCACGAACATATAGCCCAGCTGCGAACAGGTAGAATATGCAATGACGCGCTTGATATCGTTCTGGACCAGACCAACGGTGGCGGCAAAGAACGCGGTAGTCGCGCCGAGGAAGACGATGAAATTCGTGGTTGCCTCGGCATATTCCATCAACGGCGACATGCGGCAGACAAGGAAAACGCCGGCTGTGACCATGGTTGCCGCGTGGATCAGCGCCGACACAGGTGTTGGGCCTTCCATCGCGTCGGGCAACCATGTGTGCAGGAAAAGCTGCGCCGATTTACCCATTGCACCGATAAACAGCAGGAAGGCGATCAGGTTCAAGGTGTTCCACTCGCGCCATGCGAAAGTCATCGTGTGATCCTGCAGGTCAGGGATCGCGGCAAAGATATCCTCAAAGCGGATGCTATCGGTCACGTAATAAAGCGCAAAAATACCCAGCGCGAAACCAAAGTCACCGACGCGGTTGACGACAAACGCCTTGATCGCGGCAGCCCCAGCGCTTGGTTTGCGGTAGTAGAAACCGATCAACAGGTAGGACGCGACGCCCACGCCTTCCCAGCCAAAGAACATTTGTACAAGGTTGTCGGCTGTCACCAGCATCAGCATCGCGAAGGTAAAGAACGACAGATATGCAAAGAAGCGCGGGCGATAGCTTTCGCCTTCTTTGAAGTTCTCGTCATGGGCCATGTAACCGAAGGAATACAGGTGGACGAGCGCGGACACGGTGTTGATCACAATCAGCATGATCGCGGTCAGACGGTCCATGCGAATGGCCCAATCAGTGGACAGCGTGCCGCTTTCGATCCAGCGCAGGATGTTGACGGTGTATGTGCCGTTGGGATGGGCAGACGGATCAAGCGTCAGGAACACAACCCAAGACAGGATCGCAGCCAGGAAAAGAAGGCTCGTCGCGGTCCATTGGGCCGCGGTTTCACCGATCAGTTTCCAGCCAAATCCGCAAAGGATGGCACCCACCAGCGGGGCAAAAAGGATGATGGTTTCCATTGAATTAGCCCTTCATCACGTTGACGTCTTCAACGTCGATGGTCCCGCGGTTGCGGAAGAAACAAACAAGGATCGCAAGGCCAATCGCGGCCTCGGCGGCAGCGACCGTCAGCACAAACAGGGTAAACACCTGCCCCACCAGATCACCCAGATAGCTGGAGAAGGCGACAAGGTTGATGTTCACCGCCAGCAGCATCAATTCGATGCTCATCAGCAGGATGATCACGTTTTTACGGTTCAGGAACAGCCCGAAAATGCCGATCACAAACAGCGCGGCGGCCACCGTGAGATAATGTTCAAGTCCGATCATTCATTCGTCCCTCTGGGGCTTTGGCCCCGGTCTTTGTTCGTTCGCCCGCCGTTACCCGGCCAGCATAAATTCCGTCTTCTCACCACGCAGCTCTGGATAAGCAGCACCACAGGCGCAGTTTTCCGTCGCAAGCGTCGCGATTTCCACATCACGGGCGATATTGTTCAGGTCCGCCGCGATCCGCTCAAACGTGGCAAAGACGCGCGCACCCGATTGGTGGCGTTCCAGCACGGCGAGCGCGTCATCGGTACGGTCAAAGGCATTGCGACGGCCCATGTTCTCTTCCGCGGCAAGCAAGCTCAGCGTCTGACCCGTGGCGCATTCAGCCAGAACAAACGCCGTTGCGGTGCCTTCCTGGCTCCACCAATCGCGCCACATCACACGGCCCTCGCCCAGATCAACATGATCGGCCTGACCGCCATGGCTGATGTGGGTCGTGCGGGTGCAATCGGCGAGGGTCAGGGCGCTGGCCTGTCCCGCGATCAGCATCGCAACGGTTGATATGATGGCGAGGTTGCGCAAGTTTACAGCCCCTGCCCCGGTTTCACGTCCTTGAGTTCCATTGCCTTGGCTGGGTCACGGTACATCTGCGCCAGCACGTTCTGGCGCTTGATGTCGACGCGGTGGCGCAGCGTCAGCACAATCGCCCCGATCATAGCGACCAGCAGGATCAGACCCGCCAGTTGGAACAGCAGAATGTATTTGTCATAGATCAGCAAACCCAGCGCGCGGGTGTTTTCCAGTTCACCAGCAGGGGCCGCGATCCGGCCTTCAACACCGTCCGAGTAGCCCCAGACGCCAAGGGCCAACGCCAGTTGCATCAAGATCACCACGCCAATCAGCAGCGCCAAGGGCAGATATTTCGTCATTTCCGCCTTCAACTCGGCAAAATCCACGTCCAGCATCATGACCACAAAGAGGAACAGCACCGCAACGGCGCCCACGTAGACGATGATCAGCAGCATCGCGACGAATTCCGCGCCCAAGGTCACGAACAACCCGGCTGACGACAGAAACGCAAGGATTAGCCAAAGCACCGAATGCACCGGGTTACGGCTGACAACGGTCATCAGGCCACCCGCAACGGTCGTCACGGCAAAAAGGTAAAATGTGAACGCGAAAACACTCATGCGTTGTCGTCCTTTTCTAAGACTTCGGTGGCCAGTTCCATCGCTTTGGTCATGGCCGGGACGCCTGCGAACATGCCCATCTGGGCAATCGCTTCGGCGATTTCTTGTTTCGTGGCCCCTGCTTCCACCAAATGGCGGACGGTCAGCCTGATCTGCGCCTCGGCCTGCGCACCCAACACGGTAAGACCCGCAAGGGTCAGATACAGGCGCGTTTTGGCATCAAGGCCGTCTGGATTGGCCCCTTTGCCAAAGAACATCTCCATCGTCTCGGCGGGCATCGTGGGCCACAGGTTTTCAAACCCTTTGGGTGTGAAGGCATCCATATCGACATTCATCGATTTGGCCCAATCCTGGGACATCTTCATCATCGCTTCAAAGGGGTTCTGATCACTCATCTGTAAGGCGCGTCCAGTTCGAGGTTGCGCGCAATTTCAGATTCCCAGCGGTCACCGTTTTCCAACAGTTTTTCCTTGTCGTAGTACAGTTCTTCGCGCGTTTCGGTGCTGAATTCGAAATTCGGACCTTCGACGATGGCATCAACGGGGCAGGCCTCTTGGCAGAAACCGCAATAGATGCATTTGGTCATGTCGATGTCATAGCGGGTCGTGCGGCGCGACCCATCATCGCGTGGTTCCGCGTCGATGGTGATAGCTTGGGCCGGGCAGACAGCCTCGCACAGCTTACAGGCAATGCAGCGTTCTTCGCCGTTGGGATAACGGCGCAGGGCGTGTTCGCCACGGAAACGCGGGGAAAGCGGCCCCTTTTCATGCGGGTAGTTCAGCGTGGCCTTCGGAGAGAAGAAATACTTCAACCCTAGACGAAAGCCTTGCCAGACGTCCTGCAAAAGGAAGTATTTCGCGGCGCGGTTATAGTCGATTTGGGTCATTCAAGATGCTCCCGAATTTAAGTCAGTGGTTTGACGGGCGGACGCAACAAGGCTCTTCATTCGAATCAGATCAATGACCCAAATCACGGTGAGTGCTAAAGAAACCGCCAGCACAACAAAAAATGTGATTTGAGATGGAGCAGCAAGCCAAATCGCGAACGCGAATATGATTGAACCGCTCATGACAATCGCAGAGCCACCCCGTTTTATATAGAGGTTGTACAATCCTAATTGCCCTGTGAGCAAGGTAAGGAAATACGCAAGCCAAAGCTTTGGATGAGCGGCTGTATCGCGCATTACGCCCCCACTGCCCAGCGGGCCCAAAAGCCCCCCAGAACCTCATATTTCGCCAGAAACGACACCAACACCACCCAAGCCAATGACATCGGCAAGAACACTTTCCAGCCGATCCGCATCAGCTGGTCATAGCGGTAGCGCGGCGTGATCGCCTTGACCATCGAGAAGACAAAGAAGCAGGCGGCCATCTTGAGGATCATCCACAGGATGCCGTCTGGCAGGCCCGGAATGGGCGACAGCCAGCCACCGAAGAACAACAGCGAGATCAGCGCGCACATCAGCACCACGGCCATCAATTCGCCAATCATGAACAGCAGGAACGGGGTGGATGAATATTCAACCTGATAGCCCGCAACCAGTTCTGATTCTGCCTCGGGCAGATCGAACGGTGGGCGGTTGGTTTCCGCCAAGGCGCTGACGAAGAACAGGAACAGCATCGGGAAATGCGCGACCCAATACCAGTTGAACAAGCCCGCGTTGCCATCTTGCGCGGCCACAATCGCCCCAAAATTCATTGATCCGGTCGAGATAATCACACCGATGATGATCAACCCGATAGAGACTTCATAAGAAATCATCTGCGCGGCAGACCGCAGCGAGCCAAGGAATGGGTATTTAGAGTTCGACGCCCAACCACCCATGATCACGCCGTAAACTTCGAGAGAGCCAACGGCCAAGATAAACAGGATCGCCACGTTGATATCCGACAGCACCCAGCCATCGTTGAACGGGATCACCGACCACGAGATCACCGCCAAGACAAAGGCAATCATCGGAGCGAGAAAGAAGACAGCTTTGTCCGCGCCAGCGGGCACAACGATTTCTTTGACGATGTATTTCAGGAAATCAGCAAAGCTTTGCAACAGGCCGAACGCACCAACAATATTGGGCCCTTTGCGCATCTGCACGGCGGCCCAGATCTTGCGGTCAGCGTACATCAGGAACGCCAACGCCACCAGCAGCGGGATCAGCACCAGTAAACACTGCCCAAGGATCAGCAGAACGATGCCAAGGTTGGTGTTGGTAAAGAATTCAACCATTGTCGTCGTCCTTATTCCGCAGCCAGTGGCGCGGATTTACGTGCCTTTGCGTTCGCGCTGAGTTCAGCCATCAGGCTGGAGGCGCGTGCGATGGGGTTCGTCAGGTAGAAATCAGTGACCGCGTTGCGGAAATCAGCCTTGCCCGGTTTCTTGACGGGCAGCGGCTGCCATGCGTTCTCGGCCACCTCATCGATGCGGCCCAGATGCTGGTGTGCCGCAACCAGTGCCTGACGCAGCTGCGCCATGCTGTCAAACGGCAGCGTCGCATCCAGTTCGGCCGAGAGCGCCCGCAGGATCGCCCAGTTTTCCTTGGCCTCACCCGGAGGGAAGCTGGCGCGCAGCGCCAATTGCGGGCGGCCTTCGGTGTTCACGAACAGCCCGTTTTCTTCGGTATAGGCCGCAGCTGGCAGGATGATATCGGCGCGATGCGCGCCCCGGTCACCATGGCTGCCTTGGTAGATGACAAAAGCACCTTTAGCGACGTCAACTTCGTCCGCCCCAAGGTTATAGACGACCTCTGCCCCGTCCAAAGCGGCCTCAAGCCCGCCTGTCGTCACAGCACCCACATCCATCGCACCAACGCGACCAGCGGCAGTATGCAGCACCAACAGTTTGGAATTGCCAAGCTCTGCAACCTTCATGGCCAAAGCAAGAACGGCTTCGCCATCAGCCTCATTCAAGGCACCTTGGCCAACCACGACAATACCGGGCGTCTCTGCACCATCGGACAAGCCTTTGTCATCGACCAGATTTGCAAGCG
The DNA here is from genome assembly GCF_900143545.1 of Loktanella sp. Alg231-35. Taxonomy (GTDB): domain Bacteria; phylum Pseudomonadota; class Alphaproteobacteria; order Rhodobacterales; family Rhodobacteraceae; genus Yoonia. The sequence continues at coordinate 141,462 of NZ_FREV01000005.1, read as the reverse complement.
CTGTCCGGTCGGTCCCGAGGTGGTAGTAGTCAAACGTCAAATCAACAGCTTCGCCCAGCAGGGCAACATCAGCGCCGTTACTCCAGGCGCGTCTGACACGCGAATTCAATACCGGCGCTTCGGTGCGTAGGTTTGTTCCAATCAGCAGGATGCGTTTGGCATCATCGATATCTTCGATGGAGGCAGTGCCAACGTAGGCTGAGCGATTGCCAATCGGCAGTTTCGCCCCATCGGTACGGCATTCGACGTTGCCGCCCTGCCCTTCGATCAGTTGTTTGAGGGCAAATGCCGCCTCTACCGGGGCCAGATCACCGACCAAACCGGCAACCTTCTTGCCCTTCATCGCAACCGCCGCAGCCGAGAGCGCTTCGGGCCAGCTTGCTTTGCGCAGCTTGCCGTTCTCGCGAATGTAAGGCGTATCTAGGCGCTGCTTGCGCAGACCGTCCCACACAAAACGTGTCTTGTCGGAAATCCATTCCTCATTCACGCCGTCATGGTTACGCGGCAAAAAGCGCATGACTTCGCGGCCTTTGGTATCAACACGGATGTTGGCGCCAAGGGCGTCCATCACATCGATTGATTCTGTCTTGGTCAGTTCCCAAGGGCGGGCGGTAAATGCATAGGGTTTGGACACCAGCGCGCCAACGGGACACAAATCAATGATGTTGCCCTGCATATTCGAATCGAGCGTTTCACCCAGATAGCTGGTGATTTCCGCATCTTCGCCGCGGCCCGTTTGGCCCATCTGGTGAATGCCCGCGACCTCTGTGGTGAAGCGCACGCAGCGGGTGCAGGAAATACAGCGGGTCATATGGGTTTCGACCAACGGGCCTAGGTCCAAATCATCGGTCGCGCGCTTAGGCTCGCGGAAGCGGCTGAAATCGACGCCGTATGCCATTGCCTGATCCTGCAAATCACACTCGCCACCCTGATCGCAGATAGGGCAATCAAGCGGGTGGTTGATCAGCAGGAATTCCATCACGCCTTCGCGGGCCTTCTTGACCATGGACGAATTGGTTTTGACAACGGGGGGCTGACCTTCGGGACCGGGGCGCAGATCACGGACCTGCATCGCACAAGAGGCGGCAGGTTTCGGCGGGCCGCCCACGACTTCAACCAGACACATGCGGCAGTTGCCAGCGATGGTAAGCCGTTCGTGATAGCAAAAACGCGGGATTTCGACACCCGCCTCTTCACAGGCCTGTATAAGGGTCATGGCCCCGTCAACTTCGACCTCATTTCCATCAATGACGACTTTGCGTAGATCAGACATGGCGTGCCTTATTTATTCCCGGTGACGCCTGTTGCCACAAAGGGTCAGGCGCGTCGCACCGGGTTTAGCGCGGCTGGGGCCATGATGCCAGTCAGATTGAGAAAAAAGTCAGCGAAATACGCGCTAATCGACGGGCTTTAGCGCAGCAACCAACCGACGCGGGTGTTCGCTTCGATTTGTTGGCGGCCAGCAGCACAATAGGTGGCCTCATTGCCCTCCACGACGCCAAGGCGCTCCAGTTGCGCGCGAGCTAACGCTTCCAGTCGATCTTTTTCAGCATTATCATCGATGTAGGCGTCAATCTCCGCATCAGAATACCCCAACTGGCGGGCATGGTTTTTCAGCGATTGCAGAAAACTGAGCCCTCGGAACAGCCGCGCAGAAAGATCGCCGCATTGCTCGGATAACTCATAAGCCATGCCGACATGCACAATCCCGTCCCTGACACGGGTGACATCCCTTAGCTCTGTTTGCGCAGAGGCATAGCCCGCGCCCATCACGGTCGCCGCCATCAGGGCTGTCGATATCAGAAATCTTTTCATTTGCTCATTCTCCTGCCTCGGCCAGTTCAGATGCTGCCGGTTGCAGATCAGACATTGCGATTTCGCACGCGATATTCAATATCAGCGCAATGTCATCGGTGTGTTTATGCCGGTTCGGCCAATGCAAGGGCCTTTAAGCGTTTGGCAGAGAACAGATTTTCGAGTTCACCGCCGGACTGCAACATGTGCCACTTGGCCATGCCTTCTGCCACGGTTGGCTGCGTGCCCTCGGGCACCCACCAACAAACCAGATAACCGCTGTCGTCGGGTGCGAACCAATCGGGCGCCCCTTTCATGATCCGGGAATGGAATGTCTTGGCCACAAACTGGTAAAGGGCCGCAAGTTTTTCCCAGACCGACAAGGTGGAGGCGGTGTTTGGCCGATCGGCCAATGGGCCGTGCGGGTCTTCCTGCACTGCCTCCATCACATCGTCCGGCATACGCCAAACGAAGCCAGGGCTGCGCGCACCAAGGGCATTGACCTGTTCAACTGCGTTTTTGGAATCCGGTACTCCGCGGATCACCCCAACGATAGCGCAACGTGCCAAAGTTGAATTCGGCAAGATGCATCGTTTCCATCCGATCTCCGCCCACCGGCGGTCGCTCAGCGCGAGGTGTCCCTTAGATGAGCATCAAACCCAGCGCTGAATTCGAGCTCTGCTCGACGCTCATCGCTCGGCAGAATTCGGCGTCGTCGTCAATATCGATGTTATGCTTGCGCTCGAACCCGACCGAATAGGGTATGAGCCAACCGAAATCACGTTCCAGCCCTACAAACATCGCATCAATCTGGGCCATAGAATAACCTGCGTTGATCATCTCAACGAGAGCATCCTCTGTTTGCCGCTCCACCATTTCTTCATCAACGGTCAGATCCTCACAGATGAAATCTGCTTCGAATGCCAATGCCGTATTTGCGGAAAGGTCTTTGAGCGTTGCAGGTGTGTCGCGCGGGGCAATCGCCGGGGCACAACCGGCAGCCACTACAAGGGCCAAAATGGCCGGTCCAACAAATTTACGCGACATAAAATATCCACTTTCAATGATCTATGTGAGCCTCGGAGCCACAGCAACTTGACCGTCTTTCGGCCCAGATTCGTCGCCACCTTACAACCTAGAGTGTTGCACGCAAGCGCCGAATGGCTACCGTCTTCGCTGCCGCGTGGGGGCCACACCGGCCAGACCTTTACGCAGGAAGGCGACCGTCAAGATCAACCCAACCACGCCAATCGCAGCTGCTGCCCCATAGGCCCACGTCGGCGCAAGGCCCGCCCTGACAGCCACGACCGTAAACCAGGCAGGCACGCCGCAGATTGCAGACGTGACAAGGGCCGCGCCAAAGCTCGCGGCCCCATCCAAAACATTGCGAAACGCCATTACTGGCGCTTAGGCCGGGATCAGCAAGGCGCTGATCGCAGAGCCTTCCAGCGTTTCCGCATCCCCTGCCGCACACAGATCATCTGACCCAAGCACAACATCATGCTTGGCCTGAAAACTGCGCTGTGCGACGTCTGTTTCCAGATCAATCGCGCGCCGCAGGCTGTTGGCCGACAGCGAACCGCGCCCAACCTCGTTGCGTGCTTCGTTCATTTGCGCATCCAGCGCGCTGTCATAGCTGTAGCGGGCGCAGCCCTGTGCCACCTGGCTGGCCAGATTCTGGCTGGCGTAATACATCGGCGTCGACAGAGTGAAGAGCTTTTGCACCGACGGATCGTCAAACGACCGTCCGCCACCGGTTGCACATGCGGCCAAGGTCAAAGCCGCGCCAAACATCAATCCCAGTTTTTTCATTCTGCTGCTATCCCCGCCATGCGTTTGTCTTTGATGCGGTCCTCGATCTCGTCCCGGAAATTCTTGATCAACCCCTGGATCGGCCAAGCCGCCGCATCGCCCAATGCGCAAATCGTATGTCCTTCGACCTGCTTTGTCACGTCGAGCAGCATATCGATTTCTTCGACAGATGCATTGCCTTCGACCAAACGTGCCATAACGCGCATCATCCAGCCGGTGCCTTCACGGCAAGGCGTGCATTGGCCGCAGCTTTCGTGCTTGTAGAATTTAGACAGACGCCAGATCGCTTTGATCATATCGGTGGAGTTATCCATGACGATCACCGCAGCCGTGCCAAGGGAAGACCCTTTTTCCTTCAGCGCGTCAAAATCCATCACCGCATCGCGCATGTTTTCGCCGCGCACACAAGGCACGGATGATCCACCGGGGATCACCGCCTTGAGGTTATCCCAGCCGCCGCGAATACCGCCGCAGTGCTTTTCAATCAGCTCTTCAAAGGAAATCGACATTTCCTCTTCGACGACACATGGGTTGTTCACATGGCCCGAGATCGCAAACAGCTTTGTGCCTGCGTTATTCGGACGGCCCATGCCCGCAAACCAGTCGCCACCACGGCGTAGAATGGTCGGTACAACAGCAATGGATTCCACGTTGTTCACCGTTGTTGGGCACCCATAAAGGCCCGCACCCGCAGGGAAAGGCGGCTTCATGCGCGGCATACCCTTTTTGCCTTCAAGGCTTTCCAGCAGTGCGGTTTCTTCGCCGCAAATATAGGCGCCAGCGCCGTGGGTCAGGTAGATATCGAAAGGCCAGCCGGATTTGGCGGCATTCGGACCAACGAGGCCCGCCTCATAGCATTCATCAATCGCCGCCTGCAGCGCCTCTTTCTCGCGGATGTATTCGCCGCGAATGTAGATGTAGCAGGCATTGGCGTTCATCGCGAAAGACGCGATCAGGCATCCTTCGATCAGCGTATGCGGATCGTGGCGCATGATCTCGCGGTCTTTGCATGTACCGGGTTCAGATTCGTCAGCGTTAACGACCAGATACGCCGGACGCCCATCGCTTTCCTTAGGCATGAACGACCACTTAAGGCCCGTTGGAAAACCGGCCCCGCCCCGGCCACGCAGGCCAGAGGCCTTCATTTCGTTGATGATCCAGTCCCGGCCCTTTTTGATGATGCCTGCTGTGCCATCCCAATGGCCTCGCGCCTGCGCGCCTTTCAGCGTGCGGTCATGCATCCCGTAAAGGTTGGTGAAAATCCGGTTCTCATCTTTGAGCATTACTCATCGCCCTTCTCATCCTGACGCGCACGCCAGAGCCTAAATGTCTGCCACAGGGCAAACCCGAAACCGGCGAGCGCTGCAAGGTCAAAAAACGCCCTTGTCCGCATTGACCAGCCGTATTCCGCCCCGATCATTGTCACCAGAACCCAGAAAACACCAACCCCGGCCATGAACAACGCGACGCGTTGTCCTGCCCGGGCTTCGTTTGTTTGTCCATGCTGGGCCATCGTGGGTGCCCTGTTCTAGTAAACGCCGCCCTTGTCGACCTTCTTGGAAAACTCGGTTTTGCCACCTGCGGCAAGTGTTTTTGCCTGCGAAACCCATTCGTCACGAGACGCACGGCCTTTGAAGCCCGCAAGGTTGTCATCCATCCAGGATTGCTCCTTGGGGCCCCAGCTTGCGATCTGGTCAAAGTGGTAGATGCCCATACCGTGCAGGGTTTTTTCCAGTTTGGGGCCAACACCTTTGATCTGTTTGAGATCGTCCGGGCCACCCTCGCGCGCTTCGCTCAGGAATTCAGGTGTGCCATCAGCAGAAGCCGCAGCTGCGGGTGCTGGTTCCGGCTTGGGCGCTGGTGCAGCTGCGGCTTTTGGCGCAGGTGCAGGTTCTGCCTTTGGCGCCGGTGCAGCTTCAGCTTTAGGCGCAGCGGCAACCGGTGCTGCTGCTGCGGCCGCCGGTGCAGGCGCTGGTTTTGGCGCTTCAGCAGGCTTTGGCGCAGGAGCGGCCTGAGGTTCACGTCGGCCAAGGAGCAATACAATCGCAACGATAATGGCGACGATCAGGCCGATAAAGAATGATCCAAAGAAGCCATATCCAAAAAGAAAATAGGCCACCCCTAAGGCGATAACGCCGAAAAGGGCGGCAACGGCCAGAATACCCGAACTGATTGGTGCTGTATCTTTCATCGCAATTTTTCTCCCTCATGTAGCCGATTTTCCGGCCTTGCAGACGTCGGACGACATGCCTTTGCACATCGCCCCAGAAGTATATCCCAGATACCTCTACCCGAAACACAGGCAATGGGTAAAGAAATACTGGCCCGGTGGCTGGTCGCGCCCCGAGATTCCCGCAAAAGCCGTGAAATTCAGCAAATTAGGAGGCTTTGGCCAGCGCCGTCGCCTGCCCGATCCAATCGTCGCGTTCGATACGGCCCTTGAACTTCAGGCGGCTATCGACCCAAGCGATTTCATCGGTGGTCCATTTGGCGATCTGATCAAAGTGATAGAACCCAAGATCATTCAGCACGCCTTCCAGCTTGGGGCCAACACCGCTGATCTTCTTAAGATCATCCGCCCCACCGGCCCGTGCTGTCTTGAGCGTTTCAGGCTGGCTTTCGGTTGCTGCAGCAGGTGCCGTTTCGGCGGCAGGTTTCGCCTTTGGCTTGGCGGCGGCAGGTTTTTTTGCTGCCGGTTTGGCTTTTGCAGGCGTCTTGGACTTCGGCTTGGTCGCTGCACTATCTTTGACCCAAGGGGCAAGGAACGGCACTTCGGTGCCATCGATACGCTTGACCGTATCACCAATGTCTGCCGCCAACTGCGCGCTGGCGTTATATTTGGTTTTGCCGCTGTCATAGTCGCGCAGGCTGGTCAGCCCTTTGAGCGGTTCGGCGGCAAAGCGGCCGTTCTGCGGGCCCGGTGTCGGGACGCGGCCCGCGGCCAGTTCGTCGATAATCTCGCTCAGACGTTCGGTGGTGAGGTCTTCGTAATAGTCCTTGCCAATCTGTGCCATCGGCGCGTTGGCACAGGACCCAAGGCATTCGACCTCTTCCCATGAAAACTTGCCATCAGCCGACAATGCGTGCGGCTTGTCCGCAATCTTGTCCTTGCAGACACCGATCAGATCCTCTGCCCCGCAGATCATGCACGACAACGTGCCGCAGACCTGAATATGAGCCACAGCGCCCACGGGCTGCAGTTGGAACATGAAATAGAACGACGCCACTTCAAGCGCACGGATGTATGCCAGATCAAGCATCGCAGCCACATATTCAATTGCCGGGCGTGTCAGCCAGCCTTCTTGTTCCTGTGCACGCCACAGGATCGGGATAATCGCCGAGGCCTGACGGCCCTCGGGGAATTTCTTCATCTGGGCCTGCGCCCATTTGAGATTATCAGGCGTGAAAGCAAAGGTTTCTGGCTGGTCGTGATAAAGGCGGCGTAGCATTACATTATTCCGGTTAACATCATAGCAGTGGTGGACAGCGCGAAAACAGCGGCAGGGATCACCCCAATGGGATTGGGGCCATCACTAACACAAGCACAAGGTCGGGCAAGCCCAATGTCATTATGCGCAGGCTCCGGTTGTGACGCGGAAGGACCGCCCGTCGGCTGCAATCTCACCAAGCCCTTCGGCACGTAGCTCTGTCATGATCCGTGCAAGGTCTTCGACCGAAAGGGTCGCCCCGGCAAGGATCGCAGGCGAAGTTGCTTCGTTCACAACACAGCCGTTGGCCTCTGCTGCGGCTACAAAACGGGCCTTGGCAGAGTTGGGCGTCACAGGGGCAGCGACATCTGGCGTTGGGGCAGAAACAGGCACCGCTGTGGCACAGGCGGTGAGGGCAAGAATGGGTAGGATTGTTGCTGCGCGGATCATTGGGTCGGTCTCCTCAAAGCTATCTATTCATGTGCATTCGCACTTAGTTTGACGTCTCGTTGACCATATCGGGGGCCGTCGGAAACAACTGTTCCATCCCGTAAAACAGCATCGCAACTGACACTGCCAGACCGGCAACACCCCCAATGATGATCCCTGTCATGCCGCGCCGAAACAGCCGCGAAACAGCCGCCGAGACGAAAAAACCCGTCACGATCAGCAGTCCCAGCAGGATATCACCCATGGTCATCTGTCGATCTCACCAAACACAACATCCATCGTGCCGATGATCGCACTCACGTCAGCCAGCTGGTGGCCTTTGCAAATGTAATCCATCGCCTGCAGGTGAAGAAAGCCCGGCGCACGGATCTTAGCGCGATACGGCTGGTTTGTGCCGTCGGCGACCAGATAAACGCCGAATTCGCCCTTGGGGGCCTCAACCGCAGCATAAACTTCGCCTTCGGGCACGTGGAACCCTTCGGTGTAGAGTTTAAAGTGGTGGATCAGCGCCTCCATCGAGGTTTTCATTTCACCCCGTGTCGGGGGGGCCATCTTGCCCCGCGCCATCACATCACCCTTTTCATGGCGCAGTTTTTCGCAGGCCTGACGGATGATGTGGACAGACTGACGCATCTCTTCCATGCGGCAGAGATAGCGGTCATAGCAGTCGCCGTTTTTGCCCACTGGGATCTGAAATTCAAACTCGTCGTAGCATTCATAAGGCTGCGCGCGGCGCAGATCCCAGGCAAGGCCCGACCCGCGGACCATAACGCCAGAGAAGCTCCAATCCTGAATGTCTTCCTCGGTTACGATGCCAATATCCGCATTGCGCTGTTTGAAAATGCGGTTTTCCGTCAGCAGCCCATCAATGTCTGCCAGCACCGTGGGGAATTCAACGGCCCATGTATCGATATCCTCGATCAGTTCATCCGGCAGGTCCTGATGCACACCACCGGGGCGGAAATATGCGGCGTGCAGGCGCGCGCCACAGGCACGTTCATAGAACACCATCAGCTTTTCACGTTCTTCAAACCCCCAAAGCGGTGGTGTCAGCGCGCCGACGTCCATTGCTTGGGTTGTGACGTTCAGCAGGTGGTTCAGCACGCGGCCAATCTCGGAATACAGAACCCGGATCAGCGACGCGCGGCGCGGCACTTGCGTGCCTGTCAGCTTTTCAATGGCCAGACACCAGGCGTGTTCCTGATTCATCGGGGCCACATAATCCAGCCGGTCAAAATACGGCAAGTTTTGCAGATAGGTGCGCGATTCCATCAGCTTTTCAGTACCGCGATGCAGCAAACCGATGTGGGGGTCGCAGCGTTCGACAATCTCTCCGTCCAGCTCTAGCACCAGACGCAAAACACCGTGGGCTGCAGGGTGTTGCGGTCCAAAGTTGATGTTGAAATTTCTGATCTGCTGCTCATCAGTGGCCGCATCAGATGATCCATCATCGTAAGTGTTCACACGGATATCGCCGTCCATCATGGCTTTAGGCCCTCGCTCGGTTGTCTAGCCACCGTTGTGGCAGGGGGCCGACATTGCGGGCCACCCAGTCGTAGTGTTCGTTCAGCAGGCCCAGCGCACGGGGCCGCAGTTTATCCAGCATCACCACCTCTGGCCCGGTATGGACCCGATCTGGCAAAGCAGGTGTTATCGCCTCAATATCAAGGAAGCTGCAAAGTTGCGAGAGCCCATGTGGGGTCTGCAGGTCTTCTGTGAACAAAATTTGCAACCGATCTTCGGGGATCACCCGGCGCAGCTTGCGGATGATCTTGGGATAATCGCCCCGTTCCAGAATATGCCGCTCATCACCCCGGTTGAGGATGCGGTAAAGGATGTTGTTCGATTTCTTCTCATAGACTTCATGTGCCTGGCGCTGACGGCGGGCCTGCATGCGGATGTGCGACCACAGACGGTCCAGCGGGTCGCGAATCAGAAAGTTGAATTTGGTTGCGGGGGTGAGGTCGCACATCCGCATTAGCACTTCATCTGGCAAGGTTGCGTAATTGGGCGTCATATCCGCAACCAGACTTGCACCTTCGCGGTCCTGCAAAAGCCAGTTGGCATAGCGGGTATCATCCGCGCGGTCCCCGTCCAGCACTGCAATCAGGCGCTTCATCTCGCCAATGCGGCGGGTCATATTGTCGACCTTCCAGCCCTTCCCTGCGTCTGCGGCACCATCCTTGGCCGCGCGCAATTCGTTCAGACGGACACGGTAGGCAGCCACCTGTTTGTCGCGGGTATCAGCATCAAAGGTGTCCCAATAATGTGCCTCTTTCACCGCAGGCAGCATGCAATCGGGGTGATCATGCAGATAGCGATAAAGCCACGATGTGCCCGCTTTGGTGGCCCCGACGCCAAAAAGGATGGAAGTGTCAGTCATTGACCGATGCGGTATTGAAACAGATCAACGCGAGATCGACGCGTGTGATCACGTCGCACCGCCATCCGGCGCATATTTCGCAAAAACCTCAGCCTCGGTCATATCCTCGGTCTGATTGGCCAGCGCATAGCAGCCCGGTTTGCGATCCGTGAATATCTGGGTGGCGAGGGTAAATTGCGACGGATCTTCAAATGCGTGGACCGCGACACTTTGATGCGTGCCGTCTTGCATTTGCCAAACCAAAGATGAACCACATGCCTTGCAAAAAATACGTTCGCCCCATGCGCTGCCCTTGTACGACCCGAGCGGTGCGCCTGCGTCAAACACAACTGAATTGCCGCAGTAGACGTTCACGAACATCCCGCCCGACCATTTGTTGCACTGGCCACAATGGCAGACGCCCGCGTCAGAGGATGTCGGCGTGGCGGTGAAGGTGCTTGCCCCGCAAAGGCAGGCGCCTTTCAGGGGAAGCACAGCGGTCATCAGCCCTTCGCCTCTTCCTTCTTTTCATCTCCCGGCAGGATGTATTCGGCACCCTCCCATGGCGACATAAAGTCGAACTGACGGTATTCCTGCACAAGGCTGACGGGTTCATAGACAACGCGCTTTTGCACCTCGTCATAACGGACCTCGGTATAGCCTGTGGTCGGAAAATCTTTGCGCAGCGGATGCCCGCGGAACCCATAGTCAGTCAGGATGCGGCGCAAGTCCGGATGGCCGGAAAACAGAATGCCGAACATATCGAACACTTCACGCTCAAACCAATTGGCAGAAGGATGCACGGACATGATGGACGGCATCATATCCTCTTCGCGGATCTGCACCCGCAAACGAATGCGCTGGTTCTGATACATCGACAAAAAGTGGTAGACGACATCAAAGCGTTTCGCCCGGCTGGGGTAGTCTACAGCAGTGATATCTATCAGCGACGAAAACTTGCAGGTCGCGTCATTCTTGAGAAATTCAACAAAGCTGACAAGCGATGATGGGGCAACATTCACTGTCAGCTCATCATGGGTGACGTCCCAGGAAAGCACACAATCGGTGCGCTTGAGTTCAAGATGGGTGCCAAGTTCTTGCAGGGCTTCGGTCATCTCACAATTGTCCCTGTCCGGCGCATTTTGCGTTGCAGTTGAAGGATACCGTACAACAGCGCCTCTGCCGTTGGCGGGCAGCCGGGTACATAGATGTCCACCGGCACGATACGGTCACAGCCGCGCACGACCGAATAGCTGTAGTGGTAATATCCACCACCATTCGCACAGGACCCCATAGAGATCACATAACGCGGCTCTGGCATCTGGTCATAAACCTTGCGCAGCGCGGGGGCCATTTTGTTGGTCAGCGTGCCCGCCACAATCATCAGGTCAGATTGACGTGGGGATGCGCGCGGTGCCGTGCCAAACCGTTCAAGATCATAGCGGGGCATAGAGGTGTGCATCATCTCAACCGCGCAGCAGGCCAGACCAAAGGTCATCCAGTGCAAGCTGCCGGTGCGCGCCCAGTTGATGATGTCAGCGGTTGAGGTCACAAGGAAACCCTTGTCCTGCAGCTCTGAATTGATCAGCTGCGCGCCGTGCTCTTTGTCGGCGCCCACTGCTGTTCCTGTCATCACTCCCATTCCAGTGCCCCCTTCTTCCACTCATAGGCAAAGCCGATCGTCAGCACCGCCAGAAAGACCATCATTGACCAAAAGCCCACCATGCTGATGTCGGCAAAGGCCACCGCCCATGGAAACAGAAACGCCACTTCCAGATCAAAGATGATGAACAGGATCGCCACCAGATAAAAGCGCACGTCAAACTTCATACGTGCATCATCAAATGCGTTAAAGCCGCACTCATAAGCGGATACTTTTTCCGGATCGGGGTTGCGCACGGCCACAACCGCCGCCGCCAAGATCAGGATCAGGCCAAGCGCGATCGCCAGTCCCAGAAAAATCATGATCGGCAGATATTCTGTCAGCATTTCCTGCACAGGGGCTTTCCTTTCGTCTCGGCACCGGAAACCGATGCGCGAAGTTGGCTGCGGCATGCATATCCCCGCTACCCGAGGGGGTCAACCAAACGCGAAGGCTCTGATCAGGATTTTGAGGAGGTTATTTGGCGCGATCAACGACAGGCGTCTGCGGTGACAACAGCGTGCCCGCCACCGACAAAAGTGACACACCATGGGCCAGACCATTTGCGCGTGCCTCCTGCCCGATGATGACGTCTGTCGTCTCGGTCAGATTGTCCGCCTGCTGATCGGTCAACCAGAACATCGCATGCATCCCAAGAGTGAAATCACCGGGCATGTCAGACACCGCGATCTGGCATCCACCATCCACAGCGGTAAACCGTTGCGACGTCACCGTGACTGAACCGTTTTGCAAAACCATCATCACATCATGGTGCTCTGGCGTGCTTTCAAGCACCTTGGCAACCAATTTGACGATCAGCGGATGATCGGGCTGCTCAGGATCGCTGTGATGCGGTGCGACGACCGCTACATCAAAGAAACCATCCTCATCCGCCTGCCCGGTCAGTACGCGGCCGCGCCGTGTCTGCGGTTGCATGGCACATTGGCGATGGGCAACGGTGGGTGAGCAAGGCACAAACAATGTTGTCTTGAGACGCAACCGTAGCGCCGGGCCCGCATAGACCAGCGCATTTAGCCCAATCTGCAGGATCGCCATCACCACACCCGTCAGCGCCACAGCAAACACAATCAGGATCACAAGTGCTGCCGACGCATGCTCGGCCGGTGCCCATTGGGCGACGGCCTTGATCCACGGCACAGAAATCACAAGAAAAGAGACCGAAAGCGAAAGGCTGATCGTCTCAAGCGTTACATTGGGGAACAATGCGATGTGGCCCACAACTAGCACGGCCATGGCCACCGCAGCCAATGTCGCACGATCCGCAGGCAGCGAGATCGGATCAATCGAAGCCGCCACAAACAAAACAATCACGGGCACCATCACCGCCAAGGCTACCAAACGGCGCAGGCGCGCAACGCGATACATCATTTCATCTGCTGTAGGCCATTCAAAGGGCATAACGGGTCTCCTGTCCAACCCTGAGATGACCCGGCAATTCCGTCAGAACTAAGACAGCAATCTGTCAATAAACCCGTAATACCTATTCCCAACGGGGCTTGCGGCGGTCAAAAAAGGCAGAAATGCCTTCTTTTGCCTCGTCGCCGTCCCATTGCGCGATCAGCGCATCAATCGAATGGCGCACGGTCGATTCGTCGATGGTGGGGCCCAGACTGCGGGCAAAGGCTTTGGCCGCGGCAACAGCGCCGGGCGCGCAGGTCAGATAGGGTGCAACCTCAGCTTCAACGGCCGCATCCAACGCCTCGGCGGGGACCGCCTTGGCGACAATGCCCAGCGTCGCGGCCTCAGCTGCATCAAAGACCCGCGACGACATGAACACCCGCCGCGCGGCAGCTTCGCCCATGCGCGCAAGCACGTAAGGGCCGATCGTTGCCGGGATCAGGCCCAGTTTGGTTTCGGTTAGCCCAAACTTGGCGTGATCCGCCGCAATCGCGATATCGCAAACGCAGGCCATACCCACGCCACCGCCCAGCGCATTACCCTGCACCCGGCCAATCACAGGCTGCGGCAAAGTGTTCAGCGCGCCCAGCATCCCGGCAATCGACTGTGCTGCGGCGCGTTTCATCTGCGCATCCCCCGCCATCTGATCCTGCATCCAACCCAGATCACCACCTGCACAGAACGATTTGCCCTGCCCCATTAGAACAACAACGCGAATGCTCCGGTCCGCCGCAATCCGGGTTGCCGCGTCACGCAGGGCATCAATCAGCGCCTGCGACAAAGCATTGTGTTTCTCAGGTCGGGCCAGCGCCAGCGTGGCGACGCCCCGGTCATCCACAGTCAAATCAATCATCGCATTCCCCTTGCCATCTCTGCGGCTTGTGCAATCACATCGCGGTCCACGCCGGTTTCAAAGCCGCGGCGCGCCATCAGGTCCAGAACCGCCTCAGTCGCTACATTCCCCGGCGCACCGGGGGCATAGGGACACCCACCAAGCCCCCCCACCGCGCTGTCAAAAATGCGCAACCCGTGATCAAGAGCGACCGCGATATTCGCCAATGCTTGCCCGCCGGTATCATGAAAATGACCGGCCAGTTCCGCCACGGGAATTTCAGCCGCCACCGCCTCTAACATGGCAGCAACACGCGCAGGCGTGCCCTTACCAATCGTATCACCCAAAGAGATTTGCATCGGTGCTACGTTTCGCAAACGGGCCGCAGCGCGGGCCACCTGATCGGGGGCAATCGGCCCGTCAAAAGGGCAATCGGTGACACAAGACACATAACCGCGCACTGGCACGCCCGCCTCCTGTGCCGCTGCAACAACTGGCGTCAGGCGCGCCACGGATTCCGCCACCGAACAATTCAGATTGCTCTGCGAAAACCCTTCAGAGGCTGAGATAAACACCGCCACCTCATAGCGCACATCAGGCTGGCGGGCAGCGACAAATCCTTCCCAGCCACGCATATTGGGCACCAACACACCAAAAGAGACACCGGGCGCCGGGGCCATACCCGCCAAAACGGCCTCAGTATCGGCCATCTGCGGCACCCATTTGGGGCTGACAAAACTGCCTACCTCGATGTCGCACAAGCCAGACCGCGCCAGAAAATCAATCAACGCCACCTTACGATCAACCGAGATCACGCCGGGTTCATTCTGCAACCCATCACGCGGACCAACCTCATAGATGCGCACAGCCTCCGCCATCAACCCGTCCTTCTTTTGTTCAAAAATATCTCGGGGGAGCGCAGCGGGGGCAGAGCCCCCTTCAACATTGGCCGCATCACGACACCTCCCAAGGCGGGTAAAACGACTGGGCATAAAGCGCCGGCGCATCAGGCAACGATGCCTTATACCCCGCCCGCGCCTCCAGCCGTGCGTACCACGCCGCGGCCTTTGGCAACGCATCCAAAGTCACGAAATGACGCGCCATATAGACCGCCTGCCCAACCCCGATGTCAGCGGCAGAAAACGACGACAGCAGATAGTCGCCCTGCAACCCCTGCTCCAGCGTGCGCAGCGTCTTGGCCAATCGCGCTGCCTCCAGCTTCATCACGATGGGCGAACGCATCGCATCATCATAAAGGGCAATATGCTGCTGGGTCAGGGCGGCGGTATGCTGCGATATCGTCTCGGCGAAATGGATCCAATTCAGAAATGCGGGCCATTCCGCGTGACTTGGGTCTCGACCCAAGCCCCTCTGTGGAAAGCGGGCGCAAAGGTATTCGGCAATCGCACCGCTTTCCGTTAGCACCACACCGTCTATTTCCAGCGTCGGCACACGGCCTGTGGGGTTAAGGCTGCGGTAGGGTTCCTCGCGCAGGGTCTTGTCGAACGGGTACTCCTGCATCTCAAAGTCAACGCCCAACTCATGCAGCAACCAAAGCGAACGCATCGAACGCGTTTGCGGACAATGATGCAGGCGGATCATGCCTCCGGCTCCAGGCTGACCATCAAGGCACCGGCGGTCACCTGATCGCCGGTTTGCACTGCCACGCTGGCGACAACCCCGTCGCGTGGGGCGCGCAAGACATGTTCCATCTTCATCGCCTCCAATACCACCAGACGGTCACCGGCCAGCACATCCTGTCCCGGCACGACCGCCACGTCGCGGACCAATCCGGGCATCGGGGCCAGCACCGTATCGCCGCCCGCCTGTGCGGCGGCGCGGTCCAACAGGTCAACCACGTCAAATGTCAGCGTTTCAGCACCAAAAACGGTCACGCGTGCGCCATGGCACACAGCAGCCTGCCCCCAATGCGCGCCACGCCAGTCCAACGACACCACATCTTCGCCGACCGAGACGTCACAACGCGCGGCACCGTGTACCGTCAGACGCGCCAAATGGGTCTCTTCGCCAAAACGCAGGGCAATGTCGCGTACCATCGGCTGCCACAAGGTGAACCCGGTCATTGGCGTCCGTGCAATATCAGCGGCAACCACCGCAGCTATGGCAATGTCGCGAACCGTCGGCTGCGGTGCGGCGCATAAAGTCTCGGCCTCGCGGGCAATCAGCCCGGTATCCACCATACCCGCAGTAAACCCCGTCTCGCGCGCCAAACGGCGCAGGAAACCCAGATTGGTCACCGTGCCGGCCACTTGCGTTGCATCAAGGGCCGCTGCCAATGAACGCAAGGCGGTGGCCCTGTCAGGACCATGCACCGTCACCTTGGCAATCATCGGATCATACCAAGGCGAAATCTCGGACCCGTCGCGCACACCGCTGTCAATCCGCGCCTCTGGCGGAAACACCAGATGATCAATCACGCCGGTTGCAGGCAGGAACCCCGCAGGGACATCCTCTGCATAGAGCCGCGCCTCAAAGGAATGGCCACTGATCCGCAACGCCTCTTGAGGCATCGGCAAGGGCTCACCGGCCGCAACACGCAACTGCCATTCCACCAGATCAACGCCCGTAATGGCCTCGGTCACCGGATGCTCGACCTGCAAGCGCGTGTTCATCTCCATGAACCAGAATCCGTCCGCGCGCAGCCCGTCGCTGCCATCCACGATAAACTCAACCGTGCCCGCCCCGGCATAGCCAATCGCCTTGGCCGCCATGACCGCCGCCTGCCCCATCGCGGCACGCACATCCTCAGGCATACCGGGTGCCGGTGCCTCTTCGATCACCTTTTGATGGCGGCGCTGGAGTGAGCAATCACGCTCAAACAGATGCACCGCGTCCGCGCCATCACCGAAGACCTGCACCTCAATATGGCGCGGACTTTCAATATACTTCTCGATCAGCACATCAGCATTGCCAAAGGCGGTCTGCGCCTCTGCCTGGGCCGAGGCCAGCGCCTCGATAAAATCCGCCACATCTTCGACCAAGCGCATGCCTTTGCCGCCGCCACCGGCGACAGCTTTGATCAACACAGGATAGCCAATCAGCGCGGCCTGTTTGGCCAGAAATCCGGCATCCTGATCCTTGCCGTGATAGCCCGGCACAACAGGCACCCCAGCCTTTTCCATCAGGGCCTTGGCGGCATCCTTGAGGCCCATCGCCCGGATCGCATCCGCAGACGGGCCGATGAAGATCAGGCCAGCCGCCTCGACCGCATCGACAAAATCAGGGTTCTCGGACAGAAACCCATATCCCGGATGGATCGCCTGCGCGCCTGTGTCCAAGGCGGCTTGCACAATCAGATCACCACGCAGGTAGCTGTCGGCTACGGGCGCTGGACCAAGGCGCACGGCCTCATCCGCCTGCACCACATGCAGCGCTTGGGCATCCGCATCGGAATAAACAGCCACCGTGCGGACACCCATCTTGCGGGCAGTCTGGATAACACGGCAAGCGATTTCGCCCCGGTTGGCGATCAGGATTTTATGGAACATCATCATCACATCCGAAACACGCCAAAGCGTGTCTCCTCTATCGGGGCATTGCAGGCCGCCGCCAATGACAGCGCCAACACCTCGCGGGATTTGCGCGGGTCGATTATGCCGTCGTCCCACAGCCGGGCAGAGGCATAGAGCGGGTGCGATTGTTCTGTGAACATATCAATGGTCGGCTGTTTGAAAGCGGCTTCCTCCTCTGCCGACCAATCGCCGCCTTTGCGTTCGATCGCGTCACGTTTCACCGTTGCCAGCACGCCTGCAGCCTGTTCGCCGCCCATGACCGATATCCGAGAGGTTGGCCAAGACCACATGAAATGTGGGCTGTAAGCCCTTCCAGACATGCCATAATTTCCGGCACCGAATGAGCCGCCGACAACCATCGTGATCTTAGGCACCTTTGTTGTGGCCACGGCTGTGACCATCTTGGCCCCATGCCGGGCAATGCCTTCGTTCTCGTACTTCTGCCCCACCATAAAGCCTGTGATGTTCTGCAAAAACACCAGCGGGATTTTGCGCTGGCTGCACAGTTCTACGAAATGCGCGCCCTTCTGGGCGCTTTCCGAAAACAGCACCCCATTGTTGGCGATGATCCCGCAGGGCCAACCATCGATATGGGCAAAACCGCAGACCAGCGTTTCGCCGAAACGTGCTTTAAATTCATCAAACCTTGAGCCGTCGACAATACGCTTGATCACCTCGCGAATGTCGTAGGGCGTGCGCAGATCGGCGGGGATCACATCAAAGAGTGTCGCCGGATCAAGCGCGGGAGGTTCAGGACGTAACCGTTTGACTTCAATTGTGTTATCAAGTGCGCAAGACGCTACAGCCTGCCGCGCCAGCGCCAGCGCATGGGCGTCATCCTCGGCCAGATAATCGGCCACACCGGACAGGCGCGTATGCACGTCGCCACCGCCCAGATCCTCGGCCGAGACCACCTCTCCGGTGGCCGCTTTCACCAAGGGCGGTCCGGCCAGAAAGATCGTTCCCTGCTCGCGCACAATGATCGAGACATCGGCCATCGCGGGCACATAGGCCCCACCTGCGGTACAAGAGCCCATGACCACAGCGATTTGCGGGATGCCTTTGGCGGACATCTGCGCCTGATTATAGAAGATGCGACCAAAGTGATCACGGTCGGGGAACACCTCGTCCTGATTGGGCAGGTTCGCCCCGCCACTATCGACCAGATAGACGCAGGGCAGATGGCAGGCTTCTGCGATTTCCTGCGCTCTCAAGTGTTTCTTGACCGTCAGGGGGTAGTAAGTACCTCCCTTCACAGTGGCGTCGTTGCAGACGACCATGACTTGCTGACCGTTTACGCAGCCCACACCGGCCACTACTCCGGCGCAGGGGGCAGCCCCGTCATACATGCCGTGGGCCGCCGTCGCGCCAATTTCCAGAAACGGACTGCCGGGGTCCAGCAAGCCAGCCACACGGTCGCGGGGTAACATTTTGCCGCGTGACACATGGCGCACACGCGATGCCTCACCGCCGCCCAATGCTGCGGTTTGGGCGGCTTGCGCAACATCGGCCAAGGCTGCTTCGTGTAGGGAACGATCACTCATGCACCTGGTCCTAGCGGTTGGGGCAGCGCTTCACCACGCGGCCCGGTGAAATATGTCGTGGTCAAACCAAAGGGATGGACACAGTTGATCACCATACGAATAGCGTCATCTGGATGCGGGGTTGCTGCGCAATCGGTGGGGGATGCACCGGTCGGGGCGATCTCAAGATAGGCCGCAGCATAGCGGTTGATAATCTCGGTGTCCGAGGGGGGCTGGCCACGCTGCCAGCCAAGGTAGGCGGCAAAGGCGATGAGGGCCGCGAGGGGGAGGAAGATGTATACGCGTCTCACGAAACACCGCTTGGAATGATGTTAAACGCAGAATACAAATTGGTAGCGCCTGCGATCAGACAAATTAAAAACAACAATACTATTAGATGAGGCAGCCAAAACGTCCAACCCATCCATTTATTGACTCGCGTGTTGGAAGCCTTCAGCTTCAATAAATCGGATGGATCGTCCAAGAATTCGCGTTTATGAGATGATCTGATATTGATGCGCTCAATTTCATAGATTTGATCCCAAGCCAATTCATGCAACATCCAGTTGATATGGATCAAGTAGTTCCCGACAAGCGCCAAAAGCACTGCGCCTGCAAAGAATAGTCCGGCGTCGTATGCGGCCGCGATCTCGACATCGGCCGATAACCCAACCATCGCTGGGATGAAAAATAGCCCACCTCCTGCAACGAGAAATGCATTCTTTGCGACAAGTAAGCCATACTCATATGCGCGAGTCGAAGCACTTAAGCCATGTGTAGTGTAGCGCCAACGCGCATCGTCCATAGCGGTCTTGAAGTTCTCTTCGCTCATCCCATCGCCCCCATCATCTCGCGGCCCACAAGCATCCGTCTAATCTCTGACGTCCCTGCCCCGATCTCCATCAGTTTGGCATCGCGGAACAGCCGCGCGACCGGCGCGTCATTCAGGAAACCCGCCCCGCCCATCGCCTGCACCGCTTGGTGGGCCTGTTTCATCGCTTCCTCGGATGCATACAAACAACAGGCCGCCGCATCCTGACGCGTCACTGTGCTCCGGTCGCAGGCCTTTGCCACCTCATAGACATAAGCGCGCGCAGAGTTCATTGCCGTATACATATCCGCAATCTTGCCCTGCATCAGTTGAAAGTTCCCGATGGATTCGCCGAACTGTTTGCGGGTGCTGATATAGGGCATCACCTCGTCCAGACAGGCGGCCATAATGCCCAGCCCGATGCCCGCCAGCACCACCCGTTCGTAATCAAGGCCAGACATCAAAACCCGCACGCCTTTGCCCTCTTCGCCCAGCACGTTTTCAAACGGCACCTGCACGTCATCAAAGATCAGCTCTGCGGTGTTAGACCCGCGCATGCCCAGCTTGTCGAAATGCGGCGAGGTGCTGAACCCGGTCATTTCCTTTTCGATCAGAAACGCCGTGATCCCTTTGGAGCCTGCATCAGGGTCGGACTTGGCATAGACCACCAGCGTGTCGGCGTCCGGCCCGTTTGTGATCCAATATTTGTTGCCATTCAACCGGTAGTGGTCGTTGCGCTTTTCGGCCCGCAAGGACATTGAAACAACGTCGGATCCGGCCCCCGCCTCTGACATCGCCAGCGCGCCAACGTGATCGCCCGATATCAGGCGCGGCAGGTATTTCGCTTTCTGTTCGTCAGTGCCATTCAGTTTGATCTGATTGACGCAAAGGTTGGAATGCGCCCCATAGGATAGCGAAACCGAGGCGCTGGCCCGCGCGATTTCCTCAACCGCGACCGTATGCGCCAGATAGGACATGCCTGCCCCGCCGTATGTGTCATCAACGGTCACACCCAGCAGACCCAGATCACCCATTTCTTTCCAGAGCGGTGCGGGGAATTCGTTGCTGCTGTCAATCTGCGCTGCCATCGGCTTGACCCGCGTTTGCGCCCAGTCATGCACCATATCGCGCAGCGCATTCACATCTTCGCCCAGATCGAACTGCATGGACGCATGAAACATTGGGGGTCTCCAATTTAATTGAACGATCGTTCAATAATAGGACACCCACCCTGACCCTGTCGAGTCATTTTCGCACAGCATCTTATTCGGTCACCGCAGTTCCCTGATATACCGCCGACACCTCGGCCTTGATGATCCGGGCAAGCAGCGCGCAATCCTCGTCGCTAAAGGTCAGCGGCAAGCGCATGTCGATCACACCTGCCAGCACGCGGTCGGACGCGGGCATCGGTTCAGAAGGCGCATAGCGCCAACTGTCATAGCGCGAGGTAAAGCCTGTGGGCTCTGCCCCTCCGAACCATTTCAACTCGACCCCGCGCGCCGCACAGCGCCCCAGCACGTCGGCCACAGCCGCTGCGTTCCAATCCAAAAGCAGGAATTGGAATGATGAGGCCACAAATTGTTCTTTGTCGGGGCGCGGGATCAGACGCAGGCCGGGGGTATTGGCCAAACCATCCTCCAACACGCGATACCGCGCGTTCCAGCGTGCCGCCTGTGTGCCAAGATCGCGCAATTGCGGGCGCAGGATCGCGGCCCGCAAATTGTCCATGCGGCCAGAGATATTGGGAGTTTCAAACTTGATCTGAGCAAATGTTTCCAAAGGCGGCGCGGCCCGGTGTTTTTCAAACAGCATGTAACTGCCCGAAAGCATGATCGCGCGTGCCATGTCTGCGGGATCATCTCCGATCAGCAGGCCACCTTCGCCCGAATTGATGTGTTTATATGTCTGTGTGGAATAGCAGCCAAACCGCCCCCAGCGCCCCGAAGGCACACCATCCCAAGCGGCCCCCATGGTATGGGCGCAATCCTCGATCACGGTCACACCTGCGGCATCACACAGCGCCATCAGCCGGTTCATGTCACAGATATGCCCGCGCATATGGCTTAGCAGCAGCACTTTTGCCTGATCCAGCTTTGCCGCCAGATCATCGAGATCAATCACCAGATCCTCGGTCACGCCGACAAAGACCGGCACGCCACCCACCGCCGCAATCGCGCCGGGGACCGGGGCCAACGTGAACGCATTGGTCAGCACCCTGTCGCCGTGCCCGACACCACAGGCGCGCATTGCCGTTGTCATCGCATAGCCACCAGAGGCCACGGCGAGGCAATATTTCGCGCCGACACTGGCTGCGAATTCCTCTTCCAGTCGTGCGGCTTCGGAAACTTCATCCCCGCTGGTGTTGTAGCGGTGCAGACGCCCCGATTGCATGACAGCATTGGCCGCTGCGATCCCTTCATCAGGGATCGGTTCTTGCTGGGTGAAACTGCCTTGGAAACGCTCTGTCATGGGAGCAAAATGCGCGGCCTGCGCCCTGTGGTCAACGGTCCAGATGGCCAGACAGATAGGTCCAATTAGCCAATCAAACGGCTGACCACATCGTCCAGCTCTTCGTAGCTGTCAATGGTTGCTTCGGGATCAAGTGCCAGAACATCCTCGCGCCCCGGTCCAAAGGTCACCAGCACGGACGGCACACCTGCGTTGCGCGATGTATTGCGGTCAGTCGCGGTGTCACCCACCAGCAGCGACCGGCGGGGGTCGCCACCGGCACGGCGCACCGCCTCAAAGTGATGTTCGGGGTCCGGTTTGCGCACGGGCAGTGTATCTGCCCCGATCAGCGAGGCAAAAGCGTCGCGCACCCCAAGGCTTTGCATCAAAGTCTCGGCCAGCCCTTCGGGTTTGTTGGTGGCGATGCCCACAGCGTAGTCAGCACTTTGCAGGCGCGCGACCGCCTCCATTGCGCCGGGATAAAGCACCGTGTGCGTGTCGATATTGGCACCATATGCGGCAAGCAGCGCGGGGTATTGCGCATCAACCTCGGTCTGCCCAAAGCCATCAACCCGCGAAAAGCCAAGGGTCAGCATCGCGCGCCCACCCTTCAGGGCTGTGCCTGCATCCTGCGCGGGGTCAAGCAGATCACCCAACCCCAACCCGCGAAAACAAGTATTCGCCGCAGCAATCAAATCACCGCTGGTGTCGGCCAAGGTCCCATCAAGATCGAAAATCACCGTGCGCTTCATCGGGCACCCTTTGCATCATGTCCTTGTCTTTCTGTAACGCCATGTAAACTGATGTGAACCCCCAAACACTTGTGATAATCGCAAAGGGCGGTAGAAGGCTGGCAAAACAACAAGGTTCGAGGCGGCAATGGCGATTGCATTGATCATATTGGGCGCGGGCATGGGCACGCGTATGAATTCCGATCAGCCCAAGGTGCTGCACCCCATTGCGGGCGCGCCCATGCTGGTTCACGCGATGAAGGCCGGGGCCTCGCTTGAGCCTGCGAAATCCGTTGTTGTGGCAGGCCACGGGGCCGCCGCTGTAGAAAAGGCCGCTCTGGCCTATGATCCCGCAGCGCAGGTGGTGATCCAGTCAGAGCAATTGGGCACTGCTCATGCCGTCGCCCAAGCGCAGCCCGCCCTTGATGGGTTTGAAGGCGATGCGCTGGTGCTTTATGGCGACACACCCTTTATCCGCCCTGAAACGCTTGCTGCTATGACAGCCGCGCGGCTGACACATGACATTGTCGTGCTGGGGTTCGAGGCGGATGATCCCGGTCGCTATGGCCGGTTAATCATGCAGGGCGATCAGTTGGATCGCATTGTGGAATTCAAAGACGCATCTGATAAAGAACGCGATATAAATCTTTGTAATAGCGGTGTTATTTCTGCAAAATCATCTGTTCTATTCGATCTGATCGACGCTGTTGGCAACGACAATGCCGCTGGGGAATACTATCTGACCGATATCGTGGGCATTGCCCGTGACCGCGGATTGAAGGCAACGGTTGTACGTTGCGCAGAGGCCGAAACGCTTGGCATTAACTCTCGCGCTGAACTTAGCGGGGCCGAGGCGCTGTTTCAAAGCAATGCCCGTGCCGCTGCACAGGCTGACGGTGTCACGCTGGCAGCTCCTGACACGGTTTTCTTTGCCCATGATACCGTCATCGGCCGCGACACGGTGATCGAACCCAATGTGGTTTTTGCCCCCGGTGTCACGGTTGAAAGCGGTGCGACGATCCGCGCGTTTTCGCATCTGGAAGGCTGCCATGTGTCGCGCGGTGCCGTTGTTGGCCCCTATGCCCGCCTGCGCCCCGGTGCAGAGCTGTCCGAGAATGTGAAGGTCGGCAATTTCGTAGAAATCAAGAACGCCCAGATCGCTGAAGGGGCCAAGGTCAACCACCTGTCCTATGTGGGCGACGCGACTGTTGGCGCGCGCAGCAATCTTGGGGCGGGCACGATTACCTGCAACTACGATGGCGTATTCAAGCATCACACAACGATTGGTGAGGACGCCTTTATCGGGTCCAACACCATGCTGGTTGCCCCAGTGACGGTGGGTGACGCGGCGATGACCGCCAGCGGTTCAGTGATCACACGCGATGTACCGGGTGGCGATCTGGCCGTGGCCCGCGCCAAGCAGGAAAACAAGCAGGGCTTTGCCGTGCGCCTGTTTGAAAAACTCAAATCCAGAAAAGCAAAAGGGTCTTAAGCCATGTGTGGGATTGTTGGTGTATTGGGTGATCACGAAGCTGCCCCTTTGTTGGTAGAGGCCCTCAAGCGGCTTGAATATCGCGGCTATGACAGTGCTGGCATTGCGACGATCAATGACCAGCGCCTTGACCGGCGGCGGGCGGTTGGCAAACTGGTGAACCTCTCTGACGCGCTGGTCCATGATCCGCTGGCGGGTAAGGCGGGTATTGGTCACACCCGCTGGGCCACGCATGGCGCACCCAATGTCGGCAATGCACACCCGCATCGTGCCGGTGGTGTGGCTGTTGTGCATAACGGGATTATCGAGAACTTTCGCGAGCTGCGCAGCTTTCTGGCCGATCAGGGCGTGGGCTTTGAAACGGACACCGACACAGAAACTATTGCGCTACTGGCCAATCACTATCGCGATCAAGGGCTTAGCCCGCGTGACGCGGCCCAGAAAACCATTGCCCGGCTCGACGGGGCTTATGCGTTGTGTTTCCTGTTTGATGGCGAGGATGATCTGTTGATCGCCGCGCGCAAGGGGTCGCCATTGGCCATCGGCTATGGCGAAGGTGAGATGTTTGTAGGCTCTGACGCCATCGCACTTGCCCCCCTGACCGACCGGATCAGCTATCTAGAAGAGGGCGACTGGGCCGTCATCACCCGTACTTCCGTCGAAATTCGCGATACCAACGGCACAATCGCCAACCGGGCGATCAAAACCATCCAGATCGACACAGCGCGCGTCGATAAGGCCGGGTACAAGCACTTTATGGCCAAGGAAATCGCCGAACAGCCGGTCGTGCTGCAAGGGGCCTTGGCGCATTACATCAATGCAGGTGGTGATGCCGTCACCCTGCCCGATCCGGGGTTGGATTTCAGTAAAATTGAACGGCTGACCATGGTGGCCTGCGGCACGGCGTTCTACGCCTGTCTGGTGGCCAAATACTGGTTTGAGCAGCTTGCGGGCATCCCGGTTGAGGTCGATGTCGCGTCCGAGTTCCGCTATCGCGAACCACCCGTGACCGCAGGCACGGTCGCCCTTTTCGTCAGCCAATCCGGCGAGACGGCAGATACTTTGGCCGCCCTGCGTTATATGGAAGGCAAAGCCGACAAGATCGTGTCGGTCGTCAATGTGCCTGAAAGTTCCATCGCGCGCGAAAGCGATCTGCCCTTGCCGATCCTTGCCGGAACCGAAATTGGCGTGGCCTCGACCAAGGCCTTCACCTGTCAGCTGACCACCCTCGCAATCCTTGCGTTGGATGCTGCCAAACAACGCGGCAAAATCAACGATGCGACACTGGTGCAGATGCTTGCCAACCTGCGCGGCCTGCCGGGGCTGATGAACCAGGCGCTGGGGATCGAGGATAAAACCAAGGCCGTGTCCGCCAAACTGGCCGAGACCCGCGATATTCTGTTTCTGGGGCGCGGTGCGATGTATCCTCTGGCGCTTGAGGGCGCATTGAAACTGAAAGAAATCAGCTATATACACGCCGAAGCTTATGCATCTGGCGAACTCAAGCACGGGCCTATCGCCCTGGTGGACAAACATGTGCCGGTGATTGTCATGGCGCCTCGCGACGGTCTTTTCGACAAGACCGTTTCAAACATGCAAGAGGTCATGGCGCGTGGTGGCAAGGTGCTGTTGATCACCGATCACAAAGGTGCAGAAGAGGCTGGTGCCGGTGTCTGGGACACGATCATCATGCCAGAGATTGACCCGTTTCTGGCCCCCATTCTTTATGCGATCCCCGCACAATTGCTCGCCTATTACACAGCCGTTGCCAAAGGCACCGACGTGGATCAACCCCGCAACCTTGCCAAATCGGTGACAGTCGAATGACCCCCAAAACAGCCATCGCCCAACTGCGCACCCTTGGTGACGCTGAAAAAGCCGCCGAGATGCACCGTTATCACAAGATCGACCGCCCTTATCTGGGTGTCGCCAACCCCGTGATTGATGCTCAGGTCAAGGAATGGCGGGCGGCCGTGGACCTTGATGAACGGCTGGCACTCGCCAAGGGCTTGTGGAAAGGCAATACCCATGAAGGGCGCGTCGCGGCCGCCAAGCTGCTGACACAAGCGCGGATCAGACCGGATGATGCGGACGCGTGGGAATTGATCGTGTCCTGGGTGCCCGACTTTGATGCTTGGGCGGTGGCAGATCATGTAAGTATCGCAGGTCAGAAACGTCTGGTTGCCGATCCAAGTCGGTTGGATACCGTCGAAACCTGGATCACGTCAGATCACATGTGGACCCGCCGTGCCGCCCTTGTCATGACATTGCCATGGACCAAACAGAACAACCCCAAACCTGACGATCTGGCAATCCGCGACCGGGTACTGGGCTGGGCTGCAACATACGTCACAGACCACGACTGGTTTATTCAAAAGGCGATTGCATGGTGGCTACGCGAGTTATCCAAGCATGACCCCGACCGGGTGCGCGGCTTTCTGGCCCAGCATGCGGATGTCATGAAGCCATTTGCAGTCAAAGAGGCCGGGCGCAAGCTGCCCGGCTAAGGTGCGACTGCAAACACCGTCAATTCCGGCAGACCTGTCAGCGGTGCCGCGATCAGGCGCATCGCCGCAAGGCTGATCTGACTACCTGATCCGGCAGCCCCACCCGATGGGCGCAATTCGACGTTGATCGATTTCCCCTGATAGTCAATCCGACCCGGTGTCAGCGCTGTTACCAAAGGTGTCTCCAACCAGATGCCCGGCTGTGCAGGCGGGCCTAATGTGGCAATTGTTGTGCCCAATGCGCGGTCACCCGCGGCTGTTTCGGTTATCACAGCGGCGTCGCGCTCTTCCTGACTGGTGGTGTCAAACTGCTCTTGCGTGACCGCATTTGCAGGGGGCGCCGGTGGTGGCGTTGGGTTCAACGTCGGTGCAGGTGCTACGGCAGGTGCGGTTGGCGCAGGGCCAAAGATGCCTTGGAACGATGGCGTGGTGCAGGCCGACAGGGCCGCGACGGGCAGGATCAGGATCAGTCTCATGCCCCTACCCTATGTCGGCGATTCTCGGGGTGCAACGGGGCTGATGCGCCTTGCGCGCCGCTCCGCGCGCACATAGGCTCACGTTTATGACACAGCCACTGATCGACCCATTTGCGCGCGCCATCTCGTACCTCCGGGTGTCGGCGACGGATCGCTGCGATTTTCGCTGCGTTTATTGCATGTCCGAAAACATGACGTTCCTGCCAAAGAAAGAACTGCTCACGCTCGAAGAGTTGGACCGCATGTGTTCGGCCTTTGTCCGCCTTGGCGTGCGCAAGCTGCGCATCACCGGGGGCGAACCTTTGGTGCGCCGCGAGATCATGACATTCTTTCAGGCAATGTCGCGGCATCTTGAGGCAGGCACACTGGATGAATTGACCCTGACCACCAATGGCAGTCAGCTGGCGCGCTTTGCCGATGATCTTTATGCCGCAGGCGTGCGGCGCGTGAATGTCTCGCTTGATACGCTGGATGAAGGCAAATTCGCAGACATCACCCGCTGGGGCCGCCTGCCGCAGGTGCTGCGCGGTATTGATGCTGCCCAAAAGGCGGGGCTGCGGGTCAAGATTAACACTGTGGCCCTCAAGGGCTTCAACGAGGACGAGTTGGAAACGCTCACCGATTGGTGTGCGGAACGCGACATGGACCTGACCTTTATCGAAGTCATGCCGATGGGTGATTTAGGTAATGAAGATCGGTTTGGGCAATATTGGTCACTCAAGGATCTCCGCGCGCGGCTCGCTGCGCGTTCCGAGCTGACAGATTTGCCAGAAAAAACAGGCGGGCCAGCGCGTTATGTCCGTGTTGAAAATACCGGCCAGAAGATCGGGTTCATCACCCCGCTGAGCCACAATTTCTGTGAAAGCTGCAACCGCGTGCGGATCACCTGTACCGGCGAGATTTACACCTGTCTGGGTCAGGAAGGCCATTCCGACCTGCGCGCACCCCTGCGCGCGTCAGAGGCGGACGCAGAGTTGGAAGACGCCATTCGTGCGGCCATTGCGCTGAAACCCAAGGGGCATGATTTCGACTATTCGCGCCAACAGGTTGATGGGCAGGTCAGCCGACATATGTCGCACACCGGCGGGTAAATATTTGAAACGATTCTCGGTTGGTATCTACTGTGGCATACCGCAGATAGGCAAAGGCGCTGCCAACACCAAACATCAGCGAAAGGCCTCTGAGAATGATTGCTTATGTGACCGTTGGCGTTGATGACATCAAACGTGCCGAACGCTTTTACTCGGCCTTCCTGCCAAGCCTCGGCTACGGGCTGGAAACGTATCATGGCGACCTGAGTTATGCGCTACCGGTAGCGCCGGGGCAGTCTCCCGTTCAGCCAGAGTTCTACGTCAAAGCACCCTTTGATGGACAAGGCGCTTCGGCCGGGAACGGGGCGATGGTTGCGTTTGAGGCGGGTAGCCAAAGCGAGGTTCGCGCGCTTCACGCCGCGGCACTGGCCGCAGGCGGTTCTGACGAAGGGCAACCGGGCTTTCGCGCCTCATATGGGGCGCATTTCTATGTGAGTTACCTGCGCGACCCACAAGGCAACAAGATCGCATTGTTTTCTAGCAACCCAAATGAGCCGGGGCGAGATGGGTAACACCTACGCGGCTGACCATTTGCGCCATAGGGTCAATGGGCGGGTCAGTCGGCATATGTCGCATAGGGGCGGTTAACCAGAAGACGGGCGCTGCCGGTAGTCGGTTACTTGCGCGGAAGCCTGCGGGTCGGTGACATCTTCACCCATGCGCAGTTGCGCCTCTTGCCCCAAACGGTCAATCAGATCGCCGCCAACAGGCGCCAATGTCGCAGTCCCGGTATCTAGCGGCGTAGCACCTTTTTTATGATCATTCGCCATAGCCGATCCCCACGCGCAGCGCTGTGATCGCTGTCATCAGGGCGAAAACGATCGCACCGCCGAGGCCATAAGCCGTCGCCGCCAGCAAAAGATCGCCCCAAAGCTGAAGCGTGAGCAGCGAAAGCATGGCCGCGCCGAGGATGGAAAGCAAAAGGCAGGCGACAAACGTGACATCGGTATTCATGACAGTCCTCTGGGAGGTGAAGAGTGCCCAATGCCTAATTCGAACCCACAGGTTGTGCCTATGGGAATAAGCGCGCGGTGTTCCCCAGTCGTAACGTCACTTTCGCGGTGTCTTGACGCCTAAGATCAGGCGAATCGCACGAAACGGCGCTCGTGGGTTTCCCCCACCCTACGCGGCTGGCATCCGTTGTTCGACAATCTCTGCCCACCAGCTGCATCCGGCGGGGATGGCTTCATCGGTGAAATTGTATTCTGGGTGATGCACTGACGCCGTATCGCCATTGCCAACCAAAATATAGGCACCGGGGCGTTCTTCGAGCATGAAGGCAAAATCTTCGCCACCCATCACAAGGGGAGCATCCGCGCAATCGCCCGAGACCGATTTGGCAACGGCTGCTGCAAAATCGGTCTGTTCTTCGCTGTTCACCATCACAGGGTAGCCGCGCATGTAGTTGACATCGGCGGTCGCGCCAAATGTTGCTGCTGTGCCATTGGCGATTTCAACCAGACGCTTTTCGGCCAGATCACGCGTTGCCGCCGACAGCGTCCGCACAGTGCCGCGCAGTTTCACGGTTTGCGGAATGACATTGTGGGCTTTGGACGACGTCTCAAAGCTCGTGACTGAGACGACGACTTGTTCAACCGGGTCCACATTCCGGGAGGCAATCGTTTGAAGCGCAATCACGATATGGCTGGCCACAACGGTTGTATCGATTGTTTCCTGCGGTTTGGCAGCATGGCCGCCCTTGCCTTCGATCACCATCTCGAACTGATCTGCGGCAGCAAAAAACGCACCGGGCCTAATCGCAAAACTGCCCACAGGTTTGCCGGGCCAGTTGTGCATGCCGTAAACCTCTTGAATGCCCCAGCGGTCCATCATGCCGTCATCGCACATCTCTTTGCCGCCACCGCCGCCTTCTTCGGCTGGTTGGAAAATGACCACAACCGTCCCATCGAAATTGCGCGTCTCTGAGAGGTATTTCGCGGCCCCCAAAAGCATCGCCGTGTGCCCGTCATGCCCGCAGGCGTGCATCGCACCATCAACTTTTGATTTGTAATCAAGGCCCGTCTGTTCGTGGATCGGCAGCGCATCCATATCGGCGCGCAGCCCGATGACCTTGCCGGACGTATCCGTCTTACCTTTGATCACGGCCACAACGCCCGTGCGTCCGATCCCGGTTGTGACCTCATCACAGCCAAACGCCGCGAGTTTCTCTGCCACAATGGCAGACGTCCGGTGCGTCTCGAACAGGACTTCAGGGTTTTCGTGCAGGTCATGCCGCCATGCGGTGATTTCCGGCAGCAGTTCGGCAAAGCGGTTCTTGACGGGCATACGAGGACCTCTGGTTTGATTGGTTCAAGGCGAGCATAACCCGAATTGGCCGGGTTACTAGAGGCTGGGTCCGGGCAAAAGCCGACTGCCATCGTAAAAACGTGAGAGGCGGAACCGCGTCAGGTCGTGCCCTGCCCCCTGCCCTGTGGCCAGCGCTGCCGCGACGCGCCCCATTGCGGGTCCAATACCAAAGCCGTGTCCTGACATGCCAGTACAGATCGTCAGGCCGGGCAACGCGTCGCACCTATCAACCACCGGCACGATGTCAGGCATCGTATCGATCATGCCCGCCCAGGCGGTGTTCACCTTTGTTGCGCCCAGTTGCGGGAACGTCGCGCTGAAATCCTGTGCGAGCCGCGCAACGCGGGATGCATTGGGCGCCGGGTTCAGAATGCGCTGGCGCTCAAACGGGCTGACGGTATCTCCGGACCAGCGGCGTTTGATGCCCCAACTGTCGGGATAGTCGCGCGGGGCCGCAGGCAAAAGCCGCGTGCCAAGCGGATCTTTGATGAGCTGCCCGGCATAGCGCGGCAAGGCGCGCACTGCATCAGGCCCGATGAAAAGTTCATGAAATCCTGACGGGGCCAGCGTGTAGCCGCCATCCTCGCGCCGTCGCCATGCAAGCCTGCCGTCCACAGCGCCTCCGGGGTGGATGTCGGGCATTGGTGCGGTTTGCACGACGGTCGCCCTGACGGATAGCTGCGGGATGGCCACTCCGTGACGGCGCAAAAACAGCGACGACCACGCGCCGCCGGCCAACACAACGGAGCGGGTCTTGATCGTCCCTGTTTCGGTGACAACGCCAGTGATGCGCCCGCCCTCTGTGTCTAGCAAACGCACAGCGCAGTTTTCGATAATCGTCGCACCCGCCGTTTGTGCGGCTTTGGCGCAGGCAGGAACCGTTATCCAGGGTTCGGCACGCATGTCGGACGGTGTATAGAGCGCGCCTTTCCACTGATGTGCCGCAGCGGGCATCAGGTCTGACACATCCTTGGCCGAAAGCATCCTGCTGCTCACCTGATAGGGTGCCGCACCATCCAGCCAGTCCTGATAGCGCGCCAGATCATCGCCAGTGTCAGCCAGATAAAGCGTGCCGGTCTGGCGCAAGCCGATATCACCTGTTGCTTTGGCAATCTCTGGCCACATGCGCTGCGCCTCAAGCACAATTGGCAGTTCGGCCAGATCGCGCCCCTGCGCGCGGATCCAGCCCCAGTTGCGCGAGGATTGTTCGCCCGCGATACGTCCCTTTTCCAGCAGAACCACAGGCGTGCCAGATTTGGCCAGCTCCCACGCGGTCATCGCCCCGATGATGCCGCCGCCGATCACCACCACTTCGGTCGTTTTTGGTAGATCACCGCAAAACGCTGGCGGCAGACCTTCGTGGATCGGGAACGTCATGCAGCAAGCATATCTACCAGACGGGCGATAAACGCCTCGCCTTGCTGGAATTGGTCAACGCTCACAAATTCGTTTGGTTGATGGGCCTGTGCGATATCGCCGGGTCCACAGATCACAGCAGAGTATCCGCGCTCCTGAAATTGTCCCGCTTCAGTGCCGTAGCTGACAACATTGCTGGCGTTTTCGCCGGTCAATTGCCGCACCAGTGATTCGGCCTTGCCTTGATCTTCGGGCACGAGGCCGGGTACGTGGAAATATTGCTGCGCGTCGATGCCTGCCTCGGGGCGGACTGCTTTCATCTCGGCCTCAAGTGCTGCGACTTTGGCCATGAAACGGGCCTGCCATGCCGCGATATTCTCGCCCGGCACAAGCCGGAAATCAAAGCCGAAACGGCAGTCTTTGGCGGTGATGTTATGGGCAGTGCCGCCGCTAATCGTGCCAACATGCAGTGTTGTATATGGCGGCACGAAATCAGCCGCCAGTTCGCTGATCGGCTTGGCTGCGTTTTCGTCGTTCACCTCATTGGCCCAGTTGATCAGCTTTGCGGCCATCATGACCGCGCTGACGCCTGTCGGGGCGAGTGAGGAATGCACCTCAAACCCTTTGAAATGCATGTGGTAGCCGATGCCACCCTTGTGGCCAGTCACGATTTTCATCATCGACGGCTCGCCCACCAGTACCGTATCGGCGCGCGGCATGCCCATGCTGACCATGTGGTCAATCATGGGTGGGGCGCCAGTGCAGCCGACCTCTTCGTCATAACTTAGCGCGATTTGCAGCGGGCGTTCAATGCCCCGCTCAAGCGCCAAGGGCACCGCGGACAACGCAAGCGCATCAAAGCCCTTCATGTCACAGGTGCCCCGACCATAAAGCCTGCCATCGCGTTCGGTCACCTTGAAGGGATCTGTATCCCAGGCCTGCCCGTCCACAGGCACCACATCGGTATGCCCCGACAGGACAACGCCGCCGTCTACCTCCGGCCCGACATGGGCATAAAGGGCGGCTTTGGTGCCGTCTTCGTTGGGCACGCGGGTCGATTTGACGCCAAGGTCACTTAGATACTCCTCAACAAAATCAATGAGTTCAAGGTTGCTATCGCGACTTACTGTCGGAAATCCGACAAGACGATCCATCAGGTCTCTGGCGGTCAGGGGCATTGGCGTCCTTTCAAGCGTGGCTGGCATTCGCGCATCCTACGATCACAACCGTGCAATCGATAGGCATCCCTACCTTGGCCCGTCCTTTCTTCCGCCGCAAACAGGAATCGGGTTGCGGGATCGAAATTAGATGATACCGTCTGGCCTTAACGCAATCGGCCACACCAATGAGCCGGGCGAAAAAACAAGACGAATGAGCCACTTGGGAGGTTCCTATATGCCCGATGGGGCGCTGCCAGTCCTGGATGTCCGGGACCTCAAAACTGTGTTTCAAACGCGCGGTGGTGAAGTTCATGCTGTAAATGACGTGAGTTTCTCTCTGAAGCCGGGAGAGCTGCTTGGCGTGGTCGGCGAAAGTGGATCCGGCAAATCGGTAACCATGATGTCGCTGCTTGGGCTTTTGCCATCACCCCCTGCGGATGTGCGCGGAGGTACTGTTAACTTTGATGGGGACAACCTGCTTGATGTATCGCCCGAAAAGCTTCGCTCTGTGCGGGGCGGCAAGATCGGGTTTGTATTTCAGGATCCGATGACATCACTCAATCCTGTGTATCAGGTCGGGTTTCAGATCATGGAACCCCTGCGCAAACATATGGGGATGAACAAACGCGAGGCGGCCAACCGCGCACAGGAATTGCTGGAACTTGTCGGCATTCCCGATGCCAAGCGTCGCCTTGATGATTACCCCCACCAGTTTTCCGGTGGCATGCGCCAGCGTGTCATGATCGCCATTGCACTGGCCTGTGATCCGCAGGTTCTGATCGCGGATGAGCCGACAACCGCGCTCGACGTGACCATTCAAGCGCAAATTCTGGAACTAATGAAAGAGCTGCGCGACAAGCTGGGCATGGCGGTGATCTGGATCACCCATGATCTGGGCGTGATCGCAGGTATCGCGGATCGGGTGTTGGTGATGTATGGCGGGCAAGTTGTTGAACATGCGCCAGTGCAAGACCTGTTTGGTGACCCACAACACCCCTATACGCGCGCCCTGCTTAAGACGATTCCCAGCATTGCGGGGGAACGCGCGGCACGCCTGACCATTATCGAAGGCCAACCGCCGATAATGGCCGGCGCCCCCACCTCTTGCCCGTTCCGTGACCGCTGTGATGTGGCAATGGACCGTTGTGCGGTTCAGAACCCGCCGCGCTATGATCTGGGGGATGGCCATGACGCGGCTTGTTTCTATGACGCCCGCACCGGAGGGCCGCGCGATGCTTGATGAGGGCAAGAAACCACTGGTCTCGATCAAGGACCTTAAAATGCATTTCCCGATCTTTGCGGGGCTGCTGCGCCGCCGGGTGGGCGAGGTGAAGGCCGTTGATGGTGTCAGCTTTGACGTCATGGAAGGTGAGACGCTGGGTTTGGTTGGCGAATCGGGTTGCGGGAAATCCACCTGCGGCCGCGCTGTGCTGCGGCTCTATGATATTACCTCAGGCTCGATCGAGATTGACGACCGCGAAATCGGTGCGACGCCACAAACAGAATTGCGCGATATGCGCCCCACCATGCAGATGGTGTTTCAGGACCCGCAAGCGTCACTGAACCCCCGCATGACGGTTGAAGATATCATCAAAGAGCCATTGGACGAGCACACCAAGCTGTCGGACGCCGAAAAGCGCGACAAAGTGGGTGAGCTGATGGATGCGGTGGGCCTGAACCGCAAGTTCGCCAAACGCTACCCCCATGCGTTCTCGGGTGGTCAGCGACAGCGGATCGGGATTGCACGCGCGCTTGCACTGAACCCCAAGTTTATTGTTTGTGATGAGCCAATTGCGGCTTTGGATGTGTCTATTCAGGCCCAAGTCGTGAACTTGCTGGAAGATCTTCAGGAACAGTTTGGTCTGACGTATCTTTTCATCAGCCACGACCTGTCCATGGTGCGCCATATCGCAACGCGCGTGGCCGTCATGTACCTTGGCAAGATCGTGGAACTTGCCCCGCGCGA
Organism: Loktanella sp. Alg231-35; assembly: GCF_900143545.1. GTDB lineage: Bacteria > Pseudomonadota > Alphaproteobacteria > Rhodobacterales > Rhodobacteraceae > Yoonia. Next base: position 106,322 of record NZ_FREV01000005.1, on the reverse strand, counting down.
GGCGCTTTATGCCGAACCATTGCACCCCTACACCAAGGCGCTGCTGTCGGCGGTGCCCGAGCCGGACCCAAGCCTTGCCCGCACAACCGAGCGGATCATTCTGCAAGGCGACGTCCCCTCGCCCTCTAACCCGCCACAGGGCTGTAATTTCTGCACGCGGTGCCCCTCCGTTATGGACATCTGCAAGCGCGTGGAACCCGAATATCGTGAAGTCCAGCCGGGCCGGTTTACTGCCTGCCACCTGTACAACGATACAAACGACACTGCCGGGCAAACGGCAGGTCATGAGGCACAAGAGCTAACCAACAAGGAGAACTCAACATGAAACTCAAAACAGCCCTAATGGGCGCTGTTGCGACCGTTGCCGTAGCGCAGATGGCTTATGCCGATGCGCATGAAGGCGAACGGGGCCGCGATGGCGAAGTCAAAATCATCTATTGGCAAGCCCCGTCCATCCTGAACCCATTCTTGTCAGGCGGCACCAAAGACGTTGAATCTGCGTCCCTGATCATCGAGCCTCTGGCCCGTTATGACCCACAAGGCGCGCTGATCCCATGGTTGGTTGACGAAGTCCCAACAGTGTCAAATGGCGGCGTTTCTGAAGATCTGATGTCCATCACATGGAAAATCACCGAAGGCATCATGTGGTCCGATGGCACACCGTTCACGTCTGCTGATGTGAAATTCACCTATGAGTACTGCACCGACCCAGAGTCCGGCTGCGCGCAGGTGACCAAGTTCGAAGGCGTGTCTTCCGTCGATACACCTGATGATCTGACCGTTGTTGTCACCTTCGACAGCCCGACACCATTTCCCTACGGCCCGTTCGTTGGTGGTGAAAGCCCAATCATTCAGGCCGCACAATTCGCGAACTGCATGGGCGCCAAGGCGCCAGAGTGTACGGATGAAAACTTTGGCCCGATCGGCACCGGTCCTTTCGTTGTCACTGAATTCCGCACAAACGACGTGATCCAGTTGGTCGCCAATGAAAACTACCGTGAAGCAGGCAAACCTGCCTTTGCATCCGTGACCTTCAAAGGTGGCGGCGACGCAACGGCTGCTGGTCGTGCCGTCATGGAAACAGGCGAGTTTGACTATGCCTGGAACCTGCAATTGGCGCCCGATGTGATCGCTTCCATGCAAGAAGGTGGCCTTGGTTCACCTGTCGCTGGCTTTGGTCCATTGGTTGAGCGGATCATGCTTAACAACACGAACCCTGATCAGTCCTTGAGCGCGGAAGAGCGGTCAGTGATCCGTCCACACCCGTTCCTCAGCGATCCGGCGGTCTACAACGCGATGTCCCTGGCCATCGACCGTCCGCTGCTGGTTGAAGTTGGCTATGGCCAAGCCGGTAAAGTGACCTGTAACTGGGTGCCTGCACCTGCTGCGGTGAACTCTGACACGTTCACATGTGACGTGCAGGACATTGCTGCCGCGAACGCAATGCTGGATGAAGCTGGCTATCTGGACACAGATGGTGACGGCGTTCGCGAAGCAAACGGCGCGCCAATGGCGATCCTGTACCAGACGTCCACAAACGCTGTGCGTCAGGATTTCCAGGCTCTGATCAAAGAGTGGTGGTCTGAAATCGGCATCGACGCCGAGCTGCGCAACATCGACGCATCTGTGTTCTTTGGTGGTGACCCAGGTTCGCCTGACACTTTCCAAAAGTTCTATGCTGATGTGGAAATGTACGCCAACACGTTCAACGGCACCGATCCGCAGTCGTATCTGGCAAACGGGTTGTGCGACAAAGCACCGGCGCCAGACACACAGTGGCAGGGTGAAAACATCAGCCGTTTCTGCAGCGAAGAATATGACGCGCTGCATGCACAGTTGACCGCAACAGCGGACGCTGACGAACGTGCGTCGATCGCACGTCAGTTGAACGATCTGATCGTGTCCGAAGGCGGGATGATCCCACTGGTTCACCGTGGTCGTCTGTCGGCACATGCCAACAGTCTTGGCGGTGTTGACCTGAACGTCTGGGACAGCGAGCTGTGGAATGCAGCTGACTGGTACCGCACTGGCGACAACCGCTAATTTAGCGTGACAAAACCTGTAGGGCGGGATCACCCCGCCCTACACATTCACCAGAACCATTAACCAAGGCGTCCCTTTATGCTGAACTACACGATCCGTAGATTGGTCCTGTCGATCCCGACGCTTTTGTTCATTGCTTTGGTGATTTTTCTGCTGCTGGAACTGGCACCGGGTGATCCGATGGGATCCATGCCGCTGACCATTCCCGATGACGTCAAACAGCGGATGCGCGAGGCTCTGGGGCTGGGAGAGCCTTGGTACACACGCTTTTACCTTTGGCTTTATCAGTTCTTCATCGTCGAGCCGCAGTATTGGATTGACGGCGCATTCGGCACCAACTTTGCCAATGATGCCCAGCGCATCATCAGCTTTCAGTCCCGCAGCCCGGTGTTTGACACCATTGCTGAGCGTTTGCCCCAAACCCTGTGGGTGGTTGGCATGTCCTATGTTGTGGGCGTAGCCATTGCCCTGCCAATCGGCATCATCAGTGCTTATAAGCAATACTCTGTCTTTGACCAGGCGGGCACATTTGTCAGCATGATCGGGTTTTCCGTCCCACCATTCTTTTCGGGTGTGTTGGTCATCGTGATCTTCTCGGTACAGTTGGGCTGGTTGCCCTCGATCTATGACACCACCCATGAAGTCGTGGACTGGCAGACCTTCAAATACCAACTGCAACAGATGATCATGCCGGTGATGGTGCTAGCCCTGCAAACCACAGCACAGGTTAGCCGCTACATGCGCGCCTCCATGCTCGACAATCTGGGGCAGGATTATGTCCGCACCGCCCGTGCCAAGGGCATGACAGAAAGCGTCGTGGTTATGCGCCATGTGCTGCGTAACTCCATGATCCCCGTTGTGACGGTGATCGCCCTTGGTATCCCGTCCATTTTTGGCGGTGCCATTATTACAGAGCAGGTGTTCAAGGTGAACGGCCTGGGTCAGCTGCTGATCATCGCGTTGCAGGGCAATGACATCCCGATGGTCATGACAATCACTTTCCTGCTGGCCGTGCTGATCGTGATGATGAACCTGATCGCTGACATCCTTTACGGCGTGCTTGATCCGAGGATCCGCTATGACTGATATCTCAACCCAGGTGCAGCCGCCTGTCGAAACGCCAGAGAAAGTGCGCAACCAGTGGTGGGACGTGTGGGAGCAGTTCCGCAGCCACAAGGGTGCTATGGCGGGTCTGATCTTTCTGATCTTTATCACGCTGTTTTGCATGCTTGGTCCGGTCGTCTGGGACGTGGACCCCGGCAAGCTGGATATTCGCAACAAGGATGTGCGCCCGATCTACACCGCGATCTGGGATGGCGATGCCAAGACCAGCTGGGCGCGCCCCATGGGCACCGACCATCTGGGTCGTGATATCATGTCCAACATCATGCAGGGCGGGCGGATTTCGCTGGCTGTGGGCTGGACCGCGATGATACTTGCCATTCTTATCGGGACGCTTGTGGGCGTGCTGTCGGGGTATTTCCGCCGTTTGGATTGGGCGTTGATGCGCTTTACCGATCTGGTGCTGTCGCTGCCGCTGTTGCCTTTGCTATTGGTCATGATGCTGCTATTCCGCGATCCCCTGCGGGCTGCTTTTGGGCCAGAGAATGGCATCTTTATCCTCATCGTCTTTGGCATCGGGATCACATCATGGATGCAAACCGCACGGATCGTGCGTGGCGACGTTATGGCGCTGAAAGAACGCGAATTTGTCCTCGCCGCCCGCTCTATCGGAACGCCACCGCGGCGGATGATCACGCGGCATGTGCTGCCCAACGTGCTGTCGCCGATCATGGTATCGGCAACGCTGGGCCTTGCCACAGCAATCATCACCGAAAGCGCGTTGTCCTTTCTTGGCCTTGGCTTTCCGTCTGACTTTCCCACATGGGGCAAGATACTGTTTGACAGTGTCGACCGCATGACCGCCTTCCCCGAACGCGTCCTCTGGCCCGGTCTGGCGATTTCGCTGACTGTGCTGGCTGTGAACTATATCGGTGACGGGTTGCGCGATGCGCTGGATCCACGGATCAGAGGGCTCTGAAAATCAAAAAGCCCCGCTCAGCAGAGCGGGGCTTTTTTGTTGTAAGGTGGATCAAGATCCACCTTACTTTCCGATTAGTCGATCTTTGGCAGCAGCGTATCCAGTGATGCCTTCGCATCGCCATAGAACATCCGCGTGTTGTCCTTGAAGAACAGCGGGTTCTCGATACCCGAATAGCCCGTCCCCTGCCCGCGCTTGGACACAAACACTTGCTTGGCTTTCCAGCATTCCAGTACCGGCATGCCAGCAATCGGGCTGTTGGGATCATCCTGTGCGGCAGGGTTCACGATGTCGTTGGAGCCAATCACAATGGCGACGTCCGTATTAGGAAAGTCTTCGTTGATCTCATCCATCTCCATCACGATGTCATAAGGCACCTTAGCCTCGGCCAGCAGCACGTTCATGTGGCCGGGCAAACGCCCTGCAACCGGGTGGATCGCAAAGCGCACGTTCTTACCCTGCGCGCGCAGTTTGCGTACCAATTCAGATACCGCCTGCTGCGCCTGTGCCACGGCCATCCCGTATCCGGGAATGATGATAACGCTGTCGGCATCGTTCAACGCGCTGGCGACACCGTCCGCGTCAATCGCAACCTGCTCACCTTCAACTGCCATCTGCTCGCCCGCAGGGCCGCCAAAACCGCCCAGGATGACCGATACAAAGGACCGGTTCATCGCCTTACACATGATGTAAGACAAGATCGCACCAGAGGAACCCACAAGTGCGCCCACGACGATCAACAGATCATTGCCGAGGCTGAAACCAATCGCCGCAGCCGCCCAACCGGAATAGCTGTTCAGCATGGACACAACGACAGGCATATCCGCGCCGCCGATGCCCATGATCAGGTGATAGCCGATAAACAGGCCCGCCAGCGTCAGCACGACCAACGCCCAAGAGCCGCTACCGCCCATATACATGAACAGCAAAATGACCGAGAGCGCGGCAGCACTTGCATTCAACAGATGCCCGCCGGGCAGCTTGTTGGCACCTGTGTCCACCTTGAACGGCAGCTTGCTAGAGTTGCCCGCCAGCTTGGCATAGGCAATCACGGAGCCGGTGAACGTCACCGCACCAATCCAGATACCCAAAACCAGTTCGACCCGCAGGATGCCGATCTCAACACTGGATTTCTTGGCGATCAACTGACCAAAGGCGCTGAGGCCCTCATAAGCTTCTTTCGGCAAACCAATGACGGTGTAGCCGTCCGCTGCAACCGCACCAAGCACTTGGCCGCTGTCTGCATAGATACCGCCGATGTAGTTGATCATCAGATCAGCGTTAAAGCCCACAAAGACCGCCGCAAGGCCAACCATAGAGTGCATGATCGCCACAAGCTCTGGCATTTGTGTCATCTCAACCTTGGTGGCCAGTTGATAGCCGACCATACCGCCAAGTGCGATCAGGATGATCGACAGCAGCCCAAGCCCGGCACCGGGCCCAACCAGCGTGGCAAGCACTGCCAGCGCCATGCCTGCGATGCCGTACCAAACGGCCCGCTTTGCGCTTTCCTGGCCTGACAATCCGCCCAGAGACAGGATGAAAAGAATAGCTGCGACGACATAGGCCGCGATTGTGAATGCGTTTTCCATTGCCCTGCCCCTTTAAGACTTTTGGAACATGGCGAGCATGCGCCGTGTCACGAGGAAGCCGCCGAAGATGTTCACGGCCGCCATAAAGATACCAAGTGCCGCCAATATCGTGATCAACGTGCTGGTCGATCCGATCTGAATAAGCGCACCCAAGATAATGATCGAGGAAATCGCATTGGTCACAGCCATCAGCGGTGTGTGCAACGAGTGCGCTACGTTCCAGATCACCTGGAAGCCGATAAAGACCGACAGCACAAAGACGATGAAATGCTGCATAAAGCTGGCAGGCATGCCCGGGATCAACCCGATGCCAAGGATCAATGCGGCACCGGCAGCCAAAAGACCGACTTGCGTCTTGGTCTCGTTTTGGAAGGCGGCCACTTCTGCGGCGCGCTTTTCTTCTGCCGTTAGTTCCTTTGGCGCCTCTTTCTTTGGTGCCGCTGCAATCGCGGCCACCTTGGGCGGCGGCGGTGGGAAGGTAATCTCACCTGCATGCGTCGCGGTCGCCCCACGGATCACGTCGTCTTCCATATTGTGGTTTGGCGTGCCGTCTTTATCTGGCGTCAAATCCGTCATCATGTGACGGATGTTTGTCGCATAAAGGGTCGAGGATTGTGCGGCCATCCGGCTTGGGAAATCGGTGTAACCCACGATGGTCACGCCGTTGTCGGTGACAATCTTTTCGTCTTTGACGGTCAGCTTGCAGTTGCCGCCACGTTCGGCAGCAAGGTCAATGATGACCGAACCGGGTTTCATGCTTTCGACCATATCTTTGGTCCACAGCTCTGGCGCGTCGCGGCCAGGGATCAGCGCCGTTGTAATGACGATGTCCATTTCCGGTGCGATTTCGCGGAACTTGGCAAGCTGGGCCGCCGCAAATTCCGGAGAAGATACAGCCGCATAACCACCTGTCGCCGAGCCGTCCTGCTGTTCTTCCTCAAAATCGAGGAAAACAAATTCGGCACCCATGGATTCGACCTGCTCGGCCACTTCGGGGCGCACGTCAAAGGCGTATGTGATGGCACCCAGTGAGGTTGCGGTACCAATTGCGGCCAGGCCGGCCACACCGGCGCCAACCACAAGAACTTTGGCAGGTGGCACTTTACCAGCGGCCGTGACCTGCCCGGTAAAGAAGCGACCAAAGTTGTTACCGGCCTCAATAACGGCGCGATAACCAGCGATATTGGCCATGGAAGACAGGGCATCCATCTTCTGGGCACGCGAAATACGCGGCACCATGTCCATCGCGATGACGGTGGCGCCTTTCTTGTTGGCGGCCTCCATCAGTTTTTCATTCTGTGCAGGGTAGAAGAACGAAATCAGGGTCTGGCCTTCGCTCAACCGCTTGATTTCCGCATCTTCCGGAGGGCGCACCTTGACGACAATATCAGCCGCTTTATAAAGGGCGGCCGCGGTCTTGACGACCTCAACACCTGCATCCTTATAAGACTGGTCCGAAAACCCAGCCGATACCCCGGCTCCGGTCTCAATGACGCAGTCATACCCGAGCTTTTGCAGATCCTTGGCCGAGGCCGGTGTCATTGCAACCCGGTCTTCGCCTTCAAATATCTCATTTGGTGTGCCGATTTTCACGGACCATCCCCCATATCTGTGCTTGCAGTCAGGATGCATTATCGCGCGAAAGAATATTTCACAAGGGAGTGGCTTACTGAAACCCTATGTCATGCGCTAACAGTCACACCCAACGTCGCGTCCTTTGGCAATAGCGGGCAAAATCTGCGCGAAATTTGACGCGTAGTCGGTTTTCTTCGGGAATGATAAAGCGCTGTGTGATCGTGCCCATGAAAAGCGGCACAAGCAAGAGCGCCACTGGCACCTCCCAACGCAGGGCAAGTCCGGCCAGAACCAGCGCATCACCAAGGTAGATCGGGTTACGGCTGCGCGAGAAAATGCCCGTGGTGACAAGGTGATCTGCCTCCATATGCGGGACAATCGTTGTGCGCTGCTTGCGCATCTCAATGGCGGCCAGCAGCATCAGAACGACCCCGCCACCCACCAGCAACCCGCCGGTCAGTTGCATCACCGGCCCGCCAAAACGCAAGGTATCCGGCTGCAACACGGCAATCCACCATGTGAAGACAATAGCAAGTAGTAACCAGACAGGCGGGATATCGATCCATTTCATGCCTGACCTTGTGCCTTAGTCGCTTTGCCCTTGTCCATGTCCATGACACCGCTAGCATGCCTTCAACGAAAGGATTGATCATGGAACATGCAGGCAAACACGCGTTGGTCACCGGCGGCGGCACGGGCATCGGCGAAGCGATCGCCGTGGCGCTGGCAAAGGCCGGTGCTGAGGTCACGATCACCGGACGGCGCGCTGACAAACTCGCAGCGGTGGCCGCACAAAGCCCACGCCTTCACGCGCTGGTCATGGATGTGGATGATGAAACATCCCTGCGCGACGGCATCGCAGCAGCAGCCAAGGCGCGCGGTCCGATCCAGATCTGTGTGGCCAATGCAGGCATTGCCGAAGGTGGCCCGTTTGAGCAAACAACCCTCGCCCAGTGGCGTAAGATGATGACGACGAACCTTGACGGTGTGTTTTTGACGTTTCAGGCGGCGATGGCCACGCTGGCCCCTGCCACCCCTGCCCGCATGATTGTCATCAGTTCCATCGCGGGTGTGCGGGGCCTCAAGAATGCGATTCCCTATACTGTCACCAAACACGGCGTCATCGGATTGATCCGTGGGCTGTCCGAAGAATTCATGCGCCGCCCGATCACATTTAACGCGCTTTGCCCCGGCTATGTCGATACCGACATTGTTCGCAACCAACTGCCCGGCCTGATGAAACGCTTTGATGTGGATGAACAGGGCGCGATTGCCGCCATTGCCAAGGGCAATCGGCATCATCGATTGCTTGAGGTTGATGAAACAACCGCTGCGGCAATGTGGCTTTGCTCTGAGGGTGCGCGCAGCATCAACGGGCAAACCATCCAGATTTCAGGGGGGCAGGTCTGATGCTCGCAACCATTCTGATCGCGCTTGTCGCCCTGATCCACGCCTATTTTCTGGTGTTGGAGATGTTCCTTTGGGAAGGCCCGCGCGCGCGGCGCGTCTTTGGCCTGACACCCGAATTTGCCACTGAAACAAAGGTGCTGGCCGCTAATCAGGGGCTTTATAACGGGTTTCTGTCTGCGGGTCTTATCTTTGGCCTGATCTGGGGCGCTACGGGCATGCCGATGACGGCCTTTCTGCTGATCTGTGTCATTGTCGCCGGGATCTACGGCGCGGTGACAGCGACAAAGGCTGCCTTTGTTGCACAAAGCATCCCCGCAATTCTTGCGCTGATTGCACTTTTTACAGGTTTCTAAGGACGCACCATGACTGATTTCGTCGCCACCAAAGCCATGTTCCACCTGCCTGAGGGGATGATCTACCTTGACGGTAATTCGCTTGGACCCCTGCCCAAGGCCACTGCCGCACGGGTCGAGCAATCGATCACTGCCGAATGGGGTGAAAAGGTCATAACCGGTTGGAACCGTGCCGGGTGGATGGCGCAGCCGACTGCCCTTGGTGACCGGATCGGGCGGTTGATCGGGGCGGAACCGGGGCATGTGGTGCTGGGTGATACCCTGTCGATCAAGGTCTATCAGGCGCTGGCTGCTGCGATTGATCTGGTGCCCGACCGCCGTGTGATCCTGACCGACAATGGCAATTTCCCCTCTGACATCTATATGGCCGAAGGGCTGATCAAATCGCTTGGGCGCGGGTATGAATTGCGCGTCGTCGATCCCGAAGATGTAGAGAACCACATCAATGATGATCTGGCCGTTCTGATGCTGACACAGGTGGATTACCGCACTGGGCGTCTGCATGACATGCAGGCGTTGACCGCCATGGCGCAAGCGGCAGGTGCTGTCACGGTCTGGGATCTTGCACATACCGCCGGTGCGATGGCTGTTGATGTCAAAGGGTACAACGCTGATTTCGCGATTGGTTGCACCTATAAATACCTCAACGGTGGTCCCGGCGCACCGGCATTCATCTATGTCGCACCCCGGCATATCGACAGCTGCCAGCCTGCCCTGTCAGGCTGGTTGGGGCATGAGGCCCCGTTCGCCTTTGACCTCGATTATCGCCCCGGCACAGGGATTGAGCGTATGCGTGTTGGCACGCCGCCGGTTTTGCAGATGGCCGCACTTGATACATCGCTGGCGATTTGGGATCAGGTTGATATGGCGGCCCTGCGTAAAGCGTCCATCGCCCTGACAGAGCAGTTCATTGCTGGGATTGAGGCACAATGCCCGATGATGACCCTCGCCAGCCCGCGCGACCCCGCGCAGCGGGGTAGTCAGGTGTCGTTCCACTTTGAACATGGCTACGCCGCGATGCAGGCCTGCATCGCGCAGAACGTCATCGGCGATTTTCGGGCACCTGATATTATGCGATTTGGCTTTACGCCCTTGTTCATTGATGCCGCCGACGTAGATGCCGCCGTCGCTGTGATCAGCGATGTGATGCGCAACCGGCGCTGGGATGATCCGACATTCAAACAGGTCTCTCGCGTGACCTAGCCTTCGTCCAAGAAGGTTGTGTTTTCGCGCGGGGCGTCGCGGTCAAACCCATGGACCTCAACGTTCAGTGCCGCCCCCAGCAGGATAAGATAGGCGCTGACATAAAGCCATAGCAACAGGCCAATGACCGCCCCGATTGAGCCGTAAATCTCGTTATAGCTGGCGAAATTGGTCAGATAGAACGACAGCCCCGCAGAGGCCGCGACCCAGAGCACCACCACAACAACAGAACCCACTGTAATCCAGCGCCCACGACTGCCGTGGCGGGCGGGGCCAAAGCGGTAAAGCAGGCTCAACCCCATCATCAGCACGCCCAACGCGACCAGCCAGCGCACGCCCTCTAGCAACCACGCCGTTGAATTGGCCACCGGGATGAAGGCCAGCCCGATTGGCACCACAACCACAACCGTCAATGCAATGATCGCCAGCGTCACCAAGGCCACCGTTAGCATCAGGGCAACCATCATTTGCCAGATTCCGTTGCGCATCCGCTGCCCTGCAATTGCATTCAGCCCTCCGATCAGCGCCGCCACCCCGGCCCGGCATGACCACAGCGCCAGCGCAATCGACACACCCGTGGCCCAGCCCAAGGCCCCGGAAGGCGCCGCAACCAGACGAAACACCTGGCTGGCAATCAGGTTATATGCATCCGGCGGAATGATATCCTCCATCAGGGCCAATTGTTCAGCGATCACAACAGGATCGGCGATCAAACCAAAGATGGCAATCACAGCGGCGATCCCCGGAAAAATGCCAAACATGCCAAAAAAGGCCACACCCGCAGCGATCAACCCTAGGTGCTTTTGGCCTGTTGTGTTCCAGACAGCGACCAGTATTCGCCATATCCGCCAAATGGCCGCCATAGGGGTATGCACCGTGCTTTCATTCCAAATCTGACATCTTGTTAGGGCACCAAGGATCAAATTGCCACGTCTGTGCGCATTTCCGCACAGCCTGGCAGGCGAAACCGCCATGGGCGCAAAAACCTATCGCCTGTTCAGTTGACCTTTGGTAACGTAGGAAAAAAACAGGGCAAAGCCCGAATATGAGGCACGTGGCAGAGTGAATATACTGACTGAACATGTAAACACCGTGGCTGAACATCTGCTGGCGGTTGAACAGGATCGTTGTCTGGTTGCGATCACCGGCGCGCCGGGCTGTGGCAAATCCACCATCGCAAGCGAGCTTGCGCGGCGGCTGAATGCGCAAGGGCGCAAGTCCACTGTTGTGCCTATGGATGGGTTTCATCTTGATAATGCTATCCTTGAGGCCCGTGGCCTGCGCCCGCGCAAAGGCGCGCCTGAAACTTTTGATGCGCCGGGGTTTGTGCGCATGGTCGAAGCTCTCAAATCAGGGAAAGAAGTTTTCGCACCATCCTTTGACCGCACCCGCGATATTGCAATTGCCGGGTCTGTGGCCGTCCCCGCCTCTGCACGGTTTGTCATTGTCGAGGGCAACTACCTGATGTTTGATGAGGCCCCCTGGCGGGACCTTGCCCCCTTATGGGACGTTACCGTGCGCCTTGATGTGCCCATGCCCGAACTACGCGCCCGGCTGATCCAGCGCTGGCTGAGCCTGAATTACACCCGTGCGGTGGCCACCCAGCGGGCAGAAGGCAACGACATCCCCAATGCCCAACGTGTGATCGACAAGGCTCTGCCCTGTGATTTCACGCTGAACGGCGAACCGGGCCCTAGATAAAGACGAGGGTGATTGCCGGGAACGTCAACAGAATGAACACCCGCACCACGTCAGAGCCAACAAAAAACAGCACCGACCGGTAGGTCGCTGTCATCGGCGTCTCTTTATCCATGCTGTTGATAATAAACAGGTTCATACCCACCGGCGGTGTGATCAACCCGACTTCGACCACGATCAGAACCATGATCCCGAACCAGATCGCTAGCTCCTCAGTTGTCAGGCCAAAATCAAGGCCCGAGATGACCGGCCAGAAGATCGGCACCGTCAGCAGGATCATCGACAGGCTGTCCATCAGGCAACCCAAAAGCAGGTAGAAGACCAGAATAAGCACCATGATGGTCCAAGGGCTGAACCCCTGATCAGTGACCCAACCGGACAGTTCTTGCGGTACTTGCGTGAGCGCCAGAAACCCGTTGTAGAACCCCGCCCCCAGCACGATGAAAAAGATCATCCCTGTGCCTGTTGCCGTCTCAGTGATGCTTTCGCGCAGCACCGCCCAATTCAAAGAACGGGAAAAGAACGCAATCAGCCCAGTGCCCATCGCCCCCACCGCGGCACCTTCCGTCGGTGTGAACCAGCCGTTGTAGATACCGCCAACCACCAAACCAAAGACAACCAGCACCGGCCAGACAGCGCCCAACGCCTTGGCCCGTTCGCCGTAGGGCATGCGTTCTTTTGTGCCGGCCTGATCAGGGTAAAGCCGCACATAAATCGCAATGGTCAGCATATAGCCCAAAGCGGCCAGAATGCCGGGGATAAAAGCGGCGGCAAATAGCTTGGCGATGTTCTGCTCGGTCAGGATCGCGTAGATCACAAGGATCACCGAAGGCGGGATGAGGATGCCCAAGGTGCCGCCCGCCGCCAAAGTCGCCGTCGAAAAGCCGCCCGAATACCCGTATTTGCGCAACTCCGGCAAAGCGACCCGACTCATCGTGGCCGCAGTCGCCAGCGACGATCCGCAAATCGCACCAAACCCTGCGCAAGCCCCCACCGCCGCCATGGCCATACCGCCCTTGCGATGGCCTAACCATGCCTCTGCTGCGCGAAACAGGGCGCGCGACATGCCCGAATGGGTCGCGAATTGGCCCATCAGCAGGAACATCGGGATGATCGACAGATTGTAGTTTGAGAAGGTGGAATAGACCTCGGATTTGAGCCGCGCCATGAAAACGGTTGTGCCATCCGTGGCAAACCACAGCCCACCAATACCACACAGCAGCATTGCCAACCCGATGGGCGCGCGCAGGAAGATCAGCAGCAAGAGAAACGGGAACGATAGATAGCCCAGTGTAAGGTCACTCATGCGATACGCCGACCCATGACGCGCATGACCGCGCAGTAGATGCTCACTATGCTAGTGGCGATGGCAGCGGCGAAACTCGCGGCATAGGCCCACCAGATCGGGAATTGGATCAGATAGGTCGTCTCATTATAGCGGATTTTGTCCTGCATCCCGACAAACAGCCGCCACGTGATCAGGACAATGATTACAGCCATGACGATGCTCCAGAATGTGGCGAGCGCGTTGTTGACACGCGGCCCCAAGCCAGAGGTAAAAACATCAACGCGCGCATGGGCACTGCTGAGCTGGGTCAGTGGCAGAAACGCGAAGATGGCAAAGGCGATGCCTGCCTCTACCAGTTCAAAATCACCCAAGATTGGCCCGACACCAAGATCAAGCAACCACACGCCCACTGCACCAATCATGCCGGAATGGGCCGCATCGCCCAATTCACGCCCGGCCACGCTGACGCAGACCAAGATCACAAGCAGGCACAAAACCACGCCGCCCAAGAGCGCCATGATCTGTGCCAGCCGTGCGATCAGTGAATGCAGCACCGGGGTTTAGTTATCCGCGTTATGCTTTGCGATCAGCGCCTGCGCTTGCGCATAAAGGCCGGTGCCATCGATCCCGGCAGCGTCAGCCTCGGCAATCCAGTTGGCAATGGTTGGTGCGCTCGCTGCGCGCCATGCCGCCACCTGTTCGGGGTTGAGCGTGATGATGGTGTTGGCTTGCGCCTCTGCCAGCGCGCGGCCCGGTGCGTCGTACTCTTGCATCGTGCGGCCCGCGAAGGCTGAAAACTCTAGGCCAGAGTTGGCATCTATCACGGCCTGCAAATCTGCGGGCAGCGCGTTATAGGCGTCAGGGTTCATCGCCATGATAAAGGCGGTCGTATAAAGCGCCTCGCCGGGGAATTCGGTGTGGTTGCTAACAAGTTCCTGCACCTTCAGCGCTGGGACGACCTCCCATGGGATCACCGCACCGTCGATCACGCCTTTGGACAATGCCTCTGGCACCGCAGGCACAGGCATGCCGACGGCCGTAGCGCCAAGTTCAGTGAACAGTGTTGTTGTCGTGCGGGTGGGCGCGCGCAGTTTCAAGCCGCGCAGATCAGCCACGTCCGTGACGGGGCGGTTGGTGTGGATCACGCCAGGGCCGTGAACCCACAGGCCCAGCGGCTTGAACGCGGCAAAATCGGTGTCCATCATCCGCTCTTCTGCCATTTCCCAGAACGCGCGCGATGTGGCCTCGGCATCCGGCGACAGGAAGGGCAGTTCAAACACTTCCAACTGTGGGAAACGGCCGGGCGTGTACCCTGCGACCGTCCAGATAATGTCTGCCACGCCGTCAATCGCCTGATCGATCAGTTGTGGCGGCGTGCCACCCAGCTGCATCGACGGAAAGCGGTCAATCTTGATGCGGCCATCGCTGTCAGCCTCTACCTTGTCGGCCCAGACATCCAGAATATGGGCGGGCACATTGGCCTGCGCAGGTAGGAACTGGTGCAGGCGCAGCGTCACCTCCTGCGCGCTTGCCGTTGTGGCAAGCCCGGCGGCGGCCAAAAGGCCAAGGACAGTGCGGCGTGTGGTGGTCAACATGATGATCCTCCAATGGGATAGTTCGGTTAAATTCGATCGCCAGCGCGGCGATGTGTGTTGATCAGCTTAGATCAGATGATACGGGTGTTCACTGGGGCAAAATCGCCAATCCGTCCGCACAATACGTCACCCGTCACAACCTGACCAACGCCGGCAGGTGTGCCGGTCATGATCAGATCACCGGGCAAGAGCGTATAAAGCGATGACAGATCGGCGATAATCTCGGGGATGGACCAGACCATATCGGACAGCTGCGCCGATTGACGGGTCGCATCGTTGACGTCCAGCGTGATAGCCAGATCGCTGATATCGCCCAGCCCTTCGGCGGGGGTGAGAGTGCCAAGAATGGCCGCATTGTCAAAATCCTTGCCCGTATCCCACGGCCTGCGCTTGGCTTTGGCGGCGGCCTGCAAATCGCGACGGGTCATATCAAGGCCACAGCCGTACCCGAAAACAACCGACATGGCGTCAGCGATGGCGATGTCCTTGGCCTGCGCGCCCAGGGCCACAACAAGCTCCATCTCGTGATGCAAATCTGCGGTGCGGGGCGGATAGGGCATGTCGTTGCCCGACAACAGTACGGAATGGGCCGATTTGGTAAAGTAAAACGGGGCTTCCCGATCAACTTCATGCCCCATCTCGGCTGCGTGATCGGCGTAGTTGCGCCCGACACAAAAGATTCGGCCAACCGGAAAACCGGCCTGCCCTTTCACGGGGATAACCGGCGTTGGACGGGGTGGAAAAACGGTATCAGTCATCAGCTTCTCATTGCGTGCCGTTGTCGCGCGGCCAAACGTAGCATATCTAGCATGGACGCGATAACCTTGCGCCATGATCGGGGCAAGCCCCCGTTGTCAATCTGGAGTGTTCAAACACGTGTCCGCCGCTTTGCCACCATTGGACGATCTGGTTGCATGCCCGCAGTGCGATACGCTGCATCGCGCTGCAAGCATTCCGACGAATGCACGCGCGCATTGCAAACGCTGCGGCATTGTTTTGATGACCTCGCAACCGGCGGCCATGGCGCGGATCCTCAGCCTTGCGCTGACGGCATTCATCATGATGATTGCCGCCGTCAGCTTTCCCTTTCTGACGCTGGATGCAGGCGGGTTGCACAATGCGACCTCTGTTATCGACGCTGTGCTGGCGTTTAACGATGGCTATGCCCTCCCGCTGGCCGTGGCTGTGGCGTTTTTCATCGTTGTGATCCCACTGATCCGGCTTGGTGCGTTGATTTATGCGCTCGACCCGCTGGTGCGCGAACAAAAGCCGCGCAGTGGCGCGCACAAAGCATTTGGGCTGGCCGAACGCTTGCGACCATGGAGCATGGCCGAGATTTTCATCGTCGGTGTCACCGTGGCGCTGATCAAAGTGGCGGGTATGGCCGCCGTGACCATCGGCCCCGCGTTCTGGGCCTTTTCGGGGGTTGTGGTGATCACAGTTCTCAAAGATCAACTGATTTGCAGGTATTCAATTTGGGAAGCATTGGACAGGGCGGCGCGCTGACCACTGCGCGCGAGGCAGGATTAGTCGCCTGCCAGCGCTGCGGGCAGGTACATGCGATGCAGGACACGATCTGCAAGCGGTGCAGCGGTGCGCTGCAAAGCCGTGACACCGAAAGCCTGCAAAAGGTCTGGGCCTGGTTGCTGGCGGGAATGATCGCTTATTTGCCAGCCAACCTTTACCCAATGCTGCTAACATCCACCCTGACAGAGCGATCCGAAAGCACCATCATCGGCGGTGTTGTTGAATTGGTCGAATATGGCTCACTTGGGATTGCGGCGATTGTTTTCATCGCCTCTGTGATGATCCCCGTTGGGAAATTCATTGCCATTGCCTATCTGGCGATCAGCGTACAGCGGCGGTCAATGGCCAGCCAGCATGAACGCCACAAGGCCTATGAGGTGGTTGAATTCATTGGACGCTGGTCGATGATCGATGTCTTTGTCGTTGCAATCCTGTCGGCACTTGTGCAACTCGATACTATTGCCACGATCAATCCGGGTATTGCTGCTGTGAGTTTTGCGTTATCAGTGATCTTTACCATGCTTTCGGCACAAGCCTTTGACTCGCGTCTGATTTGGGACGCCGACAGGACGCAGCAATGAGTGATACCCCCCCCACCAACCCGGCAGAGCTTGATATCCGGCCCGTCAAACAGCGGATCTGGAAGCGGCTGTCGCTGGTCTGGCTGGTGCCGATTGCGGCGCTTTCGATTTCGCTTTGGGCGGCGTGGCAGAATTACAGTGATCGCGGCACGCTGATCACCATCAGCTTTGAAAATGCATCTGGTATTCAGGCCGGTGAAACGGTGATCAAATATCGCGACGTCACAGTGGGCGAAGTTGAAAGCGTCGAATTCGCCGAAGGCCTGACCGTTGTGCTGGTTCATGCCCGCGTTGACAAAACCGTCGCCCCTTATCTGGATGATGACGCCCAGTTCTGGGTGGTGCGCCCTGATGTATCCGTGCGCGGGATTACCGGCCTCGATACGGTACTGTCTGGCGTCTATATTACAGGAAATTGGGATACCGAAGCCGACGTAGCGCAGTTTGAGTTCACGGGGCTTGAACGGCCCAACCTGACAACGGCAAGCCAGCGAGGCACCGCCGTCATCTTGCGCACCTCGGACGGTGGCAGCATCACCGCCGGTGCGCCAGTGCTGCACAAAGGCATTCAGGTCGGCTATCTGGAAAAGCCAGAATTGTCCTTTGATGGCGATCAGGTTGTGGTTAACGCTTTCATCGAAAGCCCCTATGACCGCCGCATCACCACCAGCACGCGCTTTTGGGACACATCGGGGTTCAGTGTTTCATTCGGGGCCGGTGGTGTTTCGCTTGATGTCAGTTCACTTGCGTCGCTGATCGAAGGCGGGATTGCCTTTGACACTGTCGTTTCTGGTGGCGCGCCTATTCGGGACGGTCACCGGTTTGATATCTTCCCTGACAATGCTTCGGCTCGCGATAGCCTTTTTACCGATCCTAACGCCGAGGTTCTCGAAGTTGCGGCCTTGTTCGAGGAATCCGTGACCGGTCTGACCGCCGGGGCCGACGTGCGCTTTCAGGGTATTCGCATCGGCGAGGTCAGTGACATCAACGCGATTGTTGTCGGTGACGGCGACGACGCCCAAGTGCGCCTGCAAGCGGTACTGGCGATAGAGCCTTCGCGGATCGGTTTGGGTGGCGAAGCCACGGCTGATGATGCGCTCGCGTTGCTGTCCGAGTTCGTGGCCCGTGGTCTGCGCGCACGCATGGTGACAGGCAATATTCTGGCAGGCACGCTTTATGTTGAGCTGATCGAATTGGAAGAAGCCCTGCCCGCCATCGTGACGCTGACCTCTGGCCGGTATCCGGTGATCCCCACAACGGAATCGCAGATTTCTGATGTCGCGGCGACGGCCGAGGGGCTGCTTGCACGGATCAATGCGCTGCCGGTTGAGGACCTGATGGATGGGGCTATCGATATGATGGATAGCATCGAACGTCTTGCCAATGATGAGGCGACGCGCGGTGTGCCTGCCTCAATCGTGGCACTCGCCGATGAAACCCGTGCACTTGTGCAGTCGGATGATTTGCAGGCGATCCCGAATGATCTGCGCAACGTGATTGCCGACCTCAACGGATTAGTGACCGAGGCCGAGGAAACCGGATTGATTGCCGATTTTGATCTGGCCATTGAAACCGCCACCGCGGCTGCCAAGAACATCGAAGTGGCCACCCAGAACCTGCCCGCCATAACGGCAGAGATTGAAGCACTGACCGCCAAGGCCAACAGTCTTGAGTTTGAGGCCTTGGTCACATCAGCAACCGATACCCTTGCCGCCATCGACGGGTTTATCGGCACAGAAGAGGCCGTGGCCCTGCCCGGTTCGCTGAACGGGGCGCTGGAAGAAATGCGCGGTTTCCTTGCCGAAGTGCGCGAGGGCGGCGCGATTGAGAACGTCAATGATGCACTCGCCTCGGCCAATGAGGCCGCGCGCGCGATTGAGGATGCCGTCAGCACCCTGCCCGCCCTTTCTGCGCGTGCCAACCGTTTGGTAGCCCAGACCGAAGCCGTCATCGAAAGCTACAGCGAGCGGTCGCGCTTTGGTGCCGAAACGCTGCAAACCTTGCGTGATATCCAAGAGGCCGCCGATGCGGTTTCGGCCCTGTCGCGGCAAATTCAGCGAAATCCCAATTCCCTGCTAACAGGACGGTAGTATGCCCAAGACGTTTTTCTTTGTGATTTTCGCAGCCCTTGCCGCCTGTTCCCCGCCGCTTGACCGGCTGGCACTGTCACCCATGCCATCCGCCATCCAACTGCGCCCCTTGGTGGGCAGTGCTATGGTGCGCACCGTGTCCTTGCCCAGTTATGCAGCGGCTGAGGAAGTGGCGCGCGAATTGCCTTCGGGGCTGATCGCGGCCAACCCTGATGTCCTCTGGGCCGACGCGCCGGAACGGGCTGTCACCCTTGTGCTGACCCGTAACCTGTCGGACATTCTAAACGCTGATGTGGGGCCAGAGCCTTGGCCCTTTATCCGCCTGCCCGATGTCGCCATTGATGTGCGGGTTGAACGCATGCTGGCCGGTGCGGATGGATCATTCCACCTGACAGGTCAGTTCTTTGTGGGAGGTGACAGGATTGATTACCGCAACACCTCTGACCGGTTCGAGATCAGCATCCCGATGCCGGACCAAAGCCTGCAGAGCATTTCCAATGCGCAATCGGCGGCTTTGCTGAACCTCTCGGAACAAATCGCGCAGCGTCTGGGCCGCTAGCCCAGCTTGACCCAGGCCCCGTCACGCTGGGACGAACGCACGCAGGCTTCGACGAACTGCATGCCTTTCATGCCGTCCTGAATGGTCGGGTAAAGCAGATCATCTGGCACCGGCGCGCCCGCGCGGTGGGCCGCAATCGCATCCGCGGCCTCGCGGTAGATCGTGGCGAAACCTTCCAGATAACCTTCGGGGTGGCCTGCGGGAATGCGCGTCACCCGCGCGGCGGCATCCGTTGTGCCAGCCCCACCACGTGTCAGTAATTGCTTGGGTTGCCCAAAGGGCGTGAACCACAGCTGGTTGGGGTTTTCCTGCATCCATTCGATGCCCCCGTTTTCACCGTAGATACGCAAACGCAGCCCGTTCTCATTTCCCGGCGCAACTTGGCTACACCACAGCATCCCGCGTGCGCCTCCGGCAAAACGCATCATCACATGGGCGTTGTCGTCCAACTGGCGACCACTGACAAAAGACTGCAAATCAGCCGAGAGCATTTCCAACTCCAGCCCCGACACAAAGCTGGCCAGATTGAACGCATGGGTGCCAATGTCGCCCGTCGATCCACCCAACCCCGAGCGCGCAGGGTCGGTGCGCCAGGCCGCTTGTTTGACGTCTTCATGCTGGGTCAGCCAATCTTGGGCATATTCCACCTGCACCAAACGGATCTGGCCCAGATCACCGCGCGCTATCATCTCGCGGGCCTGCCGTATCAAAGGATAGCCAGTGTAATTGTGGGTCAGCACAAAGAGTGCATCGCTGGTCTCAGCCGCCTTCACCAGCTTTTTGGCATCCGCCATGGTTGATGTCAGTGGTTTGTCGCAGATCACATGGATGCCGCGCTTGAGGAACGCGCGCGCAGCGGCATAGTGAATATGGTTGGGGGTCACAATGGCAACGGCTTCTATCCCGTCTTTCAGACGCGCCTCGCGGATCGCCATCGCCTTGAAATCATCGTAGATGCGCGCGGGATCCAGACCAAGGGCCGCACCAGAGGCTTGGGCCTTGTCCGGCGTTGACGACAGCGCGCCCGCGACAAGACGAAACCGTCCGTCAATGCGCGCAGCGATGCGATGCACACCGCCAATAAATGCGTCGTTACCGCCGCCAACCATGCCCAACCGAATTGGTCTGTCATCGCTCATTGTTCAAATCCTCAGCTTCTTGCGGTTCATGACATCTGCACGCCTGTGTTGCCAGCATCGCATGCCCACACAGCAGACCGAGGCAGGGTCAAGGTTCGGCGTTGAAGGTAAACAGTATTTCGCCGTTGATCTGATAGCCATCAATTAACTGCGCCGCGCGCGCAGAGGTCAGCCAATCTTCAAGCGTGGCTGCCAATGCGACCTTTACATGGCCATGCCGCGCGGGGTTCACCGGGATATAGGCGTATTGGTTGAAAAGCACCGGATCGCCTTCAAAAACAAGCGCCAACCCCGCCTGATTGCCAAAGTTCAACCAGCTTGCCCTGTCCGCCAGAATATAAGCGTCCATCCCCGCAGCCGTCAGCAAAGCTGGCCCCATGCCTGCGCCCACCTCACGATACCATGCGCCGCCCGGCGCAATGCCTGCAGCGTCCCACAGTGAAAGCTCCTTGCGGTGTGTCCCGCTGTCGTCGCCGCGACTGACAAAAGGCACTTGGGCCTGTGCAACCGCCGCCAGCGCTGCTGCTGCGGTCTGTGCATCCGCGACAGCGGCGGGATCGCTTTCAGGGCCAACAACCACAAAGTCATTATACATGATCTCGCGCCGGTGCGTGCCATGCCCCGCTGCGACAAATGCGTCTTCTGCCGCACGGCTATGGACAAGGATCGCATCCACATCCCCCGCTTCGCCCAAGCGCAAGGCCTGCCCTGTGCCAACCACCAACAATTGCACGGTGATCCCGGTGTCTTCTTCAATCGCAGGCAATAGAACGTCCGACAGCCCGGAGTTCTGGAACGAGGTCGTTACGGCGACCTTCAGTGTCTCAGCGCTTGCAGCGGTGCCAAGGCAGATCAACAGACTGGCAAGAAAACGGATCATTCCACGATATCCCCTTGTAGATGCATTCGCCTTGTCTTGCGTATGGTTTCACGACGGCCCTAGCCGTTCAACGCGGAATCCGACGCATTTGCCGTCGATTTGCGCGTCACCATATTGGCGCGGACAAATGCGGCGATGAAAATTGCCGTCAGCACCAGAATGACGGTGGGTGCCGGGGCGCTGTCGATCACGAAACTGATGTAGACGCCCAGAAACCCCGACAGCAGTGTCACGCCAACGGCTATCGGCAGCATCACGGCAAAACGCTTGGTCAACAAAAAGGCGATGGCACCGGGGGCAATCAGCAGGCCAATGGCAAGGATGATGCCCACGGCAGACAGCGTCGCCACAATCGTCAGTGAAATCAACGACAGCAACCCATAGTGCAACCACCCCACGCGCAGCCCGACGGCCTGTGCCTGTACAGGATCAAACGCATGCAACATGAACTCGCGCTGTTTGGTCAGGATAACCACAGCCACAAGAACCGCGACGCCAGCTGCGGTCCACAGATCCTGCGCGCTGACCCCCAGCATGTTGCCAAAGAGGATATGATCAAGATGCACATCAGTGCTGATCTTGGTATAAAGCACCAGCCCAAACCCAAACATCCCCGAAAACACGATCCCCATGATCGTGTCCTGCTTTACCCGGCTGTTTTCAGCCAGAAAACCAGTGCTGAGTGCGCAGAACATACCCGCCGCAAAGGCGCCAGTGATCAACGGGATATTCAGGATATAGGCCAGTACGACGCCGGGTAGCACTGCATGGCTGATCGCGTCGCCCATCAACGACCAGCCCTTCAGCACCAGATAACAGGACAACAGGCTGGTCGGAACCGCGATGATGGCCATCATCAGAAAGGCTTTGTTCATGAACGCAAACTGGAAGGGGAAAAACAGCGTGTCCATCATCACGCCTCCAATGCACGGGCGGCCCGTCTGCGGGCGGCCAGATAGCCGTGTTTGGGCGCAAAGAAGAACGCCACAAGAAAGATCAGCGTTTGCAGGCTGACGATGATCCCGCCGGTCGCACCATCGGCAAAGAAGCTCAGGTAAGCGCCGACAAAACTGGTGGTGGCCCCGATGAAGACGCTAAGCGCCAGAAGACGCGGAAAACGGTCCGTCAACAGATAGGCCGTGGCCCCCGGTGTGACCACCATCGCAATCACCAAAAACGCGCCCACGGTTTGCAATGCCGCCACGCAAGAGGCTGATAGCAATGTGAAAAAAACGACCCGCAGCAAATCAGGCCGCAACCCGATAGAGCGCGCGTGGTTTTCATCAAAAAACACCACCATCAGGTCTTTCCATTTCGCCAGCAACACGGCGAGCGTCACAAAACCGATGATCGCCAGTTGCAACGTATCTGACGGGGTGATGGCCAGAATATTGCCCATGGTGATCGTCTGCACGCTGACCGAGGTGGGCGAGAGCGACACCATGAACAGGCCCAAGCCAAAGAACGAGGTAAAGATCAGCCCGATAATGGTGTCTTCTTTCAACCCCGAGCGTTGGTTGAGAAACAGCATCGTGCCTGCGGCCAATCCACCGGCGGCAAATGCGCCCAGCGCAAAAGGCAGCCCCAGCATATAGGCCCCGGCCACCCCCGGCACGATCGAATGGCTAAGCGCGTCCCCAATCAGTGACCACCCCTTGAGCATCAGATAGGCCGACAGAAACGCGCAGACCCCGCCCACCAATGCGCTGACCCACATGGCATTGAACATATAGGCATAACCGAAGGGTTCGAGCAGGGTTGCCATCACTCTGCATCTTCCTTGGCAGATTCTTTGCGGTCCTCATCGCCATAGACAATAAAGGGCCGCTCATCATCCGTAATGACCCGGATCTGGCGGTTGTCGTCGTCATCGTGCAGGTCCGCACCACCCAACACAAAGTGTCGCAGCACGCCACCAAAAGCGCGTTCAAGGTTGTCATGGGTGAAGGTGTCTTTGGTCAGCCCGTAGGCAAGCACAGTTTTCTTGACCAAAACGGTGCGGTCGCAAAACTCTGGCACAGAGCCAAGGTTGTGCGTCGATACAAGGATCACCCGCCCCTCATCGCGCAGATCGCGCAGCAGCGCGATAATGGCATCCTCGGTTTGCACATCAACGCCAGTGAACGGCTCATCCAGCAGGATCACCTGCCCCTCTTGGGCCAATGCGCGGGCCAGAAACACCCGCTTGCGCTGACCACCAGACAGCTCGCCTATCTGGCGATGGCGGTATTCGGTCATGTTCACACGGTTCAATGCCTGCGTCACCGCGTCGTGGTCTGTCTGCTTTGGCCTGCGAAAGAACCCCATGTGGCCGTAGCGGCCCATCATTACCACGTCTTCAACCAACACCGGGAAGGTCCAGTCGACCTCTTCGGATTGGGGCACATAGGCCACGATGTTTTGGCGCAATGCCTCTTTCACGGGCATGCCCAGCACCGATATTTCGCCGCGTGCGGCAGGCACAAAACCCATGATTGCTTTGAACAACGTCGATTTCCCGGCCCCGTTCACGCCCACCAACGCCGTGATGGTGCCGGTCGGTATCTCAAAGCTCGCATCATGCAGGGCGGTCAGCCCATTGCGATAGGTCACCGTCACATTCTGCGAGATGATACCGGGGGTTGGCGTCATTCAGTCAGTCCCGCTGCAATGGTTTCAGATGTGACACGCAGCAGATCAAGGTAGGTCGGCACGGGACCATCTGCCGTGGTCAGGCTGTCCACGTAGAGCACACCTGCATAGTCGGCATCCGTCTCGCGGGCTACCTGTTCTGCCGGGGCCTGACTGACGGTGCTTTCGCAGAAAACCGCCGGAATGCTGTTGTCGCGCACGGTGTCGATTACCCGCCGCACCTGCTGGGGTGTGCCCTGTTGGTCGGCATTGATTGGCCAGAGGTACAATTCCTGCATCTGGAAATCGCGGGCCAGATAACTGAAAGCACCTTCGCAGCTGACCAACCAACGCTGGTCCTCGGGCACTGCAAGGATGGCATCGCGCAGGGGTGCAATGGTGGCGGTGATTTCGGCCTTATAGGCTGCGGCGTTGGCGGCATAGATCGCTGCATTCTGTGGATCATGTGTGCTGAATGCATCGCGGATATTGTCGACGTAGATCAGCGCGCTCTCAAGGCTCATCCAGGCGTGGGGGTTTGGTTTGCCGTCATATTCACCTGACGAGATGCTCATCGGGGTGATCCCGTCGCTGAGCGTCGCACTGGGCACGTCAGAGAGGTTCTGAAAGAATTGTTCAAACCACAGCTCTAGGTTCAGCCCGTTCCACAAGATCAGGTCAGCGCCCTGCGCGCGAATGATATCGCGCGGTGTGGGCTGATAACCGTGGATTTCGGCCCCTGCTTTGGTGATGCTTTCCACGATGGCCGCATCGCCCGCCACGTTCTGCGCCATATCGGCAATCACGGTAAACGTCGTCACAGCCTTAAAGCGGTCGTCCTGTGCTGTGGCGGCGGTCGAAATAATGACGGCGCTCAATGTTCCAATCATCCGTTTCGTCAGTGTCAAAACAGTTTCCTTCCCAGGTTATCGTCGTATTCTCTTAGAATGCATATGAGAATTATTCGCAACTGTAAATCGCATGACTTAGATAACAATTGGTCTATGCAATGCAGCAGACCATCTGCGGGCCGTCCAGAACAAACGCAGCAAGATGAAAAGGGTCTAAGGCAGCACCGCCAGCCATAGCCAGACAGTGAGGATCGACAACCCCGTCGCCATTAAAACTGACGATGCGGCGACCCGCCGCGCCTTGCCGTACATATTGGCAAAAACATAAGCGTTGATCCCCGGTGCCATCGCCGCCGTGAGGATCGCAGAGCGCAGGGCGGTGTCTGACAGGTCGTTCGCCTTGGCCAGTCCCCAGACCAGCAATGGTTGCAAGATCAAGGACACGGCCACGACAAACATGATCGTACGCATATCTCCTTCGGGGCGATAGCGATAAAGCACGCCGCCCAATCCAAACAGTGCCGCAGGCAAGGCCGCCCGCACCATCAGATCAAGCGCATCAGTCAAGACCACGGGCATCGGAATGCCACCAAGATTAACCACAAACCCAAGGCTGATCCCGACGATCAGCGCGTTATGGAACATCGCGTTCAGCACTTTGCCGGGCAGCGTTGCGATGTTGCCACCGCGATTGCGCACAATCTCCATCGCGGTGATGCCAACCGCATAGCAAAACGGCGAATGGATCGCGATAATGGCATAGTTGGCCTCTAACGCGCTAACGCCATAGGCGCGCTCGGTGATCGGCAGGCCCAGCAGCAGAGAGTTGGCAAAAAGGCAGCAAAAACCGATTGCAACGCTGTCTTCCCAATCGCGCCCAAAGATGTACCGCGCGCCCAGCAGGCCCACAACAAAGCAAGCAAAAGCCGCCGTATAGTAACTCCCCATCAAGGCCAGATCAAAGTTCTGCCCCAGATCAAGCGTGGAAATCGCCCGAAACAGCAGGCAGGGGATTGCAAAGCCTTGGGTGAATTTCATCAGCCCATCAACGCCCGCGTCGCTGAAGTACCCTTTCCAGACAGCCAAATAGCCAAATCCGATCACAAAGAAGACCGGCAGAATGACATCGATGAGGGCGGTCATTCGCGACTCCTTAAGGCAGATCGATCGTGATCGTCATACCGTCATAGGCGGGGCGGATATGGTCGGGGGTTTCTGCGGCGACGGTCGCATAGTCCAGATCATTGTGCATATTCGTCAGCACGGCCTGACGGGGTGCCGCGCGGTTGATCCATTCCAGCGTATTGGCCAGATGCGAATGTGTTGGATGCGGCTCGCGGCGCAGCGCGTCAACAATCCATGTGTCCAACCCCTGCAGCTTGTCCCAAGCCGCATCGGGGATCGTGGAAACATCCGGCAGGTAGGCCACATCACCGATACGGAACCCCAAGGCGTCGATGTTGCCGTGTTCGACCTCAAACGGTTGCAGCACGATATCGCCCCCTGCCCCGCTGACGGTGATATCGCCCTTGATCGTGTTCAGATCACAGATCGGTGGATAGTTTGATCCTTTGGGCTGCACAAAGGCGTAGCCAAAGCGCCCCAGCAGATCATTGGTCGTATCGCCATCCGCCCAGACCTGCAGGCGCGCGCGCATGTTGAAAACAATCATGCGCAGATCGTCGATGCCATGCACGTGATCGGCGTGACCATGGGTATAGACCACCGCATCAAGCGTACCGACATCGGCCGCCAGCAGTTGCGCGCGCATATCTGGGGTGGTGTCGATCAAAACGCGGGTGATCTGATCGCCAGATGTTCGCGTCACAAGAAGCGAGCAGCGCTGCCGGTGGTTTTTCGGGTTGGTTGGATCGCACGCCCCCCAAAGCCCGCCCAGACGCGGCACGCCCCCCGATGAACCGCAACCAAGAATGCGAAAGCTGATCTGGTCGGTCATTGCGCCGCCTTCCAGAACAGCCGGTCGAAATTCGCCGTCGTCTGTGTGGCGAAATCTTCATAGGACAGACCAAACACCTCTGCACCCACCTTGGCGGTATGGGCGGTATATGCGGGCTCATTGCGTTTACCCCGATAGGGCGGCGGGGCCAAATAGGGGCTGTCAGTTTCGACCAGCACACGATCGACCGGCGCCTTGGCAAAGATATCGCGCAGCTCCTGACTTTTGGGAAAGGCTGCGATGCCCGACATAGACAAATAGAACCCCATCTCCAGCGCAGCCTCGGCCAAAGCGGCACTGCTTGAGAAGCAATGCATCACGCAAGTATAGGCGCCTTTGTCGAATTCCTCTCGCAGGATGCGGGCCATATCATCGTCCGCTGCACGGGCATGGATGATCAGTGGGAGTTTGGTTTCGCGTGCCGCAGCAATATGAACGCGCAGCGATTGTTGCTGAATATCGGCACTTTCGGCGGTGTAGTGATAATCTAGGCCAGTCTCACCGATGCCAACGAATTTTGGATGATCTGCTAGTGCGATCAATTCTTCAACGGTGGCCAGAGGTTCGTCTGCCGCGCTCATCGGGTGGGTGCCTGCGGCATAGAACACCGGCGCATAGGTCTCTGCGATGGCGCGGACCTGTGGTTCCAACCGCAGCCTTGTGCAGATTGTCACCATGCGGCTGACCCCAGCCTCTAGCGCGCGCGCAATCACATCATCGCGTTCTGCGTCAAAGTCCGGGAAATCCAGATGGCAGTGACTGTCTACGATTGTGGCTTGGGTCATGACGCGGCTTTCAGGCTACGGCTGTACCTTGCGCCGTCTCTTCAATCTTGAAAACCATATCAAGGATGAGCGCCGCAGGGTCAAGGTTCACCGCACGGCCATGGCGCGACCGGTCCGTTAAATCCTGTTGTACCTGCGCCCAGCGGCGGGCGGCACGATCATCCGGTGCGATCCGGGTCAGCAGGCGCGCTTCACCCGGTGCGCCCTGCGCTGTTGGTTCGCCCATCAGCCCGGCACGGGCCGCGCGGGACAAAAACAGATCAATCAAATCCAGCGTTAGCCCAAAGCGCACGTCAGCGCCCCGCCCGGCACAGCTTTCGGCCAGTCGCAGGGCGGCGGGCCTGTCAATATGCGGCAGACCTTCGAAGGTTTTGATCAGCTCTGCATAAAGCACCAGACCATCGTGATTAAGCAACCGGATCGCATCCCCCGCCGATCCCCCCGCCAAAGTGGCAAGGCTTTCGGTCTGATCCGACGGATGCCCCGCCTGCACAAGCGCCTTTTGCAGAGCGTCCGGCGACAACCGCGCACAGCGCAATTCGCGGCACCGCGACCGGATCGTGGGCAGCAGACGTGACGGTTGATGCGAAATCAGCAGGATGGTTGTGTTTGCTGGCGGCTCTTCCAGTTCTTTGAGGATGGCATTCGCGGCGTTGCGGTTCAGCTCATCCGCGGCATCCACAATCACCACGCGCCGCCCACCATCAGCTGCGGACATATGAAAGAACGACTTGAGCCGACGCACCGCATCCACGGTGATATCGGCACGCAGTTTTTTGGTTTGTTCATTCCATGGGCGCCGAATAATGGACAGACGCGGATGCGCGCCCGCATGGACAAGCCGTGCGTCAGGATGTTCAGGGTCAACCGCAAGGGTTAGATCACCGAAAAGCCCCGCCTCTTGATCCGCCAAGAGAAACGTCGCGATTTTCCACGCAAGGGTTGCCTTGCCTACGCCGCGCGGCCCGGTGATCAGCCAGCCCGAATGCAGCCGCCCGGCCCCAAACGCATCCAGAAAATCTGCCTGCGCCTTGTCCTGACCAAACAGCACAGGTGTTTCGCGCGGATGCGGCGCACCTGCGATCCGGTCCGGCTCTGGGATATCGTCGTCGCTCATGCGTAGGCCGCGATTTCGCTGGCGATCTGATCGGCGGTGCGGTTGCCATCAATCAGCACGCAGCGGTCGGTGTTGGCATGCGCCAGTGCAAGGAACCCGTGGCGCAGCGTTTCCTGAAACGCGAGGCCAAAGTCCTCGAAGCGATCCTCGCCTGACTTACGGGCCAAGCCACGCTCTAGCGCAGTGGCAGGGTCCATATCGATGATGAACGTCAAATCAGGCTCGCGCCCGATCATCAGGCTATGCAGTTTGTCCACCATCTCGCGCAGGTCACCGCGTGTGGCACCCTGATAGATCCGCGTGCTATCGGCAAAGCGGTCCGAGACCACGGTTTTATCCAGCGCCAGCGCCGGCTGAATGGTCTTTTCCAGATGATCACGGCGCGCGGCGGTAAAGAGCAAAATCTCGGTTTCTGCGGACCAGCGATCGGTATCGCCTGTCAGCAGAAGCTGGCGAATTTCTTCGGCACCGGGGCTGCCGCCTGGCTCTCGGGTCAAAACGACATCGCCACCCTGCCCGCGCAGATGGTCAGCGAACCGGCGTGCCTGGGTCGATTTACCGGAACCGTCGATCCCCTCAAATGTAATAAAGCGTGGCTTGCTCATGCCTCTTCTGGCACCTCGTTCCCGCTACCGGGGCCAAACTTTTCCCACAACACAAGGGCAGCTGTGCGCAAACGGGTGGCAAAACCACCGCGCGCCACGTCAGCGTCCGCCACCAGCGGAATACGCTTTTCTGGCAGGTCGTTGAGAGTGATCACCAGTTCGCCAAGGGGCTGACCTGCCGTGATCGGTGCCTCGATGGGACCTTCAAAAACAACGTCTGCGTCGATCTCTCCTTGATTCAGGATCGGCACCAGCAGGGACAAGTCCTCGGCCACTGTCAAACCGACCGTCGGCATTTCCCCCATCCAAACGTCAGCCGTGGCGATCTGCGTGCCCGCTGCAACAACGTCTTTTTCTGCAAACTGACGAAAGGACCAGTTGATGATCTTAGCACTTTCTTCTGATCTGGCCTCTGAACTGTCCAGCCCGGTGATCACAAAGATCACCCTGCGATCACCCTGTTTGGCCGAACCAACCAGACCATAACCCGCCTCTTGCGTATGCCCGGTCTTGAGCCCATCAGCACCCAGCCCCATGGTCAGAATGGGATTGCGGTTGCTGGAATTGGAAGGCACGCGGCCATCAAAGGCAAATTCGGTTTCGGCAAAAAGCGGATAGAATGTCGGGAAGTCGCTGATCAGACGGTCGGCCAGAATGCCCAAATCCTCCATCGACATGCGATGTCCGACAGCGGGCCAGCCGTTGGAATTAGCAAAGGTCGAATTCATCATGCCCATCTGGCGGGCGCGTTCGGTCATCATGCGGGCAAAACCGGCCTCACTGCCATCAGGTGACAAGGCTTCGGCCAGCACCGCACTGGCATCATTGCCCGACAGCACGATCACGCCGCGCAGCAAATCCTCGACCGTGACGCGGTCGGTGGTGTCCAGAAACATCGAAGACCCGCCATAGCCCGCAGCGTGTGAGGATACGGTGAGTTCTTCGTCGATGACCAAGCGGCCATCGGCCACAGCCTCAAACGCCATATAGATTGTCATCAGCTTTGACATCGACGCAGGCGGCAAAGGCTCCTGCGCGTTCTTGGACAACAAAACGGTGCCTGTTGTCTGATCAAAGATGTAGGCGGCCTGGGCCGCGGTCTCAAACGCGGATGCGGTGATCGGGGCGATCATCACACAAAGCGTCAGAACCGCGCGGCGCATGTATCCGACAAACATGACGTTTTCCTTTCGGTGCAGGGTTATTCTTCGGCGGCGTCGTCACCATCATCATCAACGATGAATGCATCGACAAAACCCATGGCTTTGAGTTGCGACACCGCGCTGTCATCTGCCAAAGGACCGGCGACGACACGCCAGACGGTGCGCCCGCCCACTTCTTGGGCAAAGACATTGGCGGGGATACCCGCATCGATAATCTGCTTGGCCGCAGCACCGGCGTTGGCCTCGACACTGTAGATGCCAACCTGCGCAATCGTACCGGGTGGCAAGGGTTCTGGTGGGGCCGCAATAACGGCAGAGACATCCACGGCCTCATCAACCTCTTCCGCCGCTTCAGCTGTGTCAGAGATCACATCGGCCGTCTCGGCAGCAATCGCAGCACCTGCGGTCGCGGCAGCGGCGGCACCGGCTTCAACGGCATTGGACGCAGCCGCGCCAGCTGGCGGCAGGACAACGGCGACTGGCGCATCATCTTCAGCGCTTTCCTCAGATGCAGGTTCAACCGGGTCAAGCGCTTCGGATTCTACGGCAACTGGGGCGGCAAGGCTGGCCACGACTGGGTTTTCCTGTGGTGTTGCTTCGACTTCGACCTCTTCACGGCGCAAGGCAACAACGCTTAACTCGGTCGGCGCGCCCGCCAGAATACCAAGTTCTTCGGCGGCATCCGAGGACACCTGCAACAACGGACCAGGATTTTCACGCTCGCGGCGGAACAAGGCGCCCACAATTTCACGCCCATTTTCGGTGTTCACGATCATCACACGTTCGGGATCTTGCGCATCGGGATGCGCGACCCAGACCCCGCCCAAGGACGGGCGACCATCCCAAAGGCCACGGTCTGTCACCTCAAAGATATCGGGGCGTTCCACATCGCGTTCTGACTGAACAGTCTGGTTGGGCGCATTGGCTGGCAGCGGCTCTGACGCGTCTTCCCCGGCCGTCGGCAAGGCAAATCCGCCATTTTCATCGCAAGCTGCCAGTCCCATCGCCGCAATCAACGCCATGGACATACGCCACCGCGAAGCGTTCATAAACACTGTGCCCGTCATATCTCGCCCCTATATTGCGCCCCGGTTTGCGGGGAAAATCAGCTGTTTTTCAGCCGTCTTTGTTGTCGCTCACCGCCTGCGGATACTGAGAATTCGCAGGATTGCAGAGACGATAGCGCCCGATGGCCTGATTTGAAAGAGTCTAGCGCATTTTGTCGGCGGATTTCCCCAAAGCATGAACCTGCTTTTCGAATCAGAAACGAGGCGCTAACAGGGCGTTGTCGGAGGAGTGGCAGAGTGGTTGAATGCACCGGTCTTGAAAACCGACGTAGGTGAAAGTCTACCGTGGGTTCGAATCCCACCTCCTCCGCCAGCATTCACGATCAGGTGTTTGTTGCCAGCGCGATGCGCAAATCATCGTATCCCAACGATAGATCCTAGTTCGCCGACAACCCACTGACCGGGTCATAGATCAGCTGCAAGTTGTCCCCCGGTGCCAAGCGCCGGGTCAGGCCGTCACCTGCTGCAATGCTTTCTGGTAAAATCTCGATCTGGCCTGCGGGCACGGTCAGCATTTCGCCGGGGACAAGAGTCCCCAACGCCTCTACGTTGCCATCCACATAGCGGCGCTGCAGCGCAAAGGCGGGCGTCAAGGCGCGGTCCACTGCGGCGTCAAGAGCTGCGGAATCGCGGGCCTCAAAGTAGGTCCCGCCACCGGCCCTTGCCCAATCCGCGAATGTGGCGGCGAGTGCGGCGTCATCAATGGCAAAACCCACGATATTCACTCGCACATCGAAACCACTGGCGCGGATGGCCGCGATGGCCGCCTGAGGGTCGCCGTCGCAGGTTTCTTCGCCATCGGTGACAAGGACAATGACGCGCGGCTCTCCGGCGTCTGCCAAATCACTGGCCGCAGCCGTCAGGCTGTCCGCAATCGCCGTGCGTGCGTTGTTGATCGCAGGCACATCAAGAATCGCGCGGCGTGCGGCGCTGCGATCCAAAGGACCCAGCGGCGTGCGCAATTCGCTCAGGCAGGCGTCCGCCTCCAGTCCGAACGCACGGAAGGCAAAGGGAATGCCGTCCGGCAGCGTGTCCGTCACCAGCCTTGAGAGCGCCTCGTGGGCCACTGTAATCCGGCGTTGCCCATCCAGCCGTTGCAGCATGGAACCAGAGGCATCGAGGATTACTTCCACAGCGCCCGACGGGGCTGGTGCGGCACCCTCGTCCAGCTCTGCCAGCGTGATTGTGATGGTTGCCTCGCCTGCGGGTTCTTCGTAGGGCAGCAGTGTCAGGGTCATGTCATAGGATTTGGGCGCCCGAAAAAGCGCCGCCGCCATATCAAGCCCATCGGCAAGCCCCACCGCCCCAACAACCCGCTGAAAACGGCCCCGGTTGAGGTTGGCCCAATCCATCATGATTGCTGCATTCTGCCGACTGTCACTGTCGATTGACAGTGCTACGACACGTGGTCTGGCGCGCAACAGATTTGGCCAAAGGCTCAGATCCGGGCCGCTTTCGGCATCGGTGATGATCACAACACCGCGCGCGCCGTCCCGCCTGGCCAAAGCATCAGCCGCATAGGACAAAGCCGGTTCCGCAGAGCTGGAGCCGGTCGTCACAAGGTCGCGAAGTGCCGGTGCGACGTCTTCGGGCGTCTCTGCCCAGTCATCAAGGATGAATGCGGGTTCATTGGCGAAGGGCAAAAGTTGCAGCACGTCACGCCCCGGTACAAGCGATTCCGACCACAGCCGCACCGCAGCCAGCGTTCGTGGAATATAAGAGGCCACGCTGCCGGATGTATCCCAGGCGATCACAACAGATCGCGGTGGTTCATAGACCCGCAGGTGGTACTGGCCCGGCCCCACAAGCGTCGTCATGCGCGTGGATGTGTCCATCTCGGTCTTTTCCAACGGCAATAGGGCCCCGTCGGCGCCCATAAGTTCGACTGCGACCTCCAGCGGGACGGTTTGGAAGTCGACATGCACCTCTTGAACGGGGCCATCGGGTACGGTCAGGCGCCACCAGTCTTCATTACGTTCCAAAAGTACGGAGGATGTGACCCCACCCCCCTGTTGCAGCTCAACCGCGCTGTCCCGATCCGCCCCGCCTGATGGTGCAACCGCAACCACCGCCCCTGCCCCATTTGCAGCCTCGAACGCGGCTTCGGGTCGATCGTCTTCCCAAAGCCCAACAACCGAAGCGCCGGGCGCTTCAATGATCTCTAGCGCGTCTGGCCCGCTGGGTTTTGTATCGGACGGCAACAAAAAGGAGACGCGCACATAGCGCGCCCATGCTGGTGTATCGAGACGCAACTCGCTGCGCTCTTCACCGATAGCAGGTGGCACCAAGGCGCCGATTTGGACCCAAGGACCGGCGGGGCCTGTCAGGCTGGCTTCGACAATTGCTGTATCCGGGCGCGCTGTATCGATCGGATTTCCAATCCAGACCACACGCTCTACCAATGCGGCGCGGTTTTGGTGAAAGCCGATCACGGCGCGGTAGTTTTCGTTGCGTGTCTGCCAACCGGCGTTGCGTGCATCCGCGTCGGCCTGCAACAAGGAAATGTTCCAGTTTCCGCCTTGGTTAAGCGTGCTGTAGATGACGTGCCCGCCCAGATCGGGGTCAGCCGCATTCACCGCAGGCCAGCCGTCGGGATGCGTGCCCGGCACGCCAATGGCCTGAAGCTCTTGCAACGCAACCCTGTTGCACCTGTCGGTGGGGCAATTGGGGAATCGAAACCTGACATAGCTGGCCCCGAGAGGTGCTGCAAAGATGGCGTATTGCGGTGTCATCGCGCGGTGCAATTCACCTGTCGCGCCGCGGGTCCAGGATATCCCGTCGTCAGAGACGTAAACCTCGTAAACTGTCGGGAAATTCAGCGGGTTGGCCGTGCTGCGCAAGTGGATCATCGCCCCGGCGACCTCTGCCGGACCGGGTAGCGCAAAGGTCAGATCACGCGCGATATCACGAACCCCGGCATGGGGTGCTATGCCATCGTGCAGGTGCGCGCGCCCGTCCGCATCGCGCGCCGACACCTCTTTCCCTTCAGCCTCAACCAGCCTTGCGCCAAGCCCGTAATGCAACAGATTCAACCCGCCGCGCAGTGCCTGCGGTGCATCAAAATAGACTAAAGCACCCTGTGTCGGAGCGTCTGTGGCCACATCAATTCCAAGAACCCCTGTCGCAAAACGTGACCCGGATGTGGCTGTCAGCGTGACACTCGGAGGCACCACCGGGCTGAGCCAGGGCGGTGCGGTCAGTTCCAGCATCGCGCTCCCGGTTGCACCGGGACCAAGTTCCAATGTGTCAGGTGACGTCATGACGTCCCAGCCTTGGCCCGCCGCATCGCCCGACACTGTGAAGGTCATCGCCGCATCGCTTGAATTGATCAGCTTTGCCGACACGCTCAGACGCTGCCCGGCCTGCGCATAGGCAGCCACCGGTGGCGGCGTGTCAAACGTGATCGCAAGCGGCAGGTCACCGGACGGCAACGTGGCAGGCGGCACCAACGCCAGCAGCGCATCCAGCGACGGCGCCGTGCCCAACAGGCCGGGGCTGCCTTCTGGCAAAGCCGGTGCCGCATCGGGCGGTGTCGTCAACGCTGCCAGATCGCCCAGATCGGCAAGGCGTGGCAGATCGTCCATGCCCAACATGGCACAGCGCCACGCCGCCTCTTCTCCCTCAGCCAAGGACGCCCGCATTTCGACCCCCGATGCAGGACCGGCCCGAAAGGCCACAAAGGGGGCAATCGCCGCATGATCCAGCAGTGTCAGATCACGCGGACGTAAGCCGCGCGCAGCCAGCGCATCCCCGTTTCCATCGAAACAGGCAACAACCCCATAAGCCCTTTCTGACAGGTCAAAAGCGATGAACTGGCGCGAGGTCTCAGCCGTCAACGTGCCACTAAGGTGCGCACCAGAGCGCAGTGTGATTTCTTCTGCGGCAGAGGCGGCGGTTGCCGTGGGCAGCGCGTCCGGCCCTGGCGGGAAACGCACGCCGCAGGCATAGTCACGGTCCTGTTTGTCACCTGTCACCACAATGCGCACAGCACCACCGTTGTCAGCGGTAGGGTCTGTGATGCTCATGTTGCTGCGCGGGCTTTCGATCTTGCGGCCGCCGGACCATGGCCAAAGGCTCCACCCTGCCCCATCACAAGTGATGAACGCCGCGCGTGACGTCGCGGGCAGGCGCACAAGGAAATGATCCTCTGCATCGAAGGCCCCGACCTGCCCGGTCACATCACCATCAAGCGGCACAAGCTGTGCTGTAGCGGGGGTATCATCGGGCCGCATGCCAGACACTTCAGGGGTGCGGTCAACCGACACGCGATACGTCCCACGGGTCAGATTGGACCGCGCCCTGAGTTGGATGAACCAGTCACCAGCAGGCAGCTTGCCTTGAAAATGGTAAGGACCGCCGCCAGCCACAAAGTCGCGGTTCTGTCCCCAGCGGGCATTACCCAGCGACAGCTGTGCGTCCATCGGTCCGTCGCCTGCAGGGGTAATGCTGATTTCAACCGGCGTTTCCGCACCCAGCCGAAACTGAAAAAGATCAACATCTTCACTGCCGGAAAATGCGCCCGTGAACGCCTCACCAAAACGCAGCAGTTGGGCGTTGACGGGGGTGTTGTTGGGCTCTGCCTCATGGGTGGCGGGCCGTTCACCTAGGTCCAGCACACGGAACGCATAATCGGCATTGCCCCGTATCTCGACCGCATAATCGCCCGGCGCAAGCGCTAGCGCATCCGCGATGGCCCGCCCATCGACGGCGGAAACATCAGTGATCACACCAGTTGGTCCGGTGAGGATCAAACGTTCTGCATTCAATGCAAACACCCGCCAAAGCCGATTGGGGGCTTCAACGGCAAATGACACAAAGTCGATATCATCTGACGCGACCGCGCCCCGCAAGGTACCTGCCTCTGACAGTGCTGTTGCGGCTGTGATATGGTCGTTCGGCTCAGCCTCGCGCCCAGCGTCTGCTGCGTTGGTTGGCGCAAAGGTCAGCGTATAGCCAATCGCACCATCGTTGGGATTATCCCCGGCAAGTTCCAGTATGTATTCGCCCGCCTCCAGATGAACTGGCGTCGGTGGCAGCGCGCCTCTGACCGAGGTGCGCCGCAATACAGGTACATTTTGCCCGTCAATCTTTTGTTCGAGAACAACAGCATAATCCGCCCAAAGCGCATCAGTTGCGACGCCAAGCGTCAGATCGCGCGCTGCGGGCAATGTGAACTGCATCCGGTCACGATCATTGCCAAGCAACAAAAGCCCTTGGAACGGGCGATCAACATCCAGCAGGTTGGGTGCACTGCGGTTTGGTTCGGTTTCATCAAGGGGCACACCGAAGGGTGCGATGCGGATCAGCGTCAGCGGGTCTGGCTGCCCTTCGGGGATCTTGGCACGCAGGTTCAGGCGTGTGTCTTTGTCTGGATCAAAAGGTGCAATAAATCGGGTGATGCCGGACCCATCAACATCAGATCGAAACTCTGCCCGAGGTTCTGCCCATGTCTCGACCCGTGCGGGGCTGTCAGGATCAGTGATTTGCAGGCGCAAATCTCCGGCATGGGCAATCAGGTAATCTCCGGTTCCCAGCAAGCTATCCTTGTCCGGTGTTGGTATCGGCGCACCAAAGGTTTCAAGCTGGGTCAGTGTCAGGGTGGCCGGTCCGGTGGCGTTGATGCTGAGAAGATAGGGCCATCCCTGGGCCAACAGAAACGGCCCGATCTGGGGCCCGCCATAGGCGTTGGCGGCTTCAACAATCACCCGCTCGGACGTTTCGCCATCAAAGCGCCCACTTGCATTGGGAAATGTCGACATCCGAATGGCACCGGGGCCATCAATCGACAAGCTGTAAAGCCCGGTCGCATCCGGTTCGATCCAGAAAAACTGTCCCGTGGCCGGGGCGACATCGATCGGGGTGTCACCCACGTTCAGGACAGGGCTTTGCTCTAATATCGCGGCAGTGCGCGCCATTTCGGCCAACTGCTCATCCGTCTGGGCAGACACCGCTGTGAACTGCGCAAAAACGAACAAACAGGCGACAAGAAACCCACGAACCAAAGCAGGCATCAGCATGGCCCCTGATAAGGGTTCCATCCAGTCCCTGACATGCCCGCACCGGCGGCCAAACCGACCCAGCCAGAGGCCGCAGCCCCTAGGCGCGTGAAGGTCTCCAGCCCTTTGCCTACCACCCCCCAGATACTGAAACCCACTGCGCCCCAGGCGACATTGGCGGCAAGACAGCAGGCCGCGTCGCCGCCCGCCTGCGTGCAACTGATCGACCCATAGACCACAAATGTTTTGGTGATCACTGCGTCCAACACGACGATGTACTCGGCGGATTCGCCGCCATTGCCCAGCCCATCAACACCAATCGCAGCGCCGGTTACGCCGTCCACCCGCCACCATGCCGGGCCGTCTTCGGCATAGGCAAGGATCTGACCACGGTCGATCTCGGCTGCCATTGCATCTGCGACCGTCGGGGCATCCTCGGGTAACGCCGATTTGGCGGTCACCGGGCGCAGGTTCGTCGCAGCCGTGAGCGCGTCCCAGCTGCCTGCTGTGTCCGCTGCGGGTTGCCCGATATTGACGGCAATTGCGTCGGCCATCACACGCTCGGCCAAGGTTTCTGCCACGCCAGCGGCAAGGGCGGCCACAGGGCGCGGTGCGCCATCAGGGCCGATCGCGCGGCGTCCCGTCATCAGGATGTCAATGGCAGAGCGTTGCACCAGATCCGTGTCGGTTTGGTGATAGGTTTGGCTGGTGATCAGAACACCGGGCGCACCCCGGTAGGTCCACCCGTCGTGCAAAGCGGCACCTGCCTCTGCCGCGGTATCAAAAAGCGCTGTCATCATCGCCTGCATTGCCGGGTTCGACACACCCAATCCACCAAACTGATCATCCCCGGCAGCCACAGCAGGCGCCATATCGCGCAGCCTGTCGATCTGTCGGTAAAGCAATTCGGCCTGCCCGATACCTCCGGTCTGGATCATCACCATCCACTGGCCCAGCATGGCTGTCTCGGCGGGGGTTGCATACATCGGGGCGAAAACCTGACCTTCGGCGCGCAGACCCGCTCCGATCCGGTCAACCAATGGTCGGCGGATGATCTGCCGCTCTGCGCCCGGTGCTTGCACCGTGACCACAGCCCACAGACCGATAACTTCGCGCAAGGGGGTGTTTGGCGGCAGGTCACTCTCATCTTCATCTGCACCCAGCGAACTAAGCACCCCGCCCGCCTCGGACAGTTTTCCGGCACTGGACGCGACAACCGACGCCATACCGTTGCTGAGCAAGACATTATCGGATGACGCCGTCAGCCCGTCGGCGGTAAAGGCCACGCCACGCGGGGCCAGTTCTCCGTTCAACAGCGGGAAATGGAACGTCGTGTCTGGCAGCGCCCCTGCCACAGTTTCCGCATCGCCAATCACGCCATCGGGCAAGATGGTCAGGACAATCGGGCGGCGGGCAAGTGTATGTGTGTCCATCTGCAACTCATCCATCAAAGGCAGAAGCGTGAGCTTGTCGCCTTCGCGGATTTCGAGTTCAAATTTCACACGCACGTTATGTGTCAATTCCTCGGGCAGTGGCGCGGCAACGAACATGTCTGGCGCGATGGCTGTTTCTGGCTGGAAGGCAGTATGCAGATCCTGCCATTCCTGCGTTCCGAAAAGGCGGGTCTGCACCCAGAAGTAATCACGCGCTTCTGCCATCAAGGTTGCTTGCAGGGCCGTGCCGTCTGGCAGTGCTTCGCCAAGGGCGGCGGCAATCCTGTCAGTCTCGACCGCTATCGCATTGGGCAATGGGTCGGTTGGTGGGTCGCCGTTCAAAATTCCACGCAGCCCGGAGAGCAAACCCGGCTCGCCCGCGGCCTCTTCCAATTGTGTGATTGCAAGATCGCCTGCTGCGTCTGATGCAAATATTGCCCCCCGGCTGACCGGCGTTGCAGCGGCCAGAAGTTGCACCGCTAGATTATCATCAAGCTGCGCGCGGGCGATGCGGGCCTCTTGGCCAGCGTCGATCAGCAGACTGTGCAGCAAAAGCGCCTGATCCAGACTGTTGCCGGCCCCTGCCCGCAATGTCCCCTCGGCGCCACGCAAGGCACCTGCATAGATATGCGTGGCAATCAGCGTATCGACCCGGTCGGCAATCAGGTCCGGCGTCTCAAGTGCGAGGTCAAATGCCAGCGCTTCGCGGTCGAACTGTTCATGGTGGATCACATCGCGCAGCGCGGTTGCGGCCTCCATATAGGTGGCAAAACTATCCTGCGCGGGCGTCTGGGCCGCAACGGGGGCCGCAGATATGGCAACAAGCGCAGGTGCAATCAATTTCCAGAACTTAAATCGAATGAGAGAAATCATCGTGTTCTCCTTACAATATCGAAAGGCTAGCATGATTCCTTTCGCTTCGCTATTTCGCGAAATCCGGTTCAAAGCCTGCCCATACTCCGGCGCCAGCGTCGCATTCCTCCAGACAACTCCAAGCGCAATATCATGCCAGTATCCGTTGCAAGCAGATGCATGTGCGCTATGGTTGTGTAGATCATTTGACTGGAGAAATTTTGTGTCAGACACGCTAAAAAGCCTACTTCACAGCCACGTCGAAACCGCCCCCGCAATCGGAGCACCCGA
The DNA here is from genome assembly GCF_900143545.1 of Loktanella sp. Alg231-35. Classification (GTDB taxonomy): domain Bacteria; phylum Pseudomonadota; class Alphaproteobacteria; order Rhodobacterales; family Rhodobacteraceae; genus Yoonia. Next base: position 66,021 of record NZ_FREV01000005.1, on the reverse strand, counting down.
TCGCGACTGGATGAGCTATGGTGACTTGCGCAATCTCGCCGATACTGTTGCCGCGTCATTGCATGGTGCAGGCATCGGGCGCGGGGATCGTGTGGCCATTGTTCTGCCCAACGGACCAGAGATGGCTGCGGCCTTTATTACCATCGCGCAGGCCGCCGTAACCGCCCCGCTGAACCCCGCCTACCGCGCGGATGAATTCGCTTTTTATATCGACGATCTAAAAGCCAAGGCCGTTGTCCTGATGGCAGGCGACGAAGGTCCGGCCTATGCCGCCGCCCAAAAACTAGGTGTGACGATCCTGCGTCTAACCGTCGACGCAGGCGCGCCCGCAGCACATTTCACCCTACACACCGATGCCACCGGCACCTGCGATCAAAGCGCGCCTGACGCAAGCGATGTTGCCTTGATCCTGCACACATCCGGCACCACGTCCCGGCCTAAGATTGTGCCGCTGCTGCAATCCAATGTCGCGGCGTCGGCCCATAACATCGCGCATTCGCTTGCGCTGACGTCTGACGATCGCTGCATGAACGTCATGCCTTTGTTTCACATCCATGGGTTGCTGGCCGCTGTCTCTGCCACTTTGGCAACCGGTGGGCAGGTCTGGTGCGCGCCGGGCTTTGACGCGCTGCGCTTTTTCGGCTGGCTGCGTGATGCGGACCCCACGTGGTACACCGCTGTGCCGACGATGCATCAGGCGATCCTGTCGCGGGCCCCGCGCAATGCGGACATTATCGAAGCCGCTCGGTTACGCTTTCTGCGCTCTTCCTCGGCCTCTTTGCCCGGCCCCGTTATGGAAAAACTGTTTGAGACCTTCGGCGCCCCTGTCGTCGAAGGCTACGGCATGACCGAAGCCGCCCACCAGATGTGTTCAAACCCGTTGAAACCCGGCACACAGAAACCCGGTGCTGTGGGCCTGCCCGCGGGCCCCGAAGTGCGCATCGCACATGAGGTTGAACCCACGCTCACTGAGGGCGGCGTCGGAGAGGTTGTGATCTGCGGTCCCAACGTCACGCCGGGCTATGAAGGCAACCCTGACGCCAACGCCAAGAACTTCTTTGAGGCGGACGGCAAACGCTGGTTCCGCACCGGCGATCAGGGCACATTTGACAGTGACGGCTACCTGACATTGACCGGTCGCCTGAAGGAAATCATCAACCGTGGCGGTGAAAAAGTTAGCCCGCTTGAGGTCGATGGTGTGCTGTCCGCGCACCCGGCGATTGCGCAGGTTGTCACCTTTGCATTGCCGCATCCCAAGCTGGGCGAAGAGGTTGCCGCAGCCGTGGTCTTGCGTGAAGGCGAGGATATCAGCGACCGCGACGTGCGCGACTTTGCGTCAGAGCGGCTGGCTGATTTCAAGGTACCGCGCAAGGTGATCATCCTTGAGGAAATTCCCAAAGGGGCCACAGGCAAACTGCAACGGATCGGGTTGGCCGAAAAGCTGGGCCTTGTGGATACGCCATCATGAAGATCTGTATTTTTGGCGCCGGGGCCATTGGCGGCTATATGGGGGCGAAACTGGCCAAGGCCGGGGCAGACGTCAGCCTTGTGGCGCGCGGCCCGCATTTGGCCGCGATGCGCGACAACGGCCTGACCCTGATCGAGGATGGCGTGTCTGAAACGCTGCCTGTCACTGTGTCCGACAACGCCGCCGATTTGGGGCCGCAGGACTATGTCATTGTGACGCTCAAGGCGCATTCGGTGCCGCCGGTAGTTGACAAGATGCAGCCGCTGATCGGCGACGAGACAACCATCGTATCCGGTGTGAACGGCGTGCCATGGTGGTATTTCCACAAGATGGACGGTGATCTGGAAGGCACGCGCCTTGCCAGTGTTGATCCGGGTAACGTCCAATGGGACGGCTTTGGGCCGGATAATGTGCTGGGGTGTGTGGTCTACCCCGCCGCAGAAGTCAGCGAACCGGGTGTGATCAAACATATCGAAGGCAATCGGTTTTCGCTGGGCGAGCCCTCGGGCGAGAAATCCGAGCGCGCCTTGCGCCTGTCCAAAGCGCTAAGTGCGGCGGGCCTCAAAGCACCCGTGCGGCCAAAAATCCGCGATGAGATTTGGGTCAAACTTTGGGGGAACCTGTCGTTCAACCCGATCTCGGCCCTGACCCATGCAACGCTGGATGTGCTGTGTACCGAACCCGGCACACGAGAGGTTGCGCGCAACATGATGCTTGAGGCGCAGACCATTGCGGAAAAGCTGGGAGTGAAGTTCCCCATCGATGTGGATCGCCGCATTCAGGGTGGTGCCGACGTGGGCGCGCATCGCACGTCAATGCTGCAAGACCTTGACGCCAACCGTCCGATGGAAATCGACGCGCTTGTAGGGTCCGTGCAAGAACTGGGGCGGGTCACCCAAACGCCCACCCCCACCATCGATACGGTGCTGGCGTTGGTCCAATTGCGCGGCAAGGTGGCTGGTCTTTACAGCTAACCCGGAGGTGTTGCGATAACTTACAAAGCCCGCGTTACGACGCGGGGTTTTTGCTTTTGGCTGGACTGCGACGCAGGAACTTTAGCGCGGGCAGGAAGATCAGGATCAAGGCGACAACTGTGATTGGCCCCGCCACAGGGCGGGTGAAGAAAATCGATGGATCGCCTGACGAGAGCAGCAATGACTGGCGCAGTGTCGGCTCTGCAATGGGTCCCAGCACGATGGCCAGCACGGCGGGTGCCAGCGGATAGTCAAACTTCCGCATGAAGAACGCGCCAATGCCAAAGACCACCATCAGCCAGATATCAAACATATCGCGGGTCGCGGCATAGCCGCCAGCGATGGACAGCACAAAGATCATGGGCGCGAGGATGGTGAAGGGCATCCGCAACATCCAGATGAACACCGGAATGAACGCAAGGTTGATCAGCACCGCTGCCACGTTGGAAATGTAAAACGACCCGATCAGGCCCCAGACAAACTGTTCCTCGTCCACAAACAAGCGCGGACCGGGTACTAGGCCCCAAATCACCATGCCTCCCAGCAGGATCGCTGTGGTGGGCGAACCGGGAATACCCAACGTCAGCATCGGCAACATGGACCCGGTCGAGGCAGAGTTGTTGGCGGCCTCAGGTGCGGCAACGCCATCAACCGCCCCTTTGCCAAATTCTTCTGGATTGCGCGACACAATCTTCGCAACGCCATAAGACATCAACGACCCCGGTGTCGCCCCTGCCGCAGGCAAGATACCAACAAAAAATCCCAGCAATGAGCCGATAGCAGTGCCTTTCCAACCGCGCTTTGTGGCTTCCTTTGCGTCTGCGGCTACCCCTTTCATTGTCATCTTGGGTGTCGTCGCGGTCACATCACCGCGGGTCTGGTCGATGGTCCAGAGCATCTCTCCGATGCCGTAGACGCCAATAGCCAGCACAAGAAATCCGATCCCTTGCAGAAAACCGTTGTAATCGAACAAGACAAGGCGCGGCGCGCCGGAAATCTGATCAAACCCAACGGCACCCAGCACAAGGCCAAAGCAGATGGAAAAGATGGTTTTTGGAATATCATCACCACCAAGACCCACAAAGGTGGCAAAGGCCAGCAACATCAGGGCAAAGACCTCTGGCGGGCCAAAGGATAGGGCCACGCTCGCCAGCAAAGGCGCAAATAGCGTGAACAGGATATTGGCAACAGTGCCCCCCACAAATGAGGCCAAGGCGGCCGTCACAAGTGCAAGGCTGGCGCGGCCTTGCTTGGCCAGTGGTCTGCCGTCAAAGGTTGTGGCCACCGCCGTTGATGCGCCAGGAATACCCAGCGTAATCGAGGACACAGCGCCGCCGTACATGGCCCCGTAATAGATCGCGGCGAGGAAGATAATTGCAGAACTCGGCGGCACCAGAAATGTCACCGGTAGCAGGATCGCCACACCATTCACCGAACCCAGGCCGGGCATCGCCCCGATGAACAGGCCCAGCGTCACCCCGATAATGATCATCATCAGGTTCAGCGGTTGAAGCGACACCAACATGCCATCAGCAAGCAGGAGAAGGACGTCCATATCAGGGGCCTCTTTCGCGGCGGTGTGTCATGGCGTCAGTAGATGATGTCATAGAGCACGTTGAACACAGGGTCAGTGAATGGCAGGCCGGATGGCATGGTGATCTGCATCGCGCCTTCAAAGAAGAAGAACAGCGCGATGGGTGTGACCAATGAAATCGTCAGGCTCAATAACAGGCCGTGCCGCCCCAGAAACCACAGGTAGTAGAACAGGAACACGGCAATGCCACCGTACATCGAAATGATGCTGATCAACGCCACAAAGCCGATGATGCCCCCACCAACAAAGATCAATGATCTCCAGCCGTGACTGTCTAGCACCGGCTCTTCAGAGCGCGAAGCCGGTGTTCTGCCCCGCCACCAGTTGAAGGCGGTGCAAAAGCAGCAGATCAGCATGATTGCAGACAGCCAGAACGGCCAAGCGCCCCCGCCCGGACCTGTTCCAGAGATGTACCCGATGGGCAGCTCGGAGCTTTTCCACATCAGGTACAGGGACAGAAGGGCCAGAAAACCCGCAGTTAATAGTTCGCCTACGCGCATCTGGCCTCCCTGAGGATCAGGGCCCGTCTGTCCGGGCCCGTGTCACATTTGCCTTGGGTTATTCGCCCAATGCCGCCAGAAGGTTCTGGTGGTTTTCGACCTGAAGCGCCCAATAGTCGCGCTGTTCCGACGCATCCATCCAAAGCGGTGAAAGGCTCTCAGAGGTTAGATACCCCTGCCACTCGTCGCTTTGATAGATGGTTGTGAACAGGTCCTGATAATAGGCAGCCGCTTCGTCAGACATGCCCGGCGCGCCAACAACGGCCCGCTGGTTGTAGTAAGAGAAGTCGTGACCCATTTCCTTGATCGTTGGCACGTCAGGATAGGCTGGCATACGCTCGTCCGAGAAGGCCAGAAGCGGGACGAAATCACCAGCTTCATAAAATCCTTTGGCCTCGGCGGGGTTGTTCACCGTTGCCATGATTTGCTGACCAGCAAGGTCTTTGGCCACAGCACCACCGCCATCATAGGGGATATATTTGATATCAAGGTCATAGGCGCCGGACATATAGGCGATGACGATGCTGTCTTCCTGACCGGCACCGGTGCCGCCCATGACGAATTCACCGTCCATCTCCTGGACCTTGGCGACGTAGTCGTCAAACGTCGTGATGCCGCTGTCCTTATGCACCCAAAGCACAAATGGATCGACGCCCATCATCGCAACCGGTGTGAATGTCTGGATATCAATCCCAAGGTTTTCCTGACGCAGCGGTGTCGTAAAGAAGGAATTGAGTGTCACCAGAATGGTGTGATCGGGGTCGTTGGCCGTGTTGACGTGGATCAGCGCCTCGGCACCGGAACCGCCACCTTTGTTGTTGGGCACCAGCGGGCGTGTCGTCAGATCCTGTTGCTCTGCAACGGCCTGAATGAACCGTGCAATCTGATCAGCACCACCACCGGCACCCGCCATGATCACAAAATCGATCGGCTTGCGAGGTTCCCAGTCCTGAGCGAAGGCTTGAATTGGCGCGGTTGCGAGCATCGTTGCTCCAACAAAACCAAAAAGCGTGCGTTTTGACATCTTCATTGAATGCTATCTCCCTATTTCGACAATCTATGTTGGGCCGTCGGCGTAGGCACAACTCCCAACTGCAATTTTAAAAACACTTCAACTAATACGCTCTATGATTAACTTGATATTAATGCTGTTCTCAAGGAAAACTTCCGTATACCGGCAATGAATACCTTAGTGTACGAAAACAACCAGAATTTATAATTTAACAACAACAACTTGCGCGCTTCCGCCAAAGAAGGTTTTACGGTCGTGATTTTGCCGAAAAGTCCCAATCAACAGCTGACCCGCACCCAGCTCTGCGATCTTGTTCAACAGTGCTTAGCCGGATTTCGGGCCTCAAAAAGGTGGAATCCTGCGGTAATCCCTTGATGCCTGAAATAAGCGATCAAATCTTCAGCGTGGCTCCCTGCGGCGCGCCTTTGGATTAGCCTTCGGGAAAAAAGCAGGCCGCCCGATGTGTGTCGCCGGACAGTGTGGGCAATTCTTGCCTGCACTTGTCTTTGACCTTCCAGCACCTTGGTGCAAAGGCGCATCCTTTGGGCACATCCAACGGCGATGGCAGCTCGCCACCCAGTTTGATACGATCACGGCGGGCGTTTGGCTCTGCACTTGGCGTGGCTGACAGCAGCGCACGGGTATAGGGATGCTGCGGCGCGTCAAAGACCTGGGTCTTTGATCCGACCTCAACCGCGCGACCCAAATACATCACGATCACATCTTGGGCGACGTGGCGCACGACGCTCAGATCGTGACTGATGAACAGATAGGCCAGCTGCAAGCGGTCCTGCAGTTCCGTCAGCAGGTTCAGGATGGCACTTTGGATCGACAGATCAAGCGCCGAGACCGGTTCATCCAGTACCAGCACCTTAGGATCAAGCATCAAGGCACGGGCAATCGCGATGCGCTGCCGTTGCCCACCAGAGAACATATGCGGATAGCGGTCGTAGTGCTCTGGTCGCAGGCCAACCATATCCAGCATCTTGCGGGCGCGCGCCTCGCGCTCGGCCTTGGGCAAATCGGGGCGGTTGATGGTCAGCGGTTCTTGCAGGATCGCGCCGATCCGCTGGCGCGGGTTGAGGGAACCATAAGGGTCCTGAAACACGATCTGCACAGACTGCCGCAAATCGGCCCAGTCGGTTGGAGACACCGGTTTGCCGTCCAGCGTCAACACCCCATCCGTTGGGGCCTCAATCATTGCGACCATGCGGGCCAGCGTTGATTTCCCGCAACCGCTTTCGCCGACAACGGCAAGGGTCTTGCCCGCGTGCAGTTCGAAATCAACACCCGCGACCGCCCGTAGCGTCCGGGGTTTGCGCAGCATCCCACCGCTGACGGAGTAATGCCTTATCAGCCCTTCGGCTTTGATCACAGCTTCGCTCATGACGCGGTACTTTCGACAAGGTTCAACGGATAATGGCAGCGGACATCGCCCTGATCAGGCCCACCCGGTGCAGGCGGTGTGCCCCGGCAAGTGTCATCGGCAAACTTGCAACGCGGTGAAAACAGACACCCTGACGGTCGGTCAAACTGCCCCGGAACAACGCCGGGAATAGTCGGCAACAGCCGGTCGGTTGCGCGTTCCGGCAAAGCATCAAGCAATGCCGCAGTGTAGGGGTGGCGCGGGCGCGCAAACAGCGGGCCGACAGGCTGTTCCTCGATCTTCTGACCGGCGTATTGCACGCTGACCCGCTCTGCGGATTCTGCGACAACGCCCATGTCATGGGTGATCAGCACCAGCCCCATGCCTGTCTCGCGGCGCAGGTCTGTCAAAAGGTCAAGAATCTGCGCCTGAATAGTCACATCCAGCGCTGTCGTCGGTTCATCCGCAATCAACAGCTTGGGCTTGCAGGCGATGGCCATGGCGATCATCACCCGCTGGTTCATGCCCCCCGACATCTGGTGAGGAAAGGCCTGTAGGCGCTTTTCAGGGTCAGGGATGCCCACCTGCTCGAACAGCTCAATCGCGCGTTTTTGGCGCGCGGAACGATCAAGGCCAAGGTGGATGCGCAGTGCCTCTTTGATCTGCCACCCAACAGTGAAACAGGGGTTCAGCGCCGACATCGGCTCTTGAAAGATCATCGCCAAATCATTGCCGATAATCCTGCGGCGCGCGGATTTGTCGATATTCAACAGGTCGATACCGTCAAAGACGATCTCATCCGCCGTCACGGTCGCCGTCCAAGGCAACAGCCCCATCAGGGCTAACATGGACACCGATTTGCCCGACCCGCTTTCGCCGACAATGGCAAGGATTTCGCCAGCATCAACGTCAACATTGACCCCATCCACCGCCCGGAATGCACCGGACGCGGTTGAGAACGAAACGCTGAGATTGCGTATGCGTAACAATGACATAGGCTCAGCTCCTCTTGAGCTTGGGGTCAAGCGCGTCGCGCAGCCCGTCGCCCATCAGGTTGATGGCAAGCACCGTCACAAGGATCGCCAAACCGGGGAAAGTCACGACCCACCACGCCCGCAAGATAAACTCGCGCGCCTCAGCCAGCATCGTGCCCCATTCGGGCGTGGGCGGCTGTGCCCCCATCCCTAGAAAGCCCAACGCGGCGGCATCAAGGATCGCGGTCGAGAACGACAAGGCCGCCTGCACGATGATCGGTGCCAGACAGTTTGGCAGCACCGTGATGAACATCAGACGCGGCAGCCCTGCACCGGCCACTTTGGCGGATGTCACATAGTCCTTTTGCCGTTCAGACAACACGCTGGCCCGCGTCAGACGCACGTAGTGCGGTTGCAGCACAATCGCGATGGCAATCATCGCATTGGTCAGCGACGGCCCAAGGATCGCCACCAGCACAAGCGCCAGCAGCAGTGACGGAAACGCAAGGATCACATCCATGATCCGCATGATGATCGTATCTACCCATTTGGGCGCAAAGCCCGCAAGGAGCCCCACCAGAATACCACCCGTGGCTGCAATACTGACCACAACGATCCCCACAAAGAAGGAAAAACGCGCGCCCACGATCAGGCGCGACAGCATATCACGGCCCAGTGGATCAGTGCCCAACGGATAGGTCCAACTGCCGCCCTCTTGCCAGACGGGGGGTTGCAGTGTTGCATCGCGGAATTGGGCTGTGGCATCATGCGGTGCGATCCACGGGCCGAAAAGTGCAACAAAGGCGAAGGCCGCAAAAATCCACAGCCCAATGACCGCGCCACGGTTTTCCCGGAAATAGAACCAGAACTCTCGCAGGGGGCTGGGGCGTTCGATGACGGTTTGTGCTGTGTCAGTCATTACCGCTTCCTGATCTTGGGATTGATGACGCCGTAAAGCATATCAACGGTCAAATTCACGATCATCACGGCCACCGCGATCAGCAGCAGCCCGCCCTGCACCACCGGATAATCGCGCCGGAAGATACTATCGACCATCCATTTGCCGATGCCCGGCCAGCTAAAGATCGTCTCAGTCAGGATCGCACCGGCCAGCAGCGTGCCAACCGACAGGCCAATCACCGTGATCACCGGGATCAGCGCATTGCGCAGCGCATGCACCCCGTTGATCCGCCCCGGTGCAAGGCCCTTGGCACGGGCTGTGCGGATGTAATCCTCGCCCAGCACCTCAAGCATGGCAGAGCGTGTCTGCCGCGCAATCACCGCCAGTGGGATCGTGCCTAGCACGATCGCGGGCAGGATCAGGTGCCGCACCGCAGATCCAAACGCCCCTTTTTGCCCTGAGGCGATACTGTCGATCAGCATGAACCCTGTGGGATCAGGGAAGTAGTAGATCAGGTCAATCCGACCCGATACGGGCGTCCATTGCAGGTTGCCCGAAAACACGATGATCAGCAGCAGCGCCCACCAGAAGATTGGCATCGAATAACCAATCAGCGCGGTGGACATCAGCGCGCGGTCATAGAACTTGCCACGGTTCACCGCAGCAATCACCCCCGCAGGCAGGCCAATCACCACCGCAAAGATCATCGCACATAGTGACAGCTCTAGCGTGGCGGGAAACAGCGCAAAGAACTCATCCCAGACAGGTTTCTTAGTGACAAAGGAATTGCCCAGATCGCCTTGCAACACGCCCGTCAGATATTCCCAGAACTGCTCATACAGCGGGCGATCAAACCCGAACTGCGTGGCAAGCTCTGCATAGCGTTCATCGGTTAGACCCCGTTCGCCCGCCATCACCACAATAGGATCGCCCGGCAGAACCCGGATAAACCCAAAGGAAATCAGCGTCACCCCGATGAAAGTGGGCACAAAGGTCAAAAGGCGGGTCAGCACATAGTTCAGCATTTCAACACCGTCAGTTCCTTGGGAAATTCTGTGAGCGAGGTGCAGCCGCCTTCAGTGATCAACACGTCGTCCTCAATGCGGACGCCGAAATTGTCGATGTCATAAAGGCCCGGCTCATTGGTATAGACGGTGCCTGCGGGCAGAACCTGATGATTGCCGCGCATGATATATGGGGCCTCATGCACTTCGCGGCCCAGGCCATGCCCGGTCTTGGTGCGGATGCGGTCAGCATAGGGCGAGGCTTCGAGTACACCAATCACCGCATCATCAATCTGATGCGCGGTTACTCCGGCACGGGTGACGTCAAACCCTTTGAGGTTCGCGCGCAGCACCGTGTTATAGACCGCCTGCCCTTCATCACTGGCGTGGTCCAGAAACACCGTCCGGGTGATGTCAGCGGCAAAGCCGTGCTTGCGGGCACCAAAGTCCAAGAGCAGCGCATCGCCCGCTTTGACCGCATAATCGGCGCGGGCCTTGGCATGGGGGCGGGCCGATCCGTCACCAGCGGCAACGATGGGCGCAAAAGATTGATCCTCTGCCCCTTCGGCAAAAAGGTTCTGGATCAGCGCCTGTTCAATGTCTTTTTCGGTCTGGCCCAGACGGACGCTTTCCAATGTATGCACCAAAGCGCGTTCAGAAATTCCAATTGCGGCCTTCAGGGCGCTGATATCATCATCGGATTTGATCATCCGGGGGGCGGAAAGTTCACGCTCGGCATCCACGATCCGCAGATCAGGTTGGGCGCGCAGCATGGCGTGATGCACAAAGACGCGCATCACCTGACCTTCGACAGCCAAGGAACCTATTTTCAAATGGGCCATCAAGCCCGCAAAGGCGGCGTCATAGCCATCCTGATCGCGCCAATCAAAGACAGCACCGTCAAAACCCACCAGCTCCCAACTGCGCAATTCCAGATTGGGCACCAACGCGGCGGGCGTACCCTTGGCCGGGATCACCAGTACGAACGGGCGTTCGTGGCTCATGAAAGGATGAATGATGGCGCGCGTAAAATTCGGGCCGGGCACAAGGGCCACGGCATCAACGCCAAGATCTTTGGCAATGGCTGCGTATTCCGCAAGCCGGTCGTTCAGGAAATACGTCAAATGACAATCCACATGCTCAAATTGCTTGGGGCGCCCGATGACGGACGCCCCAAGCGATTGCGATTATTCAGACAGGCCAACTTGGTTAAAGATGTGCCCACCCAGCGGGTGAACAACATAACCGTCAACCTCTGGACGCATTGTCATGTAAACAACAGAGTGCGCGATGGTTGCCCAAGGTGCCTGCTCTTTGAAGATCACCTGCGCCTGCTCGTAGAGTGGCTGACGCTCTTCTTGCGTTGGCAGCACTTTGGCTTGCTGGATCAGATCTTCAAACGGCTGGTGGCACCATTGCGCCCGGTTTGAGTTCTCGCGACCATCACAGCCAAGTAGCACAGCCATGAAGTTGTCAGGATCACCATTGTCACCGGTCCAACCCAGCAGGATCGCACCATCACGGTCCAACTCGCGTGAACGCGACAGATACTCGCCCCATTCATAGGACACGATTTCAACCGTGACGCCGATCTTGGCAAAGTCTTCCTGCATCAGCTCGGCCATGCGGCGTGCGTTGGGGTTGTAGGGGCGCTGCACAGGCATCGCCCAGATCTTCATGTTGAGGTCCTCAACACCTTCCGCGGCAAGCATCTCCATCGCCATTTCAGGGTTGTAGTCATCATCAGCCACAGCGTCGTTATAGGACCACATGGTTGGCGGGATCGGGTTCTTGGCGATCTGGCCAGAGCCCTGGAACACAACATCGATGATTGCCTGCTTGTCGATTGCCATGTTCAGCGCACGACGGACGTTGGCATTGTCATAGGGAGGCATGGTCGTGTTGTAGGCCAAGTAACCCACGTTTAGGCCTTCCTGTTCCATCACAACGATATCTTCGGCATCTTTCATGGCCTGAATATCAGCGGGATTTGGATAGGCCGTGACATGGCATTCGCCCGCTTGCACCTTCTGATAACGCACGGATGCATCAGGCGTGATCGCAAAGATCAGGCTTTCTACACGGGCCGCATCACCCCAGTAGTTGTCATTGCGCAGATAGCGGATGACAGCATCTTTCTGGTAGGCTTGGAATGCAAATGGGCCAGTCCCGATAGGTGCTTGGTTCAGCATCTCAGGTGTGCCGGCGGCCATCATTGCGTCGCCGTATTCTGCTGACACGATCGATGCGAAATCCATCGCCATGTTGGCAATGAACGGCGCTTCGGGGCGGCTGAGGTTAAAGACGACGGTGTAGTCGTCGACCTTATCAACGCTTGCAACCAGATCAGGCATGGACATGCCGTCAAAGTATTCCCACGTACCGCCGGACACCCCGTTGTAAGGATGATCGTCGTTCTTTTGGCGGTTGAAGGTAAAGATCACATCTTCGGCGTTAAAATCGCGGCTAGGCGTGAACATATCGTTGGAATGGAACTGGACGCCCTGACGCAGGTTGAACGTCACGGTCATGCCGTCTTCGGACACTTCCCAGCTTTCGGCCAGCGCCGGGATCACCTCGGTTGTGCCGACCCTGAACTCTGTCAAACGGTTGTAAAGTGGGTGGCTGGAGGCATCAAAAGTTGTGCCTGCGGTATAGAGTGCGGGGTCAAAACCCTCTGGCGATCCTTCCGAGCAATAGACCAGTGATTGGGCCGATGCCACGGACGCGCCCAGCGCGCCCATCAGCAAGCCCAATGAAATAGTATGTTTGAATAACATCACGTTATCTCCCTTTTTCATATTTGGGTGACAAAGGTACGCGGCGCATCACAAAGCGATAGGCAACAGTCGGATCAACGTCCTTTGCTGTTCCTGAGTGTTCGCTATTGGTGTGCAGCAGTCCCCCAGTCTCGATAGGCAGATAGGAACATGATTGATTGGATTTGCCAATGGGTGCTTTTGAGGAAACTAAATTTCCCTGGGTTACAGACCCGCGTGCGTTCTGTGTTCAGGTCATTGAAGCGCCAAACACCGGCGGCGGCCTAGCCCGTCACAGCCTCTGACTGCCATTCACGCGGCATCACCGGCGTCAGCGCCAACAGCTTTTGGGTGTAGTCGGCCTTTGGCCGCGCAAATAGGTCTTCTGTTGCGCTCATTTCTTCGATCACGCCATTGCGCAGCACGGCGGTGTCATCAGCCATCTGGCGCACAACCGCGAGATTGTGACTGATAAATAGAATCGTCAGGCCAAACATGGCTTGCAGGTCTTTGAGCAGGTTCAGGATTTCCGCCTGTATCGAAACGTCCAAGGCCGAGGTCGGTTCATCACAAATCAGGAACCGGGGCCGCGCCAGAAGTGCCCGTGCCACGGCAATGCGTTGCCTTTGCCCACCAGAGAATTGATGCGGGTATTTGTCGACGGCGTCAGGGGCCATGCCGACAAGTTCCAGCATGGCAGCGGCCAGCCTTTCGCGTTCTTTGGCATCTTGGACAAAGCCATAGAACCACAACGGCTCTGTCAGGATCGCGCCAATGCGGTGACGGGAATTGAGGCTGGAGTATGGGTCTTGAAAAACCATCTGCACCAATTGGCGCGACGGATGATGGCGGCTGCGCGCCTTGCCATCGGGCAGGATATCATCCCCCAAGTGCATCGTTCCACTGCTGGGGGTGATCAGGCCCGTGATTGCCTTGGCCAGCGTCGATTTGCCCGACCCGCTTTCGCCGACCAGCCCCATGATCGATCCGGGGCGCACTTCTAGGTTCACATCCTTCAACGCCACGTAGGGCTCTGGCTTGCGGAAAAGCGAGGTACGCGGGCCTGCAAACCGCACGCAGATATCTTGCAGCGTCAGCCCCGTCAGCGCATATTGCTGCCCTTCCAGCAGCCATTTTTCGGCAGCGTTCCCGGTCACAACGCCTGCTGTGTCTTCTTCAGGTACCCGGAATCGCGCGATCCGATGGTCCAGCGGTGGCACCGCATCCATCAGCGCCTGCGTGTAAGGATGGGTCGGCGCGCCCAGCACCTGTGGCGTCTCACCTGTTTCCATGACCCGCCCGTTGCGCATGACCGTAACGCGGTCAGCAATCTGGGCGATCACACCGATATCATGGGTGATCAGCATAAAGGCGATCTGGCGGTCGCGGGCAAGCCTGCGGATCAGGTCAAGCACCTGACTTTGCACCGCCACATCCAGCGCCGTTGTCGGCTCATCTGCGATGATCAACTCTGGATCGGTGCAGATCGCCAGAGCGATGACAACGCGCTGGCGCATTCCGCCGGAAAACTGATGCGGATAGGCCTTGATCCGTTCTGCGGCATTCTTGATTCCGATCTCTTCAAGCAGATCAACGGCACGTGTGCGGGCGGCGGTTTCGCTGACGTCAGAATGGGCCTGTATGGTTTCGATCAGCTGATCTTCAATGGTCATCAGCGGGTTCAGGCTGGTTTGCGGATCCTGAAAGATCATCGAAATCCGGTCGCCCCGGATTTCATGCGCCTGTTCGGGCGTCAACTTGCGCAGATCGGTGTCGCCCAGCGACAGCTTTCCGTTCGCGACATAACCGGGTGCGGCCAGCAGGCCGATCACAGCGGCACCAACCGTCGACTTGCCTGCCCCGCTTTCGCCCACAAGCCCGTGGATTTCACCGGGCTTGATCGTCATGTCCACATCCGCAATTGCGGTCACATCGCCAAAGCGCGATGGGAATTTGACGGCAAGGTCTTTGATTGTCAGCATCAGCGCAACCTCGGGTTAAAGACATCGCGCAGGAAGTCGCCAAGGATGTTGATCGACACCACAAGGGCCACCAGAAACAGGGTGGGTATCCACAAAATCCACCACTCGCCCGACAGCAGAAACTGCATCCCGATGCGGATCAACGTGCCAAGGCTGGGGCTGTCGGCGGGCAGGCCAATGCCAAGGAAGGACAACGTGGCCTCCAATAGAATGGCAGAGGCCAGATCAACCGTCATGATCACCAGCAAAGGCCCAAGGATATTGGGCAGGATATGCACGAACATCACGCGGCTGGGACGTTGGCCCATCATGATCGCCGCCTGCACATATTCCTTGTTCATCTGCACAAAAGTCGAGGCGCGGGCGGTTCGCGCAAAATTCACCCAAAGCGATAGTGCAATCGCCAGCGTCAGCACAGCGACCCGCAAGTCCTGTTGCATCGCCGCTGGCAGAATACCCCGCGCGATGCCGTCAATCAGCAGTGCTGTCAGGATCGCAGGCAAGGCCAATTGCACGTCCGCAATCCGCATGACAATCGCATCAAACCGCCCGCCATAATACCCCGCGGCCAACCCAAGCCCCACTCCCAAGACAGCCGCAATCGTCAGCGCCGCAATGCCAATCACCAGTGATAACCGCGCCCCGTATAAGATGGACGAAATCATATCCCGGCCCTGATCGTCTGTGCCAAGCAGGTACTTGGGGTTCGCTCCGTCTTGCCAGACAGGCGGCAGCAAGCCGTCAAACAAGCTAAACGACGACAGATCATATGGGTTCACCAAGGCGATCCACGGCGCAAAAACCGCACCGATCATGATCAGCACCGCCACCAATGCCGCAACCATCGCCGCTGGCGAATGCACGAAAAGCCACAGCCCCTCATATCGCTTTAGAAACGCGATCATTGCACGTCCCTTATGCGCAAACGTGGGTCAATCGCGACATAGAGCATGTCTACGATCAGGTTCACCAGCACAAAGAAAAAGGCGATCACGACAAGGTAGACGCCCATCACCGGGATATCGACAAAGCGGATCGACTCAAGAAACAGCAGGCCCATGCCGGGCCATTGGAAAACGCTTTCGGTCACGATGGAAAAGGCAATGACCCCGCCAAACTGCAACCCAATGATCGTAATGACAGGCACCATCGTGTTGGCCAGCGCATGCCGGTAGTGCAGCTTGCGCATCGGCACGCCACGCGCCATGGCAAAACGGATGTAGTCAGAGCGCATGACCTCCATCATCTCGGCCCTGACAAGTCGCATCGTCAAGGTCAGTTGATAGACGCCCAGCGTGATGGCGGGCAGCAGCAGCGCGCGCCAACCCTCAAGGGTGAAAAGAGAACTTTCCCAACCGCCGATTTGCACGGTACCGCCACGCCCAAAGGTCGGCAGCCACCCCAATTGCACGCCAAAGACAAAGATCAGCATGATGCCAATCACAAAAGTCGGGATCGAGACGCCGACAAGTGTGGTCATCAAGATGGCTTGCGTCGCAATCCCACGCGGTCGCAGGGCGGTATAGACCCCCGCCGGAATACCCACGAGCAGAGATATCAAAAGCGCGACAACCCCAAGCTCCAGCGTGGCCGGTATCCGGTCGGCAATCATCTCTGCCACCGGCTGGCGCGTGCGGTAGGAAAACCCGAAATCACCTTGCAGCATGTCGCTGGTAAAGCGACCGAATTGCAGGATGAACGGATCGTTCAGTCCCAGTTCTTCGCGCAGGCGTTCCTGATCGGCGACAGAGGTTTCCACCCCCGTCATCTGGGTGATCGGATCACCCACAAAACGAAACAGAGAAAAGGCCAAGAAGGCGACGGCAAGCATCACAAAGACAGACTGCACCAGCCGTTTGAGGATAAAGTAAACCATCGCCTTCTTGCTGTTCTAGTGTGTGATCAGTTGACCGTCACCCAACGCAACATAAAGAAGTTATCGGCACGCTGTGTCAGATCCACATTGTCCTTCGCCGCCCAGATCAATGGCTGGGTATATAGCGGGATGTAGGCGACCTCTTCCTGCGTGATGGCGATGACTTCATCAATCATGGCCTGACGTGCAGCCGGATCAATTTCTTGCTGGATTTGCGGTAAGAGTTCATCAACGCGGGCGTTTGAGTAGTTCCCAAAGTTCCATGATCCCAACTTCTTTTCATCGTCCTGAGAGTGCATCAGGAAACGGATCGGGTGCTCCATGTCGAAAGTGCCCGGCGACCAACCCAGCAGATACATGTCGAAATCATCTTCGCGCAGCTGCGGCCAGTAATCACGCACCGGACCCGTGGACAGCTCTGCATCCAGACCAACAGCGGCAAACATTGATGCGGCAGCCCGGCAAAGCGCCTCATCGTTGATGTAGCGATCATTGGGGCACTTCAGCCCGAATGAGAACCCATCGGGATAACCTGCCTCGGCCAGTAGCTCCTTGGCACGCGCGGGGTCATAGGCCGGACGGTCCTGATTGGCCTCTGAGAAGCCAGAGATACCAGCAGGCACCAGCTGACTGGCCGCTTCGATCTTGCCACGGAACAACACCCGGTCGATGCTATCGATATCGATGGCATGGGCGGCGGCAAGGCGCACGCGTGGATCAGCAAACGGATTGCTGTCGGTCACGTCGGTTGAATAAAGCAGCGCGTCATGCTCGTGGCCAAAGCCAAACATGATCACACGGGTTTCTTCGCCTTCAAGCACCTTAAAGCCATCACGGCCTTCGACTTGCGCCACATCCTGCAATGGAATTGGCTGAATAAAGTCAATCTCGCCAGACAACAGGGCCGCAAGGCCAGTGGCAGAGTTGCCAATAGGGGTAAACACTGCCTCGGTCACATTGTGTTGGGCATCGTCCCACCAGCCGCCATTTGGCACCAGCGTCGTGCGCACGCCCGGATCGCGGCTGGACAGGGTAAATGGCCCGGTCCCGTTCACGTTCATCGTGGCAAAGTTTTCGGCATCGCGCGCGGGCAGTGCCGCATCGTTGCTTTCGGCCCAATCCTTATCAAGGATCATGAAGTTGGCGATAGAATCAGGAAACAGCGGATTGGGCGCCGCGGTCACGAAATCGATGGTGAAGTCATCAACGACACGCACCTCTGACACGGGTGCAAACCAGGAACGCACATCTGCTGCCTCGTTCGATGCACGCTGATAAGAGAACATTACGTCCTCTGCGGTAAAGGCTGCACCGTCTTGAAAGGTCACACCTTCGCGCAGGTTGAAGCGCCAGCCGTTTTCGCCCTCAAGCGGTTCCCATGACGCGGCCAGGGACGGCTCGATCGACATATCCTGCCCACGGCGCACAAGGCCTTCGTAGACGTTGTTAAGAAAAGACAGAACAGGGGCAGAGTTCACCGCATGCGGATCCATTGTCTGCGGGTCGGTTGTGGACGCCCATCGCAATGTCTCTGCCGAGGCACCCATTGCGCAGAATGCAACTGCGCTGCCCAACAGCGCGGAATTTCGCAGATTTCGTCGTGTCATGATCTCTCCCTCCAGAACCAGTTCGTTAAAGACAGACTGACCTTAATTGCCGCAAGGTCAAGACGGCATCGTATCGGCGATCCGTTCAACCTGCTGCCTGCAATCAACTTTTCGCGATAACGGGGCGTCCCAATTGGGCTAGAGTTCAACCACTTTCATTTGCCCATCACGCGCCGCCTGATCGGCAGCATCGGCCAGCATCTGCGCTTTCAATCCGTCGTGCCCTGTGGGTGTGACAGGCTGGCCGTTTTTCAGCGCCGCCACGAAGTGCTCCATCTCCGCCCGGTAGGCCGCCGCATAGCGTTCAAGGAAAAACGGCTGTGTCGGTGCTTTGCGCATGCCTGTGGCATTGGACACTTCAACGCTGTGCTCCAGCATATTGTCGGCGCGCAGCATGCCGGTGCTGCCATGCACCTCAATCCGTTGGTCATAGCCATAAGTAGCCCGGCGCGAATTGGAAATCTGGCAGATTTTGCCGCCAGCGGTCTTGAGCGTCACCACAGCGGTGTCAAAGTCACCCGCCTGCCCGATCTGAGGATCAACAAGGCAGGACGCAGACGCTGTCAATTCCACCGGTTCTTCCCCCAGCAGGAACCGCGCCATGTCCAGATCGTGGATCATCATATCGCGGAAAATCCCGCCCGAGGTCTTGATATACCCAATCGGTGGCGGTGCCGGATCGCGCGACAGGATCGTTACAAGCTCAACATTGCCAATGACCTGGTCGGCAATCTGTCGCTGCAGATGGGCAAAACTAGGGTCAAAGCGCCGGTTAAACGCCGTCATGAAGGGCACGCCCGCCTTTTCCACTACCGCCAGACAATCGTGGATGCGGTCGACGGATAGGTCGATGGGTTTTTCGCAAAAAATCGCCTTGCCCGCGCCTGCTGCTGCATGGATCAGGTCGTAATGTGTCGTGGTTGGCGTGCCGATGATCACCGCATCAATGCCCGGATCATGGATCATCGCATCCGCGTCCATGACTTTGGCACCTGTGACGCGGGCCAAAGCCTCTGCCGCCTCAGGCATTGCGTCAGCCACAGCCGCCGCGCGCGCATTGGTCATGCCGCGCAAAGTGCCCCCGTGGACCTGACCAATCCGACCACAGCCCAAAATCCCGATATTGATCATCACCCTAACCTTTCAGATTGCGCAACACGGTGCGCGCTGCTGCCATCACCGGATCATGCGTTTCCTTGAGAATGGTGACACGGTCAAACCTCTCTGGGTCACGATTGACTGCCTCGCGCATCGCATTGCCAAATGCCATGCGCAATTCGGTTCCAATGTTGAATTTGCAAACATTGGTTGTCGTCGCTAAACGGCGGCGCTGTTCAACCGGCACACCGGACCCGCCATGGATCACCAAGGGCACATCCGTGGCGGCCTGAATGGCGGCGATCCGGGGTTCATCCAAACCACCCTCTTTGTCCTGCTGCAAATGGACATTTCCCACTGAAATTGCCATCGCATCAACGCCTGTTTCTACGGCAAATTGGGCGGCTTCCGCGGGGTCGGTCCCGGCTGAGGCTTCGCCACCTGAGTAGCCGACAAACCCTATCTCACCTTCACAGGAAATCCCTGAATTATGCGCCATTTCAGCAATTTGCAGCGTCTCTTTGATGTTATCAACCAGCGGTTTGCGCGACCCGTCAAACATCAGTGAGGTAAAGCCAGAATCCAACGCTTCGGAACATTCATCATAGGTATAGCCATGATCCAAATGCGCCACGACCGGCACCGACGCACTCTCGGCCAGATGCCGGAACATTTTGCCCAACACGGGCAAAGGCGTATGCGCCCGACACCCCGGCCCTGCTTGTAGGATCACCGCGCAATTCTCGGCCTCAGCGGCGGCGACATAGGCACGCATGTCTTCCCAACCCAAGGTCACCAAACCGCCCACGGCATAGCCTTGCTGCAACGCTGGTTGCAGCACATCTTTTAGCGTCACTAAAGTCATTTGAATTTGGCAATCATGTCTTTGATGCCGGGGATCGTTTCGATCTGATAGGCATGAGATGGCTGGAAATACTGGATCAGGCTGCGCTGCGACAAGCCACCCAGAATGGTGAAGTAATACATCTGATAGCCCGGCAGCACCGCACAAGGGTGATAGCCGCTATCAAGACAAATGGTTGAGCCATCAACGATATGATAGGCATCCCCTGCCTTGCCATCCTCGCGCTGAAGCATCTGCACGCCTGACCCGTGGTTTGGTTTAAAGCGGAAGTTGTAAGTCTCATCGTGGCGCGTCTCGTCTGGCAGACGGTCAGTGTCATGCTTATGCGACGGGAACCCGGACCAGCCGCCCTCACCCACGGTGAACAGCTCTGACACCAGCAGACGGCCCACTTTGTCATGGTATTTGGTGCCTAGGATATGTTTGATCTTGCGATGCGTTTTCGTGTCGTCGGACCCGTATTGCACCAGATCCAATTCATCGGAGCGCACGGCAAAGGCATCCAAAACCTTGTCATAGCGCGCGCCGCAGACGAACACCTCGGCCTCATCTGAGGTACACACCATTTCGGCTTTGGCGCCCACGGGCACATAAACACCCTCAGGCTCTCCGTCCCAGACATCCTCGCCGCGTTCGCCAATGCCGCCTGCCTTGAAGCCTTCGATGTCAATATCAATGGTGCCGGTCGCAGGAACGATGCAGGTTTCATAACCGGGCACGGCATATTCAAACGCCTGCCCTTTGGTCAGCTTTACGATATTAAAATAGTTCAGCGGAACGGTCGGATCATCCACATCCACAATCGGTTTGTTCTGGTTGTCAAAGGGGGGGATGTGCATAGCTTCGGTTCCTCTTAAGCATCGGTCGGGCCGGGGTGTTCGGCCATGAAAGTGTTCAATGTTGGTGTATCCGCCATGGCAGGCGCGCAGCCGGGGCGTGACACAGTGACAGATGCACAGGCAGAGCCGCGCAGGATCGCCGCGCGTAAATCCTGCCCCTCGGCCAGTCCGGTCACCATGCCCGCCATAAAGCTGTCACCTGCCCCTGTGGGTTTGAGCGCCTCAACCGGCCAGATACCAGTGTGGATCTCTTCGCCGCCTGCAAAGGTCACTGCACCTTTCTCGCCCATCTTATAGACGACAATCGTGGCAGTGTCTGCGGCCAGCGCGCGTGCCTTGGCAAGGCCTTTGTCGATGCCACCGGCCATAAAGCCGAACTCTTCATCATTGCCCACAATCATATCCGATTGGGCCGCGGCACGGCTTAGCACGTCTTCGGCAACCTGCGGCGAGGGCCATGAATACGGGCGATAATCCACATCAAAGATGATCGGCAAGCCAGCAGCCTTGGCGCGCGCGAATGCGTCAAAGGTCGCACTGCGCGAAGGCTCTGCTGCAAAGACGGTACCTGCAGTGATCAGCGCGCCGAATTTGCCATAATCAACTGCCGCCACATCGTCTGCGTCCATCTGGAAATCCGCTGCACCGTTGCGGTAGATTACATTGCGGTGCCCCGCGACCCGGCTTTCGTAGAACGCCAGAGAATTGCGGTATTCGCCCCCCACAGGCGTCACATATTCGGTGCCTACGCCATAGCGCTTCAACTGCCCCACGCAGTAACTGCCCACACTGTCACCTGACACGCGGGTGACCAGAGACGCCTGCCCGCCCAGCTTGCAAATGCCTGCTGCTATATTGGCGGATGAGCCACCAAGGCCCACGGTCACGGTTTCGGCGTCTTCGACGGCGACACCTGCATCGGTAAAGAAATCAATGCCGGCCCGTCCGACAACGACAAAGTTATTCTTGGCGATGCCGTCAATCAGCGCGGACATCACACACCTTTCCGCTGTTTGTGGCGCGAGGATTCCCAATCGGCATGGGCCTCACGCACCCTGTCGGATGTGGTGACATGCGGGGTGCCGACCTCCCACCAGGTGTGGCCTTCGGTTGTCCAGCCCTCGTATGGATCGACCTTCATACAGATCACATAAGTCCGGTCCGCCGCCTTGGCGCGCAGGAATGCCGCCTCCAACTCCGCAGGAGAGCTGACCGTTTCCGCCTCAGCGCCCATCGCGCGTGCATGCGCCTCAAAATCGACACCGACTTGCGAAGTCGCCGTTGGCGTATCCGCGATCAGGTTGTTGAAGCTTTCGTTGCCCGTGTTGTTTTGCAGCTTGTTGATGACGGCAAAGCCGCCGTTGTCGAGCACCATAACGATCAATTTTTTCTCTGTCAGAACAGAAGAATAGATGTCGGAGTTCATCAAAAGATATGACCCATCGCCAGTAAAGACGATAGTATCCTGCTCCGGCTCCATCTGTGCTTGCGCGATCCGCGCACCCCAGCCACCTGCAATCTCATAGCCCATGCAGGAAAAGCCGAATTCCACATCAACCGTGCCGATATCAAGCGTTTTCCAGTTCGCCGTGACCTCTGCAGGCAAGCCACCCGCCGCCGCGACCACACGGTCACCGGTGTCACACAGGCGGTTCACTTCGCCAATGGCCTGCGCATAGGAAGCAGGCCCATTGCCCACCCGCGTATTCTCGGCCACGTAGTTGTTCCATTTCGCGCGCTCGGCCTGCGCCTTGGCGGTCCACGCATTGGATGTTTTGTGCTCTTCCATGCCAGCGGTCAACGCCTCCAGCCCCAGCATCGCGTCGCCCACCACGGTGGCTGACATATGCTTGGCCGCATCGTGGCGTGCGGCGTTCAGGCCGATAATCTTGGCATCATGCGCAAAAGCAGTCCAAGACCCGGTCGTGAAATCCTGCAAGCGCGTGCCGACGGCCAAAATCACATCGGCCTGCTCCGCGATGGTATTCGCCGAATCCGATCCGGTCACACCAATCGGCCCGATGTTCAGCGGATGGTCATGCACCATATTGGCGCGGCCTGCGATGGTCTCAACCACGGGGATGCCCGCGCCTTCGGCAAAGGCGGTCAGTTCTGCCACAGCGCCGGAATATTGCACGCCACCGCCCGCAATGATCATAGGACGCTTGGCATCTTTGAGCAGTGATACGGCCTCGGCCACCTCGACAGTGTCCGGCGCCTGACGGCGAATGCGATGCACCCGCTTTTCAAAGAAGCTGACGGGATATTCATAGGTCCACCCCTGCACATCCTGCGGCAGACCGACAAAAGCGGGGCCGCAATCGGCGGGGTCCAGCATCGTGGCCAAGGCGGCGGGCAAGGATTGAATGATCTGGGCGGGATGCGTGATCCGGTCCCAATAGCGGCTGACCGCTTTGAAGGCGTCATTCACCCCGAAGGTAGGGTTTCCATAGTGCTCCAACTGCTGCAACACCGGGTCCGGCAGGCGCGTCAGAAAGGCATCGCCGCACAGCATCAGCATTGGCAGGCGGTTGGCATGGGCAAGTGCGGCAGCGGTCAACAAGTTCGCAGTGCCCGGCCCCGCAGAGGCCGTACAGAACATAAAGCGGCGGCGTAGCCATGTCTTGGCATAGGCCGCGGCAGCAAAGCCCATCCCCTGCTCATTCTGGCCACGGTAAAGCGGCAGTTCAGCACGGTGTTCAAAAAGCGCCTCACCCAGACAGGTTACATTGCCATGGCCAAAGATGCCGAAACCGCCACCGCATAGACGGCGTTCTTCGCCATTCACAACGATCCACTGGTTCGACAGATAGCGCACGATGGCCTGCGCCGTTGTCAGCGTCACGGTCTGCTGGGCTTGCCCCATGATTCCCCCTCAATCGCACGAATTGTGCTTTGGTCACGATTGGATATTGACCTTAGGCCTAAAAGAACGATACCAAAATTGCAACCGGTTGCAACCGGTTTTTGGAGGAGCGCGCAACATGGCAGAAATTGGCATCGGGATCGTTGGTGGCGGCTATATGGGCAAGGCCCATGCGGCGGCTTATGGATCAGTGGCCACGCTTTTTGACACCGCTTTGCGCCCGCGTCTGGAAATGGTCTGTGCCTCGTCCGAGGCTTCGGCGGCCAAGTACAGGGACGCCTTTGGATTCGCGCGCGGCACCGCCGACTGGCAGGCTTTGGTGAACGATCCCAAGGTCGACGCCGTGGTGATCGCCTCTCCACAAAACACGCACCGAAAGATCGCGCTGGCAGCCTTTGCGTTGGGCAAGCCTGTGTTCTGCGAGAAA
This sequence comes from Loktanella sp. Alg231-35, assembly GCF_900143545.1. GTDB lineage: Bacteria > Pseudomonadota > Alphaproteobacteria > Rhodobacterales > Rhodobacteraceae > Yoonia. Next base: position 41,909 of record NZ_FREV01000005.1, on the reverse strand, counting down.
CCACTGGGGGCCACGCTGGCTGATTCCATCGCCATGCATGCGGCAGCGACCGAAAGCGGCGCCATCAATATGGTAGGTTTCAACTACATCCGCACGCCTGCCTCGCAATATGCCTGCCAGTTGGTTGCAGAAGGCCGGATCGGTGATGTCACCTATTTTCGCGGCGAACACACCGAGGATTTTCTGGCCGATCCGGCCCTGCCCGGCACGTGGCGCACGCAGGGGGTGTCCAATGGCACCATGGGCGACCTTGCCCCGCATATGATCAATGGCGCACGGGCGCTGATCGGGCCGATCACAGCGCTTTGCGCGCAGGTCGAAACTGTGCACGCCAAACGCGGCACTGAAACGGTGACCAATGATGATCAGGCACAGATGATGTGCCGTTTTGAAAATGGCGCACAGGGGCATCTGTTCTTCAGTCGCGTGGCGACAGGGCGCAAAATGGGCTATGCCTATGAAATCCACGGCACCAAGGGGGCGATCCGCTTTGATCAGGAAGATCAGAACGCCCTGCATCTTTACACAATGGACGGACCCGAGGCCGAACGCGGCTTTCGCAAAATCCTGACTGGCCCCGCCCACCCCGACTATCTACCGTTCTGCCAAGGCCCCGGCCATGGCACCGGCTATCAGGATCAGATCATCATCGAAGCCAAGGATTTCCTGACCGCTATCGCCACAAAAACCAACATCTGGCCCACCTTTGCAGAGGGCCTCGAAGTCAACCGCATCGTCACCGCAGCACTGGACTCAAGCGACAAAAAGGCCTGGGTCACAGTTGCGGACTACTAAATGAAAGCAACAACCATGATTAAAATCGGGAACGCTCCCTGCTCTTGGGGTATCGAATTTGCCTCTGACCCTGCCTACCCCACGTGGCAGTCGGTGCTAAGCCAATGCGCGGGTGCCGGCTATAAGGGGATCGAACTGGGGCCCATCGGCTACATGCCCGAAGACCCTGCAATCCTACGAGACGAACTGGCCAAGAATGACCTCAACATCATCGGTGGTGTAGTCTTTCGCCCGTTCCATGACGCCGCCAAATGGGACGAAGTTGTCGACGCCTCCAAGCGGACCTGTGAAGCACTGGTTGCCCACGGCGCACAGCACCTTGTTCTGATCGACAGCATCTCGCCCCGCCGTGCCCCTACCGCAGGCCGCGCCGATGAGGCAGAACAGATGGACACCGCCGAATGGACAGCCTTCCGCGACCGCATTGCGACCATCGCGAAAATGGGTACCGAAGAATACGGGCTGACCGTTGGCATGCATGCTCATGCCGCAGGCTTTGTCGATTTTGAACCAGAGCTGGAGCGTCTGCTGGACGAGGTGGACGAAAGCATCCTAAAGATCTGTTTCGACACTGGGCACCACTCTTATGCGGGGTATGATCCTGTGGCGTTTATGAAACGACATATCGACCGGATCAGCTATATGCACTTTAAGGATATCGATCCTGCGGTGAAGGCAGATGTCGTCGCAAAGCGCACCGATTTCTACAAAGCCTGCGGTCAAGGGATTTTCTGCAACCTTGGTCAGGGTGATGTGGATTTTCCCGCGGTGCGCCAAGTGCTGTTGGATGCAGGTTTCGAAGGCTGGTGTACGGTCGAGCAAGACTGCGACCCATCCCTGCCCGGCACGCCCTTGGAAGACGCGCAAAGCAATCGGCAATATCTTGAATCCATCGGCTTTTAAGCCCCCTTACGAAAGACAAAGACCATGACAAAACTAAAATGGGGCATGATCGGCGGCGGCGAAGGCAGCCAAATTGGACCGGCACACAGGTTAGGCGCGGGACTGGACAGCCTGTTTGAATTCAGCGCAGGCGCACTGGATCACCGCCCGGAATACGGCATCGACTATGGTCAGCGGCTGGGACTGGGCGACCGGGCGTATGGCGGCTGGCAGGATATGCTTGAGGGTGAGAAAAAGCGCGACGACCGGGTCGATCTGGTGACCGTGGCCACGCCGAACTCCACCCATTTTGAGATCACCAAGGCTTTCCTTGAAAACGGCTTTCATGTGCTTTGTGAAAAACCGATGACGATGACTGTTGAAGAAGGCCAAGAGATCGTCGAGATCGCCAAGAAAACCGGCAATATTTGCGCGGTGAATTATGGCTATTCTGGCTATTCACTGGTGCGCCATATGAAAGCGATGATCGCCCGTGGCGATATCGGCAAGGTCCGTCTGGTCAATGCAGAATTCGCCCATGGCCACCATGCAGATGCGACAGACGCAGATAACCCGCGTGTACGCTGGCGTTATGATCCGGCACAGGCGGGTGTGTCGGCGCAATTCGCTGATTGCGGCATCCATGCCATGCATATGGCCAGCTTTGTGACCGGACAGGAAGTGACGAAGCTGTCCGCCGACACTGTGTCTTGCATTGATGTGCGCACGTTGGAAGACGACGCGATGGTGAACTTTCGCATGGACGGCGGCGCTGTGGGGCGGCTCTGGACAAGCTCTGTCGCCATTGGACGGCAGCATGGGTTGGGCATTCAGGTGTTTGGCGAAACCGGCGGGCTGCGTTGGTCGCAAGAGCAGCCCAATCAGCTTTACTATATGCCGCTGGGCGAACGCTTGCAGGTGATTGAACGCGGTGAGGCGAACCTATCGCCCGAAGCGGATCGGACAAGCCGCGTGACCATCGGCCATGCCGAAGGCATGCCACTGGCGTTTGCCAACATCTATTGCGACCTGGCCGAGGCGATTGGCGCTCGCAAGGACGGCCGCACGATGGATCCGGCAGCAAACCTTTATCCGCGCGCAGAGGATGGGTTGCGATCGATGGCGGCTGTGTATGCGGTGGCTGAGTCCGGCAAAGCCGAGGGTAAGTGGCTGGACGCACGGCCACCGATGTTTCGGTAAGGTGGGTTTAAACCCACCTTACGGCAGGGGCCGCAGCGTACCCCTTTCCACAATCGTACAGGCAAACAGCCGCGCCTCGGGGTAGCGGCTGTCGTCTTTCAATGAGGCCTCAATCAGCTCAATTGATGAGGCGATAATCTGTTCCACAGGGTTGCGGATCGTCGTTAGGTTGATGTTGGCCCAGCCTGCCATCTCCATATCATTCAACCCAATAATCCCAATATCCTGCGGCACGTTCAGCCCAGCATCTTCGATCGCCGAAAGTGCGCCGATGGACAGCACATCGTCACCGCAGAAATAGGCCTCTGCCGGGGTGTCTTGCAGCAAGCGCTGCATCTCCGCACGGCCTGCATCAAAGGAATAGTTGCTGGCGTAGCTAAAGGTCACTTCCACATCGGATTTGCCAATAACCTCTTCAAAACCGGCAAAGCGGTCCTGGGTCGAGGTCGCCGTTTTCGGGCCACCCAAAAACGCGACGCGGCGATAGCCGCGATCGATCAATGTCTGTCCGGCCAGACGCCCTGCCTCGATATTGTCGATGCCCAGCACGTTGACCTTGGGGGTGGCGGATTGACGGCCAAAGGAATGCACCACGGGCACGCCCGCATCCTTGAACCCTTCGGCAAATGTCGCGGGCAATGTGGATGAGGCCACGATGACACCATCGACCGAATAAGCGCGCAGCATGCGGATGGAGTTTTCGGGGTTCACCTCATCCGTCAGATTGACCAGCAGCGGGCGCAGGCCGCGCGCCTGCAGGCCTTTGGTAAAAAGGTCAAAGACTTCAAGAAAAATCGGGTTATGGAAGTTGTTCGAGACAAGCCCAATCAGCTTGGTTCGTCCGGTTGTCAGCGACGACGCCAATGCATTGGGACTGTAGCCCAGCGCATTGGCCGCCTTTTCAACCTTGGCGCGGGTTTTCTCGGAGACGGATGCGCCTTCGGTATAGGTGCGCGACACAGCAGAGCGGGAAACACCCGCGCGTTTTGCCACATCTTTCAGCGTCACCGCCACTCTAACCGCCTCCTCTTGCGTCCTCTTCGGCCTGGGCGGCCACTGCCGCCCAATCCGCTGTGTAGAACTTCCATATTGCCGTGACGCCTAGGGCAAAAAAGATCAAGGCCCAGAACGCCTCTCCGCCCGCTAATTCGACGGTCGACCACAAAATGGGAACAACGGCGGTCACCACCCTGCGCCACATCGGCAGAAAGAACGGGACCGCCAGATCGAAGAACTTCGGTTTTGGCCGATCAGGCGGCGCCTTCATATTCTGCTCCGGTTTTTGCGCCGGTGATGTATGCCACGACGTCCTGCCCGTCGGTATCCTCTTTATTGAGGTTGGCCACAATACGGCCCCGACGGAACACGATGATACGGTCCACCAGATCGAACACCTGCCGCATGTTGTGCGACACTAGGATCAGGCTTTCGCCCTGATCTTTGAGCGTGCGAATGATGTTTTCGACCTGTGCGGTCTCTTGCACACCGAGGGCGGCTGTCGGTTCGTCCATGATGGTCAGTTTCGACGCGAAGGTCGCTGTGCGGGCGATTGCCACACATTGACGCTGACCACCTGACATATTGGCGATGGTGTTACGAATATTGGGGATCTTCACGCCGGTCTTGACCAGACCGGCCATCGTATCCTCGCGCATCGATTTATAGTCCAGACGGCGAAACGGGCCGAGCCAGTTCCACATCGTCTTTTCCCGCCCCAGAAACAGGTTGTCCGGCACGTTCAGGTCATCGGCCAATGCGAGCGTTTGGAACACGGTTTCGATTCCCGCCTCGCGGGCATCGAGTGGTCCCGCAAAACTAACTTCTTCTCCGTTAAAGGTAACTGTTCCACGTGTGCGTTGTTCTACACCCGTGATCTGGCGCACGAAGGTGGATTTCCCCGCCCCGTTGTCGCCCATGATCGCCACGTGCTCACCATGCTTGAGGGTAAAATCAGCGTCCTCAAGTGCATGCACACCACCATAGTGTTTGGTCAGGCCTTTGGTTTCCAGAATGATATCTGACATTGTTCAGGTCCCCTTATGCCCGTGCCGCAGCACGTTGTTGTTGCCATTGGTCAAGTGCGACCGCACCGACGATGATCATGCCCAGAACCATTTCCTGATAGAACGCACCAAGGCGCAGGAAGGTAAAGCCAGAGGTGATCACACCGATGATCAATGCACCAATCACGGTTCCGATGATGGACCCACGCCCCCCAAAGAGCGACACGCCCCCGATCACAGCCATCGCAATGGCTTCGAGTTCGTAGGTCAGGCCCATGCCCGACTGTGCCGTCAAGTTCTTAGACGTCAGGATAACGGCGGCCAGCCCGGCCAGCATCCCTGCAATCACATAGACGAGCACTAGGTGTCGCGGCACGTTGATACCCGACATCCGCGCGGCCTGTTCGTTTGATCCGATGGCATAGGTGTGTTTGCCGTAGACGGTGTAGTTCATGATGAAGTGAAACAGCACAGCCAGCGACAGGAAGATGATCACAGGCATCATACCTGCGCCAATCTTTGTATAGGCTTCGGTCGGGAAGGACACTGGGTTGCCCAGCGACCACCACTGCGCGACGCCGCGTGCAAACAGCATCATCCCAAGCGTTGCAATGAAAGGTGGGATACGTGAATAGGCGACCAGAATACCATTCACCATTCCGGCAATGAAACCCACGCTTAGCCCCACAAAAACGGGAATGATCCAAGGCAGATCAAGCGCCCATTCGCCAAAGATCGCCTTAGGGTTTGGGCTACCGTTCACGGTGGCAACCTGTGCGAAACTCATCGCGATCATGGCCGTGGCCCCCACCACCGAGCCTGACGACAGGTCAATCCCCGCCGTGATGATCACTTGGGTCACGCCAAGAGCGATGATCCCGATAATGGCCACCTGAATGATAATGATGCGCAGGCGCGCCTCGTTGAAAATACTGTCAAAGCGGTCGTTGGTGTCAAACAGCAGGCTTTGGCCCACAAAGATCGCACCCAGCACTTCGAAAACAATAATGATCAGGATAAGTGCCCCGAACACGTTAAGCTCGTTTGGCCACTGACGTTTTGATTTGTCGAACGTCAGACCGCCGACACCATCACTATTTTCTGACATCTGCCAGATCCCTCCCTTGGGCGTGTTTTGTGTTGTGCAACAGGGGCAGTCACCCGCCCCTGTTGCGTGTTGTTATCTTACAAGCTTACTGCGTGAAGTCCGAAAGGTTGTCTGGTGTCACCAACTTGAATGGGATGAACACAGTCTTGTCGACATCGTCACCATTCGCCAGCGCGATCGCTGTTTCGATGGATCCGGCACCCTGACCTGCAAGGTCCTGGAACACTGTCACGTCCATGTCGCCAGCGGACATTGCCAGCAGCGCATCAGATGTCGCATCAACGCCACCAACGACAACGTCGTCCATGGAAATGCCCGACGCTTTCATCGCCTGAATTGCACCCAGTGCCATCTCGTCGTTGTTGCCAAAGACGGCATCGAATTCGTCACCAGACGAAAGCCAGTTTGTCATCAGGTCGTTGGCTTCGTCGCGGGACCAGTTGGCTGTCTGCTCATCAATGATGGTGATGAAGTTACACATGTCCATGCCGATCACGTCATGGAAGTCTTTTGTGCGTTGAACAGCGGCTTGGTTCGACAGTTGACCCACCAGAACATAGGCGCGCGCACCGCCGGCTTTGCCTTCAGCGCGCAGCTGACGACACATCTGGAATGCAGCCAGCGTACCGGACTCAATCTCGTTGGATGCAACAAACGCCTGACCGTCTGGCAGTGTGTCCATGTTGACAGGCTGGCGGTTGACGTAAACCAGTGGCACGCCAGCAGCGGCTGCCGCGTTTGACATCGCCTCGGTTGCGTTTGTGTCAACGGCGTTCACGATGATCGCATCAACGCCAGATGCGATGAAGTTGTTGATCTGGTCAAGCTGCTTGGCCACATCATCGGTCGCGTCTTCCATTTGCAGGCTGACGTCATCGCTTGCATCGTCAAAAGCTGTCATGCCATTGCGCATGACAGTCAGGCCGTTGTCGTCAAAACGCGCGACCGACACGCCAATTTGCATCTCTGCCATCGCGGTGGTGCCCATCATCAGGGTCGAAAGGCCAGCGGCCAAAAGGATCTTCTTCATGGTTTCCTCCCAAGGATCGTGCCCGGCGCACGGTTCATTGATACCGGGACCTCTGTCTGAGGCGATTGTTTCATCACGCCCGCCCAGCCGGAGCGCCCAGCAGTTGCGACGTGATGAATGCGAGAGACTGCGACAATGCTTCTGTCGGGTCTGTCATTTGGTGAATTTTGGGGGCGAAGGCCTCGAACGAGGCCGGGCCTTCATAGCCTGCGCCATAGAGCGCTCTGAGTTGGTCAATATTGCCCAGCCGGTCATCTGCATCGACCAGAACACGATGCGCATCCGTCATTTCGCTTGGTGACGGGGCGGGGTCAGCGACGCCAGAGATATGCACAATGGCGGTCAGCTCGGCGCAAATTTCATCGGCACCGGTCAGGAAGTGGTGAAACGTATCATGGATGATCGCAAAGCACTCTGGGCGCCCCAAGTCATCAAGAACCGCAACCACATCTTCCTTGAAACGCAAACTGCTGTTCCAGAAACCCAAAGGCTCGATCAGCCCCTTTTTTCCGTATTCTTCTAAAATCGGTTGCAAGACTGCCAGAGCTTCACGCAAGGCGTCGCGTTGCGCGCTGCGCGGCATCACATCATCGGCAACACGCGGGATCAAAACCACACCTTCGGCGCTACAGGCAGCAGCGGTCAGAACAAGCGCCTCGACGGCCTCTTGCTTATCGGCAGGGTTTTCGTTGAAGGCTTTGACCTCTGCCAAAGCCAGTATACGCTGGCCATTCGCTGCTGCGGCGCGACCAATGCTGCTGGCGTTTTCATCCTCAAATAATGCGCGGCCCAGATCATTGCGCAGCTCAACACCGACGCAATCCAACTGCGCTGCAGCACCAATGAGCTGACGCGCTGTCAGCCCAGGGGCAGTCATATGGTTTATCGCAATCGGCAGCATAGACGGTTCGGCCATTCCCTTTTCCGACTCACACTGTAGCAATCTCATTCATTTTTGCAACCGGTTGCATTATTGAATGTTTGTAGCGCACTACCAAAGATGCCCGCGTCAGCCGTGCAGGATATTGAACCGTTGCCTGATCGCCTTGTCTTGTGCGGCCGTCAGATAAGTGGGGTTATGCGTCTGCAAAATCTCGCGCACCTTGTCATGGGCAACGCTCCACGCGTCTTTTCCGCCATTTGCAGCCCAGGTGCGTGGCTCGTCCCTGTCAGCCAGCGTGGGATAGAAGTAATCCCGCTCCATCGCCGCATAAGTGTGCTGCCCGCCCAAAAAATGCCCCTCGCCCAGCACGGCCTCAACAATCGCGTCATAACCCAGGTTGTCCGCGCTCACCTCAATACCACGCAAGGCGCGGTAGGTATGCGAATGCATTTCGTCGTCGAGCACAAAGGCCTCAAAGCTTGCGCCAAGCAAAGACGCCGTCATGCCAGAGCTTTCATAGATCAGATTGCCCGCCGCCAATGCCGCCGCCAGCGATGTCAGCCCCTTTTCCATCCCGTATTGCGCGTCAATCGCCTTGGCGTCGGTCATTGAACAAGCAACCCCCGATGGCAGGCCCAGCCAGTTTGACAGCTGCGCGGATGCGGCATTCAGCACGGCCGTTTCGCCACTGCCCCCCGAAAAGGATCCTGTTCGCAGATCAATCACCAGCGGCCAGTTTGAAAACACCATCGGAAATCCGGGATGGATCGCATGCACCATCACAAGGCTAGCCAAAGTTTCGGCCAGCGATTGCGCCAGAAACCCTGCAAGCGTGGCGGGAGCTGTCGCCCCGGCCTGTGCAGCGGTAATGCATGATATCGGGATGTTGTGTTTGATGCATGCGTAAACCACGTCCACCGCATCCTCGCCAAACCGCATGGGCGAGATGATCGGGCTGATATGCGCCTTCATAAAGGGCCGCTTGGCGAATGCGCCGGGTCCGCCCGCAGCGATATCGAGCATCTCAACAATTGGGGCGACGTGTTCGGCCACGGTGAACGCTGTGGCCGTCGGTTTTGTTGTATTGGCAAGCAGCGCATAGGCCGTGTTGATGTCCAGATCATAGTTGTCCGGCACGTCCGTGGCGATGCAGCAGCGGGTGTACCAGCTGACGTTTTGCAACGTGTCCTGCAGGCGTGTGAAATTGTGCAGATCAGCCAGCGTGGACGGACGATAGGTCTGACTGTCCAAGTCCAAAGTCTGAACCGCAGCACCACCGGTGCCAAAGTGGACGCGGTTGCCGCCCACGTCGATAGAACGCGCCGCATCCCGCCCATGCAAAACAAAGGTTTTCGCCGCACTTTCAATGGCCTGACGCACCAACGCCGGGGGAAACAAGACCCGCCCTGCGCCGTCGTCAACAGCCCCTGCCCTGACCAGATCGGCCATCAGGTTGTCAGGGACTTCACCCAAACCGAGGTTTTCCAGCAGCCTCAGGGTTGTTTGAAAGATATCATTAAGGTCGGCATCCGACAGCGGCTTGTACGCGCCCCCGATCTGACCCGGCGGGCAAGGATCAACTGCAGGCTTGGCTGCGCGTTTCGCCAATCGCGCCTTGCGCCCGCCCCGGATCATGCGTTCTGACAAATGCTATCGTCCTTTTGTTGAACCTCACGAAAGGACGATAGCGGTGGTTTGGCGATGTGGCACTTAGAATCTGCGAGCCGTATCCATCAGCCCGCCGTCATCACTTGTTCAGAATGCCCGGCAAGTCCAACCCTTGTTCGCGCGCGCAATCCAACGCGATGTCATAGCCTGCATCGGCGTGTCGCATGACACCTGTCGCAGGATCGTTCCACAGGACGTTGGCAATGCGGCGGTCTGCATCCTCGGTCCCGTCGCAACAGATCACCATCCCGGAATGCTGCGAGAACCCCATGCCAACACCGCCGCCGTGATGCAGTGATACCCATGTGGCGCCACCGGCCACGTTCAACATGGCGTTTAGAAGTGGCCAATCGCTTACTGCGTCAGAGCCGTCTTTCATTGCCTCTGTCTCTCGGTTTGGGGAGGCCACCGAACCGCTGTCGAGATGGTCGCGACCGATCACCACTGGCGCGCTCAACTCGCCCGTGCGCACCATCTCGTTAAAGGCAAGACCCAGTTTATCCCGCAGCCCCAAACCGACCCAGCAAATCCGTGCAGGCAGACCCTGAAACGCGATGCGTTCGCGCGCCATATCAAGCCAGTTGTGCAGATGCGGATCATCGATCAGCTCTTTGACCTTCTGATCGGTTTTGTAGATGTCCTCAGGATCGCCAGACAAGGCACACCAGCGGAATGGGCCGATGCCACGACAGAACAGCGGGCGGATGTAAGCAGGCACAAATCCCGGAAAGGCAAAGGCGTTCTCAAGCCCTTCTTCCAGTGCCACCTGCCGGATGTTGTTGCCATAATCCAGCGTCGGCACGTCCGCGTTCCAGAAATCAACCATTGCTGCAACTTGGATCTTCATGGATGCCCGTGCCGCGGCTTCGACCGCCGCAGGATCGCTTTCCTGCTTGGCACGCCATTCCGCAACGCTCCATCCTTGTGGCAAATACCCATGGATGGGGTCATGCGCGCTGGTCTGGTCGGTCACGATATCAGGGCGGATGCCGCGCTTGACCAGTTCGGGAAAGACGTCGGCGGCATTGCCGATCAGAGCGACCGACTTTGCCTCGCCTGCCTTGGTCCATGCGTCAATCATGGCCAATGCTTCATCAAGGCTATCGGTTTTTTCGTCCACATAGCGCGTGCGCAGCCGGAAGTCAGCGCGGATTTCGTCACATTCGACGGCCAGACAGCAGGCCCCAGCCATCACAGCAGCCAGCGGTTGTGCGCCGCCCATACCACCAAGCCCCCCGGTGAGGATCCAGCGCCCCTTGAGGTTGCCATCATAGTGCTGACGGCCCGCCTCCATGAAGGTTTCATAGGTGCCTTGCACGATCCCTTGGGTGCCGATGTAAATCCATGACCCGGCGGTCATCTGACCGTACATCGCGAGGCCCATTTTATCGAGCTCGTTGAAATGATCCCAAGTGGCCCAATGCGGCACCAGATTGGAATTTGCGATCAGGACGCGCGGGGCGTCTTTGTGGGTCTTGAATACGCCGACAGGTTTGCCGGATTGCACCAAAAGCGTCTGATCTTCGTTCAAGTCCTTGAGGCTGGCGACAATCGCGTCAAAGTCTTCCCAGGTCCGCGCTGCACGTCCGATCCCACCATAGACCACCAGTTCATGTGGGTTTTCGGCAACGTCGGGATGCAGGTTGTTCATCAGCATTCGCATGGGCGCTTCGGTCAGCCAGCTTTTGGTTGAAATCTTAGGTCCGGTTGGCGGAAAGATGTCGCGCGTATTGTGGCGTGGGTTGGTCATTTTGAACCTCTCAGACGTGGCGCAAGTGCGGCAAGATGTGTCAGGATTGATGTCAAATGCACGCGGACGGCATCCGCTTTGGCGGTGTCGTAGTGCCAAGGGGGCCCTTCGCTGCGCAGATAAGTCGATTGGGCCAGTTCCATCTGGATCGCATGGATGTTGTCGGACGGCTGGCCGTAGTGCCTTGTGGTCCATCCGCCCTTGAAGCGGCCATTGTTGGTTGTGCTGTATCCCTGCGCCTGTTCGCAGAGCTGCGTCACTGCCTGTTCGATCATAGGATCGCAGGTGGTGCCCAGATTGGTCCCAATGTTGAAATCCGGCAGGGTGCCGTCGAACAGAAACGGTATCTGCGAGCGGATGGAATGGCAGTCGTAAAGGATCGCTGCGCCATGGCGCGCGCGGACCCGTGCAAGCTCGGCCTTTAGGGCGGCATGATAGGGCGCATGGAAGGTCTGCTGGCGTGCGGTCACATCATCATCCGTGGGCGCTTGGGCCCAAATCGCCTTACCGTCGAAGTCAGTCAGCGGCACGAGGCCCGTTGTATTTTGCCCGGGATAAAGGCTGTTACCTTCGGGATCACGATTGGCGTCGATGACATAGCGATGAAAGGTGGCTCGGACAGTTGTGATATCTGGCACAAGCCCCTGATGTAACTGATCTATGTGCCAGTCTGTATCGGCAAGCGCGCGACCCGTCGCATTCAACTTGGCGGCAACATCATCGGGCACAAATGTCCCTGTGTGCGGCAATCCCAGCACGATCGGGCTATCGCCTTGCTGTATTTCAACCGGCGTCACCATGCGGTTTGCCCTTTGACAAAACCGGGCAGAGCGACAGCATCAATCAGGCGCTGATCCGCGATCATCTCTGCGGCACTTTCCAGCGTGGGGGCCATATAGCGATCTTCGGCCAATGCGGGCACTTCGGTCCGGATCACGTCGATGACAGATTTTAGGTTCGCGCTGGTTTGCAGTGGCGCCCGAAAGCCAATGCCCTGCGCCCCGCAAATCGCCTCAACCCCCAAAATCACATTCAGATTCGCGTTCATTCTGGCCAGACGCCGGGCGGCATGCGCGGCCATGCTCACGTGATCCTCTTGGTTGGCAGAGGTCGGTGTGCTGTCGGTGGTGCAAGGATTTGCCAGATGCTTGTTCTCGCTCATCAACGCCGCCGTTGTGACCTCGGCTATCATCAGGCCAGAGTTGAGGCCGGGATCAGGCGTCAGAAACGGCGGCAAATCGAAGGATAGCGTCGGATCAACCATCAAGGCCACGCGGCGCTGTGCAATGGCCCCGATCTCAGAGACAGCAATCGCAATCTGATCAGCGGCAAAGCCGACTGGCTCTGCATGGAAATTCCCGCCCGAGACGATCAACCCATCCTCGACCAGCACAAGCGGGTTGTCGGTAACGGCGTTCGCCTCGACCTCTAGCGTGCGCCCGGCGAAATGGAGCAAATCCATAGCGGCACCAGTGACTTGCGGCTGGCAGCGGATGCAATATGGGTCCTGCACGCGGGTGTCGCCTTCGCGGTGGCTTTCGCGGATTTCTGACCCATCCATCAAGGCCCGCTGCGCCCGTGCGACTGCAATCTGGCCGGCATGGCCGCGCAATGTATGGATGGCGTCTTGCAAAGGCGCTGTAGAGCCCATGATAGCATCAGTTGACAGCGCGCATGTCACGACACTGGCTGCCGCGTTTGACCACGCCCCCCAAAGCCCAACCAGTGCACAGGCGGTTGAAAACTGCGTGCCATTGATCAGGGCGAGCCCTTCTTTCGGGCCAAGTGCAATCGGGTGAAGCCCCGCCTTCGCCATGGCAGCGTCAGAGCGCATGCGCGCGCCCGCAAACATCGCTTCGCCTTCGCCAATCATTGTGGCCGCCATATGCGCCAACGGGGCAAGATCACCGGATGCACCGACTGACCCCTGCGAGGGAATGACAGGGGTGACACCCTTTTCCAGCATCTTCTGGATCAAGTTGACCGTTGTCATCGCCACACCAGACGCCCCACGCCCGAGCGATAGCAGTTTCAGCACCATCATCAGCCGCGTGGTTGCAACATCCAGCGGGTCGCCCACGCCGCAGCAATGCGACAGGATCAGGTTGCGTTGCAGGGTTGCTGTGTCCTGCGCTGCGATCTTGACGCTGGCGAGTTTGCCAAAGCCGGTATTGACGCCATAAATCGCGTCCTCTCCTGCGGCTGCCTGTGCGACAAGGGCCGCCGCGGCGGTGATCCCATCATGTGCGGCAGGGTCAAGCACAGCAGCGCGTTCATTTCGCCAGATATCGTGAAGTTGGGCCAATGTCGCCGTGCCGGGGATGAGTGTGATTGTCATTGTGCGCCTTGAAAAATGCGTGAATGCAAAGGGTTGAACCCGATGCGGTAAGAAAGTTCTGCGGGGTGGGCAGCGTCCCAGATGCACAGGTCCGCCAGCGCACCGGGTTTGATTGACCCACGGTCGGTCGCGCCCAACGCCTGCGCTGCATGGCGGGTGACGCCCAACAGCGCTTCTAGCGGGGTCATGCGAAACAGCGTGCAACCCATGTTCATCGTCAGCAATAGCGAGGTCAGCGGTGACGATCCGGGGTTGCAATCGGTGGCCAGGGCCATCGGAACCCCATGTTTGCGAAAGGCATCAATTGGCGGCAGTTGCGTTTCGCGCAGCGTATAGAATGCACCGGGCAGAATGACCGCTACGGTCCCGGATTGTGCCAGTGCGGCAGCATCCGCGTCAGTAGCATATTCAAGATGATCCACAGACAAGGCGCCATAGCGTGCGGCTAATTGTGTCCCGCCGATGTTGGACAGTTGCTCTGCATGGAGTTTGACCGGCAGGCCCAAAGCACGGGCCGCATCAAAAACGCGGGCAATCTGTGCAGCATCAAAAGCAATGCCTTCACAAAACCCATCCACCGCATCAACCAACCCTTCCGCATTGGCGACTTGCAGCGCCGGAATGCAAACTTCGTCAATATAGGCCTCCGGGCGACCAGCATATTCGGGCGGCACCGCATGCGCGCCCAGAAAGCTGGTGCACACATGAATGGGACGGCAGGTGCCAATGGCCCGCGCCACCCGCAGCATCTTGCGTTCGGTATCGCGGTCCAGCCCATAGCCGGACTTGACCTCTAGCAGGGTCACTCCTTCGGCGATCATCGCGTCAACGCGGGTCAATGCTTCTTTTAGCAGCTCTGCTTCGGTTGCATCCCGTGTGGCGGTTACGGTTGAAACGATGCCGCCACCTGCTTTGGCGATCTCTTCATAGCTGGCGCCGTTCAGGCGCTGCTCGAACTCTGCCGCGCGGTTGCCGCCAAAGACCACATGACTGTGACAGTCGATCAAAGCTGGTGTGATCAACCGGCGCGCAACATCCTGCACCAAATCGCTTTGGTACTGTGTTGGCAGGTCCTTGGCTGCGCCGACCCAGACAATCCTGTTGCCTTCTATCGCAATTGCCCCATCCGCGATCAGGCCAAAGCTGTCCTGATCAGTCAACGTCGCGACGGTTGCGTTTGTCAAAATCATCGAAGCGACTCACTTGATTAATCATGTATTTAATAATATTAAGTATATACATATTAATCTGTCAACAAAGGCAATGATGAAAAAGATATGGGCACGGCACGCGTTGCTACCACAGGGTTGGGCGCAGAATGTCTTGATAAAGATTGATGCAAACGGGCGGCTCGGCACGGTCACGCCAGATGCGCCTGAGCAGGGTGAAACGCGGGGTTGCGTGCTCCCTGCCCCGGTCAATGTGCATTCGCATGGGTTCCAGCGCGCCATGGCTGGCCTGACCGAGGCACGCGGACCCAATGCCAATGATACGTTCTGGACATGGCGGCAATTGATGTTCCGGTTTTTGGACCGACTGACGCCAAAGCATATCGAAGCGATCACCGCGCTGGTGCAGATGGAAATGCTCGAAGCGGGTTATGCCACGAATGCTGAATTCCACTACTTGCACCATCAACCCGGCGGTGTGCCCTATGACAATCTGGCAGAAACCTCAGAGCGGGTCGCGGCTGCAGCAGCACAGACCGGGATCGGGCTGTGCCTGTTGCCTGTCCACTATCAGTTTGGGGGATGCGATGGGCGCGGGCTGGCCGATGGTCAGGTGCGTTTTGGCAATGACCTTGAGCGCTTTCAGTTGCTGCATGATGCGGCCGCGAAGACGCTTCAGACCCTCCCTGCGGATACAGCCATCGGTGTGGCTCCCCATTCGCTGCGGGCCGTGGCACGGGATGATTTGCGCGCATATGGCACGCTGTTTCCTTCTGGTCCGATCCATATGCATTTGGCTGAACAACTGCCCGAGGTCGATGAGGTGCAGCAGCAGTGGGGCGCGCGGCCTGTGGACTGGGCGCTTGATCACATGGGGCTGGATGCCCGCTGGTGCCTGATCCATTGCACGCAAATGACGCCAGATGAAACAACGCGCCTTGCGCAAACTGGCGCTGTTGCGGGCCTGTGCCCAATCACCGAAAGCAGCCTTGGCGATGGCATCTTTGACGGTATCCGCTGGATGGCAAGCGATGGTAAAATCGCAATTGGGTCTGACAGCAACATCCGCATCGCCCTGTCTGAGGAACTGCGCACGCTGGAGTACTCGCAGCGTCTGCGCGACAACAGCCGTGCGGCCTTTGCAACACCGGATCATGCCACGGGACGCCGGTTGTTCGATGCGATGCTGGCGGGAGGTGCGGCGGCAACGGGCCGTCAAACCGGAGCGATTACGCCGGGTCACTGGGCGGATCTGATGAGCCTCGATGATACCTCTGTTCACCTTGCTGGGCGCAGTGAGGACACCGCGCTGGACAGCTGGATATTTGCAGGCGACGACAGCCTCGTGACAGATGTTTGGTCCGCCGGTCGTCACATGGTACAGAACGGCAGACACATTCACCGTGCGGCGATCACCGACGCCTACCGCCGCACAATCCACGACCTGAAGGACGCGATTTGACCAAACCCCAATTCCGCAGTTGGCAAAGCGTTCAGGAAGAGGTTCTGCGCCGCATCCACGCCCGCGAATGGACACCCGGCGCATTGATACCCAATGAGGCTGATCTGGCCGAAGAGTTCGGCTGTTCAAGGGCCACGGTCAACCGGGCGCTGCGTACCCTTGCCGAAACCGGCCTTTTGGACCGCCGCCGCAAGGCAGGCACCCGCGTCGCGGCACAACCCGTTGCCAAGGCCACGCTGGATATCTCTGTCATTCGCATGGACGTCGAAGCACGCGGCCAGCGGTACGACCACCAGTTGACCGACCGCGCAACCACCCGTCCCCCCATGGCAGTGAGTGCCGCCATGCAAGCGCCAACCACATCAGATATGCTCTTTCTCAAAGCGCTGCATCTGGCCGATGGACAGCCCTATGCGCTAGAGGATCGGTGGGTCAATCTGGAGGTCGTGCCAGAGGCGTCGGAGGAACGATTTGACGCGATCAGCAGCAACGAATGGCTGCTCCGGCATGCACCCTACACCCATGGCGACATCGCATTTTCCGCCGCCAATGCAACCGAGGGCGAAGCGCAGGCCTTGGGCTGTGCGCCCGGTGCGGCCTTGTTCATCATTGACCGTCTGACATGGAACCGCAGCAAGGCGGTGACCAAAGTACGGATTGTGTTTGCGCCCGGCCATCAAATGCGAACAGTGCTTTAACGCATCATGAGATAGAGAAGCCATCTTGGGAACTGGTCCGCAAGATCATACGAACCGAAAAAAGGAGCGCCATAGCCATGCACCCACTTATCACGCAAGCGCATGTTGATACCTTCCAAGCGGACGGTGTCGTCCTGATCAAAGGTCTGTTCGCCGGCCATGTGGAGACGCTCCGCCACGGGATCGAGCGTAACATGAACGAACCCGGCCCTTACGCAGCCGAGAACCTCAAGGAAGGCGAAGGGGGGCGGTTCTTTGATGACTACTGCAACTGGACCCGTATCCCTGAGTTTCAGCAGGTAATCGAAAGCTCGCCCGCCGCAGAGGTTGCCGCAGACCTGATGAAATCTGACCGCGTTCAAATGTTCCACGATCATGTGCTGGTCAAGGAACCCGGCACGTCAAAGCCGACCCCTTGGCATCAAGACGGCCCCTATTACTTTGTTGAGGGCACACAAAACGTCAGCTTCTGGTCCCCGATGGATTCGGTCACTGATGCCAGCCTGCGCTGCGTGGCGGGCAGCCATGCCTGGCCCAAGCCGGTTCTGCCAAAGCGGTGGCTGGCAGATACCAGCTTTTTCCCTAATGAAGACGACTACATGCCGGTGCCTGATCCCGATGCCGAAGGCATGGACATTAAGGAATGGACCATGGCGCCCGGTGATGCCGTCGCATTCAACTATGCAACCCTGCACGGGGCGCGTGGCAACACATCTAAGGCCCGTCGCCGCGCGTTTTCATTGCGCCTTGTGGGGGACGATGCGCGGTATGTAGAGCGGCCGGGGCCGACGTCACCGCCGTTTCCGGGCCATGATATGCAACCAGGGCAGCCACTGCGCGAAGATTGGTTTCCTGTGATCTATCAACGCTCAGGTTTACCGCCCCGCTAGGGGTGGATATCGCACGCCACTTTACAGTCCTTGCTGTTGCGCAACCAGCGCGATAGCGTCCCGTCAACTCTCCTCGTGGTCCCAACGCAGTCACCTGATGCAAACCAAACCCCGTGTCCTCGTCATTGCAGAAGCCGCCAACCCTGAATGGGTGAGCGTGCCTCTGATCGGTTGGCTTCATAGTGAGGCCTTGCGCGCCGTCGCAGATGTGCATGTCGTCACGCAGGCCCGCAACCGCGCGGCATTTCTTAAGGCTGGCAGGGTCGAGGGCGAAGATTTCACCGCAATCGACACAGAATGGCTCGAAGCGCCTGCCGTGGGTGTGGCCAATAAACTGCGTGGCGACGCTGGCAAGGGTTGGACGACGTTACAGACGTTCCAGTCCATGACCTATCCCTATTTTGAACGGTTGGTCTGGCGCAAGTTCAAGGATCAGCTACGTGCCGGGGCCTTCGATATTGTGCATCGGATCACCCCGATGAGCCCGACTTCGCACTCAACCATTGCACGCAAATGTGCCAAGATCGACGTGCCCTTCGTGCTGGGCCCGATCAACGGCGGCTTGCCCTGGCCCAAGGGGTTTGGGGCAGAACGACGGCGCGAGCGTGAATACATGTCGTATATCCGCAGCGCCCATCGGCTTGCCCCCGGATATAGGCGTATGCTGGATGCGGCGAGCGCGATCATTGTGGGATCCAGTGCGACCGCTTCTGAAATCCCTTCAAATTTGACACAGAAGACCATCCAGATTTCGGAAAGTGCCGTAGATATTGACCGCTTCTCACTCTCCCCAAAAGAGGGGCTCAGCACACCGCTACGCGCCTGTTTTGTCGGCCGCATGGTGCCCTACAAGGGGCCTGACATACTGCTAAGGGCCGCTGCCCCGCTGTTGCGCGAGGGCCGCCTGCATATTGATCTGATCGGCGACGGCCCCTTGATGCCGACGCTCAACGAAATCATAGCAAGTGAGGGTATCGCAGAGGCCGTTACACTGCATGGTTGGGTGCCGCATGAAAACCTGCAATCCACCGCGATTGCGTCGGATATCTTTGCGTTCCCAAGCGTGCGCGAATTCGGCGGCACCTCGATCCTTGAAATGATGGCGATTGGCCTTGTTCCGGTGATCGTCGATTATGGGGGGCCGGGCGACAATATTCCGCCGGACCTTGGGTTCAAACTGCCGCTGAGCACACGGGATCAACTGATCACCGACCTGCGCGCGACGCTGACAGGGATTGCAGATGATCCCGCCCAGCTATTAGCGCTGCGCGAGAAAGGGCAACGCTGGATACACCAGACATTTACCTGGCCCCGGCGCGCCGAGCAGATCAACGATATCTATCAATGGGTACTGGGCAACCGCGACAGCAAGCCCGCACCGTTTGGTTAAAGCCCTGTTGGCGTGACCTCGTAACCGGGTTCTTCGGGTTCGTCGTCTGCCATCTCGGGGGGGAAGCCGGGCGCACGGATATCAAGGCCTGTGGCGTCTTCCAGACGGCGAATGATATTGGGCGAAAGTTCCCGGTCACCGTAGCGTGCAATCCCGTCCTCGAAAATCTTGCAGATCAGCGGTGAGACCTCCAAGGGCACATTGTTGCGCTCGGCGATTTCTTGAAACAGGCCGATGTCCTTCTTTACCAGATCCATCGTAAATGAGATATCGCGCGAACCATTCAGAATGACCTGACTTTCAGTGACATGGCTAAACGAGGTGCCCGAAGAAATGGCGATGGCTTCATAAGCGGTATTAAGGTCCATGCCCGCGGCTTTGGCCGTGACCAACGCTTCGGCATTGGCAACAAGGTGGACAGTCGCAAGATAGTTGGTCAGCACCTTGAGCATCGAAGCCGAACCCAGATCGCCCGTGTGCAGCACACGGCGCCCAAGCGTCGTCAGCAAAGGCAGGATCCGTTCAAAGGTGGCCCGATCACAGCCTGCAAAAATCGAGATATTGCCAGTATCGGCCCGGTGACAGCCCCCTGAAACCGGACAATCCACTGCTGCGCCGCCCGCTGCGATCACCAGACCGCCCAGGCGCTCTGCCTCGGCCTGATCGGTGGTCGACATTTCCATCCAGATCTTACTTGCGTCGATCTCTGGCAGCATTTCTTGCATGACCGCATCCGATGCCGCAGGCGACGGCAAACAGGTAATCACCACATCACAATCGCGCATCATCTGAGCGGGGCTTTCGCCTGCCTTGGCACCATCAGCGACTTTCTGCGCCACCAAATCACCATTCAAATCATGAACCGTCAGATCATGCCCGTTACGCAGCAGGCTGCCGCTGAGTTTCCCACCGACATTGCCAAGGCCGATAAATCCTATTTTCATTGTTCAGAGTCCTGTTGCTGAA
The DNA here is from genome assembly GCF_900143545.1 of Loktanella sp. Alg231-35. Lineage (GTDB taxonomy): Bacteria > Pseudomonadota > Alphaproteobacteria > Rhodobacterales > Rhodobacteraceae > Yoonia. Next base: position 21,677 of record NZ_FREV01000005.1, on the reverse strand, counting down.
AGAAGTTGTAGACGACGTCGCCATCCGCCGAGGTGACGACGAAAAACACCGTCGAGGTGTGACAGAGTAGCCGCAAGCGTCCATATGCCAGAGTATGAGCAGTGTCTGGCACGATGTCATTTGAATTCATCATGTAAAAAAAGCGCTGCCAACCCGATGACATCTGTCTGACGTCAGCGCCCTTGAAAACAAACACCTACGGCGAGTGTGGCGACTGTTACCGTGTTTGTATTGATATCCGTCAATACTGATGGAAAGCGCTTCGAGGCATTGTTGTTCGAATGGAGGGCTTTGTTGAAAAGAACGGCTATGTTGTACCACCGGGTGATGGGACTAACCGTTTAAATCAGCGTGATAGCTGTAGGCCTGTGCAGTTGCCCCCCAAGAAATACTAGATCAAGAATTGGTCGCCTCACAATGACAGTTTGAAGCAACGCGGACCGTTATCGCCCGAAATGGTTTGGACGCTAAGGCCGCGTCGGGAGCGGACGGCGCGCCCTTCCAAACAGGATACGGAAAAGCCAAAACAGCATCAGCAGGATAATTGTCAGTTCGGGAAGCGATAGAATGCCGCTATCACGCACGACCTCGGGAAAGATGCCCGCACCCGGCCCCGTGAATGCAGAGCCCGCGGCGATGAAAAATCCGATACACATACGCCACAAGTGCTGGGCGATCCGATGTCTGTCAGACAGGGTCTTGCGCAAGAGCACCGCAAGATCGTTGATGAAGGCCACGCCCGCGATACCCGCCAGAAAAAAGTAGTCGGTCGCAGCAAATCCACGCAAAATCTGATCTGGTAAGGTCAGCGCGAAAACTCCGGCGGCAACCAAGCCCATGGTATTCAGAAAGTTAATACATCCCAAGACAACGAATGGAGCACCGAGATGCCCGTTCTGCGCCCTTGCAAGCAACCACCCAGTTATGACCAAGGTCATCCCCAGCACGCCCGCATGGAAAGTAATGTAGAAGGTTTCAAACTTGATCAGCCCAAGGGCCGCGCCGAGAAATGACGACAAGCCCATCGCTGCGGTAAACACGCGGCCAGCGTTGACATGGGACGCTGCACCTTTTCGGACGGCGAAGGTGATGGCCCCCATCAAAACGGCGATGGTTCCGGATGCGATGTGGGCGACGGTGATCATGGTGACAAGAATAAACATTAGGGTTCTCTACAGTTGTGGCCGAACATCTGATGGCCGTGAAATTTAAACCCTCTCTGACCCAGAAATTTTGGTTTTTCGTCCGCGCGGGACGGCGCGTACCATTTCAACTGTCCGGAGTGGCATTTCGTACAATGATGTTGGTAGAGCATTGATGCCGGTAAAGAACTGAGCCTATCAATCTACATGCATACAGATGGAATCATCCCCCTTTCTGCCGCCTGCTTGGGTATCGCGCTGGCAGGCGCAATGGCAGCGGTACGCGGCACGCAAGACAGGCTTGCAAGTTTTTATCTCTCGCTGGTCTTTGGTGTGTTTGCCGGCATCGTTTCAATGCCGCTCGTATTTACATACGCCCCCTCGATTTACGGGTTTTACTTACCAGCCGTTCTGGTGCTGCTGCTCATTCTCCCCCCCGCAGTCTTCTATTATGTGGGTGCAAAGACGACCGAACTCCGGCCTTCGACGATACGTTGGCGCGACATCGTTTTGCCGGTTGTGGGCGGCGTGGTCATGATCGGCTATTGGTTCCAGCCCGCTGCTAACAAATCTGCGATGTTCATTGCGGGTGAGCTGCCAGCGGGGATTATACCTTCAACGCTGGTTCTGGTCACGTTCATCCTGATTTTCTGCTGGGTCGTTTCATCGTGTCTGTATCTCGTCGCGACACTTCGACGGTTGCACAAATACCGGTCTGAACTCCGGTCGCTTTATTCTAACCTTGAAGATCGCGAATTGCGTTGGCTGGACTGGTTTGTGGTGTCCCTTGTTGCCCTATGGGCCGCGACCGCATTCACTTTTGTTGCAGATAACACAGGGTTTGATCGTCTCGTTGTTAAGGAGCTCATTTGCGTCCTGACAGCCTGCCTGCTGTTATTCGTTATGGCCTTTGCATCGATAGAAACACCAGAAACGGAGATCGAAGAACATGCGCCGTCAAACGACCCGTCGGAGCCGAAGTATGCGCGATCTGCTTTGACAGAAGCACACGCGGAACAGCTTGCAACGCGGATTAGAGCGGCAATGACACAGGATGCGCTATACCTTGATCCGAACCTTTCCTTGCAAAAGCTATCCCGCCATGTGGGCGCTTTACCCAATCAAATTTCGCAAACGCTCAATGAGCAAATGGGGTCAACGTTCTTTGACTATATTGCGCATCACCGGATTGAGGCCGCAAAACCGCTTATTTTTGAGGGTGAGGCATCGACATTGACGGTGTCATTGGATGTTGGTTTCAACTCGCGCTCGACATTCTACAAAGCGTTCAAGCGGGAAACGGGCATGACGCCCAAGGCCTATCGGGACGCAGCAAGCCAGCCAAGGGATTGAAAAGCCGTGCGCGCGGAGCAGCCACCAATCTTACTGATTTATGTGCGTCTCGTTGCCGTGCGCGCTGGCTCTAAGTATTGCTGACACTGCGAGCCCACGCAGCACGAAATCAAAAGGCCCGATCTGGGCTCTCGGCTGCCGTCGGAGGCATTGCAGCATCTGCCCGAACTTCTGCACCAAAATCCCTCACGATCAAGACATCGCTGTTCTCAACCGCAACACAGCTCCTGGCATACCTATCACTGAACCCTTAGGCTGAAGCCGTCAAATGTAAGGGGAAGAAGGTCCTTCACCCGGTTCGTGCAACAAAGCCCCCATTGGGATTAAACTAAGAAATTTATGGGCCTGCATTATGCCTAGAAAGCTAGGGCAACACTTGATAGTTGATTCCAATGACAAACCAATTGCACATCAAAAGTGATCGCCTCAAAGCCATTCGTAGAGGCCGGAAAATCGGGCGACCAAAACTGGCAAAATTGTCGGGCCTTACCGAGCGAATGCTAGCTAAAATTGAAGCAGAGACCCAGTCTTCTCTGCCGCAATCGACCGTCGCAAAGCTCTCGGTCGCACTTCAAGTGCCGGAGTTGACGCTCACAGGTGATTTTCCGCTGAGTGAAGAAGACGTAAAACCTGTTAAGAAATCTCAATGCACGAGTGGTTGCTGTAGTTAACGGCCCTTAGCGGACTTTGACTAAGAGCGCAGCAATTTCTAGATCAAACGGCGACACTGCAGACTATGCAGGCTTTATGCCCATTGAGATCTCCGGTACTTGCGAAGGGTTACAGAGAGGCGCGGCCGATCCATTTGGACAATGGGACGGCGGACATGCCGTGCAAGATGATCGACAGAAAGACGGTCATCGAAACACAAGCGAGGAGTTCCTGTTCACCGGGGAAATCAAATTCGTCCATCATGATGAGCGTGAACAATATCGAGGCAAGCCCACGTGGGCCGAACCAGCCTAAGAAAAGTTTTTCGCGCAACGCTAAACCCGTGCCCAGAAGTGACAGCCAAATGGGAAGCATCCGAACGACTGTCAGAAACAAAAGGGCGAGGATGACGGCGTTCCAGGTCATGTGCTCCAACCCGTCTGGCAACAAGAGCGCACCGAAGATCAAGAAGGCAAACATCGTGAGCAGTTGCCCAACACCTTCCATGAACTCACCGATAAAGTGGATTTCGTGCTGATAGGTATTGCCGAAAACCATGCCCGCAACAAAGGCCGCAATAAATCCGTTCCCGCCAATCAATTCAGACCCGATGTAGGCCGAAAACGCGACAGCAAGGAAGGCTACGCCGCCCGCTGCCTCAACCATTAGGTCTTTGTATTGGGCGTAATCCATTACCTTGGCAACGCCCCAGCCGAACGCGATGCCGACCACTGGCCCCAAAATCACCTGCAAGACGGCAGAGGTCGCCAATCCATCGGTGTTTGCGCCATCCAAGCCCGCAGCCGCAAGGATCGCCCCAAACAACACAAACGGCAGAACCAGCCCATCATTAAGGCCACTTTCTACATTGATTGTCTCGCTGAGGTGTTCGGGCACGTCCTCGCTAGAGACCACAGTTTGCCCTAAGGCGGCGTCCGTTGGGGTAAGAACCGCCGCCGTCAAAAGCGCCATTGCCAGCCCGCTTTCCGGGCTCAAAAGATATGCGACGAGCATGCCAAGTGAGATGGTGAGCGGCAGCCCGATCACCAACATGCGCAATGGCACGTTGAAGTTCCTGCGCAGGGTCTTAAAGCGCACATGGCTAGCGTCCGAAAACAACACAAGGATTAGCGTGACTTCTGCCAGAAGGCGTTTTCCGACGTCCAGAACCTCGGGTTCGGCCAGCATCTCCAGCGGGTGCGCGCTGAGGTATCCGACGATCATGAAGATGATCGGCAACGTCAGAATGGTTTTTGAAATGGCTTTGGTCAGAAGGGAATAGACGAAAACGCACGCCAGAATGCCCAATAAGATAATCTCGAACGAACCATGCGACGTTTCCATATCAGTTTCCCAAAACCGGTGTTGCGCCTTGTGCCAGTTTCAGGCGTGTCCACAAGTTCATGTTGATGACGATGGCGGCGATTTCAGCAATTTCGACGGCTGAGAAATATGCGCTTAAAGCGTCATGCAGCGGCGCGAAACCTGCGAGATCATAGGCGGTGAGCCCCTCGCAATAGGCCAGTGCGGCTTGTTCGAACGGCGTGAACAATGTGCTTTCCTGCCAACTTGCCAAATGCGCAGTTTTTGCGGGATGGATGCCTTGGTCGTGGGCGGCTTGTGTGTGCAGGATTAGGCAGTAGGAACATGGGTTCATCTGCGCAACCCGCAGGCGCAATAGCTGTGCGAGCTGGCCGTCCACTGTCATATCAGCAGTATATCCAACCGATTTTGCCATTTGCTTGGCGATGTCATGAAACGCGATCTGATCGGGATCAAATCGCGTGTTTTCAAATGCTACGTCGGTCATTTCTTTTTCCCTAGATTAAATTTCGCATACCAATTCTGATGCGTGACCGGGACCCGCAGCAGAAACGGGCAGGTCAGGCGGATTTTGTGCTTCGCCGCACCTGGCAAGTGCAACAGACAAGATCGGCGCGGCGCCTGCGGGGGCTGGCCCTTCGTAATCTTCAAGTCCGTCGGGTTTGGTGAACGGGGGGCGAAGGGCTTCCAGCAGTTTTCTGAACGGAGCCATATCGCCCGCTTCAGCGGCTTGAAGCGCCTCTTCCACGCGGTGGTTGCGGGTGTTGGCGTTGCCGAAACCCAACTTGAGATCATGTTTGGTCATCGGGCGTCCTCTTCAAATCAAAGCAGGTTTGGCGAGGCGATTGCCACCCCGCCAAAGGTGTCGCTAGGCGTTTTCGAACTCGACGTCGTCGGCTCTGAGCGCCTTCATGAAACGCACAGGATCGATCCGGAAATCAGCGTAGACGACATTGCCCTGCGGGTCGATCACGGTGAACCAAGGCGTGCCGCCAGAGACGTAATCCTCCATAAACGACGGGTGCCGTTCGCCTTCCGCGGGCACATCATGGCCAAACGGAATTTTCAGGCTGTATTGTTCCTGATTGATCCGCAGCTTGTCGAACGTGTTGACCTTGGGCCCCTCAAAGACAGTTTGGATCGCTGCAAAGCTGAACCCTTTGTCTTTCAGGTTGTCGTGCAAATACTTCAGCGCAGGAAACCCGCGTGAATGACAACCGGGGCACCAGTGTTGAAACGCATAGATGATCTTATACCCATCACCCAGATCAGCCAGTTGCAGCGGCTTATCCATGAGGTCGCCATTGCCGTCGATCCATTTCCTAACACGCAGTTCGTGGGCCGGACCATTGAGGGAACCAAATTGCATAGTGTCTCCTTTCATCAGGCAAATGCCTGAGTCCATTTCAGGGCAGCCCCCCGCGGGACACGGGGGGAGGTATCGGCATTTATTCGGCGGCTTGCCGTCGCGGCAGAACCCAATCCGGCCGGACAAAGTGGCAGGTATAGCCATTGGGGCGGTTGACCAGATAATCCTGATGCTCCGGTTCGGCCTCCCAGAAGTCATTCGCAGGCTCAACCTCGGTCACAACTTTGCCAGGCCACAGCCCAGACGCATCAACATCAGCAATCGTGTTCAACGCCTCGTCACGTTGAGCTTCGTCGGTGTAATAGATCGCCGAGCGATAGGACGTTCCGCGATCATTGCCCTGGCGCAGTGCCGTTGACGGGTCGTGGATCTGGAAAAAGAACTCCAGAAGGGCGCGGTAACTGGTTTTTGCCGGATCAAAGTTGATTTCGATCCCCTCTGCGTGGGTTCCATGATTCCGGTAGGTGGCGAATTTCACGTCGCCACCCGTATAGCCAACGCGAGTGGATACAACGCCTGGAAGTTTGCGGATCAAATCCTGCATACCCCAGAAACAACCACCAGCCAGAATTGCACGTTCAGTCATTATATGTCCTCCACTTGGTCGATGAATGCGCCATAGCCTTCGCCGTCCATCGCATCGCGATGAATGAACCGCAGGCTGGAGGAATTGATGCAGTAGCGCAGGCCACCTTTGTCGCGCGGTCCATCGGTAAACACATGCCCCAGATGGCTGTCACCGTGTTTGGAGCGTACTTCTGTGCGCATGTCTTGGCCCCCTAAAACTGTGCCAAAGTTGGCTTAGTTTTGGAGATTGGATTGATGGCACGGAAACGGTACTCGGATGAAGATGTTCTTCGGCTTTTGCGTGAGATTGAACTGAGCCTAGCGTCTGGCTCAGATGTAGCGACGGCCTGCAGAAGTGCTGGTGTCAGCGACGCGACCTATTACACATGGCGCAAACGGTTTGGTGGCATGGGACGATCGGAGATGGCCAATCTGAAGGCGCTTCAGAAAGAGAATGATCGGCTCAAGAAGATCGTGGCGGAGCTTGAGTTGGATAAGCTGATCCTCAAAGAGAGCCTTGATTATTTAAAGCCGAAGGCCTGACGACAGACCAGCTTCGTCAGGCCGTGGTGCACAGCCGACAAAAGCTGGCAACCTCTGAACGGCGCACATGTCGGGTTCTGGGCGTGGCCCGAAGCACGTTGCAATACCAAGCGGTTTCCACGGATGATGAGGTGTTGCGCCTGGCAATGATCCGATTGGCCAAGCAATATGGGCGCTACGGCTATCGTAAGGTTGCGGAACTACTGCGAGTCGAAGGCTGGCCCGTCAATCATAAGAAGATCGAACGCCTGTGGCGCGAAGAAGGCCTGCAACTTCCAAGGCGACACAAGAAACGCAGGCGACTGTACCACAAGGACAGCTCAATCATCCGGCTGCGGCCGCAACATCCCAATCACATCTGGAGCGTCGATTTTGTGCACGACAAACTGAGCAACGGGCGGCCCTACAAGATGCTCACGGTGCTGGATGAATATACCCGTGAGGCACTGTGTGTCGCGGTCAAACCAAAGATGAACAGCGCGGATGTGCTGGATGCGCTCTACCCACTGCTTTTGCGGCGCGGGAAACCCGTATACATTCGTTCGGACAATGGCTCAGAGTTCATCGCAACAGCACTACAAGACTGGCTGAGAAAGGTCGGGATTAAGCCGATCCAGATATACCCGGGGTCACCCTGGGAGAACGGATACAACGAGCGCTTCAATGGCACGCTGCGCCGAGAAGTCCTGAATGCTGAATGGTTCCACACCACGAAACAGGCACAGATCGTCATCAATACATGGCTCAGACAGTACAATCGTGTTCGACCCCATCAGGCTTTAAACATGCGTCCGCCAATTCCAGAAACATTGCTCAAAAGTGGCCCATAGAAATGGGGCTGGACAATCTCAAGAGAGATGACGAACAGTTTGTTATTGGTGCGCTGCAAGCCGCTGCCTATGAGGCAAAATATGGCGATTGTATATTTGACCGACCCAATCATCTATATTTATGCAGGGCATTGCGGGACAAAGTTGATTTTCGCTGCCGCCGCGTCAAAGAACATACAGTTCTACAGCTTTGCGGGCTGATTCCAAATAGAGACGACTGGTCCAAGTTCTATCCCGCCACTCCTCTCTCAATTGAGTTGCAGGGGCTAGGCTTAACCTTATAGGTAGCGGGTATTACACAGAGTATTGAGACACCCCTATGAAGATGCGTGACACGTTCATTAAGCCGATGCATCCCGAAGGTCGCAGATTTGTAGCCATCTTTGCTGCCGTCACGCTTTTACTTTTCCTTGTGGCTTCTTTCTTAGGTTGGATTGGTGTTGGGCTGACGATCTGGTGTTATTACTTTTTTCGCGACCCCGTGCGCGTCACACCGACGCGCGAAGGTCTGATCGTTAGTCCGGCCGACGGCGTCGTCTCTCTTATTGAGAAGGCCATCCCACCGGCTGAGCTCGGCATGCCCGACGTGGCCCTGACCCGCGTCAGTGTTTTCATGAGTGTTTTCAATTGCCACGTGAACCGCGCCCCTATCGCGGGTCAGGTTTCGGCGATCGCATATCGTCCGGGAAAGTTCTTCAATGCGTCGCTGGACAAGGCCAGCGCCGACAATGAGCGCAACAGCCTGTGCATTGATATGGCCGACGGAAGGCAGCTTGCCGTGGTGCAAATAGCAGGGCTGGTAGCACGTCGGATTGTCTGTTTTTCCGCCAAAGGCGACACTTTATTGACCGGCGAGCGGTTTGGCCTGATACGCTTTGGCTCTCGTTTGGATGTTTACCTGCCTGATGGTGTCGCACCTATGGTCTGCCTCGGACAAGGCATGATCGCGGGGGAAACTGTTCTTGCTGATCTTACTACGGCTGAGCCTGCACGCATTGGGCGGGCGGACTAGATCATGGCCGCTGAGCCGCCAGAATCCGCAAATCAACCCAATGTTCGGGTCATCCATCTGCTGCCAAATCTGCTAACAATCGCGGCTGTTTGCGCCGGACTTACGGCGATCCGTTTCGGCTATGAACGCGACTTTGAAATGGCGGTGCGCCTTGTTCTGGTGGCCTGTGTTTTGGACGGCTTGGATGGTCGATTGGCGCGATTGATGAACCGCTGCAGCGAGGTTGGGGCCGAACTCGATTCTTTGGCCGATTTCGTCAACTTTGGCGTCGCCCCGGTTTTGATCATGCACAGCTGGTTGTTTCAGGATTTTCGAAGCGCTGGGTGGATTGCCGTATTGATCTATACAACCTGCTGCCTGCTGCGGCTCGCGCGCTTCAACGTCAGCAGCCGTTCAGAAAATGATGACCCACCTTCGGATTTCTTTGTGGGCATCCCGTCGCCCGCCGGAGCCATTCTTGTACTGCTGCCGATGATTGTCTCATTCGCCATTTCTGACCTGCCTTTGATCCCGCCTGTGATTGGCGCGCTTCACATCTGCCTGATTGGATTTTTGATGATCAGCCAAACGCCTACATACTCTTTCAAGAATGTCGCGATAGATCGCGCCAATGCCAAATTCTTCCTGTTGGGTGCTGCCATTCTAACAGCGGCGTTGCTGACCTACCTTTGGGCAACGCTCACCGTGCTTGCACTGGCATATATTGGGTGCCTGATCTGGGCCTACCTCACCTCCCCCAATTCACGGGAAACCAAAGGATAACGTCTTGGAACTCAAAGCCATTAAAACTTCATACGCGCGTTGGGCGCCGATTTACGATAGAACGTTCGGCGCCATTACAAATGTCGGGCGGTGTAAAACAGTCGAATATATCAATGCGCAAGATGCCGAGACCGTTCTTGAGGTCGGGGTCGGCACCGGCCTAGCTTTGCCGAGATATCGCCCCAACTTGGCCGTAACCGGAATTGATTTCAGCGAAGATATGTTGGCCAAGGCGCAAGCCAAAACTGATCAGCTCGACCTGAAACAGGTCCGAAACCTCGTCCAGATGGATGCGCGCGACCTCGACTTTCCGGACGCGTCGTTTGATGTCGTCGCGGCGATGCACATCATATCAGTGGTTCCTGAACCCGAAAAGGTCATGGCCGAGATGGCGCGGGTCTGCAAACCCGGTGGCCGCATTGTCATAACAAATCACTTCGCCAGAGAACGTGGCCTGTTGGCCTGGATCGAGCGGCTAACGGCCCCGTTTGCCAACCTTCTAGGTTGGCATTCGGATTTTGAAATCAGCACAGTTCTAAAAGAATCCAACACTTCGGTTGTTGAACAAAGATCGCTGCCACCCTTGGGCATGATGACGTTTCTGGTGTTGCAAAAAGACGCGAACTGACGCGTCTATTCTTCGCAGCACCGGTTCCAAAAGTAGACCTGTAGACGCCGACAAGCGACTGAGCCATTGGCCTATGAGGGGCGGTTGTGTATTGAAAATCCGATTCGGCAGGAGATCCCAAAAATGTTAAATATTTCGCGTGTTCGCACTGTCCTTGCGGACCATTATGACCTGGAGCCATCGCAAGACTGCGCTGAGGCCCTAGAGAGTACCTATGCACGCATGTCTCGGGTCGTGACGCCGCCAGACTGGATAACTTTTGCGCCCTATGTCAGAGCGATCAATGCCCTAAAACAAGAACGCAATGCCGTCATTCTTGGGCATAACTACATGACGCCCGAGATTTTTCATGGGGTGTCCGACTTTGTCGGCGACAGCTTGCAACTTGCAATGAAGGCGAGTGAAGTCGAAGCACAGGTCATTGTTCAGGCAGGCGTTCATTTTATGGCGGAAACGTCCAAAATCCTGAGCCCGGAGAAAACCGTTCTGATGCCCGACATGGACGCAGGCTGTTCCCTCGCCGAGAGCATCACCGCCGATGGTATCGAAGAAATGCGCGCGAAATACCCCGGCGCACCCGTCGTGACCTATGTGAATACGACAGCCGAGGTGAAAGCCGCTTCGGACATTTGCTGCACGTCCTCAAATGCGCTTCAGATCGTCAATGCGATGGAAAGCGATACGGTCATCATGACGCCGGATCAGTATCTGGCGCAGAACATTGCCAACCAAACCCATAAGAAGGTGGTGTATTGGCCCGGCTCTTGCATCGTGCATGAACAATACACAGCCAAAGATCTGCGAGAGTTCAGAGAGTGGAATCCGGGCACCGAATTGATCGCGCATCCAGAGTGCCCACCAGACGTCGTCGCAGAAGCTGATTTCTCTGGGTCGACCAGTGGGATTCTCAAGTACGTCACAGACCGCAAACCAGAAAAGGCGTTGCTGATCACCGAATGTTCGATGGCGTCCAATATTGCGGATCAGTTGCCAGAGGTGGAATTCGTGGGCCCCTGCAACATGTGCCCCTACATGAAGAAGATATCGCTCGAAAAAATTCTCTGGGTGCTGCACAGCGGTGAAAATGAAGTTTTCGTGGATCCAAGTGTCGCTGAAAAAGCGCGCCAATCCGTTCAGGCCATGATCGACCTATCGCGCAAACTGGGCCTTTGAGCGAAATGAAAGCCATCCAAACTGACCGAATTGTCATTGTCGGTGCTGGGCTCGGTGCGCTCTATGCGGCGCTTTTGCTGGCGCCCCGCCCCGTCGTCATAATCTCACCCGAGCAATTGGGCGAAGGCGCAAGTTCAGCTTGGGCGCAGGGCGGTGTCGCGGCTGCCATGGATTCCGCGGATAGTGCGCAGAGCCACGCAGCCGACACCGTGAAGGCAGGCGACGGCACGGTCGATCCCAAGGTTGCTGACCTTGTCACCCAAGAAGCACGGGAACATGTCCTTAAATTGACCGCATTGGGCACGCCTTTTGATCGGACCGAGAACGGCGACTATGTGATGTCGCGCGAGGCCGCACATAGCTTTGCCCGTGTCGTCCGTGTCAAAGGCGATCAAGCTGGTGCTGAGATCATGGCAGCACTGATTGATGAAGTCCGACAAACCCCAACTATTCAGGTTCTTGAAGGCACAATGGCGCTGGACCTAGAGGTCACAGACAGCCACGTCACGGGGATTGCCATACAGTCAGCGGATAATCTGCGGTCTGCGCCGGTCATGCTGCGCGCCAACGCCGTATTGATGGCTGGCGGTGGCTCTGGCGGGCTTTATGCCGTGACCACAAATCCGCCACGTATTCGTGGTCAAGTCATCGGTCTGGCGGCGCGCGCAGGGGCGGTGATTGCTGATGCCGAATTTGTCCAATTCCACCCAACTGCGCTGGACGTCGGTGAAGACCCATCGCCGCTGGCCTCAGAGGCTCTGCGCGGTGAAGGTGCGACACTGATCAACAACCGCGGCGAACGGTTCATGCAATCGGTACATCCCGACGCAGAGCTTGCACCGCGTGACGTTGTCGCCCGTGAGATTTTTGCCCAATCCCAAGCAGGGCTTCGCCCGATGCTCGACACGCGCGACGTGCTGGGAGAGGCCATCAAAACGGAGTTTCCCGCCGTTGCGAAGGCTTGTGCTCGCAACAACATTGACCCGGCACGCGAGCCAATTCCAGTGGCTGCTGCGGCCCATTACCACATGGGCGGCATTCGAACGGATACGGAAGGCCGCGCATCGCTTGGCAATCTGTGGGTCTGCGGTGAGGCGTCGTCGACGGGTTTGCACGGGGCCAATCGCCTGGCGTCAAACGGATTGCTGGAGGCGCTCGTCTTCGCGCGCATTTGCGCCACGAATATTGCAGCCTACGTGCCTGAACGTGCTTCTCCTCAGATCAACATCACTTTCGAAGATGGCAGCACGCCGCCCGACGCAAAAGCCGTCGCCGAATTGCGCCAGACAATGACCGCCCATGTTGGCGTTGTGCGGGACGCCAGCAGTCTCAAGAGAGCTTTGCGTAAGATTGCGGAGCTTGAGGCAACTTTTGGGGCCAGCGTCTCGTTTCTCAACATGACCGCGACGGCCACCTTGATCGCGGCCTCAGCGCTGTGTCGCGAAGAAAGTCGCGGCGCACATGAACGGTCTGATTTCCCGGATCGTCTGCCCGGTGATGGCCAAAGGTCGCACTTCACGCTGAAAGACGCACTGACCCTTCGAGCCAAAATTTGCGAGGAAACATCATGAGCTTTTCAAGTGTTCCAGATTTAATCTTAGAACCAATGATCAAGAACGCGCTGATGGAAGATTTGGGCAGCTACGGCGATGTCACAACGCGCGCTGTGATCCCATCCCAAACGACTTACGAGGCCCGCCTGAACGCCCGTGCAGATGCGGTAGTATCGGGGATGCAGGTGGCGCGCATTGCATTTCATTTGGTTGACGCCACGCTTGATATCCAAACACACCGCGCGGATGGCCAGTCCTGCAAATCCGGCGACACGTTAATGACCATAAAAGGAAGCGCCGCCTCTATCCTGTCCGCGGAACGGGTCGCCTTGAACTTTGCAGGGCGTTTGACCGGAATCGCAACAAAAACAGCTTCATTTGTGGCCGAAGCGTCAGGCACCAACGCTCGCGTGACCTGCACCCGCAAGACGACACCGGGCCTGCGTCTGGTGGAAAAACTTGCTGTGCTGCACGGCGGCGGTTTCAACCACCGCTATTCACTATCTGATGCGATAATGATCAAGGACAATCATATCGCGGCGGCCGGTGGGGTTCGGCAAGCGCTTGAAGCCACAAAGGCGCATGCAAGCCACATGATGGCCGTTGAGATTGAAGTGGATCTGATCGAGCAGTTGAAAGAGGTCCTTGATGTCGGCGGAGCGTCGGTGGTGCTTCTTGATAACATGAGCAATGCACAGCTGCGCGAGGCCGTCGCCTTGATAGACGGGCGCATGAAAGTCGAGGCCAGCGGAAACGTCACGCTGGACCGGATCGCTTCGATCGCAGCGACGGGCGTTGATTACATTTCATCTGGAGCTTTAACGCATTCTGCGATGACAGTTGATCTTGGCCTCGATTTCTGACCCTACACGCAAGTGCATCGTTTATTCGGTAATCCCACCATTCTTAATGGGGCCCAACCCAAGCCCCCAGCCTGCTTCAACACCACCACGACCCACCTGCGATCATACGGTTTTCAATATGCATGTCGCCTAGCATCAGTGCCAACGCCTCAGAAACCCTGTACCCGGTGTTTCCTTACCCGATAACCCCTTCAAACTCCCGCCATTCGCCCTTGGACATGCCCGAGGTCTCTTGCGTGACTTCTTCGCCTTTGAGCATGCGCCGCAGGCAATCAATTGCCTTAGATGAGAGTGTCGCCCCACCCATGCGGTAATCTTCGAACGCCCCATAGGCCGCGGGCACCCAGTCGGCGACGACTTTGCAAATCTCGTCGGCATAGACCCGGATTTCGTATTGCGCGTGGCTGTCGGCCCGCAGCCGCAGGAAATGGAATAGGTTGTGCAAATCGACCTTCCAGTACCATTGCGTATAGATGTTCGCGGGCAGGTTCATGCGGGCGAGTTCGCGGGCGAGGCCTTGTTGGCCGTCGTCCGATATCATCTCGGCGTAGTGGTCATAGCAGCGCGCTGCGTCGCCTTTGAGGTATTCGAGCACGCGAGCGGCTTCTTCGCCCGTCAGTGCTTCGCCTCGTCCTTGGTTGTTGATCACCGATTGGGCGGCAAGTTTGTCGGGCTCGGGGATGTAGAATTCACGGTCGAGGATCGAGTAGCGCGCGGAGTATTCGTTGACGTTGGCGGTCCGGTGCCGGATCCATTGGCGGGCGACAAAGACGGGCAGTTTGACGTGCAGCTTGATCTCGCACATCTCGAATGGGGTCGAGTGCCAGTGCCGCATCAGATAGCGGATCAGCCCGGCGTCGTTTTGCACTGATTTGGTGCCTTTGCCATAGGACACGCGGGCGGCCTGGCAGATGGCTGCGTCGTCGCCCATATAGTCAATGACCCGGATGAAACCATGGTCGAGCACGTCATAGGCAGTGTAGAGGTGCTGCTCCATTCCCGGTGCAACTGCGCGCAGCGTGGGCTGCGGGTTGCTGCGCAATTCGTCGATTTCGGCCTGTTGTTCGGGGGTCATGGGCATTGCGGTCTCCGGGGGATCAGGGTCTGAGTCGCGCCACTATAGAAAATGGAGAGCCGTGACAAAACCTCCATCCCTCCACGTAAAGGCGATTAAATCATAGGTTGCGTATTGACTTGTACTGGTGCCGCAAAGAAGTTGCGCGCAACTGAGATTGTAAATGAGGATTTAATAATGAACAGATCCGTCGCACTAACCGTACCAGCGCTCGTTTTGGCCGCGTGCTCTGACCAACGCGCAGATGACTCTACTGATCCTGATCCTGATACTGGTGGTGTCACCGATCCGACCCCAGGTGCTGTGACAAGCGACAATATTGTAGTTGGTGACTTGCGCGCCGCAACATATAACGCCGGTGACGGCAGTCTTCTTGTGCAGATCACGCTGGATGGCAATGACGTCAACCAATCCTACGGCCCGGCTACCGCCGATGGGGATTATGACATTTTCACGCTGCAAAACAGCGCGACAGATCGCTTTTTCACTGCATTTGCTGGTGAATCGACCGATGGCAGCGTAAGCGCTGTGGTTGTATCCGATGGCGGTCAGTTTAACCGTTTCTTTGGTGGGGCGACTGTAAATCAGGTCACTTACGCGGCACCCACGGGTGGAATCGCCAACTATTCCGGCGATTACGTTGGCCTGTTGAACTTTGGCCCCGCTGCCGGCGACGGTCCTGGCGAAGCCTCCACACCACAACAATCGATGCAGGTGAATGGTGAGGTCTTCTTCAAGGCCGACTTCACCGACAACGCCGTGAACGGCAATATTTACAACCGGACATATGGCCCCACCGGGACAGGTACCGCATTGCCAGAAATCGTGCTAACGGTTGGCGACATTTCCGCGGATGGCAGTTTTACTGGGACTGTGGAGCTTCGCGACCTAACTGGTATTGGCGATTATTCTGGTGCCTTTGGTGGCAGTGGTGCTACTGCCGTTGCCGGAACAGTTGCGCTTGGCGCCGGATTTTCGGACGGGGCAATTGCAGGAGCTGATGGCAGGGAACGTGAGTATGGTATTTTCGTGTTGGATCAGGACGCGCCCTAAACCGCGTTTCGGCTTGTCGGTCGCATGATGCGACGTGGCATTCTGGCATTGGCGGCGGCACTGTTTTGCAGCTCCGCCAATGCACAAACACAGATTGATGTGCCCATTGCGCAGGCCCGTGTCATCATGGCGCAGGCCGCCGTCGGTGGTGATCCGGCACTGGCAGTTGAGATTGCCAATGCGATCCTCGCCCAAGATCCTGATGACCGTGATGCCCTTGTTGTGTTGGCTGTCGCATCCCCGCGCTTGGGCGACCCAAAAGCGGGTCGCGCGGCTGGTGCCCGTGCTTGGCGCCTGTCCGAAAGCCCCGCCCAGCGTTATGAGGCCGCGCGTGTCACCGCCCTTGCTGCTGCCAATGCCGAAGAACTCACCCTTGCCACGTTCTGGCTGCGCCTCGCTCTGATCTCTGCGCCGGATGAAGCTGAACGCACCCGCACGATCAACGATGCCCGCGCCGTGGCGCAGCGCAATCCATGGTCGACGCAGTTGTCGTTTTCACTTGTGCCGTCGAATAATGTGAATGGAGGGGCCGAGGATGAGGATTGTTCCTCGCTTGGTGTATTGACCTGCACATTGTCGGAAGACGCAGTTGCACTGACCGGTTGGCGCGGCTCATTTGGGTTTGGCACCCAGTATCGATTGCAAGAAAGCCCGACGAGCCGCACAATCGCTAGCCTTCAATATCAGGCAGCGCGGGTCTGGATCACCGAAGATACCAGCGTGCCTAATGACGCATTAAGCACCAACTCCCTACAATTGTCGCTCCGCCATGACCGGGCGCTGGAAAACGGCACGGTGAGCGGCACCCTGTCGCGCGCCCAAGTGCAATACCGCGATCTGGACCTGAGCGCGGGCACAACCGAAGATCAATCATACGATATCTGGCGAGTTGGGATTGATCGCCGGTTTCCTCTGGCAGAACGCACCAGCATGTCGTTGTCGTACCGGCGCGAGTTGCTGATCTACGGGGCGACCGGCATTGGCGAAGTCAATCGCAATTCCGTCAGCGCCGGTTTGACCTATGGTCTGCAAAATGGTGATCAGATCAGCGGGACCGCGACGTTTACAGACAGCGTTGGCGATTTGGATAACTACACGTCACAAGATCAGAGTTTGCGCATTCTCTATGGTTGGTCAGAACCAATCGGCCCTATCAAACTATCCGCCGGTGGCGGAATTCGATGGGCCGACTATCCCGTTTATGCAGTGGGCTTCAATATCGACGAACGCCAGGACACAACCGTCTTTGCCGAAGCCAACATCGGTTTTCCAGAGGTCTCTTTTGCCGGGTTCACTCCGGGTTTGCGTGTTGATCTGTCCAAAGTAGACAGCAATGTCAGCCGATTTGACAGGACTACGTTTTCGGTTGGCTTTACCATCAATTCGCAGTTCTGAACCAAGAAGATTGATGGTGCAGTTGCAGAGAGATAGTTTGAACTCTCTCTTTGACGTCCTTCTCGAATGGGAAACCCATCTCGCACAACATGATCCAAGTGATCTGAGGTGCGACGATGAGCACATCAGACAATAGTTTCAATGCGATAGCCGGAAAGCAGGCAAAGAAGAAGCCTGCGCCGTTCTCATTGCGCCTCACGTTCGAGGAAAGAAGCCGCCTGGAAGAGCTAGCGGGCGATGAGCCGTTGGGCAGCTACATCAAGCGCAAACTCTTTGACGGGCGTGGTGCATCGCACAAACGCGCCCGCTCGAAGCTCAGACGCCCTGTCAAGGACGATGCCAGCCTGGCGAAATTGCTGGCCTTGCTTGGTAGCTCTCGGATCGCCAACAACCTTAATCAACTCGCCAAAGCAGTGAACATTGGCTACTTGCCGGTCTTAGAAGAAACCGAGAAAGATATTCGCAGCGCATGCGCCGATGTTGCTGCGATGCGGGAAGAGCTGCTGCGCGCTCTCGGTCAGCGCAGCGATTTGGGGTCGTCATGATCCTCAAAGGCTCTCAACGCGGCGGTGCCAAGCAGCTCGGGCTTCATTTATTGAAGACCGCCGAGAACGAACATGTCGAAATCCACGATGTCAGGGGCTTTATGACAGATGATGTCGTAGGTGCGTTCCGCGAAGCTGAAGCAGTCTCGAAGGGCACAAAGTGCCGTCAGTATTTGTTTTCTGTTTCGCTCAACCCACCTGAGACCGAATCCGTGCGGATCGAAACCTTCGAACAGGCCATTGCAGCCATTGAAGAAAAACACGGACTGACCAGCCAACCCCGTGTGATCATCTTCCATGAAAAGGAAGGACGGCGACATTGCCATGCCGTGTGGAGCCGGATCGATGCCGAAACTATGACGGCCAAGCCGCTTCCGTTCTTCAAGAACAAGCTGATGGAAGTCTCTAAACAGCTCTATTTGGAACATGGCTGGCAGATGCCAAGGGGTTTAGCCAGCAACCAGGACCGCGATCCGCGCAACTTCACCCTGGCTGAATGGCAGCAAGCCAAACGTGTCGGGCGGCATGCCGGAGACCTAAAAGCCGATATTCAGGAAGCCTGGGCGATCTCGGACAGCCGCAACAGTTTTTCGCATGCACTTGAAGAGCGTGGGCTTTTCCTGGCGCGTGGTGATCGGCGCGGTCATGTCGCTTTGACGTTCGAGGGGGAAGTGATCTCGATCCCCCGCGCCATTGGCAAGAAGTCGAAAGATATCACAGCGCGTCTGGGTAAGCCGCAGGAGCTGAACACTGTCAGTGAAACCCGCCAACGCATCGCGCAAGACATTGCGCCCAAGCTTGCCTCTTACATTACCAAAGCACGCGCTGACGCGAACGCGGAGAAGTCTGCGCTTGAGATACGCCGTCAGGAGGTGCAAGCCCAGCAACAGGCTGAACGTGCTAAGCTCGATGCCGGTCAAAAGGCCCGCGTTGAACAAGAAGCCGCCGCTCGATCAGCGCGATTGCGAAAAGGCCTGCGCGGCTTGCTCGACCGCGTGACCGGCAAACGTGCCGCGCTTGAAAAACAAAACGAGATGGAGGCGATATGGTCGGTTCAACGTGACCGTGAACAGCGTCATGCCTTAGTCGAAGCTCAGCTCCACGACCGGCAGAACCTTCAAGCTGAAATTGTCTCAGCCCGCAATCGTCATGCTGAGGTGCTGCGTGGCCTGCATCATGATCGAACAAACAACCGATTGATGATGCGTGGCTTAGAACAACAGGCGAAGAAAGAACCACGCGTTCAGAGCTCCAAAGCTGATACGCGTTCGGTGAGGCAGGCCTACGTTGAGAACCAGAAAAAGATATCGGCTGAGCGGGTGAAGAATGCTCAAGAGCGGCTTGAAAGTTTGCGTAAAGATCAGCAGCAAAAACCAACCGTCCGCGTTCGTCAGACAGGGCGAGACGCCATATCACCGCAAGATCGTCTTCAACGCCTGCGAGAAGGTCGAACACGCAAACCGCGCGGTCCAGAACTCGACAGATAAAGAGCACGCTCCCTTTGAAGAATGTGAATTGTGCAGTCCGGCAGAAGATTGCTGCACCAAACGACTGTCTTCGCTTCCGTGAATCCTCACTGCTACGACACGTAGACCAACCAAACCATCAAGCGCCTTGATGTGTATGGGCCGAAAGGCCCTGAGTGGTTTGGGGCCTCCTTGACGATGGAGGATCACATGAAACTCGTCACACGATTTGAAGCAGCTTCCCGCAGCACTGAACAACTGCACGGTCTCTTCAGAGAAGCTTTCAACGCTTTTTCTGTTGCGCCGCGCGGATCGCAGGAGCGCAAAGATGCTCTGGCTTCCTTGGAAAACATCGAGGCTGAACTGGCATCCCGAATGCGAGGTCTTTAAGCCTCGCGCGGTGGGCCGAAAGGCCCACCGCAATTTTCTTTTGCTGCTTGGAGCGGCTATGCCGCCGCTCCTGCTTTTTTCTCTTCGACCTGAAACCCATGAAGGAAATCTGCTGCGCGTTGGGCGTGGGCAGCGGCGCTGAAGATCGCGCGCTTGTCGTCCTTCAAAACCTTCAACCAGCTTTGGATATATGCTGCATGATCGGTGCCGGGCTCCGGCGTCAGTGCCAGATCAGCGCACAAGAATGCTGCGCCAAGTTCGGCGACTTATCCTGACAGTCAACAGATAAGCAGCATCATTTCTGTTTTTCGGCGCTCGCGATCAACCATTTGCGTAGCTTTGGCGCTTGGTCGGTTTTGGTTTTGCAATCCGCCGCCTCTTCGAGGAGCGTACGCATGGCTTTGCTGTCTTTTCCGAGAGATTTTGCGGACCATTGAGGTTTGTGGGCTTCCCAGGCTGTCAGATACCCGTCGGCCCAGATTGAAAACAGGATAGGGTCTGCCGGAAACAGGGCCTCTGATGGCGCGCCTTCACGCAACAGGGACAGGCGGTGATTGTAGGCCAGCACGATCAGGTCGAGGAGCTTTTGCATGTCGTCTTCTGAGGCAAGGTCTTCGGCAACGACATTGAAGATCGTGACGATCCACTCGGAGGGTTTGATGAACTTGGGCGCGGTGCAGAGACCGGTCAGAAAGCCTTCCATCCAGGGCAGCGTGATCTTCGCGGGGCGCAGGAGTTTATCCAGCGCCTTTTGTTCCTTTGCACCAAAAGGTGCGACTTCAGCATAGTCTCCCGGTGGCAAGCGCTCTTCGGTGACCTCAAGGCCACCAGACGACATCGGCAGCCCGTCCTGATGGACCCAGGCTTCAAAGCTCATGCCATGAACGAAGTGCATGATCGGTGTCTTCTTCAGATCGCGGCCCTCGGTCATAGCCTGGGCTACGGCGACAAACTCGGAGGCTGTGGGGTCTTTTGCGGCCGCCAGCAAGACGGCGTTGCGGGCAAAGACCATGGCCCAGAAATCGCGGCGGGTCTCCAGATGCTGCCAAAGCTTGCGGTTCATCGAATTCTGCGTCGTCGCGCTTTCGATGGCATCTGAAGAGGCATCGCTGTCCTCGAACCAACTGTCCGAGATCGGGAAGCGATCGAGCCAATCTTCGCTGGCCATAATCAGACTGCCGCGGGCACGAGCCGAAAGGGCGGAGACTTCACCGTCGGGGTCGGCCGCGGAGGCGATACCTGCGATATCTGCCTCTCGCGGGCGCAGATCACCAAAACCTGCGGTCTCGACGACATCAAGCAGGCCTGCTGCGGGCATGTTGCCGTTTGATTGCCCGTCGGCAAGCGCCCAGGACAAAGCGGCGAACGCATAATCCGCTGTTGTATCCAACGCGCCTGCCTCATCCATGATTTGTCCGATCATCTGTTTTTGCTCGGTGGCGCTGTTGCACGGGATCACAAAGGCGTCCTTGACGCCAAAGCCCTGCTTGAGCAGCACGACCGCCAGGGCCCGGCGGCTACCGGATTGAATGGCCATGGAGATGCTCTGAGCGCCGCTGCCGTCGATCATGGAGGAGACGGCACGATGGATTTTGGGTTTTGAGCGCGCCTCGGGTGCCTTTGTCCCGCTCTTGAGGGCGGACCGGATGATAGCATCGATTCCGCGCAAAGTGCCTGCGTCCTGCAACCAGCTTCGGATCAACGTGATCCTTGAGAACAAGGCTTGCGACAAATCACCGGCCTCCTCGCGCAAAGTAAGGCCCGCCAGCGCACCAGCACGCACTGACGGGTCGGTAGCAAGTAGTAGCGCAGCAGCAGCTTCTCCACACAGGGGCTCCGACCGGGTCGCCAGCTTGCGGATGAAAGCGAACCGTGCCTCAGATGGCAAGGTGGGCAGCATCTCATCGAGCAGCGCCAGCATGGCCGAAACCGATTGTTGCCCGATCTCGTTGAAGCCTTTGAAGATCCCGTCAAACATCTCGTC
>NZ_FREV01000010.1 GCF_900143545.1 Loktanella sp. Alg231-35 | reverse complement strand
GGATATGCCGGTCTAGTCCATCCGCTTCGCGGGTCTCCAGTAACCTGATCTCGCGTCCCAAAAGCCCATCCCAAAAACCCTCACCCTTGCACATCACCCTACGGCGGTGATCAGGCCAGCCACCGCCAGCTTTGTGGGGAGCGCGGCGGCTGGCCTGACCACCCCCTGCGTCCCGCAAATGGCCATGAGACCAGAAGACAAACGGATGGTACAGACTGTCAAGATAAGGCGACCAATTCGTCAAATGCGTATTCTGTCTTGTTTGCCTCTATCTTTTGCGTCGCCAATCGTTTTGGCCCGCAAGCCCAGTGGCACGTCTCGTGCCCGAGCACGCCGTAATATCCCGCAGCGCTATGAAACGTCCCAATCGGCGGCATATGAATATGATCTTTCCTCGGGTGAAAATAGGCCCGTGGATCATCGCTGGTAATGATAGCGGCACCTGTAGAGTGAAAGAACCGATCCATCTCAGGATCAGCCCGCGTTCCAAGATCGCGCGGGGGCGCAGGGCGGATATAGTATTCCTCGGGTAACCCTTCGATTTGATCAGCGTTAAAGACATTGTTGACCTTCGCAAAGCGGCTGGAACGTGTCTCGGTCTCACCGTTGTCTTGCCCTTCGACCTTTTTCTCAAAAGTGCCATAGAACACGGAGCGCGCGGCCTTTTCGCCCTTCTTGACGCATCCCCCAAGTTCCAGAGCCTGTTTGAACGTCATCCAGCGTGTAGATTGATAGCTGCGAATGCTGGCGGTTGCCCAAAGCATCAGAATATTGACACCTCGATACTGCTCTCCGTTATGGCGCAGCGGAAAAGACACGCCGCATTGATCCCCTGTCCAAGGTTTGCGCCATGGCGGAGTTCCCGCTTCGATCTGCGCAATGATGGTGTCAGTGACGTGTTGTTTGATATCGATCTTTGCCATGTCTGGACCTCTCCGTTGTGGTGCCGTCTTTGAGGTCGTTGCCCCAAATGGTGCGGATTTCAGGCACCGCGCCTTTGCGCGGCTGTTCTGCAAATCTGCTCACGGCGAGTGCGGGAGGGGCGAGGCAAGGCAATTCGACGGAGGTGGTGCGGCCCGCAGGCGTGCGCCGAGGACACGGCTCTGTCTAATTGCCTTGCCCGAGGGGAGGGCTGCGCCCTCTCCCTGAAATGTCATTGATCAGCTGTTCGACGGAAACATGTTGCCTAAAAAGGGCAACTTGTTTCCAACCGGTCAATCGCCCAAGACGCCGTTCTTCCACACCCAGGACTGTCGTTGACCCATCAGTTTTCGCACAGGCAGCCGGCCAACGTCGCCGACATTTGTAGAACGGGTGTCGATGCTGACATATTCCATTGTTTTGCACTTAGAGCAGCCAAACGGTGCAATATGCATGGGATGATTAGGATCAATGACCTGAACCAAATCAACCGCCAAGAAATTCAATCCCCGTTTGCACAGGTTGCACTTGATCTCAACGATCTGGCCAGCACGAGCCGCATCAGAAATGGTACGGAACGGCTTTGCAGGATGGGCGCGAATGGGTGGTCTGGCAGCAGGCATAACCGAGATATACGCAAAAAGAACAATATGTGAACAAAAATACAGCGGCAGACAGCAGCGACCTGTCAGTCGCCCTCCCGTCTTTTGATCGTGAATTCGATCTTGAGAAGGATCAGGTTCAGCTCAATGCTGAGGCTCAGATCAATCTTGCGAAGCTGCTTTCGGATGGTTTTCAACCTGCGCGCGGCGATGCGACGTAGGCGTTTGGATGTTTTGCGAATGTATTTCATGACTGTCTCCTGAGTGAATAAACAGGGCAGCGAGACACGACGGGGCAGGGGGCCTGTCAACATGCGCAGCATGCGCCCCGAAGGGCTTGGGGTTGACTGGTTCCCACGTCGTGTAGAATGCCCGCCAGTTGTTCGCGGAGACAGTGGGTGACTTCGTTGAACTTCCCATGCCTGGGAAAGGCATTGCAGGTGTTGGCGCTAGATTCAGACCGCAAAATGCGAAGAGCTTGCCGGACCCATGAATTGACGTGACTGCTCGTTCTCAGGGACAGCGCGGAGCCACTTCTGCGCGAATAGCGCAATGTCCGGCGCGGGGTGGTCCTGAGACCATCGTCGCGCCGGACTACCAATGGCCAATTCAGCGGGCACCGCCTATCGCGATGCCCACGGACCCTATTTTCGAAGTGACAAAATGACAGTGTTGATACGGGTGCCGCATTCCGCAAAGCTTTCGGGGGGAAGGTCTGTAAACATCCCCCAAGCCCGACCGCCATTGACCCGTTCCGCCCACCTGCGGAAGGCAAGATGCTTAGGCGTCTCTGCAATAGATGCACCGACTGGCAGCACGGCCACCAGGCGTCCGCCATCCTTCACAAAACCCCATGCGTGCCGGATATGATCCATCCAGTGAGTGCCGTAGAAGGGTGGGTTCATGACCACGGCGTCATAAACTGGGAACGTTGGTTCATTCCTGCATTTTTGCCAAGGCCGCGTTGCGGGCATCGACGATGGAACGGATTTCCGTTTTTAAGGCGGGCAGTTGCGGGGCGGTCAGCTCGTCATCGCCCAAGATTTCGGGGTTTTGGATATTCATTGATCCGCCCTCCCAAAATGAAACGCGACGCCGGATAGTGGGAACAGTTGTTCCATCGCCGCAAGCCGGATTTCCACCTCTGCGCGGTCCATGTCGTCAAACTCATGCAGTATGAACGTCTCGTCTGTCGTGCCGCCCCCTTCCTTTGGTACGGTCTTGACGATCAGGTCATAGTATTCTGGGGTTTCATCGTCTTTGACCAAACGCGCATCTTCGCCCTCGCTGATCATCCCGAAGGCCTCAATTTCAATGCCTGTGGCCTCATCAACCTCGACCAGACTGCATCTTGAGCCGCATGTCTCGCATGTTTTGTCGTCATAGACCGAATGAAGGACCCATGCCCCAGCTTCGACGTCCCATTCAGTGTAGGCGTCCGCGCGCACATCAGGGGAACCACACCCCGCGCATAAGAAGTGGATGCGAGATGTTGCGGGCGGCTTGATGGCTTCGATTTCAAAACCTGTGCAGGCAACGCCGGTGGTTGAATCGGCGTCATAAAGGCGTCCGATATCCTCTGCGATGCGGTCTCGGTGTTCATTTGGGCTTTCGGCTGCTGAGCAATCGAAGACCATTTTGACCGTGGCTGTGACTTGCTGTTGCATCGTTTAGGCCTCCGCTTCTGCGGTTTCGGCATTTGCCGATGTGACAACGGGCGTGAAGGCTTCGCGTCGCAACAAGGCTTTGAGGTTTTCCACGTCGCCGCCTTGCTCAAACATTGTGTGGATTTGATCGGCGTGTTTTTCCACACGCTCACGAACAAGACGTAGGGCCTTGCGGCTGTAGCGCTCAAGAGGCGTTACAAGGATATACCCGTCGCCTTTTTGTCCCGTCTTCCAAGACTTGATACCTGACCCCGGAACCTGCTCATATAGACCGGTCGAAAAGTAGATGCCCTTTGGCTTCTGGGAATGGTTCCAATAATTCAATCCGCCTTTGTCGTAATAGACGCTCAGTTCGCGGATATTGGTATTAGTTAAGCGTTTCGTATGCACGAGATTTGGGAGTGGCATGTCGGGTTTTCCTTCGTGGTGACCGTGGGGTCTAGGCCCCATTGGTTCGGGTTTTTTGGACAGCGCAGAATGCGCCTGCTCCTGAAAACCTGACTCACTGGCGAAGTGCCCGGAGTGAGCAAACGCCACCCAAATCGACCGACCTGGTGCGGCCCGCAGGCGTCAGCCGAGGACACGGGGGAGGTCTATTTTGGTTGCGTGCGCGAGAACCCGGCGGGTTCTAAAGCAACGTTCCTGCAGCGGCGTATCGCGCAAAGCGCGAACCCCAAGGGAACAGAAAGAAGATTCAGGATCGCAGATCCCGCCCCAGCGATCAAAACCCGTCAGGGCGGATCATCGGCACCTCACCCAACTATGCGAACGCATCGCAAAGCGGCTCTGAAAGAGACGGTGTGCGGGGCGGATGTTCGCAAGGCGGGAAGGTGGTGCATGTTCCGGGCGAAAGCCGGTTTATCGGCGGTCGTCTGTAGGGCGCGATGCGCTGACGACAGGAAGGGCAGGGGCCATATGGCTAGTCAAAATGCGGCAGCAACAAAGACAAATCCGTATCGTCACCAGCGCGGCTTTTTTCTTCGTAATAGGTGCCATCTGGACCAATCGACATCAGCCATTCGTTCATTCCAACGGGGCTTTCCGGATCCGCAAACTCGGCAGCGTATGTTATCGTTGGCGTTGGTTGCCCTCCAGTCAAAGGGCGTGTCAACAAGGTGAAGTACCCTTCTTGCGCGGACACAACCGTAAACGACATCGCGGGATCAATCCCAAAATCGTACAAGCTGGCACGGTAGACTGACGTGGAATCCAAATCTTTATGATGGCGCATCACGAGTGAAAACGGATCGCCGTCCGCAAGACACCTCACCGCTTCCTCTTCGGTCATATAGGGATGCAAGGTTTTGCTGTCTTCAAAGGTATGAACAACGGATTGTTGTCGCGGCGTGATCCCAACAGCCGCAAAATCAAAGTCCTTCGGGAACGTCTGTGTAATTTTCACGAGCGCCGGAAAATATATGTCGAGTGGTGGACAGTAGACCCGTCCAGCTTTTCGCTTCCGGGCGTCAAAATCGATAATATTTGTCATGGAATTTGACCTTCTGAAACTGGCGACCTCGTCACTGCGCCAGTTCTTCCAAAATGAGGCCGACAATGCTGGCGTAGGCAATCTTACGATCTGGCTGCTCAGAACGGGCAAGGGATTTAGCAATATCTGACGGACGATGACCATGCTGCAGGAGCAAAGATATCAACACGCAGTCGTCCTGCACCTGGAACTCGAGCTGAGAACCAGACTTGAAGCCGGCCGAATAAAACACTTCACGTGGCCGACCGTCTTCTTTCGGGTCAAAGCCAATAGAAAGGTGGATTGTATGACCTTCTGCTGTGGTGACTTTGCGTGTTTCTGTCAGGCGGCGTGCCGGAAGGTTATGACGCGATGTTGGTTTGTCGTGGTAGGTCATTTGAGCGTCCTTTCGCGGCATTGATGTCTTTGAGAAGGGTGGGGAGGGCCGACCGGAATGTCCAATCCTTATTCCCCATTGTCAGCAACCGGTATTGTCCAGCTGACTTTTGAGCCCGAGGTGGCGGCGGGTCTTTTGACCCGCCTTCTGCTCGTTAACTGTTGTTGGCGGCAGCGCGACGGCGTTCGTCGTGGGTGAAGTCGTCAAAGTCTTCAGCTGCAAGTGTCATCCCATATTCGGTGCCACCTGAGTTGTTTTCCCACTGTGTCTGGCGAAGGGTGCCGCGTGCGTGGACGATATCGCCGGTCTGCACGTTTTCCTTGGCCCATTTGATGACGTTCTCGTTGAAGAGGGTCACTTCGTTCCAGTAGGGCTTGGATTGGAACTCGCCTTTGTCGTCTTTGCGGCCGTATTCGGCGGCGATGCTGATGCGGAGGGTGTTGCCAACTACTTTTGTCTTGCCAACCCGTCCGATGATTTGAAATTCTGCGAAGGTTCTCATTGTTTTGGTTCCTTTGTGTTAGTGTTTCGATAAAAAACGGCCATGCCAGACTGCGATGCGATCAACCCAAAAAGGGGAGGGCTCATATTTCTTATAAGTTGTATAACATCTTATAAGAAATGGGAAACCGCTTTTTTGATTGAAGGTGGAGGCGCAGCCGCAGCCGGTCGCAAAGAGCGGGCTGAGCGATGTTCCGTTTGAGAAACACGATCAAAGGAAGCAGATGAGAACCTGGGTGCTCAGTTTTCGGTGGACGGGATGGTGCCAGACAGGTGGCAAAGCCCACCAAGCAACGCCCCCAAACGGCTGTCGCCGCAGAGACAACTAAGCGTCATTCCAAGCCTTGGAACAAGCGGCCTTCAACCGACCAATTCAAACAGTCCAATGCAAACAGCAGACCTGCGGTTCCCATGATCCGAGCGACGATACGTGACCTGGGGAAACAACCGGCACGATTGCGGTTTTGTTCTTGTTATGTTCATTTTGAGGCTATGGCCCCGAATCCGAAAATCCGCGCTTGCCCAAGAGTATGTGACCTAAAGCAGAAGACCATCATTCTTGTTTGCTGGGAGTGTCGGCGTATCGGGGTGTATTCCCACAAGCGGTATTGTGACCTCGTAGATTGGGACCAGTATGCGCCGGATGCACGAACACAAATAGCAAAATCGGTTTGCGAAAAGGCAAGAGATCCAAACGCTATGCTATTCGGGCAGTGCCAAATCCAGTATTATCGACCCGAGGCAAGGGCAGGGACCGACGAAACGAACGAGGTGTAATTTGTACTCAAATACCACAGCTGTTGAAGCGATGCGGCAGCTTTTCGACATCCGTCCAGGCATGGATCGGATCGGCAATGCCGAGCCGCGTGCCGGCATCTATCCCAAATACCCCGGCCCTATCGTGCGGCTCGACGCGAGCGGCGATCGCGAGCTGGTAGAGACCAGCTGGGGGTTCCGTGCCACCAACAAGTCAAAGAAAACCGGCAATGTGATTGCACCGCGCGTTGTGAACAACGCACGCGCAGATAAGGTTCAATCTTCTTTCTTCTGGCGGTTTAGCTTCAAGGAACGCCGATGCCTGATCCCGGCCAGTTCATATTGCGAATGGCCGCCCGGTGGCAATCCGCAGGTGTTCCACTGGTTTGCCATGAATGGTACCGTCCCGCGGCCTCCATTTGCGATGGCGGGCCTCTGGCAGACATCGAAGTACGAAACCAAGGACAGGCCGGAGACCTGCGAGACACACACCATGATGACTACAACGGCCAACGAGTTCACCGCGAAGATTCATCCCAGTCGGATGCCGGTCATTTTGAAGCCGCAGGACTATGAAGCTTGGTTGCATGGCTCTGAAGAAGATGCGTTTAGCTTGCTCAAGCCCTTCCCAGCAGAAGAGATGAGGATTGCTCTGAAAGGCGAGGAGCATCGCACCGATCCAGTCGAGACTCAGGTGTGAAGTTTGTTGGGCTGCTCGCCGTCGTTTTGGGTGTAATCTATCTATTGAGTGAGGCGATACCGAAACCTCCTCAGATGATCGAGAGTGGATCGATCTACGTTGTGGATGGTGACACGATCGACATCGAAGGGAAACGCTTTCGCCTTGTTGGATACGACACGCCCGAGACTTATCGCGCCGGCTGCGCAGCAGAACGCGCGTTGGGAAACCGCGCAATGGCCCGGTTGCGAGAACTCATCGCAACACAAACAGAGGTCGCGCTCTATGTCGGGGCAAACCGCGACAAGTTTGATCGCGGTCTTGCGCGGCTTGTCATTGGCAACCAGCCAGTGGCCGACAGTACGCCTCCGGCGAGGGCCGTCTTTTCTGGTGATGTGAGATTTTGTAGGGGTTGCGGTCATGAGCAGCACCAAACCCACGCCCCGCAAGCAAGCCGTTTCCAACGCTAAAACTGGGCGTCGTCATCGGACCGATGACGAAAAGCTGAAGATCGTTCAGGAGAGTTTTGAGGACGGCGTCGTGCAGGCGCAGTTGGCGCGCCGGCATGGAATTTCAACGTCTCAGCTGTGGGATTGGCGGGCTCGGTACAAGGCGGGGCTGTTTGAAGGCCGCGCGGAATTTTCTCAGGTTGTGGTAACACAGGAGACGCTGGAAAGGGCAGAGGATCAGGCGAGGTCCGCCGATGCCTGCCCCGATCTGGTGGTTGAGGTGGGGCAGCATTATCGGCTCACGATCCCGGCGGGATTTGATATGGATGCCGCCGCGCGTCTTTTGCGGGGGCTGGCATGATAGCGTTTCCGGCAGGTGTGAAGGTTTGGATTGCGGGCGGTGTCACGGACATGCGGCGTGGGATGAATACATTGGCGCTGCAGGTTCAGCAGGGTTTGGGGCGTGATCCTTATGCGGGCGAAATCTTCTGCTTTCGGGGTCGAAAAGGCGATCTGGTCAAGATCCTCTGGCACGATGGCGTCGGCACATCACTGTATCTCAAGCGACTTGAGGCGGGCAAATTCATCTGGCCGACAAGCGGATCTGGCGAGGCTGTGGCGATTTCTGCGGCGCAGCTGGGCTATTTGCTTGAGGGCATAGATTGGCGTAATCCACGCTGGACACAACGCCCTGCAAAGGCTGGATAAATTACAAAAACGGTCTGTTTTTGTTGGCACCTGCTGCGCCCGGATGGTAGATATTCGCTATGTCGGATGTCGCTTCTGAACTCGCCAGATTACGCGCTGCCCTGGTTGCAGCGCAAGCCCGCGCTCAAGCCGCGGAAAGCGAGTTGACGCAGACCCGTGCGGTCGTTTCCTGTTCCGAGGCGATGATCAAAGAGCTGAAACTTGAGATCGCCAAGCTGCGCCGTGACAAGTACGGCAAATCTTCAGAACGCAGCGCACGCTTGCTCGACCAGCTGGAATTGCAGCTCGAGGAGTTGGAAGCGGCTGCAACTGAGGATGCGCTGGCGGCTGGGCTGGTCGCGCCCGACGCGCAAACCACCGTCACATCCTTCACCCGCCGCAAACCGTCCCGCAAACCTTTCCCCGAGCATTTGCCGCGCGAACGTGTGGTGGTTGAGGCTCCCACTCAATGCACCTGCTGCGGGTCGGATCGGATCGTGAAGATGGGAGAGGATGTCACCGACACGCTCGAGGTCATTCCGCGCCAGTGGAAAGTCATTCAGACAGTTCGCGAAAAGTTCACTTGCCGAACATGTGAAAAGATCAGCCAGCCTCCCGCCCCGTTCCACACCATCCCGCGCGGTTGGGCAGGTCCCAGCCTGATTGCCATGGTGGCCTTTGAAAAGTTCGGCCAGCATCAGCCGCTGAACCGCCAGGCGGAACGCTTCGCCCGCGAAGGTGTGGACATCAGCCTGTCCACTTTGGCCGATTTGATCGGCCATGCCACTGTTGCCTTGGCCCCCATCCACACTCTGATCGGAAATCATGTGCTGAGCGCAAGTCGCCTTCATGGGGATGACACCACCGTCCCATTGCTCGCCCGGGGCGGCACCAAAACAGCGCGATTATGGACCTATGTGCGCGACGATCGTTCATTTGACGGCGGCGCTCCACCTGCAGCTTTGTTCTACTTCTCGCGCGACCGCGAAGGTCAGCACCCGGAAAAACACCTCGCCGGATGGCAGGGTGTGCTGCAATCAGACGTCTATACGGGCTACAACGGCTTGTATCTGCAGGATCGCGATCCCGGCCCGGCGACCCGCGCATTTTGTTGGGCCCACGCGCGCCGCAAATTCTTTGAGCTGGCCGACATCCGTGGGAACGTGCGCAAAAACAAACCTGCCCATGACATCTCGCCCATTGCGCTCGAAGCCGTGCAACGGATCGACGCGATCTTTGACATCGAGCGTGACATAAACGGGCTGAGCACCGAGGATCGTCACGCCGCCCGCCAAACCCTGTCGCGGCCCCTGGTCGAGGCTTTGCACGCCTGGTTTGTTGAGCAAAGGGCGCGGATGTCCAAGCACAACCCCGTCGCTAAAGCCATCAACTACATGATCCAAAAAGCGGGCCGATGGGAGGCATTCACGGCTTTCCTCGACGATGGGCAGATTTGCCTCACCAACAACGCAGCCGAACGCGCCCTGCGCGGCGTGGCTCTAGGCCGCAAAAGCTGGCTCTTCGCCGGATCTGAGCGCGGAGGCGACCGCGCAGCCTTCATGTACACCCTGATCGTCACCGCAAAAATGAACGACATCGACCCTCAAGCCTGGCTCGCCGACGTTCTCAAACGACTGCCCGACATGCCCGTCTCGCGCGTGCACGAACTCCTACCGTGGAACTGGAAAACCGCGCTGGAAAACGTCGAGGCCGCATAGCCGCGGTCCGCGCCGGGTGTTTACGGCCGACACGTTGATCTCTGAAGGATTGGCGCGGCGGTACGGCGGGGGAGCGCGGGCTCCATGGTGTTGAGGAGTGAGTGAACGCTGTGATCCGACAAAAAGAGCGGTGCTCTGGGAGGAGAGGCACCGCTCATTTGAAAGGGCTTCTGCGGGAGGAGGTGCAGTTACCAAATCGGATTGGCAGCGGACTTTCGGGAGGAGGTGAAAGACCGTCGCCGAGATGCCAGCGTCTCAGGGAGGAGAAAACTCAGCATCGTCTCGTGATACCAAGTTAGCGCTAATGCTGCGCTGCAACAATCATCTATTCTGCAATGCAGCTATGCGCAGTTTGCAACTTACCAGAGGGTCAAATTGGCTCAACCACACTGCCAAATTGGTCGGCAATCTCATACTTTCGGCCAAGTTTAGAGATCGGGTGCTTTGCATAGTGCTCATCAAAGACCTTCCCCAAACCCTTCGCGTTCACCTTGGTAATGCGCTTGCGAACCTCACTGCCATTGAGCAGGGTCACCTTGTAGCGATCAGTTTCTGCCGAAACCTGGTCCGCAAGCTCCAGAGCTTCTGCGGTGAAATCGCCAGAGGTCCAAAACTCAAAGGTGAATTCTCGGTTTTGGTAGGCATCTTCGACCCGAAAGTGTTTGTGCAGCCGTCGCGCCTTTGTTCGGATCCATGCCTCAACCTCCTCTGCATCAACGCGGTGGGTCGGCGCATAACCTTTGCATTCGATCAAACGGACGTCTTGGGCAGCATAGCCAAACACGTCAATCTCGAAACTCGTGTTTTCGGCGACATGTGCGCGGCGTCCGATGTCGATCGAGATAGCGCCTTCACGAGACACGATGTGACCGACGATGAGTTCAAACAAAGCTCCCCGGAGGTTCTGTGCGGCTCCTTCAATCTGACCGAGCTGCCCAAAGAGCGTCTCAATCACTTCGGGATTCGCCGCCGCAATAGCGCTGGCATGCTGCAGCGTTTCCAACAAACCGGCCAGTCCGCGTGCAACCTCTCGCCCAAACAGCGCAGATGGTTTGGTTGCGATGATGCCGTAGGCCCGCAACTCTTTGAATGCTGCTGGTTCAAATCCGTTGGCAACGATGATCGGCAAGAACGGCGGCAGACGTTTCATGGCGCGTGAATTTGCGCACTTTCGAATGAACCCGCGTGCGGTTGCGAGACCAACATCTCCGACAAAAACGTCGCATATAAGAAAACCCGGGGAGGGCTTTCCGCTCTTATAGCGAGTGATCGGCGCGAGGTAGCTGGGTCCACATAGGTCAAACGTGTGTGTACCGAATTGTGGAAGCGCGTTGCCACGTTCGCGGATCGCGATCTTGTCATAGCTCGCCATCCCCAATTTGCGCGCCCATTCGGCAATGGCGTCCAAGAGAATGCGTTGAACAGTCATACGTGCTGGCAGCCCAGTTGAATCCACCGAGACCCGCAAGTTATGGTTCAGGGAAATAACTGGCATATCCCCTAGACTGCTTTCTCGCAGCAGTCCTACAGCCGACAGACGGGACAGCACGGCGTCACTTCCCGTCTTGTTTTTTTGTTTGAGTGGAGCTCCCGAGACGATTGGAAAGAAGTCCTTGGGAACAACGCCGCCGTGTGATGTCATTGCCGCGATTGCCGGGCCATACGCCGGGCTACCTTCGGTCACCGCACGGAAAAGACCGTCCCAGTATCTGTGCGTTCCAAACTGCGATTCATGATAGTAGAACCGGGCGTTCTTGGGAAAGCTTATGCCCGTCAACGATTTGATCGTCTTAGGCTTGCGAGATAGACGCTGCCTGGCGGCGTCGGCAGTCAGGCCAGAGTTTTCGAGATGGCGAAGAATATCTCCAGTGAGACTGGGTCCGTTTCCGAGCAAAAACTGACTGATGTCGCCTGCCATATCCCTTATCTCCTCGCTTGTGTCACACAGCGCCATTTATAAGAGAACTACAACAAGGAGGGAATATTTTGTTTGCAAGGAGAGAGATAAGCAATTTCAATTACTTACGAGGTCCTTTGCAAAAGGCATGTCACGCAGCCTGTCACGCAAGTTCTTTGAGCCCACGAAATTTCGGCCATTTCACAGGCTAAAGCACCTGCACATTCCACGGCGCCATAACAGGCGCGAGCAACCGGCGCGTCAGGCGCGTGGAACCCGGACCTGAGGTCAGTTTTGAGATTCCGCGATCATAAATCGCAACGCAAAGCGCCTCCGTGAACCGGCTTGTGTAGAGGATACCGTCAACATCCGGCATTTGAGCATAGACGAATTCAGAGAAAAATTGGCCGGACTTGTGATTTGAATAGCGCAACACATCGCTCGGTACACCAAAGCGGGCTGCATTGCCGCTGGTTAGATCGAGAAGCGTCAGTGCGTTCCCCGACGCAGTTGAGAAATTAACTGCCGAACGTGCGTTGTAGTTTGCTGGCCTCAGAATTCTGCTGGGGCGAATGTCGAAACTGTCTCTTATGACGGCCTCAAAGACACCAGTTGCAACATCGACTGTACCGTAGATCAGCCCCAAGGGCGGTGTGGGCCTGCTTGGAAGATGGCGAGGGCTGAAACGGCTGCTTCCAAAGCCAAAACTGAGCGGGTTGGCGGCATAGGTGGTCGGCATAATACGCACAAAATTAGAGAGGGGCCGGACGGTCTTCAGCCCACCAAACAGCCCCGTGACCGCACGTTTTTGCGGTACGCTCAATCTTGCCAGTTTTGATGCCGTCACATGTGATCCCCGAAGTCAAAGCCCTCTTTTGCGACTTTGATCTCGGCAAGGCAAGCAATCAAGGCAGTATCAGTCTTTGCGCCTTTGAGTTTATCCAAAGGACGAGATTGCGGCTCTCCGTAAAAAAGCTCGGTCGTCAGGAACTGCCACGCATCGTGATGCGCAAAGCTGAACATTTCCAAGACCTCTGCTATGCCCCTCACTAGCGTTTTCCCGTCAACTTGCTCTCTTGGTACATAAAGCGCGTTCTTGAATTGCCTAAATCCTATGAGCTCGTTGGACTTGATCCGACGTGTGATAGTTGATTTTGCAACGCCCAATGCCGCGGCAGCCTCGTCTGCAGACCAAAACTCATCATCAAAGGGTTCATCGTCAAACGTTGGAAAATCTGTCTCAGCGGCAGTGCCCGTGAGCGCAGAGAGATCCTGTCCAACAAGGGTTGGCTCCATTTCGACAGCGAGAGAAACCGTACCATTTTCCATATTAAGGGTGAGATCGACAGAGATTTCGGGATCTTCAACCTGATCAAGTATCTTTAGCAGATCGGGATCAACTCCTTTTTTTGCACGTTTGGATCTATCTGGCCTGTGGCCTCGCTTCGGAAGTGAAACTTCTTTCACAATCTCTCGGCCAGAATTGTGGCCTTTCCACAAACGAACATGATCCACGCGACTTCCCAAAAGATCGCCGATTGAAGTTTGTATGTTCATGGCCCCTCCAGTTTCTAGAGATTGTACGTAGTTTCCCAGTGTTTTCAATGTTGCCGCTGGTGTCGCACTCATCTTTGGTTGCCGCATGTTGATCTCCTTTGGAGGATGATTAGCATAGAGTTGCGCTTGGTGCAAGTGTTGCATTCAGTGCATTTGGTGCTAATATAGCAAACAGAAGGCAATCAGCAAGAGCCGCCAGTGGTGCGAAGCACTTCCGCGCGAAAGCGCAAGGCCGGGAGGGGCAGGGGCCTGTCCCCTGACCCTACTGGGCACCAAGACCAGCCGTCAAATGCAAGTTCAGCGATCTTTGGAGAGCAGTCCACGCGGTGTGATGGCCGTCAGATTATCTGGTGTGCGACGTGTCAATTCTGTGCCATCTGACGACATAGACGCCTCAACAAACTCAGTCTTTTTCAAAACGCCGCCATCAGCTTCGACCCATGTTGTGCTCTCGCCGTCCTCGCGCGTGACTGATCCGTCGTGGTTGACGCGGATAGAGACGCCTCCGACTTTGACAGAGATTGTGTGTTTCTCGATAATCACGCCTTGCCATGCATCCGGGAAGTCGCGCCGCAGGACGATCATATCTGGCCGAAGCTTGATTTGAACGTCATGTGACACGTCGCCGTCCGCGCTTTTGACCACAAGGAACGCCTCTTGTTCATCGGGGTCTTCGTGAATGGTGGCCCGTGCATTTTTCGGTGGCCAAACGTGCGGCGATTCTCGTTTCTTACCTTTGGGATCGCGATGGAACCCGATGTAGAGTTGGGCGGACTTCCAAACGCGGCGGGCGGATTTCGCAATCGTGTTCATGTCTGCCTCCAATGATTTCACTTTCAAAAAGGACCCCCGCGCACGGGGGCCAAGTTTTCCTCACCACGAGGAATGCAGTAATTTTGGCTTCGGCGGAGGCGGTGGTAAGCCGCCCCCTTTGGCTCAAACGTAGTAGTCTGGCACCCACGCATCAATGCGCGCCTTTTGCGCCTCGGTCACGCCAAGCAGCTTTTGCTTGGTCGGATCAGAGATCAGGTCCTCCATCGCGTCGGCCTTCTCTCCCTTTTTCAACTTGGCAAAAGCTTTGGCCTTTTCGTCGGTGGGGGAGAGGTCCAAAAGATCGCAGTAGATGCCTTCCATCATTGGTCCGGAAATCCGCTTGAACAGATTTTCGGCCGTTGGCGTCCAGACCTTGCGAATACCCGCATCAGATTTCTTGCCAAGCAGCACCTCAAAGTCAGCGTCGCCACCTGTGAGCAACTTCGAAAGCTGACGGGTCAACTCAGCATCGCGGAATTTCTTGCCCTTCTTCTTGAAGGCCGCAAAGGCCTTGGCCAGATCAAC
Organism: Loktanella sp. Alg231-35; assembly: GCF_900143545.1. Lineage (GTDB taxonomy): Bacteria > Pseudomonadota > Alphaproteobacteria > Rhodobacterales > Rhodobacteraceae > Yoonia. The sequence goes on along the minus strand of NZ_FREV01000010.1, from coordinate 72,633 downwards.
GCTCCAACGATCCGCAGGTGAGGCGGATGGTTTGCTCAGACGCTTATCAACCTCAAATCCTGTTTCCGTAGACGGCGCATTCGTTGGATGGCCAAGCGTGATATCCAACACATCGCGGAACCCTGTCATCCCGCTCAATTGGAAAGTCAGAAGATCAATTAGCAGATCGGGCTGCTCCAACATCGCGTTTTGCAGGGACGCCAGCTTGATTGCGTCCAAATCGGCCTGCAGTTTTTGCGAGTAGGGGTTCTTTGGTGGCTTTTCGCCGCTTCCAGCATGGTTGGACTTCTGCAAAATGCCTGCCTCGATGGCTGCTTTCTTGTCCTCCGACTTGATCAAACCGGCGGTGATTTCACGTTTGCCACCGTTCCCGACATAGACCACGCAACCGGCAATGGCCTTCTGCGCATCGGTAAAGTCACCGTCCAGCACGGCTTGCAGCCCATCCAATTCAGCTTGGCCGGCTTCATTGAGAACATCGCCCTCAGCCAGTTCGGCCAATTCTTCGTACCGTTCGGTCAGATCATCGGACAGCACGCCCTCAACTGGATAGACCCGCTCAAACTTGTGCTCATCCATGAAGTTCCAGCCAAGAAAGGACTCGTCATGTGTCATGACCCATGCCCAACCCTGTTCGTTCAAGACTGCACCACCAGCCTCGCGAAGATGTGCCGCAAAGATTTCATCTAGAATGTCGCGGTTTTCAAAGAACACGTCCTCGGAGAATAGATCACGGGAGATTTTGCCCCCTGCCGCTTCATAGGCTGCCGTGCCAACAAATGCCGCGCGGCGTTCTGTTGATTTGGCTGCCTTCGGATGCAACACGCCGTCAATCTGGCCTGTATTGGTGATCTGGCCTTCATCGATCAACCGCAACACATCGAAGATCAGTTTTTCGTCGTCCGCTGTTGTGAGCTTTTGCGCCGTTGTAAGATTGATGGTTTTTGCTTTGAGCGCGTCCAGCGCCTGCTCTGGCAAACCTGCGAGTTTCAGACGGCCTTTCACATGAGCAACTGTCACACCAAATGCACTTGCGATGTCATCAGCGCTGGCATTGCTCTTTGCCATCCGGCCATAGGCACGGATTTCGTCGGCTGGGTCCAGATCAGTCCGGGCTGTATTCTCCGCATTGGCCCACATCTCCGCCTGTGATGCATCTTTCGCCAGTAAGACGGGGATGGATTTCACCATTTCTTGGGCGGGGTCAGCTTCGGCAAGGTAAGCCAGCGCACGCAAGCGCCGACCACCGGCCACGATGCCGACCTTGCCATTCTTGTCCTGCAATCCGCCAAGGTTCTGCAACAGGCCACAGGTCTTGATGCTGTCGGCCAGCGTCTCGATTGCCTCCTGTTCAACTTCTTGGCGCGGGTTCAAATCATGCAGGTATAGCTGATCCAGCGATGCATAGATGATAGCTGCGTCGGCTGAGAGAGTTGATTGATTTGTCATTGGGATTTTCCTTCGTGGTTGATTGAATTTTGTCATCTGGTTAAGGTCGTCCCACCTCTTTGGTGAGGTGAGACGTCTGGGGTCATGCCCTGCGTTGGTTTTCAAAAAGGCGAGGCCGATCTTGGCGGAGAGACCTCCCTTTTTGATGAGTTGGACTGCTTCTTGACGCAGTTCTTCCAGTCGATGATTTGGCAAAAAATCACCCCCTTTCGATGTTGGATTGTTGGGTTACCACTCGTGCGCGTGCAGGATCGTTAGGACGCGCCGCGTCACCGTGACATCTGATGGGTCATCGCTGCCCATTGCGTAGTCGGTGTCGTAGAGGTCAATTTTCCAAAAGAGATTGTAGCTGTTGCCACCAATCTCGAAATCAAACGCACCAAACGTATGATCTCCGTGTGGATCATTTTCTTCGCAGAACGTGTCGAACTTCTGGACCCGTTGCATGATGATGGCTTTCGCGGCTGGCGATAGATCAGCCACCCCGCGTGTCAGTACAATTTGACCCGGCACCGTGAAATCAGCGCCCCATGTAGAGCGAAAACGATCATTTTGTTCTGCGATTTTGGCGGCTAATTCGGCCTGTTCCTGTTCATTGCTTGAATTGCCTTCGGCGTGTGCCATCCGGTCTCTCCTTCGTGGTGTGGTCGGGGTCATTGCCCCTTTTGCTGTCTGGTTTTGAGCAAAGCCCCTGAAAGGGCGTCGCTATAAAACCTGACCCACTGGCGAAGTGCCGGAGTGAGCAAATGCCACTTAAATCGACCGACCTGGTGCGGCCCGCAGGCGGCAGCCGAGGACACGGGGGAGGTCTATTTTGGTTGCATGCGCGAGAACCCAGCGGGTTCTAAAGCAACGTCCCTGCAGTGGCGTATCGCGCAGCGCGCGCACCCCAAAGGGACCATGAAGGTATAGGGATCACCGATCCCTGTCCCAGCGATCGACACCCGTTAGGGCGGATCGCCGCACTCATGACCAACCATGTGAACGCTATTTCGGATGGCTCGAGCAGAGACGTTTGAAATGGCACCTGAGAGCAGGGCGGTCAGAGGGTAGGTGTTCCGGGTTGAAGCCGGCCTTGCCGGTTGCAACCTGAAAAGCGCGGTGTCGCACCCTTTTAGGTGTGACAGGGACCGTATTGCGAATTTTTGACGCCAAAACCTTGAGAAACACGGTCTGCGCCATTACCTCTGTTATCAAGGCTGGGCCCACGCCTCCTCCCTCCAACGGGAAGTATTTGCATACAGGGCTGATATCAAATTTTCGAACAGACTGTTCGAGCGTTCGCATAAGGAGGGATTGTGAATCTGGCTCGCAACGGAAAGTTCAAAAAAATGACGACCCAACAACCAATCCACTATCTCAAACGTCTCGCAAAAAAGCGTGCGCGCGATGAAAAAATCCCACTCAGCCAGGCTCTCGACGACATCGCAAAACAGCACGGCGCGACATCCTGGAGCTTGCTTCTCCACCAACGCGAAACGGCAGGCGAGCCGAAGATCCAATCGCTGCCCGTCACGGGCCCAATTCGCACTCGGCTGCGGGATTTTGCAAACGAGATGTTTGAATACAGCGTCCGGCGGATGGAAGCTGAACATCCAGACATCACGCGCTCCCTCTGGAATGTCGATACCTACCTTGACGACCACTTCTTTGGCCAAGAATTCGAGCTGCCGATGGACATCGACTACGCAGAATACCTGATGGAAGCCACGTTGTGGCACCACGTCGTTGACCTTGCGGTCGAAGCCGACAAATTTGCGATGGCTGATTAACCAGCGACCTCGCGAAGCGCAAATGTTGCCAGTCGATCTTGGAAAGCAAATATCGGCTGGGGCACCGCCACACGGCAACGAACTGCTTATGCTCCATCATAGGCCGCGCCGACGAGACAGGCCGATCAGACTCCCGACGAGATTGAGACCCCCACCACGGAAACGGCGGGTCATTGCGCGAAGAGCGCCGCCGACGTTGTGGACCGGCGCAGTCGGGTGGTCTCTGTTTGCATCAAGCAGAAGAACCGCGATCATCGCACTCGCTTGCCCCATCGTTTGAACAGCCTGCACCCAAGCGGAATGGTTTATCCCGAGATTGGCGCACATGCGTTCTGCGGCGTCGAGAAAATGGAATTCGCGAAGATCGGAAGATCCACCAGCACATTGTGAAATCATCGCCTGCATGTCCTTACTGGCAAGACGGAAAAGGTGATCTGGTTTCAACCGGGACAAAAATTGAGTATTGCGTGCGACGGCTGCTGCTCCATTATTTTTTTCTAAGCAGTCGCCGGAGCCGACAGGCGGAGGTGATTTAAATTTGTCTGGCGCGGGTTTACCCGCGTTCCGCTTATCGATGGGTACATTACAGTTTACTAAGTGAATCTTTTGGTTGTTCTCTTGTATAAAGCACGGGAAGTTTTGTGCCGGTTTACCGGAAGAATCATGATGTAAATCACAGATTTCATCCAATGTTGTACACAACGCCTGCGCATCGTTCACATGCGCTTCAAGCTGCTCATTTGAGAGCCGAGAAAGAGCGTCTGCACGCGGCCATGCTTGGAAGGCCTCCAAGACAGCACCGATCGCGCCCTGAGCGCTCACTGCGTCCTCTGGGAGGCGTTGCTTGATGTATCGCACATAGGTGCTGCGGCGATTGCGAAGCGCTTTGTGCTCTTTGCGCTCGGTCTTGAGGTGTTCTGCGAGCCGCAGAAGATCCGGGACCAACGCGATCAATCTGGAAAAGACGATCCCGCAGTCGCCAATAGCTGATCTCTGGCCGTTTCCCTTCACTCGTTTCTCGATCAAGCCAAGCTCTTCAAGCCGTTTTTCGATGTTAAAGAGTGAGCGACGGCTTTTGCCGAGCGCGGCTGCGGTCTCGTCCTGAGCAGCAAAGAAGACCGGTTCACGGTCTGGGCTGGTCCAATGGTCTGGTTTTGTCCGTTTCATCATATGCAGGAGCGCCTGAAGCGCGCCGGGCCGGATCCCTAGCTCGGGTGCAACTTCAATGAGAAGCTGCTCAACGGAAAATCGTTTGTGCCCTTGGGGCAGGGTTGGGAAGCCTGTTTCGGTCATCATTTTTTGTCCTTGCTCGTTTGAAGCAGGGCGGCGTCAGGCAGTTCTTCTTTGTTCGCACAAATGCGTTTTTTGTTGCCTGCTCGTGAGGAGGGTGCTAAAACCGAGACCAAGCACTTGATCTACTGAAGAATTGGCGTTCTTTGGTTTCTGAACCCCCCCGTTAGGTTGCCGCCTTGCGGGGGTTTCTATTTTTTAGGGTGCTGCTGTCCTCCTTTCTGAACATTGTTGTTTGACGCGGCTGACCAGTGGTCTGGTCCGTTGCTGCGTCTGGGTCTGATCCGCTTCGACTGCGTAGACCAGGCCGAGACACAACTTCTCGGTTCGCACAAATGCGTTTTTTCCTTGATTGGTGTGAAGGAGGGCTCTAAAACCGATATCAACACATCTGATATTCGAGAGGATTGCAGTCCTCTTGGTCTCATAGCCCCCCGGAAGGTTGCCACCTTGCGGGGGTTATCTTTTTTCGTAACGCATCTCCTCTCCTTCGAATCTCTGGCTTAGACGCATTGATAGCATACAACTGGTTGGGTGTTGGTTCCAATCATAGCCATCATGTTGCGCCTTGAACTGAACCTTGGGGTCTTTGCATGGTTCACATCGAGACACAGTGGTGGCGTGCGCAGAATCTGCGTTTTTCACTTGCCAGTACTGTTGGGGGGATGTAGAACTGAGACCAACTTCTGAGATCGGACTACGGGAACGCCAATTCCTTTGTTCTAAAGCCCCCCTCGCTTGGTTACCGCCTTGCGGGGGGTTTTCGATTCTGGGGTATGTTCTGCTCCGCCTGTTGATTCTTATAAGTTTTGACGACAGACATACAACTTGTGGAGGCCCACCGCAATTCTGGTGCCGGGTTTAATTGGAGCCACAAGCCTTAGTAGTTCACCTGCTCGAAGCCGTAGTTGCCTTCATAGTCGCGCCAATCAACGAAGACGGACCTGTGAAAGACACTGGGGCAGTGTGAGCCAAAACCGGTCAGGCCGGTGTGGTCATCAGGCAATGCCCCTACGCCGCTACGTGTCCAACGGTAATCTCCTTGCGTGCCATAGCTGCCCAACCGGACCGATGCGTAGCTGTTGCAATCGCCGTCACGGCCAGACTCCCATTGCCGCGCTTGGGTCTGGAAAACACGGATTGAGCGCACGAAGTTAAAGTCAGCCCCACTGATGTCGATATCCGCGCGATCCTGTACCAACTGCAATGCAAAGCCCTCCGGCAATGGAGCCGCGTCACCGCCCGACATGCGAACGACAGCGGGTTGCGGCTCCATGCCGTCCGTGAGTGGGGGCGCTTGAAATTCCGATGCAGGCGCTCCGGCCAAACGACCATCGAGGCCGATGACCGGAGTTCCTGCCTCATCCAACGGGAGGGATTGGAGGGGAGCGGTCTGGTCCAGCTGAAAGAGGATTTCATATATCCGTTCGCTGGTGAGTGTTTCGGGGTCTACGGTGTAGGCGGCACCCATCGGGCAACGCCAAATCTGCAAAGGTGGCTCGACGGGCCATGGTGTAATCCGGCGAATGAACTCAGCGCGGGCGCGGGCACAGGGCACCGACGCAGGCCAGCCTCCGGACAAACACAACAGGATAGCACAATCAATTTGGTAGCTTTGAGCCAGAACGCGCGCAGGAACCAGCGTAAATGCAGTTGCGATCAATGAAGCTGCCGCTACCGTCGACTTGAGAAGTTTGGGCATAGTCGTTCTCCATATTGATCAAATTTATTATATCTTCCATCATTTCTTATAAGTTATTATTGACTTTTTGTGATGCTGGCAATCCCTAATGGTCTGAAAGAGTCAGTTCGCCCCGTCCTGCAACAGACCCGAAATGCTCGGTCATTCGTCAGAACGTCTAGCCAAGTGATACGACGCAACGAAAGGTCTGCCTTGCAGATTTCAGATCATCTGCACGAGACAGGTTCTGCCCTACGATTATCTGAGATTGCCCAGGAAAATCGGAAGTGAAGCTAGCTGCTCAACGCTGCCAAGAAGAGCGCGTGTGTCTTGTCGATGAGTGTTTTCCGAGTTTCTGGTTGTTCCAGAACAAGCGCGTGCTTGGCGTTCTCAATTCGCACGACCGAACCATCGGGCCATTCAGCCATACGAGTTTCGATTGGCTCAAAGTCAACGATTTCATCCTGGTCGCCCCAAAAGGCGATGCAGGGAAGGGGAGGGGAGGGCAGTTTCGAAAGATGCCGGCATTCAATGAGGCTCTGCAGAAGCCATTTCATGCTGGACCCGCCGGTCTGCAAGCTCAGTTCAGCACGTGCTTGTCTGACCCAATAGTCGTAGCCGTCAGGATCAGAGGTAATCCGGTTGCCCTCAAACGGGTGGTATGAAGCGTAGTTCCTCTCATCATGGCCTGGAATGTACACGTGCCCTTTTCCCACGCGGCAAGCAATCCATGCGACTGGAATAGCGATGAGGCTCTGAATCAGAGACATCTTGATACGCCACATGGGCGCGGAGAACGCACATGCTTTCACGTCCAGACCTTCGATCGCAGCTCGTAGACCGATGCATGCCCCCATGGAATTCCCAAACAGGAACCATGGCTTCGGTAAATCAAGCGCCTTTGCTGCAGCGACCATCGCCCTAACGTCGTTCTGATAGTCTGCATAGCTATTCACGTGTATCGTTTTCGGGTCTTCTGTCAGACGATCAGACAGCCCATGCCCGCGCCAATCGATCGTGAGGATGGAGTAGCCGTGGGCACGAAAGTCACGCGCTGTTCGGCCTTGAAGCTCAATGTACTCAGTGCGACCGGGGAACATCAGAACCGTTCCCGCGCCGGAGCCTTCTGTCTTCCACTTCGCCAATCTGAGGCGCACGCCATCATCCGCGTTCACCCAAAATGCGGCCCCGTCGTCTGGACCATCCGCAATCTCAGAAAAGAAGGGCGCGGCGTCCATCAACCGAGATCCCTGATAGCTGATGAAAAGTTCTTGCTCATATCTTGTTTTCTCCTGCCTGAAATCGAGTTGTCGAAATGATACTGTAAATGCCTATCGCCAAGCTACCGATCAGAAGGATCGAGAACCCCGTGAACCGGCCGATCAACCAAAAATTGGCGACGAGTAGGGCAATGACAATGCTCCAATTGAACCATTCAGCCTTCAATTCGTCCAACCTATTTGAATTCGTCAGTAAAGCCGCGTTGGACTGATCGACGTCTGCGCTGAGCAACGCGCGAAGTGCCCAATGGACCTGAGACAAGCACACAAAGAAGACAAATACTGGAATGAACATAACAAAGAAACTGGTGATGGAAGCGGAAGGGCTCTTGTCAAACCAATTCCAGCCATCGTTGGTGAGCCCAAATAGCGTGCGCGCGTCTTTAAGCAGCCACCCTGCGAGGTTTTCAGCATCTGTCATAAGGTAGGTTGCGACCAGTTTTATGGCAGTCGACGCTATGAGCATCAAGATCGCGCAGCGATAGATACCCTGCATGATTGTTCGAGCGGAACTCATCGCCTCATAGTACTGAGGCGGGCTGTAATAAGGTGCCGAGCGACCGCAAACGTCCTTGAAATCGGTTACAACTATGTAGAGCAGCAAGAGCCCCGTGAAGCAGCACCAATAGCTGATACCCGACGTGAAGTTGGCGATCAGTGAGAGGTACTTAGCAAAAGGAATGGACATGACATCCGGTCGTTCAATTGCAATCAGCAGCCAATCAACAACGCGTTGCCCGACATCGTTCTCCCGGAGCGGCGTCAGATAGGCACCATACCATTGAAGGAAGAAAATGATGAACAAGCTGGCGAGAAACAAGGCCTGAAACGTGAATGCAAAGTCGTTGCGTCTTTGTCGCCAACCAGTGTCGAGCTCAGGATCAACTTGTTCGGAGACGAGCATTCCTCTGCTTTGATCACGCCATCGGGTGACAGTGTTTGAAACGACAATCATCAGCAATGGAACCAGGACCAAATCGTCAATGTACCAGTTTGGCGACCAAAATAGTCCAACTTGTTTGTTTACGCCTTCAGCTGGGCTGCAAACCACGTCGTGGACACCCGTGAGGTAAGCGACAAACAAGAGCATCGAAACAAACACCCAAAGAGCTACGATCAGATTGAAAGGGCCGCTGCCACGAAACGCACGCTCTGAAAGTTCCGCGAAGGTCAGCCTGGCCACAAAATTGCCATGTAGCGCCTTTGCCTGTTCGCTCTTGGCTTCTGTGGACGCAGCGCGTCGCCTCTTTTCACGCCTTTCAGATGCCAGTCTCTCTCGAGCGGCGTTCAGCTCCGCTTGCCACTGAGCCGTTGCTTCGGGGTCATCGCACCCGAATATGCGCGCTAGCCAGCGTATGTTCTCATTGCTGATGCCGTTATAATTATCTTGAAACCAAACCTGCACAGCTCGCACCTCGATACCCTTCTCGTTGGCCTCAAAAGAAGAAATGGCATCAGTCAGTTTCTCAGGCGTCCAAGGTCCGTCAGGAAACCCCTCGGCATCTACAGGGCGTCCTGCGCCAGCTGCTGCTAAACGAGCGAAAAGCTGCTTAAAACTGTCAGCTTCTTTCTGCGGTGCAACGAAATACTTATTGTTTTTTATCAATGTATTAAACTGCCATTTTGCGTTGTTTTGCGCCTCTTTGCGTTTTCTGTCGTGCATTCACAGCATTTGTAAACACAACTTGAACGTGAGGCACCTAGATGCCGATGACCGAACCAAGTGACGGATTCTGATGATCATCGCTGGCTCGAACTAAGAGGAAGAATTATGACTGCAGCTGCCAAACCTCATCTGACACCTGCCGTACTAGTCAAAATCAGACACGTAGTACCAAAAAATCATTCTGAGTCTCGGGTACCCAAAGCAGAGTTGGACCGAATACATGCACGGGCCGTTAAGCGGATCTTTGACACAGCGTCAGGAGAGCTCGTCGGTTGGCTTTACGAATGGAACACTGGAGAAACTGTGCCCCGATGGAAGTCGAAGGTGCATAGCAACGTGTACTACGAATGATCCCCGTTCATTTAAAACTAGAAAAATGCACGAGCGCTAGGCGTTTCGACCCAACCGCTGTTTCTTTGGGTCGAACCAATTTTGTTCTAGGCGCAGTTTAGATTGGGGCTTCTCGATGTTAAACGTCGAACGTGAGCAAGGGACATTCTAAGGCGAGTTTCCGCCAATTGACTATCAAGAATTTCAACTTCCTTGTAGTTGATCGGGTTGCTACGTCACAGAAAATCTGCGCGCAGACATGGGTTCAATTTGGACAGTCTGTGCTACGATGCCGGCTGACAAGAAGAGCGACTACCTAGCTTCGCGCTTTGCTTTGGCGAACCGAAACCGGGCATTCGCTGCGTCCCATTCGAATAGGCAAGATGCGGGACATTCCAGACTTTGACGCTTTCTTTGTTAACGGCTGCTTCCAGAGTTTGGCGGCCACGCGTTTGTTAAGTGCTGCATTGAACAGCGGTACCATACCATCGAGGAAAACCACGGTCTCGGACCCTTAGACCGTGGTTTTTCTAACTGCATCGACGAATCTTTTGACGGTGTCTGAATTTCCCGATTTGCGAAATGCAACGTATAGGTCAATGAGGTTTTCACATGGCTCAAATGGGACGAAGGAAACACCTAAGGGGGCGATATTCCGGACCCAAGCAGGTGCCAATGCGATTCCGAGGCCCTGAGCTACAAACTGCAACATTGTGGACTTATCAATAATCTCACAGACAATGTTGGGCTGCGCGCCTATTCGGCGAAAGCCGCTCCATAATGCTTCGTGCAAGATTGGGCGTGCGTGTTTGGGGTAGCCCACGATCGGTTGGTCGACGATATCGGACGCCGATAGAGACACAGAGCTTGAAAGAGGGTTTGTATCCGCAAGAACCACCAAAACCGGCTGCCGGTGAAGCAGTTCACTGGTGATGAAATCGTCTTGCTGCGGCGTTCTGACAAAGGCCACATCGGTGCGATGGCCAATCAACTCTTGCGAATGTTGTTCAGAAGATGAGGTTTCCAGTACCTGCACGTGAACCTTCGGGTCCGTCCTGCGAAAAGCTAGCAGAGCTTTGGGCAGCAGCATCGAAATCGCCTCATCTACCCCGCTCACACGGATGTGGCGTAGGTCAGACTCGGCGGTGTGGCGAACATTTGAGACCGCCCTTTCGATATCGGCAAGTATCCTTTTGGCATCCTGGACGAACTCTGACCCAGCTTGGGTCAGGCTGACCTGCCGTGTCGTTCTGAAAAACAGTCGCGCACCAAGTTCATGTTCCAACGCAGAGACCCGTTCAGAAAGAGCCGATTGGCTTAGCCCCAAACGTTCGCCTGCTCGCCGGAAGTGAAGTTCTTCCGCCACGGCGACGAAGCATTCCAGCTGTCTGATATCCAATCTGTGTTCCCTTATTGGTCTATTTGATGACGCTGACCCGCATCTGGCTTTTCAATCCCGCCTCATAGTCTCGGATCGCACCTGCATGTTCTAACGAGTCTAGCGTATCATCGCGACCTCGGATCAGCGCTGTTTGTGTCGCGGCGTCCATCTCGAATGGCGCGCGAATGTCACCAGCTGTGATCGTGCGGCCACTTAGGTCGATTGTTATCTCGGCACCGTTGCCTGCGGCCTGCAAAAGCAAGTCCCGCGTCTCCGGCGAGACAATCGGCAATGCCAAACCGTTTTTGCGGGCATTGTCGTAGAAAATACCGGCGAAACTTGTGCCGATGCAGGCATCAATCCCAAGTTGGCGCATACCCCAGACAGCATGTTCGCGACTGGACCCACAGCCGAAATTGTCGCCGACAACCAAAATATTGGCCTGCGTCCAAGGTGCTTTGTTCAAGATAAAGTCTGGGCGAGGACCCCCAGCATTGTCAAAGCGCAAATCGGCGAATGTGCCATCCGCCAATCCTTCGCGGGTGATCGTGATCAGAAACCGCTTGGGCATGATCACATCAGTATCGACATTGGCCAGCGGCAAAGGTGCTGCGATCCCTTTGATCATCTTTTTCATCTGTTGGTCTTTCATTTGAAATCTCGCACATCTGCCAGATGCCCCGCGACAGAAGCCGCCGCGACCATTGCAGGTGACATAAGGTGCGTGCGTGCGCCGCGACCCTGTCGGCCTTCGAAATTTCGGTTGGTGGATGATGCGACGCGTTCACCATCCATGGCGATGTCGTCGTTCATTGCAAGGCACATGGAACAGCCCGCCTCGGGTCGCCATTCAAAACCTGCAGCCTCAAAGATCGCGCGCAGGCCTTCGGCTTCGGCTTTGATCCGTGTCATGGCAGAGCCGGGCACGACGATGGCTTCGACGCCCACCGCGACCTTCCTACCTTCGAGTATCTTGGCCGCCTCGCGCAGGTCTTCAATCCGGCTGTTGGTGCAAGAACCGATAAAGGCCGTGTCGATTGCGATCGACTGGGCTGACTGCCCCTCGGTTAGCCCCATGTAATTCAACGACCGCGCCAAAGCGGCCTTGGCTTTCGGCGAGACATAGTCGGACGCGACCGGCACATGTGCAGTGATCGGCACCGATTGATCCGGGCTGGTGCCCCATGTGACCAGCGGTTCGATATCGCCCCCTGCTATTGCGACCTCATTGTCAAAGACGGCCTCGGGGTCGCTGTGCCAACTCTCCCCGTAGAACGCAAACCGACCGCTATGAGAGTGGCCTTGCAATGCCGCTTCGGTGACCTCATCCGCTGCGATCAAAGCCGCACGCGCGCCTAACTCAACCGCCATATTGCAAACGGTCATGCGTCCGGCCATGTCGAGGTGGCGAACGGCGGAACCTGCAAACTCCACCGCAAATCCATTGGCCCCGCCAGCGCCCACGACTTGCACGACTTTCATGATGATGTCTTTCGCCGTCACGCCGGGTGCGGTTTCGCCGTCGATCAAAACGCGCATCGTTTTCATACGTTTGTAGCGTAGCGTTTGGGTTGCCAGAACATGTTCCACTTCCGAGGTGCCGATGCCAAACCCCAGCGCGCCGTATGCGCCATAGGTTGTCGTGTGGCTGTCACCGCAGGCAATTAACATGCCGGGTATGACCAACCCCTGTTCGGGAACCACGACGTGTTCAATGCCCTGTCGCGGGTCGCCCAGACCATAAAAAGCGATGTCGTGCTTGGTGCAATTGGATTCCAGATTGTCGATTAGGAGCTTGGAAGCCTTATCATGCGGTTCATTGCTGCGGGTTGCGTTCACATGATCGACCACGGCAAGATGCGCCTCGGTCCGCCAAACGTCCAAGCCCTTTGCGTCGAGCCCCGAGAAGGCTTGCGGGCTGGTGTATTCATTCATGATGTGGAAATCGACATAGATCAGCATGTCGCCATCTGGCAGATCGCACACCTTATGGGCGTCGACCAGTTTGTCATAAAGTGTCCGGCTCATGCGGTTGCCTTTGCGTGAATTGGGTTGCGGGCAAAGAAATCCGACATGCGCGCAGCTATGTCATCCGGGATTTCTTCGGCCATGTAATGTGTGGTGTCGAGCGCTTCGCCCTCAGCCCTTTCAGCCCGCTGTCGCCATAGGGCAAGCGCGTCAAAGCACGTCTCAATCACGCCACGTTTCGCCCAAAGGGTCAAAACGGGCATGCGAAGTTTGCGGCCCTGATCCGCATCATCATGTGCGATGTCGATCGTGGCGGCGGCCCGATAGTCTTCACAGCTTGCATGAATAGCGTCGGGGTCTGCGAAGGCACTTAGGTATTCTGCCAAAGCTTCAGGTGAAAACGGATTATCGCCGCGTGCCTGATTGAAGCATTTCAGTTTCCAGAACCCTTCAGGATCTGCACCGATCATGCGTTCAGGTAGCGGGCTAGGCTGTGTCAGAAAGAACCAGTGCCAGTATGCCTGTGCGAATCCGGCGCTTGTCCCGGCATACATTTCACGGGTCGGAGCGATGTCGAGCAATGCCATGGCTGAGACGCGGTCAGGATGGTCCAGACCCAACCGATGCGCGACCCGCGCACCGCGATCATGGGCACCAACAAGAAACCGCTCGTGGCCCAAGCGCCGCATGACAGCGACGATGTCGTTCGCCATAGCCCGCTTTGCATAAGGCGCGTGTGCTGCATCGGACGCTGGCTTGTCAGACCGACCGTAGCCGCGCAGATCAGGGCAAATAACCTGAAACGTACGGGCCAGAATGGGGGCCACACCGTGCCACATGGCGGACGTCTGCGGATACCCATGCAATAGAACAAGCGGCGGCGCACCGACAGGTCCTGCGCGGCGGAGGAACAGGGTCGCACCATCGCCTACGATACGCTCTTCCACGAAGTCCTTGAACATTTCGATCCCCCTGAGGACATGAATTTTTATCCACTATCTCAGATTAAATCAAAAGGTTTAATCGGCAAAACTGATCAGTAATGCCGACTAATCCTCATGTGAAACCTCGATAGTCTTTAACGACATTTGCAGCATCGCATGGTGCCGCGAACCGGATCAGAGGAGGATACCATGAAATTTCTGCTAACCACTGCACTATCCCTGACATTGGCGACAAGTGCTTCGTCGGCTTTCGCGGCTTGCGACGAAGGCGAGATCGTCATCAAGTTCAGCCACGTCACGAACACAGACAAGCACCCCAAGGGCATCGCGGCCACTTTGCTGGCCGAGCGCGTCAACACCGAGATGGACGGAACAGCCTGTATGGAGGTTTTTCCGAACTCCACCCTTTATGATGACAACAAGGTGCTAGAGGCGCTACTGCAGGGTGACGTTCAACTCGCCGCACCGTCGCTGTCAAAGTTTGAAAAATTCACCAAGCAATTCCGTATTTTCGACCTGCCTTTCATGTTTGAAGACATCGAGGCTGTTGATGCGTTTCAAGCATCTGAGGCTGGGCAGGCACTGCTAGACAGCATGCAGAACCGAGGTCTTCAGGGTCTGACCTTCTGGCACAATGGCATGAAGCAAATGTCCGCCAATGTTCCTTTAATGTCACCAGCAGACGCTGACGGGCTCAAGTTCCGCGTGATGTCATCCGACGTTCTTGTCGCGCAGATGGAAGCGATCGGTGGCGCGCCGCAAAAGATGGCCTTCTCAGAGGTCTATGGCGCACTTCAACAAGGCGTTGTCGACGGCCAAGAGAACGTTTGGTCCAACATCTATGGCAAAAAGTTCTTCGAGGTTCAGGATGGCATTACCGAAACCAACCACGGTGTTATCGACTATTTGGTCGTGACGAATGTCGATTGGCTTGAAGGCTTGGATGCCGATGTCCGTGACCAATTCTTGACGATCTTGGATGAAGTCACAGAGCTTCGAAACGCAGAGTCCTTTGCGGTGAACCAGGCCAATCGTCAGGCCATCATCGATGCCGGTGGCGAGGTGCGCACCCTCACAGCAGAAGAACGTTTGGCGTGGGTCAATGCGATGAAACCGGTTTGGGAGCAATTCTCTGACGACGTCGGCCAAGACATGATCGACGCGGCACAGTCGTTCAACGGCGGCACCTAAATCAGAAGTAGCCGAGGGCGGTTGATCTGCCCTCGGCACGCAAAGGGAGGTCCGACATGGATCACACGAGATCGTTCATTGATCGGATAGAAGAGACCCTAATTGCGGGCATCCTTGGCGTGATGACATTAATCACATTCGCCAATGTCGTCATGCGATACGGCTTCAATCGGAATATTCTTTGGGCGTTGGAGCTGACCGTCTTTTTGTTCGGTTGGCTCGTTCTTCTCGGTGCATCCTATGCGGTCAAGAAAGGCGCGCATTTGGGCGTCGACATCGTCATCAATGCACTGACACCAAAACCACGTCGCATGATGGGGCTGGCTGCGGTTGCCGTCTGTATCGCTTTTAGCTTTCTAATGTTGAAAGGCGCATGGGACTACTGGGCCAACTTCGCGAACCTTCCTGGCACCGATGGGCGCTGGTTCCCGCTTGGGTTTGAGGAGAGCTTCCGCGGCAAGGGATGGTACGAGGTCAATGACATCCCGCATCCCGCTGTTTTGGGCTGGATGGAAACCGTGTTCAACGACGGCCAAAGCTACGAAAAAATCCCCCGCCTGCTGCCCTACGTTGTTCTGCCATTATCAATGGCGCTGTTACTTTTGCGCTTTGTCCAAGCTGGCTGGGCGCTTTGGTCTGGCAAAACCGACCGCGTTGTGGCCAGCCACGAGGTTGAAGACGAAATTCAAGAAATCCGCGAACAGAGGCAGGGAGAAAGCTAATGGAAGTCGCACTTCTCTTTTCAATGGTCATCGGCCTCATGCTGATCGGTGTTCCGATTGCCATTTCGCTTGGCATGTCATCGGTTCTTTTTCTGTTGGTCTATTCAGACAGCTCACTGGCATCAGTGGCACAAACCCTATTCAGCGCGTTTGAGGGGCACTATACCCTGCTCGCTATCCCGTTCTTTATATTAGCGTCTTCCTTCATGACGACAGGCGGCGTTGCCCAACGGATCATTCGGTTCTCAATTGCCTGTGTCGGGCACCTGCCCGGTGGGCTGGCAATTGCTGGCGTTTTCGCCTGTATGCTGTTTGCGGCTCTTTCAGGATCTTCGCCTGCGACTGTTGTGGCAATCGGAACCATCGTGATCGGAGGTATGCGACAGGTCGGGTATACCAAAGACTTTGCCGCAGGCGTCATCTGTACAGCAGGGACATTGGGTATCTTGATCCCACCGTCCATCGTGATGGTGGTCTATGCTGCGTCGGTTGAGGTTTCAGTCGGTCGTATGTTTCTGGCTGGGGTCATCCCCGGATTGCTAGCCGGTTTCATGCTGATGACGACCATTTATGTCATCGCAAGAATTAAGAATTTGCCCAAGGGTGAGTGGCAGGGTTGGGGCGAAATCGTTGCCTCTGGCCGTGAGGCGGGCTGGGGACTTTTCCTGATCGTCATCATCCTTGGCGGCATCTACGGGGGCATTTTTACCCCAACCGAAGCGGCCGCAGTCGCCGCAGTCTATGCGTTCTTCATCGCGACGTTCGTCTACAAGGATATGGGGCCACTCGCAGATAGACAGCCACGTAGTCTTTCCGCTGCAGCGGTGAACGAAACCCCCGGCAGCATTCCGTTGCGGAGCCGCCCATGGGCCATCGTGACCGCGTTTTTCCATCCAGATACACAACGCACTTTGTTCGATGCCGGCAAGCTGACAGTCACGTTGCTGTTCGTGATCGCAAACGCGCTTATCTTGAAGCACGTTCTAACAGACGAACAAATCCCACAACATATCGCCAATGCGATGCTTTCTGCGGGCTTCGGGCCGGTTATGTTCTTGATAGTCGTCAACATCATCCTGTTGATCGGCGGCCAGTTCATGGAACCGTCGGGACTGCTGGTGATCGTAGCGCCACTGGTGTTCCCAATCGCGATCGAGCTTGGCATTGATCCGATCCATCTCGGCATCATCATGGTCGTCAATATGGAGATCGGTATGATTACACCTCCGGTTGGACTGAACCTCTTTGTTACCTCCGGTGTCGCCGGTATGCCAATGATGAGCGTAGTGCGTGCGGCACTACCATTCCTCGCGGTGCTCTTTGTTTTCTTGATCCTGGTGACCTATGTGCCGTGGATTTCGACCATACTGCCAAATACGTTCATGGGGCCAGAAATCATCACGAACTAGATGTAGCAATGCGAGCAAAAAACGGCGGTGTCAGTTTTGGCATCGCCGCTTTTCTTCTAACTTTTGCGAAACCGAACTTTCCGTCTTCGCCAAGCGAAGCAGCCATTCATACAAGTTGCAGCATTGGTCAATATGGGCTCGTTGCTGGCATTCGCCGCACAAAGCGCGAAGGTCCGCAAATGGCCTTCATGATAGGGCAGGGGGGAATGCTTACCTCGGATTCGCGTAAGCGCGCTTATGTGAAGTTTAATGCTCTCGCCTCTAGTTTGATCTCAAAGGGCAGGAGGCTGATCACTCTCAATTTGGCCAGTCGTGAAATATGCAGTGGATAACTGCTCCGAGCCCATTGTGTGAATCCGGTTTCCAAGCTGCAAGCACGACTCGATCTGTGCTGCCATGCACCGGAAGAACCGGACATTCGAGTTTTCAACAGCGAAACTTGATCGGTGAGCTCGCGCTTCGCGGACAAGTCACATTCCATTAGCGCTTTGACCCGTTTGTAAGAATTGTCAATTCCTTGCAAAATACATCGGTCCACCCAGATGCCGGGGGAAACCGTATCCGTTCACGAATACGACATCGATGTCACCTGGTTTGTCGGCGATACCTTCTTGCAGAATTTTTTGCCCCTCAATCGACAACGCCTGCATGCAACGCCGAGCGATCTCTTCTGGGGGGATATCGCGCTGCGTTATGTCGAATTCAGAGGCAACCTGCGCAACCAACTTAGACACCAGATCGTCGGTCTCAGGCTTCGAAGCAACGTAGCGATAGAAACCCGTCTTGGACTTACGCCCCTTGCGATCCATTTCAACAAGACGATCATGCACCTGAAAGGCGTATGGATGGATGGCGTCGACGGGTAGTGATTTGCGCATCAGATATCCGATGTCGATGCCCGACAGATCAAGGGTCTGAAATGGACCCATCGCCATCCCGAATTGCCGCAGTGCAGAATCTACAATCTCCGGCTTGCCGGTTTCCAAAAGCAGCAGCCCGGCTTCGCGCTGGTAGGACTGATACATTCGGTTGCCGATAAATCCGTGACAAACACCCGCAATGACGGCTGTCTTACCAAGCTTTTTCATCTCAGATGTCAGGGTGGCAATAACCTGATCGTCGCTTTTGTCGGTGCGTACAATCTCGACCAGTTTCATCACATGTGCCGGGCTGAAGAAATGCAATCCGACAATCCGGTTGGGGCATTTGGTCGAAGCGGCCAGGTCGTTGATGTCTAGATACGATGTATTGGTCGCTAGAATTGCGTCTGATCGGCAAACATCATCCAGTTGCGCAAATATCTTTTTCTTGATCGACAGGTTTTCGACTGCTGCCTCAATTACCAAATCGGTGTCGGCCAAGTCATCGTAGTCCGTCGTCAGGAAAATTCGTTCCAGAATGGCCTCTGCGTCCGCATCCGAAAGTTTACCACGCAGAACACTTTGGGCGATATTATCTTTGATACGCCCAAGCCCGGCTTCGGCGGCTTCTTTTGTGATTTCGACCAATGTGACCGGGATATTCCTGCCTGCAAAAAACAAGGCGATCCCAGCCCCCATGGTTCCGGCCCCAATCACTGCAACCCGTTCGATCCGGCCGGCAGATTTCAAATCGATACCGGCGACCTTGGTGCTGGCGCGTTCGGCAAAGAAGATGTGGCGGAGCGCAGCGGCCTGCGGGCTGCCGCGCAATTCAAGAAACAGTTTGCGCTCGATCGCCATGCCTTCGTCGAACGGCAATTGAGTGGCGGCCTCGATTGCAGTCACAGCCGCAAGCGGTGCGTTCTGACCCGGTTTGCGTTTCCCGAGCATTGTGCGAGTGGTCTCAAATATCGATGCGCTTTCTGATCCCGGCATTGCCATGTCGAGCCTGCGAGATGCAGGGTCAGTGCCCGCAATTTCGGTAGCAAAGGCTATCGCCTCGGTTTCCAGATCGCCGATGATTTTGTCGATAAGGCCGATTTTCAGTGCTTTCGCCGCATTCACCGGACGTCCCCCGACTGCAATGTCCAGCGCCGACTGGACACCAACCAAGCGCGGCAACCGCTGCGTCCCCCCGGCACCCGGAATAACGCCAAGCGTAACTTCTGGCAGGCCGAACCGTGCCCGCTCAACGGCGATCCGCCATGCACAGCCCAACGCGATTTCCAGACCTCCGCCAAGTGCCTGACCATGAATGGCAGCGACAATAGGTTTGGGGCAGGTTTCTATTTCAGAAATTAATTCAGGTAGATGCGGCGGGATTGGTGGGGCACCGAATTCCTTCACATCCGCGCCCGCCATAAACGTACGCCCTTCGCAAATCAGGACAGCAGCCTTGCATTCTGGCGTGTCTGCAAATGTCTGGACGGCCTCAAGCATTCCCTGACGAACCGCCTGTGATATCGCATTAACAGGCGGGTTGCAGATCCTTATGATCGCAATTGCACCTTGTGTTTCAAAGCGAACTTCAGTCATCGCAAAACCGCCCGTCATTTGTTGTGGAAGATGTCAAACAGTAGACTTGATCTCAGCGATAATAAAATACGAATAATGAATATCATTCATCACTTTTTTCTATCACATGGCTCATGACCATCCGATATTAAAAAGCGATGAAAAGCAGAGTTAAATCGTATTTTCTTTTGCATACTTGCTATGACTAAACTGGGTTCGAGAATGTTCAAGCAGCGAGGCTAGACCAAGATGAACCTAGGATATCTGGTAGCACGCAGTGCGCGCTATTGGCGCGATCGTATTGCGCTTAAAGACGAGAACGGCGTGAAAACCTATTCGGAGCTGGATGAGCGAAGCAATCGCCTTGCCAACTTGTTGTCTGCAAAAGGGCTGACAAAGGGCGATCGTGTCGCGGTCCTTGCTTGGAACCGTAATGAGCTGGTCGAGGTACAGGTGGCCTTGCTGAAAGGTGGTTTTACCCGTGTCCCGATCAACGCGCGGCTTTCAGCATCTGAAGTCACGCATATTTGCAAGGATTCTGGTGTAAAGATCTTGCTGGCAGATGCAGCGCATGGCACAGCAGCAAATCAAGCCAGCGCCGAGGACCCCAACCTTGAGATTTTGATTTTCGGCTCAGATGATAGCGAAACTAGCTATGAAACTGCGTTGGCGGCGGCATCAGACACACCGGTCTGTGTGGATGTCGCACTGTCCGATGTAGCTGTCCATCACTATACATCCGGGTCTTCGGGGGTTCTGAAGGCTGCCATGCAGACTGTCGGCAACCGCCACGCATTGATGCGCAAAATGGCGTTCCGTTCACGACTTAGCCCTGATCAGCATGAAATCTTTCTGCATGTGGGGCCGATCACCCATGCCTCGGGCATGTCTATTTTGGCGCTCTTGTCGATGGGACATTCGAACATTCTTCTGAGCAGATTTGACGTGGATAGCTATCTGACCGCCGTCGAGACTGAAAAGGCCACGCAAACCTATCTGGTGCCGACAATGATCAACCGGATCGTCTCGACCGACACCCGCCACGATTACGATCTGTCCAGCCTGCGTATGGTGCGATACGGTGCCGCCCCAATCTCGCCGACCCGGCTAAAAGAAGCGATCGATTTCTTCGGTCCCATTCTCAACCAAGGTTATGGCGGTGGCGAGACGTGCTCTTCCGTCACCATGTTGACTGAAGCAGATCACAAACGGGCTGTTGGCGATAAGCCGGAGCTGCTGTCGTCCTGTGGGCGTCCGATGTTCGACACTATTGTGAGAATTGTCGACGACAATGGTGTCGAAACCCCGATTGGCGAGCGCGGCGAGCTGGTGATTTCGGGCCCCGATGTCATGGCGGGCTATTGGAACGCACCAGACCTGACTGCGGAAGCAATAAAAGATAGCGTCTATCATACCGGTGACATCGCCTACGCCGATGACGAAGGTTATATTTTTATCGTTGATCGCAAGAAGGACATGATCGTTTCGGGTGGCTTCAATGTTTACCCCAACGAGGTCGAGCACGCGCTTTATGAGCACCCCGGTGTTTTTGAAGCCTGCGTTGTTGGTGCGCCGGACCCGGATATGGGCGAGATGGTTGCCGCTGTCGTCGTGCGTCGTCCCGGCGCGTCCGTCACGGAAGAGGAACTGGCAAACCATTGCGCGACAGTCCTTGGAAAATTCAAGAAACCGGGGATCGTGAGTTTTGTCGATGAACTGCCAAAAAACGACGCAGGCAAGGTTTTGCGTCGTGTCTTACGTGATGGATACTGGAAGGAGGCGGATCGCAAGGTCTGATTGATAATGGCTCTACTCAAAGCAAATGATGGCATTGCACCCGAAGCTTTCAGCACGCTGCGCAAGAAAGTTCATGACTATCTCTACGACGAACTGATTCCGATGGAAAAGGAACAGGGCCTTACCCACGAGACCCGCTTTGAAAGGGCACAGCTGGAGCAAGGGTGGAGGCGCTCATATGAGTTGGGAATTTACGGCGCGAACCTACCGCTAGAACATGGGGGGATGGGCCTTTCGATCGATCAGCTTTGCACGCTGAAAACGGACTGCACGCGTTCGAACGCGGCTTTGTATGGGTGTGTGTTGGGTGAAAATGGCGGCCCGATGCGGATCGGCTACATCGTAAATTCCGCCACTGCCGAACAGATGGAGGAGTTTTTCCGACCCGTGGCGCGCGGGGAGCGTGCCGGTTGTTTCGCGATGACGGAACCTCAGGCAGGCTCGGATGCGATGCGTATCAAGACCAGCGCCGTCAAGGATGGCGACGACTATATTATTAATGGTCACAAGCAGTTCATCACTGCATCGCGCACTGCCGACTTCGCGATTATTCTAACCGTCACTGATCCCGACGCCGGTGCAAATGGCGTCACGGCCTTTCTGGTTGATGCCGCGTCTGAGGGCTACGAAATCCGTGGGCATTATCTTCCGATGTCGGGTCAGCATATCGACAACGACATTCACCTAACCAATGTCAGGGTTCCGGCGCGCAACATCCTTGGCGGGCTTGGCAACGGCTTCAAGTTGGGAATGGAGCGCATCAACATCAACCGATTGCTGCAATGCCCGACCATGTTGGGTCACGCAGAATTCGCTCTGGATCAGGCGATCGACTATGCGCATCGCCGGGTGCAATTTGGTAAACCGATTGCCGAATTTCAGGCAATTCAACATATGCTGGCCGACATGAAGACAGCGAATTACGCGGCTCATGCGATGATCCACGAGGCCGCGGCCAAGGCAGACCGAGGCGAAGACATTCGCTCTGAAGCCTCAATGTGCAAGGTGTTCATTGCCGAAAATAGCTTTCAAGTGGCCGATAAGGCGATCCAGATCCACGGCTCGATCGGCATGACCCAAAGCCACCCGGTCGAGTGGGTGTTCCGACGCCTACGCATGTTCCGAATTCTGACCGGATCATCTGAAATCCAGCGGAACACCATCGGCAAAGGCATCAGCAAGAACTGGCGCAAAGCTAATCCGGACCAAGTGGAGGGCCAGCAGTGACCGAAGCCTATATCTGCGACGCCATCCGCACGCCAATCGGCCGCTATGGCGGCGCGCTTTCGTCGATTCGTACCGATGATCTCGGCGCCTTGCCCCTCAGGGCGCTTATGGAACGAAACCCTGATGTCGATTGGGATGCTGTGGACGATGTGATTTTCGGCTGTGCCAATCAAGCAGGCGAAGACAACCGCAACGTAGCGCGCATGTCGGCCTTGCTGGCGGGATTGCCTGACCGGGTATCTGGCAGCACAGTTAACCGGTTGTGTGGATCCGGCATCGATGCCGTAGGAACTGCGGCACGGGCAATCAAGTCCGGCGACTGCGATCTGATGATTGCGGGCGGTGTCGAAAGTATGAGCCGATCACCCTTTGTGATGCCCAAAGCAGAAAAGGCCTTTTCAAGATCGGCCGAGATCTTTGACACCACAATTGGCTGGCGGTTCGTCAACAAGTTGATGAAGGCGCAATACGGCGTAGATTCAATGCCTGAAACCGCAGAAAACGTGGCTGAGGATTTCGGTATCTCGCGGGAAGATCAGGATGCCTTTGCTTTGCGCTCACAGCAACGGGCGGCGGCTGCACAATCCGGCGAGATTTTTGCGGAGGAAATCGTTGCGGTTTCCGTGCCGCAGCGGCGCGGCGACCCGATGCGATTGGATCAAGATGAACATCTGCGTCCACAAACGACCGCCGAGGCATTGGGCAAATTAGTCGCGCCGTTCCGGGAAGGCGGCAGTGTGACAGCCGGCAATGCATCAGGCGTAAATGATGGTGCGGCAGCAATCATCGTGGCCAGCGAGGCTGCAGTGAAAAGGCACGGGCTGACACCACGCGCGCGTGTGCTTGGTGTGGCCGCTGCAGGCGTCGCCCCACGCATCATGGGCTTTGGTCCGGCCCCGGCCACCGAAAAGCTGTTGGCGCGACTGGGTTTGAATATCGGGCAGGTTGATGTGATCGAGCTGAACGAAGCCTTCGCAGCCCAAGGGCTTGCCGTGACCCGTGCACTTGGGTTGGCAGATGACGCAGAGCATGTAAATCCGAACGGCGGCGCGATTGCTCTTGGTCACCCTCTGGGTATGTCCGGGGCCCGGCTTGTCCAAACCGCAACGCAGCAATTGCACTTTTCGGGTGGCAAAATCGCGCTGTGTACCATGTGCATTGGCGTCGGTCAGGGCATCGCAATTGCGCTGGAGCGTGTTTGAGATTGAGTTATCCGAAAATGTTATGAGGGCGATATAATCATCGTATTTCCTTGTGACGCACGCAAGATGTATCGAAGGACATCAAACTTCGTTGAGTTATCCAAACCACTTTGGGAGGAATAAATGGGACTTTATAAAACATCTCTATCGCTGATCGCTGGGGTTGCGATGGCGCTCGGCGCGACAGCTGCATTCGCTCAGGACTTTCCCAGAAAGCCTGTCGCCATTGTCGTGCCTTACAGTGCCGGTGGCGGTATCGATACGATCGCCCGTGCCGTTGCAGATGCTGCAAGCGACACTGTTCCGGTTCCGATCACCGTCGCTAACGTAGGTGGTTCGGGTGGTCTGAACGGTGCGCAAACGGTCAAATCTGCACGCCCGGATGGCTATACAGTGATGCTCACATCAGGTGGGGCATTGATATTGTCCACAATGACCCGAGACACCGATATCGATCCGTTCGCCGACTTTACTTATATCGGTCAGGTTGGCCTTCTGAGATCCGCCGTGATCGTGCCCGCATCAAGTCCTTACGAAACTGCCGAGCAACTGGTTGAGGCTATCCGGAGCCAGCCCGATAGCTTGCGTTGGGCACATTCCGGACGCGGGGGCTCGTTCCATGTCGCGGGCCTGAGTTTCCTGGATAAGAATGGATTGGCAGCACAGGACGTCCCCTTCAAAGGTGGCGCAAAAGCCCGTACCGCATTGCTGGGATCACAAGTCGATTTCGGGATTATCGGCATTCAACAGGCAGATGGATTTGACGATCTACGTGTTCTTGCCGTGACATCGGCCCAGAGAGACCCAGTGCATCCTGACGTGCCAACACTTGCTGAATTGGGTATTGGGTCCGCCGACGTGTCATCCCCTGTGGTGATGATGGCGCCCGCCGGAACGCCGGTCGAGGCTGTTGCGTATCTCCAAAGCGTTCTGGAAGGCGTGACCGCGAAAGACGGCTTTGCAGAAGTTATGAAATCCCGTGGTCTGGCACCAGTGTTCGCGGATGCGAATGGAGCAGAAGCTGCCCTGTCCGGGCTTAAGAAGGATGCGGAACCGCTGTTGAATTCCCTGTCGAACTAACGCGCGTTCTTACCCACCGAAACCTGAAACCCATGTGCCCTAAGAAGCACGTGGGTTTTTTTGACTTTACGCGTCACTGGTTTGCGTGAACAAATCCGACAATTCGCCTGTGATGATGCCCATGCGATGCAGGTCGCCAGTCAACCGAACCACCATCCCCCGCACGACTTCTGTTGCAGCACTCATTGGTAAATCATTGGACCACGCGATCGAGATCTGTCGCTCCAAGTCTGGTTCAACTATACGACGTGCCCGGACATCGCCACTGCGCCACATCTCATAAAACGTGGGCCAGGGCCAGACGGCTGCCGCCAGTCCTCGCCGAACGTACCCCCGGTAAAGACGAAACGCATCAGATTGGATTTTGATATTGAATTCAACGCCTTGTTCTTCGGCAATTGAATCCAGCATTAGGCGAATAGCATGCCGCTGCCGGCTCAGGACAAGTGGTGCTTTGAGGACGTCGACCATCGTCACAGTTTCATCTTCAATGTGTTTTCCTTTGGAATCCACAAGAAAAAGCGGTTCTTGATAGAGCTCCCAGGTTCCCAACTTTGGCGGAAATGAATTGCCTGACAAAATCCCCAAATCGGCACGCCCACTTTGAACGAATTGAATGCCGTCCAGGCTCAGCGCCTCGTTCACATCCAATTGAATATCGGGGTAGTCCCGCTCCACCTCCAACATTAGCAGGGGCGCAATATGCTCGCCCAACATCGGAGGAAGCACAATCGAAACCCGACCATGCGGTGTGATCGCCTCGTTGCTGACCTCAATAGCCGCATGTTGAAGCTGAGACAGGATTTTGAGCGCATGCTGATACAGAACATCGCCTGAGCGTGTTGGCGTGACACCCTTGGCCGACCGGATCAAAAGATCGGTGCCCAATTCATGTTCCAAATTCGAAATGTGCTGGCTCAACGCTGGCTGGGCGATACGCAGCTTTCGCGCCGCCTTGGTGATACTGGCGCACTCAACGATTGCGGCAAAGTACTGGAGTTGCCTTGAATTCATGGCTGCTCCTCAGTGCAGTTACCCAGATGCCCAACTCATATAGTTTTCCTATCGCTAAGACAACAAAGTCATATTTTACGATTGATTGAGGTCGCAGTATAGGTTGTGCTGACGATGGGGGTACACATGGCAAATACTTGGTCTTTTCTGAACGATGTACGAATTTTGGATCTGTCCCGGCTTTTGCCTGGTCCGATGGCAACGCAACTTCTCGCCGATCTTGGCGCGGAAGTTATCAAGATCGAAGAACCGGTCGAGGGTGACACTGGGCGACATTTGGGCAAGGACATGTTCGCCCGCCTCAATCGCAACAAGAAATCCCTGACCCTGAACCTCAAATCTGACGAAGGCAAAGCACTCTTCACCACATTGATCAAAAGCGCCGACGCAATCGTCGAAAGCTTCCGACCCGGAGTGATGGAACGGCTGGGGTTTTCGTGGGAACAGGTGCGCGAGATCAACCCCAACATCGTCTATTGCTCGCTCAGCGGGTTCGGCCAAACCGGTCCTTATGCCAAACGCGCCGGCCACGACATCGATTTCCTTGCGCTTTCAGGATATTTTGGCGTTCCATCTCAGGTGAATGCCCGGATTTCGCGCCCGAACGTTCGTCTCAGCGATTATGCTGGGGCCATGTACGCAGCTTTATCGATGAGCATTGCGATTGCCAGTTCAAAACAAAGCGGGAAGGGCCAGTATCTGGACGTCGCCATTCTGGATGCGATTACGGCTTGGACCGCGCCCTTGGTGCGCATCGCGCATGAAGTCTGTGGCGGCGATCCTGACAAGATGCCGTTTGTAATGCCAGACAATGATACTTATCCGACCAAAGACGGCCAAAACATTGCCATCGGCCTGTTCGAGAACAAGTTTTGGATCTCCCTTGCGGAATTGTTAAAAGA
Organism: Loktanella sp. Alg231-35; assembly: GCF_900143545.1. Classification (GTDB taxonomy): domain Bacteria; phylum Pseudomonadota; class Alphaproteobacteria; order Rhodobacterales; family Rhodobacteraceae; genus Yoonia. Next base: position 45,893 of record NZ_FREV01000010.1, on the reverse strand, counting down.
CGAATTTCCCGAATTGTCTGACGAGCGCTTTGCGACAAACCGAAAGCGAAACGCTGCCAAACAGGAAACCCACGCGCTGCTGTGCCGGGTCTTTGCATCAAAGACCCTGGCCGAATGGGAACTGATTTTTGACCCGACCGATCTGCCTTGGGCACCCGTGATCGAGGACCTGCGCCTGTTCGAAGACCCACATATGCAGGCTCGGGATATGTTCCATGATCTGCCCGACCAGACAGGCGATGGTACCTCATTCCAGGTGCGTTATCCGGTTCTGTTCTCAGAAGGTCTTGGCGAACTGCGACAGTCGGCACCTGACAAAGGGCAACATACCGAAGATATCCTTGGATCGATAGGTCTGTCCCCAGAGGACATTGCCAAGCTGAAAGATCAAGGTACGGTTTAAAGCGACCAGATGAACGGAAGGTCAAAGGAACAAACGTCACGGGCGATCATTGCAGGCCGTCTGAATTCATCAGCTGCTGTTGGCGTCTTACTCGTGATTTTTTGGACTTGCGGCCTTTGCGGCACCATTTCAGATCAACGCCAGTATGCCGACGGCTCACTTGGTGGGCGGGTCTTTCCGCATTTAGCATCGGGAGCGACCGTTTACCTGGTGGTCACTGATCTATTCGGGGGCGCTCGCAGTCAGACTTAATCACGAGTTGAAACTGGCCGTCCGGGCGAGGTGATTGGCGTGACCTATGACTTCCTGATCAAGAAAATTGTTGATTTGGTCCCAACTTCCCGTGCCGCTGTTGGCGCTGTGGAGGTTTAGGAACCGCAGACTGGTGCGGCTTTTAGCGACGACTATCTTGTGTGTTGGACTCGAATTCGCGCGGAGAATCTTCGAGTGAATCGACGTACACGAAAATTGGGGGTTGGTTGATGTCGTTCATCTTCTCGCAGCTTCCGGTGTCATCTAACACTTTCTACAGCAGCGTTGAGCTCAAAATGTTAGAGACTGCAAGTCGACTGACCGGCAGTGATCGGATATTACTTACTCAGTCTTGGGCTCAAGGCTCCAACAGTTGTTTGGAGCCTGATCGCCAGCAACGATGAAATCATCGCAGGTCAGAAAGGTGTAGTTGAACACTCCAGCAGCGTAGGACAGCGTATTCAATCCTAAAAACCCAACAACCACCCAAAAGATTAGACGTTTGTCCTGGATATCAAAGGCTTCCTGGGTCGAAACAGTCAGAAGAATGTAAGCGATATAGGGCAAGGAAAGCAGAATTCCCCATTCCGCCAAACTAGCAATAACGGGCGCGCTTTGTGACCAGTATCCGCTGCTAAGAGAAAGGGTAGGGATCAGCAGCAATAGCAACCCCCACCATGTGAAATAGGCTTCGCCTTCTGTCGTTTTCCCGATCACGGCGCCCGCGAAGAGCGCGGCAAGTGAGGCAACCCAAATGGTCAGAACGCTCGTGTAAAAGACTTCTCCGTAGGCGCCCAAGGCAAAGCTGACGGGCCAAGATCCAAGCGCAAGCGCGATAGTGACCACAAAGAATGCACCTGCCTCTTTACCATTGAACGAACTAGTCATATTTAACAGTCAATTTCTCGCTCGTGGCTAAAGACTGGCATGTAAGGATCGCGCCCTTGGAAATGTCGCGGTCCTCCAACGCCATTCGAGCGAGCATGTGTACAGTGCCGTCTGCCAAAGTTGCGCGGCAAGCCCCGCAGACACCGGATTGACAGGAAAACGGTGGTTTCAATCCTGCAACCTTTGCCGCTTCCAGTACGGTCTGCCCCTTTGCTATGTCGACCACATGTTGTTTGCCGCCCAATGTGACGGAGGCCGTCGCGGCGATCCCCTCGACACTCGTGTCCACTTCGCCAACGCCGCCATAGCTTTCCATGTGGATACGCCCTGCAGGGACATCGAGTGACATCAAGACTGCCTTGACCGCAGCATTCATCCCGCCGGGACCGCAGACGTAGTATTGAGCATCCTGCGCATAGGGGGGATTTTCGGCGATCAGTGCTTCGATGACCGGTTTGTCCACAATGCCCTTACGCCAATAATCGGCGCTGGACCAAAAGCCTGGTTTAGAGAACACGTGATGGATCGACATTCGTTCGGGATTTGTTTCCCAGACGGTGTTCAACTCATCCAGCAGCAGAACGGATTTTTCGTTGTTGTTGCCATAAGCCAAATGGGCAAACGAATTCGGCTCTGCCGCCATGACCGAGCTGAGCATCGCGTAAAGTGGTGTTATGCCCGAACCCGCGCCAAAGAAGTAGTGCGTCCGCCGCGTATTTTCGCCCGGATCAAGGCAGAAACTGCCGAAAGGGGGCATCACGTCGATCACGTCGCCTTTTTGTCCTGTGTCATTGATGTGGTTGCTGACCACGCCACCCTTAACCCGCTTCACGGTGATCCGCAGTGGATCACCCGTGAAGGGAGAGGACGAAATCGAATAGCTCCGGCGTTGCTCCTCGCCGTTGATCAGAAAGCGGAAAGAGAGGTGTTGCCCCGCGCGCCAAGCAAAGGTCTCGCGCAAGGCGTCAGGCACGTCAAACATGACCGTCTTGGCCATGCCGCCGATCTCTTCGCGGGTGCCCAGAATAGTAAGGGGGTGGAAATTGCGCTGGCTCATTCATCATCTCCCAACCATTCAAGAATAACCCTCTGGTGCTCAACGACCTGACTTTCCCCAACGGCGGCAGGTCCGGTTTCGAAGTATGGGGATTTCAGAGACTTCTGCTGTTGTTCGCAGGCGTAGATGTCTTCTCCCGTGAAATCGCCCGCGACCATCGGGTCGTCTTCGCTCATGGCATCATGGGCCTCGTATTTTCCGCTGAGGCCGAACTTGGTCCAGAACATCGAGGATTTCATCGATTGCTTGGTGAATTCCCAACCGGAGCTGTTTGACACCCGTCCGCGATTTGAAACCCGTGTCAATTCAGGACCCAAAGGCTCAATAATAAATATGTTCCAACCTTCCTCAGATCCTGCCAGTCCGATACCGGGGAACAGCATCGGTACCCAAGCACCATTCATGTCCTTGGGAATGACGCGTGGTGCGATCAGCTTGCTTTCCTGATCTTTCAGAAACGCGTCAACCGGCGGCTCCCAAAACATGTAGTGGGGACCTTCCCAGTGGAATTTCCCCGCCTTGTGATCATACATCTGCAGGGTGCTCGAATGCAGGTGGCTCAGGTGATAGACGTCAATGTAGTTTTCGACGACGATCTTCCAATTCGCCTTGATCTCGTAGCTGGTGTTCAGGTCTTCATACTCAACCAGTTCCTCGGGTACATGCGGGCCGATATGCGGCTCAACGGGTCCAAACCATTCGGCGATGGAAGGTGCATCCGGATCTGGATGCACAAAGATCATCGACTTCCAGATATCGACACGCGCCGGTTTCAGACCCAAACAAGATTTGTCGACTTTGCCAAATTCTTCCTCTTCTTCCGGGATGGAGATTAGATTGCCTTCCAGATCGTAAGTCCAGTCATGGTAGGGACAGGTCAGCGCCTTTTGCGTCTTGCCGACGGCGCGGATCAATTGCGTACCCCGATGGCGACAAATGTTGTGAAAGGCGCGCAAGCGGCGGTCACGGCCCATGACGATAAAGATGTTGTTCAGCCCGGCTTGAACGGTGATGTACTGACCCGGTTCGCTAACATCTTCCATGAACCCCGCATAGCGCCAAGTCTTCGAAAAGATGTCGCGCATTTCGCGGTCAAACCAGTCTCGCGAAGTGTAAGCCTCAACAGGCAACAAGTGCAGTTTGCGTGTCATGATTTAACCTCCTACGGGAATGAAATCGATCGCCACCAGCATCAGTCCTAGAACCACCCAAGCGACCTGGATCAACCAAAACAGGATTGGATCGTCATCACGTGTGACATCGGACACAAGGAATGCGTGGCCGGAATAAAAGTTCGGGATCGTCCAATAGAGGAACAAAAGTCCCCACAGAGCTTGATAGCCAAGCGCTGTGGCGATCATCAGGGCGGCGAAGGTGATGTAGTTTAGAATCCGTGACTGGTTCATGTTTAATCTTTCAAATCTTCAAGGAGGTTGTGCGCAACAAGACTGGCCAGAGATTTCCTGTTCTCAGGCATAGCAAGCGGTGCGAGTGAGGTGACGTTAAAATAGAGTGCCGCGATCCCATGTGCTGTCGCGTCTATCCTGATATCGTCGACGGAAGGGTGGTCGTCTCGCAGGATCTTTGCGATGGCATCTTCAAATGACAAAAGCGATGTTCTGCATTTTGCTCGGAGGTCCGCATCATCTGTGGCGCGCGCCGTAAGTGATGCAAAGGCTAGCACCATGTCAGGGGCTGACACGGCACTCTCTGAAAACAGCATCTGGACAAGTGCTGTTGACCGCTCCTGCTTTGGCAGGGCACTTATCATGGTGGTGTTTTGTTCCGAAAAGCGAGAGATCACGAATTCTGTCAGGTACCCGATCATTTCCTCGCGGTTGCCCAGATGATGCCGGATCAAGGGGCGGGTCAGCCCCGCCTCCTTTGCGATCTGGGTCAAAGTCGCACCCTCCAGTCCGAAACGCGCGACACAGCGCACAAGGGCCTGCATCACCTGCAGATACCGTTCGTCTCGATTTGTTGGGCGTCCTGCCATGTTGTCTGCCTTCATGTGCTCAAAAAAGCACGATCCAAATTTACCGTCGAAGTTGACAGTAAATAGGGTGGAGCTGCTTTACTGTCAATAATGACAATCAATTATTTCACCACTGCTGTGCTCGGGCTGATTGCTGCAGCCTTTGCACCACTCAACCCCGTAATTTTCTTCGCGCGACCCTGCATTTGGTCGGTTTGAAATGTGATGTCTGCAAAAAGGGCCTCTGCCCAATTTACGGCACCGGATGTCAGCAAGAAGGCTTCGGGCACGACGACCCATTCACCGATCCACGCGCCTCCTGAACGCTCATGTTGATGCAGAGTAAATTCACCGATTTGTTCAGACCGTTGACGCCCAAGTCGTGCAACTGCTTCCAAAAACTCGGACGCTCTTTGATTGCGCTTGTGGTGCATCGAAGATGACGCGCCTTTTCCGTTCATATGCCCTTCGGACACCTCGGCAATGTCCGACGACGACAAGAGGTTCACGTTGTGGCCAATCTTACAAAGGGTCGCACAAAGCAGGCCCAGCGAGGTCAGGATTTCGGCGACACCATCGCGTGCGCTTTGCCAATGCGGCTCGATGACTCCCAGTCCAATCCTCGTTGCAACAGCAGCCCTAACAGTCTCGCCCACGCCCTCTTCGTAACCACGAAAATCACCTAACGGCCCCCCGATCTGGACATTCAGGCCTCTGGACGCAGAAAAGTCCAAAGCGTCGCTACGCCGCTCCAGCTCTGATTGCCAAACCTGCAATTTCGTAGCCAGCCGAATTGGGAAAGCGTGTTGGCCGTTGGTTCTGCCCATCATTGTCGTTGATGAATGGAACGCGATGTGCGCCTTCAATTGAGTTATCAGCCGATCCGTTCCGGCCCGGATGCAATCGACGCTATGTTTCATCTGCATGGCAACTGCAGTGTCCATAATGTCTTGCGTAGTTGAGTTGTGATGCACGTGGCACCCATGCTCCGGAACAAGAGATCGAAGCTGTTTGACCAACCCAACAATCGGGCGTCCGACGAGAGCCATCTCTGATGCCAGCCCGTCAACGTCCAGATCCGCAATGCTGATTGCTTCGATCATCGAAGCTGCCTCTTTTGGTATCAGACCAAGGTCGGCCTGACATCGGGCGAGAACTTGTTCGACCTTAAGCCATGCCGAAATCGTCGCTTGCTCTGACCAGACGGTTCGCATCTCGGAAGAGGAGTAACAGTCGCGATAGACGTGAGAATTAAGCATCCCCCAATCCTCCTTCGGCGAGGCGGCGCTCTTTCATGATCGATCGGATACGGAAGCCCATGGCTGCCAACCCAAGCAGAATGAAGGAAGCTGCAATAGGACGTTCGACAAATATCAGGGCGCCGCCGTCAGACATCAGCAGTGATTGGCGGAACGTTTCTTCTGCCCCCTTTGCAAGCACGAAGGAAATTACGAAAGCCGCAACATTGAAGTCATACTTGCGCATCAGCCATCCTACGAACCCGGCGACGGTCATCACGGTCACATCGAACATGGATCCTCTGGCGGAGTATGACGCAATAAAAGCCGTCAGGAAGATCAACGGATAAAGCACATTGACCGGTACTTTCAGGATCAGTCGGGCGACTTGAGTGGCGCCGAAGTAACCAATGACGCCATAAGCCACGATGCCCAGCATGCCGCATGCAAACAGTTGATAGACCAGTTCCTTGTCCGTCAGAAACAAGGTCGGACCGACCTGAATGCCGTGGATCAGAAACACGCCCAGCAGGATTGCACCAATGGTGGAGCCCGGAATACCCAGCGTAAGAAGTGGCGCCATCGAAGGCCCCGATACAGCGTTGTTTGCGGCCTCAGGTGCGGCAACACCTTCAAGTGCGCCTTTGCCCCATTGTTCGGGATTTTTTGCGCGTCGCTTGCCTTCACCGTAGGATATGAACGCGGCGATTGCTGACCCAAGGCCGGGCAATACACCGATCCCGGCACCGATAAACCCGCCACGGACAGCATGAGGAATACAGGGTTTGTATTCTTCATAGGTCAATGAGTGCCCAGTCGGATCGATGGCATTCTCCTTGATTTCACCCTTTGTCTTTTTACGTTCCTCAAGCTGCGCAAACACTTCGCCCAGCACAAAAACACCGATCATAAGCGGCACCAAACCAATGCCGTTGGATAGATCGAACGAACCGAACGTGTAGCGTTCTTCGCTTGAAATCGGATCAAGGCCTACCATCGCTACAAGAATGCCTAGCAAGGCTGAGGCCAAACCTTTGACAATGGACTTCCCAATCACCGACCCAATCACCACAAACGCAGCAAAATAGATCGCGAATGTCTCGGGCGGTCCAAGCTTCAACGCAATGGACGCGATGAACCCAACGCCGACCACCAACATGATGTCACCCATCAAGTCACCGATTACGGACGAGATCGTTGCAACCTTCATTGCTTTTCCGGCTTTGCCGGCGCGTGCCAACGGATAGCCGTCAATTTGGGTCGCCGCACTTGCTGCCGTGCCGGGTGTATTGAACAGGATGGCCGCCACTGATCCACCATAACGCCCCGACTTTCCAATGACGTAGAGAAAGGCGAGAGCAAAAAGAGGCGGCATGTAGAAGGTGATCGGCAGCAACATCGCAATTGCCGCAGAGGCGGTCAGCCCCGGCGTTGCGCCGACAATCATGCCGACAGCGGCGGCCAGAACGATTGCGAACAAAAGTGTTGGGTCAGTGATGACAGATAGCAGAGCGGGAAAGATTTCCATTTGAGTTACCCCTGAAGCCAGTCGAGCAGATCGAACACTTCGCCATAAGGAGGAAAGACGCCGAGAAGCACGAAAAAGAGAATGTGAAAGATGAGTGGGCAAAGGACGACGGACACTGCCAGCCCGACCCAGCTGCGAACGCCAAATATGTAGAGGACGACAGGCGCGACGATTGCGGTAGGCAGGACGTAGCCGAACCACCGGAATGATTGCTGATAGATCATCGCTATTGCGAAAAGGATCAGTATATCAACAGTGCCATGGCTTTCCGACCCCGCCATCTCGCGTCCCGTCGAGGATGCACGTATCGACGACAAGATCATCAAGCTCGACAGCACAAGCAATGCAACCGAAGTGGAAAATGGAACGATACCCGCCCAGGTGTCTCCCGGACTCGCGCCCGGAACCTGCCACGCGCCCCAAATCGCCAAAATGGCTAATATGGCAAGAACGATGCCTTCTGCTTGCCTTTCCATGCCAGTCTCCCTTTCGAATTCGCTTAAAAGGTTGTCCGGGTCAGAGTTCTCGCTGACCCGGACGACGTTCATATTAGTTGGTCAAACTCTGAACCAAGGGTGCCGCATCCGCCTTCATTGCCGCAAGACCAGCCATTGCATCTGCGCCAGAGGCATAAACCGGACCGGTACCGCGTTCTGCCAAAAGTTCTGCAAATTCAGGTTTGGCAGCAATCTCTGACAGCGCGGCTTCCATGCCGGAAACCACTTCGGCCGGCGTTCCTTTTGGGGCAAAGACGATCACAGGTGACGAAACAGCCGCAAAGGGAATGCCCAATTCGCCAAACGATGGGACGTCTGCCATGATCGTGTCGCGATCAGCACTGTTAACCGCTAGTGCGCGCAACTGCTCTTCAAAGCCGCGCAGCTGTTGTACGCCGAGGAACCCGAAATCGGCCTGTTCTCCAATCAGGGCTGCACGGGTTGGGCCGCCGCCTTTGAACGGAACGTCCTGCGCTTGGATGTCATTGTTGGCCAGAAAGCCCAGGCCGCCGACGTGATGGAACCCACCGCGCCCGGAATGCGCCCAGCGAAGCGAACCGGGGTTTGCCTTGGCTGCATCGATGACATCCTGAACCGATTGATAGGGGCTGTTCTTCGGTACCATAAGCGACGTGCGAAGTTGGCCGACTTGGGCGACAACCTCAAAGCTCTCAAGCGCGTCGATGTCTGTGTCCCGTGTCATTGTGGACAGCAGGAACGACCCACCTGATGTCATCATCATGGTGTAGCCGTCGGGCCGTGCCCCGACCACTGAGTTTGCGCCGTTCAGGCCACCGGAACCTGGTCTGTTCACAACGACCACTGGCACGTCTAGAATGCCTTCTGCTGCTGCAGAGATCGCCCGCGCATAGGCGTCCGTGCCTCCACCAGCCTTGTAAGGCACCACTAAGTTGATTGGGCGCCTCGGCCATTCTGCTGCAAAGGTTGCGGTTGTGCTGGCGGCGAGCGCCGCAGCAGCTGTTCCAATAAATGTTCTGCGTTTCATTTTTTGCTCCTCCGTTGATTTTCTGTCCTATTCATAGCATCTGAATGACTTGTCAAAACTGCAAACATAGCATTTAATCATGCCAAATTCGAAAGAGTCATATTGTGAACATCAAGGCGCTGAAGGCATTCAGATTAGTGTTTTCCGAAGGTTCTGTGGCCGCGGCATCAGAAGTGATGCATCTGAGCCAACCAGCCATCAGCAGATTAATCAGCGGCCTAGAAGCCGAGATTAGGCTTCAATTGTTCGATCGATCTGGGCGAAGCCTGACACCAACCACAGAAGGTGTGGCTTTCTATCGCGAAGCGGGGCGCATTCTGGATAATCTAGACGAAATTCCGCGCATTACCTCTGAAATTCGCGCAGGACGTACTGAGAGCCTTCGGATTGTGACCATGCCTCGGATCGCCCAATTTCTTTCCGCACCCGCTGTGGCGCTGTTTACACAAGAGAACTCTGAAGTGAGCGTAACCTTGGACGTTCGAGCACGACGGGAGGCCGGGAAATGGTTGGCCGGGAGAGAATACGATATCGGGATTGCCGCCTTACCAGTTAGTCATCCTGACATCAAAACGATCCCGCTTGTGCGTGTGCGTGCGCTCGCGATCTTGCCCGCCGGTCATCCGCTTGCGCACGAAACATCGATTACCGCTGGTCAACTCTCCCACGAAACGATCATTCGTCTGATGCAGGGTTTGCTGCTGCGGGATCAGCTTGATGATACGTTTAATTCGGCTGGCGTCATGCCCGAGGTGACGCATGAGGTTTCATCTTCCGAACTCGCCTGTGCCTTGGTAGCGGAAGGAGCTGGTGTCACAATCGCCGATGAAATGGTCGCCAACTCGTTCGGAGATCGAGTGGTTGGCGTTCCAATAGAACCCGAAAGGTGGATGACATTCGGATTGCTAATTCCAAAGCATCAGCGACCCAGGAAAGTGGCAGAGCTGTTCGAGAAGAAGTTGGTCGAACACATATATCGTGTGTGCAGATCAAACGATAACATGCGCAGTGTTGTTTCGTAGAAAAGCTTCCATTTCAACGTGGTCTTCTTTCCGTTAGAAACTGCAATCCAACTTGCTCATCATTGTTTTGATTTGCGCGCCTGGCCCTGCGCGTGCATCTGGCGTTTGCGGTCACGGGTGATGCGTGTCGCCGCTTCGGATCCATCGTGATACGTGCCGAACCACTTGTCCCAGGGCATTTCCGCATTGCCATAATTGCATTCGTAATATCGGTGGTGCAGCTGATGAAAGAACGCTCCCAATAGCAAAGCCTGACGATCTTTGGCCCAAAGTGCTTCATAGCCAGAATGTGATGAGGCTGCGCCAAGCATCAGCCAATAGGCCAGAAACAGCATATGAACAGGGTGCGCGGGCAGGATTAGCAGGACAAGCATCGCAGAGGTATACCCAAGAGCTTCGACCGGATGCATCGCCATTCCTGACCACGGCCCGGGATTTACGTTGCGGTGATGTACGGCATGGACATGCTTGTAGATGAAGGGCTGATGCAGAAAAAGATGGACGACATAAAAGTGGAAACTTTGCCAGAGCGCGAGCACCGGGAAAAGCACCACGAACCACACTGGATGCGCCGTGAAACTCAGAGTTCTGGCGAATTCACTGGCGAAGGCAAGCCGTAAGATGACTTCGAAAACCGACAGGGAAGTCGCGCCGAAGACCATCGAATAATAGATGTTGTCCCAAGTCTGATAGCCAAATTTGTACAGTGCGTTTTTGCGCTTCATATAGGGGCGAGGATCGTATTTCAGCAGTTTGCCTTGCGCATCGATGCCGTAAAACCAATGGTGCAGCCCGCCCGCCACGATCAACAAAAACACCCAGTTGCGGATGAACACCCAAGACACCCAGTGAAAAGCTAGCGTGGCCTGTTCCGACCCAACTGGTTGCAGCCAGAAAGCCACGACAAAGGCCAGCGCCACGTACATCGAACGATCCGAGAATTGCAGCCAGTTTTGCCATACCCATTTTGCCAGCGCGGCAGGTTCAAGGGGCCACTGCCAGTAAGGAGCGAATTTCAACGGCAAATCGGGATGCCAGTACCATTCGCGGCTCATCGGGCCGGGATCAGGTTTTTTTGGGGGCTCGTTTCGAGTATCGGTTGCGGTCATGCTCTGTTCCTTCCCGAGAAGATTTCCGGCTCAGATCAGACGGAGTGGAGGTACGTTTGGATGTTTTCGTGACGTTTTGGAAAACACCGGGTTACTCATGAAACGGGCGGCGATGGTAAAGATATTGGGAGCGCCTGCGCGCACCCCGGCAAGATCATGGTCGATGCCAACGGTTTGGGCGATTGCGGCCTAGATCCGGTTATTGGCGGTCGCGTCCCGATCCTATTGCGTTGCTTTCAATTGCGACCCCTTCGGGATCACCTCGTAACCGGGTTCTTCTGGCTCATCATCGAGCATTTCCGCCGGGAAACCGGGCGCAAGTATATCGAGGCCGGTGGCTTCTTCCAGACGCTTGATGATGTTGGGCGAATAGCAACGTTCGCCGTAGCGCTCGATGCCGTCTTCAAAGATCTGTACCAGCATGGGTGAGATTTCCAGCGGCACGTTGTGACGGTCGGCCACCTGTTGAAAGAGGCCTGCGTCCTTCTTCACCAGATCCATAGTAAATGAGATATCGCGCGACCCGTTCAAGATCACCTGGCTTTCAGTTTCATGCACGAAAGAGGTGCCCGAGCTGATCTTCATCGCCTCATAAGTGGTGTTCAGGTCCATACCCGCGGCCTTGGCCGTCACTAGCGCCTCGCAACAGGTCACCAAATTAGCCGTGGCCAGATAATTGGTGACAACCTTCAGAACGGAGGCAGACCCCAGCTCCCCAGTGTGCAGAATGCGGCGGCCCATGGTTTTCAGGAACGGCGCGATCTGTTCGAAAGTGGCGCGGTCACATCCGGCAAAGATCGAGATATTGCCAGTCGCAGCCCGGTGACATCCGCCCGACACGGGGCAATCCACAGCCGAACCACCCGCGTTCATCACCATCGCACCGAGACGCTTGACCTCTTCTTCGTCGGTGGTGGACATCTCCATCCAGATCTTGCCGTCGGTTACTTCGGGCAGCATCTGCTGCATCACCGCATCCGAGGCCGCAGGCGACGGCAGACAGGTGATCACCGCGTCACAATCGCGCATCAGTTGGCTTGGACTTTCTGCCGGTTTGGCACCTCGGCTAACGAAGTCTGCAACCAGATCCGGGTTCAGGTCATGCACTGTAAGATCAATGCCATTGCGCAGCAGCGATCCACTAAGCTTGCCGCCCACGTTTCCAAGGCCGATAAATCCAACTTTCACTTGCGCGTATCCTTTGCTGAAACCAATCCGATGACCAGTTTGTTGAAATTTCGTAGAGCGTATAAGTGTTGTTTACCCTCTGTAAAACGAATAATAATTGCGCTTATTAGCGAAATTTTTCGGTGCTAGATATGCAGAACTCCCCCAACCTCATCTGGCTGCGCTCTTTTGAATGTGCTGCTCGGCATCTGAGTTTTACTGTCGCCGCACAAGAGCTTGGCATTACCCAATCGGCGCTAAGTCTGCATGTGCGTTCCCTAGAGGCTCATCTAGGTTGCCCCCTATTTTTTCGCGCAGCCCGCCATCTCAGTCTGACGGAAGTCGGGCAAGCCTATGCGTTCTCAATTCGCCGCGCGTTGGGTGATATTGACCTGTCGACAACTAGCCTCTTTGGAACCAGTCAGACGCAGGACCTGATCGTTAGGGTCCCGATTTCCACCGCGACGATGTTCCTTGCACACCGATTGCCCGAGTTCTCTTGCAATCACCCCAATGTCTCTATCCGGCTTATTTCAAGCATTTGGGCCGAGTCCGCAGGTCGTGAACAAGTCGATTTCGAGCTGCGTCTGGGAACAGGAGACTGGAACGATGCGCCTTTCGAAAAGATCTCAGATGAGCACATCGTTCCAATTGCATGCAGCAAAAACGGAGCGACAACACTCTCTGGCAAAGAACTTCTGCAAGGACCACAGATCCAGATATTGGGCTTTCAAGACATGTGGCTGAGGTATCTAGCGGCGCTCGATGTAGAGTATGCCACCGCATCCTCACCTGTCGCAGTGGATACAACCATAGCAGCAGTGGATGTCGTCGCTGCTGGCGGCGGATATGCAGTGGTTTTGGAAAGGTTCGCTAAGAGTGCCATAGATACAGGCAGAACCATCGCCATAGTCGGAGACCGCATCCCTATCGAGGAAAGCCACTTTATTGTTAGAGGCCAGAAGTCAAAGCCGCACGACTCTGCCGTTAAGATATTTGAAGGCTGGATCAAAGAGAAGTTCGCCTCTTGACCGGAGTTGAGACCGGGCAAGCAGACGCAAAAGCATTGAGATGATGAAGAGATCCCAGCCTGCCAACAGAGGCACTCGATCGAATGCAAGGTGGAGTATTCCCAAACCCAAACCTCATGCCGTGATCCGGATCCGTTCAAGGCTGCCGTCCAACCACTGAGGGGATGTTGTAGTGGCGGTTTGGCATTGTTGCACAAATCGGTCGAGGGAATTCATGTTGCGACGCCAGCAGGATAGCTGGAAGGCATGAACGATTGACCTGCAATGATGCGCAAGATCACAAACCGGTCGTCTTACAATAACAGCTTGAAGCAGCGTGGGTCGCTGTCGATCTGGTTTGATCCAGAGATGGATTGAGTGCCACCTCCCAGTAGCAAACGTGGTCCTTAAAAGAGTTCCTGCGACGCTGAATCTCAGACCTTCTTGACAATGAAACTGCTGTTCGGACTGCCGTTGCGGCAGACGTGATCGCCACCTCTGCTCGTATCCGAGTACATAGCGATTTACTCTGAGACCACCCGCTCGCAGGTAATGTGATATCACTTCCGATGCGGTGACACTCGCAATGTTTCTGCCCGCTATCGACCACCTCAAGAAGTCCAATACCAACAATGGACATCAGCAATTCACATCAGTGTGGGTTTATCGACGACAAAACTGTTGGAACCAGAAAGGTCAAAACCAGACATTCTAAGGGACGTAATTCTTCTGACGCACGATGCCGACCAAGTCCTGCTCGGTGATCTTCAGGAGTTAATCTTGGAACTCTCCTTTGGTTCGTAAGTAGAAAAACAGATGAATTGAGCCAATGGATATCCAATCATATTGCGCGACCAACCAAAAATTATACTACAAAGCGCGATGAACCCATTGGGGATCATGCTCTACACTTATTAATAATTAACATAAGAGTGATTCAGAGAGTTTAGGTCAGTAATGCTGACTTATTTAACATAACTACTATTATGCGAATTGGAACTGTAGCCGGGGCACATTCTAAACTGGCCTAGCTGGCCCGAAGCTGCATATTTGGGCTTCTTCGGGAACAATTCATGAACTTTCAGGCTCCTGACTTCTGTAGATACATCACGACGTTTTCGGCCGGCATCTTGAACCCGCGCCCATCGGAGACACGCTCAGTGCTAATCGGGTACTTTGGTCTGTTGGGGTTGATCGCCACGATCCGGTAGAGGTCTCCCCGCGACTTGAAGGTCCGTCCATAGTCAGATGGCTCAAGGCCAAAATGTGGAGCGAGGACTTCGAACATGGCTTTGTCCGGCGAATAGATCGCACCGTCGGGCATCGGAATACCGACGCGGAAGCTGATGTCGAAGCCGTGACGCAGATCGATGTCGCTCAACTCCCCGCCTTCAACCGTCAACCCGTGTGTCTCCGCTACCTTGAGACACGCTTGCATCATGTCGCGGCGCAATTTCTCACAGAGCGGGGGCGTAAGGTTGCGCGGCGGCGGTACTTTTGTGTTTGTTTTGGCGGGCGGTTTGGCGGTTGGCGACCGCTGCTTTTTCTTGTTCTTTTTCACATCAAGGCCTTTGCTTTATAGACCGTGCCCCGCGATATTCCCATGTCGCGTGCAATTTCCGTTGGCGACATGCCCTCTGACAGCTTCGCCTGAATGATGGCCATATCGATTTTCGGGAGGCGGCCGCGATACACGCCACGTTGCTTGGCAGCGAGAATGCCCTCGGCCTGCCGCTCACGCCGCAGGTTTGTCTCGAACTCGGCAAAGACACCGAGCATGTCGAAGAAAGCCTTTCCCGTGGCGTTTGATGTGTCCACCGGCTGCTCGGTTGCAGCCAGATGTGCACCCTTGGAATTCAGCTGGACGACGATAGTCTGTAGGTCACTGAGGCTGCGCGCCAATCGATCAATACGCGTGACAACCAGCGTCTCACCTGAGTGGATGAAGTCGAGGATCGTCCTGAGTTCGGGCCGCCCCTCAAGACTGGCACCGCTCTTTTGCTCGGTGCGGACCATGCCGCACCCGGCTGTTTTCAAGGCAGCAATCTGCGCATCGAGGTTCTGATCCGTGGTTGAGGTGCGCGCATATCCGATTTTGGCCTGATAAGTGTTCATTTTGGGTGTGCCTTCGACATAATGTGTTCATTATCGATAAATAGGCCCAAAGTGAACACAAAAACGGTACGTCTCAGTGTTCATGCGCCATGTCGTTTTGGGTATATCCTAAATGACCACATTGTGACAGCGCCCATGGTTATGATTTGATGACATGGAAAGGGAGAAAATTCCATGTCGTCCAACTTGCGCCCCGTCGATGAGATTCAGAAAATTAGGGAGCAGGTCAAGGCGCTCAAGACCAGAGAGGCCGAACTGAAGGCGATGATCGTATCTGGAGAAGCCAGCAAGGAAGGCCAATTTGTTAGGGCGCAGTTTATTACCCGAAAGTCTAAGCGGTTTAATCGTCAAGCCGCTGAGGCGGAGCTGGGTAGCCTTGATCGGTTCTTAGTGGAGACAGAAGCAACCATTCTGAAACTTGAAATCATTGAAGATGATGACTTTGATCTTGTAGAATAGCGTTGGGTTTTGTTCACGCCGTGTTCTCCAAAAAACCCAAATATGCAGCTTCGGGCCAGCTAGGCCTACTCCAAAGATGGTCGTGATGAGCAGTTCTACCGGCACCTGCCCGAACATCGTCGTCGCCGCAGGCCGCGCGGATATCGCCGAGGGCAGCGCGCACATATACTAAATACTTCGGACAATTTGGTTAGCACCATTGTTCAAACTCAGGAGAAGAAGCTTGATGAGCAAGGTATTTTAAGTCACCAGATCGTAAGTAAAGCTGCAGGCGAGTAGGGTATCTGTCGGCATGTAAAGCTCGCTTCCGCGTCGTCTCCGGCCTGTTTCAGATATGAGGTGAAGGTTCTTTTTTGCACGAGACCCGATGACGTACAGGAGTTTACTTGCGGCAGCGACCTTGTCGCTTTCGTTGAAGTGAGGAACCATGCCTTCTAGCAGGCCGAAGGCAATCACAGCTTCAAACTCAGCGCCTTTGACTCCATGGATTGTTGACACAGTGATCCCGGATTTCAGGTCGAACACTTTTCGGAACGTTGCGATATCGGCGATAGCGTCGACTCCGTCTGCGGTCAGCCGATCAATCCGCTTCTGGGAGCTTTCGACGAACGCATCATAGTGTTCAGTTAGCATCGGATAGGTCGTATAATCGATGCCGAGCGCTGGAAGCATTGCGTTGAAACATTCGACCAGATTTGCGAGACCGTCGGTCACGTTGGAGGTGATGCCGTTCGAAACGCGCAACAGCGATTTCCGCGTGATGGCATCGGTGTTGACGCCTGCCAGGTCGAAAGCTGCGATGACCTCCCCAGCCCAACGATTTCGCCGGATGTATAGTTGTGGCGAAGCTTCTGTCAGAATAATACGCGCGAGTTTGTACCAAAAATTGTCGATGTCGCGCGCGAACGGCACCATGCCAGGGCCAGAGAAACTGTATTCTGGGAGCGCCGTAACGAGGTGACGCGTCATGCTCGCAAGGAGCGGCCACTGCGGTCCCACGATACAAACCTCGCTCGGCGGAATTCCGACCATCTCGATATTGTAACGGATAAGCCGGACGATTTCGGCTTCGAGGGCATTGCGATTGGTCGAACAGTCATAAGAAATGACGCTGGCAAAATCCTTGAGTTCGCCTTCTGCGGTGATATTGGAGGCGAGCTGATTGAAATTCTCAAAAAAGCTAACGATCCGATCGGCCGACCGGTAGTTTTTCGACAGGTTCAGCTCTTTGAACGCTACGCCGCTTAGTCTGGAAAGTTCGGCAGACGTGATCGCATAACCACCGAGTGAACCATAAATTGCCTGGTTTGGATCGCCGACGATAAACGCCCTTGCCTGTCCTTTGGATGCCTTGAGGATTGCGCCAAGAATCCCGTACTGTATTTCCTTGGTGTCTTGAAATTCGTCGACAAGCACAATCGTGAAGATCGAGCCCAACAGTATGCTGATCGAAGGTACGTCGGAGATCAATTGATGCGCGTAGGCCAAGATCATTTCAAAATCAATTTGCCGATTGGCACGCAACTCTTGCCAATACCGCTGGAGCAACGCATCAACTTTCGGCCGTTTCCAATCAGCACAGCTAATGACATAGCCCGTCGGAGTAAAATAATGGCCGCAGTCAAAACTTCGAAGACCGCCTCCGTGCTGAAGGCACAGTGCCTCATGCGCTCGCTCGCTATCGTGCGCGTTTATCACTCCGAAGCCGTTCTTCAAGGCAGGGTGATAGATCGCATAAGGACGCAAGATCCATTCGAGGCAGAAAGAATGGATCGTTCCAATCCATAGTTGTCCTGTATCAACGCCCAGTTGCTCAATCCGTTCCCGAATTTCATCCGCCGCTCGGTGAGTATACGTGATCGCGACCACCCGCTGTTTGTCAGTGGTCAGCAGAGACAGTTCCAACGCGATCTTGTAGGTAAGCGTCCGCGTTTTGCCGCTTCCTGGGCAGGCTGAGAGAAATACGCTTCCCGGCTGCTTGATCGCCTCGACCTGATCCGCATCTAGATCATCGGCGTTCCAGACGAACATCAAAGTGTCGCGAGAATGGTGTTGATGCGGTCGCCAGGAAAGGCTGTCAGCATCTCGTCTCGGACATCGGCAAAATCGATATCGCCGGTGCGAAACCGTTCAAGGTAAATGTGCATCGTCTCAAATTGCGCACGTAGAGCGTCATTTGCCTCAAGTTGGACTTTAAGGCGATAGTCGATGATGCAGGCCAAAATTTCGTCAGAGATCGGGCGATGCGCGTTGAATAAGGCCTTAACGATGTAGCCTGGAATGTAGACTTCGGGAGTAATGGCTTTGCCGAGAATGATCGCGAACCAACCTTTGCCAACGTGACGCGCCATGGTGAGCACGCGCGTCCCAGATCTAGCTATGTCTCCCGACACGAGGTCTGCTTTAGCCAGCGTGATAGTTGCAGGATCACTATAGACGTCACCCACGATGGAAACGACGGCGGCACTGTTGCCGGCGAGAATGAAGTCGACCTCGAATGTGTGATCTGCAAAATGTGCGCTCAGCCAGTTGTTACCCTGACATAAACTGGCCAGTGCACTGGCCCGACCTTGTCCAGCCTTCTGGGATGCAAACGCGCGTTTTTTGGATTTCTTTAGATCATCGCCATCGAGTGGGTCGGGCGTAAGATCGATGAAGGCCTTGTCGAGGTCTGTAATGATCGCGCAATTCTTCCGGATACGTTGATCATGAAACAAAATGGCGACGTTGCTGAAGCCAGTGCTGCGAATGTTGATGAGGCTGACCCCAAGCTCGTCGAGACTGATGCCAAATACTTGCTTTATGAGAATGGGGATAAGAATTTCCTCTGCATCACCCTCGACCAGCAGAACGCTTTTCGCGAATAGCAAGTTGCTGCGCACCGCGTCGAGGTAACGCTGGATATTGCCGATCTCGTTTGGGTCGAGACCGGTAGAAGGCTGATAAACCTCGCAAACACTGCCATTGCGTCCGAGGATGTTGATATTTTCTACATTGCTGGCTTCGGAAATGTGCGTCGAGTGGGTAGAGTAGATTATCTGCGTTTCGTCATAGTTCATGCGGTCGAATAGAGTCTTCTGGATATGGGTATGGATGTGCGCCTCTGGCTCTTCAACGATGAGGAAGTTGGCGAAGGTCTGCTTAACCTTCTGGTATTTGAATTCCAGAAGTTTCAAGGTCAAATAAATCAGGTTGGCTCCGCCAAGGCTGAGCTCGTGGATGCCTCCTTCATAGTCGGCCTCGGCCTCTCCAACGAACAACTTCAGCGACTGGAAGAGACGATCGGGCTCGTCCGACAAATCGGAACGGATTGAAAGCGATTTGGGGGAATATGTCTCGCCCGCTGCATCGGTAATGGTATCGCGAATGTCGTGCCGGATAGCGCTCACATCGTCGAGTTCTTCTATCGAGCTATTGAGATCGAGGACCAATTTGGTGATCGGCGCAAAAGCCGCTTCGTCGATTTCGCCGCTCTTACCCTTTAACAGCGTCAAAAGGGGATTGGTGCGATTGTTCTGGAATTCGGCGACCACGTCGCGCAGCGCTTGGATAAACGTGAAGCCGATCTCGTTCGAAATTGAGAACATACCAGGGACGATTCCGCCAATTTCGGGTGGCGTTAGCTCGTTCGGGAACATGACTGCCTCGAAGTCGCCCACTAGAGATCGATAGACAGCCGGGTCCGCAAAGTCCGCGCTACTCTTTCCAGTGAATACCGTCTCATAGTCGGCAAGGCTGATTTCCTGACGAAGCGCAGCCAAGGCAGTCTCGTCTCCCGCCGCTAGCTCCGATAACTTTTGCCGGATCGAAACGTTGGGGCGAAAGACCAAATTGTAGGTGGCCCGATCCACCGCAGCGCCCGCGATATTGCCAACGCCATGAAGAAAGAGAGACTGAATCGCTTCATCTTGCGAGACGTCAGTGAATTCTAAACTGATAATGATCCAATGGCCGCGCCACTCTCCTAGACCACGATGGAAGTCACGTTCATCTAGCCGATAAGCCATACGCATGAGGTTATCATCCAGTAACAAACGTATGGCGCGAAACAGGTTTGTTTTTCCCGAACCGTTCTCGCCGATGATCGTGTTCACGCCTTTCTGAAATTTTACTGTTGCCCGTGAGAAGTTGCGGTAGTTGACTAGTTGCAATCGCGAAATGTGCATGCGTTCTCCATGGGCTCAATGCTGACCTCAGACCAGATGCGATCTGGAAGACAAACCAAAGCAATAGCTTCGCGGATCAGCTGCCTTGCTTTCCCCCGCATTGTATATCCTTAGTTTATTGTGCTCTGCGAGCACAAACTAGCCCGTCAAAAAAGCAGAGCGTAATCTATGATCTTCACGGATTAGATGCTAGATTTTGGGATCGACGGTATGGACTAACTAGTGATCGAAATGGTGCTCGCTATGGTCGTCCGCTTGGAGTCCATTTAGCGCTGCATTGGGCTGCGTGTATTTGGTTGCCTCAATTATCATCGGATTTAACTGTGTCTATAGGCTAAGGATTCCAACAATACCTGCGCTGGAGACGTGTTCAGATACATGGTAGATGAAACCTCTTCTAGATTGCCAAGGTAAACGCATGTCCGAGTTGAAGATCAAGTGCCCGAATTGTTCCAACGAGATTGAGCTGACCGAACAGTTAGCGGGCCCAATGTTGGCCGATCTGCGGGCTTCATTCAATGATGAGCTGGTAAAACGAGAGACGCAGGCGGCCGACGCCTTAGCCGCGGCACAAGCACAAGCTAAGGAAGCCGCCAAAGCCGAGGTTGCTGCTGAGCAATCAGCTTTAATTGATCGGATCAAGGCACAGGATGAAAAGCTCTCTGACGCGCAGGCTGCACAAACCGCCGCACTGAAACGCGAGCAGGAGCTGAAAGACAAAGAAGCTGAAATGGAGCTGACGCTCCAAAAAATGCTTGCAGCGGAACGCCCGGCTTTGGCTGAAAAACTATCCCGTGAGGCAGATGAAAAAGCCGGGCTAAAGCTGGCCGAACAAGCGCAGGTCATGGAAGGCATGAAACGCCAAATTGAAGCGCTTAAGCAGAAGTCAGAACAGGGGTCGATGCAGACCCAGGGAGAGGCAGCTGAGATCGTTCTTGAGGAAACCTTGGCCGTAGCTTTCCCGATTGATGAATTTCTGCCTATAGCCAAAGGGGTCAGCGGTGCTGATGTACGTCAAGATGTCACTGGCCCCAACGGTATTGCAGGCAGTATTCTTTGGGAAAGCAAGCGAACGAAAAACTGGACCGCGGGGTGGCTTGCCAAGTTGCGCGATGATCAAAGGGCGTCAGGGTGCGAAGTCGCGGTTATCACCTCCCACGCCTTGCCGGAGGGAGTCGAAAGTTTTGGCATAGTTGACGGCATTTGGGTCTGCGCACCGCGTTATGCAGTACCTTTGGCGACATCATTGCGGCAGGGTTTGATTGATGTGGCGAGTGCCAAGGGACGCGCCATGGGGCAGGAAACCAAGATGGAGATGGTCTATGACTATCTGACCGGAACACAGTTTAAGCAACGCGTTGATGCAATTGTCGAGCGGTTTGAGGACATGCAAGATAACCTTCGCAAGGAACGCGTTTTCATCGAAAAACAATGGGCGCTTCGGGCAAAACAGATTGATCTGGTGATCGCATCGACGGTTGGAATGCATGGCGACTTACAAGGGATCGCAGGGCGGTCGATGCCCGAAATCGAGAGCGTTGAGGCATTGGTGATCGAGAAAGACGATTAAGGCTGCCCCAGATTTCCCACAGTAAAACTATGGGGTCGCGTCCGCCACTAGGCATGTCCGGTATGACGCGCAGCAAGGTAGCGTCGTCGAGTGTGGGAGAACAGCAGGCTTGGGCCGCAGGCATTCAACCGACCGCTGCGCGGATGAATGCAGTGCAATCTTCAATATCAGCTTCGAACACTCTAGGACGTTTGTTGGAATTACCATGTGAACTGGATGGATATCGATAGGTGGACAATGGCGAAAGATAGATATTCTAGCTTTAAGGAGCTCTACGATGTCGAGAAAGATGGGACCGACTATCAGAAGCAAGCCGAGAGTAGAACTTCGGATTGTTTGATCATGGCCCCTCATGGAGGCAAAATTGAGCCGGGGACGTCCGAGTTGGCTAAAGCCGTGGCGAGCGAAGACCATTCGCTGTACCTGTTCGAGGGTATTCGAAAAAGACCTCACAGTGATTTGCATGTGACGTCTCATAAATACGACGATGAGGAAGCAATCAAGATTGTCAGCGAGCATGCTATCGTAGTAGCTTTCCATGGTCGCAGAGACCGCGATGATCCCGCGACTGTTCATGTTGGAGGGCTGGATGCGGCTACCAGAGACGCCATAGTTAACGAGCTTTCGTCGGACGGTTTCGATGCTGCAGTTGGGTGCGGTGAGCTTGCTGGAGAGCATAAGAACAACATCTGCAATCGAGGCCGCCGTTCAATGGGTGTGCAACTTGAAATTCCGAAGTCTCTCCGTGGCGATCTGCTTTCCGAACCCAACCTTCTCAACCAATTCTCGCGCGCCGTGCGGAGGGTCATTGCCCAGAGATGACAACCAGCATGAGATCATCTGCAAGTTTTTTCGCCTATGCAGCGAATGGCCTGTGTGGATGGCTCCTGCATAGCAAGACATTTTTGATCCGATTTGTGCATTTGTCAGAAGCAGTCATGTGTCCGGCCTGTTTGCGCGGATTTGACCGCTGGCCCTGATGGGTTCCGCAAACCAAGTTCCTTACAGGAATTCGGGCAATTACGCCCCGGACATTCGGCGGAGTGTCTTGGTTTTGGCGGCAGACTTATGCACCATCATCTCGCGGGTCTTGCTAACTCGTTGTTCCTTTCTCTTCTCAGGCCACAGCGCGTGGGCTGTAAGGTTCATTGCGGGTAAGCACCGCCCAGACGATCCGGGCAGTCTTATTGGCCATGGCGACGGTTGCGACGCGGGCTGGTTTGCGCTCTAGTAATCCGGTCAGCCATTTGCTGGCACGCTCAGGGTGGGATCGGGTTTGCCGAACCAACGAGGTCATCCCGACCACCAGCAACGATCGTAAGTATTGATCACCCATTTTTGTAATTCGACCGAATTTCTCTTTGCCGCCACTGGACTTGTTTGCTGGTGTAAGGCCCAGCCACGCCGCGAATTCCCGGCCGTTTCGGAACTGATGTCCGTCTCCGATGGTGGCAATGATCGCTGAGGCAGTGACAGCGCCAATACCTGGGATGGTGCGAAGTAGCCGTACCCGTTCATCTTCTTTGGCAACTTGCTTCAGACGATCTTCGTACCAGCGGATCCGTTTATGCAGCGCTATGAGCTGTTCAGACAGATTTAGGATCACCTCATTGGCGATGTCGGGTAAATCAAAAACCTCACCCAGAGTGATGTCTTCGGCAAAGCCGATTACACGGGCCAGGCCTCTTGGAATGAAAATGCCAAACTCAGCCACCAAGCCGCGTAAGCCATTAATCAACTGCGTCCTTTGACGAACCAAAAGATCGCGTGCCCGATGCAACGACAGCAGGGCTTGTTGCTCGATCGTTTTGACCGCCACAAACCGCATCGTCGGTCGGGTCACAGCCTCGCAGATCGCCTCGGCATCAATGGCGTCGGACTTCCCGCGTTTAACGTAGGGCTTCACATACATTGGTGGGATCAGCCGAACTTCGTGCCCCAAAGCTGTCAATTCACGGGCCCAATGATGGGCACTACTGCAGGATTCCATACCTACGAGACAGGGCTCTAACTTTGTAAAGAATGGCAGAAACTGTGCCCGGCGCAGCGGCTTGTTGAACACAACTTCCGCATTGGTGGTAATGCCGTGGATTTGAAAAACGTTCTTGGCAAGATCAATGCCGATTGTGGTAGCTTGCATGGGGTGGCTCCTCTCATAAGCAGTTTTTGACACCTGCATTATGGCGCATCGCGACGCCGGTTGAAGCAGGAGCCATCCACCCCATCAGGAATGACGCGCAGCAGCGCGGCATACCGATCCGCGAATGAATGTCTGGTAAGGGCCGCCCCTGCCCTATTCTTCAGTAACTTGCAGGAACCTTCCGTAGTTATAACTCACCTCTCGGGCCTCTTCGAAAGCGCGCGTTCGCTCTTCTTCAAGGCATCGAAAGTAGCTTTGTATGTCTCCAATGTATGTTTCGAAATCGTTGCTAATCAAATTCCGAAAGACAAAACCGTACCTTGTGTACACAACCCTATTATTGTAGTATTGGTTCATCGATGCAAATGTGTCGGTGTACCCAGCAAACGAATGAGCGCGACCATGGAGATGAGCTTAGCAAAAGAAGAGCCGAATGTGGTTACAGAAGCCGGCTTCAAAGTTCTAATTGAATCCGGATATCACGTCGAAGTTGTATGCAAGACCGCTGCCTTCCGGAAGAACTCGGTCTGGCATGGACTCTGGGTTCTGCGTGCTGTCAGCGAAGAGGGTGTTGAAAAGCAGCTTGTCACTGCTCGTGCCAGAAGCGAAGGCGACCACATTCGGATCAGAACGTTCAAGACGGTCATAGGCCTGATGTCGTTCCTTATCGACCTCGGCTTCTCGCTTATTGCCTTCCCAGTTAACGAAGGGCAGCGTTGGAGCTACTCGTTATCACAATCGGACGACGACGTTATCGAAGGCTAGTTTCCTAGCCTTCCTCCTCACGACGACTCCCACTCAAATGATCTTCACGAAGGAAAGCGACGGCACACTAGCAGCCTCGCGTTCGCGGGGCAGTTTCGCCCGAAACTACAACGACGGTATTGGTCTGGGGAAAACCCCCATTCGGGCAAGTTGGTTCCCGAAAAACTGCTATTCAACGTCTGACTTCGCCAACGGTTGTAAGAAAAGAACCATACTCTTTTGAAACCTCACGAGCCTCCTCGAACGCTCGGGATCGCTCTTGATCTAAGCACCGAAAGTAGCTTTGTATCTCGCTGATATAGGTCTCGAAATCTGATTTGATGATGTCGCTGTACTCTTTGGTTGCCTGCGGGTCACTTGGAACAAACGGTCTAGCTGGCGATAAACAGGTTTCTGCCCTTGCTGTCGTTGCGAACAAAACTCCTAAGAAAATAAGACACTTGATGCTCAAAAATCTTTTTTGCACGTCAAACATCTCCCATATTCCCTTGGAAACAACGGCTTTCGTGCGTAATGGTGCGACAAGCAAGAAATCTGCGCAAGCAAAAAACTTATAACTTGTCAGGTTTCTTATAAGAAGTTAGAAACAGGGTACCCGAGGAGGGTGCCTTGTTCGTATGCGGAAGAAAGTGCGTGAACATGGCGATAGATTTACAAAAAGAAGCGCCGAATGTGGTCACCACGCAGTTCTTCCAAAAACTCATCAGGGAAGGTTTTCATGCAGAGGTTGTGTGTAAGAGCACAGCCTTCAAAAAAGCCAATGTCTGGTACGCAGAATGGTTCATTCGGATTCTCTCACCGGACAAATCAGCATTCAGAATGCTTGCGTCAACTACGATCCCAACTGACGGAATCGAAGAGATTAGATTTAGGACATTCAAAACCGCAAACGGCCTTATCTCATTCCTTCATGCGGCCGGGTATAATTCAGCAGATATTCCGTTCAACGAAGGCGACGCACGCATACAAGTCTTGCCTGCAGATGCCGCCGACCCTTCAGGCTCCGAGGATACCGTCGTGGAGTAGCGCCTTTGCGTTAATCCTATTCTGCACCCCTGCCCTATCTCAAGGCATGGTGCTTGTGATGCAAGGCGACGGGTCGCTGGAAGCATCAACCCCACAAGACAACTTTTCCCGGAACTACAACGACGGCATCGGTCAAGGGACCGCTGCTGACGAACTTAAGTTGTTCGGCCAAAAGGATTTGGACTCTGACGATGAAAGCGAGAGCTTTCGCGTAGCAACTGTTGCCCCGAACCGTTCAGCACCGCGCCCTGAGATCCTGTCCGAAATCGATGCGGTCGCACATCGCTACGCAACACACCCGGGCCTTCGTCGCGCTGGAATTTCTGTATCAGAGTGGCGCCTTGTATTTCGCTCAAACATCGAGATTGAAAGCGCATACGATCCCCGGGCACGCAGTACCGTTGGAGCCATTGGCCTTGGACAACTCATGCCGGAAACAGCGCGCGTCCTTAACGTCGATCCACATGACTGGCGGCAAAACCTAGACGGTTCTGCCCGATACCTTGCGCAAATGATGGTGAAGTTCGGCGATGTAAGGCTGGCTTTGGCAGCATACAACGCTGGCCCTGCTGCCGTATCCCGTTACGGCGGCATTCCCCCCTACCGAGAAACCCAAAATCACGTCAGCCGCGTTCTGGCTGTCTTCAACAGACTTGAAGGAGAAAACTCATGAGGCCAAACTCTAACGTCATCGTCACATTGGGAACGATACTGCTATTTGCAGCGTCTCCGGCACTCGCTCAGAGCATTGATCTCTCTCCCGTTCAGAACCTCCTTCAAGGCATCGTGGATGCCATAACTGGTCCCTTGGGCATTGTAATTGGAACGCTCGCGCTCATCGGCGTCTTCCTTGGCTGGCTCTTTGGCTTCGTGGATTTCCGTCAAGCAATGTGGGTCTTAGTTGGCATCGCGGGCATTGCAGGTGCGCCGCTCATCGTTTCTGCAATTTGGGGTTCTTGAGGTTCGAGACAATGGCAGAACAATCGCCTCTCTTTATTGGTCTTGTACGACCTCCCAAGCTTTTGGGACTGCCAATCCTGTACGCAATGGTTTGGTTGTTCGGCTCTGTTCTGCTGTTCCTCTGGATCCAGCATTGGGCGATCGCTGTATTTGCGGCGATTGCCTACCCCGCCCTGTGGAAGGCTGCCGATTGGGACCCTCACTTCCTCGACGTAGTTGCTGTGACTTTGCAAGAAACGCCACCAACTCCGAACCGCAAGATACACGGAGGTGACAGCTATGCCCCGTGACGATCATTTCGATCCTGTTCTACTGCTTCCTGAGTGGGCGAGAAAAGAAAAGCAACTTGCTCACATGCTTCCATACGTAAGCCTGGTTGATGACGTGTCGGTCCGTACCCGAGGCAATGAACTCTTTCAGTGCATTCGTTTACAGGGAAACAACAGCAATACGACCGACGACGAATACCTTGACAAAACGCGCGCCCTCTTTGCTCAGATCATCGCACAGATTGGCCCCGAATTTGGGTTCTACGTCCACAAGGTCTCGAAAGGCGTATCAGCCGATCTCAGGGCAATCGAAGGTGACGGCTTCGCAGCTAGCGTAGATGCCCAATGGAGAGCATCGCTCTCGCAAAAAGGACTGCGCGACAAGACGCTAACCCTGACCGTAATGCATCGACCCCCGCTGTCGTCGAAGTTGCCGTTTTCGAGCAAAAAATCGATGTTGCAGCTACATGATCAAACCCAAAAGCGAATGCGGCGACTCGGCGAAGTCGTCGGATTCTTGAAGTCGACGTTTTCGAACATGACCCCACGGCTTCTCACGGCTTCGTCAGGCGAACTGTTGGGTTTTCTTGGTGGGCTGAACACCGGCCAAGAACTGCCTCTTTTTCAGTCGTCAAAATACGGCTTTCTGTCTCACGATATCTCGAACTGCCGTGTGACATTCAAGGGGACATCATTCCTCGTCGACGGTGGGTCAGTTGGCGCACGCTGCGGCACCACATTTGCCGTCAAAACTTACCCTGCAAAAACTTCCTGCACGATGTTCGATGATCTCAATTTGCCGGTCGATATGGTCGTCACGCACTCGTTCACTCCAATCAATTCGAACATCATGTCTGCCCGCATCAAGCGCCAACAACGGCTGATGCGAGCGGCCGACGACGGCGCGCTGTCTCTTGAAGCACAACTCGCCGATGCATTGGATGACTTGGAATCTAAACGTCTGAGTTTTGGCGATCATCACATGACAGTCACAGTATTCGCGGATTCACCGGAAGAATTGGACGCAATAGCTGGCGAAGTTCGCAATATTGGTGCCACTGAGGGCGTCAACATGATCAACGAGGGGTTTGCAGGAAAAACCCATTTCTTTGGCCAGCACCCAGGCAACACTTCGGCCCGCAGCCGCAAAGCGGCAATAACAAACCGCAACTTCGCTGATTTCGCGGCCTTCCACCGCACCCAACTTGGCAAACGCGGGGATCAAGTCCCTTGGGGCGAACCAATAACTATGTTTCCAACGCCAGAGCAGTCTGGCTTTTGGTTCAACTACCATGAGCAAGGCTCGCCTAACAAAGAGCCAACAGGCGGCCACACTCTCATCCTCGGGCGTCCAGGCTCAGGCAAATCCGTTCTGTCCGCATTTCTTCTAACGCAAGCCCGCCGCGTCGGTGCACGAGTATTCGTTTTCGATTACCGTCAGGGTATGGAAATGGCCGTAAGGGCCAACGGCGGTAGTTTCTCATCCGTAAAGGCGGGAGAGCCGACCGGACTCAATCCGCTGCGAACGGAGATCGATGAACGCGGACAATCCTGGCTGTCCGATTGGCTGGCGGCATTAATCCACCGCTCTGACAAGCCACTTTCACCTGCGCAAACCAATCGCATCCAAGAAGTTGTCAGACAAAATGCAACCGCTCCAAACGTAGAATTGCGAAACTGGACGGATGTCGCGTCATTGTTTGCTTCAACCGATGACGGTGGTGACCTACACGAGCGGCTTCAAGAATGGACGAAGAATGGTCGTTATGGTTGGATCTTTGGGCAAAACAACGAGGACACATTTTCACTTGAGGGTGACGTCGTCGGTTTTGACCTAACCGGAATCCTAGACAGCGAAAGTGAAAAGGAACGGATGGCCGTTCTTTCTTACCTATTCCGACGCGTTGAAAGGAAAATCGAAGACCGCAAACCGACCGTTATTGTCATAGACGAGGCATGGAAGGCGCTCGACAATCCCTACTTCGCAGAACGGCTGTCAAATTGGTTGGTCACGGCTCGAAAACAGAACGCCGTTGTTGTGATGATGACCCAATATGCAAGCCAATTGGAGCAGACCCGAACCGGCAAGACCATCATAGAAGCTGTTCCAACACAGATTTTGCTTCCCAACATTCGAGCGAATGCATCCGACTACGCGATGCTGAACCTTCACGATAAGGAACTCGACGTGTTGCTGAACACCGGCAGCAACTCTCGCTTGGGGCTTGTTAGAGATGATCAAGGCTCGGTCGTAATTGACACTGACCTATCCGCCTTAGGCCCCCTTCTTACAATCCTTGGGGGGATGGAAAAAGGCGAACAGTTGGTTGGCGAGAATTATCGGCAATCACCAGATTTTTGGAGAGTTTCATGAGAACGAAAGCAACTATTTTGCTCCTGATAGCTTTGGGAGCTTGCACAGAATACCAACCATCGGAAGCGAACTGCTTTAGCTTCGTTTCGCGCGGTGCAACCAATCTCAACTGCGACTTCCTGCCACTCGAGGGTGAAGACCTGTATGAGTTGACGGACGTTCAATGAGCAAACTGCTGACATCCACTGCTTTTGGGTTGATGTGGTCAACCGTTGCGGTCGCTCAAGGTGTCCCGACGGTGGACGCAGGCCTCGCGATCCGAAATCAGGCCGCAAACGCTCAACGGGAAAGTGATCTCGCTGTGCAGCGGGAAACGCTAACTGTGGAAGAGGAGCTTACCGAAATCGAGCGTGAGCAACTTCGCGTGCTGCAGCAAATTCTCGACACTCAGTCAAGTTTTGGCGGGCAAGGCATCCCCGAGATGGTGGCCTCGTTGGAGACAGGATCGACGCCAGAACAATCAGCGGATCTCCTTTATGGTGAGGCAGATCCGAACCCGGCCAGCGATCAAATGTTCGGAGACGCTGCGCTCAACATCGAGCAATTGATAATCCAGGTTGCACAAGAAACACATTCTCTTGGTGGCGTCGGTGAGGCAGGGCTATCAGTCCGCCAATGGCGTGCGCTGCTCCAGGCCTTGATATGGCAAGAAAGCCGTTTCACAATCGGCGCTAGATCCCACGTCGGGGCATTTGGCCTTACCCAAATCATGCCAGGCACCGCCGGAGATCTTGGCATCTACCCAGAGTATTACGACAGCCCATATCTTCAGGTCGAAGGCGGCGCTCGTTATCTCGCCGCCCAACTTGCGCGGTTTGATGGAAACATCATCTATGCTTTGGCCGCCTATAATGCTGGTCCCGGGCGCGTGATCGAATACAGCGGCGTTCCACCTTTCCAAGAAACCCAGCATTACGTCACTGTAATTCCGCAAAAGTACAATGCCTACCTTGCCAGTATGGGTGGCGTTGAAGCGCTTGGCACCATCGACCCTGCACTTCTTGCAAACTCCAATCTGTCGCTAGCGAGCGCCGGTGCCGCGACTTACGGCAACCACTCGATGGCATCGATCCAGGCTGCGGCCCAGAGGGTTGCGAACATCGTGCAACGGATTGGCGAAACTCAGGACCTGCAGGAATCAATGGCGCTGAATGCATACGCTCGGGCCGAACTCGTTCGCCTAATTGCAGCTCGAACAAGATTGCAAGCGACGAGAACCCGACCACTCAGCGCCGAAGAATTGGCAATGGCTGCGTCTCAACTTAACGAACAACAATTCATGGATTTCACACTGGAGGAATTGGAATGACAAATGTCTTCTTGAGCACAATTGGGGCTTTCGGACGCTCGACGGCGATCGCAACCTTGCTCACGGTTGGTGCGCTTTCTGCACCCCTACTGTGGAGCGGTGACGCGGCCATGGCACAAGGCGTTCCAACAGTGGATACGCGCAACATTGCCCAAGAAATCCAACAACTACGGCAGATGATCGAGGACGAGATTCTTCAGAACGAACAGCTTCTGCAGTTGCGGGAACAATACGAAACCCTGACCGAGCAGCTTGCCGAATTGCAAGCGACGTACAATGCGCTGACCGGCCTAATGGAACTGCCCGAGATCATTCGCACTCAGATGGAAGATGAGCTGAATGGCCTACTTGATCAGGAATTTGGTGACATTCTTGCGACAATTGATGCAATCCGAGAGGGAGACTTCTCACGTCTCGCAGGGAACAATGCAGGTCGCATTGAAACCCAAATGTCGCGCGTCTTGGCAGAAGCAGGCTTCGACGAAGACACACTCCGTGAAATGGCAACTAGCGGTAACAACGGTGCCGCCCGGACGGCAACCCAAGCCACGACCGGTGCAGTCATGTCCGCTGCCGCTCAAACTTCATATGAAGAAGCCGGGCAGTCCCTGCAGCGTGTCGACCGGTTGGTGAACATGATTGGCGACATGGAAGAACTCAAAGACAGCTTGGACCTCAATACACGCGTAACTGCAGAGCTAGCAATTGCGATGGTCGCGATGTGGCAACTGGAAGCGGTCCAGACTGTGGGGTCGGGCCAAGCAGGTGTCATCGACGCCGCGACCATTGCCGAGGAACAACGATACATGGACTTCACGCTACCTGAGCTTGAAGCCGACTAAGAAAGAGAAAAACGTGGCGAGCGAAGCAGAAATCATTGAAGAAGAGCTTATCTACGGTGCCCGCCGTCGCGAGCAGCTATGGCAGAAACTAGCTTTTGTTGGTCTTCTGTTTGGCGTCTCCGGATGCTTAGCCGCTGCGGCAGTCGCAATACTGGACGTCGACCCAGCTCCTGTCGTTGTCCCCTACGACCCAGAAACCGGGATGGCACTACCCAATGCTTCTGTCGTGGCAGTCCAAGTCACCCAAAATCAAGCAATTATCGAAAGTGCCGTATTTCGCTATGTCAGCGATCGCGAGATCTACAATCAACTCGACAATGACGTGCGCGTTCGCAGTATTCTTGAGCGCTCTGACGGTGCCGCCAGTGCATCAATGCGATCCATCTGGAATAGTGCCAACAGTGATGTGTATCCGCCAGAAGTCTATGGACCAAATGCTCGATTGGATGTCGAAATCTTGAGCATCAATCGCATCGGTGAAAACCGTGCAACTGTCCGTATTCGCAAGCGCCTCACATCGCCTCAGGGCATTCAAGCGGGACTATTTACCGCGACGCTACTGTTCGAGTTTCGGCCAGAAGAGCGCCGCTCCATTGACGATGTTTGGACCAATCCGTTCGGCTTTACCGTAACAGAATACGCCATTCGATCCGACAGATTGGAGAACTGAACATGAATATTCTTCGCGCAAGCGCCTTGTCGCTCTCGTTGGTCATAGCAGCGGCACCCGTTTTCTCGGAATCCATTCCTAGATCAGGTCCAAACGATGCACGCGTAAGACTTGCAACTTATCAAGACGGGCAAGTTTACCGGCTTCAGGTCAGCCTAACACACGTTACCACCGTAGAATTCGGACAGGGCGAGACCATCCGCTCAATTGTCGCTGGTGACACTGAAGGCTTCCAACTCGATGGTGTCCCTGGAGGGCGCGCGTTTGCGGTGAAACCGAATGCGCGTGGTGTTCATACGAACATCACGGTCTACACAAACCGTCGGAGCTACTACTTCAACGTCAAAGAAAGCGCCTCACCGACCTACTATGTGGTCCAATTTCGATATCCAAACGAGAACCGTCGCGTCGTGAACGCTGTCGCTAGGCAGGCACCTAACTTCAATTATGCCGCAAGCAATCGGACTGCTTTCACTCCCACGTCGGTATCAGATGACGGCACGTTCACCTATTTCAAGTTCCCAAGAAACGCTCCGGTCCCCGCTATTTTCCAATACAGCAATGGTCGGGAACGCTCGGTCAACAGCACTCAGACCGAGGACGGCGTCTTGCGCGTATCCGGCGTGAGTGGCCAATGGGTTCTGCGCCTAGGCGATGAAATTGTTTGCATTCAAGTCTCGGCACCGGGGGCAAGCTCATGAGTGAAGTCGATGAGCTAAGAGAAAGGCTTGCGGTGCTGGAAGGTTCACAGCCCGGAGGAAGAGACACACAAAACCGACGACCTTCCCTGCTGTTTGCCTTGTTAGGTTGCACCGCCATAATCGCTTTGGGGTCATTCGCTTATCTGTCGCTTCAACCAAAACCAGAGGCCGCATTACCTACGGCACAGCCCGAAGAATTTCAGACCAGCGGAGATGGATTTGGCGAAATTGCTCCATTCGTCCCTCCTCCGACGCTAACGCCAGAACCAGAAGTGGTGGTTGTGGAACGCGACCCCGAACCAAACGCAGAATTACTTGCACAACTGGCTGAATTGCAGAGACAAATTAGTGCACTGCAAAACGCACCTGAACCGGTCGTTGATGAAGACTCAGCGGCAGCCGATGCAATCGATGCGCTCACCGAACAGATAGCGGCACTGCAGGAATCTTCTCAAAATGCTCAAGATAGTTTCGCTCAGGAACTCGCTGCCCGAGACCGCGAACTTCAACAACTAAGAATGGATCTCGAGCTTGCGCAATTGCAAAAACAGACTCCTGCCCCAGGGCCTTCTCAAGAAGATCTGCTTGATGCCGAGCGGCTTCGTCTCGAACGCGAAGAAGAAGCCCGAAGATTGGCCGAATTGGAACGGAGGCGTGCCGATGAGCAAGCCTTCCAGCAAGCACGAATCGACTCGCCCACTATTGCGTTTGGTGGAACTTCGGGTGGATCAGACTCTGCTCTTGATGAACGCACGTTTGGTGATGTCACCGATTTTGTATTGAATGGCGCGCTTCCAACTACCGTCACTCAGGCAGAAGTCATCGCGAACCCCGCCAATACCGTCGTTCAAGGGACAATGATCCAAGCTGCAATGGAAACGGCGATTTCCAGTGAATTGCCTGGCCAGGTGCGCGCTGTAATCTCCGAAGACGTTCACTCATACGATGGTTCCCGAATTTTGATCCCTCGCGGCTCAAAGCTCATTGGGCGATATCGAGCGGGTGCTGATATCGCCCAAAGCCGTATCACTGTCGCATGGGACAGGATCATCCTCCCCAACAACCAAACCGTCAAAATCAGCTCTTTCGGCGGGGATGAACTGGGGCGTTCCGGTGTTACAGGCTTCGTCGATACCCGTTTTGGAGAAAGGTTCGGCTCCGCCGCTTTGATATCTTTGATTTCAGCCCTTCCCGGCGCGGCTGCCGCACAAGTGCAAGACGAAACTTCTGCCGAGATTCTCGAAGATGTCGGAGACGATTTTGCTGACAGCACCGAAGGCGTGATCGATGAATATCTGTCAATTGGGCCCGTAATCTACGTCGATCAGGGCGCTAGAATTACTGTCATGGTTGATCGTGACTTGGAGATCTTCTGAATGTCCGGAGCTTACCTAGAAGCGTCCCTGGATAAGCTTGCTGATGCCAAGCGTGAGGATGTCATTGAAATCTGCATAAACCCAGACGGTTCCATTTGGGGTGAATTCCAAGGGGATCACTTTATGAGGTGCCTCAAAGACACCATGTCGCATACCGACATTCACGATCTCGGCAATCAGATCGCCTCAGCTGCCAAGACAACTATCAGCAAAGACAAACCGATTGTGTCTGTCAGCATTAAGTACCGGGATCGCCCTGTCAGAGCTCAAGTCATAATGCCACCGGCTGTCGCCGACGGCGTTTCGATTTCGCTACGCTTCTTTTCGACTCTTCCGTTGGAGTCTATCGATCTGAAATTCCTGTTTGGTGCCGAAAAGAGTCTGGAAGCCGAGCGCTTGCAGCGCAACCGCGAACTTAGGGATGTGGTTCAAGACGGCGATATTTACGAAGCGATCAGATTTTCAGTGAACCACAAGCTCAACATGATCGTTTCGGGTGGAACATCTACTGGCAAGACTGTCGCGGCCCGCAAAATCCTCTCTTACGTGCCGCCTGAAGAGCGGATTGTCACAATTGAAGAGGCCGCAGAGCTGATCCCATCGCAGCCTAACACGGTCACGCTACTTGCCGACCGCGAAAACAAGCAGCGCTCGGCGGGTGCCCTTCTTACTTCCACGCTACGTATGCGGCCCGATCGCATCGTACTTGGCGAAGTGCGTGGGGCGGAAGCAATGACATTTCTCGAGGCGATCAACACTGGTCACGGCGGTTCGATGACAACGCTGCATGCTGAAACGCCCCAATTGGCGGTTCAGCGCCTAGCCATCGCTGCACTAAAAACAGACGTCCCAATGACCTATGGCGACATGGTACAATACATTGAAAAATCAATAGATGTTATCATCCAAGCCGCTCGGCACGATGGTGATCGTGGCATTACGGAATTTTTCCTGCCCGGTCAGACGGAAGGAGAAACAAAATGAAGAAATTCGAGCATGAAGTACTGTCATTCGATGCAAACGGCAAAAAAGAATATGCGGCTATGCAAGCTACCCTCCGTGAGTGGGGAGAATCTGGTTTTGAGATCGTTTCAGTTGTTGGGACTTCGATGAATGGCTCAGACTTTACGGTCTTTCTCAAACGTGAGGTCAACAACAATGCTGACAACGAGGGCGAACAAAATGTCTGATTTGCTTAGAATGCTCGCCCTATCCATTTTGGGCTGTTTGCCATCGCAGGCAACCGCCCAACTGGTAGCAACTCCAGAGACACAGCCTGAAATATGCCCTGATCGTCCGTCAGAGCCGCCTTTTCTGGAAAATATGGACGTTCGAGATTCTCTAAAGAAAATCTTGGTCCAGAGAATGTATCGGGCTGCATCGTTTCAAACCATCGTCGAAACCGGTGACTGCTCATGTGACGCCAGATTCCCTGCATGGGATATCACAGTGAACTACTATCTGGAAAACTATGCGCGGCTTGAAGACCAATGGGAGATACAAGAAACCACGAAGGTCTACCGGGACTCCATCAACAAAAACCGTCCAGCTGCCAGAGATATTTGTATCGCTAAAAACAACTGGAAGTAGGGAGTTGAAAAATGAGCATCGTCACATTTTTCGTAGAGACTGCCGACGGCTACCTTGAAGACGCTGCTGAAACTCAGTTTGGGGCTGTAGCGGCAACGACCGGCAGCATATTGTTGGTAGCAATTACACTGCTGATCATACTTGTTTTCATCAATATGGTCTTTCAGGTCCGATCTATGGATGGTCGTTCTGCCTTTTGGTTGGCGGTCAAACTTGTCCTTATTGGAATATTTGCCACCAACTGGGTGCAGTTCAATTCATTCTCAACTGCTGTATTGAGCGGAATCGATAGCATTGCCGGAGCGCTCGTCTCATCCGTTGGTGGCGGCACACCGGGACCCTCAGGCACATTTGCGGAGGCATTTGACGCAATAATCGCGGAGTTTTCGGAATACATGAACACCATTGGCGACGGCATGCACTGGATGGCTGGCGCCGTGATGGGCGTCGTCGGAACTGTTCTCTTGTCACTTTTGGGTGGGCTCGCGGCGTTTTTCCTGATCGCGGCAAGATTGATGATTGCTCTGCTACTGGGTCTCGCGCCTATCATGATTTTTCTTACACTCTTCGACGTAACCAAAGACTACTTCGCAAGGTGGCTTTCAGCGTTGATATCATTCGGCATCTATCCAGTCATTATTGCCGGGGTCTTTGCCACCATTATTGGTGTCTCGAATGCGCTCATTGCTGAACTCGGCGACCCCGATGGCGCAACGACGATAGGAGCTGTGGTGCCATTTTTCATGATGATCTTCATGGCGAAGGGGTTTATTCTGGCCACACCATTCCTAGTAAGAGCAATATCCGGAAATATCGTTATGCCCGCCCTGTCCGGGGGCCTCGGGGGAGCCTACGCATTTGGAAGAGCCGCTGCCGGTAGCCAACAAGCTTATAATCGATATCAGGTAGGTACGGCATCTGGTGCAGAATATGCTGCAATTCGAGGAAGACAGCTCCTTGGAATCCAGCAACCGGCACAGTCAAGAGCCTCGACTTTTCAGCCTGCTAACAATTCCGCACCAGCTAATCCTGCCCCTCCGCAGCCGACCGGCACCGGCGCGAAGATGGAAGGACAAATTGCACGCGCGCAACGCATCCGAGATGCTGGCAAAAAATGAAATGGGCTCGCGATAGCGAGCCCTACATTCGTTCTTTCGCTCTTCCTACTAGGCCTTGTGCACTGAAGCTTCCTCGAGGAAAGCTGCGTCAATGTCTTCTCCGTCGCGAATACGATGAACTTGGGTATCATCGCTATCACCAACGGTGCCCCCTCCATGCCCAGCCTCATCGCTGACGAGAATTTCAGGCTGTCTGTCGGCGGATTCATTGGCAGTTTTCGAAACTTCGGAGCTGCCAGATGGGCTATACGACACTTCACCGCCCTGCCCTACTTCACCAATTTCAGAAAGGCTTTTCAGCGCTTTTTGCATTGCCTCTGAATCGTCATTGCTGAGTGAGCCGGTTCCTCCGAACTGAAGTCTCTGTTGGACTTGTAATTCGAGTGCCCCCTGCGCCACCGTTCCATCCTCAGTCTCTAGAGCTGCCGAGCGTTGCTTTTTACGAGATGGAAGTTTGAGCTGGCCGCCGGAACTCTCTGTTGCCATCGCAATCGCAACACTGCGAGCGGAGGGAGGCGTTCCAGGCGCCTCCTTCTCCGTCTCTGCCGTATCAAGCTTTTCAGCCACCAGATTAGCACTTGTTGCAACCACTGTCGGAACATGTCTTGCCTTGGTTGCCACGGCGGGCTTTGGAAACGGCAGTGCACCTTTTTGGGTGGCATGGATCTTCTTGAAGTAGGGATCATCAAAGTACTGGATGCGCTTCGCTCTTATCGGCATCTGGGCGTCAACGATCATGACAATCTCATCCAAGGGCATTCTCCGCGCCTCGTCTTTTGGAAGCAGCGAAGTTTCCTCGGTACGTTCAGACATACTGCGGCCTTCGAACGGATTTCTACCTATGGCCCGAGATCTTGTGACGACCCGTTTTGTTGTCATGCCGACAGCGCTGCTCAATTCTTCAACTGTCTTTTCATCCGATGGGGTAAGGTAGAGTTTCACACCAGCGTTGCCCTGTAGTGCTTTTCGCGTGTTCTCGCCGTAAATCTCATCAAGCGCCGGAATCGTCTGTGTAACAACGGCCAAATGTCCTCGATAGGCCCGAAGCGTCTCTATGCTTTCGACGACGATCGGCATCTTTCCCAAGCGATTGAATTCGTCCAACATGATCATCACCGGCCAAGGCTCATCTTTGCCTGGCTCGTTATCTTGAAGCGACGAAATCAAGTCCGAGAAAAACAACCTGATCAAAGCCGCCATGGGGCGAACCATATTTGGCGCGACAACCAGATAGACAGTGAAAGGCTTCTTGCGAATAGTTCTGAAGTCAAAATCGGACACGCGGGTGGCCGCATCGATGGCCGGATTGCTCCATTGGTCCAAGCCGGAAGTCATCAATAGTGAAATATATGACGTCAATGTATCATTGTTCATCGACGCCATGCGTTCGAATATGAGCTTCGCGGCCCTATTCTGAACCTCATCGCGCAGATTCATGCATTCTTTCCGTTTGTCCCCGCCAGATGCTGTGATTTGATAAATCTCTCCCAAGGTCGGACGCTTGCGCTCAAACGCCAGCAAACCAGCAGCAACGAACAGGTCGATACCGCCTTTAAGAAGACCTGCTGTTCGATCACTGTCGGACTGCAGAAACAACGTCGCGAGCAACTGCAATTCCATCTGCTGCTGGTTTGGATCTTTCAGTTGTGCGATGCGCAGCAATGGATTGTACCGGTGCGTACGCTTGTCTTTCCAATCGGTGGGTGCAAACCGATAGACATCATCCCCATGCGACGACCGATGCCGAGCCGTCGCCTCAAAATTCTCTCCCTTTACATCCAGGACAACCGCACTCCCGCTGAACGTAAGAAGATTTGGGATAACGAACCCCGTTGTTTTGCCCCGTCCCGTCGGCGCGACAATCAAAGCATGGGGAAATACGCTTGATGATATGAACTTCGCGCCGCTTTTTGGCTTTCCCATCTTGCCCAGGATGAAACCGGCACCGGGTTTTGCGAAAAATCCGTTGCGCTTCATCTCAGCCGCGCGCTGCCAGTGTGTGCGGCCAAACTTCGTAAGCGCAGAGCCAGACAATACTGCACTCAACAGCAACCCGGCCAACCCGAAACCAACAACAATCAGGTTGATAAGACGAAAGTCATCGGGCCGGTAATCACGTAGGCCAAAATAGTTCTGAGCAATGTAGAAGAAGTCGATTTCGGCACTCAGGCCATAATCACGAAAAGACATCCAAGCCGATGCGATGACGTATCCAAACGCCAGGCCGACCAGAGTAAGAAGAAGGATGCCAACAGCCATCTTGCCCTTATCCATGTGTCTGGCCTTTCTCGTTGTGGCTCGGTACCGCTTTTAGTCGATGAGCGTCGAACTCCTCTTCATTGATCTCTGAGACCACCTCTCGGACAGCGTCACTATTCGCCGTCGCTTCATCAGATTGCAGATAAGCCTTTGCCGCATAGAGACGATCCAGTCTGTTATCGATGACATCGCCAAGGGCGTCCGCATCTCCATCCCGTAATGCTTCGATCTGTGCATCATCGAGCTCACGCTCGATTTCCGAACGGTACGATTCCCGAGATTGTGCATCCGCAAATGGTGAATTGATCTTGTCTACTCTCTCGTGCTCGACAACCCGCGCGATTTCGGTGTTGTTGACGCCCACGGGCACATATTCTAATCGCAATGCCTCAAGATTTGCGCGCTGTTCGTCATTTAGATCTGCGCCGCGAAAGTGGTGATCATAGTCACGCATCGTATCACGCAACAGCGCATCGGCACGCTGCTCGTCTAGGGCATCAAGCCGCCCTTCCCTTCGATCAGCCGCCAGCTGAAGAGCGCTCACCGCTGTATTAGTATTGTCGCCATTGACTGAACCTCGATGTACGATCAACGGCTCAAATTTGGTGAACTCGTTGGCACGCCCGTCAAATTGATCCGCAACACCGCGCTCAACCTCAGAAATAAGAGACCGTTCGCTCGCGGCGATGCCTTCTCGCTCTGTCCGCTCAACCCCAGCAGCATTTGCAAGACGTTCCGCTAGCTCATGTCGACCCACCTCATCTCGGGCCGACAACCGCTCTGCCTCAATAATCTCATCCCGATTGTTCGTCTCGAACGATGCGACGTAAGTTACAGCAATGCCACGCGCCAAATGATCTGGCATATCAGGATAGCGCTGCTTCATGTCGGCTGAGATGGCGTCACTTAGTGTGGACGTCGAGTCAGCTCGATCAATGATTTCGTCAATTTCGCGGTCGATAGCATCAGCCCTGTCTTGATCAACGATGCGAGTATTTGTGGGGTCCGATGTATCAATCACATCACCGGGACGCGCCAATAGCTCAGGATGGCGTTCAATATACGCACTTTGTTCCTGTTCGAGACGCACTTCGGCTCGAATGGTGATTTCGTCCACACGTTGCTCTATTTCGGCTTCAGAAAGCCCCTGCCCTCTCAGATCCTGCCGGACCTCACGGCTCATCTCGTCAACACTATCTCCGTCGTTGTGGAATACAGCGTCTCTTTCTTGATCGACCACGCCATCTCGACGTATCACCTCGGCGCGTTCTAAAGCCGATCCCAGAGCAACATGCGCCTGATCGAGCTTGTCGGCCGCGACACGAAGATCTTCTTGGCGTTCCAGATTGAGATCGTAGTTTTCGGCAATCTTTTGCAGGTCATCGGCGTACCATTGACGCTCCAAAGCAGCACTGTTGGCCCCCTGCTCAATCCTGTCGATGACGGCCTCCGACGAGATACCGGTACCACGAAGGGCGGTCTCGACATGTGCTCGGGTTTCATTTTCACGCAACTTTCCGACCAGATCGGTATTTATGTTCGTTTCGGAATAGACACCTGTCGCGGTTGGAGCCTGATTGAGCGTCGATGACCGCAGGCCGAGCGGCTGCATGTGAGCCACGGGCTGCAAAGCAGACGACAACTGCTTTTGCATCGCGGCACGTTGACCGTCCGGTGCCTCACTGATCATCGCAGAAACGCGCTGGAGTTCTTGCGAGAATTTTGAATTCAGGTCGTCAAAGCTCAGCTCAGTTGCCATGTATACGTCTCCGTTTTGTTTGAGGTGCCCGTTGCGAGCGAGGATTTCGCTGGCCTTCAGCAAGGCGTTCTCAATGTCTTCTCTGTTCTCACCCGACGCCTCGACGGCCAGAGAACGGTAAATCATTGCGTTGGATGCTATGTCCGCCAATGCTCGATCGAGATCAGAACCAATCCGTTCCCGCTGAACAGCTTCTCTTCCCTCGGCGTTGGCCTCATACACTTCACGTGTTCGGGGTGCGTAATCAGCGACACCGCGATGTACACGACGTGTTGCCTCAAGCCGCACGCCATGCCGTTCAGCCTCCTCGACCATCGCCAAGCGAAGATCATCGTAGTTGAAGTGATGATCGCGCCCCAAATAGAACAACTCGCCTTCTTGCGAACGCCTGTTGAGGACGACATGCGCGTGAGGATGGTCGCGGTCCTGATGCACGGCGATAATGTAGTCAAAATTCCGCTCGTCATTCTGGAAAAACCGTTCACACACCCCTGCCGCGATGTCTCTAACATGCTCTCCTGTCGTGCCGCGTGGGAACGACATGAGCATATGCGACGTATGACCTAGCTTTGGGTTGAACCCCTTGTCCCATCGGTTTGTGAACTGCTGAACCAGAGATTTGATCTCATCCTGGTTCAATGTCTTCTTCCCATCATGAATGCCCCGGCTATCGATGATGTGGGAGGACTTAGTGGTCAGGTAGTTCAGCTGGTTAGAAAGCTGTCCTTTGGTGTGGGTGCCACCGTGCCGGATCGCTTTGAAGACTGCCGCGCGGTGCCCAAACGCGGCACGCACCATCTGCTGCCGCTTCTGACCCAAGCCTTGCATGGATCCACGCACGCGGCTCCAGCCTTCCTGGAAGAGTTCACCTGAGACGACCTGGACTGCATTACTCCGCGCCATCAGCAAACTCCTTGAGCGTTTGATGTGCTTCGAGCGTCATATGATGGGCATGGCGCCGTACCAAAATGTCGATCTGGTCAGCGAAATCTAATGTGAAGCCAGACAACGACCGGATCTGTTCAAGACTTTGAACGCCGAAAATCGGCGCTGTGCCTCGGTTCTTTGCCTCGTTCAGCCGCTTGGCAATTTGCGTTACGTTGTTCCCGACGCGGTTCAAAGCGGCCCTAAAGCTTTGCAGCTCGCCCGCCAAATGCTCGTCGGGTTGAAAGATGCCATTGGCACTTTGGATCAATCGACGGAGTGCTTCCGACCGGTTTTTGATGCCCTGTCGTCCTAAGAAGGCATCAAACTCTGCTAGTTCTTCCGGTGTCAATGTCACTGAAATGGTCTTGGAACGGGCGCTTGATTCTCGTCGGCGCTCTTTTTCAGTGCGCAACGTATAATAGATCGCCCGCTCGGTGACGCCGAATTCCTCCGCCAACACCTTATGGGTCTTACCCTGCTTACGTTCTCGAACGATTGCCAATCGTTCATCACGGCTGAGGCGCTTGCGCTTCACCATACTGAACAAAGACTCCCTATTTCCTGCCACTTTCATACACTCAGCCCGGTATACAGTAATTATAGGTTACTGTATATCTTATAAGAAATCGTTTTCTTATAACTGAGTGTATTCCGTTTCAGGCGATCAGAAGGATCGCTCGTCTGGCCAAAGGTCAGACCAAAGAAGAGTGTCGCTAGTGCGCGCAGTCGTACAGCGCCCGCTGAGCGGCCCGAACCCCGTTTCCCTCCCCTACCCTCGTAATTTGTGGAGAAGGCTACTTCTCGGCCCCTACAGGCGCTCCCAGACTCTTTTTTGCCCCCTCCCCTTCCCCAGCATGTCGAAATACTCCGTCATGTGCTTAGATCAGCAACGAACAAGAAACACCGAACACCACACACCGAACAATCTACGGGAGTCAGTCGGTTTTGAACCTAGCACCTGATCTTAAAGCCCATGCAAGGGACAACGCACACCGAACAATCGACACCATACGGCGAACAATCCACACCGATCAAGCAACAACGAACGCTTACCGCACCCGCAACATTGCAGTCGCCACCGAACAACAAACACGCGACACCGCACGCCATACAACGCACACAGGACACAGGACACAGGACACAGGACGCTTGACGCAGAACAAGACACAGTGAACAATACCCGCATAACAATCGGCACCAAACAAAGAACAATCAACGCCGAACACAGAACGAGCAACACGAGACAGGAAACACTGAACAATGGGCAACGACAACATGAAGGTCATTACAATAATGACCAGAAAAGGCGGGGCAGGAAAAACGACGCTAACAAGAGCGCTCGTCAGTGCCGCAATGTCTCAGGGCAAAAAATGCATCGTCTACGACTCCGATCCGCAACAAGCGCTTGCAAGATGGGCAAGGAAGCTCGAAATCGACGATCCACTCTTCACGATAGAGCATCTGACAGTAGCGGACGAGCTGGCGGCAAAGACAGATGAAGCGTGGGAAGAAGGTTCAACAGACTTCATATTTGTCGACACAATTGGCGCAGCAGGTTCCTGGGCAGATGATCTCGCCGCTGCCAGCGATGCTCTCGTCGTCCCAATGATGTTGAGCGATGACGACATGGAAATCACGAAAGACACATTCAATTGGTATGTTGGGCTCAAGGACCGAACTGATGATCCCAAGGCGCTTCCATCGTTTCGAGTCGTACTCTCTGGAGTACCGGCAAAACAAAGCGTTGCGGAGACAGAAGTTGAGGAACGCGCAGTTAAGAGTTTTCCTGTTATCCCTGAGTACTTTATGTCCAGAAAACAGCACAAGGACGCGTCAAGCTATGGTTTCTTGCACAAAATAGCGGAGGAACGACGACAGAGCAGATACGGGCTCGTTCGCGTACATGCCAAACACTTCGACGAAGCCGTTGAAGAGGCTGCATCGATCCTCAACGACATTCTGGAGGCAAGCTGATGGTACGTAAACGCAGACCTCAAATCGCTGGAAGTGACCCTGAATACACCTCGGACTTCACAGCGAAGCTGCCAACCAATATGCCCGACGAAGTTGATCCGGTCGAACGGAGAAATCCGGTCAAAGCTGAACAGACAGCGAAGCCTGCGGCAAAAACGGAAGCTCCATCAGAACCCAAGGTGAAACCATCGGCCGAAATTGCGCCTGCAGCAAAGCCCGTGCGCAAACCCAAACAAAAAACCACAAAAATTGCACCGAAACCCAAGGCCGAACCAGTAGGGGAGGGGAGCAAACGACAAGTTGCCTTGATGTCGTCAATCACGCCCTCCCATCAAGCAAAACTTGAGGCCTTGAGCACACACGGAATTGCAACAAAAGATGTCATGTCGCTTGCTGGTCGCCGCGCAATCGAACGATTTAACCCAGAACCGAAATTTGTCGAAAAGCCTGACGGAGATCGTATGCCCATGCGGCAGGGCTACAAAACCACCAAGGCAGTTGATGCAATGTTGATAGATGATTTGAGAGAAAAGCACGATCCACTCAAATTGCTATCAGATGGAGCCATGCTCCGAGGGCAATTTGAGCCTCTCTTTTGGAGTTGCATGGACGAAGTCATAACCGAACTAAATGCAAAATACGGTTAGGTGGATCGGCAAACCGATCCTCAATCTTTCTGAGAAGGGGGAAGGAGTTTAGGCTTCCTTCCCCCTGAAGCAAAATAGACAGGGCCGTGTCCTCGGGCCTGCAGCCCTGCGGGCCGCACCACCCCTGTCGATTTCGCTTCACCCCCATCCTCTCACGCTCGCCGCTCAGCAAGGTTTCAGGCTGAGCTGAAACCTGCGTCCACAATGTCGTGGATCAGGCCAATTGAGCTTTGCGTTCGGTAAAGTCAGAGGATCAAGATATGCAACCGTCAACACGAGAACACGCTAGGGCCATTAACCGCATCCTCGACGCCGAAACCAGAGAACTTGTGGGGTGGCTCTATGAATGGAATGACGGCACCCAGATGCCATGCTGGAAAGACGGCCCAAGATCGAATGTGATCATGCCTGAGGCGTGCATGTCCGAGCTACGAATAATGGATGGCAGTCGCACCCTTGGATCGATTTTTGCGACGAGCGAAACATTGCTGCGCATAGTTGGTGCGGCCTTCACACGCGACAAGACAACTACAGGCATGGCAACCTTGTGCGATCCACGCGGCAATGTGGTGGCATCCTTTGATGTCTGGACCGACGAATGGAAAGATGCCGACGGAAACATCGGCTGAACTTCCATCGGCAGGTAGAATTTCCTAAGATCGCCCCAAATTTGGAGGCAGAGCATGCAACCTCGTCGAACACTCGCTTTCGCCGCTTTCGTGTCGGCTATTGGATCAGCAACGTTCGCCTGGGAACACCAGATGCTGAGGGGT
Source organism: Loktanella sp. Alg231-35 (assembly GCF_900143545.1). Taxonomy (GTDB): domain Bacteria; phylum Pseudomonadota; class Alphaproteobacteria; order Rhodobacterales; family Rhodobacteraceae; genus Yoonia. The sequence continues at coordinate 952 of NZ_FREV01000010.1, read as the reverse complement.
CTCGATCTATACACAGCACCCAATCAGATCGTGTCCCTTTCATTGGTTTGCGACCCAAACAGCGTCTACGGCTCGTCCGAGAGTGCACTTTTGGTACAGGTCGGATCTGACCCGTTTGAAACAAAGGATATGACCTTTCGTTTCGGCGACGGCATGGCGGTCCAAACAAAATTGGAAAAGGGCCGGGTTGCAAAGGCGCTGATCGAAACCGTCGTCTGGCAATCTCTGCTTGATGGGTTCCGCGCGTCTGGAGCGGTTGTGATTGAAGACGCATCGGGCAGCTACGACGTCACTCTTGGTGACCCAATGATGTTCTCATGCACCTAACCGGCCCCGATGGGCCTCGGCGCGAAGCGCCGGGCGGGTGGCGGCGATAGGCGCCAGCCTGTCTCGGCCAGGCGTCAATTTAAGCCATTCTATGAAGTCCCACGCTTTGACGCGTGGAACACCAGAAGCAAAGTGTATGAGCCTATGCGGCCTTTTCCTGTGTCGTTCGATTGTTGATGTAATCGACGGCCTTTTGCGCCTCTGCAGCGGCCTTGAAAATCACGTCTTTGTCGGCTTTCAAGGCGTTTAGCCAGCCTTCGATATAGGCCGCGCTTTGATCAAATTGTGGTGCAACACCAAGCTGCACGCCCAGAAAGCACGCGCCGATCTCGGCGACTTATCCTGACAGTCAACAGATAAGCAGCATCATTTCTGTTTTTCGGCGCTCGCGATCAACCATTTGCGTAGCTTTGGCGCTTGGTCGGTTTTGGTTTTGCAATCCGCCGCCTCTTCGAGGAGCGTACGCATGGCTTTGCTGTCTTTTCCGAGAGATTTTGCGGACCATTGAGGTTTGTGGGCTTCCCAGGCTGTCAGATACCCGTCGGCCCAGATTGAAAACAGGATAGGGTCTGCCGGAAACAGGGCCTCTGATGGCGCGCCTTCACGCAACAGGGACAGGCGGCTG
>NZ_FREV01000015.1 GCF_900143545.1 Loktanella sp. Alg231-35 | reverse complement strand
TAGACCAAACCATGAAACCAACATAAACATTAGTGCCCGGCGTACGGGGAAGGACGTCAATAGWCACACAGTCCTTGACGGTATAATAACCACCATCATGGCGACCATCCAAAGGATAAACATCATAGGCAGTCGGGAGGGTAGTCGGAACCGAAGAAGACTCAAAGCGAACCAAACAGGCAAAAAATTTAGGGTCGGCATCAAAAGCAATATCAGCACCAACAGAAACAACCTGATTAGCGGCGTTGACAGATGTATCCATCTGAATGCAATGAAGAAAACCACCATTACCAGCATTAACCGTCAAACTATCAAAATATAACGTTGACGATGTAGCTTTAGGTGTCTGTAAAACAGGTGCCGAAGAAGCTGGAGTAACAGAAGTGAGAACCAGCTTATCAGAAAAAAAGTTTGAATTATGGCGAGAAATAAAAGTCTGAAACATGATTAAACTCCTAAGCAGAAAACCTACCGCGCTTCGCTTGGTCAACCCCTCAGCGGCAAAAATTAAAATTTTTACCGCTTCGGCGTTATAACCTCACACTCAATCTTTTATCACGAAGTCATGATTGAATCGCGAGTGGTCGGCAGATTGCGATAAACGGTCACATTAAATTTAACCTGACTATTCCACTGCAACAACTGAACGGACTGGAAACACTGGTCATAATCATGGTGGCGAATAAGTACGCGTTCTTGCAAATCACCAGAAGGCGGTTCCTGAATGAATGGGAAGCCTTCAAGAAGGTGATAAGCAGGAGAAACATACGAAGGCGCATAACGATACCACTGACCCTCAGCAATCTTAAACTTCTTAGACGAATCACCAGAACGGAAAACATCCTTCATAGAAATTTCACGCGGCGGCAAGTTGCCATACAAAACAGGGTCGCCAGCAATATCGGTATAAGTCAAAGCACCTTTAGCGTTAAGGTACTGAATCTCTTTAGTCGCAGTAGGCGGAAAACGAACAAGCGCAAGAGTAAACATAGTGCCATGCTCAGGAACAAAGAAACGCGGCACAGAATGTTTATAGGTCTGTTGAACACGACCAGAAAACTGGCCTAACGACGTTTGGTCAGTTCCATCAACATCATAGCCAGATGCCCAGAGATTAGAGCGCATGACAAGTAAAGGACGGTTGTCAGCGTCATAAGAGGTTTTACCTCCAAATGAAGAAATAACATCATGGTAACGCTGCATGAAGTAATCACGTTCTTGGTCAGTATGCAAATTAGCATAAGCAGCTTGCAGACCCATAATGTCAATAGATGTGGTAGAAGTCGTCATTTGGCGAGAAAGCTCAGTCTCAGGAGGAAGCGGAGCAGTCCAAATGTTTTTGAGATGGCAGCAACGGAAACCATAACGAGCATCATCTTGATTAAGCTCATTAGGGTTAGCCTCGGTACGGTCAGGCATCCACGGCGCTTTAAAATAGTTGTTATAGATATTCAAATAACCCTGAAACAAATGCTTAGGGATTTTATTGGTATCAGGGTTAATCGTGCCAAGAAAAGCGGCATGGTCAATATAACCAGTAGTGTTAACAGTCGGGAGAGGAGTGGCATTAACACCATCCTTCATGAACTTAATCCACTGTTCACCATAAACGTGACGATGAGGGACATAAAAAGTAAAAATGTCTACAGTAGAGTCAATAGCAAGGCCACGACGCAATGGAGAAAGACGGAGAGCGCCAACGGCGTCCATCTCGAAGGAGTCGCCAGCGATAACCGGAGTAGTTGAAATGGTAATAAGACGACCAATCTGACCAGCAAGGAAGCCAAGATGGGAAAGGTCATGCGGCATACGCTCGGCGCCAGTTTGAATATTAGACATAATTTATCCTCAAGTAAGGGGCCGAAGCCCCTGCAATTAAAATTGTTGACCACCTACATACCAAAGACGAGCGCCTTTACGCTTGCCTTTAGTACCTCGCAACGGCTGCGGACGACCAGGGCGAGCGCCAGAACGTTTTTTACCTTTAGACATTACATCACTCCTTCTGCACGTAATTTTTGACGCACGTTTTCTTCTGCGTCAGTAAGAACGTCAGTGTTTCCTGCGCGTACACGCAAGGTAAACGCGAACAATTCAGCGGCTTTAACCGGACGCTCGACGCCATTAATAATGTTTTCCGTAAATTCAGCGCCTTCCATGATGAGACAGGCCGTTTGAATGTTGACGGGATGAACATAATAAGCAATGACGGCAGCAATAAACTCAACAGGAGCAGGAAAGCGAGGGTATCCTACAAAGTCCAGCGTACCATAAACGCAAGCCTCAACGCAGCGACGAGCACGAGAGCGGTCAGTAGCAATCCAAACTTTGTTACTCGTCAGAAAATCGAAATCATCTTCGGTTAAATCCAAAACGGCAGAAGCCTGAATGAGCTTAATAGAGGCCAAAGCGGTCTGGAAACGTACGGATTGTTCAGTAACTTGACTCATGATTTCTTACCTATTAGTGGTTGAACAGCATCGGACTCAGATAGTAATCCACGCTCTTTTAAAATGTCAACAAGAGAATCTCTACCATGAACAAAATGTGACTCATATCTAAACCAGTCCTTGACGAACGTGCCAAGCATATTAAGCCACTTCTCCTCATCCAACGCGTCAGTTTTTGACAGAATCGTTAGTTGATGGCGAAAGGTCGCAAAGTAAGAGCTTCTCGAGCTGCGCAAGGATAGGTCGAATTTTCTCATTTTCCGCCAGCAGTCCACTTCGATTTAATTCGTAAACAAGCAGTAGTAATTCCTGCTTTATCAAGATAATTTTTCGACTCATCAGAAATATCCGAAAGTGTTAACTTCTGCGTCATGGAAGCGATAAAACTCTGCAGGTTGGATACGCCAATCATTTTTATCGAAGCGCGCATAAATTTGAGCAGATTTGTCGTCACAGGTTGCGCCGCCAAAACGTCGGCTACAGTAACTTTTCCCAGCCTCAATCTCATCTCTCTTTTTGCGTTCTGCTTCAATATCTGGTTGAACGGCGTCGCGTCGTAACCCAGCTTGGTAAGTTGGATTAAGCACTCCGTGGACAGATTTGTCATTGTGAGCATTTTCATCCCGAAGTTGCGGCTCATTCTGATTCTGAACAGCTTCTTGGGAAGTAGCGACAGCTTGGTTTTTAGTGAGTTGTTCCATTCTTTAGCTCCTAGACCTTTAGCAGCAAGGTCCATATCTGACTTTTTGTTAACGTATTTAGCCACATAGAAACCAACAGCCATATAACTGGTAGCTTTAAGCGGCTCACCTTTAGCATCAACAGGCCACAACCAACCAGAACGTGAAAAAGCGTCCTGCGTGTAGCGAACTGCGATGGGCATACTGTAACCATAAGGCCACGTATTTTGCAAGCTATTTAACTGGCGGCGATTGCGTACCCGACGACCAAAATTAGGGTCAACGCTACCTGTAGGAAGTGTCCGCATAAAGTGCACCGCATGGAAATGAAGACGGCCATTAGCTGTACCATACTCAGGCACACAAAAATACTGATAGCAGTCGGCGTGTGAATCATTAGCCTTGCGACCCTCGGCAGCAAGAACCATACGACCAATATCACGAAAATAGTCACGCAAAGCATTGGGATTATCATAAAACGCCTCTAATCGGTCGTCAGCCAACGTGAGAGTGTCAAAAACGATAAACCAACCATCAGCATGAGCCTGTCGCATTGCATTCATCAAACGCTGAATAGCAAAGCCTCTACGCGATTTCATAGTGGAGGCCTCCAGCAATCTTGAACACTCATCCTTAATACCTTTCTTTTTGGGGTAATTATACTCATCGCGAATATCCTTAAGAGGGCGTTCAGCAGCCAGCTTGCGGCAAAACTGCGTAACCGTCTTCTCGTTCTCTAAAAACCATTTTTCGTCCCCTTCGGGGCGGTGGTCTATAGTGTTATTAATATCAAGTTGGGGGAGCACATTGTAGCATTGTGCCAATTCATCCATTAACTTCTCAGTAACAGATACAAACTCATCACGAACGTCAGAAGCAGCCTTATGGCCGTCAACATACATATCACCATTATCGAACTCAACGCCCTGCATACGAAAAGACAGAATCTCTTCCAAGAGCTTGATGCGGTTATCCATCTGCTTATGGAAGCCAAGCATTGGGGATTGAGAAAGAGTAGAAATGCCACAAGCCTCAATAGCAGGTTTAAGAGCCTCGATACGCTCAAAGTCAAAATAATCAGCGTGACATTCAGAAGGGTAATAAGAACGAACCATAAAAAAGCCTCCAAGATTTGGAGGCATGAAAACATACAATTGGGAGGGTGTCAATCCTGACGGTTATTTCCTAGACAAATTAGAGCCAATACCATCAGCTTTACCGTCTTTCCAGAAATTGTTCCAAGTATCGGCAACAGCTTTATCAATACCATGAAAAATATCAACCACACCAGAAGCAGCATCAGTGACGACATTAGAAATATCCTTTGCAGTAGCGCCAATATGAGAAGAGCCATACCGCTGATTCTGCGTTTGCTGATGAACTAAGTCAACCTCAGCACTAACCTTGCGAGTCATTTCTTTGATTTGGTCATTGGTAAAATACTGACCAGCCGTTTGAGCTTGAGTAAGCATTTGGCGCATAATCTCGGAAACCTGCTGTTGCTTGGAAAGATTGGTGTTTTCCATAATAGACGCAACGCGAGCAGTAGACTCCTTCTGTTGATAAGCAAGCATCTCATTTTGTGCATATACCTGGTCTTTCGTATTCTGGCGTGAAGTCGCCGACTGAATGCCAGCAATCTCTTTTTGAGTCTCATTTTGCATCTCGGCAATCTCTTTCTGATTGTCCAGTTGCATTTTAGTAAGCTCTTTTTGATTCTCAAATCCGGCGTCAACCATACCAGCAGAGGAAGCATCAGCACCAGCACGCTCCCAAGCATTAAGCTCAGGAAATGCAGCAGCAAGATAATCACGAGTATCCTTTCCTTTATCAGCGGCAGACTTGCCACCAAGTCCAACCAAATCAAGCAACTTATCAGAAACGGCAGAAGTGCCAGCCTGCAACGTACCTTCAAGAAGTCCTTTACCAGCTTTAGCCATAGCACCAGAAACAAAACTAGGGACGGCCTCATCAGGGTTAGGAACATTAGAGCCTTGAATGGCAGATTTAATACCAGCATCACCCATGCCTACAGTATTGTTATCGGTAGCAAGCACATCACCTTGAATGCCACCGGAGGCGGCTTTTTGACCGCCTCCAAACAATTTAGACATGGCGCCACCAGCAAGAGCAGAAGCAATACCGCCAGCAATAGCACCAAACATAAATCACCTCACTTAAGTGGCTGGAGACAAATAATCTCTTTAATAACCTGATTCAGCGAAACCAATCCGCGGCATTTAGTAGCGGTAAAGTTAGACCAAACCATGAAACCAACATAAACATTATTGCCCGGCGTACGGGGAAGGACGTCAATAGTCACACAGTCCTTGACGGTATAATAACCACCATCATGGCGACCATCCAAAGGATAAACATCATAGGCAGTCGGGAGGGTAGTCGGAACCGAAGAAGACTCAAAGCGAACCAAACAGGCAAAAAATTTAGGGTCGGCATCAAAAGCAATATCAGCACCAACAGAAACAACCTGATTAGCGGCGTTGACAGATGTATCCATCTGAATGCAATGAAGAAAACCACCATTACCAGCATTAACCGTCAAACTATCAAAATATAACGTTGACGATGTAGCTTTAGGTGTCTGTAAAACAGGTGCCGAAGAAGCTGGAGTAACAGAAGTGAGAACCAGCTTATCAGAAAAAAAGTTTGAATTATGGCGAGAAATAAAAGTCTGAAACATGATTAAACTCCTAAGCAGAAAACCTACCGCGCTTCGCTTGGTCAACCCCTCAGCGGCAAAAATTAAAATTTTTACCGCTTCGGCGTTATAACCTCACACTCAATCTTTTATCACGAAGTCATGATTGAATCGCGAGTGGTCGGCAGATTGCGATAAACGGTCACATTAAATTTAACCTGACTATTCCACTGCAACAACTGAACGGACTGGAAACACTGGTCATAATCATGGTGGCGAATAAGTACGCGTTCTTGCAAATCACCAGAAGGCGGTTCCTGAATGAATGGGAAGCCTTCAAGAAGGTGATAAGCAGGAGAAACATACGAAGGCGCATAACGATACCACTGACCCTCAGCAATCTTAAACTTCTTAGACGAATCACCAGAACGGAAAACATCCTTCATAGAAATTTCACGCGGCGGCAAGTTGCCATACAAAACAGGGTCGCCAGCAATATCGGTATAAGTCAAAGCACCTTTAGCGTTAAGGTACTGAATCTCTTTAGTCGCAGTAGGCGGAAAACGAACAAGCGCAAGAGTAAACATAGTGCCATGCTCAGGAACAAAGAAACGCGGCACAGAATGTTTATAGGTCTGTTGAACACGACCAGAAAACTGGCCTAACGACGTTTGGTCAGTTCCATCAACATCATAGCCAGATGCCCAGAGATTAGAGCGCATGACAAGTAAAGGACGGTTGTCAGCGTCATAAGAGGTTTTACCTCCAAATGAAGAAATAACATCATGGTAACGCTGCATGAAGTAATCACGTTCTTGGTCAGTATGCAAATTAGCATAAGCAGCTTGCAGACCCATAATGTCAATAGATGTGGTAGAAGTCGTCATTTGGCGAGAAAGCTCAGTCTCAGGAGGAAGCGGAGCAGTCCAAATGTTTTTGAGATGGCAGCAACGGAAACCATAACGAGCATCATCTTGATTAAGCTCATTAGGGTTAGCCTCGGTACGGTCAGGCATCCACGGCGCTTTAAAATAGTTGTTATAGATATTCAAATAACCCTGAAACAAATGCTTAGGGATTTTATTGGTAT
>NZ_FREV01000002.1 GCF_900143545.1 Loktanella sp. Alg231-35 | reverse complement strand
ATCTTGCCGTCAGTCAATGGGCCCTGTTCCAGGGTGCCATGGAAGACGCCGAGGCGCACATCCTTGCAGCGATCACTCTCTGCGCGGAAGCCCCTAAAGACGTCGATGTGCGCGCGCTTGAAATCGCTTGCCATACCGCGCTTGGGTCGATCCGCATGCAAACGCTTGGCTTTACAGCCCAACCCGTGCGGGATGCCTTTGATGAGGTGCGCAAACTGGCCGCACGGCAAAACGACTATTCCGTTGCCAACGGCCCGGCATTTTATGGCAGCTTTACCCACGCAATCGTGTCCGGCGACAAGGCAGGCGCGGATGAGTTCAGCGCCCTACTGCGCGATGCCGCCAAGGAAGTTCCCGCCGCCGAAACCAACAATGAATTGCGTCTTGCTGCGTTTAACGTCGATGCATCTTTGCATTTCTATGCCGGCGATTTTGACAAGCAATTCGGTGAATTCGCAGCCCTACGCGAGATTTACGACGTGGCCCAACATGGGGCAATGATCGCCACTTACGGGGCAGACACGTTTGCAGCGGCACAGATGTTCGAAACCGCTGGACGGTCCATTGCAGGCGACACCCACCTGATCCCTGATCTGATTGCCGAGACGGACGCCCATCAGAACCTACTGAATATCCCCGTGATGCAGCCTTGGGCGCAAATCTGGGGGGCGGTTCCGCTATACTATGCCGGCGAAGTCGAAACCGCGATTGCACGCGTCCTGACCGGTCTGGAAACAGCGACAAGTCAAGCCGCTGCATTCTGGCAGGTGACGGGGGCTGCATGGTTGAACGTCATGGACCCCAGCCAAACCGACAGCGCCGAAGGTTTAGCCGGGTTTGCACAAGTCATTGGCACGCATGAAATGATCGGCGCCAATATTGGCCTACCATACTTCCGCGCCCACTATGCGCTGGCTCTGGCAAAGCACGACAAACTGGACGAAGCCTATCAAACCTCGCTTCAGGCCACCCGCGAGAATGAAGAAAATGGTCTGCTGTGTTGGTACGCCGAAGTGCTGCGCATTCATGCCAACATCTGCCGTCTGGTGGGGCGCGCAAAAGACTGTGCTAGCTATCTGGACCAAGCGGCTGACGTTGCAACGCGGCAAAATGCAAGGCTCTGGTTGCTACGGACCCGGCTGGACCAGATTGACAAAGGATTGGCTGATCATGCAGCCCTGAAGGCCGCAACTGATCAGTTCGACCCGCTGGCGAAACCCCCAGAAATCATCAAGGCACGCAGTATTCTGGCCGCACAATGACACCTGAAAAACTTCTTTCATATGAGCTGCCGCTTTTTGCGGGTGTTGCTGCTTCGGATTTGTCCGGCATCACACTGGACGTGAGCGAACAGAAACTCGAACCGTGGCAGACGATCTTTGATCAGGAAGACGATTCCTATGATCTCTACTTCTTGCTTTCGGGATCATTGCTGGCGGTGTTCTGGACAGATCAGGGGCGCGAGATTGTTTTTTCGCGCTTCCCCATTGGCGCCTATTTCGGCGAACTTGCAGCCTTCGACGGCACACCCCGATCGCTGGCCGTTGTGGCAAAGTCGGATGCGCGATTGTTAACCATGAAACGGCAAAGTTTTCTTGACCTTTTCAACGCCGTCCCGGTGATCCGACAGCGGGTCGCGGCAAGTCTGGTTGAACGGATCAGAGTGCTGACGCGGCGCAATATGGAAATGACGACGCTTTCAGTAGAAGAACGGGTTGGCACCTACCTGCTGCGTCTGGCAGCCGAACACGACAAATTGGGTCAAGGATCGGTGATCGAAGACGCCCCCACCCACGCCGAGATTGCAGCCTCAATCGGGGCCAATCGCGAAATGGTCAGCCGCTCGATGAGTAAGCTGGCAAAACGCGGTGCGATCAAATCAGCACGCCAAAGAATTGAGATCCTCGACCCCGAAGAACTCAGCACCGAGCCCAGCTGAGCCAGAGCGCGTTCCGCCCTTTTTTTGCCTAGACTTTGATCCGCCTGAGCGGTATCTTGCCGATAAGTGGTAGGGTAATGGTAAAGAATATGCGTATTTTTAGTAGTTTAGGCGCGGAAGTCACAATGATGCTGTTTGCTGGCAGCTTCGGTTTGGTTTTTGTGCTTTTCGGGTAAACACCCGGACGTCAGACGCAGAATTGTCCCGCCCATTCTGGCGGTGATGCGCTGACATATCGACAAAATATCCAATTTCCAAAAAATGCCCTTGGGTCAACGGTTATTCATGGGCTAAACAACCCTCATTCGACACCGAATCAAGGAGACTGCAATGCTTAGAAAGGATTTTACCCTCACGTGGTGCTAACCCATCGCGTTGCAGTGCGTCTGCGGCCAGTGGCCCGACGCAAATCTCTCCAAATGTTCATGATCGGATACTCCCATGCATCCCCCGTTTTTTACCGTCGATCACAAGATCGGCCCCGATATTCATCACTATTGCGACGAAAAACCCATCGTTCGGCGTGCATCACCTACACGGCTGGACCTGACACCAGCCACAACAGGTTGGCCGCCGGTGCCTTTGCTGGTTACGCCATCCGCTGATGCGGGTTCCGTACAATTGCCAAGGGGCGCTGCGCCGTTTCTGCGGCCGCAGCTGCGTGTGGTACCCCCGCCGCAACGCACCTTGCGTAACACGATTGGCCGGTTTCTGATCCGGGCCGGTCAGCGCATGATCCTCGAAAACCGCGCCTAGGGTCTAGACCCCGGGCGCGAAGCGCTTACCTATTGAATACGCCAGACCAAAGGATAGCCACATGTTTCTTCGTACCGCTGTGACAGCACTCTTCGCGCTGACCGGGACAATGGCGACTGCTGCCTGCACAGGCGTCAGCTATCTTGACCAGATCAGCGATGCCCAGCGAATGCAGCTTGATGTCGCTGTTGCCGATATGCCGTTTGCCGAAGGTTTGGTCTGGAAAGCAACCAAAAGCGCAGACACTGTCACTGTGATCGGCACAATGCACATCTATGACCCGCGCCTCGAAGCCTTACGTGCGACGCTGACTGACACCATCACAAATGCCGATCTGGTCATGCTCGAAGCCACCCCCGAGGAAGAAGACAAGCTGCAGGATATGATCGTCACAGACCCGGGCAGACTGTTCATTGTTGACGGCCCCACTCTGCCCGAAATGCTCGATAGCGGCACATGGGATTTGATCGCGGATGCCGCCAGCCAGCGCAGTATCCCGCCCTTCATGGCCGCCAAAATGCAGCCTTGGTATCTGTCGCTCATGCTTGCCGTGCCGCCCTGTGCGATGGAGGACATGGTTTCAGGCGTGCGTGGGCTTGATCAGATGATAATCCAGGATGCCGAAGCCGCAGGTGTCCCCATGCAAGCGGTCGAGCCGTTCACAACCCTCTTTGATATCTTCAAGAATGATTCCATCGACGAACAGGTCGATATGCTCCGGGTCAACATGCTGTCACCTGCGATCCAACAGCAGATGTTCGTCGCCATGCTCGACCGTTACTTTGCCGAAGACGTCGGGCGCCTGTGGGAGCTTTCACGCGTCGCGATCGCGGACATTCCCGGATTAGACCCTGCCGAAGGGGTCACCATGTTTGCCGAGATGCAAGAGGCTCTACTGGAAACACGCAACCGCAATTGGATTCCCGTTATTCTGGCGGCAACTGAAACACATGACGACATTGTCGTTGCAGTCGGTGCGGCCCATCTGATCGGTGATCAGGGCGTACTGCAACTGATGCAGAACGATGGCTGGACGCTGACCCGCGTGACACAGTAACGCTCAGACGTCGCCAAAATCCGAAAGGCCTTTGCGTCCGGCATCGGTCAGGGCATAAACGCCACGTTCCACCCGCGTGAACCAGCCATAATGATCATCCGCCATGATCCGCGTGGCTTGCGGAACCTCGGTCCATTCTTTGACCTGCGCCCCTTTTGAAGGGCCATGAACAGCCAGAAACCGCGCACACCGCACCGCATCCTGCCTATAGCCGGTGATGATCCCATGGCGCGTCGCACCGCCAGCATTCGGATCGCCCTGCAACCGGTCAAAGGCGCGCAACATCCGGGCCTTTTTCTTCTTGGACTGACGCGCCGCATAAGGACCGGGATCCGCCAGAACCTCAACCAGCCCATCGCGCAAACGCACGGTCAAAACACCCAAGCCCGCACGGCGGGCGAGTGTGACATTGGCCTTCAGCACCTTGTTCTTGCCGCCCGCAGGAACAGCCAGATAGACGTTGTCCGTCACGGAAAGCCGTTCAATGCCCTGATGAAACAAGGCCAGCGAAAACCCTGTTTTTAGCTCAACAATGACAACCTCATCCCCCCTGCGGCCAACCACATCCGCGGCACCCACTTCACCTTTCACGTCATAGCCCTGACGCTGCAGATAGGTTTTGATGGGGGGGTATAGGTCGGCCTCTTTCGGCATGCGCGTTCTCCTGCGCGGACAGCCAATGCGAAATCGCGCGGCCATGCAAGCCCCGCCACCCAAACAGATGGCGAGACTCTCGTTTCACCGTCCGCCTAGTCGTCCGGGAAACTTCGGCGGGCGGCGATCAAACCGCCTATCGCGGGCAGGACCAGTCGGGTGGCGTTGCAGCGCGCCCGCTGGGCCCGGCCGCACAGCGCGGCGGTTCTTGGGGGCGGACACGGGTGGAAGACCCGCCTTGCGGGGTTTTGGGGTTTTGCGGGGCATGAATGCACCTCTCGTTTGCAATAAAATTAGGGGCCAAACGGCCCAACTCTTCGCCAAAAGGCGTTAGTGCGAACGGTCCATTGTCAGAGTGCTCCTTAAGAGAAAATACGTCAGGTCAGGGTGAGCGGTTAAACCAGCTTGTCCATTGTCAGCGTCCTCCTACAGAATGATGCAATGCTACCGCCCCCAGCGGCATTGGTCAAACAACGGCAACCAAACCCAGCCTTCACGTCTTCTTTTGTTCAAAAATATCTCGGGGGAGGACCGCAGGGACGGGGGCAGCGCCCCCCCCCACAACGTCAGCAAAAACCGACGGGGTGACAGCCCCGGCACAGCCTTCTATATACGCGTCAAATCCTGCACAGATGGAAAGCGACGCATATGACAACCCTCGTATTTGGCCACAAATCCCCCGACACTGACAGCACCGGGTCACCGCTGATCTGGGAGTGGTTCCTGAACCAATCCGGGATCGAGGCCAAGGCCGCATTGTTGGGCGCGCCCAACACCGAAGCCGCCTTCGTAGCGAAACACTGGGGCTTTGACCTGCCTGCGGTGATTGCCGATGTAGACGACGACCAATCCTGCGTCATCGTAGACACCAATAACCCTGCCGAATTGCCTGCCAACATCAATAACGCCGATGTGCTGGCAATCATCGACCACCACAAATTGGCCGGCGGGCTTGAAACAAAGAACCCCATTAACATCACGATCCGGCCTTTGGCGTGCACGGCGACGATCATGCATCAGATGATGGGCGCCACGGCCAAGAAGATGCCCAAGGGGATCAAAGGTCTGATGTTGTCCTGTATCCTGTCCGATACTCTTGCCTTCCGCTCGCCCACAACGACCGAGATCGACAAGACATTGGCCGAAAAACTGGCCAAGGAATTGAAAGTCGATATCGAAGCCTACGCGACCGAGATGTTTGACGCGAAATCCGATGTATCAGCATTTTCCGACGCGGAACTGCTGCGCATGGACAGCAAGGAATACGGAGTTGACGGCAAGAAGTTCCGCGTCTCCGTTCTAGAGACCACATCACCCAAGATCGTTCTGGATCGCAAAGAAACCTTGATGAAAGCTATGCCTGATGTCGCAAAAGAAGACGGCGTGGATGAGGTACTTTTGTTTGTGGTCGACATCATCAACGAAGAAGCCACAATGCTGATCCCCAATGACCTGACCAAAACCGTGGCCGAGAAATCATTTGGCGCAACGGTGGACGGCGACAGCGTCGTGCTCCCCGGCGTTATGAGCCGCAAAAAGCAGATCATTCCAGCGCTGAAGGTCTAAAACCGCAATACCCCGTCACACGGTTTGTGTTCAGGCACTGTACGCAAATCAAGCGCCCCAAAAGGTTTACACATGACCCAGATTATCGACCAATTCGCAGAAATCTCGGGGCAGTATGACGCCGCCTTCGTGGACCTTTGGGGGTGTATTCATAACGGCGTGAAAGCTATGCCCGACGCCGTCGCAGCAATGCAAGCCTACCGCGCAAGGGGTGGCATTGTGGTGCTTGTCACCAACTCCCCCCGCCCGTGGGACTCAGTTGCCCGTCAAATCCACGGTCTTGGTGTGCCGGACGACGCATGGGACGCGATTGCCACCTCTGGCGACAGCGCGCGGGCAGCAATGTACCGGGGTATTGTCGGCAAGAAAATCTGGTTCATGGGCGAAAGCCCCCGCGATGATGATTTCTTCAAGCCACTGAAAATCATCGATAATCCCGTGAGCATCCAAAAAGTGCCACTGGATGAGGCCGAGGGTATCGTTTGCTGCGGTCCGTTTGATCCTATGGCCGACGTGGACGTGAACAGGCCAGAGTTCCTTTTTGCCAAACAAAAGGGGCTCAAGCTGCTTTGCGCCAATCCCGATATCGTCGTTGACCGGGGTGAAGTGCGCGAATGGTGCGCTGGTGCGCTTGCTGCACTCTATACAGAAATGGGCGGCGAAAGCCTCTACTTCGGCAAACCGCACCCGCCCATTTACGACCTCGCTCGCCGCAGGCTCGCTGCATTGACCAATGCGCCATCTGATCCGCATATTATTGCCATTGGTGATGGGATCGGCACGGACGTGCTGGGCGGCGTGCAGGAAGATCTGGATGTGCTCTTTATTTCGGGCGGGTTGGCCGCTGCGGAGACCAAGACAGACCGGCAGCCGGACCCTGACGCTCTCGCCGCTTATCTCGACGAACAACAGATGAGTGCGACCTATACAATCGGGCAGCTACGGTAGAACGGTTTTTGGGTCGCAATGCATCGCCATTCGCTGCCTCCCGTTGACCGGTGAATGCGATTGGTGATCAGGTCTTTCATTAGTGGATCAAAAACACAGGAATCACTTGATTTTTCTGCACCCGCGAAGTAATAAAATTTCAATATCATATTGATGGTCGAATTTTTGTTACCCAATGGAGCCTGACATGTTGGACAACACACCGCGCGGCACGATCTGCATCGAAGATATCGAAATCGGCATGACCCGTTCGCTCCGCAAGGTGATCACCGACCGCGACATTGAGATGTTCGCCGATGTCTCCACCGACCGGAACCCGGTACACTTGGATGAAGACTATGCCCAGGACACCATTTTTGGCGGGCGCATCGCCCATGGCATGCTGACTGCTGGTCTGGTCAGCGCTGTGATCGGGGAACAACTGCCCGGCCACGGCACGGTTTATCTGGGTCAAAGCCTGAAATTCCTCGCCCCTGTGCGCCCCGGTGACATGGTACTGGCCGAGGTCGAGGTGACAGAAATTGACCACGCCAAACGCCGTGTAAAAATGGACACGCGCTGTATTGTGAACGACAAGAAAGTGCTGGCAGGCGAAGCCACAGTGCTGGCCCCGTCACGTAGATTCGACTGACGCTTGCGCGCCTCTCGTGCACGGGCTACGCAAAGCCATGCGCATTATTCGAGACACCGTTTTTATTGATCCTGCCGACCGCGGCGCTGCCGCGGCCATCGGCAATTTTGACGGCGTGCATATCGGCCATCAGGCCGTCATTGACCTGACCCGCGAAGCCGCAGAAGCCACAAACGCGCCGCTGGGCATCATGACGTTTGAACCGCATCCACGCAGCTATTTCAGCAAGGACAGCGCCCCTTTCCGGCTCATGAATGCCGAAGCCCGCGCCAATCGGCTGGCCAAGCTGGGCGTCGAAAAACTCTATGAAGTACCGTTCAACGCAAGCCTTGCCAACCTGACACCGCGCGATTTTGCACAGACGATTATTGCCGATCAATTGGGTCTTGCGCATATCGTGGTCGGTGCCGATTTCTGCTTTGGCCAAGGCCGGGCGGGTACCGTCGACCACCTGATCGCGTTCGGCAAGGAAATGGGGTTTGGTGTGACCGTCGCCCCCATTGTGGCGCTGGACAATGGCAATGTATCCTCAACCGCCATCCGCAAGGCTTTGTCGGACGGCAACCCACGTGACGCTGCTGCCATGCTGGGCCATTGGCACCGGATCGAAGGCGAAGTGATCCGCGGCGACCAGCGGGGCCGCGAGTTGGGATATCCAACGGCGAATATGTCGATCACCGGCCTGCATCCGCCGCGCTTTGGCGTTTATGCGGTCAAGGTTGATGTATTGGATGGCCCACACAAGGGCACCTACGATGGGGCCGCTTCGATCGGGGTGCGTCCAATGTTTGGCGAGAATATCCCAAATTGCGAAACCTTCATCTTTGATTTCAAAGGCGACCTTTATGGCGCGACGCTCTCTGTCGCACTGGTTGATTTCCTGCGCCCAGAACTAAAGTTCGACGGGCTTGATGCGCTGATCGTGCAAATGGATGATGACTGCAGCAAAGCCCGAAAGATCCTCAGCGATGTGCGCTGAGATCCCGCGCAACGGGTTGGCAGATCGGTTCTGGGAAACCAAGCCCATGTCAGAGCTGAACCAAAAAGAATGGGAAGCGCTCTGCGATGGTTGCGGCAAATGCTGCCTGAACAAGCTCGAAGATGATGAAGGCACTGTCGCCCTTACCCGCGTAGCCTGCCGCTTGCTGGACAATGAATCCTGCCTTTGCGCGAATTACAGCAACCGGCACGCTTACGTTCCGGAATGCATCGTTCTGAACCCTGACACTATCGCCAAGAACCTTTACTGGCTGCCCCGCACCTGCGGATACCGCCTGATCTATGAGGGCCGCGCCCTTTACGACTGGCATCCACTGATTTCGGGCGATCCGACATCGGTCCATGCCGCTGGTGTCTCTGTGAAGGGGATGACCGTGCCCGAATTCGACGTCGATGAAGACGATTGGGATGACTATATCATCGAGGAGCCCCACTAGATGTATTTTGCCTCAGACAACGCTGGCCCCGCCCACCCCAAGGTGATGGAGGCACTGATCGCCGCCAATGAAGGTTACGCCATGGGATATGGTGCCGACCCGATCATGGAAGAGGTCCGCGCGCAGGTCCGCACAGTGTTTGAAGCACCAGAGGCTGCGGTCTTTCTTATCATCAACGGCACGGCGGCGAACTCTGTCTTGCTGGGCACGATGGCGCAACCTTGGCAGACGATTTTTTGCAGTGACTGCGCGCATATCCACGAAGACGAATGCAACGCCCCCGAATTTTACACCGGGGCCAAACTGACACTGGTACCTTCGCCCGATGGCAAGATGACCCCCGATGGGCTGCGCTCCAAGATCCTTGCCGAGGAAAACCGTGGTGTCCATGGCCCGCAACGCGGGCCCTTGTCGATCACGCAGGTGACCGAAAAGGGCACAATCTACCCATTGGACGAGCTGCGCGCGCTGACCGCGACAGCGCAGGAATTCGGGATGAAAACCCATCTTGATGGGGCGCGTTTTGCCAATGCACTGGCCGCACTTGATTGTTCGCCCGCAGAGATGTCATGGAAACTGGGCGTTGATACTGTCAGCTTTGGCGGCACTAAGAACGGTGCGCTAGGGGTTGAGGCCTGTGTGATCTTCGACCCGGACCTCGCCTGGGAGTTTGAGTTGCGGCGCAAACGCGGCGGGCACCTGTTGTCCAAGCACCGCTATCTATCCGCGCAAATGCAGGCGTATCTGGCAGATGGGCTGTGGCTGGAACTGGCCGACGCCGCAAATGCCCGTTGCGCCCAATTGGCCGCAGGGCTGCGCAGTTTCAGCGCGGCCCGGATCATGTTCGAACCACAGGCGAACATCATCTTTTTCGAGATGCCCCGCCGTGAGCACAAGCGCATGCTTGATGCCGGAGCGGTGTATTATGTGATGAATGGTGATCCTGACAACGGCGATGCGGACGAACTGCTGATTGGTCGGCTTGTTTGCGATTGGTCAATCACCAGCGAACAAGTCAGTCAGTTCCTTGATCTGCTGCACGGATAATCGCCGCGACCGCTGACACATGCGCCGGGCTGATCGGTAGCATGTGGCCCGCACCCGCCACCACGTGATCGGTCGCTTGCGGGATGCGCTCTGCCAGCCGCTTGTGGATGGCCGCAATAACGGGTTGGGTTTCACTGCCTCTGATCAGGGTTACAGGCATCTTCAGCGATGCCAACGTCTCAGCCGATGTGATGTTATCTGCATCCTCTTCAATCGCGGCACCGCCTGCCACGATCAGATGAATACGATCAATCAGGTAAGTTTTGTTCTTCGCAGGAATATCGGCCCATGCGGTATTGCCCCACAGCGCATTGAACAGATCTGCTGCCCGCGCCTCTTCGCCCATCAGCATTGCAGCGACGAAAGGGCGGAACGCCTTTGCGTGTGCTGCATGTTCCGGCAAACCTTTGGCGGCGGCGAAATAGACCGGTTCAATCAGTGTGAGGCGGTTCACCAAATCCGGGCGTTCAACCGCAAGGCGCAGTGCCGCCGTGGCCCCAAAGGAATGCCCGATCAGATGGGTCGGCGCGTCACTGCACGCCGCCGCAGCTTTGGTGACGAGGGTTTGGTATTCGTGCTGGCCATCCCATGCATCGCTTTGCCCATGGCCGGGCATATCGAATAGCGTCACCTGCCCGCCCACTTCCTTGGCCAGCGGCAACAACGCGTCGTGCCGGGCCAATGCGCAGTGGATCATGACAGCGCGCGCGCCCTCGCCCACTGTCACGCTATGGACCTGATGGCCCGAGACGGTGAACATTAGATATTACCAGACAGATAGGCATCCAGATCATCAATGCGGTCTTCGCCCCAGAACCGCTGATTGGTGTCCGTTATAAAGAAGGGTGCACCAAAGGCGCCGGCGTTTACCGCATCTTCGAGGTTTTTGCCAAATGTCTCGGCGCTGGTCAGCATGTCCTTGTCAGCCAAAGCCGGATCAAATCCGGACTTTTCCAAACAATCACGCACAACATCGTCCTGGCTGATATCACGCTCTTCCGCCCAGCAAGCGGCACCAAAAGCCAGGACCAGTTCAGCCACATCTGCGCCCGTATTCTGGGCGGCAATAATCGCATAGGCAGACGGCGCGCCATTGGTTGGCCAGAACATCGGTTTGGTATTGAGCGGCTTGCCCAGCAATTTCGCGCGACGCTCCATATCCTGTAGGCGGTATTCCTGCCGGTTGGGGTGCCTGTCCTTGGGGGGCGTGCCACCCGTCCGGCCAAACAACGCCATAATATCAAGCGGTTTGTAGTTGATCGTGGCCCCGTGCTTTTGGGCAATCTCGGCGGGGCGTGTGCCGCTGAGATAGGTGAAGGGCGAAAGTGTTGCGAAGTAGTAGTCGATATGGGGCATTTTTCGGTCCTCGGGCTTGGGAATTCTTTGCGCGAGGCTACGCTTGTGCTACCCGGTGTCAACGCCACGAATCTGTTACATGCCAGTAACTCGCCCTTCTGCCAAAGGACCCCCAAATGCCCACAATGTTCGAGCCCAAGTTGATCTCAGGCAACGCCAACCAACCGTTGGCCAAAGCCATCGGGCGGCGCATGTCCATGCACCGGGGAATGGAGGTTGGCTTGTGTGACGCGCGGGTCGAACGGTTCAACGACGGTGAGATTTTTGTCGAGGTCTTCGAGAACGTGCGCGGCGAGGATATGTTTATCGTCCAACCCACGTCGAACCCGGCCAATGACAACCTGATGGAGCTGTTGATTATCGCCGACGCCCTGCGCCGGTCCTCGGCAGCGCGCATCACTGCCGTGATCCCATATTTCGGCTATGCTCGACAGGATCGCCGATCCAAGGCCCGCACCCCGATCACGGCCAAGCTGGTATCGAATATGATCGTAGAAGCCGGCATTGAACGCGTTTTGACCTTGGATTTGCACGCTACGCAGATTCAGGGTTTTTTCGATATTCCGGTGGATAACCTCTATGCTTCACCCATCTACGCGCTGGATGCGATGCATCATTTCCGCGGTAAGCTCGAAGAGGTGATGGTTGTGTCCCCTGATGTCGGCGGCGTGGCCCGTGCACGTGATCTAGCCCAGCGGATTGGCGCGCCTTTGTCCATCGTGGACAAACGCCGTGGCAAGCCCGGCGAAGTGGCCGAGATGACCGTGATTGGTGACGTGAAGGACAAGGTTTGTGTGATCGTGGACGATATCGTTGATACCGCAGGCACGCTTTGCAAAGCCGCTGAGGTGTTGATGGAGAACGGTGCGAAGGAAGTGCATTCCTACATCACACATGGCGTTCTGTCTGGCCCAGCGGTTGAGCGCGTCTCAAAATCCGTGATGAAGAGCCTCGTGATCACCGACACGATTGAGGCGACCGCAGCGGTCAAAGCCTGCAAGAACATCCGCATCGTGCCGACAGCACCGATGTTCGCCCAGGCGATCCTGAACACATGGAATGGTACGTCGGTGTCGTCATTGTTTGATCACAAAACATTGGGACCAATCTACGAAGGGCTTTACGCGGCGGAGTAAATCCCGGCCTCAGTAAAGCTCCCACCCATCATCATTGGGCAACTCACCAAATGATGTCCAGGCAACACGCAGGCGAGCGACCTGCGTGTCTGCCCATGTCCGAAAGACGATTTCAAACCCTTCGGTGGTAATGTTTTCTGCCTGCACGTCGGCGCGGATGTTGCTGCTGTTCGAGATATCCCACATCGAAATGGACACCTGCACATGCGGGGGCACGGCATAGCATTGTTTGAATGTGACCGGGGCGCGGGACTGGCGTGGGCCTTCGCCACGCCACATCTGGCCGTCGTCTTCGAAATCCGAAAACATGACCACATCACCGTGATCAATCCCAACCAAACCACTGTTAAACCGACGCATATCGAATCTTTACCCACTCCAAACTTTCTAAGCCATGGCAATCATGGCCTTGCTCCACAGGCAAACAATAACTTTTGGTTAATAACTTACTGCTAACTAAACTTTAACTTGTGGAGAATGCTAGGTGAAATTCGTCATGATGGGCCGCTTTGTCCAATTTTGGGTGTGTTTGGCCCTTGTCCTAAGTGTCGCGGCCTGTGGCGGCGGCAGTGGTTCAAACAGTACCGATGGGTCGGACGGTGGTGGCGGTGGTACTGTTGATCCACCGCCCCCTCCTCCACCTCCGCCGCCACCACCTCCTGATCCGCTCAACATTGTCGATGCAGCGGGGCGCGAATATTTCCTCAATGTCTTCCGACCTGACAGCCAGTCCGTTGCAAGTATGGCAATGATCGATGGCGCCACCCCCTTTGGCGACCTGCCCGCCGTGTCGGGCACCATAAACTATGCGGGCTATATGACACTTTTTGCTGCATCCCCAAGCGCCGGTGTGAACCTGTTGGGCGAAACAACCTTGTCTGCTGATTTCATGGGCGGCACGATCACCGGATCAGCAGGTAATTTTTACGAAACGATCACCGTCCGCGATGGCGTCGCCATTCCGATGGAGGTGGTTCTTTATACAGGCAGCCTTGCCATCGCGGCGGGTACAATTGGGGGATCGGGTGCCGCCAACACCGTAAACTTCGCGGCTAATGGTGCCTTGAACGACGGGATCAAGGATGTGACCGTTGATGCCCAAATGACCGGTGTATTTTTCGGAGCGGGGGCAGAGGGTTTGCACGCCATTGCAGGCAGCAGTTCGGGTGGCAGCATCAACGCGACGGTTGATGGGCAAGCCGCCGTTTTGGCCAGCGCCACCATTGACGCCCTGATGCAGTAGGCAAAAGCAAAAGGCCCCGCAAAAGCGAGGCCTTTTCCAAAGATTGTCGTTGAACGCTTAGTTCCGGGCGGTCAGACCAATGTGCCCGCCAATCGCTACCATGTCAGACAGCAGTTTGGCTGCGTCATCAACGGGACCGGGTTCGTTCTTAAACGTCTCTTGCGCTTGGCCATACGCCACCTTCGCGTCTTCGACCATTTGGTCGTAGACCTCTTGCGTGACTTCGTCCCTTGGCAAGGCTTGTTCGGCCAGAACGGATACGCCGGTCGCAGTAATTTCGGCAAAGCCGCCCGAGACGACATACGCGTCAGACCCGCCGCTGTGCGTCACGGTCAGAATACCGGGGCGCAGCGTTGTGATCGTGGGCGCGTGATCCGCCATGGCCGTCATGTCGCCATCTGCGCCGGGGATCTGAACCTCGGACGCCTCGACCGACGCCAAGCGGCGTTCGGGCGAGACCAGATCGAATTGTAGGTTTGCCATGTTGGCTCCTTACGCCGCGTCTGCGGCCATTTTTTCGGCTTTGGCTTTCACTTCTTCGATGCCGCCAACCATGTAGAAGGCGCCTTCTGGGAAGTGATCATATTCGCCTGCAACAACTGCCTTGAACGACGCGATTGTGTCTTCCAGTGGCACCTGAACGCCGGGTGAACCAGTAAAGACCTGTGCCACATCAAACGGCTGTGACAGGAAGCGCTCGATCTTACGCGCACGGGCAACGGTCAGTTTGTCTTCTTCTGACAGTTCGTCCATGCCCAGAATCGCGATGATATCCTGCAAAGATTTATAACGCTGCAACATCTGCTGCACGTCAGCGGCAACTGCATAGTGCTCTTCACCAACGATCGCTGGGTCAAGCAAACGCGATGTGGAATCGAGCGGGTCAACCGCAGGGTAAATACCCTTTTCCGAAATCGCACGGTTCAGAACGGTTGTCGCATCCAAGTGCGCAAACGATGTCGCTGGCGCCGGGTCGGTCAAGTCATCCGCAGGCACATAGATCGCCTGAACGGACGTGATCGAGCCGTTCTTGGTTGATGTAATACGTTCCTGCATCGCACCCATGTCGGTCGCCAGCGTTGGCTGGTAACCCACAGCGGATGGAATACGACCCAACAGCGCTGAAACCTCGGAACCCGCTTGGGTAAAGCGGAAGATGTTATCAACGAAGAACAGAACGTCAGTACCAGACTGGTCGCGGAACGATTCCGCCATTGTCAAACCAGACAAGGCCACACGCATACGCGCTCCCGGAGGCTCGTTCATCTGGCCGTAAACCAGTGCAACCTTGGATTTGGTCAGGTCTTCGGCATCGATAACGCCGGATTCGATGAATTCGTAGTAAAGGTCGTTGCCTTCACGCGTACGCTCACCCACGCCCGCAAAAACGGAGTAGCCAGAGTGCACTTTGGCGATGTTGTTGATCAGTTCCTGAATAAGAACCGTCTTACCAACACCCGCACCACCGAAGAGGCCAATTTTACCACCCTTCGCGTAAGGCGCCAGAAGGTCGATGACCTTGATACCTGTTACCAGCACTTCAGAGGCAGTGGACTGGGCTTCAAAAGCAGGCGCATCAGCGTGGATGGACCGGCGATCTTTTTCGCCAATCGGGCCTTTTTCGTCAACGGGGTCACCCACAACGTTCATGATGCGGCCCAATGTAGCGTCACCCACGGGCACGGTGATTGTTGTGCCTGCGTCAGTTACGTTCTGACCGCGCACCAGACCTTCGGTCGAGTCCATCGCGATGGCGCGAACAGTGTTCTCACCAAGGTGCTGGGCCACTTCGAGCGTCAGCTCTTTGCCGTTGTTGTCGGTTTTCAGGGCGTTCAGAATCTCGGGCAGGTGATCATCGAACTGCACGTCGACGACGGCGCCGATGATCTGCGTGATCTTGCCTTTTGCGTTTGCCATAATGGTATTCTCCGGGGTCTAGAGCGCTTCCGCGCCCGAAATAATTTCAATCAGCTCGTTGGTGATCACAGCCTGACGCGAACGGTTGTACTGAATTGTCAGCTTGTCGATCATTTCACCAGCGTTGCGTGTCGCGTTATCCATCGCAGACATACGTGCGCCCTGCTCGGACGCTGCGTTTTCCAGCAAAGCGCTAAAAATGGCAGTGGCCACACCACGTGGCAGCAGGTCAGCGAGGATTTCTTCCTCGCTTGGCTCGTAATCATAGAGCGTGGCTTCAACATCGTCTTCCTGCTCGAACTTGGCAGGAATGATCTGTTGTGCGGTTGGGTGCTGGGTCACGACGTTTTCGAAGCGCGCAAAGAAGATTGTCGCAACGTCGAACTCTTCACCATCGAAACGGCCAAGAATATCTTTTGCGATGCCTTGCGCGTCAGCATAACCCACGCGTTTCACCTCTGTCAGGTCAACGTGCCCGACAAAGTGATCACCCAGGTCACGCTTGATCGCATCGCGGCCTTTTTTGCCGACCGTGATGATTTTCACCGTCTTGCCTTCGGCCAGCAGCTTTTGTGCGTGGGTCCGCGCCAGCTTGGCGATGTTGCCGTTAAAGCCACCGCACAGCCCGCGTTCCGCTGTCATGATGATCAGCAGTTGCACCTGATCGTTGCCCGTACCGGACAACAGCTTGGGTGCGCTGTCTGACCCGCCAACCGACGCCGCCAGCCCACCCATCACGGCGTTAAACCGTTCTGTGTAGGGCCGCGAAGCCTCGGCTGCGTCTTGGGCGCGGCGCAATTTTGCGGCCGCGACCATCTGCATGGCCTTTGTGATCTTGCGGGTCGATTTGACCGACTCGATCCGATTTTTCAGGTCCTTAAGACTAGGCAAAGCAAAGTCTCCTTTGTCTCAAAGATTAAGCGAAGTCTTTTGCGAAAGCGTCGATTGCCGCTTTGATTTTCTCTTCGGCTTCGCCTTTGATCTTCGGGTCTTCCTTGGTGATCATGTCGAGCACGTCGGATGCGTTTGTGCGCAAGTGCTGGAGCAAGCCTGCCTCAAAACGGCCAACCTGTTTCACGTCGACCTTATCAAGATAACCGTTAGTACCGGCATAGATGACGCAAACGATCTCAGCATTCGTCAGTGGCGAATACTGCGGTTGCTTCATCAGCTCTGTCAGGCGGGCACCACGGTTCAGCAATTGCTGAGTTGCGGCATCCAGATCGGAACCAAACTGCGCAAAGGCCGCCATTTCGCGATACTGCGCCAATTCCAGTTTCACCGGACCAGCAACCGACTTCATCGAGTTCGTCTGCGCCGCAGAACCAACACGAGAAACCGACAGACCAGTGTTCACCGCAGGGCGGATACCTTGGTAGAAAAGTTCGGTTTCAAGGAAAATCTGACCGTCGGTGATCGAAATCACGTTTGTCGGAATAAACGCCGAAACGTCACCACCTTGGGTTTCAATGATCGGCAGCGCCGTCAAAGACCCGGAACCGTTGTCTTCGTTCAGTTTCGAAGAACGTTCCAGCAGGCGAGAGTGAAGATAGAAAACGTCACCTGGGTAGGCTTCACGCCCTGGTGGACGACGCAGCAGCAGGGACATCTGGCGATAAGACACGGCCTGCTTGGACAGATCATCATAGATGATCAGCGCGTGGCGGCCATTGTCGCGGAAGTGTTCGGCCATCGCGGTTGCCGCATATGGTGCAAGGAACTGCATTGGTGCGGGGTCGGATGCGGTTGCAGCCACAACGATAGAATATTCAATCGCGCCGGATTCTTCGAGCTTTTTCACCAACTGGGCAACAGTCGAACGCTTCTGACCAACAGCAACATACACGCAGTACAGCTTTTGACCTTCTTCGGTCGCTGCGTCGTTGTAGGATTTCTGGTTCAGGATTGTGTCGAGTGCGACAGCAGTTTTACCTGTCTGACGGTCACCAATGATCAATTCGCGCTGGCCACGGCCAATTGGGATCATCGCATCAACGGATTTCAGACCAGTCGCCATCGGCTCGTGAACTGATTTACGTGGGATGATGCCCGGTGCCTTTGAGTCGGCTACGGCGCGGTTCTTCGTTTTGATCGGACCTTTGCCGTCCAGCGGGTTGCCCAGACCGTCAACAACACGGCCCAGCAGTTCGTCACCGACAGGCACGTCCACGATGGACTTAGTGCGCTTGACGGTGTCGCCTTCTTTAATGTCACGGTCAGAACCGAAGATAACAACACCCACGTTGTCGGCTTCGAGGTTCAAAGCCATCCCGCGGATACCACCGGGGAATTCAACCATCTCACCGGCTTGTACGTTATCAAGGCCGTACACACGGGCAATACCGTCGCCTACGCTCAATACGCGGCCAACTTCGGCCACTTCGGCTTCTTGACCGAAGTTTTTGATCTGGTCCTTTAGGATCGCAGAGATTTCAGACGCTTGGATCGCCATTATCCGACCTCTTTCATTGTGTTCTGGAGTGCGTTGAGCTTGGAGGCGATCGAGGTGTCGATCATCTTAGAGCCCACTTTAACAATAAGACCGCCGATGATGCTCTCATCGACGGTTTCTTTGATGGTGACAGATTTGCCCACTTGGGCTTTGAGTGTTTTTGCCAGCTTGTCGGCTTGCGCCTTTGTCAGCTTCTTGGCGGTTGTGACCTCTGCGGTCACTTCGCCACGCTCTTCGGACAGCATGTCCTGCAGAACGGCCAAAAGCTGTGGCAACACAAACAAACGGCGCTTGCTTGCCAGCAGCGCCAATACATTGCTTGTGGTGTCAGAGAGTTTCATTTTCTTGGCGACAGCAGAGATCGCGCCAGACTGTTCTTCACGGCTATAAAGCGGTGAGGTCAGCAAAGTGCGCAGATCAGCGCTTTCGGCCATCGCTGCTTCCAAAGTAGCAACATCTGATTCGAGTGCCTTGATCGCCTTGCCTTCGCGGGCGAGGTCAAACACGGCAGTTGCATAGCGCGCGGCAATGCCTGTCGAAATACCAGCAGTTTCGGACACGTGGAGCCTTCCGATATCTTGGGCCCAGTCCCACAGACCCCGGGAGTGACCGGGCAGCGGGAGGGCAACTTCCTTGGCCCTCACGAACGCGAGAGCGGCAAAATCTTGGGCGATGTAGCAGAGCCATGTTGGTGTCGCAACCACCCTGCGACAAGAATCCATGCCTTATCGCCCCATATTCGGCGATGTGCCCGTCCGAACAGGGAATAAGGCGCAATTGACGGGATTTATCCACAGGGAACACTCCAAAATGCCAAAAAACGCGCCGCATTGCTGCAGCGCGCTTTCTCTAAACATTCGTTGTCGGTTTTGGGTCTAGAACAGATCCTGCCAGATCGTGCCGTCAAAACAACGCAACTTCGCGGCTGCGGAATCAAAGTATACGTCACCCGCAGCTGGTGCGGCTGGCGCCGTTGCTGTTGGTGTTAGCTGCAATAGATTGCCAATCGCGCCATGCCCGCCCGCTGCAGCCAGCAAGACCCAGGCACCGCCGTCCTTTGCCTGCAAGGTGCCGCTAGCGTTCACCCATGCGACCCAGCCGTCCTGCGGTGCAACGAAAAGCCACCCGCCGCCGCGCCACGTCGCGATCATCCCATCCTGCCCGGCCCAAGCCCCCGTCGCACCGCTGCCCAGCGCCCAGGCCTGCCCCTCACTCGGCGCACCTGGCGGCACGGTCGCTTCGATCTGTTCAAGCGTGAGCTGCACAACCATATCAAGCAGCTCAATCGCTTCATTATGGGTAACATGCTTTTGCGCCTGAGCGGGCATGATGAATGGCAAATCAAGGTTTGGGGTCGTGTCGGGCATGGGATCGCGCCTTCCGCTTGGGTTGAATTTGATCCGCAATAATCCCGCTTAGTTGTGAATCAGGCCTTACACCTCCGCACATCAGTTAACGCGTCATTAAGACCTCTGGCGCACTAATGGTTAACGGCAGCTTTATGAATCGCTGCGCTGCAAGGGCCGACGCTGATGACAAAAACTGCGCTGATTACCGGGGTGACAGGCCAAGATGGATCTTATCTGGCCGAACTATTGCTGGAAAAGGGTTATGAAGTGCATGGCATCAAGCGCCGCGCCTCATCGCTGAACACCGATCGGATTGACCACATATATCAGGATCCCCAAACCGAGGACCCCCGGCTGATCCTGCATTATGGTGACTTGACCGACAGCTCAAACCTCACGCGAATCCTGTCGCAAGTGCAGCCCGACGAGGTTTATAACCTTGGCGCGCAGTCCCATGTGGCCGTCAGCTTTGAAGCGCCCGAATATACCGCTGATGTGGACGCAATCGGCACGTTGCGCCTGCTTGAGGCAATCCGGTTTCTGGGGCTTGAGGAGAAAACCCGGTTCTATCAGGCCTCCACCTCTGAACTTTATGGTCAGGTGCGCCAGACACCCCAGACCGAAGCGACACCCTTCCACCCACGCAGCCCCTACGCAGTGGCCAAGCTCTTTGCCTATTGGACCTGTGTGAACTACCGCGAGGCGTATGGAATGTTTGCCTGCAATGGCATCCTGTTTAACCATGAAAGCCCCCGGCGTGGTGAAACCTTTGTGACCCGCAAGATCACGCGAGGGTTGGCGCAAGTGGCATTGGGCCTGTCCGACTGTCTTTATCTGGGCAATATTGATGCGCTGCGCGATTGGGGCCATGCCAAGGACTATGTGCAAATGCAGTGGTTGATGCTGCAACAGGACCACCCCGAGGATTACGTGATTGCCACTGGAACACAGCATTCGGTGCGCGACTTTGTGTCGTGGACGGCCGAGGAACTGGGCATGCACCTGGAATTCAGCGGCACAGGCGTCGACGAAATCGCAACCGTCGTCGGTGTGAACCATAACCGCGCGCCAAACGTGCAATGTGGGGATGTCGTGATGCGGGTTGATCCGCGCTATTTCCGCCCGGCAGAGGTTGAAACACTGCTGGGTGATCCGCGCAAGGCGAAGACCCAGTTGGGTTGGACGCCCACGATCACCCCGCAAGAGATGTGCGCCGAAATGGTGAACGAAGACCTCAAGTCAGCACATCGACATGCGCTGTTGAAAGAACACGGGCTGGGCCTGCCTGTGGCATTGGAGGCATAGCGATGCGGATATTCCTCGCAGGTCACACTGGCATGGTCGGCAGCGCAATTCTGCGTCGCCTGATCAGTGATGGCGGCAATGACATTATCATCGCGAACCGCACCCAGCTTGATCTGCGTGATCAAACCGCGGTGAAAGCCTTTATCAAGAAGCGGCGCCCGGACCTGATCATTCTGGCGGCCGCCAAGGTGGGCGGCATACTGGCCAACCATCAGATGCCTGCCGCATTTATCCATGACAATTTGATGATTGCGGGCAATATCATTCACGCCGCTCATGATGCGGATGTCCAACGGATCATCCAGCTTGGGTCATCCTGTATCTATCCGCGCGATACCCCCCAGCCAATACCGGAAAATGCCTTGCTGACGGGACCGCTGGAACCCACCAATGAACCCTATGCAATCGCCAAGATCGCAGCGATCAAGCTGTGCGAAAGCTATAACCGTCAGTATGGCCGCGACTGTCGGTCTTTGATGCCTACGAACCTTTATGGGCCTGGCGACAATTTCCATCCGCAATTCGCCCATGTGCTGCCCAGCCTGCTCGACCGGTTTCATCGTGCGGTGCAGGAAGGCAACGAAAGCGTCACTCTTTGGGGCAGTGGCACCCCGCGACGCGAGTTCCTGCATGTTGACGATCTGGCGGATGCGATCATGTTCCTTTCTGCATTGCCCACGACGCAGTATGAGGCCGCAACTTCGCCCATGTGCAGTCATCTGAATGTGGGTACAGGCAAGGACATCAGCATTCTGGATCTGGCCGCGATGATCGCCCAGATCACCGGTTTTCAAGGGCAGGTGCTGACCGACCTGTCCAAACCTGATGGCACTCCACGCAAGCAGTTGGATACCTCTGCGATGACCGCACTTGGTTGGTCGGCGCAGACCGACCTGCGCGACGGGATCACCGAGACCTACGGCTGGTATGAAACGCAGCGCGCCGCCGGACACAGATTGCGCGCCTCATAGGGGCGCGTTGATCCCGCCTCCCAAAGTGGCTAGACCTGTCCGACACCAAGGGGAGACATCGCCATGCGGGTTTTGGTTACAGGCGGGGCGGGCTACATCGGTAGCCACACATTGCTGGAACTGATGGCCCAAGGGCACGAGGTTTGCGTACTCGACAACTACAGCAATGCCGTCCCGGAGGTGCTGACCCGTGTACGGGCTTTGTCCAATGGCGCAATTATGGACTTTGCAGGTGACGTGCGCGACCCAGCCATGCTTGATCAGGTCATGCAGGCGTTTCAGCCCGAAGCCGTCATTCACTTTGCTGGCCTCAAAGCGGTGGGCGAAAGCACTGAAAAGCCGCTGTATTACTATGATGTCAACGTCGGCGGCACGCTCGCCCTGCTGCACGCGATGGAACGTGCGGGGTGCAAACGTCTGATCTTCTCTTCTTCGGCGACGGTTTACGGCGAACCCGTCTACCTGCCTTATGATGAGGCCCACCCGACAAATCCTACGTCAGTCTATGGTCAGTCCAAATTGATGGCAGAACGTATCCTGACCGATTGGGCGGCGGCGTTCCCTGACAGAACCGCCGTGCTGTTGCGTTACTTCAATCCGGTGGGCGCACATGCATCTGCCCAAATCGGCGAAGACCCCAAGGACATTCCCAACAACCTGATGCCTTTCATCGCGCAGGTTGCCGTGGGCAAGCGCGATTTCCTGCAAATCTTTGGCGATGACTATGATACCCCTGATGGCACCGGGCAGCGTGACTACATCCATGTCGTTGATCTGGCGCGCGCGCATGTCGCCGCGGTGACCTATGCCGAAGGTGCGACCGGCGCACGGCCCTTCAATATCGGCACCGGCCAAAGCTATAGCGTCCGCGATATGGTCGCCGCATTTGAACGCGCCTGCGGCAAGCCGATCCCAACCAAGCAAGCCCCTCGGCGCGCAGGTGATATTGCAGCAATGCAGGCAGATGCCAGCAGGGCAGCTGCGGAGTTAAATTGGGCTGCTTCACATGATCTGGATGACATGACAGCCAGCACTTGGGCGTGGCAGTCGAAAAATCCTGATGGGTACAAGGGTGCTTGAATCAAAAGCGCCTTGTGCCAACAAACACAAGGCGCAATGAAGAAAAATCGTTAACCATTACCACTCAGAACGTCCCCAGGGGCACATTAACCATCTCTTGAGCGCAAACTATGTGCGTTTTGTCACATTGACGAAATTCATTGCAATAAAAGTTCTTTGGCAACCCGCTGCATCGCGGAATTCAGGTGTTTGCGAGCCATTTCTGCGGTCATCGCTTCAACATAAATCCGCATCTCGGGTGCATTTCCCGAAGGCCTGAAATGCAGGATTGTCCCGTCGGTCATCGTCATACGCAGGCCATCTGTCTGATCAATCGCAGCAAGGTTCAGATCCAGATCACTCAGGATTGCATTACAAACCGCTGGTTCGGCAATCATACGCGTCAAAAGCGCCGCCGTCTTGTCGGTTGCAACCTCCTGTAGCCGATCTGCGGCCGTGAACCGTGGGGGTTGGGTGGCGACCAAAGCCGCGACACCCGCCCCCGGAGACGCCGATAGGGCGATCAGCAAGGGCAAGACCGCATCGCGCGTCAATAACGGTGGCAAGGAACCTGACGGCCCTTTGGCTTCAAACCCCAACAAAAAACCGCCATTGGCCTCGTAGCCAACAACGTCGCCGCCAATCGCCTCCATTTCGGCGATGACGTAAGGCGATCCAATTTTTGTGCAGATGACCTTAGCAAAATCACCCGACAGCGCGACCCCGCTATTGGATGAGATTGGGGTGACAACATGCGATGCCCGCAACCGCTGCGCCGTGATCTGACCAAGGATGTCGCCGGGCACGACCTCGCCTGCTTCATCGGTCAGCAACGGGCGGTCGCCATCGGCATCTGTCGAAATGATCGCATCAAGCGGGTGCTCCTTGGCCCAAGCACGCAACTGCGCGCGCATCGCGTCCGACACCGCTTCGGTATCGACGGGCACAAAGACATCCGAACGCCCCAAGGACATCACGCTGGCGCCCAGCGATTGCAGAAGCGATGCCAGCAAATCACGGCCAACGGCAGAGTGATCATAGATGCCCACCGTCAGGCCGTCTAGCGCATCCATGAAGGCAGATTGATAGCGCGCCTGATAAGCGTCAGGCGCCGTTTCATTCACTGTTGGCGCAGGCCCGTCCTTATCGCGCCGGATCTGATCCAACGCGCCTAGGATCGCCTGTTCTTCCTGCTTGGTGATTTCGCCGCCGGGGGAATAGAACTTCAGCCCATTGCGGTCTGCCGGAATGTGACTGCCAGTGATCATGACAGCCCCCGCCCCCGCTGACATTGCGGCCAAGGCCAGTGCCGGTGTTGGCACCGGGCCACATAAGGTTGCCGCTATACCTGATCGGCGCGCCGCATCTGCCACATATTGCGCCAACGCGGGCGATGATTCTCGTAGATCGTGACCAATGAAAAGGCCGGTTCCAACCCGGCAAGACGCAATGAAGGCCTGCACATGTGCTGACACACAGTCCGACGTAAGTTCAGTTACAAGGCCGCGCAGGCCGCTGGTGCCAAATTTGGGTGCCATAACAATCCTCGTCAAAATACCTCCGCTTTATGCCAGAGGCATGCCGAGTCGTAACGTACAAAATGCCGATCATACTCAATTAAAATCTGTCCCTTTGTTGAACAAAAACCGCGACAGAAATCCAACTGACACTGGGTTTTCTTAACTGATCCCGTATCCCTGTGCGCCAGACTCTGACTGTATTCAGATGTGTTGGTCGGGGGCCAGACATGCCTTCTTTGACTCTTGTGAACCACGCTGCGGCGGCAGATAGCGACCAGCATTCGCGGATCACTGATCTGACGATCAACAATGTCGCAGGGGTTGATCATCTTTTCAGCAGCACACGTTTTGACGGGCTGGTGCAGCAATGGACCATCGACGGAGGAGACCTGACCCTTGGTGATGGCCAAGGCTTTGCAGGCCCTGATCTGGCGGGCAGCGTCAGTGGCATCGCCACGCTATCATTCAATGGTGACACACAGCTTTTGACTGGCGGTGGATCAGGTGGCGCGTTGCAGTTGCTCGACGTCAACGCTGGTGGTGATCTGGGTACAGTCACTGCGCTGACAAGCTTGGCCGCGCAATTCGAAGGGTTCCAGCATGCAAGCACCCTGACCCTGGCAGATGGCAGTCAGGTGGCCTTTGGTGCAATGGCAGGTGCGACCGGTCTTGCTTCGCTGCGTTTTGACACGAACGGCACCTTGCAAGGCAGCACGATCAGCTATGATGCAGGCACCAGCCAGATTGCAGCGACCGCTGTTGCGACTGTTGGCGCAGCCAGTTTCATCCTCAGCATCAGTGCAGGTCAAAACACCCTGACCAGCCGCGCGGTACATGATGCCGGTGCTGTGGGCACTGCCACGACCATTGGCGCGGACGACAGCCTATGGATCAGTGCGCCCACGGCACTGGAAACCGCACAGGTTGGTGCGGCGACCTACGCTGTTTTGGCGGCTGCGGGTTCCAACAGCCTGACCGTCATTGAAATCACGGATGATGGCAGCATGATCGTGCGCGACCACATCCTTGACGCGCGCGATACCCGTTATGGCGGCGCAACCGCGCTCGACATCATTCAGGCGGATGGCAAAACCTATGTGATTGCTGGCGGTGCGGACGATGGCATTTCTGTCTTTGTCCTACTGGAGGGCGGTCTGCTGGTCCATCGTGATCAGATCGAAGACACTGTGGATGTCAGCCTTGATAACATCAGCGACATCGTCGCCCGCGACCGTGGCGACGGGCTGGACATCTATGTGGCCAGCAGCAGTGAACCCGGCATCACCCAACTCCGCTTTGATACTGACCTGCCGGGGGTCGTGCGCACCGCGGCGCTGGGGGGTGGCCTGCTGAGCGGTTCGGCAGGGGCCGATGTTCTGCAAGGGCACAACGGCAACGACATCATCAACGCATCAAACGGGGACGACATCCTGCGCGATGGCGCAGGGAGTGACACGCTGACCGGCGGCTCCGGTGCTGACCTTTTCATTCTGTCCGCCGATGGTGTGACCGACACGATCACAGATTTCACCCCCGGCGAGGACAGTATCGATCTGTCGCTCTGGCCTATGCTGCGTGACATCTCGCAGCTTTACATCAGCCTGCGCCCGGATGGGATGCTGATTACCTACGGCGATGAGCAACTGATCGTGCAAAGCGCTGATGGCAATCCCATCGACTATCGCGATCTGTCCACCGCCGATCTGATCGGCGCATCCCGTCTGCCCACAAGCATCACGCCGGGATACCCCGGCCCCGCCACACCCCCGCCAGACACGGGGGCAGGCCCCAGCGAACCTCCGATCGATCAAGGTGGTCCAAATTCGATGCTTACTACCTTGCAACTGATTGCAGACGCCAATCTGGATGCCCTGCGCGACAGCTTAGGCAGAGCGCCTTTGCAGCCAGCCCCTGACAGCATGGTCATCAACGGCACCGATCAGGCAGACACGCTGGCGGGCGCCGATGGGTTCGATCTGATCCTTGCCGGAAATGGCGATGATACCGCCCGCGGGCTGGCCGGGAGTGATACGCTTTTTGGGAACGCTGGCCATGACATTCTGGATGGTGGCGACGGTGCTGATACTCTGTTTGGAGGTAGCGGCAATGACACACTGACCGGAGGTAACGGGCATGACTACCTGAATGGTGGCGCAGGCGATGATGTGCTGTGGGGCCGGACCGGGGCCGATACATTTGAATTCAACGGCGGCACCGACGTCATTGGTGATTTTGAACAGGGGATCGATCACCTGACGCTTGATACGGCACTCTGGACCGGGCTGACGTCTGCCGCAGATGTCCTGCTTTACTACGGCAGCTTTGCAGATGGTCGGATCACCATAGATCTGGGTGATGGCAATATCCTGCACATCGACGGCATCACGGACGTCACAACCTTAGCCGAAGACATCAGCCTGTTCTAAGATCAATTGGTCGTCAATGACGTCAGCGTATTGCTAAGCCCCACAAGGGTCAGTGCCGGGCCAAGCACGCTTTCCGTGCCATAAATCAGGTCATCCCCTTCAAGCATAAAGCGCCCTGCCGAAAACAGGCCATCCGCCGATGTCAGATCGATGGTAAAGACGACGCGTTCTTTCGGGGGGCCTGCGACGCCGTCCTTGACCGCGCTTGTCGCATATTCACGCAGGATCAAAAGACCCTCGGGATTGGCACTGCCCGCATTGACGCCGCCAATCAGGGCGATGGCCTCAAGCGCGGACAAGTCCGTTTCTGGGAAATCAAACAGCGATTGCGAACCCGTCGCACCCAATGTGATAAACTTGCGGTCATCATCCTCGACATAAATACGGTCACCGCCCTGTACAGCGATGTTCAAACCCGGTTCGCGCAACAGCCGCTCAAACGGAACACCAAAGGTGCGACCGTTGCGGACCAAACGCACCTGTGGCGACCGGATGTCAGCCCCCGGCCCGCCAGCCTGCGAAAAGAGGTCAAGAATTTTGAAATTCCGGTCCGGCAGCGGATAAAGCCCCGGCAGCCCGACACCGGACGACAGATTGGCCGTGTTACTGCGCCCCGGTTCAACAACCAGTTGCACTTGGGCAGAAGGGATTGTGCGCACCAGCTCTTCTTCGATCCGCGCGCGCGCGGTGCTGGGTGCCATGCCCGAAATGCGCAATTCACCGATGTATGGGACAAAGATACGGCCATTCGCGCTGACCTGCGCAGGTTGCAGGGCCGTCACCCGCTGTCCGGCACCGGCCAATAGCGAGTTTTCCTCGGCATCCCAGATTGTCAGTTGAACCGTGTCACCAGCGGCAATCATCAGTGATGCAGGCTGGTCCCTTGCTGCGGGCCAGGACAAGCTGCGTGATCCGGTTACTGGCCATGCCCCGATGACAGGCAAAGTATCGCGGGTCACCTCATAGACAGCAAAGTCATAGACGAGCTCTTCACCTTCGGCCGCCGTGCCGGCGTTCGAGGCTGCGAGCACCTCGGATTGAAAGCCAGCCCCACGGGGCAAGCCACATCCGGCAAGCGCGCAACATGCAATAACAGCAACAAATCTATGAACAAACAAAGATGATTCCTTTCGTGCAGCCTGCAATACCTACACCGCGCATGTCATGGGCGACAACGCCTTGCCGCGAACTTGCAGGCAATCCCGCTAGAAATCAATGGCGAGCCCTTTTTTCTCCCAATCACCGTAGCGAACGGGTTCCGGTCCATCACGCCCACCCAATTCTGTTGGTAGGGCATCAACGTCCGCCTGCTTGCGCCGCTCTTCGGCTTCGGCCAAGGCACGTTGCGCTGCGGGGGGCAGGTCTTTGGGCTGATCGGTCATGGAGGCTTTCCTTGTCGATGGCTCCGCTTTGATATACGCCCCGCGCACCCATCTTCAAGTGAGATTGCCATGAGCCAAACAGGTCTGCCCGCCCGCCGCACCGCCCACTACCTGCTGATGCAGATCACCGGAGACGGCCGCCTGATGGCGGAATTGATCGGTGCAGGTGCGCTGGACCGGCTGGCGCCCGATGACCGCGCACGCGCCCAGCGCCTTGCGACAGAAGCATTGCGCGGGTTGGACCGGGCGGATCGGATGCTCAAGCCCTACCTGAAAAAGACACCGCCAGAGCATGTGATGAATGCGCTGCGCCTTGGCGTGATCGAGCTGTGCAGCGGTGAGGCCGCGCATGGTGTTGTGAACAGCTATGTCGAGATTGTCGCGCGCAACAAACGCACGCAGGCCATGAAAGGACTGACCAACGCAGTCCTGCGCAAGATTGCCGCTGAAGGCCCCGAAGGTTGGGCCAAACGCGCTGTCCCGCTGACCCCCGGCTGGCTGCGCCAACCGCTTGTGGCTGCTTGGGGGCGCGAGGCCGTGACCGGGATGGAGACAGCACATTTTGCAGGTGCCCCGCTCGACCTTTCAGTGAAGGGCGACGCCGCAGCGATTGCCGCCGCTTTGAACGGTACTGTCCTTCCGGCTGGCACTGTACGGGTCGTGAATGCCGGTCAGGTCTCCTCACTGCCGGGCTACGATGCGGGCGACTGGTGGGTGCAGGATGCTGCTGCCGCAGTTCCCGTCAAAGCACTGGGTGATCTTACCGGGCTGAAGGTACTGGACATCTGTGCCGCCCCCGGAGGCAAAACCATGCAACTGGCCGCAGGTGGGGCCAAGGTGACGGCGGTAGATGTTTCTGAAAAGCGCATGGCGCGAGTATCAGAGAACCTTGCGCGGGTCGGACTGGAGGCGCGCATCGTTATCAGTGATGCATTTGCCTTTGATGAGGGCGGATTTGACGCGGTGCTTCTGGATGCGCCCTGTTCTGCGACAGGTACGATCCGGCGGCACCCCGATCTGGTCTATGCCAAGGACGGGGCTGAATTTGAGGCTTTGATCGACCAACAAGAAACGATGATTGACCACGCGCTTGGCCTGTTAAAACCCGGTGGACGATTGGTCTTTTGCACCTGTTCACTGTTGCCCGATGAAGGCGAGGTGCAGACCGAAGAGGCGCTTGCACGGCATCCCGGCCTGACCACCAATCCAGCCGCCCTTGATCTGCCCGGCATCGACCCTGACTGGATCACACCCGAAGGCGGCTTGCGCCTGCGCCCCGACTATTGGGCCTCGCAAGGCGGGATGGACGGGTTTTATGTCGCGGTACTAACAAAGCCTGCGTGACTTAGCGTCAACTGTTTTCTATGATCCTGCCAAGAACAGCCCTACCGGCGCAGATCGAGATCAGAGCATTTGGCCCAATCCAATACTTGGCGCGCGCGTCGTCGTCGCTTTATCCACAGGGTCCATGCCCGGCGCGCGGGGCGTGCCGATATCACAACAAGGTTTGTCACCCAGCCAGAGCCGCGCACCATTGGTCAGGTTGCGCGCGGCCAACAGCTCATTGCGGGT
The DNA here is from genome assembly GCF_900143545.1 of Loktanella sp. Alg231-35. Classification (GTDB taxonomy): domain Bacteria; phylum Pseudomonadota; class Alphaproteobacteria; order Rhodobacterales; family Rhodobacteraceae; genus Yoonia. Next base: position 653,992 of record NZ_FREV01000002.1, on the reverse strand, counting down.
AACTTTCTGTTTTCGGGCCATATGGTTGAAGGGCCAGATCGGTCGATCTGGGACGTGACATCGGGCAGTTTGCTGATCACCAATGAAATTCAGGGCTGCGCCTGGCTGGATGATCTTGTGGCGGTAGGAACAGAGGACGCGCGGCTGCGCGCCCAGACTTGGATCTTTGACTGGATCGACCGTTTTGGCGATGGCAATGACGCAGGCTGGACCCCCGGCGTCACGGGGCGGCGGCTGATCCGATGGATCAACCATGCGCAGTTCATCCTGCGCGGTCAGGACGCCGCACATGAGGCCCGGTTCCTTCAAAGCCTTGCGCGGCAGACATTGTTCCTGTCGCAGCGCTGGCGCGCCGCACCACCCAGCCTGCATCAACTCGAAGCTATAGCCGGTATGATCTATGCGGGCTTCACGCTGCACGGGATGCAAGACCATGTGGCACCTGCGGTTGCAGCTTTGGCCACTGCTTGCCAGACGCGGATCAGCGCTGACGGCGGCATAGCTACGCGCAATCCAGAGGAATTGCTTGAGACACTGATGCTACTGAACCTGACGCGGCAGGTGCTTGATGCCTCAGGCCAAGGTATGCCCGGCCCCATTCTGGATGCCATCGAACAGATCGCGCCGACTTTGCGGGCGGTACGCCATGCTGATGGCGACCTTGCCCGGTTTCACGGTGGCGGACGCGGCGTTGATGGGCGACTTGACGAGGCATTGGCCGCTACAGGTGTCAAAACGCTGCCCACACCAGGCCTGCATATGGGTTACGCTCGCGTCACCGGCGCGCGAACCTCTTTGGTCGTGGATGCAGCGGCACCGCCAAGTGGTCTTGCATCGCTGCATGCTCATGCCAGTACATTGGCGTTTGAACTGACCTCTGGGCGCAGACCGTTGGTGGTCAGCTGCGGATCGGGCGCGCGGTTTGGTGATGACTGGCGGCGTGCCAGCCGTGCGACGCCCAGCCATTCGACAATGATGCTTGATGGGGTGTCGTCATCGCATTTGGCACCGCCGGACCGTTCCATGACCCGAGACGATTTGCTGACCGTGCTGCCGGGCCGCGTGCAATGTGACATCGGCGATGGCGATGGGCCGCGCAAACTGGAGATGGCCCACAATGGCTATCAACCCAGCCACGGGTTGACCCATGCCCGCGTTCTGACGCTATCGGTTGATGGGCGCACGCTGACCGGCGAGGATCACCTGATTGCACTGACCACCGACGACAAGTCGGTTTTTGATCAGGCACGCGCCGAAACCAATGGGGCGGCGCTTCCCTATAGTCTGCGGTTCCATCTGCATCCCGATGTCGCGGCCACCGTGGTGGGTGATGGCAGCGCGGTCTCGCTGACGCTCAAATCAGGCGAAATCTGGCTGTTGCAACATGATGGCACAGCTGATCTGGCGCTTTCACCGTCGGTTTATCTGGAAAATGGGCGATTAAAGCCGCGTACAACGCAACAGGTGGTTTTATCCGGGCGCGCAATGTCCTATGCGACGCGCGTCCGCTGGTCACTGGCCAAGACCCAAGACACACCCACCGTGGTGCGTGATTTGGGGCAGGCTGATCCGCTGGACCCATCGTTAACCTGATAAGGACCGCCATGACTGACCTTGCCCCCCTGCGCCGCGCACTGCTTTCTGTATCTGACAAGACCGGGTTGATTGACCTTGGCAAAGCGCTGGCCGCGCGTGGGGTCGAACTGCTGTCAACGGGTGGATCGGCCAAGACGCTGCGCGATGCGGGGCTTGAGGTTCGGGACGTCGCGGACGTGACCGGGTTTCCCGAGATGATGGATGGCCGCGTGAAGACGCTGCACCCGGTAGTGCATGGCGGCCTGCTGGCGCGCCGTGATTTGGAAGGGCATCGCGACGCGATGGTCGAACATAACATCGGGCCAATCGATCTGCTGGTTGTGAACCTCTATCCGTTTGAAGAGACCGTCGCCAAAGGCGCCGATTTTGACACCTGCATCGAGAACATCGACATCGGCGGCCCTGCGATGATCCGCTCTGCTGCCAAGAACCATGCATTTGTTACAGTTGTAACTGATGTTGAGGATTATGACGCGTTGCTTACTGAGCTGGACGCAAACGACGGGCAGACCTCGATCTCATTGCGCCAACGCCTTGCGCAGACGGCCTATGCACGCACTGCGGCCTATGACACCGCAGTTAGCACATGGATGGCCGGTGCGATTGGTCAGGAAACGCCGCGCCGCCGCTCTTTCACGGGCACTTACAAGCAGACGATGCGCTATGGTGAAAATAGCCATCAGTCTGCGGCCTTTTACACAGATGGCACAGACCGGCCCGGTGTGGCGACGGCACAGCAGCATCAGGGTAAGGAGCTGTCTTACAACAACATCAACGACACCGACGCCGCGTTTGAGCTGGTCGCCGAATTTGACCCCACGGTCGGCGCTGCGGTTGCGATCATCAAGCATGCCAACCCTTGCGGGGTCGCGCGTGGGGCGACATTGCTTGAGGCCTATCAGAATGCGTTTGATTGCGACCGCACCAGCGCCTTTGGCGGGATTGTCGCGCTGAACCAACCGCTGGATGAGGTCACCGCCAAGGCAATCGTCGAGATTTTCACCGAAGTGGTGATTGCGCCCGGTGCCTCAGACGCCGCTAGGGCCGTCTTTGCCGCCAAAAAGAACCTGCGCCTGCTGACAACCGATGGCTTGCCCGATGTCAAAGCACCGATCACCACCTATCGTCAGGTCGCCGGTGGTATGCTGGTACAAGACAAGGACACAGGTTTTGTGGGGATGGATGATCTGAAGATTGTGACCAAACTTGCGCCGACCGATGCGCAGATGGCGGATCTCCTGTTCGCGTGGAAAGTCGCCAAACACGTCAAATCCAACGCCATCGTCTATGTCAAAGACAAGGCCACTGTCGGTGTGGGTGCGGGCCAGATGTCGCGCCTTGACAGTGCATTGATTGCCGCCAAAAAAGCAGAGCGCATGGCCGATGCGATGGGCCTGCCTGAGCCGCTGACCAAAGGCTCTGCTGTAGCTTCAGACGCGTTCTTCCCCTTCGCTGACGGTCTGATGGAGGCCGCTGCTGCGGGTGCGACATGTGTGATCCAACCCGGCGGGTCGATGCGTGATGACGAAGTCATTGCAGCTGCGGATGAGGCAGGCATCGCGATGGTCTTTACCGGCATGCGCCACTTCCGGCACTAGGAGAAACCAATGCGGCTGATGTTCTGGACAGGGATTTGCGTCTTCTTGGTCGATCAAGCGATCAAGTTTTTTGTCCTGTTCCAGGTGTTCGGCCTGACATGGGCGCAGGTCACTGATCCAGCGGCCCGGCTCCCCTATCCCCCCGAAGTCGAAGTGTTTCCGCCGCTCCTTGTGCTGCGCATGGCATGGAACCGGGGCGTCAACTTTGGGCTTTTTGCTGACTTCGACATGCGCTGGGCGCTGGTCGGCATGGCCTTTGTGATTTCAGCGGTCGTGATCTGGTGGCTGAACCGGGCGGGCGGCACCAAATGGGTTTATATATCGGGCGGTTTGCTGATTGGCGGGGCAATGGGCAACGTCATCGATCGTTTCTTTTACGGGGCCGTGGCGGATTTCCTGAACATGTCCTGCTGCGGGATCAACAACCCCTATGCGTTCAACGTCGCAGACATCGCGATCTTTGCTGGGGCCATCGGGTTGGCCTTTCTTGCCGACGACAAGAAGAAAGCGGCGTGACCTTGCCCGCCGCTTGCGCTAACTACGCAGCAATTGCCTAGAGGTATGAATGATGCGCGTGCTTACTTTGTTTGTTTTGGCCTTTGGGGTTGCTGCCTGTAGCGGTGCCCCTGACAATGGCATGGGCTTCCGCGATGTCGGACCCGAGCAAAGCACGTTCTTGGTGACACCCGCAGGACCACTACAAACGCCGCCCAGCCGTGCGTTGCCTCAGCCGACACCAGGCGGCACAAACCGGGCGGCACGATAACCTCTACCTCACATCCGCGTATGATGACTTGAAGACTGCGCAGCACGGCGTAGGTTCAGTGCAATCTTGTGAGGAATCTCTGCCCATGAAACGACTGCTTGCCAGCTTGGCAATGATCTTTGCGGCGACAGCTGCCACCGCAGAAGAGGTCACGACCTTTACGCTCGACAACGGGATGGAGGTTGTGGTGATCGAAGACCACCGCGCGCCCGTTGTTGTGCATATGCTGTGGTACAAAGTCGGATCAGCGGACGAACCCGTGGGCGCATCTGGCGTCGCCCACTTCCTTGAACATCTGCTGTTCAAAGCGACTGACGTTTTGGAATCGGGTGAATTTTCCGCCACCGTCGCCGCCAACGGCGGTAGCGACAACGCCTTCACCAGCTATGATTACACCGCCTATTTCCAACGCATCGCCGCCGACCGGCTAGAGCTGATGATGCAGATGGAAAGCAACCGGATGAACAATCTGCAGATGACGCCCGAAGACATCGTCACAGAACGCAATGTCGTCCTCGAAGAGCGTAACCAGCGGACCGAAAACAGCCCCAATGCGCTGGCCCGCGAACAATTCACTGCGGCCCTGTATCAGAACCACCGCTATGGCGTGCCCATCATCGGCTGGAAACACGAGATGGAGCAGTTGGAACTGGAAGACACGCAGGCCTTCTATGACCTCTATTATGCGCCCAACAATGCCGTTTTGGTGGTCGCTGGCGATGTCGAGCCTGCCGAAGTGCTGGCACTGGCCGAACAATACTACGGGGTAATCCCCGCCGAGGATCAGTTGCCCGAACGCATCCGCCCGCAAGAACCCCCTCAACGGGCCGAACGCCGGATCACCTATGTTGATCCACGCGTCAGCCAACCTTTTCTGGTCCGCAACTACCTTGCACCGGAACGCGACCCCGGCGCCCAGGAAGAGGCCGCCGCGCTTGTCTATCTGGCTGAATTGCTTGGTGGATCGTCCTTCACGTCTGATCTGGGGCAAGCCCTGCAATTTGATACCCAGACCGCCATTTATACCAATGCCTCTTACGGCGGCAGCAGCCTGGACAAGACAACCTTTTCCTTTGCCGTCGTGCCCGCCGATGGCATCACACTATCCGACGCCGAAGCGGCCATGGATCAAGTGATCGCTGACTTCATGGAAGCCGCGATTGATCCCGCCCGTATGGAAAGCATCCGCACACAATTGCGCGCCTCACAAGTTTATGCGCTGGACGACGTCTCCGGCATCGCCCGCCGCTATGGTGCAGCCTTGACGCAAAGCCTGACCGTCGAAGACGTTCAGGCCTGGCCGGATGTCCTGCAGGCGGTCACGCCTGAAGATATCAAAGCGGTCGCCGCGAAGGTCTTTGACCGCAACCAATCCGTGACCGGTTGGGTCGTGCCCAGCCAAGAGGAGGCGATGTAATGCTGCGTCTAGCACTGAGCCTATGCCTAACTATCATCGCCAGCACTGCGCGGGCGGAAATTGACATCAAAGAGGTCACCTCGCCCGGTGGGATCAACGCTTGGGTCGTCGAAGAACCTTCGATCCCATTTATCGCGCTGGAAATCCGCTTTCGCGGCAGTGCGTCCCTTGATTTGCCGGGCAAACGGGGGGCCACCAACCTGATGACCGGCCTGCTTGAAGAAGGTTCCGGCGAAATGAGCGCGCAGGAGTTTCAAACCGCGCGCGAAGGCTTGGCGGCCAGCTATGGCTTCCGCGCGTTTGACGACACCTTGTCGATCTCCGCACAGTTCCTGACGGAAAACAAAGCTGAAGCACTGGCGCTGCTGCGGCAAGCCTTGGTTGAGCCGCGCTTTGATCAGGACGCTTTGGACCGCGTGCGTGCGCAGGTCCTGTCAGGCGTTGCAAGCGATGCCAAGAACCCCAACGATATTGCTAGTGCTGCCTTTGACGCGGCCGCCTTTGGCGATCATCCCTATGGGTCATCCATTGATGGCACCGTTGAAAGCGTCTCCGTATTAACCCGCGAAGATATGTTCGACGCGTACCGCAATGCGCTGACGCGGGATCGGGTCTTTGTGTCGGTTGTTGGGGATATAACGGCAGAAGCCGTCGGCGGTATGCTGGATGATCTGCTGGGCGCCCTGCCAGCCGAGGGGCCGCCGCTGCCCGATGATGTGGCCTTTGGGCTAGAGGGTGGGATAACCGTCATCGACTATGAAACACCGCAATCTGTAGCGCTCTTTGGGCATGCTGGGCTGAAACGGGACGACCCGGATTTCTTTGCCGCCTTTGTGATGAACCAAGTGCTGGGCGCGGGTGGATTTGAATCGCGATTGATGACCGAGGTCCGCGAGAAACGTGGTCTGACGTATGGAATCCGTAGCTTTTTGGTGCCCAAGTTTCATGCTGAAATGGTGTTCGGTTCTGTCGCTTCGTCCAATGCGACAATCGCCGAAGCGATCGAAGTCACGCGCGCCGAATGGGCGCGCATGGCCGATGAAGGCCTGACGCAAGAAGAGTTGGACACCGCCAAAACCTATCTGACTGGCGAATACCCTCTGCGTTTTGATGGCAACGCCGAGATCGCCAAGATCATGGTAGGCATGCAGATGATCGAACTGCCCCCCCAATATGTGGTCAATCGCAACGACTATATCGACGCGGTAACGCTGGACGATGTGAACCGGGTTGCGGCAGAACTGCTGCAACCAGATGATTTGCATTTTGTGGTGGTGGGCAAGCCTGAGGGGCTGGAAAGCACACAATAGCCCCTCGCAGAATCGCGCGAGAACAGCTACAGCTTGTGGCATGGCCATTGCAGACCCCCAGATAAAGCAGCAGCCTGTCATTCGGCAGCTGGATGACGCCGCAATCAACCGGATTGCGGCAGGTGAGGTGCTGGAACGGCCTGCCTCCGCGGTCAAGGAACTGGTTGAGAATAGCATTGATGCGGGTGCCTCCCGGATTGAGGTGGTGATTGCTGACGGTGGCAAGACACTGATCCGGGTCACAGATGATGGCTGCGGTATGGGGCCGGATGATCTGCCTTTGGCATTGTCGCGGCATGCGACGTCCAAAATTGACGGATCTGACCTGCTCAACATCACATCATTCGGGTTCCGGGGTGAGGCGCTACCTTCGCTGGGTGCGGTGGGGCGTTTGTCGATCACATCGCGGACGGCGGAAGGTACAGGCGCAACCGTCAGCGTGGCGGGCGGACAAATGCAGGCGGTGAAACCCGCCGCCCTGTCCCAAGGGACCGTGATCACCCTGCGCGATATGTTCTATGCCACGCCTGCCCGCTTGAAATTCCTGCGCACCGACCGGGCCGAAGCGCAGGCCGTGTCCGACGTGATCAAACGACTTGCCATGGCCGAGCCCTTCACAACCTTCATTCTGCGCGATGCCTCAAAGGGCGACAGCCGCACGATGTTCCGCGCCGACGCTGAAACCGGCGATCTGTTTGATGCGCTGCATGGACGGTTACGCACGGTGCTTGGCAAGGATTTCGCCGAAAACGCGCTGCAAATCGACACCATGCGCGAAGGGTTCCACCTGACCGGCTATGCCGCACTGCCCACCTATTCGCGCGGGGCGGCGGTGGCGCAATATCTTTTCGTGAACGGTCGCCCCATACGGGACAAAATGCTGCTGGGCGCATTGCGCGCGGCCTATTTGGATGTGTTATCGCGTGACCGACACCCTGTCGCGGCGCTCTTTGTGGATTGCGACCCAACGCTTGTGGATGTCAACGTCCACCCCGCCAAGTCCGAAGTCCGGTTCCGCGACCCCGGTACCGTGCGTGGGTTGATCGTGTCGGGCCTGCGACATGCTTTGGCAGAAGCGGGGCATCGCGCCTCAACCACTGTGGCGAATGCCACGTTGGGCGCCATCACACCAGAACCAGTTGAGCCGCGCATCTATCAGATGGACCGGCCCAGTTTCAGCGCACGCTCTATGACATTTCAAGCGCAGGCGCCGGGGTTTTCCGAGGCCCCGTCCGCCCGGATCGAACCGGTCATTGAGGACGAGCCTGCCGACCTGCCCCTCGGCGCAGCTCGCGCGCAGGTCCATGAGAACTACATCATCGCGCAAACCGAAAAAGGCATCGTGATCGTTGATCAGCATGCAGCACATGAACGGTTGGTTTACGAAAAGCTCAAGGCGCAGATGGCCGAGAATGGCGTAGCTGCGCAGGCCCTGCTGATCCCCGAGATTGTGGAGTTGAGCGAAAATGATGCCGCACAACTGATCGAACACTCCGATGACCTTGCCCGCTTTGGCCTGACGATTGAACCCTTTGGCGGCAGTGCCATTGCCGTGCGCGAAACCCCTGCGATTTTGGGTGAAGTGAATGCGGTTGCAATGATCCGTGACATTCTGGATGAACTCACGGATCAGGGCGAAAGCGCCAGCGTGCAATCCAAGATCGAAGCGATCCTCAGCCGTGTGGCCTGTCACGGGTCGATCCGGTCTGGCCGTCGGATGCAGGCCGCAGAAATGAACGCGCTGCTGCGCGAGATGGAGGCGACGCCATTGTCCGGCCAATGCAACCACGGGCGACCCACTTATGTGGAACTCAAACTCTCTGACATCGAACGGTTGTTCGGGCGCACATGATCCAGATCGGCGAGATGACATTTGATCTGTCGGATCCCCTGACATTGGGGATCATGATAGCCGGGCTAATCGCGCTTTTGGTCGTGATCCTGCTGATCGTTACGGTACGGCGGGCAGGAAAATCGACGGAAGCGGTGCAATTTGTCGCCTCACAGGTCGGTCGCCTGACGCAGGATGTGCATGCCTTGGGTCACGGTCAACACCAACTGGCGGGCAATATCCAGACCGTCAGCGATGCACAGGCCAATGCGCAGGTAAAAGTCGTACAAACGATGGAAACGCGGCTGGCAGAGGTGCAGGCGCAGATGGCCGAGCGTTTAGCGGACAATGCGGTGAAATCCGCGCGATCCTTGTCGGACATGCAAGAGCGGATGAAAGACACACTGGCCGGATCGTCTGAGAAGACCACCAAAAGCCTGACGGAATTGCAGGAACGGCTGGCGACCATCGACAAGGCGCAGACGAATATCGAAAAACTCTCGGGCGACGTGCTGTCCTTGCAGGATATTCTGTCGAACAAGCAAACACGCGGTGCTTTCGGAGAAATCCAACTGCAGGACATCGTGTCAAAAGCACTGCCAGCCGAAAGCTACACTTGGCAAGCAACTCTTTCGAACAATAGCCGGCCTGACTGCCTGATACATTTGCCCAACCCGCCCGGCCCGATCGTCATCGACGCCAAGTTCCCGTTGGAAGCTTACGAAGCGTTGATGGCCGCTGAAACCAAGATTGATCGCGACCGCGCGCTGACCGCTTTTGGTCAAGCCATCAAGGCGCACATTAAGAAAATCTCGGAAAGTTACCTGATTGAGGGCGAGACCGCAGATGGGGCATTGATGTTCTTGCCCTCAGAAGCGGTTTACGCAGAGCTGCACAGCAAGCTGCCGCATATCGTGCGCGAAGGGTTCAGCGCGCGCGTTTGGATCGTCTCGCCCACGACCTGCATGGCGACGCTGAACACCATGCGCGCCATTTTGAAGGACGCGCGCATGCGCGAACAGGCGGGCGAGATTCGCAAAGCGCTACGCATGCTGCACCGCGATGTGGAGATCATTGGCGAAAGGGCCGGTAAGCTGGAAACACACCTGCGTCAGGCGGGCGATGACGTATCTGGCGTGTTGACTGCCGCAACCCGTGCAGGCAAACGGGCCGACCGTCTGGATAACTTTGACTTTGAAGAATTATCGCCAGATGTTGATGGCGCCACACCGCTGATACCACCGAAAGAGTAGTCCTATGTCAAAACGCGTCTTGATCACAGCCGGTGCGGGGGGGATCGGGCGCGTGATTGCAGCAGGTTATGCTGCTCAGGGCGCGACCGTGTGTGTCTGCGATCAGGATGCGGCAGCCATTGCTGCACTTGATGACACGATCAAAGGCGCTTGCGTTGACGTCACCGATGAGACCGCCTTGGATGCATGGCTGCACGCCAGCATGGATGCCATGGGCGGGTGTGACGTGCTAATTAATAACGCAGGTATTGCCGGGCAGGCTGGTCAAATCGAAGACCTTGATCTTGCGCAATGGAAAGGCTGTCTGGCGGTGAACCTTGATGCGCAGATGATTGCATGCCGCGCGATAGCGCCGGTGATGAAACGGCAGCGGGCGGGCGTAATTACCAACATCTCTTCCACGTCCGGTCTGTTCGGTGTGCCCTTTCGTGCGCCCTATGCCGCCGCAAAATGGGCGGTGATCGGTTTTACCAAAACCATCGCAACAGAGCTTGGCCCACATGGCATTCGCTGTAACGCCATTTGCCCCGGTGCTGTGAAAGGCGCGCGAATTGATCGTGTCCTCTCGGCCGAAGCAGGCGCGCGGGGTGTGACGGCAGATGACGTCTACACAGACTATGCTTCAGGCTCTTCCTTGCGCCGCTTTGCTGAACCCCAAGAGATCGCCGATCTCTGCGTCTATCTGTCCTCGGACGGTGCAAAGTTCATCTCTGGACAGGTGATCGCTGTGGATGGGAACACTGAGACCTATCATTCGGCATAGAAAATGCCCCGGCTTTCGCCGAGGCATATTGAGTGGGCTTGGGAACGACGTGGTTTAGATTCCGATGAACCGCTGTGCGATCCGGGGTACAAGGCCGTTGAAACGCAACGGCGCATCCGTGGCGGCAAGACAGATACAATCCATCCCCTTTTCAGCCACGGGCTTATGGTGCAAATCTTCATTCGCCACTTCGACGTCGCCCGTGCCAAAGCGGTCTTCTTCGTCAGTGAAAGCGCCCTGCAAGACCAGCGTCAGTTCCGTGCCGCGGTGGCCGTGATCAGGAACAGCAGTTCCGGCGGGGATACGCAGCAGGCGCACGCTGGCGTCTTTGGAGGTTTTCAATACCAACTGGCTGACACCTCCGCCAACCTTGCGCCATTTGAGCGAGTCGATTTCGCCCGAGACATAGTCCTGAAGCGGACCAGGGAAGACGCTGTCGGCCTTGCGCGCAGGGTGCGGCGTTTCTTTCACTAAACCACCATCGATTTTTGCCAGGGTCGCGGCCAGCGCATCTTCGGCAATATCAACCGGCTCTGCATCCAGCATGACCTCGCCCCCGACGGCTTCGTACTCGGCCAAGGCCGCGCGGCAAGTGTCACACATGGTGATGTGCGTGGCGACAACAAGGTTAAACGCCTCTGGCAAGGTGCCAGCGGCATAGCCCATCAAAAGCGGCTCGGTCAGGTGGTGTTTGATCTGTTTCATATCATTCATCATTTCATTGCGTGACGCAGGCGGTCCAGCGCCAGTCTGATCCTCGATTTGATCGTACCAAGCGGCAGGCCAGTTTCTGCGGCAATTTCGCTATGGCTCAACTCGCCAAAGTAGGCGCGTTCGATCAGTTTCCTTTGTTCATCAGGCAGGGCCGCCATAGCCTTGCCCAGTTGTTCCGTTTCTTGTTGTAGACCAATCGCTTCGGCCTGATCGGGCTCTGCTTCTGGCCCCCATGGCAAGTCTTCTGGTTCCGGCCTGCGTTGTTTGCGCAGAATGTCGATCTTGCGGTTTCGGGCGATTGTGAAGATCCATGTGGATACACTCGCCTTGGCCGGATCGAACATATGGGCCTTGTTCCAAAGGGTCGCCATGACCTCCTGTGTGCATTCTTCTGCCAGATCCGGGCTGGCCCCCGACTTCATCAAAAACGACTTCACCCGCGGCGCGAAATACGCAAACAACTCAGAGAACGCAGAGCGGTCCTGACTGTCACGTATCGCGTTGACCTGAACAACCCAGGCCATACGCTTGTTTGCCGCATCGGCTGTCACTTTGCGTTTCCCCACCTTTACATTTTGCTGTGCCACCGTAGCAGCCTTGGCCACAATTGCAGCAGGTACTTTGGCTTTGGCGAGGGCATTGGTTTCCGTCATCATGTCATTACTACGCGGCAGAAAATCAAACGGATCACATCGGATGTTAATTTTCTTATGATCCAGCTAAGTTCGCGGCGCGTAAGAAAAAAGAACGCCAAGAAAAAGACGGAGCGCGACAGGAATGCCATTTGAGACCGGGACGACTGTGCCCAGAAAAATTGCGGTAGTTGGGGCAGGCATTTCGGGGATGGGGGCAGCACATGCGCTGGCCAAGGACCATCGTGTTGTTTTGTTTGAGGCGGAACCGCGGCTAGGTGGCCATGCCCGCACCCGTATGGCTGGCAAGAACCACGATCAGGCCGTCGACACAGGTTTTATCGTCTTCAACTACGCCAACTATCCTAACCTCACCCGCCTTTTTGATCATCTCGACGTGCCGGTCGTGAAAAGCAATATGAGCTTTGGTGCGTCATTTCATGGTGGCAAGATGGAATATGGGTTGGCCAGCCTGAACGCGCTTTTTGCCCAGCGCAGCAACATCGCCAGCCCCAAATTCCTGCGCATGGTTCGCGATATTCTGCAATTCAATGCCAATGGGTTGGCGGCCGCTCAAGACGAAACCCTGACCATAGGTGAGTTGCTGCAGAAACTGAACCTGAGCGATTATTTTCGTGACCACTATCTGCTGCCTTTCTCGGGTGCGATCTGGTCAACACCAAAGGAAAAGATCCTCGATTTTCCCGCCTATGCAATGATGCGCTTCTTCGACAATCACGCCCTGCTTGGTGCGACCGGCCAGCACCAGTGGTACACGGTCAAAGGTGGGTCACAGGCTTACGTGTCCCGGCTTGAGGCTGACATGGCCCAGCGCGGGATCGAAATGCGTCTTGGCACGCCAATCAATGCGGTGCGCCGGACCCATATCGGCGCGGACATCAAAGCCCATGGTGGCGAATGGGAACACTTTGACGAGGTAGTCTTTGCCACCCATTCAGATGACACCCTCGCAATGCTGTCAGATGCAACTGCCGCCGAAACCTCAATCCTGAGTGCGGTACGCTATCAACCCAATAAGGTGGTGCTGCATTCCGATACCTCCATCATGCCAAAACGCCGTCAGGTCTGGTCATCCTGGATTTACTCCGAGGATGCGCAGCACACAGACACGGAAATCAACCTGACGTATTGGATGAATTCGCTCCAACCTTGGTTGACGGGCGAAGATATGATGGTCACGCTGAACTCCAACCGCCCGATCAGGGAAGACTTGATCTGGGACGAGGTCACCCTGCGCCACCCGGTCTATGATCTTGAGGCGATTGCCGCCCAACAAGCAGCCGCAGCGATCAACGGATCAAACCGCACATGGTTCTGTGGCGCATGGATGAAGAACGGCTTTCACGAGGACGGCCTGTCCAGCGCGCTGGACGTCGTGCATTCGCTAAACGCACTGGACCATATGGAGTTGGCGGCAGAGTGATATCCGTTGCGCATCATATCGCAGCCGAAACCTATCACGGACGGCGAGGGGCAACCAAAAACGCCTTTCGCTATTCGATCGACTACGTGCTGATGGATGCAGAGGCTTCGCCAAAGACACCCAACCTGTTTTCGCGCAATCGCGGCAATCTGATGTCCCTACAAGACAGCGATCATGGCGGTGCGCCAAAGCAGGGCCACGGGGCCGTTTGGGTGCGAAATGTGCTGGCGACTAATGATGTAATGGATACCGCCCGGATCGAGCTATTGGCCCAGCCACGCGTCTTGGGGCATGTCTTCAACCCTGTTTCTTTCTGGCTGTGCTACACCGCCAATGATGCGCTAACCACCGTCATCGCAGAGGTCACAAATACCTTTGGCGACCGCCATTCCTATCTATGTCGGCACGACGACGGGCGGGCGATCACCAAGGATGAAACGATCTCGGCCCAGAAGCTGCTGCATGTGTCCCCTTTCCAGCCGATCGAGGGTGGATACACGTTCCGCTTTGATATCCAGCCCGACAGTATCGGCATCTGGATCGACTATTCACGCGGCAACGGCGGGCTCATTGCCACACTGACCGGGCCGCGCAGACCGATCACCAACGCCTCTATCATCAAAGCAGCGCTGCGCAGGCCCTTTGGGTCTCGGCGGGTTCTCACGCTGATCCATTGGCAAGCGATCAAACTATGGTGGAAAGGCGCGACCTTCCGGTCGCAACCCAAACCACCGGCGGAGGAGGTCAGCCGATGAAAGCCCTGTCAGAGCGGCTGCCGGCCTATACCGGATTTGCCGCTGTTTTGTCTGGGGCCGGATTGCCGATCTATATCTACGCACCAAAATACTACGCTGACACCTTTGGGGTCAGTCTGGCGGCATTGGGTGCATTGCTGTTTGCCATGCGCCTGTTCGACATGATTCAGGACCCGGTTCTTGGCTGGATCAGTGAACGGCTGCAGGACGGCAAGAAAATGGCCATCACTTTGGCCGCTTTTGTCATGGCGCTGTCGATGATCGGCCTTTTTGCAGTTGCTCCCCCTATCGACCCGCTGTGGTGGTTCGGGATCACCGTTACAGGACTGTTCACAGCGTTCAGCTTTCTGACCATCAATTTCTATGCCCAAGGCGTCAGCAAAGCCGGGACCGATCCGCAAGGGCATGTGCGTCTGGCGGCTTGGCGCGAAAGCGGGGCGTTGCTGGGGGTCTGTATTGCCGCCGTTGTGCCTACTGTGTTGATCGGCGTGGTCACCGATCCGTTTGCAGCCTTCGCCTACGGCTTTGCCGTTCTCACGTTCTTTGCTGCGTTCTTTATGTGGCCAGAGTGGAAAGGCCGTGTGGCGCAGGAACCATCGCAAATCCGCGAAATCATCCACGACAATACAGCGCGCAAACTGCTTATTCTGGCCTTGGTAAATGCCTCCCCTCTCGCGGTGTCCTCGACCTTGTTTCTGTTCTACGTGGAAAGCAAACTGGGTGCTGTGGGCTGGGAAGGGGCGCTTTTGGTCCTGTTTTTTCTGGCCGCAGCGGTGTCTTCGCCAATCTGGTCGGCGCTCGCAAAACGGTTTGGAGCAAAGCCCGTTTTGATCGCGGCGATGATCCTCGCCGTCGCATCATTTGGCTATACACTCACTTTATCGCCCGGCGATGTGATCCCCTTTGCAGTTATCTGCGTATTAAGTGGAGCGACCATCGGGGCAGACCTCACGCTTTTGCCCGCGATGTTCGCCAAACGCATGGCCGTAATCTCGCCCAACGGGGGGCAGGGGTTCGGGCTTTGGAATTTGGTGAACAAGTTCACGCTTGCCTTCGCCGCGGTGCTCTTGCTGCCGCTACTTGAACGATCAGGCTTTCAGGCCGGGGCAACCGATTTGCCAAGAGAAGCTATTACGATGCTGACGATGCTTTACGCACTTGTGCCGTCGCTTTTGAAACTTGCTGCCATCGGCCTTCTGCTGGTGACGAAACTTGAGGATTAGATGATGTCAGTTCTGACATACCTGATGATTGGTGTTGCGCTGATGGGTGCAGCCGTGGTTGCCAAGACACGCTATGTGTCGTTCCGGGCGCAAAGGTCCGACGACTATGCCGATGGGCCGATCTTTGATATCCGCGATCGGTTCAATGGACCTGTGGAATGTGAAGGTGTGATTTACGGCCCAACGGGCAAGGTGTCGTCGCGTTTCGTCGCTGATTTTGATGCCACATGGAATGGTAATGTCTGCACCATGGTGGAAAAGTTTCACTATGACAGCGGGCAAGTTCAAGACCGCGTCTGGACCCTGACCCTTGGCAATGACGGGCGGATCAAAGCAGAGGCCCCAGATGTCGTGGGTGCAGGCACAGGTCAGCAAAGCGGATCGGCTGTGCTGCTGAACTACCGTATAAAACTCACGAAGGAAGCGGGCGGTCACGCGTTGGACGTCACCGATTGGATGTATCTGATGGCCAATGGCAACATCATGAACCGCAGCCAGTTCCGCAAATTCGGGATCAAGGTTGCTGAACTGGTGGCCACTATGCGCCCCAAAGAAAAAACCTACGCCGGAGAGTGATGTGAAAAACTGGCAGGGAAAACGTTACTGGCTTGTGGGCGCAAGCGAAGGGTTGGGCCGCGAGGTGGCCTTTTGCCTAAGCCGCGCAGGGGCAGAGGTCATCGTCTCAGCTAGGTCAGAAGATCGGTTGAAAGCGCTGGTGGAAGAGCTTCCCGGCAAAGCGAATTACGTGGCTGTTGATGTCGCCGACCGCACTGCAGTGGAAGCGGTGGCGCGGGAAATCGGCGGTATTGACGGCGTTGTCTATCTGGCTGGCGTCTATTGGCCCATGAAGGCCCAGGAATGGGACAACGAAAAAGCCGACATGATGGGCGAGGTGAATTTCCTCGGCGCGTCGCGTGTGGTCGGATCGGTCATCAAGGATATGATCGCCAAGAACGCGGGTCACATTGTGCTGGTCGGTTCGCTTTCGGGTTTCCGCGGATTACCGGGCGCAATTGGCTACTGTTCTTCCAAAGCTGGGATGATGTCCTTGGCTGAATCCATGCAGGCGGATTTGCGGACATCCCCGATTGACGTGCAGTTGATCAACCCCGGCTTTATCAAGACGCGATTGACCGAAAAGAACGACTTTAACATGCCGTTTATCATGTCAGCCGAAGATGCGGCGAAAGAGGTGTTCGACCATATGAACACCGACACCTTCAAGAAGAGCTTTCCGATGGTGTTTTCTTGGGTTTTCCGGCTGTCGCAGCTCATGCCGGACTGGATGTACTATCGGTTATTTGGCGCAAAATAAGTCACAAACGTGAAAGGGCAGAACCGAAGTCCTGCCCTCTGCAACAGCCAAATGGCTTATTGTTACTCCGTAGCGATAAATCCGCCGGTTTCCACCAAACCAGTTGGTCCGGTCGATCCCATGGATCGCGTATAGTCAATCACGACACCACCGACAGTTTCGTCTGCGGTCGCACCGCTGATAAGTCCGGTGTAGCGCCCTGATGTGATTGTGTAGAGCGACCCAGAGCCGGCCGTGATCGCACTGCCAGAGGCATCTCCCGAAAAGCCACCCAATGCGTCAAGACCGGTCGCTTCAAGCGCTAGGTCCGTCGCCGCGTCACCATTTGGCGCGCCGGTCGCGATTATGCCAACCACGCGATTGGAAATTGAGCCGGACACCATTGATGTACCAAAGTTCGCTGTAAGGCTCATGTCGCCAGTCACAACCGAAAGCAATTCGGTTTGGCCTGTTTCAGTAATGAGGCCCAGATAATCGCCGGTGAAGGTAGTTGCGCCCGAAACCGGGATGGCGGTGTCGTTGATGCGTTCGTAAGTAGCGCTCAGAATAGTGGGCGAACCATCTGCCGCGCCAACCGTAATGGCCGAGTCTCCCGAGGCGGAGACTGATCGAAACGCGTAGTCGTCACTAGGATCGTCCTGGAATCCGTCAAATGAACCGCGATCTAGCGTGGCATCGCGCGATAGCGTGGCAATGGTCGAACCGCCAATGGAGTAAATGACGCTATCCGTTCCAGCATCAAACCGCACATCAACAGGCACATCGCCTACCGCAACAGTTTCGCTGCTGACCGTGACAGTTTCGATGGAATCGTCGGTGCTTGAACATGCGGCAAGCCCCATGAGCATAAGTAGAATGTGTTTTTTCATAGTTAACCCGTAACTTTGTAACCAAACATTTAGACCCTAAGCCAATCATTGGCATTAGAATCAGCTTCCACGGCGCCCAACAAACACCCACCGTTAAGATGTTCTTAATGCAACATGAACCTTCTCGCCAATCCCCAAATTGAAAGAATGCTAACACTGTGTCCGAACTTGGGGCAGCAGGCAGTTGTTGCTGCATTGGCCGCCCTCGGCTACCGTTGGCGGTATGAAGCATGTCCCCAAACCTACAACCGATGATGCCCTTATTCAGGAATTCCTGAACAAGGGTGGCAAAGTCAGCGTTGGCAAAACCAAGCCGCCTCCGGCAGAACTAGGGCTGAGCAATAATCAGTGGAACAACAAACTGACCAAAGAAGAGAAAGCGGCGCGCGACAAAAAGTGATCGCGACAAACCGTCTCTGCCTTGCGCCAGATCAAGGCTGGCTGTGCTATCCTGCGCCATGTTCAGGCAACAGGAGGATGTACGATGCTACCTATTTCCGCCGACAAGATCGCAGAGGTGATCATTCTGGCCCGCGAGCTGGACAGGGCCGAGAATGAATTCAACGGCTTTGTTGATCAGTTGACCGATGATGAAAAGGCAGGCCTTGTCGCCGTCTTTTGGATCGGTCGCGGCAGTTTCGAGCCAGAAGACCTTGCCGAAGCGCTGCAAACGGCCGTGCGCGAGGCGACAACACCGACGACAGAGTACCTTAAGGGATCGCCGCATTTGTCGGATCATCTAGAGGCCGGAATGGAAGCGCTAGGCACTAGTGCAATGGCGGCGGAAGACGATTTGTATCGTCCGGCCTAAGGTCAAGCCCCGGTGCCCCAATCAACCATTGGCCCAATTGGGACAATGCCCAGTGGATTACGCTTTTCGCTCGCACTGAAATAGCCCTGTTTGTAGATGTCGAACCGCACCGTTTCAGAAACACCGGGCATAGCGTAGATGCGTTTGGCATAAGGCCAAAGATTCACATAATCCGATAGCTTCTTCAGATTGCACCGAAAGGCGTAATGATAGGCCACGTCAAATCGCGCCAGCGTCGGAAAGAGCCGCAGATCAGCCTCGGTGAATTGGTTGCCACAAAGCCACGGATGATCCGCCAGATGTGCATCGATCCGGTCCAACGTCTCAAAAACCTGATGCGCCGCCTTTTCATATGCTGCCTGCGTCGAGGCAAACCCGGCCCTGTAGACCCCATTGTTGACCGTGTCATAGATCAAGTCGTTCCATTGATTGATCTCGTCTGCCAATCCGTCAGGGTACAGGTCAGCCCCGTCAAAACTGGCGTTCAACATCCGCACGATGTCAGCACTTTCGTTGCTGACCATACGCCCCTGCACCTTGTCCCAAAGCACCGGCACAGTTAGCCGCCCGGTATAGCGCATCTGATCCGCGCTATAGACCTCATGCACGGCACGCACACCCAGCAGCGGGTCCGCAAATTCACCCTCTGCATCAAAGATCCAGCCCTGTGCGTCTCGGTTGGGCTTGGCGTAGGATACTGTGATTGCGTCCAGCCCTTTGATGGCACGGGTCAGCAAGGTGCGATGTGCCCAAGGACAGTTCCATGCTACAAACAGGTGATAGCGCCCGGCCTCTGCCGGGAAAGTCGCATCGCCGATCCAGTTGCGTACCGTACTTCGGCTACGTTCCCACGCGCCGCTGGGCAGGGTTTGGGTGACGTCGTCCCCCTCGTGATACACACCTTCGACCATATACCCCATCAGGTCGTTGCCCTTGTGAACCAGTCTCGCGCGCGGCCCCAGACGCCATCTGCGTCTGTCTCCAACGCAAGGAGGTGGGGCAAAAGCTGTTCGGCGAAATCTTCACTGCTTTCTGCGGGCAACATCGACGGCAGATTATCAATCGCCGTGACGTCCAGCGGCGGTTGGTCATGGACCCGCAAGGCCGGGGCATCCCAGGTTGTGGTGCGGTCATAGACCTTGATGGGTGAAAAGTCGCTGTCAGGGTCGCAGGCAATGTCGCCTATGACCGACAGTTTGCGCACGGCCACCTTGGCGCTGGCTGGCACAAAGACCGGCGTGCCGGGGCGCGCCAGAATGCAGTTAAGGAAGATGTCATGCGCCAGCACCTCTGGGAATGGGCCGCCAGAGGCGGTTTCGGCCATGTCCCAACGGGTTGTCGCCACGCCCATCGCCGCACACAGATCGGCGGCGCCGCTGCCAACACGCCCCAGCGCCCCGATAATCAATGCCGTAGGCCGCTCGGTGCCCAGCGCCATCAGATCCTGCTGCAGAGCCATCAGCAAATGGTTTGCACTTTTGTAGGTCGTGACTGGCCCGGCCACGTTTCCGTTCTGCTGGGCCAACCAGCACATCAAAGACACGGCCGCCCCAGCATAGCCTGCCCAATACCCAAAGGCGGCCACGCGACGCCCATCGGCATCCGTCAGATACTCCAGATCAAGCAATGTGCCGCCACCGGCCTTGAACCGTTGCAGCAGGTCCTGCCCTGCCGGTTGTCCCTTGTAGGCGTGTCCGAACATGATGTGGCGGTGGCGCAGCGGCGTGCCGTCGTCGGGCAGTTCCTTCAGACCAAAGATGATCTCATCATCTGGTGCATCGATCCATGAGAACTCTGTTGCGATGGTACAACCCTGCGCCGCGTAGTCTGCGATGGGCAGGCTACGCTGTGTGCTTTGCTCAACCGTGACGTCAAATCCGGCGGCCCGCAATTTGGCCGCACCTTGTGGTGTCAGCCCGACCCGTTCCTCATTCGCCCGCTGTTCTGACCGCACCCAAAGATGCGGCATCACAACATGTCCTTAGCAATAACGGCCTGCACCGAGGCGCGTTCATTCATCTTGTCCTGAAAGGCGGCAAGCCGTGGGTAGTTTGTGATGTCCACCCCATCCCCCGGCAGCCAGCTGAGCACTACATAAAGATAGGCGTCAGACAGAACCTGCATTGTCCCGATCTCATACGGTAGGCTTGGCAGCGTTTCTTCCAGATGTGCCGCGCAATCGCCCATCCGCTCTGGGACTTTACGTTTCATGTCGGCAAAAGAGCTTTCGTCATCCGCCCAACGCTCACCCCGGATACCGTGCGCATGATGGGGGTGCATCGTCGCATTCAGATAAGAGATCAATTCGCGCATCTTCGCGGCGGCAAAAGCATCATCGGGGACAAGGGAAGACGCCGCGTATTCCAGAATGGCCGGGGTTTCGGTCAATATACCCTCAGGCGTGACCAGCGCGGGCACGCGTCCCTTGGGATTGACCTTGCGGTAAGCTTCTTTGGTTTGCTCGGCACTGGCAAAATCCACGCGGACCGCCTCATAGGGGGTGTCCAGTTCTTCCAGCGCAATGGCCACGGCGACTGATATCGTTCTGGGGGCATAGTGGAGCGTCAGCATGAGGCGGACCTTTCAGTAATGGGTCATGGCATGGGCACGATCATCGTGATCCAGATGCGGAATGGCGTTGAAGCTGGCAAGGATTGGTCCTTGGGGAATGACATGCACCCGATGGACTGAACTATTCATGATCGGCAACAGCACATGCGCCATACGGGTTGGATCAAGGTTCAGCAAATGCCGGATGATCATCCCGATCACTCCGCCCGAGGTCACGCATAATACGCGGGTGCCGGGCTTTGCGGCTTCTTGCAGGACGGATGTGACGCGATCCTCGAATGAGGCGAAGGTCTCAACGCCCTTGATCTCGGCGTTATGCCAGGCGCGCATCACCAGAGGGACATGCCCGGCAAATTCCTCAGGTCCGGGGAACGGCACGCCGTGCACATCCTCTAGCGCCTGACCCAGATTGAAGTAGTCCATCTCGTTGAGGCGCTCATCAATCTCTGGCGTGGCATATCCGATGCCGGCGGCGGTCTCGCGGTGGCGGCGCAGGCTGCCCGAGATCACCTTGTCAAAGGGGGCTTCGCGATCTCTGAGGTAGTCACCCAGCCATGCGGCCTGTTGATGACCAAGATCGGACAGACGGTCATAGCTTTCTTCATCTGTCGCACCGGAATTCGCCTGCCCGTGCCGCACCAATATGACTTCGCCCATGCAAATCCTCCTGAGCGTATAGAGTTACGAGGTGGGAACCGGCATTGCAACGACTCAGAAACCGCCCGGCGACGGCCTTTAGCGGGTCAGAATAACGCTCTGCCACATCCATCGCATGTCACATCCGTCACGGTGGCGCGAGAATACAGAAATAATGCACGCTCACGGATTTGCGCCAGACTGAAATCTGTGAACGGTTGAAAAAGTACTGATCCAGTTTGACAGGGCATTCGGTCCGCCGCCGCACAGACCCGGATGGGTTTCTGTGCATGAGCGCGCAGATGTACCCCAATGGCATTCAAATCCTCATGTCAAGAACCAAGTGCGATCACATTGATCACCATTTTCGTGATCGCCGCCTCCCTTTTCGAACGGCCCCAAAAGCACAATCTTCAACTCATCGAAACGCAGCACAGACCGCTGCACACCAAATCAAACGCGGTTCTCCCGCCGCAGATAACAAACTTAAAAGGAACGAAAACATGTCTATCAAATCAATCGCACTTATCGCTGCAACAATCGCCGCAACTGCTTCCGTTGCTTCCGCTGACAGCTACTTCGAATTCAACGAGCGTCTGGATAGCTCTTCTACACTGGACCTGGGCCTGGTGACTGCAGAAGGCGCCGGTACAGTTGAAATCTACGACTTCTCTACAGGTGAAATCGGCAAACTGCTCGGCACTGAAATGGTCAACGCAGGTGCAAACGCTGACGTGCGTGTCAATGTAGGCATCCGCCCATCGTCCGACGTGATCGCCCTGTTGAAAGTTGGCGGCGAAACCGTCGCTGAGCGCGACTACGACATCGACCGCTAAATGCATCTTGGCGGCGGCCAGTAGATGGTTGCCGCCACCCTACCTACTCCCTCCCTGCTCACGGCGTCACGCCATGTAAACAACACCAAAAGGAAATATATCATGTCTATCAAATCAATCGCACTCGTCGCTGCAACAATCGCCGCAACTGCTTCCGTCGCTTCCGCCGACAGCTACTTCGAATTCAACGAGCGTCTGGATAGCTCTTCTACACTGGACCTGGGTCTGGTGACTGCTGAAGGCGCCGGCACTGTTGAAATCTACGACTTCTCTACAGGTGAAATCGGCAAATTGCTGGGCACTGAAATGGTCAACGCAGGTGCAAACGCTGACGTGCGTGTCAATGTAGGCATCCGCCCATCGTCCGACGTGATCGCCCTGTTGAAAGTTGGCGGCGAAACCGTCGCTGAGCGCGACTACGACGTCGACCGCTAATCCCCGGACACGCTCCCCCCTGTCCACTCGGGCCGCAGCTGTACCCAGCTGCGGCTCTTTTTCGTTTTGCCGTGCCCTCACCTCTTGTTAACCGATTCTTGGCATGGGATTGTGAGGCTCAAGAGCAGCCCATAAGCAAAAACCAACAGGGTCATTTTGGTGTCCACGACCGCACTTCTTAGCGATGTATTCGGCTTTGATGAATTCCGCCCCGGTCAGGGCGAAATCGTTGACGCGGTTGTGGCGGGTCAAAACACATTGGCCATCATGCCCACAGGCGGCGGCAAGTCGCTTTGCTTCCAACTTCCTGCACTTGTCCGTGACGGTGTCACTGTTGTCATTTCCCCACTGATTGCCCTCATGCGCGACCAGGTTCGCGGCCTGCGCGAAGCAGGCGTTGAGGCAGGGGCGCTGACCTCGGGAAATACACAGGAAGAAACCGATGCCGTGTGGGAGGCGTTGGAGGCTGGTACGCTCAAACTCCTCTACATGGCACCTGAACGGCTGGCGTCGGGTGGCACGATAAATATGCTGCGGCGCGCAGGTGTGAGCCTGATCGCTGTGGATGAGGCGCATTGTGTCAGCCAGTGGGGTCATGATTTCCGCCCTGATTATCTGCGTCTGGGCGATCTACGGCGCACTCTGAACGTGCCACTTGCCGCCTTTACCGCCACCGCAGATGCAGAGACGCGCGATGAGATCGTGCAAAAGCTGTTTGACGGGGCGCAACCATCCACATTTCTGCGCGGCTTTGACCGGCCCAATATCCATCTGGCCTTTGCCGTCAAAGACGGGCCCCGCAACCAAATCCTGAACTTTGCAGCGGCGCGCAAGGGGCAGTCAGGGATCGTATATTGCGGCACCCGCGCCAAAACCGAAACACTGTCCAACGCCCTGCGCGAAGCAGACCACAGTGCCTGCCATTATCACGGCGGGATGGAGGCCGAAGACCGCCGCATCGTCGAACGCCGTTTCCAGCAAGAGGACGGGCTGATCGTTTGCGCGACTGTCGCTTTCGGCATGGGCATCGACAAACCCGATATTCGCTGGGTCGCCCACGCTGATCTGCCCAAATCGATTGAGGCCTATTATCAGGAAATCGGTCGTGCGGGCCGCGATGGTGCCCCAGCTGAAACGCTAACGCTTTTTGGCCCCGATGATATCCGTTACCGCCGCCAGCAGATTGACGAAGGGCTGGCACCGCCCGAACGCCGTGCGGCGGATCATGGGCGGCTGAATGCCCTGCTTGGGTTGGCCGAGGCACTGCGCTGTCGGCGTCAAAATCTGCTGGAATATTTTGGCGAAACACCACAGCCCTGCAACAACTGCGATCTGTGTGATAAGCCCGCCGAAGTCTTTGACGGCACCACTGCGGTGCGCATGGCGCTTTCTGCCGCTTTGCGGACCGACGAATGGTTTGGCGCAGGTCATCTGATCGACATTGTCATGGGCAACCCAACCGACAAAATCATGCAGCGCGGCCATGACAGCCTTCCAACCTTTGGGGTTGGCAAGGAATATGACAAGCGCCAATGGCAGGCCATTTTCCGGCAAATTATGGGCCATGACCTGCTGCGCCCTGACCGTGAACGCCACGGTGCCCTGCGCATGACCGAACATGCCCGCCCGATCCTGCGTGGCGAAGCCAAGATCGAGCTGCGGCGCGACACAATCAAGGCTGCACGCGGATCTGGCCCAAAGGTGCGGATGCTTGTCAGCGAAGAAAACGCGCCACTGCTGTCGGCACTTAAGGCCAAACGGCGCTATCTGGCCGAACAGGCCAATGCGCCGGCCTATATCATCTTCAACGACCGCACCTTGATTGAGATGGCTGAAAAACGCCCAATGAACCTTGATGATATGGCCCATATCGGCGGCGTCGGGGCCAAAAAACTTGAGAACTACGGGCGTGATTTCCTCGAAGTAATAGCGGGGGCCGTTGAAGAGGTTCATCCCATGCGCCGCAAACTGGCAGGGCGTGACGAAGGCGCCGTCTATGACCAGTTGATGCAAGCCCAAGCGGCCCTTAGCCGCGGCCCGCATGGCGCGGACAAACCCATGAGCTGTTCTGCCTCCATGTTGGCCAAGGTGGCCCAGCTTCATGCCGCTGATATGGGCAACCTCACCCGTTTGATCGGTGACAAATACGCAGAGCGATTTGGTGAGGCCTTTCTTGAAGTGCTGGAAAGCCGCTAAACCCCCCACCAAAAACAAAAGGCCATCCGCGCGGGACAGCCTTTTGAGGTTTTCATTTTGCGGGATGTCGCCCCGCGTTCCGATCAGTGCTGGAACTTCTTGATTTCACCGGCTTTGAGGCGGCTGCTGTAAGATGCCAGCTCTGTCTTCACGACCTTCATCAGGAAGTAGAGGCAGAAGATGTTGACCACAGCCATGGCAAAGATCGCCGCATCCGAAAAGTCGATGACTGGCCCAAGGTTGGCCGCCGCACCGATCACGATGAAGATGCAGAAGATGATCTTGAAGATCAGCTCTGTCGTCTTGCCTTCGCCGAACAGATAGGTCCAAGCCTTCAATCCGTAGTATGACCAAGAGATCATCGTCGAGAAAGCGAACAGGATCACGGCAATGGCCAGAATGAACGGGAACCAGCTGATGGCTGATCCGAATGCCGCAGACGTCAGCGCAACACCTGTGTTGCCATCGACCGTTGCAATCGCATTGCCAGCCTCGTTCAGGACATAGTTTCCTGTTGCCTGATCAATGATCAACTGCTGCGAGATGATGATTACCAGCGCTGTCATCGTACAGATGACAACCGTGTCGATCAGCGGCTCAAGCAGTGAAACAAAGCCTTCGGTGATCGGCTCTTTGGTTTTCACCGCAGAGTGTGCAATCGCCGCAGAACCCACGCCCGCTTCGTTCGAGAACGCCGCACGCTTGAAGCCCTGGATCAACGCACCGACGAAACCGCCTGCAACACCCAGACCAGTAAAGGCACCGGCAAAGATCTGACCAAAGGCCCAACCGATCATGTTGAAGTTGACGATCAACACGATCAGCGCCGCACCCACATACATAACGCCCATGAAAGGAACGACCTTTTCGGTAACGCGTGCGATAGATTTGATACCGCCTACGATGACCGCAAAGACGACCGCAGCGAACACAAGACCAGTGATCCAGCCCGGAAACTCGCCCGTGATCTGGGTGATCTGCGCGTGGGCCTGATTGGCCTGGAACATGTTACCGCCGCCCAGCGCGCCCAGAATACAAAAGACCGAGAACACAACCGCAAGGATCTTGCCACCCGGCAGGCCAAGCTCGTTAAAGCCTTTGCTGATGTAGTACATCGGGCCGCCAGAGACCGTACCATCGGGGTATTCGTTGCGATACTTCACACCCAGCGTACATTCGGTGAACTTCGATGCCATCCCCAGCAGACCCGCAAGGATCATCCAGAATGTTGCACCGGGACCACCGATACCTACGGCAACCGCGACACCGGCGATGTTACCAAGACCCACCGTGCCCGAAAGGGCCGTGGCAAGCGCCTGGAAGTGGCTTACTTCACCCGCGTCATTGGGGTCAGAGTAGTCACCCTTCACAAGGCCGATCGCGTGGCCAAAGTACCGGAATTGCACGAAAGCAAAGTAGATGGTGAAAATCGAAGCACCAATCACCAGCCACATTACAATCCATGGGAAGGACGTGCCAGGAATTGGCGCGAAGATCAGGCTAACAAACCAACCGGTTGAGCTTGCAAAGATCTCGTTCACGCGCGCATCAAGGCTGCCAGCCTCTTGCGCTATGGCCTGACCGGACATGGCGATAAACGCGCCAAGGGTCAGAAGAAGACGTTGAATATTCTGCATCTTAACGTTCCTTATGCGACAACAGTGACAGGAACGCGGGCGTTCATCACAAGGTTTGCGGTTGAGCTACCGAACAGTCGCGATGTCAGGCCACCAGCGCTGGAACGCGCCACGATGATCTGATCCGCGCCTTCGCTATGGGCGATATCATCGATTGTGTCTGCCACATCGCCATGGCGGACGATGGCCCGCGCGGAAAGACCTGCTTTGGTCAGCTCTGCTACGGCAGGGTTCAGGACCCGCTCCATCGCTATCGCGATTTCCTCTTCGCGGCGCTTATGGCGCTGCGCGTTTTCCTCAGCTGTCTGAAAGGAAAACGGCGACCATTCGATCACGTAGACCACGATCATTTCGCAGGACGTCGATTTCGCCGCGATGTGTTTGGCAAAGTCCAGGGCTTTGCCCCCGGTACTCGCCCCATCAAGGCCGATGACTAGTTTCATGGATATGTCCCCCATCTTCGTTATTTTAGATGCGCTCTTGTATTGAAAGTGCATGGAGTTTGAGCATTAACGAAGTTGTATCCATACACTCGTCAGCACAGGCCGACGTAGGACCATCCTATAGAAGCCGGATGATAAATGTGGCCGAATCTGTTGCGTTCTTAAGTGTTTTCGACTGAAATTTAGAGATTCGCGCTACTATTGGCCTTTCGTTTCCGTAGCCTCGCTATCACTTTGTCTGCTGCGCCGTTCCGTCTGTTGCTGTGCATCGCGGTGCGCGAGTGTGCCTTGCGCTCTATTCCAGATGGTGAACGCCGCTTTGGCAGGCCACCACACTCGCGCATTGACCACCTTGCCACTTCCCACTAGCTAGCGCCCATTCTGAAAAGGGCATGACATGGCACGCAAACGCAAAGGGCGCGATATCTCAGGCTGGTTGGTTGTGGACAAGCCGGCTGGCATCACTTCGACCGCCGTCGTCAACAAGGTCCGCTGGGCCTTGGATGCCAAAAAGGCAGGACATGCCGGAACGTTGGACCCCGAAGCAACTGGCGTGCTGGCCGTGGCTTTGGGCGAGGCGACCAAAACGGTTCCCTATATCACGGACGCCTTGAAGGCTTATCGTTTCACAGTGCGCTTTGGGCAGGCCACCAACACCGACGATGCCGAAGGCGAAGTCATCGCCACCTCCGATCTACGCCCTGATGACGCAGCGATCAAATCCGCCTTGGGCAGTTTTGTCGGTGATATCATGCAGGTCCCGCCGCAATTCTCGGCCGTGAAGGTCGACGGCGAGCGGGCCTACAAAAAGGCCCGCGAAGGCGAAGAGATGGCGCTCTCTGCCCGTCCACTTTGGGTGGAAGAGCTGTTGCTGACAGATCGCCCGGATGCCGACCATGCCACACTAGAAATGACCTGCGGCAAAGGCGGTTACGTCCGCTCTATTGCGCGCGATCTGGGTCAGGCGCTGGGGTGCAAAGCCCACGTCAAGTCGCTGCGCCGCATCTGGTCCGGCCCGTTTGAGGCCACCGAAGGTGTGACACTCGAACAGGTTGATACGCTCGCCAAGACACCAGAGCTTGATCAGTTTCTGCAACCGCTGGAAGTGGGTCTTGTGGATCTGCCCGAGGTCCGATGCCCGGCTGAAAGCGTGGCCAAGCTGCGCAATGGGAACCCCGCCTCGGTCATCGCCAGCGGTGTTGAATTCGGTGAAGAGGTCTGGGCCTCTTACGATGGTCAAGCCATTGCCGTTGGAACCTATCGCGGTGGCGAGATGCAGCCCTCACGGGTCTTTGTCCCTCCGCAAGCGTGATCACCCGCACCCATACCAAAGACGATGCGCCGTCAACGGCAGTTTATTCGGATTGCGAGCAGTATCGGTATGCGCTGACCCGCACATGGAACCCGGCGGGCAAGCGCGTCCTTTTTGTGATGCTCAACCCGTCCAAGGCGACCGAGGTGCAGAACGACCCCACAGTAGAACGGTGCGAGCGGCGCGCCCGCGCGCTGGGGTTCGGCGCCTTTCAGGTGACTAACATCTTTGCATGGCGCGAAACCGACCCAACCAAGATGCGCAAAACCGCTGATCCAATCGGCCCGGCCAATGATGCCACGATCCGTGAAGGTGCGGCCTGGGCAGATCAGGTGATTGCCGCCTGGGGTACCCATGGGGCGCATCTGAACCGCGGCCCCGAGGTGGAGGCAGTACTGCGCGCCACAGGCAAGCCGATCTACACATTGGGGTTGAGCAAACACGGGCACCCCAAGCACCCGCTCTATATCAGCTATAGTCAAAGCCCGATGTTGTGGGCCGCGCCTTGAGACCTTTGCTGCATTAACCATTCGTTCATTTCAGACACCGTTCTGCCTGTCGCTCGTGCTATCAAATGCACTGCGGGTCGGGGCGACTCGAATATGCATAGGTCAATCAAATGCTCGCAATCATGGGTTTGATGGGGGTCGCCGCGACGGCGTTCTTTATCGCAGATACGGACGACGACGCCCCCGCCACGGACGAAGGGGTACCGCCCGACCAAGATGACCCCAGTCATCCAATCACATCAATCGACGAGCTGATCGCACCCAGTGATGAGGACACGGTGATCTTTTCCGGTGACGGCGATGATGTGATCGTTTCCGGGGGTGGTGACGACTATCTGGATGGAGAAGATGGCGACGACCTTTTGGTTAGCAATGCAGGCAACGATGTGCTGCACGGCGGTCGCGGTGATGATCAACTGGATGCAGGCGACGGAGATGACCAATTGAACGGCCATGTGGGTAATGATGTGCTGCAGGGTGGTGGCGGCGATGACAGGCTCAATGGTGGCAGCGGCGATGATCTGCTGATGGGTGGGGCGGGGGATGATGCCCTGCTGGGATCGTTGGACAATGATGTGCTGGTAGGGGGTGCCGGGGCCGATACATTGCATGGCGGATCGGGGGATGACCTGCTGTATGACCGCGGTGACGACGATGCCGACTATCTTAACGGCGGCGCAGGCGACGATATCTTGAAGGGCGACGCGGGTGATACGCTCAATGGGGGCACCGGGGCGGACCTCTTTGCGCTGACTACCCAGAATGATGTGATCATCGAAGATTACGACGCACAGGTCGATCAGATCGAGATCACCTATGAAGGCGAAGCGCCGGAGTTGCGCACAACGCTAACCGCGGACGGGCTGGTCTTAATGGCAGGTGAAGAAATCGTTGCAACCTTTCTTGAACTTGATGCGTTGGACACAGATACCGTCACCCTGATCACAGCCTAACAAAATCCTTTCCTTTTGCGGGGAATCCCCCTAAAGCGACGCATCCGCACAAGGATCACCTTGGTCGGACCCTCCACGGGCCTTTCTGGACGACATCCCGGATCGCGCCATCAACCCTTAGATACAAGGAGCCCCCGATGTCGATTACTGCTGAAGACAAGACACGGATCATGAAGGAATTTGCGACCAAAGAGGGCGACACTGGTTCCCCCGAGGTGCAGATCGCAATCCTGTCCAGCCGCATCGCGACGCTGACAGAGCACTTCAAGACCCACAAAAAAGACAACCACGGCCGCCGCGGCCTGCTCAAGATGGTGGCCCTGCGCCGTAAGCTGCTGGATTACACCAAAGGCAAGGACGAGGCCCGCTATCAAGACCTGATCAAGCGTCTGGGCCTGCGTCGCTAAGGCAACGCAACCGATCACAGAAATAGAAAAAACGCCCACCATTTGGTGGGCGTTTTTGTTTCTTCACTCGGGCTTGCCGCTGATCCTAGAAGGAAACAGCCGCACCCACGACAAGGCCATCAAAGCCAAAGGCACCATCAGAGCTGTCTTCAATCCCAGTCCACTGATGTGCCTCATAGCCAACCTTCAGCGTTGTGGTTGTGGGGCCAACTGCGAATGAATGCTCATACCCCACCCCGATCGCCATCTGTGAAAGCAGCGATTGTGGGTCATCGCTTCCGTTATCGACCAGATCACCAAACAACGCTGCCGTTTCAAAGCTGCCGTAAATCCCACCATTGCCGAACACGGCTTGCGTTGCCTTCACGCCGAAAACACCGCCAATGCCGTCGAATTCATGAGTGTTCGTCAGGCCACTATCGGCGAAGTTCAAATCTTCAAAGTCCAGCTTCCGAACCCCGGCCGACAATTCAAATTCCAGTCCGGGTGTCACTTCAAATGCGTTATAGCCAACCAGATCAAGCTGCCGCGACTGAATTTCGGTCAGGTTGCCGTCCTGACCCTGATCATAAGACACATCCATGTCCCAGAATTGCAGCCGCACACCTGCACCATTGGAAAATGTATATCCAGCCTTTGCGCGCACGGACGGTTCGCGACCAAGATCATCGTCGTCGCTGAAACCGTCAGCGATCGAAGGGGCCAGGTTAAGACCCTCAATTTCAAGGTTGAATTCTTGCGCCATCGCAAGTGGTGCCGTGCTGGCCAAAGTCAGTGCGGCAAGGGTCATAGATTTGAAAACTGTCATAGGAATACTCTCTTTCGGTGTTGCGTCATGGGGTTTCCACAAGGCTTACGCGGGGGCTTCCCGAATTATTCTGACAAATTTCACAAAATTGTGGGGTGGCGGATCACAGGCTTTGGGCTGATGCCTACAAGCCCTTCCCAAACACACGAAAACCCGCTAAGCCCCGCTAGTCTTGAGAAGCAGGCGCCCGCATTCCAGCGCCATAGCAAGATACCGGAATGAGGGGGAATACGCCCCCTACGCAAAAAGGCCCGAAATGGGCCAACTAGGAAAACATCATGTTTAATGAAGTGAAGAAATCAATTCAGTGGGGCGAAGAAAAGCTGACACTGGAAACGGGCAAGATTGCCCGCCAAGCCGATGGCGCTGTCATCGCAACACTTGGTGAAACCAGTGTTATGGCGAACGTCACGTTCGCACGTAAGCAAAAGCCGGGGCAGGACTTTTTCCCGCTGACCGTCCACTACCAAGAAAAATACTATGCCGCCGGTAAAGTGCCGGGTGGCTTTTTCAAGCGCGAAGCGCGTCCCACTGAAAAAGAGACGCTGACTGCACGTTTGATCGACCGCCCGATCCGTCCACTGTTTGTCCCCGGCTTCAAGAACGAAGTTCTGGTGATGTGTACGGTTCTGTCCCACGACATGGTCAATGACCCGGACATGGTCGCCATGATCGCCGCCTCTGCCGCACTGACGATTTCCGGCGCGCCGTTCCGTGGCCCGATTGCTGCCTGCCGCGTTGGTTTTGAGGATGGCGAATACATCCTGAACCCTGAAATTGACGACATGCATAACCTGCGCCTGAACCCAGAGCAGCGTTTGGACCTTGTTGTCGCCGGCACCAAAGACGCCGTGATGATGGTTGAATCCGAAGCCTATGAGCTGACAGAAGACGAGATGCTGGGTGCAGTTACTTTTGCACATGAGCAGATCCAACCTGTCATCGACCTGATCATTGATCTGGCCGAAGATTGCGCAAAAGAGCCGTTTGATTTTGAACCGGTCGATTACTCTGACCTTTCCGCTGCGGTCAAAGCTGCTGGCGAAGACCAGATGCGTGCTGCTTATGCGATCACAGACAAGCAAGAGCGTACTGCGGCGGTGACTGCTGCAAAGGCCGCAATTGTTGAAGCTCTGACTGAAGAGCAGCAAGAAGACGGCAACCTTGGCGCCGCCCTGAAGGGTCTGGAATCAAGCGTATTGCGCGGCGATGTCGTCAAAAACGGCAAGCGTATCGATGGCCGTGCCCTCGACACGATCCGCCCAATTGTCTCCGAGACTGGTATTCTGCCACGCACGCACGGCTCTGCCTTGTTCACACGTGGCGAAACTCAGGGTCTGGTTGTGACCACGCTGGGTACCGGTGACGACGAGCAGATGATCGACGCGCTGACCGGTATGTATAAATCCAACTTCATGCTGCACTATAACTTCCCTCCTTATTCGGTTGGTGAAGTTGGTCGTGTGATGGGGCCGGGCCGTCGTGAGATTGGTCACGGCAAGCTGGCATGGCGTGCGTTGCAGGCGGTTCTTCCTGCGGCAACGGATTTCCCATACACCATCCGTCTGGTGTCAGAGATCACTGAATCCAACGGCTCGTCTTCGATGGCGTCTGTTTGTGGCGGTTCCCTGTCCATGATGGACGCGGGCGTTCCTTTGAAAGCACCGGTCGCCGGTGTGGCCATGGGTCTGGTCATGGAAGATGACGGCGAATACGCCATTCTGTCCGACATTCTGGGTGACGAAGACCACCTTGGCGACATGGACTTTAAGGTTGCGGGTACCGAGAACGGCATCACGTCCTTGCAGATGGACATCAAGATCGCGGGCATCACGCCAGAGATCATGTCAAAAGCATTGGCGCAGGCCAAAGCTGGCCGTCTGCATATCCTTGGTGAGATGGCCAAGGCGTTGACTGGGGCGCAGGAATTCAGCGTTCACGCACCCAAGATCGAGACGATGCAAATCCCAACCGACAAGATCCGTGAAGTTATCGGCTCTGGCGGTAAGGTTATCCGCGAAATCGTGGAAACATCCGGTGCCAAAGTCGACATCAACGATGATGGCGTGATCAAACTGGCGTCCAACGATGCCGAGGCGATCAAAAAAGCCTACGACATGATCCACTCGATCGTGGCCGAGCCGGAAGAAGGCGTGATCTACAAAGGTACGGTCGTGAAGGTTGTGGACTTTGGCGCTTTCGTCAACTTCTTTGGCAAGCGCGACGGTCTGGTCCACGTGTCCCAGATCGAGAACCGCCGTCTGAACCACCCTTCTGATGTTCTCAAAGAAGGTCAGGAAGTCTGGGTCAAACTGCTTGGCTTCGATGATCGCGGCAAGGTCCGTCTAGCCATGAAGATGGTCGACCAGGAAACCGGCGAAGAGATCGCAAAAGAGGAGGCGGCTGAGTAATCTGCCCCCTTTTTGGACAAAGCTCAAACACCCGGTCAATTTGGCCGGGTGTTTTTTGTTGTCCGGCAGAAAGGCGAAAAGTTGCCCAAATCTGCTTTCATGAGTGCGCAAGCAACCTATGTGGGTGGCATCAAGTATTTAACGATTGCGTTGTATTGACCCAAATCACCACTAAGAGGATTGCAAAATGAATTTCAGAATTTTGATGACTGCTACGGCCCTCACACTCACCGGCACTTTGCTGCAGGCTCAACAAGTAGGCGACACTGCCGTTGGCGCGGGTCTCAACACTTTTGGCCCGTCACTGCATGGCGAATATCGTGCAGCGCCCAATCTGGGTGTGCGCGGCATGATCATGGGTGGGATCAACGAAAGCGAGACGTTCGATATCGAAGATTATGAGGTTGATGGTAAGGCAGAAATTGGCGGCGTCGCGGTCTTTGCTGACTACTATCCGCTGGTGAACGCTTGGCGGGTGTCAGGTGGGCTATTGCTGTCCAACACTGAAATCTCGGGTGACTTTGTTGGCCCTGAGAGCTTTGAAGGCGAAATCGCGCTAAAGAACGACATTGCCCCTGTGATCACCACAGGGTTCAACACAGAATTCGCGCCGGGCTGGTCATTTTCTGGCGACATCGGCGTTGTGATCTCATCATTGGAAGCGAGCTCTGACAGTACCGATACTGCTGTTCAGGACGAGATCGACTCTTTGAATGATGACCTATCAGATTTACCGGTTCTGCCCTACGCAGGCATCGCGGTCAGCTATCGTTTCTGAGACGCCCCGGACCACATGAAAAAGGCCCCAGCTTTTGCTGGGGCCTTTTGCTTTCAGAGCGGGTGAAAGCAATCAGTCTTTCAACTGTGTCGTCCGCAAATACGGCAGCACTTTTGTGAAATCGCCGAATTTTGCCTTGGCATCTTCATCACTGACTGTAGCGGGAATGATCACGTCATCACCGACGTTCCAGTTGGCTGGCGTTGCAACGCCGCGCCCTGTTGATGTCTGCAATCCATCCAGCGCGCGCAGGACCTCTGCAAAGTTGCGACCAACGGTCATCGGGTAAGTCATCGACAGCTTGAGCTGCTTATCGGGTCCGATGATGAAGACGGAACGCACGGTGGCACTATCAGCAGGCGTGCGCCCATCGGGCAGGTAGGCCTCGGCGGGCAACATGTCGAAGGCCTTGGAAACTTCCAGACCAGCATCTGCAATGATCGGGAACCCGGCAGGGGCGCCGCCGACGGCTTCGATATCGCCTTTCCACTTCTTGTGATCTTCAACGCCATCGACGCTGACGCCAATCACCTTGGTGCCACGTTTTGCCCACTCATCAGCCAGTTGGGCAACTGCGCCGAACTCGGTTGTGCAAACGGGGGTAAAGTCCTTGGGATGCGAAAACAGAATCGCCCAGCTATCGCCGATCCATTCGTGCAGCGAAAACGTCCCTTGGTCGGTTTCAACCGTCAAATCAGGAATAGTGTCGTTAATGCGCAGAGACATGGCTTTGATCCTCTCTAAAATTTCATTGACTGATATATAGATACGACTCAGGCCAAGCGCCACCACCGCTTGCACGGAACGAAACAGACTGCCAACAATGTATCGACGTTAACCTCAGGAGGCACAGATGATCGAGCACCGCGACTTTTATATCAATGGCGCATGGGTTCCCCCGGTAGAGGTCCGCGACCACAACGTCATCGATCCATCAACTGAAGAGGTATGTGCAGTCATTTCGCTGGGGGATCAGGCGGACACGGATACGGCTGTGGCTGCGGCCAGCGCGGCATTTCCCGCTTGGGCTGCCACTGATCCGGCCAAGCGTGCGGAATATGTAAAGGGTATCCTTGCCCAATATGAAACTCGGGTTGAAGAAATGGCCCAGGCCATCAGCATTGAGATGGGCGCGCCCATCGATATGGCCCGCAGCAGCCAGGCCCCATGCCTGCCATGGCATCTTGAAAACTCACTTGAGGCTTTCAAGGCAATCGAATGGGTCCGCCCTCTTGGCCCGCATGCTCCTAATGACCGCATCGCGATGGAACCGATTGGCGTTGTCGGCCTGATCACACCGTGGAACTGGCCAATGAACCAAGTCACGCTCAAGGTGATCCCGGCCTTGCTGGCTGGCTGCACAATGGTGTTGAAGCCATCGGAAGAGGCACCGCTTTCGTCGCTGCTTTTTGCAGAGTTCGTGCATGATGCTGGCCTGCCACCGGGTGTTTTCAACCTTGTGAACGGCGATGGCCTGGGCGTGGGCAGCCAGTTGTCGCGCCACGAAGATGTGGCCATGATCAGCTTTACCGGGTCCACCCGCGCGGGCAAGGCCATCTCATTGGCGGCGGCTGAAACGCTCAAGCGCGTCACGCTTGAGCTGGGCGGAAAAGGTGCCAATGTGATCTTTGCCGATGCTGATGAAAAGGCCGTCAAACGCGGCGTGATCCATTGCATGAACAACTCTGGCCAATCCTGCAACGCCCCGACCCGCATGCTGGTGGAACGGTCGATCTATGACCAAACCGTCGAAGCAGCAGCCGAGATAGCAAGCAAGATTGGTGTTGGCCCTGCGTCCGATCCGGGCCGCCATATCGGGCCGGTCGTGAACAAAACCCAATGGGACAAGATTCAGGATATGATTGAAGTGGGCATCAACGAGGGCGCGCGCCTTGTTGCGGGTGGTCCCGGCCTGCCGGAAGGCGTGAACCGTGGTTACTACGTTCGCCCTACAGTCTTTGCTGACGTAAACAACGACATGCGCATCGCCCGCGAAGAGATCTTTGGGCCCGTTCTGTCGATCATCCCCTTCGAGGATGAGGCAGAGGCCATCGCCATTGCCAATGACACGCCCTACGGGCTGACCAACTATGTCCAAAGTCAGGATGGCGAGCGGCGCAGCCGGATGGCACTGGCCCTGCGTGCGGGTATGATCGAAATGAACGGTCAGGATCGCGCTGCCGGGTCTCCCTTTGGTGGCGTCAAGATGTCAGGCCGCGCCCGCGAGGGTGGCGTCTGGGGGATCGAGGAATTTCTTGAGGTCAAAGCGATCTCTGGCTGGGCTGCCGAATAACACCATGTGCACAGGCGCACTATTTAGGTGCGCCTGTCGGCATTACGTGCGGCACGGATTGAGCTATCTATTCAAATAACGAATAGGAGATAACCGTGCTCAAACAAATCAAAGGCCTGCACCACGTCACATCGCTGGCCAGTGACGCCCGTCAGAACAACGCGTTCTTCACCAATGTTCTTGGCCTGCGTCGCATCAAGAAAACCGTGAACTTTGATGCGCCCGACGTCTATCACCTATATTATGGTGATGAGGCGGGCACGCCCGGCACCGTCATGACCTATTTTCCCTTCCCCAACGCGAAGCGCGGTGACAAAGGCATAGGCGAGGTTGGCCGGACGGCCTTTAGCATTCCAACTGGGTCATCACAGGCGTGGCTAGACCGCTTGGCCACCTTCGATGTGGGTGGCATCGTGCAAGGTACCCGCTTTGGCGAAAAACGCGTGCTGTTTGACGGCCCGGATGGTGACCAGTTCGCCTTGGTCGAAAGTGATGACGACCGCACTCCTTGGACGGGCAACGGTGTGGGCACACAGATGGGCATTCACGGTTTCCATTCCGCCGACATGCGCCTGAACGACCCTGACGCCAGCGCCGAACTGCTTGGCTTTATGGGTTATGAGAAACAGGACACCGAAGGCAATGTCACGCGCTTTGCCGTGCCCGGTGGCAATGACGCGAACACAATCGATATCGAGGCACACTCCTGCGCCGCAGATGCCGCCCAAGGGGCAGGTTCGGTTCACCATATCGCCTTTGCTGTCGAAAACCGCGCCCGCCAGTTAGAGGTCCGCGAAGCACTGCTGGATACAGGCTATCAGGTGACGCCGGTGATAGACCGCGACTATTTCTACGCCATCTATTTCCGCACGCCCGGCGGCGTGTTGTTTGAAGTGGCCACCAATGAACCCGGCTTTGATCGTGATGAAGACACGGCCAACCTTGGTGAGGCGCTCAAGCTACCCAGTCAGCACGAATACCTGCGCGCACGTCTGCAAAGTACGCTGCAGCCGTTGGACCGCTAGAACGGGCATTTCGCAGTAATGCGCATCCCTTGCCCACCGTCGGGATGGCGGAATTGCAGTGTCTCGGAATGCAGCATCAGGCGCGGGTAGTCCCGCGCAGCACCTTCGGCATAAAACGGATCACCCAGGATCGGATGACCCATGGCCAGCATATGCACACGCAATTGATGTGATCGCCCGGTGTGGGGCATCAGGCGCACCCGGCTTTCTCCATTCTTGGCACGCACAACACGCCAATCGGTGACAGCTTGTTTGCCGTTGTCATGGTCAACCATCTGCTTAGGGCGGTTCGGCCAATCCACGATCAGGGGCAGATCAACAGTGCCCGTCTTTTCCGTGATCTCGCCCCAGACCCGTGCAACGTAGGTTTTTTTGGTTTGGCGCTTTTCAAACTGCAGCCCAAGGTGGCGTTGCGCATGCGGGGTCAGCGCAAAGATCATCACACCCGACGTATCCCGGTCGAGCCGATGCACCAGCAATGCCATGGGAAAGGCCGCCTGCACACGCGCGATCAGGCAATCAGCCAGATGTTCACCCTTGCCCGGCACCGACAACAGGCCGCTGGGTTTATCGACCAGAATAACTTCGTGGTCGTCATGCAGGATGTTCAGAGGGTCCTGCGGTGGGTTGTAGTCATCACTCACCCGTAGACGCGCTCACCAAAAATGGCAGAGCCGACGCGGATATGCGTGGCGCCAAGCGCGATGGCGATTTCAAAATCGCTGCTCATTCCCATCGACAGACCTGTCAGGTCATTGCGGGTGGCAATCTTGGCCAGCAGGGCAAAATGCAACGATGGTTCCTCATCAACCGGCGGGATGCACATCAACCCCTGCAATGGCAGGTCAAGCGCGCGCATCTCGGCGATGAAGGCGTCAGCATCGCCGGGCAGGACGCCTGCCTTTTGTTCTTCCTCACCTGTGTTCACCTGAATGAACAGGTCCGGGCATGTCCCAAGCTCTTGTGCGTGGCGCGCGATTGTATTTGCAAGTTTGGTGCGATCAACCGTGTGAATGGCATCCGCCAGCTGCATGGCCTGTTTGACCTTGTTGGTCTGCAATGGACCGATCAGATGTAGCTTGATCCCGTCATAGCGTTCACGAAAGGCGGGCCATTTGCCAGCGGCCTCCTGCACCTTGTTTTCACCAAAGCTGCGGTGGCCCTCGTCCAGAATCGACTCAACCCGTTCGTTGGGTTGCACTTTGGAAACTGCAATTAGATTAATTTCAGTCACATCGCGGCCCGCATTATCACAGGCGGCGGCGCAACGGGTCTGAATTTCGGCTAGGGACACGGCAAGCTCCGAAAAATAAGGATCACGGCAGGTTTCGGGCTGAAATAGTCCGAAATTGAAGGCCTGTCATGTTTGAAAATTTTGTGTGTCATTGATGCACCATTTCCATCAAACGGGTCCATTTAAGCCCTAATTCACTTGAGTGTCCGCAGCGTAAGGCGCAGGTAGTCCGCAATGCTAGGCTAACTGGCATTCTTGGGAATGCAAAACACGAGGGAAAATATCCATGAAAAGCATCCTTCTTACAACAACAGCTATCGTCGCATTTGCCGGCGCTGCTGCTGCTGACGGACACGCTGGCGTAAGCTTCGGCGGCGACGCATCACTTGGCTACAACGATGACTCCACATTTGGCGAAGACGGCTTCTTCTGGGGCGCCGATCTTGACGTCACAATGTCTGCCACGCTTGATAACGGCCTGACTGCAACAGCGTCGTTTGAATTTGACATTGTTGACGATACGAATGGTCAGGCGACTGTTTCTGATAGTTACGTGCTGTCACTAGAGTCTGAAAATGCTGGCCTGTTCTTCGGTGACACAGGGTTCGCAGCAGAAACACGCTGGTCCGGTGCCGGCGATATGGAAGCCGACGGCTTCTCCGAAGCAGACGGTGAAAACGTTCTTCGCGGTGACGTCACTGTTGGAAGCGTAGATGCATCTGTTTCTTACGCAATCAGCGATGCTGCTGGCGTTCTTGTTAGCGACACCGCTGGCGCAGACGGTGAGACTGACCAGCTGTCGATCGGTGCATCTTCTGATCTCGGCCAGTTCTCAGTGACAGCTGCTTATCAAGAAGAAGCAGACGCTGTGTTCGGCGCTGCAGCAAACGCTGCGAATGGTGATTACAACGTATCCGAAGTCTTCGGTATCGCTGTTGGTGCATCTTTCGGTGGCGCAGACATCACAGTTGCATATGCTTCCAACGAAACAGCTGACACATCGTCCACTGGTATTCAGGTCGCATACCCATTCGGTCCGGTTACAGCGACTGTATATTATGTGTCTGAAGATGACGCGACTGATGAAGACAACTACGGTCTGAACGTTGCTTACTCTGACGGCCCAATCGCAGTCACAGCTGACTATGATTACGATCAGGGTACCGACAAGTGGAACCTGGACGGCTCTTACGATGTTGGTAACGGCCTAACACTTCTCGCTGGTATGCAGAACGAGAACGAAGGCGATGACGCTGACTACTACGTTGCTGGTACATATGACCTGGGCGGCGGTGCAGAGCTTCTCGTATCCTACGGTGAAGATGACGATGGCGACCAAACCGATGAAATCGGCGGCGGCGACTACCTGCCGGGTACAACTGTTGAGCTGTCCTTCGCATTCTAAGCGAAACCAGCACTTCATCTAAGTTTGAGCGGTCCTTCGGGGCCGCTCTTTCTTTTTGGGGCAGCCCTTTCCTGGCTGCGCCCTATAGCCATCCCACCCATCCCCCATTATGAATACCGCCGGGCCACCAGCCCGGTGTTTTGCTTTTTTCTGAAAGTCCGCGATCATGACCACCTACACCCCCGCAACGCTTGAAGCGAAATGGCAGGACGCTTGGGCCGAGGCCCAGACGTTCAAGGCAGAGCGGCGTGAGGACAAGCCAAAGTACTATGTGCTTGAGATGTTCCCCTATCCGTCGGGCCGCATCCATATGGGCCACGTGCGCAACTACACGATGGGTGACGTGATCGCGCGCTATAAGCTAGCCACCGGGCATAACATCCTGCACCCGATGGGCTGGGACGCCTTTGGTATGCCTGCCGAGAATGCCGCGATGGCGTCGGGAGGTCACCCCAAGGATTGGACCTACCAGAATATCGCCGACATGCGCGCGCAGATGAAACCGCTGGGCCTGTCGATTGACTGGTCACGTGAGTTTGCGACTTGTGACCCGGAATACTATGGTCAGCAGCAGGCCCTGTTCATTGATTTCCTGTCTAAGGGACTGATTTACCGAAAGAAAGCGGTCGTGAACTGGGACCCGGTTGATATGACCGTGCTGGCCAATGAACAGGTGATCGACGGCAAAGGCTGGCGCTCTGGTGCCGAAGTGGAACGCCGCGAACTGGTGCAATGGTTCTTTAAGATCAGCGACTATTCCGAGGAGTTGCTGACCGCGATTGACGGGCTGGATGACTGGCCTGCGAAGGTAAAGCTGATGCAGGCCAACTGGATCGGCAAGTCGCGCGGGTTGCAGTTTGCATTCCAACGCACCGATGGCGGCGAGATTGAGGTTTATACCACCCGGCCTGACACCCTGCTGGGCGCGTCTTTTGTGGGTATCTCCCCAGATCACCCGCTGGCGAAAGAGCTGGAAACGACCGACGGCAAGGTCGCCGACTTCTGCGCAGAATGCCGCAAGGGTGGCACGACCGCCGAGGCGATCGAGAAGGCCGATAAGCTGGGTTATGACACCGGGCTGCGCGTCAAGCATCCGCTTGAGGGCCAGCCCGACCTGCCCGTCTATATCGCCAATTTTATCCTGATGGACTACGGCACTGGCGCGATCTTTGGTTGCCCGGCACACGACCAGCGTGACCTTGATTTCGCGCGCAAGTATGACCTGCCGGTGATCAGCACCTATGCGCCTGTCAAAGACGACGGCACAATCCTGCCCGAAGATGGCGGTAATGCCTATGTGCCGCCAAAATCAGAACCAGTGATCTATATCCGCGGCTTCGCCGGCGCGACTGAGCAGACCGGCGACGATGGCATTGCAACCGCAATTTCTTTCTGTGAATCCAATGGTATAGGTCAAGGCGTGACCAAATTTCGTTTGCGCGACTGGGGTTTGTCCCGGCAGCGCTACTGGGGTTGCCCGATCCCTGTCGTACATTGTGATGATTGCGGTGTGGTGCCTGAAAAGAAAGAGAATCTACCAGTTGAACTGCCCTATGACGTGAGCTTTGACGTGCCGGGCAACCCGTTGGACCGACACCCAACATGGCGCGACTGTGCCTGCCCGTCTTGTGGCAAGCCTGCGCAGCGCGAGACAGACACGATGGATACCTTCGTGGATTCCTCATGGTATTTCGCACGCTTCACCGCCCCCGATGCAGACACGCCGACCAACTTAGAGGATGCCGCCTATTGGATGAACGTCGATCAGTATATCGGCGGGATTGAGCATGCGATTTTGCACCTGCTCTACAGTCGTTTCTTTGCCCGTGCGATGAACATGACCGGCCACTTGCCCCAAGGGACAGCAGAGCCGTTTAACGCTCTCTTTACCCAAGGCATGGTCACGCATGAGATTTACCAGACGCGCAACCGCAACAAGCGCCCGGTCTATCATTTGCCAGAGGATGTGACCGACGGGAAACTGGCCGATGGCACCGAGGTTGAAATCATCCCCTCTGCCAAAATGTCCAAATCAAAAAAGAACGTCGTCGATCCTGACGATATCCTAGCCAAATACGGTGCCGACACCGCCCGCTGGTTTGTGCTGTCTGACAGCCCGCCAGAGCGGGATGTCGAATGGACGGCCTCTGGCGCTGAGGCGACCTACAAACACCTCAACCGCGTGCATCGTCTGACGGCCGATATCGCGGCGATGGACGAAGGCGTTGCAGCGGGCGACGGCAATCTGCTGCGCGCCATGCACAAGGCCATCCATGACGTCACCATGGGGGTTGAAACATTCGGATTTAATGCAGCAATTGCAAAGCTTTACGCCTTTACAAACGTGTTGGCGAAATCCAAAGCGGGCGGTGCGGTAAAGCGTCAAGCGGCCAAGGTCTTGGCCCAACTGATGTCCCCCATGACCCCGCATTTGTCCGAAGAAATCTGGTCAATGCTGGGCGGCGACGGCCTGATCGCTAACGCGCCTTGGCCGTTGGCCGATGAGGCAATGCTGGTTGAAGATACCGTCACGATGCCCATCCAGATCAACGGCAAACGCCGGGCCGAGATCAATGTCGCGGCGGATGCCAGCAAGCAGGCGGTCGAAGAACTGGCGCTTGCACTGGATGTCGTCCAGAATGCGCTTGATGGGGCAGCTCCCAGAAAACTGATCGTTGTGCCAGGCAGGATTGTGAACATTGTCATCTGACCCATTCCCACGCCGCACACTAATGTTGGGCATTTTGGCCCTCTCTGGCTGCGGCTTTGCGCCAATCTATGGCGCGGGAAATGGGATGCGGGAACAGGTCACTTTTGAAAGTGATGCCTCTGTTGCTGGGTTTCAGTTGAACGAACGGCTCGAAGAACGGATGGGCTTCAGCGCCACGCCACAATATGTGCTGAGGACAACCATCAACTATCAAGAGCGCGCAGCGGCGATCACCTCTGAAGGCGACACCGCACGGTTGAACATCATCGGCTCTGCCGATTGGGTTCTGACAGACCTGTCCAACGGGGCACAGGTCGAGACGGGAACGGTCGAGGGCTTCACCAGCTATTCCGCGATCGGCTCTACCATCGCCACGCAATCAACCCGCGATGATGCGTTGGGGCGGCTCGCCATTCTACTGGCCGACCGCATCGTCAGCCGCTTGTTGGTTGTTGATCTGGCCTCTCCGGCATGAAGATGGCGGGCGCGGGCGCGTTGACCTATCTGCGCAAGCCTGATCCTGCGCATACGGCCCTATTGATCTTTGGTGCAGATCCGATGCGTGTGGCTGACAAGCGCCAGCATGTGATCGAAACACTTGTCGGACCCCAGGGCGAGGAAGAGATGCGCCTGACGCGCATTAACGCCGCCGATCTGCGCAAGGATCCTGCCCTGCTCAACGATGCGATCAAGGCGCAGGGGTTCTTTCCCGGCCATCGGGTCGCGTTTGTTGAGGACGCCACTGATGGTCTTGCCAAGGTGGTCACGGCGGCCCTCGCCGATTGGCAGGCTGGTGACGCACAGATTATCATCACCGCCGGTCAGTTGACGGCCAAATCAGCGCTGCGCAAAGCAGTTGAAGGGCATGGGAATGCCGTAGCGATTGGCCTTTATGATGATCCCCCTACCATTGCAGATATCGAACAGGCGCTGGTACAGGCGGGCCTGCAGGAACCGGAACGTGACGTGATGGATGCGCTGATGGCACTGGCAAATTCACTGGAACCGGGCGATTTTCGCCAAACGCTTGAGAAGGTCAGCCTTTACAAACTGGATGATCCCGCGCCGATTTCTATCGAGGATGTGATGATCAACGCCCCACAGTCTGCCGAGGTTGACGTGGATGAGGTTCTGGACGTGGTGACAACCGGGCAGGCCGACAAACTGGGACCACTTCTGCGCAATCTGTCGGCACAAGGGGTTGCGCCGGTGACGCTGTGCATTGGAGCGATGCGCCATTTCCGTCGTTTGCATGTGGTTGCGTCCGATCCCGGTGGGCCAGCAGCAGGGGCAGGCCGGCTCCGCCCCCCTGTCTTTGGGCCACGGCGGGACAAGATCGTGCGGCAAGCGGGCGGCTGGGGCCGTGACCGGTTGGAACGCGCCCTGACTGCGCTAACAGATGTGGATCTGCAATTGCGGTCTGCCAATACCGCACCGCCTGATGCACTGATGGAGCGCACGT
Source organism: Loktanella sp. Alg231-35 (assembly GCF_900143545.1). Taxonomy (GTDB): domain Bacteria; phylum Pseudomonadota; class Alphaproteobacteria; order Rhodobacterales; family Rhodobacteraceae; genus Yoonia. Next base: position 609,634 of record NZ_FREV01000002.1, on the reverse strand, counting down.
TGATCCGTCTGGCAATGATGGCACGGCGGTAGACGAAAAAAGGCAGGCCAAGGCCTGCCTTTCACGTCAGATCAAAGACCTATGTCTTAGTCAGCTTCATTGACCGCTGCTGCGATCAAGAGTGCTGCAAGAACACCAACCACAACAAATGTTGGGCTGATTGAAGATGTGGGAGCAGGTGCTGGTGCTGGTTCGACCATCACAACAGGTGCTTCCATCATCGCGTCATTATTACCACCTGCGTTGGCGGCAACGCCGGACACTGCAAGTGCAGCTGCCACGGCAAGTGTAGTTGTAAGGCGCATATCATACTCCATTCATGCACTGGGCGGGCAGGCCAAAGCGTGACCCGTCCACATAACTCTATTGAATCAGCCCTTTGGGCCAATTCCTAGAGGTTTGTTAGGAATTCAGAAAACATCAATCTGAAGATATCCTGCATCAGGTGAGACTGCCTGAAGGCTCCGGATCATGCGCCCGGACGGATTTAGCCAGTAAATATTGGACAATGAGAGGCCTTCGCCGCTGCATTCCTCTTTGAATCTTGACGCAGGATAGGTTCTTTGAAGCCGTGTAACAGGGTCTGAACCCTCAGAAACGATGCGGCACTGCAACACTCTGGCCAAAATCTGGTCCTGATCATCGAGGAAATCCACCTGTCTTTGCACCGTTCCGCCCCCTGCGCGGATGGCATTCCAAGTGCCTGTGGCCTCTGCGCCCATCATATCACGCGGCAATCCGCGGGTAGCGACTACAATGCCGTTTTCTTCGGTCACGGTGATATTTTCGCCATCTATCCAAGTCGTGCGTGCGCCGTTGGACCCCGCTCTGACCATCGTTTCCCACCGATTGCGGTCACGAATATTGACCCGCATGTAGGTGCCGGGGTTGCCCAACAGGTCCTCCTCGGTGACGTTCAGCGATTGCCGCGCGGGCGCCTCGGCGTCACTACCCAGCAGCAATCCGGTCACTTGTCCGCCAATCCCGTCATTGCGTGCATCACCGCAAGACATCAGCGCCCATGCCGCCACTACAAGTCCCAGTCGCGTCATGCTTATCATCTCCAAAACCGCCCCCATGTGTCTGACAGGTCAGCCTGATGCGCATCACGCACAACGCCATAAAGTCGCCCATCCACATTCAACCGGGCACCACCATCGCCGGTGCGTGTCCGCAAGGTTGTACCGTATGTATCCCGGTTCGGTTGCCCAGTCAGGAAATCCTGCGGGATCGCGATCACGATGCCCTTGTTGTAGGATCCATCGCCGAAATCCTCATGGGCTGTGTCGGTCTGGCTTACATAGGCACCGACCCGCACGCCATTGTCGTATTCACGGTCAAACCGCAGTGTCGCACCCCAGTCACCCGCAAGGTAACGGCCCAGATCAACCTGTGTGTGATACCCGTTCCCGAAATCATAATAGGCCGACAAATGACCCGTTGCGGTTTCATACTCGTATTCATCAAAGCCAAAGCCCATGTCGCTGTCACGTTGGGCCACATAGTTCATCTCTGCCCCCAACCCAAAGCGGCTATCAACCGGTTTCCACAACAGTTCCGTCGAGATGCCGCCAAACATCCGCTCCAGATACCCGACACTAACCCGGCTATAGATGTCGCCGCCTGGGCGCCCGAAATGCGCGAGCGCCAGCGACTCCAGCACGGGCACCCCGTCATCGCCATAGAACCCGCGGTCAGACCGCACATTTTGCAAGTCGGGCGTACTGTCTGGATCAGGGTCTTCGGCATTAAAGCGCAGCGCACTTTGAAGAACAGCGCCCGACAGGATGAGTTGAGGCGAAAACTGATAGGACGCATCCAGACGCAGCCCAGCGTCCACCGATAGGTCTCCATCACCGCCAGAAGGATCAAAGGTAAGGTAGGGTGAAACACCCCATAAGAATAATGCAGCGTCAGCATCCCGAGCCGAGGTCAGCCCCACATCATCGCCAGCCGCTGCAAAAGCGGTATTGGCAAACAGGGTCGCCGTTGCGCTGGGACGATTTTCCAGCGCCTCCAGATCACTGCGGTTGACCGTCACAGCAGACAGTCCAATCCCTTGCGCTTCGGCCTCCAGAACAAACACCTCTATCGCGCCGGGCATCACCTGCGTCATCATCCTTGCAGCACGGCCCATGGCCTGCGCATTGGAGCGATAGCGCGTATTGATAAACCGCACCCGCGCGGTGCGATCTGTCATTTCCATGCCCGTCAGGGTCAGCCCCTCAATCGCCAAGGTAGCGGTCAGTGCTGAACGAAGGGCAGCCTCTGGCGTCGCATTGCGATCCCATGTTGTGGCCTGCCGGGCGCTGGCACTGCGGGCGTTGATCGGTACGGGCGCCGCCTCGAACCCGCTGAGTGATGGTCGGTTGTTGGCGTTCAAAAAGAAGCTGCCAGAGATCGCCAATTCCTGCCCGTTGAGTGCGGCAAACGATAGTTGCACAGCATCACGCGGCCGGTAGGTAACGCCGAAACTATATGGGCTGTCAGCAGAAACAGCAGGTGCATTTGGCGCGGGGTCATAAGCGATTGAAGAATACTCGGCCAGCACACCCCAGCGATCATTGATTTGATACTCCAGACCGCCAAAGAACGCTGCATCTCCGGTAAACCAGTAATCGCTTCCCAGCTGCCCGTCCGGATCCGCTTCATCAAAAACGGGTCTGTCCGCGCGGCTTGAAATCGGGTTGTCAAACCCGCCTTCGGTGCCCATCTCGCCCCAGCCGATACCGCCGGTCACTGTCAGACTGTCACCAAACGACTTTGTGGCGACGATGTATTCGGATTGAAATCGGCCGGGTGTCAGGAAATCACGCAAGCCCACAGCAATCGCGGGCGCATAGGTGCCTTCCTCAACCAGCTGGTATTTGAGGTCAAAACCGCGCTCCAACTCGTTTTCGATCACGCTAGTTTCTAGGTCATTGTAAAGATCAACGATGCTATACCGCATTGTGCCCGACAAACGGTCCGTCAGTTGGTAGTTCAGGACGGTCTGAAACAATCCATCGCGGTAAGATAGCGTGCCTGCCAACGTGCCTTCTTCGGCGGTTGTTGCAACTGGCATCTCAAGCAGGCCGGGTGTGCCGTAAAGCGAATAGGTCGGCGGCACATCCTGGGCGAAACCGCCTGTGCCAAGCACTAGCGTCATGGCCGATGACGCCAAGAAAACCGCTCTTTTCATACACACTCTCCTGCCTGTCTTATCGCCAAGCTATCGGGATGTGGCGGTGTTGGAAACGCTCAATTGTTGGCGCACGGCGGCTTGCCCGGCCCAGCGCCCAGTCGCCAGACATCCGCTGATCAAGTAGCCGCCGGTCGGCGCCTCCCAATCGAGCATTTCACCCACGCAGTAGACGCCGGGCCTTTCACGCAACATCAACGTATCGGTCAGCGCATCAAAGCGGACACCGCCAGCGGTCGAGATCGCCTCGTCCATCGGGCGCGGCCCCTGATGCCGGATCGGCAAGGCCTTGATCAGCGGGGCAAGGTCATCGGGGAACGGGCGGCCAAACTCTGACAGAAGCGCCAGCCGCAGCGGATCAAGCCGAAGGACCTTGCGCAGATGGTTGGTCAGGCTTGCCTTGCCGCGTGGCTTTTCCAAAGCCTTGCGCAACTTTTCTTCGGGCCAGTCAGGCAACAGATCGATGTGCAACGGCGCACCTTCACGCATCACGCGTGACAGGGTGTAGATACCGCCGCCCTCGATGCCGCGTTCGGAAATCACAACCTCACCGCGCGAAACCTGCCCGCCGGCGTGCAATGCCACCGATTTCAGCGGTGATCCCATGTGCCGGTCCATATGCGCGGACCAATCCACACCAAAGCCTATATTGGCAGGTGCAAATGGTGTGACAGCATCTGGCATGAAATCTGCCCAATGCCCGTCAGAGCCCAATCGCGCCCAGCTTGCCCCGCCCAAGGCCAAGACTGTCACATCTGCTTTGATCGAGGTTTCCCCATCAGGCGTGCGGAACACACATGCGTCATCGCGCCAACCGTCCCAACGCCACCGGGTGTGCATAGTCACGCCATAGCCGCCCAAACGCCCAAGCCAGGCGCGCAGCAAGGGCGAGGCCTTCATCGCTTTGGGAAACACCCGGCCCGTTGATCCGGTAAACAGCGACTGGCCCAGCCCGTTTGCCCATTCCATCACGTTCTGTGGACCAAAGGCAGAAAGGGCGGCATCCAATGTCGGGTCCAGATCAGGGCCAAAGGCCGCCATGAACGCGCCTGCGTCTTCGTCCTTGGTCAGGTTCAGCCCGGATTTCCCAGCCATCAGGAACTTGCGCCCAACGGATGGCATAGCATCGGCCACGGTCACGGACAGCCCGCCCTCTGCCATCACCTCTGCGGCCATCAGACCCGCAGGGCCTGCACCAATGACAAGCGCGGTGCTCACGTGGGCAGCGACCCTTTCACTTCGATCACGCGGTGCGGATATGGGATTTCAATGCCGTTGTCCTTCAGTGCGTTCCAAATGATGAACAGCACGTCAGAGGCGTATTTGTTCTGGCCGTCGTCAATGCCTTCGACCCAGAACTCAACACCAAAATCGATGCCGCTGTCGCCAAACCCACGCAACTCGCAATCTGGCGGCTCGGGGTTTTGCAGAACACCGGGATGGGTGGACACCGCCGCTTCGATGATGGCCGGGATTTTGTTGATATCAGTGTCGTAGCTGACGGAAAACGGCACTTCGAGACGGTTAGCAGAACCAGAGTCAGAATAATTCACCACCCGCGTTGTGATGAAATCCTCGTTGGGTACCACGATCCAACGCCCGTCGTACGTTTCCAGTATCGTAGCACGCGCCATCATCTTGATGATTTTGCCTGCCTCGCCACCGTCCAGTTCGACATAGTCGCCAACGGTCGCCTGCCCTTCGATCATCAGGATGACGCCCGAGATGAAGTTCGACGCGATTTTTTGCAGGCCAAAACCAAGGCCAACACCCACCGCACCACCGATAATGGCGAGTGAGCTGAGGCTGATCCCCATGATGTTCATCAAGACAAGGAAGGCGATGCCGAAAATGGCGATCTCTGTGGTCTTGATGGCCAATTGCCGGATCGCCGGGCGCATAGGCTGCTGTTCGATATAGGCCGAGGATTGCGAATTGGACCATTGCCCAAGCCAGAACAGGAAACTACCCGCGATCAGCCCCCGCACCACAGCGAGGGCAGAAAAGCTAATGTTGCCCAGATTGGCCTGCGCCCCATCAAGTGCGGCGATCACCTGATCCAGCAGGCCCACAGCATAAAGTGCGGCAACAGGCACCAGCACGTATTTGGCCAAGGTCCGCAGATAGGGGTCGGTGACGATGTGTTTTGCCAGCGCGCGGGCAGCAAGGAACAGGAAAACGCGTTTGCCAAAGGCAATGACAGCGCCAGACCCAAAGAGCGAGCGGGTGACCACTTCACCGATGGCCGTGAACCCATAGGCCAGCAGTGGCAGCAGCAACGGCAAGAAGATCAGCACAAATCGGCGCGAATTGGCGAGGATGGACATATTGTCCGCAGCTGGGGTCAGTAGCTGTATCAGGCGTGGTGCAGCAATGCGATTGACCAGCCGGGCCAGCAAATAGGCCCCGATCAACAGGCCGAATTGCGACCATGCAGCGGGTGACAACAGCCATTCCTGCGCGATGGTCAGTGCCTGATCAAAGGCCTCTTGGCCCTGTGCCATCAGTGTTTCGGGGTCCATGCCGCCCTCTTTCGTAAATTCCTTAGCCCTTCTGCCGTGCGACAGCACCGGGCACAAGCCTAGCCTGTCATCCGTTTGATACCTGAAACATGGGTTGCGTCCGCCGCCAGCGTATCTTGACCAAGGGCGTGGGCTGTTTCTAACAGCGCATCCGGCGCTACAATGCGGTCAACCAGCCCCCAGGACTGCGCCTCGTCTGCGGTGACCTTCTGACCTGCCATCAGGATCATCTTGGCCCGTGCAGGCCCGATCAAGGCGCTGAGCCTTGGCGGATCCGAAGGTTGGGGCAGGAAACCCAGTTTCATCACAGGATAGAAGAATTTGGTACTTGGCACCGCAATCCGCAGATCACAGGCAAGGATCATGCCAAATGCGCCGCCCGCCACGGTGCCATTCAACGCCGCAATGCTTAGCCCGGACAACGCAGCAATCGCCGCTGACAGTCGTTCCCAGACCGGGTCAGTGGCGAGGCCCGCCCGTGCTGCATCCAGATCAGCGCCCGCGCTGAACACCTTGCCCGTGCCGGTGAGGATAAACAGCTTTGCAGATCGGGCATCTTCGGCGCACCGGGCCAATTGGGTCAGCATATCCTGTGTCAGTGCACCGGCCTTATCAGGTCTGTCGATGGTCACCGTCCAGGTGTCCCCATCCTGCGTGCAACGGATCATATCAGACCAACCGCCTTGCGAATGTCATCCTCGCGCAAGCTCACGTCATCGCCCAGATAGGGGTCTGCCGCCGCCGTACACATCCACAACAACGCCTGCGCGGGCCACTCGGGCGGGATATGGACCGACCAATCTAGCTGGCTAACGGGGTTGATGCCCGATGCTTTGATCTCGCGTTGCATTTGGGTGGCGACGGTGCCTGGGGACAGGCCCAGAATGCGCAGGCCCTTGTCGCGGGCCTCTTTGTCGGCGGCGCGGGTCAGCATGTAGACCGCGGCCTTAGAGCTGCAATAGGCACTCCACCCCTCTACGGGGCCATGGGCCGCTCCTGATGAGATATTGATGATCGTGCCATGCCCTTGCGCAATCATGCCGGGCATCACGGCGTGCAACCCGTGCATCACGCCTTTGACGTTGATATCGATAGTACGCGACCACGCCTCGGGATCGGTGTCCTGCAAATGACCAATGGGATCGACAGCGCCTGCGTTATTGATCAGCACATCCAACCCTCCAAAGGCCTTGGCCGTGGCAGCCACGGCACCGGCCACTTCTGCATAGCGGGACACATCACAGGGAATCGCAATAGCCTTTTCGCCGATATCACCGGCAATTTGGGCAATCTCATCGGTGCTACGCGCCAACAGGGCGACATTTGCGCCCGCGTTGGCAAACGCACGGGCGGCGGCGGCCCCAATGCCCCTGCTCGCCCCGGTGATCAGCACTGTTTTTCCGTCCATTTGCATATTTTTCACTGATATCCCTTCCGAAGCCCGCTTGGGGTGTCTACGTATATCCGCGATAGTATCCACCTTGTGGCAGATGGTAAAACCCTTGGTGCGATCTCAACAAAGCCGAATGAAAGGAATTTTTATGACCTATAAGATTGGAATGTGTGGCGCGGTTTGTGTAGCTGCACTGATGGCTGGCGGGGCTGCACATGCAGACGTGACCGCAGAACAAGTTTGGGCCGACTGGAAATCCCAGATGTCGCTTTATGGCGAAGACAGCGTCAGCATCGGGGCCGAGGAAACATCAAGCGGCACTGTCACAGTGCGTGACGTGACCATGAGCTTCTCCGATCCCGAAGTCACGGTTGAGACCGCCCTTGGAGACATCAACTTTAACGAACAATCTGACGGCACCGTGCGGATCACGATGGACGAAAGCTATCCCATCACGATCACTGGCGAAGATGGCGTTGTGATCAATGTTATGGTCACGCAAAGCAATCTTGAGATGATCGCGAGCGGTGATCCCGATGCGATGAACTATGCGCTTACGGCGGATCAGTACAAAATCGCGCTTGTCGATGTTGTTGATGCTGACGTGACCTTTACCGGCGATGTGGAATTGGCGGCCAATGATGTGCAAGCTTCCTATGTCACAACTGTCGGCGACATGCGCGAGACATCCTATGAAGGCAGCATTGCCTTGCTGGACTTGCTGGTTGATTTCCAGATCCCCGGTGGGGCCGGGGACTACGTGACCGCAGCGGCCAAGTACAACGGTATGACCATGGCAGGCGACATGACTGTCCCGCTTGACGCGGATTTCGAAAACCCTGACAGCCTGATCATGGACGGGTTTGCCGTCGCTGGCGGCTATGTTGTGCAAAGTGCTGACTTTGTGGTCGATATCAATGCAGAGGGTGATCAGTTTGCAGCATCTGGCAGCACCGGTCTGACAACATTCACCGGCGAGATGAACAACAACACCCTCGCCTATGATGCGAGCGTCACTGATCTTGCGGTAAATGCGCAAACCTCCGAATTCCCGCTGCCGATAGAGATCAGCATGGCCGAGTATGGCCTTGGCTTTGCAATGCCCACAGGTGTGACAGGTGAATCCGCTGATTTTGGCATCAACTTCGATCTGGTTGAACTGGCTATCAGTGACGGTCTTTGGGATCTTTTTGATCCGGGCAATGTCCTGCCGCGCGACCCTGCAACGCTGCAGATCGGTCTGGCTGGCAAGGCAAAAGCCCTGTTTGATTTGTTCGACCCAGAGCAAGCCGCCCAGATGGACAGCGTCGAAATGCCGTATGAGCTGGAATCGCTCACACTTGAGACGCTCAACATTGATGCTGTTGGCACGAAAGTGACAGGTGATGGTGACTTCACCTTCGATAACTCCGATATGCAGACATTCGCCCCAATGCCTGCACCAGAAGGTGAGGCCACGATTGAAATCACCGGCCTGAATGCGCTGCTTGATAACCTTGTCTCTGCTGGCCTGGTGCCTGCCGATCAGGTCATGGGTCCGCGCATGATGATGGGCATGTTCATGCAGAACACTGGTGACGATCAGATGGAAACAACCGTCGAGATCACAGGCAATGGCGAAGTAAAGGTAAACGGCAACCGCGTCCGTTAACCCCAACGCGAAACACATTGGCATGGGCGCGACTGAATATCAGTCGCGCCCATTTCATTTGCACGGACCACCAGACTTGCGGCAGGCGTCGCCGCGCATTACTTCATTGGCAACCAAAGGATGCTGCATGACCCAATCTCTTTCCAACCTTTCGCAACACATCTTGGATGCCGCAAAGAAAGCAGGCGCAGATGCGGCTGATGCTGTCGCGGTGGATGGCACATCTGTCTCAATCACCGTGCGCGAAGGGGCGCTGGAACAGGCAGAACGGTCCGAAGGGGTTGATATCGGCTTGCGTGTCCTTGTGGGGCACCGACAGGCCTGTGTCTCAGCCTCAGACACCAAGCCAGAAACACTCTCCCAAATGGCCGAACGCGCCGTTGCGATGGCCAAGGAGGCACCAGAAGATCCGCACGCCGGGCTTGCTGATCCTGCTCAGCTGACCACACACACCGCCACGGAAGAGTTAGAGCTTTACGACCCCACCGATGAACCTGATCCGGCCGTTTTGCAGGATGATGCCACCCGCGCCGAGGCCGCGGCGTTGCGCAATGCAGGTATCAGTCAGGTGCAATCGGCGTCAGCCGGCTATGGCCGCCGACGCATCCATCTTGCAGCATCCAACGGCTTTTCTGCGGGCTACACCCGCAGCGACCGTGGCCTGTCTTGTGTGGCGATCAGCGGCACTGGCGCGGGGATGGAACGGGACTACGACTATGACAGCCGTGTCTTTCAGGCCGATCTGCGCGACGCCGAGGATATCGGCCGAATTGCGGCAGAACGTGCCGTTGAACGGGCGGGCGCAAAGAAGCCCAAGACGGGGGCGTTCCCGGTTCTGTTTGATGAACGGATCGCAAGTTCGCTGATTGGCAGCCTTTTGCAGGCTGCAAACGGGTCGATGATTGCGCGCGGATCCAGTTGGCTGCGTGACGCCATTGGTGAGCAGATCTTGCCAAGCCACCTGTCGGTGATCGAAGATCCGCACCGCAAGCGCGTTGCAGGCTCACGGCTCTTTGATGCCGAAGGGCTGGGCACGCAGCGTCGTGCAATCGTGGATCAGGGTGTTCTGACAGGTTGGACGCTGGACCTTGCGGCCGCACGCAAACTGGACATGCAAAGCACCGCAAATGCGGCGCGGGGCACTGGCGCCCCGCCATCCCCCAGCGTGACTAACATTGCACTGACCCAAGGCGACCAAAGCCGCGATGATCTGATCAAGCAAATGGGCACGGGCCTGCTGATCACTTCGATGATCGGCTCTACCATCAACCCCAACACGGGCGATTATTCGCGCGGGGCGTCGGGGTTCTGGGTCGAGAACGGAGAGATCACCTATCCAGTGAACGAATGCACAGTTGCGGGCAATCTGCTTGATATGCTCAAGACGATCATCCCGGCAAATGACGGACGCATGCATCTGTCGCGGGTGGTGCCGTCGTTACTGGTTGAAGGGCTAACCCTTGCCGGAGAATGACCTTGCACTTCTGATAGAGGCCGCCCGCGCGGCGGGCGACATCGCAAAGCGCTACTTTCAGCAAGATCCAGAAGTCACCGACAAACCGGATGGCGCAGGCCCGGTCACAGAGGCCGATCTGGCGGTCAACGCCATGCTGGAAAGCAATCTGCAAAGCGCGCGGCCTGACTATGGCTGGCTGTCTGAAGAAACCGAAGACGGCCCCATGCGTCTGCATACGCAGCGCCAGTTTGTGATTGATCCGATCGACGGCACACGCGCCTTTATCAATCACAGCAAGGACTGGGCGCATTCGCTAGCCATTGTTGAAAATGGGCAGGCCGTGGCGGGCGCTGTTTACCTGCCGATGCGCGACATGATGTTCGCCGCGGCCAAGGGTGGCGGGGCAACTCTCAACGGTGCGCCAATCGCCGCAAGCGCGAAAACCGAAGATGGGGCAACCCTGTTGGGAAGCAAGGCCAACTTTGCGCCAGCATTCTGGAAAGACGGCACCTTACCACCTGTCGAGCGGGTCTTTCGATCCTCATTGGCCTATCGCATGTGCCTTGTGGCCCAAGGGCGGTTTGACGGCATGATCACACTGCGCCCAAGCTGGGAATGGGATATCGCGGCCGGGGCGATTATCGCAGCCGAAGCGGGCGCGCAGATCACCGATCAGCATGACGAGGCCTTGCAGTTCAACAACGCCCATCCGCAAGTACCCGGCGTTCTTGCAGCGGGTAGGCAATTGCATCGTGCGCTGATCACCCGCCTTGAGACATAGCAGCCAAAGGCCTAGAGTGCGGGCAAGATACGCATTTACGAAGGTTTTCCCATGACACAGCGCCTGCACCTTGTTTTTGGTGGTGAACTCATCAACCCCAGCACCAATGCTTTCAAGGATGTTGAAGACATCGACATCGTCGGGATGTTCCCTAACTACGAAGCCGCCTACAATGCGTGGAAATCGGCAGCGCAGCGCACCGTCGACAACGCCCATATGCGTTACTTTATTGCGCATATCCATCGGCTGCGGGACGAAGAAACCGAAGCCTCACCCACCGAAGAACTGGACAACTAGGACCGCGTCCAGGGGATAATCGCATGGCAAGATCCCTGCTGATCGCGGCCTATATGGCCAATCTGGGCGCATCGGATCGCTCTGCCAAACTTGCTGAACAACCCCCGCGTCCGCCCGGTACGATCATCTGGGCGCGTTGCAGCAACCCAGCTCAGCTGACTGCAATCGAAACGCTCGACCGTAAACTGGCCGAAGATGGTGACCCGGTTCATATCATCTCGACGCTGCGCAACTGGCGCCCGGAATTTGCAAAACGCGCCTTGCCCGAACCGCAGGGCAAGGACGCCATCCGCGCGTTTATTGCCCATTGGCAGCCCGCCATGGGTATCTGGGTGCGCGGAGAGCTTGACCCGATCCTCTTGGCCGAGATGCGAGGCGCGCGGATCAGCATGATCCTTGTGGATGCAACAAGTGAAGGGCTCGACCATGTGGCTGGCACTTGGGTCCCCGGTTCGATGCGGTCCATGCTGTCCCAGTTTGAGGCGGTGCTGGCTCTTGATCGCCAATCCGCAGAAGAACTGGTGCGCGCGGGCACCCCAAATGACAAGGTTCTGATAACGGGTGCCATGGAAGACTGCGGCCCTGCCCTGCCTTGCGACGAAGACGACCGACAGCAAACCGCCGAGGCGATTGGCACGCGCCCCGTCTGGCTGGCCGCTTCGGCCAATCTTGATGAAACCTCAGAGCTTTGTCAGGCCCATCTTGAGGCCAGCCGCCGGACCCATCGGCTTTTGCTGGTCGTGGTGCCGCAGAATCCGGTGATCGGCTACACCTTTGCTGAAGATATTCGTCAATTGGGCTTGCAGGTGGCTCGGAAATCCCAGGAACCCCAGCCAAACGAGGTCACACAAGTCTATGTGATCGACACAAGGGATGAACTTGGCATGTGGTATCGGATCGCGCCTATCACCTATATGGGTGGCAGCCTGAAGGGCGGCAAATGCCGTGACCCGTTTGAGGCAACGGCGCTTGGCTCTGCCGTGATCTACGGATCTAAGATTGCGCAGTATCAACAACGCGCTGCACGCCTGAACGCAGCCGGAGCCTCTGTTCTACTGCGCACGTCAAACGACCTTGGTCCGGCCGTAGAAAGCCTGCTGGCCCCTGACAAAGCCGCCGCATTGGCCCATGCGGCCTGGGATGTCACATCGCGCGGGGCCAACGTCACCAACCGGATCGCCGCATTTATCCAACTGCGGTTGGAAGAATTGGTGGTCTAGATGCGCGCCCCGCTTTTTTGGTTCACACCGTCAGACAAACCGGCCCTGATCGCACGGCTGCTTGCCCCTTTGGCCGCGCTTTATGCCGCCGGAACAGCCCAACGTTTGCGAAAACCCCCAAAGATCACCGCTGATGTGCCCGTCATCTGCATCGGCAACATCAACGCCGGCGGTACCGGCAAGACACCCACGACGATTGCGCTGATTGAGCGACTGAAGGAACGCGGGCGCATACCTCATGTGGTTTCGCGCGGGTACGGTGGCAGTGTTGAAGGACCGCTGCAGGTGGATGAACGGACCCACAAAGCCGACCAAACGGGCGATGAACCGCTGCTGCTTGCGGCCTTTGCGCCCACTTGGGTGGCCAAGGACCGCGCCGCAGGCGTGCAGGCCGCACAAAAGGCAGGGGCTGATGTTATCTTGCTCGACGATGGGTTCCAGAACCCTGACGTGGCAAAAGATCTTTCTATAGTGGTGGTTGATGCCACCCGTGGATTCGGCAATGGGCGGGTGATCCCGGCAGGACCGTTGCGCGAAAGGGTCGATGTTGGCCTTAAGCGCGCCGATCTGCTGCTGTCGATTGGCCCACCTACCATGCAGGATCGGTTTTTAGCGAATTGGCGCTTTGACACACCGCACTTGCAGGGGCATCTGGCGCCGCTGCCGACAGGCATGCCTTGGCGTGATCTGAACCTGCTTGCCTTCGCGGGGATCGGGCACCCAGAGAAGTTCTTTACCACCCTACGCGACATGGGCGCGAGATTGGTCCGCGCCGAAGCGCTGGGCGATCATCAACCGCTGACTGACGCCCTGATGAAACGGCTTGAGATCGAGGCTCTGGCGAGTAAGGCGCAACTGGTGACAACCGAAAAAGACGCCGTGCGCCTGCCCGACAGCTTTCGCGCCAAGGTGCTGACATTGCCGGTACGATTGCAACTGGTTGATTGGGGGCCGATTGACGATGCGTTTGACCGTCTTGGACTTTAGCGCAACAAATCCTGATCCTTGCCCAATCGTGGCGATGGCTCTTTCGGGCTGACATCCGCGTCTGAGAAACTGATCGGTAGGCGAACCGTTGGTACCCCATCCAGATCAACCTGCATGCCCCGATGGACGACCTGCGGGTCGGCAAAGGTTTCTGCCAAGTCATTGATCGGCCCGGCGGGCACGCCCTGCGCTTCGCAAGCCGCAAGCAGATCGGCCTTGACCCATGTCACTGTCCGCACGGTTAGCAAATCGTCCAAGGCGCGCCGGTTGGTCAAGCGCTGCGCATTGGTGACATAGTCAGGATGGCTGCTAAGTTCCGGCTCACCCAACAGCGCACAAAACTGCCGGAACTGCCCGTCATTCCCGCTTGCCACGATGATGTGCCCATCGGCGCAATCGAACACCTGATAAGGCACGATATTCGGGTGCGCATTGCCCAGCCGCTGCGGCGCGTTGCCTGTGGCTAGATAGTTCATCGCCTGATTGGTCATGACCGCCGTTGCGACATCCATCAGGGCCATATCGATATGCTGGCCGTTTCCGGTGGTCTGGCGCTGATGCACGGCGGCCAAAATACCTGTGCACGCGTAAATGCCGGTAAAAATGTCGGTGACCGCAACGCCCACCTTTTGCGGTTGGCCGTCTGGATCACCGGTCACAGACATCAACCCGGACATACCTTGGATAATATAGTCATAGCCCGCGCGTTTGGCATAGGGGCCGGTCTGGCCAAAGCCAGTGATTGAACAATAGATCAAACGCGGGTTGAGGTCTGCAAGGCTGGCATAGTCCAACCCGTATTTGACCAACCCACCCACTTTGAAATTCTCGATCAGGATATCAGCATCAGCGACCAGCTCACGCACCTGCGCCTGCCCTTCGGGCGTGCGGAAGTCGATGACAACGGATTTCTTGCCGCGATTGCAGCTATGGAAATAGGCGGCGGTGTCCTCGCCATCATGGCTGATAAAGGGCGGGCCCCATTGCCGGGTGTCATCGCCCTGTGGGCTTTCGACCTTGATGACCTCGGCACCAAGATCGGCCAATGTCTGACCAGCAAGCGGGCCCGCAAGGACCCGCGCCAGTTCAATCACTTTCAGGCCTGCAAGAGGCTGCATGCGGTGTCTTTCAGATTACGCCTCGGCCGGATCAGCCCAGTTTCTCGTCCAGAATAGCCGCAAATTCATCATAGGCCATGTTTGAATAGTTCTGCCCATCGATAAGAAAGCTAGGTGTTGACTGGATGCCATCACGCTCTGCGTTGTCCTGATACCAAGTGAACAGTGCCTCGGCTTTTGGACCATCGCTGAGACAGGCGTCAAGGGTCGCATCATCAAGACCTGCGGTCTTGGCCAAGCGGCGCAATTCTTCGACAATCGTACCCGGATCGCCCGAGGCCAGCCAGTTGCGCTGCTCCTCATAAAGCAGATTGGAGAAGGCAAAGAAGAAGTCTTTGTTGTCGCTGCAGCGCGCAATCATCGAGGCCCAAAGGCCGGGCCGGTCAAAATAGACCTCACGATAGACAAAACGGATACGGCCAGTGTCGATATAGTTTTCTTTCAACGCCTTATACTGATTGGCATGGAAGGACGCACAATGCGGGCAGGTAAACGAGGCGTATTCAATCACCTCAACCGGGGCATCTGGGCTGCCCTCCATCATCTCGATGACTTCGGGCAAGGCACCGTCGGCACTTTGCGCATGGGCCGCGCCGGGCAGCAGGCCTGTTTCTGGGTCAGGCCGCGTCAGGGTCCAACCGGCACCAAGGGCCACAAGAGCGCCGCCACCTGCGGCCAAAAGAGTTCTGCGTTTCATGTCTACCTCTGATCAGGATTTCTGTTTTGTCAGGACGTTTGCACCCAACGCGGCAAGTGCTGCGCGCAGGTCATCGTTTTCTACATTCGAAGATAGGGTCTCTGCCGCCAATTGCACGGCCGGGTCGGGCTTTTTCGCCGACTTGGGCGCAGGTGCAAAGGCAACGCGCCCCTCTGCGAATCCCGTAGGTGCGGTTTGCGTGATCCGCACGCGCGATATGGCGCTGTAGCCATAGCAGGCATTCACCTTCTCGCGAATTTGTTCCTTTTGCATTTCCAACATCGGAGCCTGCGCCCCGGTGGTCAGCAAAGTCAGCGTCGCACCCATCCCACCCTTGCCATAGCTGACGTTCACGGGTGTTGCGGTTTGGGCAATTGCTTCGCCCACCACCTCTGTCCAATGGGTCAACAGCCGGGTCACCGCAAAGCCCCGCTGTTCGCTGGCTTTGCGAATCCGGGTTTGCATCAGGCTCGCTGCGCGGGAAAATCCGCGCGTGGTGCTGGTGTGACGTGGCGCTTTCATATCTAAGCCCTATCCTAGTGCAGGGGCGCGGCCAAGTCTGTGCGACCAGTTGATACAAGGGATAAACATTGCGTGACCTCTCATCAGTGCTTTTGGCGTGGTACGACGTGCATGCACGCGAGATGCCGTGGCGCGTTGGTCCGGCGGACCGCATGGCAGGTAGGCAACCCGATCCTTATGCCGTCTGGATGTCCGAGATCATGTTGCAGCAGACCACAGTTGCGGCGGTGCGCGATTATCATCGCAAGTTTCTGTTACTCTGGCCCTCGGTTGGTGATCTGGCCGCAGCAGAGGATGCCGATGTCATGGCCGCTTGGGCCGGGCTTGGGTACTACGCCCGCGCGCGCAACCTGTTAAAATGTGCCCGCGTCATTGTCGGCGACCATGGTGGGGTTTTTCCTGATACTTACGACGCGCTTCTCAAGCTGCCCGGCATTGGCCCCTATACCGCCGCTGCGGTTGCCGCGATTGCTTTTGACCGGGCCGAAACCGTGGTGGATGGCAATGTCGAACGTGTCATGGCACGGCTGCACGACATTCACGATCCCTTGCCGGGATCAAAGGGAAAGCTGACACAGCATGCGCAAGCGTTAACCCCGCCAAAACGGCCCGGCGACTATGCACAAGCCGTAATGGATCTTGGTGCCACGATCTGCACACCGCGCAACCCGGCCTGCGGCATCTGCCCTTGGCGTGATCCCTGTGCGGCACGGCAGGCAGGCACGGCTGCTGAACTGCCCAAGAAAACACCCAAGAAGAAAACACCAACACGATTTGGCATCGCCTATGTCGCCCTGCGCGAGGACGGGGCATGGTTGTTGGAGACTCGTCCAGAAAGCGGGTTGCTGGGCGGTATGCTTGGGTGGCCCGGCTCAGACTGGGGTGATGATCCAACGCCCAATCCGCCACTCAATGCCGATTGGAAAGCGCTGGACGAAGAAGCCCGCCACACCTTCACCCATTTCCATTTGCGCTTGAAAATCATGATCGCGCGGGTTGATATGCGTGCCGCGCCGGCGCGGGGCCAGTTCCTGCCGCCCAGCGCTTTCAGCCCTACCGCCTTGCCCACGGCCATGCGCAAGGTCTTTGATTTATCCCATGTGACGTTACGCGACGTTTGAGATGCAGGGCGGCATTTCATAGACTCCGCCTAACTGTGAGGAAATACTGCAATGACCACCATACCCGCCACCCCAAAGATCGCCCAGCTGACCACGGCCTTGCCGTTCTGGCTGTCGCTGGCATTGGTGCCTTTGGCGATTTTCGCGGCGGTGCAAGGGGGCTGGGCGATTGCTCTTTTGCCTCTATCGACATGGTATCTGTTCACTGGGCTGGACTACGTCGTGGGCAAGAACACCGAAAATCCCGATCTGGATACACCCGAAGAAAAACTGCAATGGTATCGGTTGAACACCTTGCTTTGGACACCTGTGCAACTGATCACGATCTTTGGGATCATGGTCTATGTGGTGCGCACCGACCATCTGCATTGGTTCGAGGAATGGGCTCTGTTTGCAGCCCTTGGCGTTTTGTCGGGTACGGTTGGGATCGTCTACGCGCATGAGTTGATGCACCAAAAGCCCAAGTCGGAACGCTGGATGGCTGACATCTTGCTCGCCTCGGTGCTCTATTCACATTTCCGGTCAGAGCACCTCTTGGTGCATCATCGCTACATTGGGACACCGCGTGATCCGGTGACCGCACGCTATGGAGAGAGCTTTTACCGCTTCTTTCCGCGGGTGCTTTACCAATCACTCGTGTCATCGTTCAAAGCCGAGAAAGGCATGTTGGCACGCAAGAAACTGCCGTGGATGCATCTCTCGAACCCCTTTTGGCTCTATCTCGGATTGCAAGCAGGGTTCGTCCTGCTGGCATGGCTGATCGGAGGCGGCTGGGGTGTGTTCCTGTTCACCGTTCAGGCGTTCTGGGCGGTGTTCCAGTTGGAGCTGGTGGACTATGTCGAACACTACGGGCTGACGCGTAAGCACCTAGGCGATGGTAAATACGAACATGTGCTGCCACGCCATTCGTGGAATGCAACGCAGCAGGCATCAAACTGGCTGCTGATCAATTTGCAGCGGCATTCGGACCACCACTATAAACCCAACCGACGTTTCCCATTGTTGCAGACCTATGACGAGGACGAGGCGCCGCAGCTGCCATATGGCTATCCGCTGATGACAATGACGGCGCTGGTGCCAACGGCATGGCGGAAGATGATGAACCCAAGGGTGAAGGACTGGCGCGCGCGGTACTACCCAGAGATCGAGGATTGGGAGCCGTATAAAACGGCGAGCAATCCTATGCCGCGGTAGGTTACAGGCCGCTATGCGGACGTTGGAAGGTGATTGCACAGCGTCCGCTCCAAGCAGAGACCCCAACTTTATACATATTCAGTCAGCGACAGGATATTGCCGCTCGGGTCTTTGAACCATGCAATTTTGTTGCCATCTGGTGTTGTCCAGACACCAAGCGCATCTTGGTCAAGTTGGCCGAAGCGCTGAAATTGTACTCCTTCGGAGGCCAACACACTAATTTCAACAGCGATGTTTGTGACTTGCCATCCGTGAACCGTGTAGCTGGCAGGTTCAAGTTCTGAAACGATCTGTACACGAAGCACATGAGACCTATCGCAAAATACAAGCGCAAACGGCGTGGCTTCTCTCAGTTCAAGACCGATAACATCAGAGTAAAAGTTTTTCGCAGCCTCTGGTTTGTCGGTTGCGATGAATGAAACAGGTTGTCGAGAATTTTCCATATCCTCAACTTAGCAGACATTCATTCAGCACGCAGCATCACGCAAGTCGGGCTCAACCCAGAAACCCAACAAAAAACCCCGCCATCACATGGGATGGCGGGGATAAAGTTAGTGCTCGCGGACCTTCCACCATTGGAGAGGCTTGCCGCAGGCACCGGCGGTATCAACTTTGGTGAAGCCGTCACTTGATCTTGAATGGAACCGTGTTTCGCTGCCTTTTGCCGGGCGTTGCCCGTCTGTGAACGCGAAACCCTGTGCAGGTTCTATTCCTGAAAGATCAAATGACGTTAATGCTTCGCCATCTCTGAGCGGATCTGCTGGCGTAGCAGATCAATGGGCACCTTTTGCCCGTCGCGTTTAAACTGCCAATAGGTCCAGCCGTTACAGCTTGGCGCACCTTCAAGGTGGGCCCCGACCTGGTGGATTGATCCTTTGATGTCGTCACCGATCAACGTGCCATCGGCACGGACCTTTGCTTTGTGACGGCCGTTCATGCTCCACAGTTCTTCACCGGGGCGCAGCATGCCGCGCTCGACCAGTACACCAAACGCCACACGGGGTTCGGCGCGTTTGGAGGTGGACACCTGCAAGGCTTCGTTGTCGAACTTGCGGGTGTTCTTGATGCGCTTCTCGGCAACCTTGCGGTAGGCCTCTTCGCGTTCGATCCCGATGAAATCGCGGCCCAGCATTTTTGCAACCGCGCCCGTGGTGCCAGTCCCGAAGAAGGGGTCAAGGACCACATCGCCGGGGTTAGTGGTGGCAACCAGGACGCGGTGCAAGAGGGACTGCGGTTTTTGCGTGGGATGCGCCTTTTCGCCTTCGTCATTCTTCAGCCGCTCGTGACCGGTGCAGATGGGAAGAACCCAGTCCGACCGCATCTGCACGCCCTCGTTGAGGGCTTTGAGAGCTTCGTAATTGAAGGTGTACTTGCTGGCTTCTTCTTTTGAAGCCCAAATGAGTGTTTCGTGGGCGTTGGTCAGGCGTTTGCCCCGAAAGTTTGGCATCGGGTTGGATTTGCGCCAGACCACATCGTTAAGAATCCAGAACCCTTGATTCTGCAGCTCAGCGCCCATGCGGAATACGTTGTGGTAGCTGCCAATGACCCAGATCGCGCCGTTTGGTTTCAGCAGACGACGGGCCGCGGCAAGCCATTCTTTCGTGAACTTGTCATAGACCTTAAAGCTATCGAACTGGTCCCATGCGTCATCCACGGCATCAACCTTGGAATTGTCTGGACGATGCAGATCACCCTTCAATTGCAGGTTATACGGGGGATCAGCAAAGATCAGGTCAACAGAGCCCGCAGGCAGGCTGTTCATCACATCGATGCAATCGCCATCGACAATCGTATTAAGAGGGAGCTTTGCAGCCCCTTTTGCTTTGGTCTTCGTCGTCATCACTTGCCTCATAGCCCCGGCGGGTGGTCCCGCTCTTTGGTTGAGCCCAATGTGATTCAGTCGCGAATCCATGTCAAAAGCATTATTAATTCAATCACTTAGGTTTTCAGCTTGATACAAGATGTTGTGTATCGGTTTGAACGAGCGCCTATGGTGCGGAGTCACGCCAAACTGCTCTAGCCCCAATTTATGCTGGGCCGTCGGGTATCCGGCGTTCTTTTCCCAGCCATAGTGGGGGTGCTGTTGCGCCAATGTCACCATGTGGCGGTCGCGCCACACCTTGGCCACGATAGAGGCCGCAGCGATGCTCAAACTGCGCGCATCGCCCTTGATGATCGTCTCGCTGGACAGCGCCAAATCACGGGGCACCATGTTGCCATCGATGAGGGCATAGTCGGCCTGCTGTGACAGACCAGACACAGCGCGCACCATCGCAATATGCGAGGCGCGCAGGATGTTGTGGGTATCAATCTCGGCAACCGTCGCCTCGGCGATGGACACATCGGCCACTTGCAGCAATGTATTATAAAGCGCGTCACGCCGCTTTGCCGTCAGTTTCTTACTGTCGTTCAAACCATCGGGGATTTGGTCAGGGTCAAGGATCACCGCGGCAGCAACAACTGGCCCGGCCAAGGGGCCGCGCCCAACCTCATCCACGCCTGCGACAAGGGCAAAGCCACGCTGTTGCGCTGCCTCTTCGAAACTAAAGTCAGGTTTTGTCATGCGGTCAGTCACCAGATGCGCCCGGTGACTGCAAGGAAAAAGGGGCAGAGAGCCATGTCCAATCTCTCTGCCCGTGTGGGTGTCATGATCTGTCACGCATCACACTGCGCAGTTGTCACAAGATCAAACACCCAAGGTGGCGCGGTAACCGGGGCGTTGGAACCGCGCTACTGCTCAACACCTTAGTGGCGCCGATCAGATCGATAGCCCTGCTCGCGCAGGCAAAGCGGGTCAAAGCCGCGGCGCGGGCCGTCGTCAGTGTAGACCCGCACGGCACAACGCGCGGGCAAGCTGTTCACATGGTGGTAGTTCCGTTCAAGGCAGCGTTGGGCAAACATGCGTTGCGTGCCAAACCGGGTATCGACGCCGCGCAGACAACGGTTGGGCAACGTGTATCGCCCGTTATCATTGCGGTGTTCGCGGTTCAGATCGGACCAGCTGCGATTGGGGTCAATACCGCGCTGCACCGTTTCTGCCTCGCGCTCACTACGGCGCTCGCGGCGGTCACGATTATCAAGTGCCGCCCCAAGGATGGCAATGGCCGCCAGGCCAAACAACAGCTTGCCCGCATCTTCGCGGTCGAGCCCGTTTGCTTGCAGCGGCGATGCGGTGGCAAGGGTCAGCGACAGGGCAGTTATCCCGGCGATCATTGGCTTGAACATTGGCGTATCCTTTCGGTTCACGTGCCTTGGTAAGGCGATGAACCAAATTTGGAGCCATTCCGTCCTGCCAAACAATAACGGGGGATGGTTATGCGATTGCCATCGCGATAACATGACGCGTTATTGAATATCAGGACCGGCTCGGATCAGGTGAGCACATGAAACAACTTTCTCTCTCATTCATGGCTCTGATGTTGAGCACCACAGTTCTGCAAGCCGCCTGCTATGCAGACTATAAGGCCAAGCAGGACAACCCGTTGCGGCTCCATTATGGAGTGGCAGAGGTTGATGGTGACTGTTCTGTCGGATCGGCCGAAACCCAACTGGGCGACCGTTTGGCTGGGAACGGCTGGCAGCTATTGAATGTGCTGGGCGTCTTTGATGATGCCGGGCTGGATGAAAGAAAGGACAGCGCAGGTGAGTACTTCCTCCGCTTCTGAGACACGCGAAATCGGCAACCGGATCGTCGTCGCAGGCATTGTGGCGATTGTCCTGATCTTGACGATTGCGGCTGTCCTGCTTTTTATCAATCTGCCAGATGCCAATGCGTTCAACGCGCGGGTTGAACAGTTGTTCGTGGAAAACGACAACCTGACCAGCAACGCTGAAATCAAATTGCTAGAGATTTTGGCCGGGTCTGGCACGGCATTCTCTGACACGCTCGCGTCTTACCGCTTTGTTATCTTTGTGCTGCTGATCTTTGCGACGGCCCTTTTGATTGCTGCGGTGGCCTTCCTTGTGATGCTGATCGCGCTCAATCGGCGCATGGGCCGGATTGAGCGGCAGGGGATCGAG
The DNA here is from genome assembly GCF_900143545.1 of Loktanella sp. Alg231-35. Classification (GTDB taxonomy): domain Bacteria; phylum Pseudomonadota; class Alphaproteobacteria; order Rhodobacterales; family Rhodobacteraceae; genus Yoonia. The sequence goes on along the minus strand of NZ_FREV01000002.1, from coordinate 587,474 downwards.
GTAAACTCACTCACCATCAGCCGCGACCAAAAGGCCGTTTACCTTAACGATTTTGAATTCAAGCTGACTGATGCAGCTATTGAAACGCTATCCGTTCTGGCCGAAGCACGCATGGATGATGAGGTGCTGACCGGTGCGGAAATTGAGGGCGTCATTTCGGGACGCAATGCCGCCGATTGTGACGAGGCCGCAGGGGCCACACGAATCAAACGCCTACGCGATACGCTCGGCAATCAGATGATGAGCGAACTTCTGGTCAAAAACATTGCCCGAAAAGGTTACGTTTTGTCGATCGACAAAGACGTCATTCGGATGATCTAGCTATTTGCGCCGGAGCGTTTCGCCAACCGCCAGCGTCGGTGACAGGGTAACAACAGGACCCTCTGGCACCTCTTGCCCACTGTTAAGAGCAGCCACAATCTCTGCAGCCTTGACCCCGATATCACGGCGGCAAGCGTCCATGGTTGCCAACTGACGAGGCAGACCATCCAGCAGCTCGACCCCATTGAAACCAGCGATCCCGATCTTGCCGGGCACATCAATGCCCTGTTCGAGCAGATACAGCAGGCCGCCCGCCCCAATCATGTCGTTCGAGTAGTATAGGAAATCGAGGTCCGGCGTCCGCGCCATCATCTTTTCGGTCATCTCGCGGCCTTTGGCCAAGGCCGATCCGCCAGAATAGAATTCCTGATCGGCAATCTCGATCCCCGATTTGGCAAGCGTGCGAGTGAACCCCTCGAAACGCTTACGGGCGCGGTGGTCCAGCGGCATCTTCGTGCCCATAAAGCCGATCCGCTTGTAACCTTGCGCAATGATCGCCTCGGCCATCTTGCGGCCTGCGCGCCGATGCGAAATGCCGACACAGTGATCAACAGGTTCGCCATCGACATCCATGATTTCGACAACAGGAATACCGGCTTGCTGCAGCATGGCTGCTGACGCTTCGGAGTGTTCCAATCCTGCTATGATCACCCCGGACGGACGCCAAGACAGCATCTCGAACAGGACTTTCTCTTCTTTCTCAGGCAGATAATCCGTCACACCGACGACAGGCTGCAGCTCTGTGCCTTCCAGCGTCTCGGAAATACCCGAAAGGACCTCTGGGAAAACCATGTTGCCCAACGATGGAATGATCACCGCAACGAGATTGACCCGCTGCGACGCCAAAGCCCCCGCGATCTTATTGGGCACATATCCCAACTTCTTGGCAGCATCCTGCACCTTCTGGCGGGTAGCGGCACTGACGTCGCCCTTGTTGCGCAGCACACGGCTGACCGTCATTTCGCTCACACCGGATGCTTCGGACACATCACGCAGGGTCAGCGGGCGTTTGGAGGAATTTGTCAAATGGGTCGTCCTGCTAAGTCTAAACCCATTGTTAAACAGCATCGCACACAAATGCCAGATGATCCGCGCCGTTGACCAAATTGGCAAAGGCAGGCATTCAACATTTGACGGCCCCGTGGCTCAACTGGATAGAGCAGCCCCCTCCTAAGGGGCAGGTTGCAGGTTCGAATCCTGCCGGGGTCACCAGCACTTTTTCAAGCATTTGATTCTCCTGTCTTTTTTGGTTGAGTTGGAACTTTGGCCGCAGAAGTTGGAACTTTTTGTTCCGCTTCCGTGCTGCTGAGCACCTTTCTTTTGTTGAGGCCGCGAATATAGCGTTCGATCTCTGAGAGGCTTTCATGGCCGGTCCATGCGCCAATTTGAACTGAGTTCCCGCCTGCTTCTGCTAAGGCCCTGGACCGGCTTTTCCGCAATCCGTGTGCAGACCGGCCTTGGATGCCAGCGGCCCGCGCCTTGGCTGAAAACCACTGTCCGGCAGCCTTCACGCTTCGCGAGGTCCCAAAGGCAGTTGTGATCCAGGTAATGTTTGTCCGACCGTGCATCCAACGCCGCGCGAAGGTACCGAAGATCGCTCTGCATGCCTGAAGCGAAATCTGGTAGAGGACGGCTAAATGGAATTGCGACCTCGCCGCCAGTTTTCTGCTGATTGAACACCAGCCACCCTTCGTGATCGACGTTGCCCTGGCCAAGTCTAAAGGCGTCCGAAATTCGGGCCCCAGTGAAGTAAATGACCTCAAACGCAAGACGCTCTGGTGTCCCTAGAGGCCAGAATGCACGGAATGCCTCGATTTGGTCGTCAGCCCAAGGCTGGTGGCCATTTGATTTTGGGACCGATGATTTTCTCACGTTCTCGGCAGGGTCATCAATCTTGTACATATCTTTGAGCCACTTGCCAAATGCACGCCAAACCTTGGGGCGATTGTTTCTTGCATGCCCGGAGAATTCCCTAAGCGCTGACTCCACATGCTTGGTTCGGAGATCTCGAACCAACCCTCTTCCATGGTTCTGGTGAATTTCATCCAGCATTCGACGTCGGGAGGAACGAGTTTCAGGAGAGAGAGCCGCAAAGCTGTCGGAGGCCAAATATCGGGGGACAGCTAAAGCGAGACTGCCTGGTCTTGGTCTAGGACTGTTAGGTGCCTCGCCTCCTGAGGCTGCGTTGTATGCATCAAGAAAACGCTGATCATCGGGAGGCAGATCGGGCATAGGAATGCCTTTCTGACCCTTGGGGCGGTAGTAGAAGCGAACGTTGCCGCTCGGAAACCGACCGGGCGCATTGAGGTGTTTCAACATTACGTACAACCAAATGCCTCATCACAGGTGTTTGTTTCAGTCCAGGCTTGCCCACCAATTGTCGGGAGTTCGGCCAGTGCGGTATCGAGTTCCCAGCGAAGCCAAAGCACAACGCCATCGGCATCACGACCGGGTGGATAAGTGCCGCTTCTGACAAGCTTATCAAAATGACCAGGGGAATGCCCACAATACCGTGCTGCCTCAACGCGCGCGCTTGCCTTTGCCACATCCAAGACAGCCTTTTTTACAACCCGCCGCTTCTCAAGCTCGAAGGCGCGGCGCTCCTGTTCCAGTTCGGCCCTTGAGGCTTCCACTTGAACGGTCTGAGCAGCGAGCTCCTCACGCGCCTTCTGTTGCAGTTGCCGGGCTTCGCTGCGTGCATCGTCGACCACCTCGCGAGCGCGGCGTAATGATCTTTTCTTAGCGTCCTCAGCATCTTTCTGCGCCTGATCCACTAAAGCCAGTTTGTTGGCCAGCTCCTCAGCCTTCCGACCAACCGAATCTTCCAAACTTTCTTCCGCACCCGCAATGCGTTCTACCCTGTCCTGCATGTCGCTGTGCAATTTTGCATCGCGGCGCGCCTGATCTTTGCGGGCTTTCCATTGGGCGCGGGACAGCCGCTCCCTTTTGGGTCCAACCCTCGTAAGCCCAGTAGGTATGCTGACGTTTTCATAGTAATCAGCCTTGGGAATACATCACGCGCCGCCTGAAGAGCAGGTTCTGCCCCGAGACCACGAATGGCTCGGATCACATCGTTAGCACGTTCCCGATCATTGCGTAGACGTTCGGATCCTGTGCTTGATGTTGGATGAGGCGCATCAGATCACCGGCTTGCTCGACCATAGGACCAAGGTTGATCCCGCCAGCGACGATAATCCTGCCGTCCCCGCCGCGTCGTCCAAATCTACGCCCACCTTTGCAGGCAGTTCGCAGAAGCAACCCGCGTGTTTCCAATCGACTGGCGATCCGCGTTATGCGCCGGACGTTGAAGCCAAGGTCAGCCGACTGGGTTGCGACTGCTTCCCATACCGCACATAAACCACTGATCCCTTTACGCGGTCATCCAATGATTCAGGTGGTCATCGAAAACCTCAGGCCGATCACGCCCCATCAGTTTCACTTTTTGGTCCTGCGTGAACATGATGAAACCTATGGTTTGGCTAATATGCTGAGGGGCTGGGCGCCTGGATGCTCCATAATCTATATAGATGCCGTCACGGAGGGTGCGGCGTGCACAGTGCTGCTAGCTCGTGAAGCCATCAACAACGATGCACCTCTAATGATTGCGAATTGCGATCAGTACATTGACGCCTCTATTGACGAATACCTGGCGGATATAAAGGACGCTAACGGACTAATCATGACGATGTGGGCAGACGACGACAAATGGTCGTTTGTTAAACGCGATAACAGCGGTCGTGTCATTGAAGTGATCGAAAAAGTCGTGGTGTCGGATGAGGCGACGGTGGGGATTTACAATTTTGCGCGTGGAGCTGACTTCGTACGTAGTGCTGATGCGATGATCGCGACCAATGAGAGGGTAAACGGTGAATTCTACGTTGCCCCTGTATACAGCAGGTTGGCCACCGAAGGAGCCAACATCCGTTGTCATTCGATTGGCAAGGTGGGTGCAGGTATGCATGGCATCGGCGTTCCAGAAGATTTGAACGCGTTTGAGGCAAGTCCAATTTCAGAAAAAGCAGTAAGCAACTTGCGCCGCCTGATTCAATAAGAACAATGATAGAGTCAAAACTACGCACTGGCCGGCCGATAGGGTCGCGCAGGGCTGATCAAGTAGCTGTCTGACGACAGCGCCCATAGGTCCAAATTGCGGTATTTGCCAAGAGAGTGTTTGTTGCTCATCGTAAGCCAATCAGTGGGTCCTGAACATAGGTCGGCTGTGCGGACTTTCCAGAATCTCGCTGAACGTGCATCTATATCCGGTTTGACACGATTATTTGTAGTTGGTAGGGCTTTTGAAACACGGTCCAATCTTGGATCGGGTCAAGGGCCTGGAAAATGTTGAAGCCGCTTCCAACATGCATTGTTTGAGCTTCTTTGGCGTTGGCCCCAAGGGGGGCCTGTCCGGTAGAAGTCGTAATGTCAGCACTATTTCTGCACTCTACGCACCGCGCTCTAACCGTAGGTTATGAACATGTAGTCCGAACGACTAGGGTCTGCTTTACGTGTTAGGTGTTCCCCTCGGGCGCTTTCAGCGTGAAGCGAAGCAGTATCGGCGACGTCAGATCAGTCAGGTATGCGACGGCAAACGCGATGTCTCATTGTAATGATAATCGCTGACGATCAAACCCGCCTCCTAAAACCATGGTGCCTCGGCGTAGCCATGGTATTTGCAGTTCTGATCGCAGTTCTGCCAATTCTTTTGCATCCGTATTTGCCGCTCGTTGACTTGCCGAACCATATTGCGCGTCAATACATAGCTGCAAATCCCGGCACCGCATTGGACGCCTACTATGGCTATACCTTTGCAATGAAAGGTAATTCGGCGGGGGATTTGCTATGGTTGGCGGTGGGGCAGCACATTACGGATGTTTACACGTTTTCGAAATTGCTTATGGCACTCTACGCTGCGAACCTTTTGCTTTCGGCGGTCGTGCTCGCCAGAGTCCTCCACGGACGTTGGTTAATTTGGCCTCTCGCGACGCTTCTTCTTGTTTTTAATGGCCCTTTCTTTTGGGGTTTCCAGAACTTCGTCATTACCGTGCCCCTTGCACTTTATGCACTCGCGGCTTGGATTCACTATGAGGGGACGCGACCTTGGCTGCGCGCGATCCTGTTTATTCCCGTCGTTATTGTGATCTTTGAACTGCATATCCTTGGATTTATCGTTCTTCTTGTAAGTGCATTCGGCCGTGAAGTTCATCGCTTGTTTGAAGCGGGCCGCCGATGGCGCCAACAACTGTTGCAGCATTGTATCTCAGCACTCCCGTTTCTGTTTCCGATTGGTCTCATTGTTTGGAGAACCTTCACGGCAGCACCGAACGACTACGGGGATATCACGCGGTATGGCTCGCTTCGGGCTCGTATCGACATACTGAGGTCGCCATTCGATGTGGTTTCCAACGACGGCTCAGCCGTCTTGGAATTATTTGGCACGATGTCGCTCATTGTGCTCGTATTTGCATTTCTTACACTACGAAAAAAATCTGGGCTGCGGCTCGTCTTGGCTCCGCGGGCATTGGGACCGATCCTTGCACTTGCCGTACTGTCTGTTGCGGTCCCGTCCGTGCTGGACGGCGTCGCATACGTGCAAATTCGATTCCCCTTTGTGATGGCCGCCGTTGCGATTGCAGGGACGTCGTGGCACGGGGTTGATCGGCGACAAGCCCTATGGGTGTTTCTCGTATTTGCAGTCATAGCAGTGGGCCGTTCTGTCTCAGTAGAGCAATTAGCCGCGCGGCATAGTGCCGATATGCAAGATCTGTCCTTGGTGCTTGCGGACGTACCAGAGGGGGCTCGTCTATTCCCTGTTCGAATGAGCTCGGACCGAATTGACTGGCACTTACAAGCCTATGCCGTCCCGCAGGCCAATGCATTTGTCCCGACACTTTTTCGCGGCGCGCATGCTCTTCAAATTGAAGAGGCGTGGCACCACATTGCTGCTGCTCAAGGAAAAAGCCTTCCTGCCTTTATGGTCTTTGATGAATCCAATGAGACCTTAGGTGCGGTGAGCGGGTTTTGGGATAACTGGGAGAATGACTTTACCCACGTTCTCGCCCTCGGTAACCTCGACGAAGAAATGGTTGCGTCAAGCGACCTTCTACTTTTAGGTCGGCAGGGTCGATATGAGATGTATGAAATCGGAAGCTAATGTCTTGAGCCATAGCCAAACAGAACCTATCGCTAATTTTATCCCTTAAATGAAGAATGGCGGTCTCTATGCAAATTTCAGTAGTTGTGCCCTGTATGAACGAAGCAGAGTCGATACCGCATCTAGTTGAGCGACTGGCAAGTTCCGTCAAACCTTACGGCGATCAGGCCGAAATTTTGCTGGTTGATGATGGATCAACGGACGAAACATGGTCCGCGATCCAGACTGCACGGGAATTTTGCGCGCAACTGCGCGGTTTGCGTTTGTCTGCGAACCGCGGTCATCAGGTGGCGCTGACGGCCGGACTAGAGGCGGCAAAGGGTGAACGCATCTTCATGCTCGACGCAGATTTGCAAGACCCGCCTGAGTTGCTGGGCGACATGATGGTCATGATGGATCGTGGTTATGATGTAGTTTATGGCACGCGCCGCAAGCGTGAGGGCGAGACGGTATTTAAGCGTGTGACTGCGTGGGCATTTTACCGTGTCCTCAACACGATGTCTGACGTCGATATACCTCGTGACACTGGCGACTTTCGGTTGGTTAGCCGAAAAGCGTTAACCGCTGTTTTGTCGATGCCAGAACGGGCCCGTTTCGTGAGGGGCATGTTTGCATGGGTGGGATTTCGACAGATCGGGATCGAATATGTCCGCGCGCCACGAGAGTCCGGTGAGACGAAATATCCGCTGCGCAAAATGGTGCGATTTGCAATCGATGCAATGACTGCTTTTTCCACGAAGCCGCTGAAATTCGCGACGCGCATGTCCTTTGCCAGCTTAGGTTTCTCCGGGCTGATGATGATTTATGTGCTGCATTCGCTGATTGTCTATCAGACAGCCCCTGGTTGGGCCTCGATCGTATTGGTCGTCAGCCTGTTTGCTGGTGTGCAACTCATGACTCTTGGTATCTTAGGCGAATACATCGGGCGGCTCTACATTGAGGCGAAAAATCGCCCGCTCTATTTTGTGTCAGAAGACACGTGCCGCGCCGAAGTTTTGCCGCTGCAAGAGATGGTGTAGGCCGTGACCCGCACCAAACGTACTTCGCGCTTTGCATTGGTTGGCGTATCGATCGCCATCCTTTATGTGCTGCTTTATTTGACGTTCCTGCAGTTAGGGATGCCACAGGGGCGTGCGAACGCCTTGGCTTTCGTGATTGCGGTCGTAGTGCAATATGCCGGGCAAGCACGTTTTACGTTTGGTAAACAACTGGCCAACCCCACACAGATACTCCGATTTGGGGTGATGACGGGCCTCGGCTTTATCACATCTGCGCTTATAACAGGCTATATCGCTCCGATGTTTGCCCTAGATAACTGGATCGCCGCCGTTGCAGTGACACTGATCCTTCCTGTTCAGAATTATATTCTTATGTCCCTTTGGGTCTTCACAAAATCAGTTAGCTGAAGGATTTATTTCCATGGCACATACCTATTCGGACACTTTTTTTGATTACATTGATCAGGGCGCTCGCCGTTCTGCCCAACACATGTTGGGATTGCTTGGGCCGTGGCTCCAGCCAACGTCTGTGTTAGATTTGGGTTCGGGTCGTGGCGTTTGGCTTGATGAATGGTGCAAAACTGGCGTTGCGGATGTGCTGGCCGTCGATGGTGACTATGTGAACCGTGATCAGCTCGCCGTGCCACGCGATAGCTTTGTTGCCAAAGATCTGACAGCGCCTGTGGACACAGGCCGCCGTTTCGAATTGGCGCAGAGCCTAGAGGTTGGTGAACATTTGCCAACATCCGCATCAGAAACACTGGTAAATAGTCTTACGAACGCTTCAGACCGGGTGCTATTTTCCGCTGCTGTCATTGGGCAAGGCGGCGAGTTCCATGTCAATGAACAGCCTCTGTCGTTCTGGCAGGGTTTGTTCAAGTCGCGTGGTTATACTGCGTATGATTGCATCCGCCCGAATATATCGAAAAATCGCGAGATCGAACCATGGTATCGCTATAACACTGTGCTTTACATCAACGAAGCGGGCCAAAACGGTCTGCCAGACATTGTGAAAAAACATGCCCTCGCGGATAACGAGACTCTGCAAGATGGTGGTGACGCGATCTGGCGGCTGCGCCGAAGCGTCGTGTCGCATCTGCCGCGCAGCACTGTAACCCGTATCGCTCAGATCCGCGCCAGCATCGTTGCGGCGCGCGCGCGGGGCAAGACTGCTGGCACGTAGCAAACCTTCAGGAGTGTGCAGAGAAACCGGTTCAAAACTTCAGTGGTTGTTGTAGGTTCTGGACGCATTGTTGCACAAATCGGGTTTCAGGTTGATTTTTCCCTTACCCCTGACGGATCTATGCTGCGGTCACCGTTTTCAGAATGCCAGTGCGGTGAAGCCGTAGAGAGTAGCAGCGCGGATCTGGATGTCAGCAACCTGCCGATCAAATTCGCGCGCCAAGAGGCGCTGACCAAGTCATTTCAAACGATGCATCTTCGTCTCGATGCGGCATCGACGGTGGCAACCAATCAAGTGTCACCAATATGTGCGTCGCAGATACTCTGATGATCGTATAGCTTCGCAAGGGATTTGAGAAATCCTTGGAACTCTTCAACCTCCACCATGCGGCGAATATGCAAAACACGTATGTGATGACCGTTGAAGGTATCTGGTCGGTAGTACGCTTGCATCAAGCGGCCGTATCCCCCTCCCAAGGGGCAGGTTGAAGGTTCGTATCCTGCCGGGGTCATCATCACATGTATGTCAGTCCAGATCAGGCAGGGCGGTTTTGCGGCCTATGGCTGTATAGGCCTCGAATCCCGCATCAAGGGCGTAATCGCAGGAATAGATGTTGCGCAGGTCTGCCATGCGCGGTGACGCCATCCGTCCGGCCATCTCGCGCAGGTCGAGGCCTCGGAATTCATTCCATTCTGTTAGCAAGACAACCGCATGCGCGCCGTCAGCAGCCGTGTAGGCATCATCGACCCAGCTCACATTGGGCAAAAGCGTTTGCCCCTCTCGGTAGCCCTGCGGATCAACCACCCGGACGTCGGCGCCCAATCCGACCAGTGCAGGTACAATCGTCAGCGCGGGCGCGTCGCGCATGTCGTCGGTGTCGGGTTTGAACGTCACCCCAAGCACAGCAATCGTCTTGCCTTGCAGACGCTCTCCGCACAGATCGACGATCTTGTCGATCATCATGCGTTTGACCTCTTCATTAACCTTGATCACGGTCTCGACGATTTGCAGAGGGCGTGAGTGATCCTGACCGATCCGGGCCAGCGCCTTGGTGTCTTTGGGGAAACATGACCCGCCATAGCCAGGACCCGCCTGCAGGAACTTTGGTCCGATCCGGCTGTCAAAACCCATGCCATTGGCCACATCCTTGACGTCCGCTCCAGTGCGCTCGCAGAGCATCGCGATCTCATTTATGAAAGTCACTTTGGTAGCGAGGAAAGCATTGGCGGCGTATTTGATCATCTCGGCTGTTTCCAGATCGGTGGTCAGCAGAGGGTAGTCGCGCAAGGAAAGTGGACGGTAGATCTCGGCCATGACCTCTGCCGCTCGGTCCGATTGCACACCGACGACAATGCGATCGGGGTGCATGAAGTCATCAATGGCAGCACCTTCGCGCAGAAACTCCGGGTTTGACACAACGTCACACGCCAGATCAGGGCGGCTTTCGGCCAAAAGCTCTGCCACTTGCTGGTTCGTGCCGACGGGTACGGTCGACTTGGTGACAATAACAGTGGGCTTTTTCAGTGTTTGCGCCACTTCTTTGACCGCACCAAATACAAAACTCAGGTCAGCATGGCCGTCACCGCGTCTGCTGGGCGTGCCAACAGCGATAAAGACGGCATCAGCCTCATTTGTCGCCTCAGCCAGATTATCGGTGAACGACAGCCGCCCGGCCGCCATGTTCCGTTCCATCAGCGTATCAAGGCCTGGTTCAAAAATCGGGGTCTGGCCATCGCGCAGCAGGGCGAGTTTGTCAGTATTCTTGTCAACGCAGACGACCTCATGCCCGAAATCCGAAAGACACACGCCTGAAACCAAACCAACATAGCCGGTGCCGATCATTGCAATTTTCATCAGGATCTCTCTTCGATTGGTTTTGGTTGTCGCTATGCCAACAAGGTTGACAGATTATGAACTTCTAGACGCGATAATAGTCTCGATACCACGCCACGAAGGCGCGTACACCCGTACGGATATCTGTTTGCGGGGCGTAGCCGGTCAATTGTTGCAACAGGCCGTTCTCCGCCCATGTCTCATGCACGTCGCCCATCTGCATCTCCATGAAGTTCTTCTTGATCTCGCTGCCCAGCGCATCTTCGATTTCGGTGATGAAATCCATCAGGGGCACCTTGGTACCATTGCCGATGTTGACAACACGGAAGGGGGCAACGGGGCTAAGACTGTCACCAGGGGCAATATCTGTAGGATCCGCAGGGGCGTTGGGCGGTGTATCGATCAGCAGGCGGATACCGCGCACAAGGTCCGTCACATAGGTGAAATCGCGGGCCATGTTGCCGTGATTGTAGACATCAATGGCCTCGCCATTCAGGCCCGCCTTTACGAATTTGAACAGCGCAAGGTCAGGCCGTCCCCACGGCCCGTAAACCGTAAAGAAGCGGAACATGGTTGTGGGGATGTTCCACAGATGGGCATAGCAATGGCCCATATGTTCATTCGCGCGCTTGGTCGCTGCATAAAGTGTCAGCGGCAGGTCAGCTTTCTGGGTTTCCTCAAAGGGCATTTGCGTGTTGGCGCCATAGACAGATGACGTCGAGGCCATAAGCAAATGGTCCACCTCATGGGTGCGGGCGCATTCAGTGACATTGAATGTGCCTATGACATTCGCCTCAATATAGGACCGCGGATTCTCGAGCGAATAACGCACGCCGGCCTGCCCTGCGAGATGGACAATCACATCAGGCTTGGCCGCATCGACGGTGCGTCGCAGCGTCGCCATGTCTTCCAGATAGCCTTCGGTGCAACTGAAATGGGGGTTTTGCAGCAGTATCTGATGCCTGCGACGTTTGAGTTGAACATCGTAATAGTCCGTCATGGCGTCATAGCCGACGACGCGAAATCCTTCATCCAACAACACTTGCGTCAGATGAAACCCGATAAAACCTGCCGTTCCGGTAATGAATACAGTGCGCATGTTTGCCCTACAGTGCCAAATATTGCCTGTCGTTGTCATTCAATGACGTAGCAAGGTCAATTGCTGCTAAGAAATGTATGATGAGCGGCCTTTGCTGCCCAGACTTTCCGGACGACGAAGTAGGAATTGAGCGTAGGTCAGGATTTTCCATGATGCCGAGAGTGAAGTCTTGATCTGATAGCATATTCGAGAAGGCACGCCGATGTAGGTGCGATGTTGCAACACAGATCCCGTCACGAATTCATTTTCAGTTGCTTCCGGAACCGAAGAACCCGTTTTCCACCCCTGTACATAGGCATTAACACAATGACTTTAGAAGAGAAAATGGTGAGCCGTGATGGGTTCGAACCATCGACCTACTGATTAAAAGTCAGTTTTTGAAGTTTCACATAGCTTCTCATATATTCGCGTTTATCCTTTTTTTGTTGAGATTTATGGCTATTCTGTGAACATAGTTATCCATTGAATGTCACCTCTACTCCCGTGAATTGAGAGCCTAAGATGAGCCTAACGGACCTACAGATAAAACGTCTACCTTCGCCAGAAACTGGTCAAAAGACATACTATGACAAAGCCCTGCCTGGCTTTGGCGTGCGTGTTTCTCAGGGCGGGACAAAGACGTTTGTCGTTCTATACGGAAAGAACCGTCGTCGCCGGTCTCTGGGCCGATATCCGGATATGTCGCTTGCTGAGGCCCGAATGCTTGCCAAGCAAGCCCAAGTCGATATCACTCTCGATCAACAATCCTTGCGCTCTGGTCTGCCCAAGGTTTCCTTCGAGGCATCGCGCGCGAAGTTCTTGGAGGACAGCGCCAGCCGCAACAAAGCGAAGACAGTGCAAGAATACAAAAGGCTACTAATCAAACACTTCAACTTCAAACAGGACATTGGGGATATCACGCGCCATGATATCGCATCGGTTGTTGAAGACATCAAAAAGCCATCTGAACAGAAGCATGCATTTGTTGCAATTCGCACAATGATGAACTGGTGTGTTAAGCGAGGTTATCTGGATGTCTCACCAACTCCTCCGATGACTTTCAAAACACGTACAAGAGAGCGCGTTCTGGATGACGCTGAGTTGGCAGCTGTGTGGCATCGGGCTGAGGGCTTTGGTTACCCCTATGGATCGATTGTCCAATTGCTTATCCTGACTGGTCAGCGCAAAGGGGAAATTGTCGGGCTACGCCATAGCTGGGTGACAAACGGGCAGATTGCGTATCCTTCAGAGTTCGCAAAGAACCGTCGGTCTCACACTGTCCCCGTGGGAGCCCGCGCGCTTGATCTACTGGGCAAGATATCTGGTGGGGCAGACTTGCTATTTCCGTCTCGTTTCAACGATGAACGCACATTCAATGGGTTCTCAAAATGTAAGGCGTTCTTTGATCAAGATCTAAACATTGAGCCGTATACACTGCACGATTTGCGACGCACATTCAGCAGCAATATGGCCAAGCTTGGCACACCGATCCATGTTACTGAACGGATCCTAAATCACATCTCTGGCACGATCAGCGGCGTCGCCGCCGTCTACAATCGCCACGCCTACATCAATGAGATGCAGGTTGCATTCGGCGAGTATGAAAAGCATCTTTCATACATCCTTTCAAAATATGCCGAGGCTTGATCTACAACCATAAGCTGCTAACCTAGGACTTCCTCGGGGAACTTGTCGAAACCCGAGCATCGCGATGCTCTTCAATCATGGAGAGATCGTGATGAGGATACTTTCAAAACGCCAGGTCACGGAGTTGGTCTTGTATTCACAGCAACACATCGCACGTCTGGAGAAGGCAGGCCTATTCCCCAAGCGGGTACAGCTGGGCCCAAACCGCGTGGGTTGGGTTGAGAGTGAAGTGCTGGAGTGGCTCGAACAACGTCTGGCGCAACGCGAAGTGCTGAACTGACACTCCTGAAAGGGAGCTGGGTGGCTGGGGTTGCAAACCTGGCCACCCGACCGAGCTGGCGGATTCCGGTCATTCGCTGCGTCTGCGAAACATAATCCGTTTTAGAAAAGCAGCCATTCGGGGATGAAAGTGAAGTCCGGCTACCTAAGTTGAAATCAAGGTGCGAATGCGCGCCTTAATGTTCTCAAACGTTAAGTTGAGATGATTTTTGGCGGTTTTTGTTAGTCTTCCAGTATGGCCTACTGCGTTTCTGATAGGCCTGAAGGCTCCCGCATCCGCCCAAAGTGATGGACTAGGCGCTTTCTTGTTGCCCTCAGCCGTATATGCAAGATCGTTCATGTCTACATAGCTTAGGTCAAACGAGGCTTGGCGGATCGGAAAGCTGATATTTGCAGCCCCTTTGTACTCGCCCTCTTGCTTTTTGTATTTGTCGATCTGCGATTGAACGTTCGACTTTAGTGGCAGGCTCTTATGTGAAATGTACTTGCGGACTAGGTTCTCTGACAAAAAGCAGTCCACATACGCTGAGGTGTTGAACTCTGCATCTGGCATAATCTCTTTCAGCCAAGCATCAACATCATCTTTTGCGGGTGCATCATCGTCTGGTACATAGTCATTAGTAGCCTCAGCAACCAATGCTTGCGCCTTTCGCTCTCGCTTAGATTTTCTGGTGTTCTCGTCATCACCCTCATCTCTTACCTCAAGCCGCAATTTATCCCAATCGTCGATAATTTGGGACAACAGCTCTCGCTTGAGGTAGTCCATAAGGTTGCGGAACCGCTCGTCGTCTTCTACGACGCCTTCACGGCTGCTTGTGAACGGATCGACGCCTTCTCGGTCGAGAGTGTCAAAATGGATTTGGCCGTAAATGTAGCTTTCGACGATCCGCTGAGTGGGAATGTGCCTGATTATGTTCTTTTCGCGTAGCCGACCATTTACAAAGAGATCGATGGTCGCCCGTTCCTCGGTTCCAGTGATCTTGAGCATAGCGGGCTTCTTGACTGATCCGATAAAGCCTTTGATTGCCAGTGGGCTAGTGATTTCGGTCTTTGGTTTTTCCAGATTTGGCAAGCCTTCCACAAAAGCGTCGCTATACTCATTAATTGACCACAAAAACTGGGTCGCCTCGGACAAACTCTTCAAGTCATCAATTGTAACTGGAGTTCCGTTTACGTGAATTGTGAAATCAGCATCCAGCAGAGAGAACTTAAAGCTCAGCGCAAGCAGCTTTCTTAGGTAGACATCGGAGTTGCGGAGCTGATCGTTAGTTTCTTCAAAGCAAATTATCGTTCCTTGCTCATGATCACTGCGCAGCCCAGCTATGAGATCAAAGTTTAGGCCTTCAAGCGGGTATTCCTCGGTGCTTTGATCGCCTTTTATTGCTTCGTCTAGTCCTGCGTTGTCAATCACGCCCCCAGTGTAGTCTGAATTATCGGTTTTTGAAAAAACGGAGATGCGTTTTGCGCAAGAAAGAAGGGCTAGCTTTCCGATACCTTTGGCACCGATGTAAGGGCGATCTTTAGGTGAGCGTCCGCCGCCCTCAGTTCTCTTGGAGTAGCCGATCTTCAAGAATTTGGATTGAAATGACGTTGCATCCATGCCGACGCCATCATCCTTTATCGAAAAGTTTGATTTTTCCCGATTGATCTCAATCCAAACGTTATTTGCGTCGGCGTCCCATGAGTTTGAAATCGCTTCGCCCAGAACCGTAATGAAGTTTCGATATAGGTTCCTACCCAGATGATTTAGAACACTAAGTGAGATTTCAAATCTGTATAGGTCAACTTGTGGGTCGTCCGCCAAGTGATTTCTCCGATATTATTGAACTAATGCTATTGCCGATGGCCTCAGCTAGGCTCACGGGGACCGCATTGCCAATCCAACGGCCTACTTCAGAAAGAGCGGGCGTTTCACCCTTGGGTAGAAATGAATAGTCTTTTGGGAATGATTGCAAGATAGCAGCTTCACGGAGTGTTATGGCACGATCCTGTTCAGGGTGCCCAAAGCGACCGTTACCATATCCGTAGCATTGAGTGGTCATCGTCGGAGATGGCTTGTCCCATTCCATTCGTGCATATACGCCTGAGTAAGTTTTCCCTGATGCTCGTTGGTGGCACTTCGCTCTGAGGTCAAACGGCCAATCACGCCAAGTTCCCCCGGGCCTTGAGGCCTTGATGCGCGCAAGATTGGTCTCTGATAATGAGGCCGCTACGTGAAGGGGGTCTTTTTTTTTGTTCTCTCCCGCCCCAATAGACGGCAATGAGGCTATGGCATCTCGTACGGTCAAGGGCGTCGAGTGGGTGGCCCTGAGCTTAGGCGGAAGGGCAATCCGAGATGCGATCACTACCAACCGCCTCCGTCGCTGTGGTACACCGTATTGTTCACATCGAGCCACTTCCCATTGAACGTTGTATCCAGCGTCTTCAATAACTTCTTTGAAGCGTGCGAATACGCGTCCTTCCTTGTATTTCAGAAGGGACGGTACATTTTCCATGGTCACAAAATCAGGCTGAACTCTGACAGCGAGCTGCGCGAAGCTTTCAACTAAATCCCAACGTGGGTCTTCGTCATAACGTTGTTTATAGGTTGAGAAAGGCTGACACGGTGCACAACCTGCCAATACAGTTGGTAGTTCACCTGAAAAGTGAGATTGTATTTCCTCTGGCTGCAATTTCGCTACATCTCGAGAATAAAATTTTGCCTCGTTATTTACCTCAAAGGCATGTTTGCAACGACTATCAGTGTCGTATCCCGCTCGAATATCAAAGCCTGCTCTGAATAAGCCATGGCTTAACGCTCCCACGCCACAGAACAAATCAACTACTTCAGCAAACGGTTCAGGGTCTTCTTTTTTGGCCATATTTGATCATCCCACTGCCATCACTGCTGAACTATGGTAACTAGTTCTGTTTTTTATGAGCACGCTAGACAATCGAACGTCCAAGGGAAAGCTCTATTGCAATCTCAGGTGGCTTCTAGCCAAGCGCGGCAGCAAGATCCACCGACGACTGCTCTGAGAAAACTGGCTGCGACTGCGACTTGGTAATGAATGATGGGTTTCCAAAGCCATTCAAGATTGGGTTTCGGCGTGTTCTTTTTGGAACAGGACATCGTTGACTGGATTGTTCGAATGACCGATCAGCGGGCCTCCTGACGAAGCGGGGAGAGGGTTCGAAATCTCTCCCCAAACGCCATTTTTGTTGTCAAGATGATCGAATTTTCATGATGTAGATTACAGTTTCGTATGGCGGTAAGTTATCGATGTCGATCGTCTGTGTCCGTCGCAGGGCGCTGTCAGTATACGTGTTAAACAAATAGTCGACGACGGTCGTGTGGGTTATTACACCACCACCATTTTCTGCCCTCAGTGCGTCTGTGCGGCTGCCCCGTGCAATGTTGTGAGAGTGATTTGGTGGCGAGATTGTGTGTTGTGCCAATCCACCTTGTTGGCCGACTTCTGCAAGTCCACCCACCCCTCGCAAGAAACGACCCCTCAAATCAGGTGTTCCGTTTGTGCCGTTACAGATTGCCCACCCGTCAGGCATCGTTCCAGTACCTTGCCACGCTACAATCGTGCCAAGCGGTAGATCGTGCCTAAGGTCGGATACAGCACTAGAAATCAGTGAATTGACTTCGCCTTCGTTTACAAAGTCAGTGTTGGAACTTGTAGTTTCCACCGCCGTGCTTAATTCACTCGGCAGATTCGCAATCTGTTGTTGCAACGTTTCGTTTGCATTTGACAATGCCTCAATCTTAGCCAAGAGACACTGGTCGTTCTCATCACTGGTCGTCGTTCCAGTCGCGTTCTTCAACGAGCAGTTGTGTCCGTCAGCCAACGCGTCGCTGGCCAAGCTAAGGGCAGCCGCAAACCAACCGATCGCCAAAGCAGAAGTAGCACCTAATCGCATCCCAAATCTCCTGGTAGCCTTCAAGAAAAACTGAAAAAATTAACACTCCACATACAATTGCGGCCAATGACCCAAATCGTTTGATTTTAGCTCGGATGTTCCCTCTGGGCAGGTTCCATAGCGCACTGTCTCCTTCGCCTCGAACATGTGATGCGCCGATCCTGATGAGGTGTCGCTTGAGTTCATTCAGATCGTTGTCAAAGTAGCCGCCAAACGACTTCTTGATCACGCCAAACGAGCGCCTGCGCCGGGGGTAGCTAGGATCATCAAACAGCTCTTTGACATTGTGGGATACGGCATCATCAAATTCAGCAGCCCGCCTACGCTTTTCCTCTGCATCGACAGAAGATTGGGCAGCCCGATAAAGCTCAACTAGTTCACTTGCCCCAATCAATGTAACAACCAATTCTCATCAAATTTATGGCAACAGACTAGACGATTGTTGCCGAGATTGTCTACCTGATTGGTTTCGGGTGTTCTCTCTGGAACAGGACCTCGTCGACTGGATTGATCAAATGACCGATCAGCGAGCCTCCTAGCGAGGCAGGGGGACGGTAGCCCCATCTCCCAAACTTTGACCCATCCAATATGATTACTCAAACTCAAGTGTGATGCTGATTGGACAATGGTCGCTGAGACCTCGACCTCCTTGTGCAGCAGACCTGTCGTCTTCGGTCCATCGGCGCTCCCAGTATGAACCTTGAACGAAGGTCCTGGCCAATGGCTGTTCTACTAAAAACCAATCAATAGGCTGACTACTGCTACCCTTTCTGGTTGAGCAGAGCCTTGGCGTTGTCTGGGGTAGCGCTACGAAATTTGGATCAGCAACACCATTTTCTACAGTCGGATCAATTCCATTGATAGTTTCCCAAAGAGAACCTTCAAAGTTCATCTCGCGAAAGCGGCGGTTGAAATCCCCAGCGATAATAACTGGCAATCCACGAGATTGCATATCTTCGATCCACGCCCGCAGCGCGGGCGTTTGCAGCCATAGCGTGCCACAATCCCCCGGCGGGGACCGGTGAATGTTCCTGGTGCCATTACAACTTGATTTCAAATGAACAGACAAAAAAGCAAACTGCTGTCCTTCAAACTCAAGTATTGCGCCGGTTCCAGCACGGGTAGGTCGACCATCTGTGTGCAATACCTCCAGAGCGGACGCGTGCGCGGCACCACCTATCACAGACACGCCGCTATCGCGACGTACAGTAATGGCGGTGTACACATCCCCGTCGCCGGGTGCTGCGTCGTCGTTTTCCCACCGGGGCGACATAATGGTAATGTATTCGCTGGGCGCAAAAAGGCGTTCAAGCGCCGCCCTTGTTCCAATCTCTTGCAACGCGATTACGTCAGCTGGCTGTCCACCTCGACCAAAAAGGTCTCGGTACTTTTCTAAGAGTTCGAAGTCTTCGGTCCTTCGCTTGACAGATAGGAAACCATCAAAGTCTCGCAGATGCACACCCTTTTGATGATGTAGGTCTTGGATGTTCCAGGCACCAAGTACCAGAGGGTCAGAATGACTAGGTTGGGCCAACAGAACGGTCGTGACAAACGGAATGAAATGCCGGTGAAGCATGTAATGTCCTTCCAAAATTTGTGTTCAATGATTGATCTGAAAATCTATGTGAGTTTGATAAGAGAAAATTCACCCTACAGCAATCATGGCTGTGCGGGATGCCGCTCCGACAACCGAACGGGTTTGTCGAAAGCCTTTTGAGGCTTGTCGGACTGGACTGGGCTGTTCCAGACTTCAGCACCCTTTGCCGCCGTCAAAGAACGCTGAACGTAAGCCTGCCGTATCGCGGTGGAAGCCGCCCATTGAACCTGCGTGTCGATAGCACCGGCATCAAAGCCGAAGGTGAAGGCGAGTGGAATGCCGCAAACATGGCGGCTCGAAGCGGCGCATTTGGCGCAAGATACACATTGGGATCGATGAAGAAACGCTGGAGGTCAGGGCCGTCGAGGTCACCAGCAGCAACATCGGTGACGCGCCCATCTTGCCCGAGCTGCTGAACTAAATCCTCGACGATCAGAACATCGGATCAGTGACGGCCGATGGGGCCTATGATACACGCAAGTGCCGCTACGCCATTGCCGCCCGGAGTGGGGTGATGGCAGTCAAGGTACGTCCTGCAGAGCGATCTGGACGGAATGGAGGCTATTCCATCAAGTTACGACGAATTTGATCAAGCCGGACAACAATAGAGTTCTGAGGACAGTGTGCTCGAATGCCCGGAATGTGGGATGCAACTGCAGAATTTCCGTAGTTGGTCGAGTGACCGCTTAGGGCCGATCTGCACCTCCGTTCGGACCTAGCCTCGCATCTCTCGATAGATCAGTGGCACGACCTGCGGGATAGCCTCTGAGGCGGCATCGAGCGTTCCATCGATATCCTCCTGCGCGAGCCCAAACATCGAGTTGCCGTCATCATCAAACATATGCACCAGGATTGGCAGCATGAGCTTCGCGCCAATTTCTGACTGGCCAAACTCGTCCCAAATAGTGACTTTGAGCTTCACTGCCTCCATGAATCCTTCGCACCAATCCATGGCAATGGAGTGCCCTTCGGGTGCCTGCCAGAACACAGGTTCCAATACTGGCGTTTTGGACGACAGGCCAGCTGTGATCTCAGTCAGCCGCTGCTCTACTATCTCCATGATGCGCTGCGGTACAGTTGCACCTGCACCAAAAGCAACCTCCGCCCAGTTCGCGACGGGAAGCGGCGTACACACCACGCCTGTCAGGAACCCATCCAAATCGGACAAACCCAGACAATCCGGTGGAGCGTCTTCGGAGCGCAGGTAGGCGTCAAGTTCGGTCAGAATGTCGGTCATAACTGCGTTCCGCTAAATTCTCGTTTAACCTCATGTCTAAACAAAGAGTGCCTCGCGGCAATATGTACGCGAAGCATTCAAAGATCTTGCATCGATGAGCTAGATCAGACTTCCAGATCCTCTGGCGTCTTGCCCGCCGCCATCGCCGCTAGGAACCAATCTGGCCGCCGCCCTTTGCCGGTCCAGGTTTGCGTTTTGTCATCGGGATTGGCATACTTTGCGACACCCGGCTTCTTTGGCTTTGCGGCGGATTTGCGCTTTGCTTTGGTTGGCGGAGTCGTATCCCCGGTAATTTCCGAAAGAGCGAAGCCATGTGCCTTCGCCGCTTTCTCTGCTGCCGCCAGCGCCTCTTTCATTTCTTTCTTTTCCACCCGCGCCAGTGCTTTCTCGACATTGGCTGTGAGTTTCTCAAGCTCTTTGCGATTGAGTGATTTTAGATCGTATTTCATTGGAATGTCTCCTCGTCCCAGTGGGCTTATGCACCAAAGAGAAAAGAAGAGTGAAGGCCATCAATGAACTACCGGAAGATGTGCATTCCATCCACGGTTTTATTGGACCTCAGAGTGGTCAACCAATGTTTTTGCATTCTCCACTACTTCGGCAAACCTCGGGAACAATAGATCAGCCCATGCCGTCCTGAATCGCTGATCGTCACCAACCAAGTCCCGGAACTGCATTTGGCGTCTCGCACTGCTGAAGATCCAGAGCACCGCCAGATTGGATTTCAGACCATAGTGCTGCTTGTGGAGCTGTTGAGCCAGAACGCTTTGATACTGCACCACCGACCGCGCCAGCGACTTCCTTGCCGCACCCGATCGCACCGGTTCCGTCCCACGATCCACTTCCAATGCAAAGGCCCGGTATCCATCGGGGTATTTCAGCGCAAAGAGCTGATCTGGGATCAGTTTGGACCCAGAGATTGGAATGGCCATCTCAACGCCTCTGAGGGCCAAAATACGCGCTGCAGGGATGTATGTGAGCCCGGCACGGGTTGCGGTGATCTCAATCGCACTTGATATCGCCGAGACGCAGTAGCCATGCCACCAGTGGCCGGTTGGGCGGCAATGGCGTTCGAGGTCTTGGTAGTCCGCCAGGCAGTCCCATCCCAGCTTTGTCAGATCATAGACATAGGGATTGAAGTCAGCATTTGCGATCTGGCGTTGCTGCGGTGGCAGGCGCAGATACCCGGCTTCGCGCAGCGCCTGCATGCGACGCAACGCCGTATCTTTGCAGCGATGCGTATCGCGCG
Source organism: Loktanella sp. Alg231-35 (assembly GCF_900143545.1). Lineage (GTDB taxonomy): Bacteria > Pseudomonadota > Alphaproteobacteria > Rhodobacterales > Rhodobacteraceae > Yoonia. The sequence goes on along the minus strand of NZ_FREV01000002.1, from coordinate 565,992 downwards.
TGGCCTCAAAGAGGAACGCGGATGACTGCGGCCCATGCCGATCAATCTGCGCAAACCAGCGCAGTTCGCGGTCCGTGGGACGGACAGCCAGTTTGTTATAGGGTGGGGAAGCGAGGACATGTTTCATACGCCCAACTTGCCACCCCGCTACAACTCCGGACTAGGCCCAAGTGGATCATCATCATCCTTTTTTGGTGGGATGATTTCGGCGTCTTCAGGCTCTGGTTCGCTATGGTCAGCCTTGTTCTCCCATGGTTGCGCGTATGCGTCGCGGCTGTGTTGCAGGATCGCCGCACGCTCTTCTTTTGTCGTCCGTGGCAACTTCTCCAACTCAAAGAATGGAAAGGCAATTGGAACCGCTTTGTCGGTCAATCCGCGCAGATAGGTGGCAAACGAGCCTTTGGGTTGTTGCTGGATCAATTCCGGTGTGGCGTGCATTTGGCTCGATAAGGTGCGTGCATCACGCGCCGAGACACCACCGGCCAGTTTGATCGAGGTGTTGGCCTCAAAGGCCTCTGAGAGACCACTGGAGAGCTGTCCAAGAAATTGGTGCGCCATGACCATGCCCACCTTGTATTTACGCGCCTGCGAGAGGATCACGCCGATGTTGGCATCGAAGTAATCTTGAGCTTCGTCGATGTAGATCATGGCAGGCAAGCGGTCTTGCTGACGCAGCACAGCCCGTTCCTGAGCTGCTTGGGCTATCAGCGCGATAAAGAACCGGCCAAAGATTTCGGTGCCTTGTTCTTTGAGCAGCGACTTCGATGTGTTGATCAGAATGAGCTTGCCCGCATTCAATTCGCTGAACATGTCGAACTTGGACTCTGGGTTGGCGAACATGCGCTCAAAGGTTTGGTTTTCCAGCACGCCATACAGACGGCGCAGCACCTGTGTTTTCGTCGCGGCAAATTCCTTGCTCTCAAACTCCGTCTCAAAGAACCGGCGCGGCGTCCCCTCCAGCTTGGCAATGTGTTCCTGATACTTTTCTGTGCCGCCCGCTTCCATCAAATCACACAAGGTGTGGATCGTGGCATCCGGGATATGGAACATCAGTCTTGTGACATAGCGAAAGACCACGCTCTGTTTGGCCGTCATGCCTGCTGAGAGCAGCGAGCCCAGCACAAAGTCATAGAGCTCAATGATGGAATTGGTCAGCCGTTCACGTTCCAGCGGGGAATAATCATCCATGCGCTCTTGCCCCACCGAGAAGAGATTAAGCGAGACCGGATAGGCAATGTCCTCGGGATTGATCAACACGATGTCTTCAGGGTCCAGCACTTTGGCCCGCAGGATGTTGCCAATCAGATCACCCTGACTGTCGATCACGACGACCGACTTCGCGCCCGCCGCCACATCCGGCAGATCCTTGGCAATCAGGTACTGCAGCGTCTGGGTTTTGCCGTGGCCACTGCCCGCCACGATATGCGTATGTTCAAAGCGCAGCGCGTCAGGAATCTCAAAGGGTGTTTTCAGATCAAACAGATCCCGCAACACCGTGCCTTTGAGATAGACATCCACCGCATCATCACCGCGATAGTCGCGCGGAAAGACCGGGTTGGTGCGATGGGTCTGGCGCAGGTTGTTGTCAAGCTGATCCCGCAACGGTTTGAAGTGATTATATCCGTTGTCCGCAAAGAACGGGGTGACAATCTGATCCACCACCAAATTGTGCGGGGTGAGGAACTGGGAGACCGAGACCAGCACATCTCCATCCATGGGCGGTGCTGCTTTGGCGATAGGCGAGAGTGCCTCACTGATCACGTCAAGTGCGGATCGCACCATCTGCGGATCATTGCGGGCCTGGCCCTGTTTCGCCAGCAGATCGCGGTAGCGGCCACCTTCCACCGTGTTGCATAAGACAGGCGGTGGGGGAATGTCGGGGCTCAGGCCCTCCGCTTCAAACAATGCCCGTCCCACCTCCAGAAGTTGTATGTGCAGCGGCGCGGGCGTGGACGCTGGCCAGTGGGCACAAAGTGCTGCATCTTGCTCTGCATCGCTCAAAAGGACGTTTCCAGCCCGTGCGTGGCGATAGAGTGCTTGGGTTTCTTCCCGAGCCAGGCGCTCTGCACGGGCTGGACTTTCCAGATACAACCGGACGCCAATATATCCGGCGGCTCCCAACAGGAAGATCGGCGTGATCAGAAGCGCGGCCATCAGGCACAGACCAACCACAATCGCGCTGATCACCAGCCCCGAGACCTGATCTGAGAGATTGCCCATCAGAACTCCACCACAATGCCTTCACTGGTTTCTGCGTTGTCACTGATCCAGAGTTTGAGTTGCGAGAGTGTATCCAGCATGCGCTCTTCATAGCGCTTGGCATCCGCTGGGGTGGCGCACAAAAACCGATCGGTCTTGCCGTTGATGACCCCCTTCACATAAAGCGCAAATTTCTCATCCCGGTCATCAACCTTGGCAGTGGCCGGTCGCCTGTCCATCAACCTGGTTTCAAGCAGGTTGCGCTGTCGCACGATCTGGATTTCCTCATGAGACAAGAGAACAGTCACGCAGACTTCATAGAATGTCTTCTTGAAGATGGCCCCACGGCGGGTGGTTACATGTTTGATCGAGACGCGCATGGTGGGGGATTTGTCCTCTGGGTATCAAATATTGCAGAAGGGAATGACAATGCATGGGAGGGTGGGGAATTCAGCTGCGCAAGCAGGTGAAGTCAGGCAGCTGAACATGGGGTTTTGTGCAACAATGCGTATCTATGTTCAGCGCTGGTCCCCATGCATGACCCCCAGAGGGGTTGGGGGTCCCTATGGGGGTCATTTGGAAGCCACTGGAACAAGGGTTTGTTGGTATGCCAGAGCCTCATCCTTGGACCAGAACGGCTTGTCACCAACCAGGAACTTGCCATCCTTGTATGTGATGTCCGAGGACAGTGGTGGAAGCGGGACTTGCTCTTCATAGGTGATGGCTTTGGTGGGTGCCGCGGCGGCGGCAGTCGCTGCAGGCAAGGCCGCGGGTGCGCCCTGATCCGGAGCGCTGGTCGCAGTCGCGGATGGCTGATCTGCATAGCTCGCGCCTGCGTCAGCGCCGCCGCTGGCCGGTCCTGACGCTTGTGCCACGTGCTGCAGATTGAGAGATGCAAATGAGGTTGCGGTCGTCTTGCCTTGCTCCAGCAACTGCTGTGACAGCTCCATATGCTGGCGGGAGACCTTGAGGGATTGCTGGGCGTATTCTGCCGTATCAACCGCGGCCCGGCCCATCTGCACCATGCACTGTCCGATCACACCCACTGCAGCCATCATGATGCCGGGCATTGCACCTAACAGGAACTGGGCAGCGCCTGCATTGCGGCCAAGTGACTGCGTTGCTGATCCGCCCATCACGGCAAGAATCCCACCCAGGATAATGAGCGCACCGGCGCAAAATCCCAAAAAGCTAAACAGATTGCGGGCTGATTGATATGACTGCATGACAATTCCTACTCATCAAAATACCATGCTACGGTGCAACCGAGAGCTGTGCTGAGTCAATTGTTTTTTGAAGGCAACGTTTGCGCTATGGTTGTGGAGGTGGGGCAGAGCTGAGGATAAGACGCTGATGCCGTTCTCTTTGGAGCGCACAAAACAGATCGAAGCAGAGATACAGAATCTGCTGACCTCCAATCGCCTTAACGATTGGGAACGGTCGTTTCTGGGCAACATGCAATCGCGGTTTGCAAAGACCGGTCCCAAGACCCGGCTGAGCAATCCACAGTACAAGAAACTGCATCAGCTGCTTGGATTGGGACCAGAGAACACTGGCAAAAACACAGAGGCAGGCGCAGCCAAAGGGAGCTCTCGCAACCTAGCATCAGGTAGGGCAAGACATGCAAGGGACAACACCAAGCTGCGCGCTCCGCGCCGGTCCGGCAATTGGCGCAAATCAAGCTCGCCAATGTACGTCCTGAACGCACCGCGTCGCGCCATTCGTCGGGCAGAACGCAAGCTCTTCTGGCCAGTTGTTTTTGTGCTGGGCGTCATGGGGTTGCTTGGATCAGCCTTTGATACAGGCCCATCTAATTCGCCCACGAGACCTTCGACAGCGTCGGCACAGGCTGTTCAAACGGACAGTGCAACATACTTGTATGTAACAGGCGACCGGGTGAACCAGAGGGCGGGCCCGGGAACAACCAACGCCGTGATGGGACAGTTGACCAAAGGCGCGCGTGTCAGACAGGTCGATGAACAAGGTGGATGGACACAGATTGTCTCGTCGCTGGGCAATGGCTGGATGGCGTCAAGTTTTCTGTCGTCGCGCAGGCCGGTAGTGGCAGCACCCGCCACACCAGCACCGGTCCGACAGGTGGCAGTGCCAACCAGTCGAGAGATACAGGCGGCGCGTCAGGCGATCATTCGCCAAAGCATTGCAGCATATCCCGGATCTTGTCCGTGCCCGTTCAATGTTGATCGCGGTGGACGCAGATGTGGCAACCGAAGTGCGTGGTCACGTCCCGGCGGATATAGCCCCATTTGTTATGAGAGTGACGTCAGCCAAAGCCGTCTCCAGTCGTACTTTGCGCGCCAGCGTTGATCGCCGATTAGCGGGAATGACAAAGGCTTCGCGACCTAACGATTTACCCAATCCATGTTACAATGATCTGCATATGACATCGACCACAGCACCGTTTGAACTCTACGACATCCTCATAGAGCAAGGCATCGACAAGACCCGCGCCAAAGCGGCGGTTGATGCGTTTCTGACGCGCGAAGAAGCGCGGCATGCGCTGGCGAGCAAAGATGATATCCGCAAGCTGATCATGTGGATTGCTGTGATGATGGTGGGGCAGTTGGCTGCCAATGCCGCCATCACCTTCCAGATTGTGCAGGTGCTCAGGGGGTAAGCTTTGCGGCCCAACTAGATTGAGAAAGGCGCGGTTTCCGCGCCTTTCTGCGTTCCTATCTCTAGAACAGCCCTCGCCGCTGGATGGGCTGACCATCACGCGCACAGTCCGGCGGATTGGTGAGACCAAAGGCCAGCGGTCCACCACCGGTGATCACGCAGTTATACACCCGCCCATTGCGGGCGCGTACGGTGAAGTATGTGCCGCTGCCATAGGACGAGCGGCGCTCGGTGACAGTCAAGTTGGCCGGGTTGATGCCCAGCACACCACCGGCTTCAGAGGCCAGGCGTTCGTCCGTGAGGGTCATCTTGGCAAAGTCGTCGCCGAAGCAGCCTGTGGTGGCCAGGAAGGCCGCAAAGAGAATAGGTTTGGTGAAGGTCATGTGATCCTCGAATGATTGTTTGGGATTTGATGTTTTCGAATGATGCGTGACTGGGGAAATGTCTGATTCAGCACATCACTCCTGTTTGTTCACAACCGTGACCTGCACCGGCTGATTGGCACCGGCCGCCGTCACAATGGCCCAGATCCAGGCCCCCAGCATCAATGGCAGGCCGATGATCCCGCCGATGCCCAGCGTGCCGAGGGTGAGCATCAGGCCAAAACCCCAGATCACGATCTGCGCGACTCCGGCTCCAACCTTGCCAATGATAAACGAACCAACACCCGGAATGAGGATATTGGCGATAATTGCGAGTGGTTTCATGAGCGAACCCTTTGTTGAAAGAAGAATGAGAATGATGGGCGTGTTTTGATCGGCTTGCGTCACTGCACCGGCTGATAGCGCCCACCAAAGGGGGTTGGGTTCCTGAACCCATAGCCACCCATGCCACCGGTGGCAAAGTTCCCGGAGGTCCAGAGCCACCGCTCACTTGCCGTGTACACAGCCCGTACCATGCCCGGCACCACGCGGCCCTGGCGGTTGCGGGCCACAAAGAACACCGTCATTTCTGTGGGGGTGCGGTAGTATACATCCACAATACGGGGATTGGCTGCGACCGGTGTTCCTTGGCTGACTGCACCGCTGAGGGACATCTGCAAAGCAACTGCAACATCATCATTCTCCAGGGGATCCGCTTTGGCCGAATTGGCAATGAGCGCCAGCGCCAGAACCGCCGCACCGACAAGATTACGCCCCCACCGATGCGGAGGTTCACCCCCGCCACGCACAGCAAACTCTCCAAAAACCATTCTCAAATATCCACAATCCACGGTGCTGGATTTGCACCATTATTCCCAATTTTGTACACTGTTGAGATTGCAGGCTATTTTGTGATTGCGCGAAGGAATCTCAGCATCTAGGCTAATATTCAGCGCAGGCAAGCCGCTGGATTCATTGGCTTATCCGACCGCCTGCACCAAAATTGGGAATAGTGTTGCACAGTCAAATCGACGCAATGCAGCTGCCCCAGACCCCAAATCCATGTCCACGATATCAGCGTCCACGCAAGCCATGCGCCTCTATGATAAAGACGCGCGCAGGCTCTATATCAACGCCGCCGAGCGGGTGCGGTTTGTTGCGGCCTGCAAGCAAGCGACGATGCCGCAGCGTTCTCTTGGCCTGACTCTGCTCTACACCGGGTGCCGGATATCGGAGGCGCTGGCCCTGACACCGCGCGACATCCAAGTTGAAACTCGCGTGATCACATACCGGACGCTCAAACGACGCCGAAGGAACGTGTTCCGCGAAGTGCCGATACCAACTGAGCTTGCAGATGTTTTGCAGGGCTACGCCAATCAAACACAACCTGACGCGCCGCTCTGGCAGCACCGCAACCGGCCACTCAATCGCAGCACTGCCTATCGCTGGATCAAGCAGCTGATGGCAGAGGCGGACATCACAGGCGTGCAGGCTTGTCCCAAGGGGCTCAGGCATGGGTTTGGGATCCATGCGCTCAATGCCAGCATACCCCTCAATCTCCTGCAGAAGTGGATGGGGCATGCCGATATGTCCACAACCGCCATCTATGCAGACGCCAGTGGAGTGGAGGAACGCGGGATTGCGGAGAGGATGTGGTGAGGAGAGTGAATTCGGGCGGCTCCGGCGCAGGATGCGGGATCGGCCGAGGCTTGGCAGCTTCAAGCGTGACAAGGGACCCTAGAAGAATGGCAGGTGTGCATGCGTCGGGAGCTCATTTTTCGAAGCCTCGATACGTCCCAATAACGATCATGTTCTGAGAATAGTGGCATCGGCCAGGTTCGAATCGTAAACAGTTTGTTGCGAAGTACTCATACATCAGGGGTTGCGCTTAGTTGTGCTGTGATGTTCAAGTGGCGCTAAGGTTGCGCGGTGCGGCCACTTTTGTCGGAACGAATTTCGCCTTGTTAGCACTACGACTATTTATTGCAGTTTTCCTTTTAGGCTCAACAACCGGTCTGAGTGCAGCGCCTCTTCATTCCTTTCGTGACTGTGATGTTTGTCCGGAAATGATCGAATTGCCATTGGAGAAGTACTCTTGGAGCAAGCGCACCGGCGAGATTTGTGAAAGTAGCAGGAATAGTCACCCATGACGTTTCGGATATCAAACTTTCGGTTGCATCAAAGGTTAACGTTATCTTGTAGCGACGTGATCTCGGAGCGACTAGTGTTTGGAGGGATTTCCGTTGTCTAGGATTGTTTTACTTTGGCGTTTGGCAGGGATGTACCCGATTAGATTCCTTCTGGGGTATTTCATCATTTTTCTTGTGGCTGCGCTGCCGTTCTTGGTGCTCGAGGTAAATAAAGTGGATTTGCCTGACATATCTGCGGTTCAGATAATTGCTTCAATTCCATTTGTGATAGTGAGTCTAGGAATTTTCCTGGCGTTCAGATCACTGCTGTTGATTGTCGGCTTTGACCTTGGCAGATTTTTCAACTAACCGCGGAGTAAATCAATTATGGCAAGAGGCTCGACTGCGTCGGAGGGTACATCCGCTCCGCTTTGGCAAGGAAATCTATCAGATCAGGTTAGTGTCGGTATTGATGCAACGATCGAAGACCTCCCGGCTAGTCTTTTAGGAGTCAACCAAGGCGACTTCACGATTGCAGGCGGAGCCATAAAACTTGGACCCATTCGAGGGCATTTGCGGGGCGGTTTCGATGAAGATTCTGTCAATATCTCAGTTGGTGGAGGATTCGGAGCATTCGCTGAGACAGTCATAGCCATCCATAGCCCATTTGAATCCGGCCTTATGGGTTTTATCGCTTTTGAAGATTCAAATGTCGGGGCAGGAGTGGGTCTGGGAGGAAGCGCGGAACTATTTGGACTCAAGCTTGGCGGAGAAGTAATTGCTGAGGTTTCGTCCGCGGACGGCGCACATGCATTGGTGAGTGTAAGTCCATTCTGGACTACAATTTCAGCGGAAATGACGCACGGTCTGTGGGGGCAGCCTCAAGTTGACCCTGCCGGCGGTTCAGGCCTGTCATCACAGTCAGCTGGTAGCGCTCGGGTTCCGGGTTACGGTGGACGGTTTGACGATGGAAGAGGTTTGCGTGCCGGTGATGAACTAAATGCACTTGATGCTATCGCAGAAGGTAACCGGCTCACGGATCTAGATCAGCTTGCCCAGCAACTTAGCACGACCGGCGCACAGCAGCGTGCTCCTGGAACCCAGTTCAATTTTGGCGACGGTGACTCACGGAATGACAATGATTGGCGGTTGCCGCCAACTGATCCAAGGCATTCCAGCAACAATACGGGCGCTGCAAGCCCAGCTGAAAGCGGGAACTCATCGGGTGGCCGAGACGACAATGATCCGAGACCATCCCCGAGGCCTGATCCAACCCCTACGGCAAACGATCCGACGTTCATTGGCCCACCTGCGCCTCCCTCACAGCCAACGGTGAATGTGCCGTCAGGCAATCCAGGTGGCAATGCACCGCCAGAGGACAACTACGATAAGGTTGGGCCAAGACCCATCCTCTTCGACCTCACTGGCGCAGGCATCAACATCACCGAGCTCTCCAACTCAACAACATATGTCGATGCCACGGGAGATGGGTTGCAAAACCGCACGGCCTGGGCCGGTGAAGGCAATGCGGTGTTGTTCTACGACCCTGACGATCTTGGTGCAATCACCGAGTCCCGCCAATATATTTTCACCGAATGGGACCCGACGGCCACGTCGGATATGGAAGCCCTCGCCTCTGTCTTTGACAGCAATGGCGATGGTGTTTTTGACGCGCTGGACGACGCGTGGCTGGACTTCAAACTGCTGGTAACCAATGCTGACGGCTCCACCACGGCCATGACGTTTGCGGATCTTGGGATCACATCTGTTGATCTGACGGCAGATGCCACAAACATCGAGCTACCTGACGGCTCTACGATCACCGGTCAGACGGTCTTTACCTGGGCTGATGGCTCCACCGGAACCGTGGCGGATGTCACCTTGATTGCTGAGGCTGACGGCTATCGCCTTGAACAGGTCGAGAGCGTTGATGGCGCGGGTACACGCACCGAGATCACAACGGCCTATGCCGCCGATGGCAGCATTGCCTTTGTGAACACCACTGTTGTGAGCGCTGATGGCACACAGATTGCCAATAGCTATGACGACAATGGCGATGGCGTTGTGGATCGTTTGCAGACCATTGATACCGTGACCAATCCGGATGGATCGACTGTTAAGACGGTGACCAACAGTCTGGGGGCCACAGCGGTCACAGCGATCCTGCTGAACCAGACGGTCACAAGCACCAGTGCCGATGGCAACACGATCACGATTGATCGCGACTCCACCGGTGGTGGCTGGTTTGATCAGATCGAAGTGCGCACAACGGCTGCTGACGGCAGCATGACCATTGTCACGACGGATGTCGGTCAGGACGGCACAGTGATCCGCAGCGTGGACGAGTCCGTCTCTGCCAATGGTCTGACCCGAACGGAAGCCATTGACAGTGATGGCGATGGTCTCACGGACGTGACCATGACCCATGTGATTGTGGTGAACCCTGATGGCAGCCGGTCAGAGACGATCACAACGCTCAATCAGGACGGTTCAACCCGTGCGGTTGTGACCGAGACGGTCAGTGCAGATGGTCAGACCAAGACCATTGCCCGTGATGTGGATGGCGATGGCGACAGCGATACAATCGAGAACCTGGACATTGTGACAGGCCCGACGGGCAGCACCTCAACAATTGTGGTCACCAACGAAGATGGCAGTACGCGGAGCACAACGACCCAGGTGCAGTCTGATGATGCGCTGACCAAAACAATCTCTTCCGATCTTGATGGTGATGGCGATATCGATGTGACCACGGTGGATCAGACAGTGATCAATCCTGATGGTAGCCGCGTCCAGACCATCACGGCGACTAATACCGATGGCTCCATTCGGAGCATGCAAGAAACCACGCTTGGCGCAGATAAGGTCACGTCCCAAACGCATGTGGACCTCAATCAGAATGGCGTCTTTGAGGCGACGGATCTGCTGCGTGACGTCAGTGTGGATGGCACGACGGGCGAACGTACCGCCACAAGCTGGGATCGCAATGCGGATGGGACGATCAATGCAGTCTCCACCTCTGTGACCAGTGCCGATGGTCTGACGCGGACCACAACCACGGATACTGATGGTGATGGCGATATTGACGCCACAACCTCTGACATCACGACTGTTGATGGGGCCGGTGTCGCAACACGCGTTGTCATAGCTACCAATCAAGATGGGTCGCTGCGTAGCGAAACGACGTCCGTCACAAGCGCTGATGGCCTTACAACCGCCACGACGTTTGATAGCGACGGTGATGGCGCTTTGGACGGCACAACTCAGGTGTCGCAGACGAACAATGTCGATGGTACAGTCGTGTCTGACAGCTCCACCTATGCTGGTGATGGCGTTACTTTACTGTCGCAAAGCGTGTCAACACAGAGCGCTGACCGGCGTATTGTCACAACGGATGCAGATGCAAACGGCGACGGCAGCGTTGATCGCACCACTGTGTCCACGCAAGATGTGGATGGCGCACGCACTGTTGTGGACACTAGCTTCCACGCTGATGGTACGGTTGCAGGAACACAAACCAGTACTGTCAGCGCCAATGGTCTGGTTCGCACTGCGGCGACCGATGCAGATGGCGATGGTGTCACCGAGACACTGACCAACAGCACAACCACGCTGAATACTGACGGTGGCCGCACACAGGTCAATGAGACCCGCAACAATGACGGCAGTCTGCGCAGTGAGAGTATTGTCAGCACCAGCGATGACGGCCTGACGACGACTACCCAAACTGACGGGGATGGTGACGGCTCTGCGGAGCGAACCAATACCAGCACCACGACGTTGAACGCCGATGGCAGCCAAACCACAGTGGCGCAGCTGACCGCAGAAGACGGCAGTCTGATCTCACAGTCATTGTCTGAGACCAGTGATGATGGGTTGGTGACCACCCAATCCACAGATGCCGACGGTGACGGCACCTATGATCTGATCAGCACAACAACAACCACGCTAGAAATTGATGGCAGCACAACCACGGTCAATGAGGTGCGCGATGCAGCTGGTGTGCTGCGCAGCGGGTCGACAACAACCGCCTCTGATGATGGCCGTCACGTAACGCGGTCTGTGGACGTCAATGGCGACGGTGTTGCGGATCAGACCAGCGCGACAATTGAGGCTGATGACGGCACACTGACCTCGACCACCTCGCAGCTGGCGGCTGACGGGAGTCTGCAATCCGCATCGGAAACTGTTGTCAGTGCCAATGGGCTGAGCACAACGGTGTCCCAGGATCGCGATGGTGATGGCATTGATGATCTGGTGATGTCCGAGGCGACGACGCTCAATGCAGATGGGTCGACAACACAAGTCACTGAAGATCGTGGGCGGGACGGAACAACCTATAGCAGCGCCACTGTGACCAGGAGCGATGATGGGCGCACGACCACGCGCAGCAACGACTATGATGCCGATGGCACGGCGGATCTGACGGTTGTCTCGGTCACGGATCTTGCGGCCGATGGCACGCAGACCCAGACCACAACCCGCAGTTCTGCCGATGGCACAACCATTGGCGCGCTCACGGTTGAAACCAGCGCGGATGGCCGGACTGTCACCAGCACCAATGATACCGATGGCAACGGCAATGATGATCTGCGCACCACAAGCACCCTGGCGGACAATGGCACGCAGACATCCACAACTGAATATCTCTCCTCAGGCGGTGTGGTGGAAAGCACCTATGAGGTGATCACCAGCGGTGACGGGCGCACCACGACCCGGCTGACAGATCGCAACGGTGACGGTGAGATTGACCTGCGCACGGTTGAGACCGCGGCGGTTGGTGTTGACGGCACGATCACGCAAACCGTGGAGCACAGAGGCCAGTACCATGTGCTTGAGGGGCGCGAAGAACACTCCGTCAGCGATGATGGCATGTCGTCGTCCTCTGCGCTTGATCTGGATGGCGATGGTGTCTTTGACTTCATCAGTGAGACAGACACCAGCTACGCGGCCAACGGCGATGTCATTCAAACCTAGGTGACCCGCGACATCACCTCTGACACGCTGTCTGAGATCACAACGGTCACAAGCGGTGACGGGCTCAACACGGACATCACTGCCGATTACTCTGGTGATGGCAGCATTGATCGCACGGTTGACATTGACCGTGGTGCGGATGGTGGGTTCACCAGCACAACGCAGCAATATGGTGCCGGCTATGACTTGCAGCAGGTCGCAACCCAGACGGTAAGTGCGGATGGGCGCAGCAGCGTGCAGACGCTGGACATTGATGGTGATGGGTTTGTGGATCAACGGGTGGACGCCGTGGTTGATCTCAGTGGAAACACCACAACAATCTATGAAGACGTGCAGATCAACGGCGTGGTCTCGACGCGCGTGACGGCCACTGAGGCTGCCAATGGGATGAGAACCTCTTATGCCTTTGACGTTGATGGCGATGGCACAACCGACCTGACGCGTACCACGGATATTTACTACAACGACAACGGCGACATGGTCACGTCCTTCAGTGAGACCTATGGGTCGGGCACCCTGGGGTACCAGGAATCCACGACAACATCGGCCAATGGGCTGGTCACGATCACGGCGTTTGATGTTGACGGTGATGATGAAATTGACGGCTCTTCGATCTCCGTGACAACCCTGCATGGATCGGGCGCACGCGATACCCTCACTGAGACCTTGTATGCGGATGGAGAACTGCACTCCAGCGTTGCCGAACTCGTCAGTGCGGATGGGCGCACAACCACGCGCGAGATGGATTATGACGGCAATGGGATTGCCGACAAGACATCGGTGCTGGAGATCGCAGCTGATGGGTCAAGCGTTGAGACGGTTGCCTCCTACAATGTGGCGGGTATCCATAACAACACGTTCATCACATCAACCTCAGCTGATGGTCTGACAACCACTGTCATGCGGCAGGGCAATGTCCAGACAACCACCCGGTCGGTGCTCGATAACGGCAGTTATGATTGGGACAACGGTGTGACCGGTTCTGGTCACCGGTCAACCTCGCATGAGATTGATGCGCTTGGGGTTGAGACCTGGTCACTCACACAAACAACCGGCACCGTGACCGAACAGTTTGAAGTGCGTCTGGATGCCTCCGCAAAGGACCGTCTGCTGGACGAAGCTGCAAGCATCTATGACACGGTTCTGGATCGCGGCCTTGATAGCGGTGAGAGTGAAGCGCTGATCCAATGGGTAGACGATGGCCAACTCGACAAGGCTGCGCTGATCGATCATCTGATCGGGTCCGGAGAGTATGCGACCCGCTATGGCACGCAGTCTGACGCGGAGTTTGTGACGCAAGCCTACATGAATGCTTTTGGCCGCTCGCCAAGCATGGTGGAGCTGGCACAAACCCTGTCTGTGCTTGATGCGGGTCTGAGCACACGTGCGGAGCTTACGTTGGAGATCAACGACTCTGTTGAGCACAGTGTTGTGGGCAACGGTCATATGCTGACCAACAACTTCGATGTCATCATGAACCCGGCTGTGTTTGAGCGTAGTCTGGATCGGGCTTATGTGGAGTCGGTGATCACGAATATTGTGGACGTGGTTTATGATCGGGATCCAACCGAGCAGGAACTGACTTATCTGTCGGAGCTGCTGCTGGAGGGCGACAAGCAGCCTGATGATATCGCCGCAATCCTGATGGGGGTTGAGGGTGATCTCACCGGTGTATCAACAACAACGCTGCATGGCCTGTCTGGCGAAGCGCTTGTGCAACAGGCCTTCCTGAACGCCCTTGGGCGAGAGGCCACGGCGGATGAGTTAAGCGTCTGGACCGGACATCTGAGCGCAGCAAACCTTTCCGCCGCACAACTTGTCGCGTCACTCGCGCAAAGTGCGGAACATCTCGAGCACGGGAATGCGCATCTGGCGCCTCCGTCTGTGGGTCCTGCATTGCAGGTTGGTACCGACGACGCGCAAAAGCTCGACGGCGGTGACGGACAAGATCACATCATGGGTTTTGCGGGAAATGACACCCTTCGTGGAAGAAACGGTTCAGACATACTTGATGGTGGTCTTGACAATGATCGTCTCGAAGGAGGCGCTGGTTCAGATACCTACCTTTGGGCAAAAGGTGATGGCAATGACACCATCCATGATGGCTTCAACAGCTGGATCGAGACGGACACATTGGTGCTGGAGAACGTTACTTCGGACGATGTGTCATTCACGCGAACCAATGGAAGTTCTCAGCTTGTCATTGAGGTTCTCAGTACCGGCGAACTCATCAAAGTTGATCACCAATACAGCAACAGTAACCCGGGGCGCGGTATCGAACGTGTTGAATTTGACGGTGGGACAGTTTGGACACTGAAAGACATTCTCGCTGCCGTCACGGTTAGTGGTGGCACTGGCAACAACACCCTTGATGGAACGAATTACGATGACCGGCTGTTCGGCCTGGTGGGCAACGATCAAATTATTGCAGATGCTGGAGATGACACACTCGTTGGCGGCACCGGAGTTGACGTATTGCGGGGCGGAGATGGTAGCGACACCTATCTCTGGCAGCGCGGTGATGGTGATGACTACATTACTGAAAATAGTCCACATACGGAAGATGGCGGGGACGATGTCGACACACTGCATTTTCTTGATGTTGGCTCGCAAGATGTGCGTCTTGAACGCTTAGGTAGCTCAACAGACGCCAGAAATGATCTTTGGATAGTGATTGAGACGCCCCAAGGAGGCGGTAGAATTGGGGTTTGGGACCAATTCGACGCTGCAGGCGAAGGGCTTGAACGTATTGAGTTTTCGGACGGCGAGGTTTGGGACCTGCAAGACATCATCGACCAGACCTGGATGAATGGCACGTCAAGCGGAAATACGATCCACGGATTGAACAGCACCGATGATAGTATCCGCGGACTTGAAGGCAATGACACGCTCCATGGGTATGATGGCGATGATACGCTCGTTGGCAATCAGGGAGCGGACGAACTTCACGGCGGGATCGGCAGCGATACCTATGTTTGGAGCCGTGGCGACGGCAACGACACGGTCATGGACAAGAATGCCAACCTGATCGATCAGGACATTCTTGTGTTCGAAGATGTGAATTCGACAGACGTCGTATTGAAACGGTCAAGTACCGGATCTGCGGAAGCTCGAGACAACCTAACTATTGAGATTCAAGGCGGAGCTGAGGTTGAGGAAGTGCTCGTTGCAGATCAGTTCTGGCTCAATGATGGCGAAGGCGTTGAACTGATCAGCTTTGCAGATGGCATCACCTGGACAGTCGAGGACATTCTGTCAAGAACTTGGATGACCGGTACAGATGGCGTAGAAACCATCTACGGACAGGCCGGTGACGACAACATCAGAGGCCTTGCTGGAGACGACACGATTTACAGTGGATACGGCGATGACGTTGTTGAAGGCGGTATGGGGAACGACACAGTTCGCAGTACCACAGGCAACGATACGTTCCTATGGTCCCTCGGTCACGGCAATGATCTGATCATCGACACTGGCGCGGCAACTGAAGTGGACACTCTGCGGCTGACTGACGTTAACTCCGACAACGCGGATCTCACCAAGGTGGGCGATGATCTTATCGTCACCATCATCTCTACAGGTGAGACAATCACTGTACGTGATCGTTTTGACGTGGGGACCTCGGGCACTGGAGATGGCATTGAGTTCATTACCTTTGCTGATGGTGTAAACGTCGAAGTTCTCGGCGGCGCGCTCGCTGAGACTATTACTACCGGCACCGAAGCTGCAAACACGCTTGTTGGCTGGGGCCTTGAGGACACAATCTATGGCCTTGGAGGAAATGATGTTCTTGAAGGTGAAGGTGGGGATGACACACTGATCGGCGGAGCGGGTGTCGATATCCTAAGAGGTGGCGCAGGAAACGACACATATCAATGGTCTGCGGGTGATGGCAATGACAGTATTCGCGATAACGAGAGCAACACATCAGAAATTGACCGGTTGATCCTGACCGATATCTCGTCGGGCGACGTGGAACTCAAACGACAAGAAGGCAGCGCCCACGTTGAAATCACCATATTAAGCACCGGCGAGATGATTGAGGTTCACAATCGCTACAGCAACTCCAATGACGGACGCGGCATTGAAGAAATACACTTTGGTGATGGGGTGGTGTGGTCACTTGATGAGATCAGAGATGCAACAATTGTCGAGGATGGTATTGGCGGAACTGTCGTCAAAGGCACTTCTTTCGCGGATAACCTTTATGGTCTGGATGGTGCCGATACTATTGAGGGCTTTGCTGGAGACGATACTTTGGTCGGCGGAGTGGGCAGTGATCGTCTTGAAGGCGGCATTGGAAACGACACCTACATCTGGGAGCGCGGGGCCGGAAACGACAAGATTGATGATCGGAACGCAAACACCGGTGACACAGATACGCTTGTCCTCAATGGCGTGCTTTCGTCAGACGTAGAACTCACCCGTCAATTTACCACCGACACCAATATCCGCGATAATCTATTCGTCACGATCTCTGGCGGGGCTGCGGTTGA
The DNA here is from genome assembly GCF_900143545.1 of Loktanella sp. Alg231-35. Lineage (GTDB taxonomy): Bacteria > Pseudomonadota > Alphaproteobacteria > Rhodobacterales > Rhodobacteraceae > Yoonia. The sequence continues at coordinate 549,195 of NZ_FREV01000002.1, read as the reverse complement.
ATTGATCGAAATCTTTGATCAATTCGATCTTGATGACGGAGAAGGCATTGAGGCGATACGCTTTGGCGATGGAGAAACTTGGACCCTTCAGGATATCCTGGATCAGACCACAATCGAAGGCACCGCGCAGGATGACACGATGTACGGCCAGGGCGGCCGCGACAACATCTATGGGCGCGACGGCAACGACACGATCACTGGCAAAACAGGCGACGATGATCTGTTTGGCGAGGGAGGCGACGACACACTAAACGGTGATGGCGGCAATGATCTGCTCGATGGTGGCGACGGCAACGATACGCTCAATGGCGGCGATGGAGACGACGCGCTGGTCGGTGGAAGCGGTGACGATGTTCTATATGGCGGCCTTGGCGCAAATAGCTTTGATGGCGGATCCGGCATCGATACAGCCGACTTCAGCTTCTCCAATGCAGATAATACGATCGACCTTTTGAACGGTCAGGTCAATTGGCCGTCAAACGGCACCATCGAAACAATTGTGAACGTGGAAAATGTCATCGGAACGGGCGGTGACAATATCATCATTGGCGATACCGGTGATAACCGGTTCGAAGGACGCGGGGGCGACGACACGCTTGACGGAGGAGCTGGCAATGACCACCTCATCGGTGGCGACGGGGACGACATCCTCAATGGCGGCGCCGGAGACGATACGATTTCTGGCGGCATTGGAGTAGACATATTTGATGGCGGCGCGGGTATGGATACCGTGGATTTCTCGTATTCATCTGGCGACGTTGATGTTGATTTGGTCACCGAAATTGCCGATTGGAGCGGACACCCGGACGAAGACGTGATCTCCTTCGAAAATGTTATTGGTTCCGGTGGCAGCAATACAATCACCGGTACCGATGAGAACAACATTCTCGACGGTGGTTCAGGCAATGACACGCTGTATGGTGGCGATGGTGATGACGTCATCCTCGGGGGTTTGGGGACCGACTACCACGATGGTGGTGATGGCATTGATACGGTTGATTTCTCTCACTCTTCATCAGCGGTGGATATTGATCTGGTTGCAGGCGTCGCAAATTGGAGTAGCGGCACGACAGAGGTGACGATCGCGTTTGAGAACGTCATCGGCTCAGATGGCGCTAATACGATCACCGGCACGGATGGCAACAACGCCTTGGACGGGCAAGCTGGGAATGACACATTGATCGGCGGGTCAGGCGATGACACGCTGACCGGTGGCTCCGGTGCAGATACGTTTGTATTCAACCTTGGTGATGGCCAGGACCAAATCACAGACTTTGAGGATGGCACGGATATGATGGACTTCTCCACCTCTGGTCTCAGTTTTGCTGATCTGACCATAACGACCACTGGCACATCGACATTCATTGACTACGACAATGGTCAGCAGATCGAGTTGCTCAATACCTCTGGTTTGATCGATCAGGATGACTTTGTCTTTGTGTAGGCCAAACAACAGAAGCCGCCCCTTTGGGCGGCTTCGCTTGATTTGAACGACGGTGCTACCCCATGGCGGCGGCTAACCGTGTCGGTGGTCCCTTGATCACCTTGTCGGCCAGCGCCAGTGCTTCGAACAACACCATGCGGCGCGGTTCAAAATCAAAGATGCGCCGCTTTTGCTTAGGCAAGTAGCCCGCGCTCTCAGGATAGGCCTTTGCAAGCGCCTGTGCCTCCTCATACTTTGATGGGTATTGCCGTGGCCGGGATACGGACACGTCCAGCACTGGATTGTGGCTGGCTAGCTCTGTGATTGATCGGATGAGCGCCTTGGCATGATCGCCCTTGCGGCAGCCCTTGCCGATCTTTTCGGTCACAACCACATCCGGCTTCAGCTCATTGATCAGCTCTTGCACAAAGCCAACCAGATCAGCGCTGGACTTTGTGACCTTCACGCCAATGCCCCAGTCCTGCAGCTTGCCACCAGAGATATAGACATAGCCCACCTTGCTGGTGGCCACCGCAATGGCCAACACACTAAGCGCTGCCATGCGGTCTGGGATTGGCAAGCCGCTCATGTAAGGCTTTGAGCGATGACTGGCGGTTAAACGTATGTACGGTATCCCGCACGTTGCTTGGCAGATGCTTCAGACGCCGTTTCAGGCGTCGGGTGCAGTTGTCCAGCCCCATTTCTATGGGCCACTTTTGAGCAATGTTTCTGGAATTGGCGGACGCATGTTTAAAGCCTGATGGGGTCGAACACGATTGTACTGTCTGAGCCATGTATTGATGACGATCTGTGCCTGTTTCGTGGTGTGGAACCATTCAGCATTCAGGACTTCTCGGCGCAGCGTGCCATTGAAGCGCTCGTTGTATCCGTTCTCCCAGGGTGACCCCGGGTATATCTGGATCGGCTTAATCCCGACCTTTCTCAGCCAGTCTTGTAGTGCTGTTGCGATGAACTCTGAGCCATTGTCCGAACGAATGTATACGGGTTTCCCGCGCCGCAAAAGCAGTGGGTAGAGCGCATCCAGCACATCCGCGCTGTTCATCTTTGGTTTGACCGCGACACACAGTGCCTCACGGGTATATTCATCCAGCACCGTGAGCATCTTGTAGGGCCGCCCGTTGCTCAGTTTGTCGTGCACAAAATCGACGCTCCAGATGTGATTGGGATGTTGCGGCCGCAGCCGGATGATTGAGCTGTCCTTGTGGTACAGTCGCCTGCGTTTCTTGTGTCGCCTTGGAAGTTGCAGGCCTTCTTCGCGCCACAGGCGTTCGATCTTCTTATGATTGACGGGCCAGCCTTCGACTCGCAGTAGTTCCGCAACCTTACGATAGCCGTAGCGCCCATATTGCTTGGCCAATCGGATCATTGCCAGGCGCAACACCTCATCATCCGTGGAAACCGCTTGGTATTGCAACGTGCTTCGGGCCACGCCCAGAACCCGACATGTGCGCCGTTCAGAGGTTGCCAGCTTTTGTCGGCTGTGCACCACGGCCTGACGAAGCTGGTCTGTCGTCAGGCCTTCGGCTTTAAATAATCAAGGCTCTCTTTGAGGATCAGCTTATCCAACTCAAGCTCCGCCACGATCTTCTTGAGCCGATCATTCTCTTTCTGAAGCGCCTTCAGATTGGCCATCTCCGATCGTCCCATGCCACCAAACCGTTTGCGCCATGTGTAATAGGTCGCGTCGCTGACACCAGCACTTCTGCAGGCCGTCGCTACATCTGAGCCAGACGCTAGGCTCAGTTCAATCTCACGCAAAAGCCGAAGAACATCTTCATCCGAGTACCGTTTCCGTGCCATCAATCCAATCTCCAAAACTAAGCCAACTTTGGCACAGTTTTAGGGGGTCAAGACATTCTAAAAAGCCGGTGTCCAAGTATCCGCGCGCTTTGGGCATCCGGCCCAAGGCATAGCGGATCGCCTGGAGGGACATGTCGATGCGGGCATGTTTGCTCTACTCACAGATCACCCGCACTACTATGGTGATGGGTTTCGAGATCATAGGGCCGCCACGGCTGGGTTTTCACTACGTGAGGATCACGTGTATGAAGCGGAACGTGTTTTGGTATATGATGCGATTAAAAGTATGGCCCTGACATAGCGTTGAGACATAGCTATCGGTTTAACTGGCGTAGAGCTGGACAAGATTGGCGTGCTTTGGTTGTCAAAGTGGGGGAGCGAATACCGCCGGGAATTGCCGTTTTGAATGCATGAGGTGGTATTATATGTGGTATATATTCTATTTTGAGAGATATTTTACATACTAATCAAATGGTTATGTTATTAGTTAGGAGGACTGTCTGTCCGCCACTTAACTCTCATCGCGGAAAGTTAATCGATTGAAACTAAAGCGTTTCGAGGCGATTTCCTAATGAGTTGTATTGTACCTAGTGGCTTTTTCTCCACAATTCGGTGTTATTGGACCTCGAAGAACCGAAGATTGGCGTGAAAAGTGGTGATGCATAGAAATCACGCCGGAAGACTAGGTGATTTGGGTTTGAGGCGGCCTTGGATCCGATCAATCATTCGGCGGACGGCAAATGTCTCTGAGGTTCGGATTGGGACTGATGGGTTAACGTCCACAGTCACTGCGGTCGATCACATAGTTGGCGCAATACGCGAAGAATGCCGCCCCAATATCCGCCCCGGTCCAGCGAGCGGCACAATCGACTGGTGATATGTGCTTGTGGTACGGCAAAGCTGCGTCTTTTGATCGTCAAATATTGCTCTAGAGGAGAAGCAATATGTCTCTGTGGGTCCTGCGGCAGATATTGTCTCGCTTTATTCTTCTAGCCGTGCGCCGCTTTCTGGATCGAAGAAGTGCAAGTTTGATGGGTCAACGCCGAATCGCACAACTTCACCGGCCACGGCGTGATGAACGCCGGGCAAGCTCAACGTGAAGGCATCGTTTTTGCCGGTGATCCGGCCATGCAGCAAGGTATTAGCGCCCAATGGTTCACCCATTTGAATGGTGATTGACAACGGGCCGTCTGGATCCGCGATGACGTGTTCGGGCCGGATGCCGACCGTCACTTTGCCCGTGGTTTTCATACGCGCCGGAAGCTTCGCATCGCCAATGGTCAGTCGATCCGATGTGATTTCACCGTTCAACACATTCATGGATGGGCTACCGATAAATTGCGCGGCGAACAGGGTTTGCGGGCGTTCATAGACCTCGAGCGGGGTTCCGATCTGTTCGGCGCGCCCTGCATTCATGACGATCATGCGATCCGCCATCGTCATAGCTTCGACCTGATCATGCGTAACGTAAAGCGACGTGATGCCAAGGCGGTTTTGTAGATCGCGGATTTCCAGACGCATTTGAACGCGCAGTTTCGCGTCAAGGTTGGACAGCGGTTCGTCAAACAAGAACACCGCAGGTTCACGCACAATCGCGCGGCCCATTGCGACCCGTTGGCGTTGCCCGCCTGACAGATCACGGGGGCGGCGGTCGAGGTAGTCTTCCAGTTGCAGCAGCTTGGCGGCCGCATCTACCTTTGTGTCGATCTCGGACTTGGGAAGCTTGGCGATTTTTAGCCCGTAACCCATGTTTTCACGTACCGACATATGCGGATAAAGCGCGTAGTTTTGAAACACCATGGCGATGTTCCGGTCCATAGGTTCGAGTTCGTTAACGCGCATATCGTTGATGCTGATCTCGCCCTCAGACACGGATTCAAGCCCCGCAACCATGCGCAGCAATGTGGATTTTCCGCAGCCCGATGGACCGACGATAACAATGAACTCGCCGTCCTCGATAGCCGTACTGACGCCGTGAATGACCTGTGTGCTGCCAAAACGTTTCTTAATATCGGTGAGCGTTACAGTTGCCATGATTGCCTACTTTTCACTGTCCACGAGACCGCGGATAAACAGTTTTTGCATTGAGATGACGACGATGATCGGGGGGATCATAGCCAAAATTGAAGTAGCCATGATGACAGGCCAATTTGCGGTGTCGTCGCCTGACGGAAACATTTGTTTGATGCCCATCACAATGGTGTTCATCGAAGGGTCTGTGGTGATGAGAAGCGGCCAGAGGTATTGGTTCCAGCCGTAGATAAACAAAATCACAAAGAGGGCGGCGATGTTTGTTCGGCTCATCGGGAATAAGATGTCCCAGAAGAAGCGCATGGGACTGGCGCCATCCACGCGTGCGGCCTCGGCTAACTCATCTGGGATCGTCAGATAGAACTGGCGGAACAGGAATGTCGCGGTGGCCGATGCGATCAGCGGCAGGATCAACCCGCCGTAACTGTTGAGCATTCCAAACCCTGCGACGACTTCATACGTGGGGACAATGCGCACTTCGACAGGCAGCATGAGGGTCAGGAAAATCATCCAAAAGAAGATCATTTTGCCTGGAAATCTGAAATAGACGATGGCGAAGGCGGACAGCAACGAGATAACGATCTTACCAATCGCAATCCCCATGGCCATGATCAGGCTGTTAAACAGCATGGTCGCGACGGGCACATTGACGCCTGAAAAAAGCGCCTCGCGGTAGTTGTTCCAAAACTGATCACCGGGCAGCAGCGGCATCGGCGGTTGCACGATTTCAGGTTGCGTCACCGTGGATGCCACAAAGGCGAGCCAGATCGGAAAGAACACGATCAAAACTCCAGTGATCATGATGATATGGGACAACCAAAGGCCTGCGCCGCGCTTTTCGACCATACCGGGGGGCGGATCGTTCGGGCTTGGATTAACGGTGGCGGTCAATAGTGCACCCTCCGCTCGATGAATTTGAACTGGAAGATAGTGAGCGCCCCAACGACGACCAGCAAGATCACCGATTGCGCGGCTGATGAGCCGAGGTCTTGGCCGACGAAACCGTCCGAGAACACCTTATATACAAGGATTGTGGTGGATTGTTGCGGCCCGCCGCTGGTGATCGTGTGGATCACGCCGAAGGTTTCAAAGAATGCATAGACGATGTTCACGACAAGCAAGAAGAACGTGGTGGGCGACAAAAGCGGCAGCACGATCGTCCAGAACCGTTTCCAGAATCGTGCGCCGTCGATGGCCGCTGCTTCGATGACCGATTTCGGAATCGCTTGCAGGGCGGCAAAGAAGAACAAGAAGTTATAGCTGATGCGCCCCCAAGCCGAGGCCACGACAACAAGGCCCATGGCCTCACCACCGTTCAGAACATGGTTCCAGTCATAGCCCAGCTGACCGAGGTACCAAGACACCACGCCGACGCGGGTGTTGAACATGAACAGCCAGAGCACGCCCGCGATGGCGGGAGCGACGGCGTAAGGCCAGATCAACATAGTGCGGTAAACACCCGCCCCTTTGATCAAACGGTCCGCAACCACAGCAAGGAAGAGCGCGGGGATCATGGAACATAGGGTGACAAGAGTTGAAAAGATCGCCGTCGTCAAAAATGAGGTGCGGTAATATGGATCTGACAGCAGGTATTCGAAATTACCTGCGCCGACGTATTGCATCGACAGGCCGAACGGGTCGGGGATAAACAGGGATTGCCAAATGGCTTGTCCTGCTGGGTAGAAAAAGAAGATCGCGGACACGAGGACTTGCGGCGCGATCAGGCACAGCGGCAAGATCCAGCCTTTGAACGTAACCCGTTTTTCCATGCACGCGGCCCCCAGATGGAAACGGGCAGCCAATATTGGCCGCCCGTTTCTTTGTTGTTTTAGTTCGCAGCTTCGAAGCGGCGCAGAAGAGCATCGCCACGTTGGACCGCACTATCAAGGGCGGTTTGCGCGTCTTTGTCGCCCGACCAGACGGCCTCAAGTTCTTCGTCGATGATGCCACGGATCTGATCAAAGGACCCAAGACGCAGGCCCTTGGAGTTCGCAGTCGGATCATTGGCGGTCATTTGGATGACGGAAACATCCGTGCCAGGGTTTGCATCATAAAACCCTGCGGTGCGTGTCGCGTCGGACGCGGCATTGGTGATCGGAAGATATCCTGTGTCCTGATGCCATTTCGCCTGTACGTCCGTAGAGGACAGATACGCAAGGAACTGAGCAGCGCCTTCGTACTCAGCGTCCTCGTGACCTTCCATTACCCACAAAGATGCACCACCGATGATGGTGTTTTGCGGGGAATTTCCGACGCCATCCCAATAAGGAAGCGGGCGCACATCAAAGGCAAATTCAGCCTCGGACGAGATACCTGCATAGCCCGCAGAGCTTTCGGTGAACAACGCGCATTCGCCTGCGCGGAAATTTGCACCACCTTCATTGCGGCGGCCGGCGTAGAAAAATTTGCCATCGGCAGCCCATTCACCCATAGCAGAAATATGTGCGACTTGGGCGGGACCGTTGAACGCGAGCGCTGTGTCCGTGCCAGCAAAACCGTTATCTTGTGTGGCGAACGGCACGTCGTGGTAAGCGCTGAAGTTTTCAAGGTGAATCCAGCTTTGCCATGCAGTTGTCAGCGGGCAGGTACTGCCGCCGTCCTGCAGTGCTGTCAGCGTTTCATCGACGTTCTGCCAGGTAGACAAGTCGGTGTCAGGGTCAACGCCAGCAGCCTCAAATGCATCACGGTTCACCCACAATACGGGCGTGGACGCGTTGAAAGGCAACGACAGCATTTCTCCTTCGGTGGTTGTGTAGTAGCCGTTGACCGCACCAATGTAAGCATCAGGATCAAAGTCTGCGCCAGATGCTTCCATGACTTCGGTGACAGAACGCACAGCGCCCCCAGCAGACATCATCGTGGCCGTGCCTACTTCAAACACCATCAAGATTTGAGGCTGCTCGCCTGCGCGGAAAGCGGCAATGCCTGCGTTCAACGTTTCGGAATAGTTACCCTTGTGGGATGCGACGACGGTGAAATTGTTTTGGCTCGCGTTGAAGTCTTCGACTTGTGCCGCGACCAGTTCACCAAGGCGGCCCGTGAAGGCATGCCAGAATTGGACTTCGGTTTCTGCATAGGCCGCAAACGGCGAAAGCAACGTTGATCCGGCGACCAAAGCGCCAGTTGTCAGGTTTTTCATGTTTTCCTCCCAGGAATCGCGGCCGTCCTGTTCGCAGCCACAGAATTTCAACACGGTATCCGAGTGTTCGCATAATTCAAGGCTATTTCCTTGCTGGGATTCATAACATAACATTATGACTTTACTGGACATTGGACCCCTGCCATGACGAAACGACCAAGATTGCGACAACTCGAGGCCCTTAAATCTGTCGTTGATCACGGCAGTATGACACGCGCTGCACAAAGCTTAAAAATCTCACAGCCTGCGGTCAGCCGTTTGCTGGCGGATCTATCGGACGAGCTTGGTTTTGCACTGCTCAGCCGCAAAGATGGCCGCTTGGTGCCCACCCAAGAAGCAGGTTACATCCTGCCTGACATCGCGCGGGTTCTGGGCGTGCTGAAGAACATCACGGAGACCAGCCAGAACGTGCACGACAAGACTTCGGGGCATCTCAGTATCACTTGCCTTCCCGGCTTTGCCACAAGCCACATGCCCGCTGTCGTCACCAATTTCCTAAAGACGCGACCGGACGTAACAATCACCCTTGAACCAGACCGGCCAGAACGGATTCTAGAATGGATTGTCGGCGAGCAGTATGATTGCGGCATAACAGACGGGTTTGACGGTCACCCCGCAATCGAAAGCACCATGCTGAGTGTTCGGACCGTTTGCATCTTTCCCAAAGGCCACAGGTTTACGGACCTTGAACAGGTTGATGCACGACAATTAAACGAGGAGCGTTTTGTCCACACGCGCCGGGACAGCAGTTTTTACCGGGCGCTGAATGATGTCTTCCGACAAGCATCAGTTCGCCCAACCCATGTTGTTGAAACGCGGCAATTTACGGCTGCATGTGAACTGGTCGCGCAGGGCGTTGGTGTGTCCGTAGTCAGCGAACTTGATGCGCGAACATATGAAGATCGGCTCGATTTTCGGCCTTTTGTGCCAAGCGTGCCACATAAAATCTGCCTTGTGAGGCCGATCCACAAACGCCCATCGAAAATCACTCTAGATTTCATGGAGGACTTCAAGGCGAGCTTGAGCACGTTTGAAGTTTGAATACGTTGAATGCTGAAAATTTGAGGCAAAAGAAAATCATGATATTGGCGGCCTTGCGCGAGGGTAAAGTTAAATAGAGATATGAGAGCTCATCCAGCGACAGATTTTGTGGCGGCAGCAAACGTCAGGAATGATCCGCGAAGCGGCAATTCAGGTGACCGCGAGGAATGGTCGCTTTGTCCGCACGGCAGACCATTGCTGCGCGTTGCATCAAGGCCCGCTTTGCGGGACAGGTCCAGTTGGATGTTTTTAGGACCAAGAGTTCGCGCAATGGCCACATCCGCTGCTGCACGACTTGGCGGCGAATAATCACTATCCGGGCGCTCAGTTCGAGGTTCGCTCGCCTCAAATCAACGACCATTGTTCCAATAGCAGTCGTTCGGTCATCCAGTAGCACCGGTCACAATGAGCTCGCTGCCGCCATTAGCTCGGCCGCAGCATTTTCGATCACGGTCGCGCAATCATCGACACGCCCGGCCCTTTCCGGACGCTGTCGGTGATAATCGACGCTGCGGTGCAGCTTCCCTGAAGCGGGCTTCGGAGCGGGTACGCAGCATCCTGACTTGCTCGAGGTCTACCTGGCAGGCCAAGTAGCCATTTGCACGGCGAGTGCCGATGTCTGCTTTGGATAAAAAACGAAAAGGCCGCCTGCACGTTTCTACTCGTACCAACAGGGCTTGCCAATTTGAACATTAGTTGCAGGTCAGCAGGCAGGATCATGCGAGACAGATACGTACATCCTGCAATTTTATTGCTAGTTCTTTTCCTTAGCCCCCGAACCGCTTCCAGACTTCCAGCCCTTTTTCATCAAGGCGCTCGGGAGAACAGAACACCGAAAGCGTCATCTGTGCTTCGAGTTCGGGTGGTCCTACTTGTTCAAGGGTTCCGGCTGCCAATTCGGTTTGAACAGAAGAGTATGGAAGCCAACCAATGCCACTGCCGCTGAGGACCCGCCTTTTTATGGCTTCGACAAGTGCATCGACATAGCGCACGTTAAGATGCACCAGTTGATTGCCAATCGTTTGCTCAACAACCGTGCCCAAAAATGACGTCCGCTCATAGGCAAGATAGGGGGCGGGCTTTTGTGCTGTTCCCGGCAGTACCCAGCCTTTTGACGCAATCGCTTCTCTCAGCGCAAACGGTCCCAATTTCTCGACCCCAAGATCAATTCGTGAAAACTGATCTTCGTCCAGAATCAAGGGCACATCTGGGTGGCGATAACAAATCAGGAAATCGCAACCTCCCTCGGCCAGAAGTTGACAACATGTGCTAAGGTTGTCGGAAATGACCCGTGCTTTTAGATCATCAATTTCAGCTTCCAGTTCTTCCAGCCGCACGGATAAATAATTCACTGAAATTGTGTGCAGGACGGCAAAGCGTTGGAAAGACTTATCGCCTTGATCCTGCTCTCTTATGGCTTGGCGGGCATCGATCAAATCAGCGATGGTTGCCTTGGCTACCGGCAAAAACTGCTTTCCGGCAGGCGATAATTGAACCGGATAGGTTGCCCTATCAATTAGCGCTATTCCCAACCAGTTTTCGAGCGATTTTACCCGGCGGCTGAACGCCGGCTGTGTGATGTTGCGCTCTTCTGCGGCCCGCGTAAAGCTTAGCGTGCGTTCAAGACAGATAAAATCTCTCAGCCAGTTCAGATCCATTTCGCCACCCTTCTATCTGAACTTACAAGATAATATTCGTTATGCAAATTCGGAATAAAATGATGAGATAATAGAATTGGCACAGCAAGGCTGCTCGCGTCTAGGCTTCAAGGGTAAGCCTGACGTGACGTCAGGTTTCTATTGGAGACGCACCACATGCAACTCGCCGAGGCCCGCCCGACCTATGTGCGCGAAGGCAAAGGTTTTCCCTTGGTGTTTTTGCACGGCTATCTTGGTGGTGCTGCACTGTGGGAACAACAGGTGGCGGCGTTTAGCCGGAACTTTGACGTCATCGTACCAGAGCTTTCTGGATACGGCGGGAATGCGGATCAACCGCCTTTGGACAGCATTGCTGGTTATGCACGCCAGGTGCTGGATTTTCTGAATGATTTGGGTGTCGATAATTTTCATCTTGTTGGCCATTCAATGGGCGGCATGATTGCACAGCAGATGGCGGCAATCGCGCCGCGTCGCATTAATAGGCTTGTGTGTTACGGCACTGGACCACGCGGCGCCATGCCTGACCGCTTTGAGACGATTGAAACGTCACGCATCCGCACACGCAATGATGGCACCACCGCCACGGCACGCAGGATTGCGGCAACGTGGTTTGACGATGGTGAAAGGGCTGCGGGATACAACACCTGCGTGGCCCTAAGCGAAAACGTCAGCCTTGCAACCGCATTGTCCGGCCTGTCGGCTATGGAAACGTGGGATGGGCGCGACGCTCTTGAAAACATCACCAATCCGACCCTCGTAATTTGGGGGGATCGTGACCGGTCTTATGGCTGGTCACAGCCAGAAGCCCTGTGGTCAGGAATCAAATACAGCAGCTTGGCGGTCCTGCCGGGCTGCGGTCACAACGCGCACATGGAACAACCGGAAATTTTCAATGCTATCGTAGAGAAGTTTCTGCCGGAAACCGTCTGAACAACAGATTGCGCCAGCCGGCGGCGCCCAAACCAACAGTGGAGAGACCAATGAAAAAGTTACTACTTTCAACAGCCCTTCTGGCCGGAATGGCAACTGCATCTGCCGCAGAGGAAGTCAAGATCGGCGCACCTGCGTGGACCGGGGCGCAGGCAATTGCGCACCTGATCGCTGAAATCGTCGAGACCCGCATGGGTGGCGAAGCAGAACTGGTGCCAGGCAACAACGCCAGCATCTTCCAGGCCATGGGCCAAGGACGCGGCGACATTGACGTGCACCCTGACGTTTGGCTGCCTAACCAGCAAAGCTTCACCGACCAATATGTCGTTGGGGAAGGCACTGTAGTTCTCTCGGAGAACTCCTATGAGGGTAAACAAAGCTTCTGCGTCAGCCGTCAGTTTTCCGAGGCTAACAATGTCACGTCAATCTTTGATCTGGCCCGGCCGGAGATTGCCGCGATGATGGACAGTGATGGCAACGGTCTTGGCGAGATCTGGATCGGGGCACCCGGTTGGGCGTCTGCAAACGTGAACGAAGTGAAGGTCCGCGACTATGGGCTGATGCCGTTTATGGAGCCGATCCGCGCAGATCAGGCTGTGATGACAGCAACCGTGGGTGACAGCATCCGAAAAGACATGGGTTATGCGTTCTACTGCTACTCACCTCATGCGATCTGGTTCCAGCACGACATCGTACGCCTGTCAGAGCCAGCGTTTGACCCAGCGCAGTATATTGCGATCCAGCCGTCCGACGATCCCGACTGGTTCGAAAACTCGACCGTCATGACAGAAGATGCGTTGAAGGAAGTGCAAATCGCATATTCCAGCGCGTTGCCTGAACGCTCTCCGGCGATTGCCGATCTTTTGGCGAACATCGCATTGGACGGTGAAACGGTGTCGGATTTTGCGTTCCAGATTGAAGGCGGAAAAGACCCCGCGGATGTTGCGCGCGATTGGGTTGCGGCCAATTCAGAGCGCGTCGACAGCTGGCTCGGCCTTTAATCCAACTATGACATTGGCATCGCGCATCAGCGCGATGCCTCCACCTATCATAGGAACTTGAAGATGTCAGAAGACTACGCCATCGAACTGTCGAACGTTTGGAAGATCTTTGGTCACCGCGCAGCCGAGGCGATGGCGGATGTAAAGGCCAACGGCATCTCCAAGAAACAGGTTCTTGAAAAACACAACTGCGTGGTCGGCGTGGCTGACGCGACCATGAACATCAAACCGGGCGAGATTTTCTGTGTTATGGGCCTATCGGGGTCCGGCAAATCAACGCTGGTGCGCCACATCAATCGTTTGCTAGAGCCGACATCCGGCACCATCACCGTAAACGGAAATGATATCATGGCGATGCCGCCTGATGAACTGCGCCGCTACCGCAATGAACACATCGCCATGGTGTTCCAGAATTTCGCGCTGATGCCGCACCGATCCGTGCTTGATAACGTCGCGCTGCCGCTTGAAATTCGCGGCATATCCAAAAACCAACGTATGGAAGTGGCCGAACGGACCATCGAAATGGTCGATCTGACAGGCTGGGGTAACAAGTTCGCTCATGAACTTTCCGGTGGCATGCAACAGCGTGTCGGCCTGGCCCGTGCGCTGGCCGCTGACCCCGAAATCTTGCTAATGGATGAGCCGTTTTCGGCGCTTGACCCGTTGATCCGGCGGCAGTTGCAGGGTGAATTTATGGGCCTTGCAGCGAATATGAACAAGACGACCGTGTTCATCACCCACGATCTGGATGAGGCCGTGCGCATCGGCGATCGCATTGCGATCATGCGCGACGGCATGGTGATCCAGACAGGCACGCCCGAAGACATCGTGATGAATCCTGTGGATGAATACGTGTCGGACTTTGTTGCTGGCATTTCACGCCTGAAGGTGGTTCGGGCCCATGCTGTGATGCAGCCCCTTGCCGCGTTTGAAAGTGCCAATGGTGCGCTGGCAACCACCGCACAGGAATTCCCCGAGGACGCGCATCTGGGCGATCTTATCGGGGCAGCAATTACATCTGATCATCCTGCCGCAATTGTCAATTCCACCGGACAGCGCATCGGGGCCATCACCCGATCCGACCTGTTGCGCACGGTGATCGAAGGAACGGAGACATCTTGAGTCATGACCGATAAGACCAAAGACGAGCTCCTCACAGATTTTGTGACCACGAGCAGTGATTATTACCGCGATCAGTTCCAGAATATCGGGGCGAGCGCAAAATTTACATGGACCTTTAACGTGGTTGCCGCCTTGCTGGGGCCGATCTGGTTCGGCATGCGCGGCATCTGGAATTGGGCACTGTCCTTCGTCATTCTCGAAGCATTTGCCTATATCCAGATGGGGCGGGGGTTGTTCGGTGATCTTGGCTCCGCCGCGCGGGACAAGATCGCGCAGATCGAAGGTACACTGGCACTGCGGCGCGAACAGCTTGAGGCTGCAGTTGCAAACAATGCAGACAATGTCGATGTGTTCGAACGCACAATCACGTCCCTCGAAACGGCCATTTCTGATGTGCGCGTTGAAATTGCACAGCTAGAATCCGGCGCGATATGGGTCGCAATGACGGGCTTCGTGGCGTTGATCGTGGTGAAGGTTTGTGCAGGAGTTGTTGCAAACAGCGCATTGGAAAAACGCTATTCAGAGTGGCTGTCGAACGCGTCGATCAGTTCCGGCCTGAACCCGCTCCGGACGGCTGTGGCTGTGATCTTTCCGGTGCTCGTTATCATGACCTGCGTGATACATTATGCCTTCCCCGGTGCTGTCGGATGGCTCACTGATTTCCCCACCCGCCCCGAAATTCGTCTGGGTGCAATTGACCGTGTCGAGGCGTTCTTTGCAGCAATTATCGACTCAGGTGAGTGGTTCTTTCGGTTGATCACATTGGGCATTCGGTCCGTTCTTGACGCGCTGGAGGTTCTATTTGTGGATACCCCATGGCCGGTAATTGGCAGTTTCATTGTCTTGCTGACATGGCTCTCGGCGGGCAGTCGCGCTGCAATATTTGCCGCCGCATTTCTAGCCTACATGGGGTTCCTCGGCTTTTGGGAGAAAGCCATGACAACCCTGGCGCTTTTGGGCACAGCGGCGTGTATATCAATCGCGATTGGCATTCCTGTCGGCCTGTTCTGCGCCCGTCGTCCACGGTTCTATGCGGTCGTGCGTCCTATCATGGACTTCATGCAAACCATGCCCGCATTCGTGTTCATGATCCCGGTGATTGCATTCTTTGGAACAGGTAAACCAGCGGCCGTGGTCACCACAATGATTTTTGGCGGCACACCTGTGGTGCGCCTGACAGTGCTTGGCCTGCGCGGCGTCCCTGACACCATCCGCGAGGCAGCCATCGCGTATGGCGCGACCAAGTGGTTCCTATTGACCAAGGTTGATTTGCCGCTCGCGGCGCCGTCAATTCTGGCGGGCGTGAACCAAACGATCATGCTGAGCCTTGCAATGGTTGTCGTGGCTTCACTGATCGGTGCAAAGGGATTGGGCGAGGATGTTCTGGAAGCCTTGCAATATGCCTCAGTTGGACAAGGTATCCTGGCAGGCTTTGCGATCTTGTTCTGCGCGATGATCTTGGACCGTATTGTGCAAGGAAAACGAGAGTAAGGGTTATTGCCCCAAGGCTAAGGCGTGACCTGAAAGTGCCGCGCAAGGTTACGCCATATCAGATCGCTGTGTTCAGTTTCGCCTCCGCGCAGGCGGACCATGTTGATGTCTAAAATCTGGGCGGGCAGGGTATCATCAAGACGTATCAGATCACCTTGAGCAAGAGGCCTTGCGACAAGCGATGATGGCAGCCAAGCAATTCCGATCTCGTTCAAAGTCAGCTCCAACATGGCAAAGGTCAGGGCGGTTTCGGCGACTGTCACCATCGTTCTATCCTGTGCCAACCGCGGACTGAGCATGCGGGTAAAGACTTGCCCCAGAAACACATCTGATGGATAGGCGATAACGGGAATGGCTTCGTCCGTGACCCGCGCGAGAAGGCCTGGGGCGCAGACCGGCACAATTATATCTTCATCAATGTTCAAAGTTTCAAACGCTGTGCTGGTGCCCATTGGCGCACCATTTGGAAGCGCATACATGATTGCAAGGTCAACCTCCTTGGATAACAGCATCATCAGACATTCGTCCTGATTGCCCGACCGCACCCGCGCTGTTGTCTCACCATTGCGTGTTGCTGCGTGAACGACCTGAGGTGATATGGTCGTAGTAAGCGCGTGCTGGCACACGAAGGTCAGCGGTTTACCCAGCCCCTTGTTTGCGGTTCGGAGGGTCTGGCGAAGGTTGTGCAATCGCGAGCTAAGTTCGCGTAACTCCGGCTCCAGTGATTGGACACCGGGCATAAGCGATACAGGTTTCCGACGGCGATCAATTAACGTTGTGCCCAAGCTGTCTTCGATCGTGCGGACCCTGCGTGTGAACGCCGATTGAGTGAGTGCGCGCTTTTGCGCTGCCTGCGCGAGCGACCCGCAATCTAGAACCGCCAGAATATCATCGATCCACTCAACCCGCATGAAACCTCTGTCCGCTGTATGGTGTAACTTGCATTATCTGCATTTTATGCCGCGAAATTCGCATTATCAACGGCGCAACTTCCAATATAAGTTGAGATAAACACATATAGGAGAATAATAATGCACCTTGCCCGATTTCCACGCGTTCATCTGGCCCATCTTTCCACACCACTTGAGCACATGAAGAGATTGTCAAAAGAACTTGGGGTGGAGTTGTGGATCAAACGCGACGACTGCACCGGCATGTCGACGGGCGGAAACAAGACCCGCAAGCTTGAGTTCTTGATGGCCGAAGCCATCGAACAAGGCGCGGACATGGTCATGACGCAGGGTGCAACCCAGACCAACCACGGCCGTCAAACGGCTGCATTTGCTGCCAAGTTGGGCCTCAAGTGCCATATCTTGCTGGAAGATCGTACTGGCTATCAAGATGGCAACTACAACGCCAACGGTAACGTGCTGCTTGATCACCTTCATGGCGCCACAACCGAGAAATTTCCAGCCGGTCACGACATGGTCGGCGAAATGGAGAAAGCTGCCGACAAGATGCGCGCCAAGGGCCATACCGTCTATGTCATCCCCGGTGGTGGATCGAATTCAACCGGTGCGCTTGGCTACGTGAACGCAGCGTTCGAACTGGTCGCACAAGCCAATGACATGGGTCTGAAAATCGACCGGCTGACGCACGCAACTGGCTCGTCGGGCACGCAGGCAGGATTGGTTACGGGCATGTGCGCGATGAATGCACAGATCCCGGTTCTGGGCATAGGCACCCGCGCACCACAGCCCAAACAAGAGCAAATGGTCTATGACCTTGCATGCAAAACCGCTGAGCTGCTTGGCTGCCCTGGAATCGTCAAGCGTGAGGATGTGATGGCGAACACCGATTATGTCGGCGATGGCTACGGTATCCCAACAGAAAGCGGTATCGAGGCGATCCGTATGTTTGCTGAACTGGAAGGCATTTTGCTTGATCCTTGTTACTCGGCCAAAGGTGCGGCAGGCCTGATTGATCTGGCGCGCAAAGGTGAATTCAAGGACGAACGCGTTGTGTTCTTGCACACGGGCGGGGCCGCTGCCTTGGGCGGCTACGACTTTGCCTTCGATCATGCGTCCCGCTGGGTGAACGTTTAAGACATGCCCGGGCCCCATCCGATAGGTATACTTGGCGGGATGGGGCCCGCAGCAACAATACTATTGCAATCCAAAGTCATGGATGCCGTCCCCGCGCGTCACGACAGCGATCATGTTCCGCTGCTGATTGACATGAATCCGCAGGTCCCGTCGCGCATCGCGCATTTGATCGACGGCGCTGGCGAAAACCCTGGCCCGACGCTGGCAGCAATGGCTGTCAGGTTGCAACAACTGGGCTGTGCCGCATTGGCAATGCCGTGTAACACGGCACATCACTATGCAGATGCGATTGCCGGTGCTGTTGATATCCCATTTCTGAACATGATTGATCTGGCCGCAAATCATGCCCTGCGCACTATCGGCAAGGGCGGACGCATTGGCATGCTGGCCTCTCCGGCTGTGCAGAAGATCGAGCTATTTGAGCGTGCATTTGGCGCAAAGGGTCTATCGGTGCATTGGCCCAACCGCGATGACGCCATGCTTACTGCAATTAGATCAATAAAGTCAGAAGGACCGACAGCGCGAGCGCGCGGCGCGCTACTAGAGGCCTCGACCGTACTTGAGGCGGCCGGAATGGACCTACAGTTCATTGCCTGTTCTGAGTTTTCGCTGATTGCAGACAACGTCGCCCCGCTTGCGAATGTCGTGGATACTGTCGATCTATTGGCGCAGGAAATTGCCGGCTTTTTCACGATCAAATAGTGCGAAAACCTCGAAATCGGACGTTCGCTGCGTTCTGCATGAGCTGGACAAGAGCGGAGGGAGCAGACCTTGATAATCATGGGATCAATGCTTGCTTGTCCTTGGAACTAGATCGGCAATTTCCCTGTCATGGCTTCCAAGACACCATCGCGGCGGATAACTTTGTGCCAAAGAGCGCCCGTAATGTGGGTCAAGATCAGGGCAGGCAGGAGTGTCAGCGCCGCTTCATGGATAAAGATCATCGCGTTGACAAAAAAGTCGCCAAGCACTGGAGACGCATAGGCGTATGCGATGGCAAGGCCTGTCCCCACAATTGTAAAGACTGACCCATAGAGGCCGTAGTGCACCGTGCGCGATGCAACGTGTTCCCAAGCGGGGGCCTTATGTGGCAACCGCGTCGCGCCGCCGATTTTCTGCGTCCAAAACAGGCGGAATGCAAAAAGCAGGCCTAAGGATGATGCGAAGATAACTTCGAACCGAAAGAGAGCGGGATCGGCAAGTTGGTTCACATTATCAAGACCCTTGTAATAGCCGTAAGCGATCATCAGGATCGAAACCCAATGGATACTGCGCGTGACAAATCCGTGGGGCTTAACGGGGGATTGTGCGGAAATTGTCATCGGGATTACCTTTCACTCAATATCAATTAAGAGGCGGCTTCTGCGTCAGTCTGCGCAGGCATCACAGGTGTGACAAAAAACGATGCGATCATGGCGGCGCCCACGGCGATTAGGCCAAACAGCGCGATCGTGCCCACAAAGGCGAAGCCGAGGCCGACCATGAAAATAGCCGTGGCGAACAGGGCTGCGTTGGACACTGCGTTTTTGAGTTTTGCGATCAAGGTGGTCATTTGGGTCTCTCCAGTTTCATCTTTTGTTTCGATGATTGAGAGATAAGGAGCCGGTTTTACCCCCGTCTGACCGCAACCTTACATT
This sequence comes from Loktanella sp. Alg231-35, assembly GCF_900143545.1. Taxonomy (GTDB): domain Bacteria; phylum Pseudomonadota; class Alphaproteobacteria; order Rhodobacterales; family Rhodobacteraceae; genus Yoonia. Next base: position 529,856 of record NZ_FREV01000002.1, on the reverse strand, counting down.
TCTGTAAACTGGATTGAGACTTTGAGCCCATTGGGTTCATTCACCGCCATATTGAGCCGCGCACTGTGGCGGTCGGCCACGGCCCGAACAAGCGCCAGACCAAGGCCCGACCCTTGAGCGCTGCGCGCACTATCAAGGCGCACCATGGGTTTGATGATTTCTGCAAATTGAGCGGGGTCAACGCCAGCACCGTTGTCAGCCACGCCCAGACTGTTGCCATCGACGAACACGGTAATCTCGCTGCCGCCGTGGACCAGCGCATTCTGGATCAGGTTGGCCATCGCCTGCACCAACATGGCGCGGTCGGCTTGCACTGTCGCCGTCGCATGGGCTTTCAAGTATAACGTTTTTCCTGCGTCTTCGACCACTGGCCCAAAGGTTTCAACCAATTCACCTGCTAAAGCGTCCAATGCCACGGGTTCAAATCCAACGCGACCCTGTCCGGCCTCGATCCGCGCCACTCGCATGATGGTATCGAAGACACCCGATAGGTGGCTCGCCTCTTCCATAGCGGCACCGCGTTGATCACCTTCTGGCAGCATTTCAAGCTGCGCACGCAGACGCGCCAAAGGTGTGCGCAGATCATGGGCAATGCTCGCGCTCAGATGCTGGGTCTGGCTAACAAGGCGCTCTAGCTCCGCTGCCGTCTGATCCAGGTTTTGGGACATGTCATCAAGGTCATCTCTCGATCGGGCCGTCCCTGTTCGGGCCGACAAATCCCCTGCCGCTAGATCGCCCAAAGTCACATTGATTCTTACCAATCGTCTCTGGGCGACTAGGCCGACCCATAGGCCGATCGCCAAGGTCAACATAATGACGATTACGGCCATGCCCCAAAGGATTCTTGCCAGCAATTCCAGCGCATCCGCACTGTCTTCAATCGGAACAGCAATCATGACGGGCTGACCGACACTGTCTTGGGTCACCAACACACGCCACAAATCTGCGCCCATCAGATCGTCGCGCAGCTCGATGTTGCCGCCTCCGCGTGAAACGGTACGACGGAAAAGCTCTGGCAACCCGTTCAATTCGCCAAGCGGACGCAAGATCATGGCAGCACTGTCACCGCGTACCTGATCCACGACACTGCCTTGCGCAAGAACGGTCAGGGTCTCGTCCACCCGTCGTTCAATCGCTCTTTGGCCAAGCGTTAACGCTGCCAAGATCGCCAAAAGAAAACCTAATGCAAATATCCCCGACAGCACCGCCGCCAATCGCAAAGTCGACGAGCGCCGCAACCACTTAAATCGTGTGAGCCACTTACCCACCAAAAACATAACCCTCCCCACGCCGCGTACGCAGCAGGGCTTCCTTGAAGGGCTTATCGATTTTGGCACGCAGTCGACTGATGTGGGTTTCAACGACGCTGGTTGTGGGATCAAAACTCATGTCCCAGACCTGTTCCAGCAGCATCGTTCTTGTCACCAGACGGCCGGGTCTGCGCATCAGATATTCAAGCAGCTTGATTTCCTTCGCCATCAAATCAATCGGCTGGCCACGCCTTTCGCAGCGCCGTGTTAACAGGTCTAGCGTCAAATCTGCATACCGCAGTGTCGTCTGCACGGCCGCTTCTGTATCAGTGCCCTCTCTTCTTCGACCCAATGCACCAACGCGGGCAGATAATTCGGCAAAGGCAAAAGGCTTGGTGAGGTAATCATCGCCTCCAGCTTCAAACCCTTCGACACGGGCGTCGATCTCACCCAGCGCCGTTAGGAACAATGCGGGCGTGCTGTTCTTAGAGGCGCGCAGTGATTTGAGGACGGCCAAACCGTCAAGTCCTGGAACCATGCGGTCAAGAATGAGCAGATCAAACTCCTGTCCCATCGCCGCCATCAATGCATCCTTGCCGTCATCAAAATGATCAACGACGTGGCCTTCTTCACGTAATCCCTTGGTGATCCATGGGCCTAATTGTTTGTCATCTTCCAAAAGCAGAATGCGCATGGTGACCCTTCGGTGGGTTGACCCAGAAATAGGCCGCCACAAAGGGCAGCCTAACTCGCTTATGCCGTCGACGAAAACAGTTTTCGTTTAGGCGTCTTCAGCGTCGTCATCGTCATGATCACCGCCACAGTCATTGTCGTCGCCTTCGGCTGCCACCTCAAGAATTTCACCAGTCTCAGCTGCGATGTAGACTTCCATTTCAGAACCGTCAGCGCCGAGGATTTCGACCTCAAAGACTTGCTGCCCGTCGTCCCGCTCCATCTCAACGTCTGTGACTTCGCCTGGCACTTCCATAAGGGCAATCTCGATCACCTGCTCTTCGGTCAGTCCTGTCGCATCAGCAACCGTCTGGGCAGAGACCATTCCAGCGATGCCGCCAGCCAAAACCAGCCCTGTCAGCGCACCACCTGCAATGAGTTTCGTTTTCATGTCGTATCTCCATTTTCATGTTGAGGAAGGCTGTTGCGCCGTCCGATGAAATAGAAATAGGGGGTCAACTTTGCAGAAGGTGCTCGCCAACCTTACAATTACGTAAGTTGGAGTAGCTGAGCGCCGATGGCGCGAAGGCCGATATTTTCCGCGTGGCAGAAAGTTACCTTTTTAGGCGCAAACCGGTTATCGGAAGCAGTTCAGTATTGAGCCAGAAGGCTCACGATTTGATCATTGAGGCCGGCCCATAACCGACTTCGGCGGGTAGCAAATCTAGCCAACTGCCTTCCCGAAAGCCGCTGGTCGTCCAGCTTGTAGTAATCTGAGTCGATCAAATGCCTGCAGCGCGCACGGCGTTGCCGTTCACCCAAGACACGAATGGCTGCTTTTGGTTGACCTGGGCCAGTTCAAGGGTGCTCGCCCGTTCCTAGCTTGGTCCTCAGAAAGAGTAATTCACCCCGACTTTGACCATCTGTGACCAAGTGGTGTGATCCGCATAGTCATCATCGGTCAGGCCATCGCCGCGCTGCGCGCCAAATTGCGTCATGCGGTACTCGCCGATGATCGATGTGCTATCATTGATGGCATATTCGACACCGAAACCGCCGGTCAGACCGTACTGCACGTCTTCAAAATACGAGTCTGATTCATCGTTCAGGTCAGATGGGTCGAAACATTCCTCCAGCTCGTAGCAGTGCCACAGATCCGTGTCCGCGATGGCGACACCACCCGTTGCAAAAATGAGCGCATTGCCTGTCGCAATGCCGGCACGCGCGCGGATTGCGCCTGACCAGTTCCATTCACCGGAGTTGAGATAGTCATCCTCATCATAGTACGTGGACGCCGTCGGCCCGGTGCCACTTTGGATCTCGGCGTCTACGCCAAAGACAAAATTCCCACGCTCCCAATTCCGGCCGGCATTCACGCCGAATGCACCGTGTTCTTCCATGATTGAAGGGTTGCCGTAGTAGCTGCCACCTGCAACGCCAAGAAGATTTCCAGACGCAAATAGGCCAGCGTAGTAGCCCGACCAATCATGCAGCGGCTCAGCACGGCCAGACGACGCCGTGCCCAAGCTGTAGGTGACGCCAATGCGGAACATCTGAGCCTCTGCGGTGTGCGGCCCTGGGTAGTCTGATTCACCGTCGGTTTCCGTCAGCGCGTCTGCACCGGTTTCAAACGGGAACCCAACATAGGTGTATTCGGCGTTCACCGCGGTGCGCTCGTTGAGGCGCACAGCAACACCAAACCCGGCAGCAAGGCCGGTCGATACTCCGGAATAGCGGCTATCGTAGTCAGCGCCGCTATCCGCACAGGTTTCATCGGCATCGCCTTCGCATGCACCAAGTTCCAAGTCAGCAAAGGCCAATCCTGCAGTCGTGTAAAAGAGCGCAGAACCTGTGGAAATCCCGGCACGACCGCGGATTGTCGTCAACCAATTCCAGCTATGGTCGCTCAGATAGTCGTCGCCCCAGATTTTGTCGGCTTCCATCGCACCTGACACATCTGCTTCAAGTCCATAGACAAAGTTGCCGCGCTGAACGTTGTAGCCGCCCACAACACCAAGCGTTTGGTCCGCAATGGTTGTTCTTGTGCCGCCGTAATAGAGGCCGGAATGGTTTGTGAGCATACCGTATGTACCAAGCAGGCCGACGTAGCCGCCACCCCACATGCTGTCGGCTGCGTTCACCGTCACGGGGTCAGAACGTCTGCTGCCACCAAGGCTATAGTTGAGACCAACGCGCAGCGCTTCGCTGTTGATCCCATGCGGGGTGACTTCGGTGTCGGCACCATTGCGGTTCTGGCCCACGACTTCGGCCTCGAACGCGGTTGTGGAATACTCAAGAAAGCCGCTCAGGCGATCTGTGAAGGCAGCCTCTGCTCCGATGGCAGCCGTAAAGCCTTTCAACCTGTCATCAACAAAGGTCGAGTAGGAGTTTGCCGCGCAAGTGTCGTCAAAGCGCCCTTGCTCGCAAGCATCCAGTGTGACATCCGCGACGGTCACACCAGCTGCGGAGTACAACAGAACGTCCCCCGCAGTTACACCGACACGGCCCCGGAGGGTCGCGGACCAATTCCATTCATAACGGTTTTGGTAACTGTCGTCGTCATACCAATCGATTTCACCGTCCCGACCGGGACCGGAAACGGAGGACTCGATGCCATACACCAGGTTGCCCGACTGCCAGTTTCGCCCGAACGTCGCCGTAGCAACCGGATCAATGTACCCTCCGTACGTCCCGCCATAGTCGGTGCTGGCGGAATGACCGGCGAAAGACAGGTCAGTCCCGGCACCGGCATAAAGACCGGTCCAATTCGTCTCAGCAGATTGAAGACCTTGTGAACTGGCTGGCAATGCCAAGACCATAGACGCGAGACTAGTAGACAAAAGAAGTGAGCGGCGAGCGATTTTCATTGTGCAACTTTCAACAAGGCGAGAACTGAGTGTCGATGCCCGATCGCCTGACGCATAATTCACATCATTGACGATCAGTCTGCTCATTCTAAATCGCGTCTTTGCGTCAAGAATTTGTTCGACTTGTGGTTAATTGTGCATTTCGAGAGCTGCTACGAGGTCAGCGAGAAATGGTTCGTACCGCCTCCATTTCGATAGACCCTCAGTATGTATTGGGCGCGCAACATCTGCGCGACTGGGTGTCTGCACAGGCCGTTCCGTCTGCCAAAAATGCAAACACCGATCATCCCAATCCAAGTTAAGGTGGCTCAAAAGACCTCTCACTTGCTCCTCGGGATTAGCAATGAGCTCTTCATAGTGAATGTCGTAAATACTTCCCGGATACCGATTGGCCCAAACCTGCATTAACTCCTCATACCAAACGTATTTTTGCCCCAGTGTTTTGAGGTCGCTGAGGTAGCGATGCGCGCCGCCCATCGGATTGGTAAAGAGCGACGTGCACGTGGCTATCGGGTCACGCCTGCAATGGATGATGCGCGCATTAGGAAAACAAGCGCGGATCAGCCAAATGTTTTCAAAGTTGCTCGGCATTTTGTCGACCACATGCATGGCCGTCGAATGATGCGTCGACAACAAACCCAGATATGCTTGGGCAATGCCTTGGGTGTCACGTTTCCCCAACACCTTTGTGCGTTCCCGCTGCGCTTGCATTCTGAAAAAAATCAACTCGCCGGCGCCATGAATGTCGGGGTGTGAGGCTAGGATTTGTTCGACGAGGGTAGTTCCTGATCGCGGCATGCCAATAACGAAGATCGGTCGATCAGTCTCCACGCCTGAAGACCGCGGAGTGACAGTCTGCTGGGCAAGAACCGCGTCGAGTGCTGGATATCCGAAGGTGTTAGGCGCGCTGTTTTGATACTGCAGTCGGTTAGACATCGAATGATCTTGAATAGAGGCGTCAAACTGTCCGCGCCGATCATTCAAGATTGCTCGGGCCTTCAGCAGCCGAAGTAATTGCGAGCGTGGTGTGCGCGGGTCATCGATCAGAGTCTGCAGCGCGTTCCACCAAGTGGGCAAAAAATCCTGCTTTGGCACCTGAGCCATTCCCCAAAACGCGCCTGCAGAGGGTACCGATGCTGCCATGAGCCTTTTGTAAATTTCCCCGGCTTGTGCAAAGTGACCCTCGGCGACAAACGTTTCGGCCAGATCAAGGTCAACCTCAGCAGTGTTAAGCCCATCGGATTTTGCCTTTTCGAGGATCGCGCGCGCTTGGGTAGATCGCCCGAGTGCCATCAGTGCCTCATAGTGAACTTTCACGCTGCCTGCATCGCGGGGCGATCGATTGCGGCTGTCAACGATCAGCAACAGGGCAAGGTCCGGCCGCCCTGTCTTCAACTCGACAACCGCAAGATTGTTAAGAAACTCAACAACACCCGGCGCGTGTGCGTTCGCCTTGCGAAAGGCGGCGCGTGCAGACCAGATATCACCATTTTGCAGACAAAGACGCCCATACTCAGTCAAGAGGTCGGGGGCCTTCGGCGATTTCCTTAGTCTCGTCTTGACTTGCTTCATCTGGTCCATGCTCGGATCGTTACACCAGTTGACGCGCAATCGATAGTTCAAAGAGCCATCGATGCCCTGACCCCAAGCCTATCCCGTGGTGCATTTGTAGCAGCAGCAGCGGCCCATAGCCGTCTCTGAACGCGGTGTAACGATGCTGCTGTCGCAATCCACAAAGCTGCCATTCGCTGCAGTTGCAAAAATCTTGGCCACGGCGAATTCGCAGTCTGTGGGAGAAGACCTGTTAGACGATGAGGATTGACTGTCCGTAATCCGAAATTGCGCAGCAATAAATCCGACTAACGGCCTTGCATTGCCGAGCGACGAACGAAGCGCGGAGTAAATTGCATTGACGCCAACGTCTGATATTTCGGAAAGCCTTCGGGTTTTCGCCGCACTGCCGATAAGGCAACGCCGACAACGGGAATGCCAGATTTCATTTCTTAGCTTGAGGCCAACCATCATCGTCTCGGATCATAAAACCCCTGACTATGTGGTCTTATAGTCGTTTCCCCGAAACAGTTCGGATCCCCTTTGGTGGCCTTTCGGTTTTAGGAATGTGGCAACCACGCGCTTTTGCGTTTGTTCTCCTGAACCTCTCGATAAAAAAGAACTTCAAGTCTGGACGATGTTTGGTGACCGAAGAAGAAGCTCCGACCGCCTTGAAATGGATGATGGCGGCCTGGGATCAAGGGCTAACGGCGTGGAGTAAGGACGACCCAGCTCCAGCCTCCGCAGACGAACAATCCCGGCTTTTACGCCTCATTGATGCGCTGCCTTGTCAAGTCGTGGAAGAAACACTTGATCGCTTTGCAAAATCAGGCAATCTGGACTTTCATTGTGAGGCATCTTGGGGCATGTCTTGCGCCGTCTCGTTTGCAACACCGGTGCATTGCCCGGTCGGAGCCCCGAAGTGTTTGTTTACAATTGTTTTGAGTACCCATGTTTCACGACACCCTTGCAAAGATGAATTGTCATAGTCCAGATGCCCCGCTGCTCTCCATTGGGACAGCAGCGTTTCAAGATGGCCCCACAGCTGTCTGTGGTTCTGCGAAGAAGGATTTGTGTCAGTGATTTACCGTCCAGATATTGATGGCCTGCGTGCTGTAGCCGTGATCACGATCATCTTCTTTCACCTTGGCATTCCGGGATTTGGAGGGGCATTCACTGGTCCCGAAGTCTTTTTCGTGCTCTCAGGTTTTCTGATCGCGTCACGCATCTTCGATCAGGTGGAGAAGGGCAAGTTCGTCTTTTCCGAGTTCTACTATCGCCGCGTGCGCCGCCTGTTCCCAGCCTATTTTCTGATGCTGATCGTGACGTTGATCCTGTCATATATGTTCCTGCTGCCCGCCGATTTACGGGAATTCGCCAAGAGCTTTGCGTCCGCTACGCTTTATCTGTCGAATGTGCAGTTCTACCGCGAAACCGGCTATTTTGACACGGCCGCCCATTTCAAACCGTTGCTGCACACATGGTCGCTGTCTGTCGAAGAACAATTTTACCTGTTCTTTCCCGTTGTCGTTGGCCTTTTGGCATGGATGAGCAGGCGTCAGTTCTTCTTTACCTTCCTTGTATTGAGCATCGCGTCCTTTGTCGCCGCAGTGATCTGGATCGAGTTCGACAAGAGCTTTGCTTTCTACATGTTCCCGCTGCGCATTTGGGAGCTGGGCCTTGGCATTATGATTGCCACGGGCTGCTACAATCTGCCCAAATTCAAGGCGACCCTGCCGCGAGAAGTGCTGGCTTGGGCGGGGATTTTGCTGATCCTCGTGCCGATGTTCATCTATGAACCATCAATGAAGTTTCCGGGGTTGGCTGCTGTGCCGGCCTGTGTCGGCACTTGGTTGATCATTCAGCTTGATGGTGAACGCATGACCTCGGCGCAAAAGCTGCTGGCGCTCAAGCCGATGGTCTATGTCGGCACATTGTCTTACGCGCTGTACCTGTGGCACTGGCCGCTTTTCGTGATCTACAGCTACACCGACACCAACGGCACCGGCGCGCTGGAAGTGACCGCCATTCTGTCGTTCACGCTTGTGATTTCCCATCTGACTTATCGCTTTGTGGAAACACCGTTCCGCACAGGGGCTTTCGGATTTTACACCACGAAATGGTCGGTCTTTGGTTCAACCGCTGCGCTGTCTGCCGTGCTGATGGCGGCAGGTGTTGTGATCTTCTTGCAGAACGGCATGCCGAACCGCTTTGACGCGCGGACGCAGGCGGCAATTGCGGCGACTGATCTTTTTGGCGATATCGCGTCGGATTGCGTGCTGGACAGCGCCAGTTCGCGGCTGAAGGATATCGAGTATTGCGAGATTGGCGCGCCGTTTGATGCAGACCACTATACGCTGATCTGGGGTGACTCGCATTCGCCGACCTACCGCTTTGCCTTTCAGGACTCGTTGCCCGACGCTGACGCCCTGATGGTCTGGAGCGGGGGGTGTCCGGCGCTCTTTGATGCGCGGGTTGATGAATATGTTGCGACTGCGGCCACCGATTTGGCCTGTGAGCGCAGGAATGCCGCCGTCAAACGTCTGGTGGCAGAGGACGACCGGATCGATTCCGTTATCATCCTTGGGCGCTGGTCTTACTATGGGCGCGGCACCGGCACTGGCGTCGATATCCAGAACGAGATCAAGGTCTGGCCAGTGGGCAGTGACTATGATCCTGCGGCCGACCAATATACTGTCTATATGGAACGGTTTGAACGTACCGTTGAGGAATTGCGTGGCAAGGGTCTCAAGGTTTTTGTCATCGAACAGCCGCCAGAGTTTCCGGAGTTCAACGCGCGTATCTTTGTGATGAACCAACTGACGGGCCGCTTGTCTGATGATGTGCTGGCCCAGATCGGGACGGTCGGGAAAGCTGCGCTAGAGACCCGCCAGGGGCCGATGATTGCGCTGCTTGACCGGTTAGAGCAGGACGGTGCAATCACGCTGTTGCGCACCCACGAGCGGCTTTGTGATGCTGATGCCTGCTCGCTGATGATGGATGGCGCGCCGCTTTACTTCGATAACAACCACATGGCTGCTTCGATGGTCCGGCGGATCTCGGATATCTTTAATCCGGTGGCGATGTATCACAACGGCGGCTAGCCGCTGCCACCTGATCGCGTCAACGCCCAGAACCGCCAGGGCAGGGCGATCGCTGCGACCACCAGTCCCAGAGTGTACCCTAACCAAACCCCAACTGCCTGATAATCAAGCACAAAACCCAGCAGATAGCTGGCGGGTAAGGCAAGCGGCCAATAGGCGGCCAATGTGATCACCGTTGGCCGGTTCATGTCGGACATGCCCCGCAAAGCCCCCAGTGTGGTGCCCTGAATGCCGTCGACCACTTGCAAAAGCCCCACCATAATGAACAGCACAACGGCCAGTTCGATCACCCTTGGATCAGATGACATCGTCTCTGCCATCGCACGGCCCGCAGTAAAGAAGATTGTGGCCGCCAGACATTGCCACAGAGTGACAATCACAAGTGAGGCCTTGAGGATCGGGCGCAACCGCACCCGGCTTCCGCCCCCGACAGCCAAACCAACGCGGATTGATGCCGCCCCCGCCATGCCAAGCGGGATCATATAGGCCAGCCCGGCCAATGCGTTCACGATTTGATGTGCCGCGAGGGCCTCGGCCCCAAGCCAGCCCATCATGAGGCCTACTATCGCGTAGGCACCGCCTTCGCCTGCATAACCCAGACACAGCGGCAGTGCCTCTTTCAACTGTGCCCAGACGTCTGCCATGGCAACCGTGACCTTTTGGCGGAAGGGCGCGAGGCCGGGTGCCCGCAGAAAGACAACAACAGCGGCCAAGAGCGAGACGCATTGCGACAGAATACTGGCCAGTCCCGCCCCAAGAATGCCCATGTCCAGAACATGGATGAACGTGTAGTTCGCAGGCACATTGAAGACGACGCCAAGGTAAGACAGGCCCACCGCAAGCCATGGGCGGTCAACTGCATCATAAAGTGCCTTGATCCCAAAAAAGAGAGTGAACGGGATCACCCAGATCGCCATGGATACCCAATAGGGCAGTAGGATCGCCAGCACCTCTGCGGGTTGGCCCAATGGCCCCAGCAGCGGATAAAGCGCCACCATCAACACTGCGCCGCCCATGCCACCAATCAGGCACAGCAACATGCCGCTGCGCAGGGCAAGTGCGACGCGGGCCGGATCACCGGCCCCTTCAGCTTGACTGATCTGGACCGAAATGACGGTGATTACGCCCCAAAGGGCTGAAATCATGATGATCAGAACGGCCGTTGTCACCCCGGCTGCGGCCAGTGGCACGGTGCCAAGCGGCGCAATCATTGCAGTGTCGACCACGCCGATTAGCAGGGCTGCGGCAAGGCCTGCCATCAAAGGGACGGCAAGCCGGATAAGAGGCCAATATTCGGCGCGCGTGGGCGCCTGTCGTGTCAGGGTTTGATCTGTCATGGGTCACCTGTCGGGCCCATGCCCGACGTCAAAGTCGCGAATAGGAGCAATGCTCCGCTATGTTCAGAGGGCCATCAGGCCAGCGACGGGGACACCATGGTTTTGGTCCTTTTGAGGAAGTGATCTGTGGTTCGTCTATGCGATTTTCACGGCTGCGTCCAGATAGGGCGTGTCAGTCGAAATACTGTTCGCGATCCATCAGATAGTGCCAAAGCTCAACCTTGTCGTAAAACCGCTCGTAAAGTTCGGGCAACAGCGCCTTGGCGGCATGTCGCGCCGGGCTGTTCACACCGATTTCCATTGCCGGGCGGTCGGCATAGGTGATGGCAAGGATCAGCGGGATAACAGGCCCATCAGGGTCCTGATCAATGCCATAAAGCACGCGGACCTCTTCGGCACAGGCGAATTTGCGCCAAAGCGGGGTCAGGTGCTCAGTGACCCATTCCCGCATCTCGGCCTCTTTGCCGTCTTTCACTTTGCCGCCGAATATCGCGTAACGTGTGATCATCTTAGCCGCCTCTGTGTTTGAAACTGTCGCGCCGGAAGGAATAAAGCGCATTGGGATCGACAGCCACATCAACAACGGCTGGTTTGCCGCAGGCAAGGGCCGCTTCGATGGCGGGCCCAACCTCGGCCAATGTGTCGGCACGATAGCCTTTTGCGCCATAAAGCGTTGCCAGTTCGTCAAATCGCGGGCTAGAGATATCCGCACCGATGTAGCGCCCGTTGAAGAAATCGCGCTGATAGGCCTTCTCGGCCCCCCAGCATTGGTTGTTCATGACCACCGTGACCGTATTGATGCCGTGATCAACCGCAGTGCTCAGCTCGCTCACCGTCATACCAAAGCCGCCATCGCCCATCAGGCTGACGACAGGGCGGTCAGGTTGGGCGCATTTGACGCCAAGCCCACAAGCGAACGAGAAACCCACAAGGCCAAAATCAAGCGGCGTGAAAAGGCTGCCGGGGGTCCAATAATTCAGTGCATCGGTGGCTTGCAGGCACAGCGTACCAGCGTCCATTGTGATCGCCGCATCTTGCGGTAGAACAGCGCGCAGGGCTTTGAAAAGACCTGAGGGCTGGGTTGGATTGGTCTCAATCGCATCTTTGTCGCGCTGCGCGAGAAAGGCCCTGCGCTCTGCCTGAAACGCTGCTGTCCAATTGTCAGCACGTTGACGATCTGCCAACCCCGCAAGGGCTGCGGTCAGTTGCTGGGCGGCGGTGCGTGCGTCAGACCAAATGCCAAGCGTCACCGGAAAGAAGCGCCCGATAGCTGTCGGTTCCAGTTCCACCTGAATGATATGCGCATCTTTGTTAATGTTATCATACGTATAGAAGGTGGCGTTAAACCCCAGCCGCGTGCCAAGGGCAAGGATCACATCAGCCTCTTTCACCAACCGCGAGGCAACGGCGTTGCCGCGCGGTCCCATTTGGCCTGCGTTCAGCGGATGGCCAAAGGGGATGGCATCGCCATGCCCCGGAGAGGTCACGATGGGGCAGTTCAGCGCCTCGGCCAGCGCAATCGCCGCTGCATGCCCGCGTGTGTTCTTGATGCCGCCACCCGCGATGATCACGGGCTGGCTGGCACCTGCCAGCAGTTTCGCGGCATTGGCGATCTGATCGGGGTGGCCTGCGGGCACCGACATGTTGCGATAGCCTTGTGGGGCCTGCATTGGTGCGAATTCGGCCTGCGCAGAAAGCACATCGCGCGGCAGGTTCAACTGCACCGGGCCCATACGCGGTGACAGGGCGGTGCGGAACGCTTCGCGAAACAGCTCTGGCACACGATCTGCCGAAGGCGCGGTCCATGTTTTCTTGGTGACAGGCGTAAAGAGGGATTGCTGATCCACCTCTTGGAATGCATCGCGGTAGATATGTCCCTGTGCCAGCATGCCGGCGATAGAAACAACGGGCGAAAACGCCGCCCTTGCCTGCGACAGCCCAGTCACCAGATTGGTCGCACCGGGGCCGTTCTGACCAGCCAGCACGACGCCCGCCTTGCCCGATGCCCGTGCAAACCCATCCGCCATATGGGTGCCGGTGCGTTCGTCATGCACACCGATGAAATTGATGCCCTTGGCATCATAAAGCGCGTCGAACATCTCCATCGTGGCAGAACCGATCAGGCCAAAGACATGGCTGGTTTCTTCGGCTTTCAGCGCTTCAATTGCGGCTTGTCCGCCGCTCATCTGGGTCGTCATGTCGGCACCTTCTTAAGGAAATCTAGAATGGGATTGGTGAATGCAGTCGGGTCCTCTATCAGGCCCAGATGCTGCAATGTGGGGATGATGATTGTCTGGGATCCAGCGATTTCTGACCCGATATCATGGCTCATCTGCGGCGTTGATCCGCTGTCATGTGCGCAGGTCATCACAAGGCTGGGCAGGGTGATGGGGGGATCAGGTGCAATTAGTTCGCGCACCCCATGGGCCAATACCCAAGCTGTCTGGGCATAGGTTTCCGCATCTACCATTTCGCGCCATGCACGGACGCGCGCAGGGCCATCTCCGTTTGCCAGATAGCCGGGCGTGAACCATCGTTTCAGTGCGGCATCAAAGGTAGAAAACGCACCTTGATCACGCACAGATTTGGCACGTTCTTCTACGGCCAGTTGGGCCGCCTCTCCGCGATCATGGGGAGAATTGAGAATGGCCAGTGACGCCGCCTTGTCTGGGTAATCCATCGCAAACCGGCGGTTGATCATCCCACCAATAGAGAACCCAACGATATGGGCCCGCGCGATATCCTCCTGGGCCAACAGCCCTGCAATCTGACGGGCAAAAAGCGTGAGCGTCGCCGGTGAGGGGGCAGGTGCGCTGTCACCGTGACCGTAAAGGTCATAGCGCAGCACCCGGTAGCCAGCGAGAGCAGGCAAATGCATGTCCCACAATTGCCGTGACAGGCCCAGCCCATGGATCAGCACCACGCAGGGTGCCTTTTCAGGGCCGGACAGATCGTAGGCTGTGCCGTCTGGCGCGATTTTAGACACCGGCGGGGTTGTCCACGTCACGGCCCATTTCCTTGAGGTCTTGATAGCGGTTGCCAATGCGGTGATTGGGATGGCCACCGATGGACGCACCAAGGGCCACGATGATTTCATCTTCGGCCGGGGCATCCTGTACGGATGTGTGGATCGTCTGATAATGCGAGCGCAGACCGCCATCATCCTTATGCATCAAGGGGATCATCAGCGATGTCCCAGCACCGCCACGGGTGTTGGCAAAGACCAGATAGGATTGGGCGTTCACGGCCTCGCGGTATTTGTTGCCGAACCACAAAGTGTGGGTCAGGGCCTGCGCGTGTTCGATCTCACCGCCCATGCCGACAACGGAAGCTTTGCCATACCCTTCGAGTTTGTCGCCCGTCACATCAAGGATCATTTTGGTGAGCAATTCACCAATCTCGGGCCCGATATCGCGGATTTCGGGGCGCAGGTCTTCGACATGGCCGCGTCCGAACCATGGGTTCTTGATGATGACGATGGCGGTGACAAGACGTGTTGGGGTTTCGACCTTCTTCCATCCTTCAATATAGGTGTCCTGAATGTTCAGGATGGTACGGCGAATTTCGGCAGGCATCAGGCAAACTCCGGCATGACTTCATTGATAAACAGGGTCATGGAACGTTTCTGCGTCTCCATGTCCAACCCCATGGAGGCGTAATAGATAAAGGCGTCAACGCCCAAGGCCTCATAGGCTTTCAGCTTGGCAATGACCTGTTCGGGCGACCCAAGAGCAAGGTTCTCTTCCAGCATCGCAGGATCGACCCGCACGTTGCCTTCCAATTCTTCCAACGGCACGACTTCGGGGAAGCCGTTAATCACATCGCCTTTTTTCATCATCAGATTGCCAAAGCGCCCCAAGGCGCTGCGCACAGCACTCAGCACGCGGGTGCGGTCGTCTTCATTGTCGTAAACAGCCGTATGCCGCATCAGGGCAAAGGTGCCGTCCCAGCCTCCGGCCTTGGCGATACTATCGTCCAGTTGGCCTTTGTATTTCTCGGCCTCGGACATGGGCATGGTAAGTGGCCAGCACATCACGTTGCAATCATTGGCAACGGCATAGTCAAAGGTAATGGGTGAACGCGCGGCGACCCACATCGGCACTTTGTCTTGCAAAGGCTTGGGGCAGGATGTGGATTTCGGAAATTGCCATTTCTCGCCGTTATGTTCGACATCGCCTTTCCACAACTCGCGCACCAGCGGCAGCATTTCCTGCATGAAATGGTGGCTGTCTTTCTGTGCCAAACCGGGGTGCATGCGGTCAAATTCGCGCTGATAGGCCCCCGATCCCAGACCCAGTTCCAACCGCCCGCCAGACAGCACATCAACCAATGCCGCTTCGCCAGCCAGTTTGATCGGATGCCAATAGGCCGCATTCGCCACGCCACAGCCGACACCTATATTCTCAGTATGATCGGCCCACCATGTCATCAGTTGAAACGGGTTGGGGGCGATTGTCATCTCAAGCGCATGGTGTTCGGCGGCCCAGACAATCTCGAACCCGGCACGGTCGGCCATTTTGACCATCTCAATGGTATGGTCGCGCACTTCGGTCATCGATGTTGTGTCGTTCATCCGTTCCAGATTGATAGCAAGATGGAATTTCATGGGGCTACCTCGGCTTGAATGGGTTTGCGATGGGATCGTCAGACAGGTTCATCCAGACGGTTTTAGGGCGGGTGTAGTCATAGACGGCCTGCATCCCAGCCTCGCGGCCATAGCCGCTGGATTTCATGCCACCAAAGGCGGCAACAGGGCTGATGGCGCGATAGGTGTTCACCCAGATGATCCCGGCCTTGACCCGTTTCGACATCCGAACGGAGCGCGCGCTGTCGCGGGTAAAGATGCCCGCCGCTAGCCCGTGTTCACTGTCATTGGCCATGGCCACGACTTCGTCTTCAGTGCGAAAACGCTGAACCGCCAGAACAGGACCAAAAAGTTCGGTATCCACAATCGTCATGTCCTGACGCGGGCAGGCGATGATCGTGGGTTCATAGTAAAGACCGCCAAGGGCAGGGCGCGCGCCACCGCACAGAACGTCGCCTCCTTCGTCGCGGGCCAAGGCAACCTGCTGTTCGATATGATCCAACTGACCAATGGTGCAAAGCGGCCCCATTTCGGTTTCATCGGCCTGCGGGTCGCCAATGCGGATGTTTTTGGCAATTGCGACCATCTTTTCCAGAAATGCATCGGCAATGTCTTCATGCAGATAAAGCCGCGAACCCGCCACGCAGCTTTGCCCGGTGGCCGCGAATATCCCTGCAACCGATCCGTTGACGGCGCTATCCAGATCTGCGTCGTCAAAAACGATGAAAGGGGATTTGCCGCCCAGTTCCAAAGACACTTCGGCAAAGTTCTCGGCCGAATTGCGCACGATGTGCCGCGCCGTGGCCGGACCGCCGGTAAATGCGATCTTGGCCACAAGAGGATGCGTCGTGAGTGTCTTGCCGCAGGGGTCTGCGTGCCCTGTGACGATGTTGACAACACCGTCCGGGATGCCCGCATCAGCAATCAGCTTGCCAAATTCCAGCAGTGGCGCAGAGGCATGTTCTGAGGCCTTCAGCACAATCGTGTTGCCTGCCGCCAATGCCGGGCCGATTTTGACGGCACTTAAGAACATCTGGCTGTTCCAAGGGATGACGGCGGCAACAACGCCAACAGGTTCCCGGTCGGTAAAGACAAACATATCGGGTTTGTCGATGGGCAGGGTTTCACCATGGATTTTGTCCGCAGCGCCGGCATAGAAGTGCAGATACTCAGCAATGTAAGTGGCCTGCCACGCGGTTTCCTTGAACATCTTGCCGGTGTCTGTCGTCTCGATCCGGCCGATAGCTTCTGAATTTGCGGCCAGCAGATCACCCAGGCGGCGCAGGCATTTGCCCCGCGCGGTTGGCGTCATTTGGCCCCAGGGGCCCTCCAACGCAGCCGCAGCGGCTTTGACGGCGCGGTCAACGTCTACTGCGGTGGCCTCGGGGATTGTGGCCCAGATCGCGCCGGTTGCTGGATTGACGCTATCGAACCGCGCGCCGTTGGCGGCATCCACCCAAGCCCCGTCAATCAACATCTGATAGGTTTGGGCTGTCATCGCGGCACCTCTAACGTGGGTGTCTGGCAGTATTCGCCAGCAAGATATGTCAACGGAATGTCGCGCCCCAAGGTCACGTCTGTGACGCGACCAAAGCAGATCAGATGACTGCCCTCGGTCACGGTTTGCGTGACAGTGCATTTCAGCGAGGTAGCGCCAGCAATTTCGGGCACATCGCCCGTGGTCTCGATCCCGTCGAACCGGTCTGTGAGGTCAGCGTCGTCTTTGCCTGCAAAGCGATCTGCGATTGCCGAGGCTTCAGCGGGCAGGATGTTCACCCGAAAGACACCGTTGTCGCCCACAAGTCCGGCAGTCCGCGACCCGCCATGCAAGCACACCAGAACAGTGGGCGGATCAGCTGAGACAGAGCAAAACGCCGAAACTGTGGCCCCATGCCGCCCCGCAGGACCATCCGTTGTGACAACACTCACGCTGGTTGTGACCCGGCGCATGGCTGCAATGAAGGTCTCGCGGTCAATGGTTTGCATGTTGGCTCTCCTCTGGTGATTACGTTACGCCAAGCGATGAAAGCAAGAAATCAAATAATAATGGACATTAAATGCAAAATATCCGAACCGTTATGACATGAACCTGCAAGAACTCCGTACCTTCCTGACGATCATCGAAACGGGCAGCCTTGTGCGCGCCTCTGAGGTGTTGAACGTCACCCAATCCACGGTCACGGCCCGGCTGAAATCGCTTGAGGATGAGTTGGGCCAAACCCTGCTGATCCGTAATAAGTCCGGGGCCACGCAAACTGCGGCGGGGGTCAAGCTGCGCCGCTATGCCAATTCGATCAGCACCCTCTGGCAGCAGGCCCGACAGGATGTGGCCATACCGATGGGCACAGCGGGGTTTTGCAATTTTGCATGTGAGTACGATCTCTGGGGGGGCTTGGGCGAGGTGTTCGTGCAGCGGCTGACGGCGCTTTGCCCAGAGGTTCACCTGTCAATCTGGCTGGGCAGCCAATCCGAAGTTATGCGCTGGCTGGACGAAGGGAAGTCGGATGTGGCATTCACTTATCGTCCTGGGCAGACGCCACAACACGGAAAGATGGCGTTGCAGCCCGATCAATTGATGCTGGTGTCAACATCCCCCGATAGCCCGATCCGCTTTGATCCCGACTATGTGTTTGTCGAAGCAGGCGAGCGGTTTGAGAGGGACCATACCCTGGCCTTCGCCGACGCAGGCACGGCCCGTGTGAGCATCAGCAATGCGGCAATCGGATTGGACCACCTGCTGCGTTATGGGGGCAGCGCATACCTTCCTGCGCGTGTGGCGGGCGGGGCGCTGGCCGCCGGTGATCTGTTTCATCTGACAGATGCGCCGCAGTTTGACCGGGCGATTTACGTGATGTTTGACAAGGGCAAGCTGGAGGGGTGGCAGTGGTTTGACGACGCTTTGGCGCAGTTCCTGCCGTCAGTCTAGTGTCGACATGATCCTGAGGGCCGGGCGAAAGCTGCTATATTTCAAAGTCCTGACCGTCGCTAATCAACGGACAGAATGCGTCGCGCAATGTGACAACCATCGCTTCGATCGCGGGTGATGTGCCGGCCGGATTGCGGTGCAACACCACGCGGGCATTATCAATGGTGTTAAAGCCGTCCTCAGCCGTCAATTCCCGACACCCCGGCGGGATGGAACTGCGCGCCAAGGGTGCGACTGCAATGCCATTGATGACGGCGCTGCGCATACTGCCTGAGGTGTCGCACTCGAAGGCGGGGTAATAGTCCATGCCGATCTGCTCTAAGGAATGAATAGCATAGTCGCGACACCAGTCAGAGCTGAAATAGATTGATATGGGCAAGGGCCGTTGCAAATGCTGCGCATGAGAAACGGATGTGACCCAGACAGTAGGATCGACGGCCAGCACCTCTACCTCATCTTCGCTGTACCCTTCGTAAACCACGGCAAGATCAATCTTATCGGCCTTTAGCGCGGCCAGTTGCGGCGCGCTAAAGTCGCAGCGTGCAGTCACCTGTGTTTCGGGGTGGCGTTGGGAAAACGAGGCCAGAACAGAGGGCAAGATGCTTTGCACATATTCATCCGGGATCCCAACACGCACCGGACCTGACAGGGGTTTTTCCCGCAACGCTGTTGCCGTTTCGTCCAGCAGGCCCACAACTCGGCGGGCATAGGGCAGCAGTTGCTTGCCGCGGTCGGTCAGGCTGACGCCGCGCGGTTCACGCACAAAGATACCCTGACCTAGGCTTTCTTCTAGTTTGCGGATTTGCATGGACACAGCCGATTGGGTCCGGCCGATCTGATCCGCCGCACGGGTCACAGAGCCAGCATCGACAACCGCCAGAAAGCTGCGCATCAGGTCACTATCAAGGGGTGGTCGCATGTCATATACCCATTCGAAAAACAGATATCATACATCATTACTATTCGTTTGATTGATGTCAACGGTTCGTTGAATCCTGCTGTCAGTACTGGACTGGAGGGCAGAGATGCTTTGGAGATTTTGGAAGAACTTGAAGGTCCTGCGTGATCAACGGCAAGCGACAGCTTGGATGCTGCTGCGCAAGGACGACCGGTGGCTAAAGGATATCGGATTGACGCGGCACGAGCTGCGAACCTTGTTGAATGAGTGGAAAGAATAAGGTGTTTGCCCGCATCGTTGCGGGCCCAAAATGATCAGGCGCAGCACGACATGCTGCGCCTGGATGAAATTAACCAACCACGTTGAAACCCGGCCCATAGGGGTAGCCGGTGATGTTCTCGTTCCCATCATCATTGATGACCAGAATGTCGTGTTCGCGATACCCACCCGCACCGGGTGTGCCTTCGGGGATCGTCAGCATCGGCTCCATCGAGATAACCATGCCCGGCTCAAGCACCGTGTCGATGTCTTCGCGCAACTCCAACCCGGCTTCGCGCCCATAATAATGCGACAGCACACCAAAAGAATGCCCATAGCCAAAGGTCCGGTATTGCAGCAGGTCGCGTTCAGCAAAGAAAGTGTTGATCTTCTCGGTCACCTCCGCACAACTTGCACCGGGTTGCAGCAAACTCATCCCGTATTCATGGGCGGCGACGTTGGCCTCCCAGATTTTGAGGCTTTCAGCATCGACCGTTTTCACAAACAACGTGCGTTCCAGCGCTGTGTAATATCCGCTGATCATCGGGAAAGTGTTGAGGCTCAGGATATCGCCCGCCTGCAGCTTGCGCGCAGTGACTGGGTTGTGTGCGCCATCGGTGTTGATGCCAGACTGGAACCAAATCCAAGTGTCGCGGTATTCGGCATCCGGGAACCGCTTGGCAATCTCCAGCTCCATTGCGTCACGGCCGGCCATGGCCACGTCAATCTCGCGTACGCCTGCTTTGATCGCGTCCTTGACGGCATAACCGCCCACGTCCGCAACCTGCGCGCCTGCCTTGATCAGCGTAATCTCTGCGGCTGATTTATGCATGCGCTGGCGCATGGATGCGGCGGCGACGTCTGCGGTTGCCTTGGGCGACAGGAATTCGTCGAGCAGTGTTTTTTGCGCCAGTGTCAGGTGATCACCTTCATAGCCGATGGTCTTGCCCGTACCGGTGACAGAGCGGATAGCACGCCAGTAGTTGTTCCGCGCCCAGTCGGTATAGGTAATGTTTTCGCCATAGCAGCGCCGCCACGGCTGGGCGGCATCAATGCCTGCGCTGAAGGTGACGTTCTCCGATGCGGTCACGACGAGCGCATAGGGTCTGCCGAACGAACAATACAAGAAACCGCTGTAGTAGGCGACGCAATGCATCGACGTAAAGACGCAGGCGTCAATGCCTTCTGCGGCCATATGCGCGCGCAGCTTGGCAAGGCGCGCCTCGTATTCGGCATCTGCGAAGGGCAGGGTCTTTTGCCCCTGATGAAAGCGGTAAAACTCTGGGCGATCCATCGAATGGCTCCTTTGGTCCGAAGCCGCATCGGTCTGAGGCATAAGGCTCCTCAGAACCGCGAAAGCGGCAAAGAAAAGTCCCGGCGTTCAGGAAGATGATGTCAGGAGGTGCATATCATATGCTGGCGACGCCATCGCCTGTCCTGTGCCCCTTGTTCTAAAAGAACCGGGGCACAGATCAAGATAAATCTTGGGCAGATTTAGCCGGGGGTCATGCCCCGCAACCGTTCCGACCGGCGGCGCAGCAGTTCCAGTGTGACCAAGAGCACAACCGAGATGGAAATCAGCACCGTTGCCGCAGCCAGAATGGTTGGGCTGATCTGCTCGCGCAGGCCAGTGAACATCTGCCAAGGCAGGGTTTGCTGTCCGACAGAGCCAACAAAAAGCACGACAACCACCTCGTCAAACGAGGTGATAAAGGCAAAAAGACCACCCGAAATCACACCCGGCAGGATCAATGGCATCTGCACCCGAAAGAAGGTCGTGACCGGGTTCGCGCCCAGATTGGCCGCAGCACGCGTCAGTGATTTGTCAAAGCCTACTAACGTGGCGGTCACGGTGATGATGACAAAGGGCACGCCCAAGGCCGCATGCGACAGCACAACGCCCCAATAGGTGCCTTGCAGCCCAATCCGCGAATAAAAGAAATACATGCCCGCCGCCGAAATGATCAGCGGCACAATCATCGGTGAGATCAGGATCGCCATGATGGCACGGCGGAACGGCACATGTGCTTGGCTTAACCCGATGGCGGCCAAAGTGCCCAGTGACACAGAAATCAGCGTCGCAACGGGCGCGATCTTGAGCGAGTTCTTAAGCGGGGTCATCCACTCGGTCCCCTCAATCCCCCACATCTTGCCGATCACCAAACCAAGGGCAGCGCCCACGATGATGGGCAGCACATTCTTGGACCCGCGCCAGTAGAACAGCGCCGCAAAGACAGCCAAGCCAATCAACGCCCCCACGATCAGCCCGGTCCAAGGCGCACCTTCGGTGCCAAAAAACGCCTGATAGTGTTTGAGCGAATAACCCGCAGGATCAAACCGCAGCATCTCGGGGGTGAAGGTAAAGAAATCCTGCGCGTTAAAGCTGAGCGGGATGATCGTGATGATGGGTGCGATCAAAAAGAACAGGATCAACCCACAGATCACACGAAAGCTGTAGTACCAGATCCGCTGACCGGTTGTTGCATATGGTGGCAATCCCATGGCCCTAGCCCCCCAACTTTACGTTATCGATGCCGACGATCCGATCATACGCCCAATAAAGCGCCAGAACGACCACCAGTAGAATGGTGCCCAAGGCCGCCGCCAAACCCCAGTTCAGCGAACTGGAGATGTGATAGGCGATCCGGTTTGAAATAAAGACACCCTTGGTGCCGCCCACGATTTCCGGCGTGATGTAATACCCAATGGACAGGATAAAGACGAGGATCGACCCCGCGCCAATGCCCGGCACCGATTGCGGGAAGTAGACCCGCCAGAAGGCTGTCCAGTTGGTCGCACCCAGCGATTTCGCGGCGCGCAGATAGCTGGGCGGGATGCCTTTCATCACCGAATAAAGCGGCAGGATCATAAAGGGCAGCAGAATATGGGTCATGGCAATGATCGTGCCGGTCGCGTTGTTGATCAGGGCCAATCGCGATCCATCACCGACAAGGCCAACCCAGACAAGCACATCATTGATCACCCCTTGTTGTTGCAGCAGCACCTTCCATGCAGAGGTGCGTACCAGCAGCGACGTCCAGAAAGGCAGTAGCACAAGGATCATGATCAGGTTGGCGCTGCGATCAGGCAGGTTCGCCATCAGCCAAGCGATAGGGTAGCCCAGCAAGATGCAAGAGAATGTGATTGTCATCGACATCCACATCGTGCGCCAGAATAGGGTAACGTAGATGGCCACGTCATCCTCAACCGCCTGCGCGCCATCTGG
Source organism: Loktanella sp. Alg231-35 (assembly GCF_900143545.1). Lineage (GTDB taxonomy): Bacteria > Pseudomonadota > Alphaproteobacteria > Rhodobacterales > Rhodobacteraceae > Yoonia. Next base: position 507,182 of record NZ_FREV01000002.1, on the reverse strand, counting down.
CGTCAGCTCAAGGTCAATAGCGGTCAGGAAATAGCCAGCCGTATAGGGCGAAGAGAATGTCTGGATCGTGCCCCAAACGCTGGCATCGCCCCAGTCTTCATCCTGTTCAAGGAACGCATCGGTAAAGGCGAAACCTGCCATGGGCCCGGCCACGGCGGTCTGTGCTGCCAATAGATCTGCGGTCTCTGGTCCGTCATAGGTCAGCGCTCCGGCTGTGAGGTCTTGGGCGAGAGCCATCCAGACGGCTTCCCAAGGGTCTTCCTCGGCGGGCACGTCTTCATCGACGGTATGGGTGAACATCGCAAAGGCGGCGTATTGACGGGCGGCATTGGGCAGGGCGGCTTCAGCGGCGTTTGACAGATAGACGTCAGCGGGCAGGCGCAGCGCTTGGTTTGACACGGTCGATGCCCAGGCCCGCGTCGATGCCGCATTGTTGCCCGCACTGCGATCCTCGGTGAGGAAAAGACCGGCCCAGAAGGCGCTGTCGTCGAATGCCGCACTGGCGTCTTCCATGGCTTCAATGACATCTTCGCCGACGTCATCCAGCGCCCGGCCAGTTTGGCGGAAAAGCGATGAAATACCGGTGGTTTCATAGTTCAAGCGGCTGCCCAACGCGGTATGCTTTTTCGCCTCGGCTGCCATGAACATATCATAGTACAGCGCTTCATAGGTCTGTTCAGACGGAAGCGCCTCGCCGGTGTAATCCCAGTCATTCAGGGCCACGACGGTCTGGGGCAGGGTGCGCGATGTGATGTCATCCTGAACCGAGCGGAACAGCATATCAAAAATCGGCGCGATGAAAGAGATCACGACAAATGCCAGCAATGGCAGGATCAAAAGGAACGCGCGCAGTTTTTCGCGGCGCAGGGCGCGGTTCAGGCTAACCTTGAGAGGGCGGCCATCCGCAGCAACGATCGGACCAGTGGCGTCTGTCATGATAAAACGTATCCTAAATGTCGAGGGCGCGCCAAAACGCGCCCTCGTTCATGCATTTACTGAGCGAGCCATGCCTGGAATTTTGCATCCAGATCGTCGCGGTAATCAGCCCACCATTCGTAGTTGAACAGGAAGGTGTTCACCGAGTTGGCAGGATCGGTTGGCATATGTGGTGCCATATCGATACCCAGTGTTTCATGTGTGCTGACCAGCGGTGCAGAAGACGCACGGGCAGGGCCGTAGCTGATGTATTTGGCCTGATCTGCCAGACGCTGTGTGTCTGTGGCAAAGCGGACAAAGTCCAGCGCACGTGCTTCACGCTCCGCGCTCAGACCGGCGGGGATGATCCAGCCGTCAAGGTCAAACATCTGCCAATCCCACAGCATCGAAACAGGCTGATCCTGCTCTTCGATCAGGCTGAACAGGCGGCCATTGTAGGTGGAGCCCATGACGATTTCGCCGTCAGCAAGCAGCTGTGGCGTGTCGGCGCCGGCAGACCACCAGATCACGTTGTCTTTGATGGTGTCCATCTTGGCGAACGCACGGTCCTGACCTTCTTCGGTCTCAAGCACGTCGTAGACATCTGCAATATCAACGCCATCACAGATCAATGCCCACTCAAGGTTGGCAATTGGGTTACGCTCAAGCGAGCGCATGCCGGGATAGGCTTCAAGGTCATAGACGTCGCAGACGCTTGTAGGCGGCGTGTCACCGACCAGATCATCGCGATAGCCGAACGTGGTAGAGTACACGATCTGCGGAATAAAGCAGTCGGATACGATCAGATCACCAAAGTCGTCAGAGGCGGATGACCCGTCATCACCGTCTGCCAGCATTTCATCATGGTCGATCTCAAGTGCGAGGCCTTCGTCGCAAAGACGGATAGCATCAGCGGCAACCACGTCGACGACGTCCCAAGTGACGTTACCCGCTTCGTTCATCGCGCGCAGCTTGGCCACAGCCTCGGACGAGCTTTCGTCCCAAACAGCCGTTACGCCTTCGTTGTTGGCGACATAAGGTTCGACATAGGCATTTTGCTGGCTCACTTGATATGCGCCGCCCCAGCTGACCAATGTCATGTCGCTGGCCATATGGCCATCGGCATAGGCAAAGCCAGCAACAGCAACAATGGCTGATGTGCCTAGAATTATTGACTTTTTCATTCTTTTTCTCCCGTTAGAATGCGTCTGATTTTCTCTAAGAGCGTTGACCGCCAAACGCAGCGGCTAACGCTTTGCAATCGTGCCTTAGGCGTCCAAGGCGCGGCAATCTTCTGGCAACCAGCCGATTTCGATCTGCTCGCCCGGTGTCAGGCGGCGTTGATCAGGTGCGTTGCGTGTCTTGACGATGAAATCATCGGTTCCGGCCACCCGTAGGCGTGTCCGAAAGATATCACCCATATAGATAAATTCGAGCACCTCAGCCTTCAGCGTATGCGCATCGGCATGCAGCCGCTCGCGGTTGAACTCTACACGTTCAGGCCGGATCGACACTTTGGTCCGCTCACCAACGCTTGAGACATTCACCGGTTTGGCATCAATGATATCGCCGCTATCCAGTTTGACCGTGCAGGCCTCGCCTTCAATCGCTGTAACAACGCCTTCTAGCGTGTTGTTTTCGCCAATAAATTGCGCAACAAAACTGTTGATCGGAGCTTCATAAAGTTCATCCGGCGGGGCCAGCTGTTGAATGCGGCCTGCCTCGAAAACGGCAACACGGTCGCTCATCGTCAGGGCTTCGGTTTGGTCGTGGGTCACATAGACCACGGTGATGCCCAGATCATGCGCAAGCCGCGTAATTTCAAACTGCAGCGTTTCGCGGAGTTGTTTGTCCAACGCACCCAAAGGTTCGTCCATCAGCACCAACTCCGGTTCAAACACCAGCGCGCGGGCCAGCGCGATACGCTGCTGCTGACCACCAGAAAGCTGTGCAGGTCGCCTGCCACCAAAAGCGCCCATCTGCACCATATCAAGGGCACGCTTCACCTTGGCCTCGCGATCCGATTTACCCATCTTGCGGACTTCCAACGGGAAGGACAGGTTTTCGGCCACGGTCATATGCGGGAACAATGCGTAGTTCTGAAAGACCATGCCAATGCCGCGTTTATGCGGTGGGATATTGTTGATCGGATTACCATCAAGGCGGATATCGCCGTGGGTTGCCGTCTCAAACCCCGCCAGCATCATCAGGCAGGTGGTTTTGCCAGACCCCGACGGCCCAAGCATTGTCAGAAACTCGCCCTTGGGCATCGAAAGGTTGAGATCTTTTACAACAAGCGTCTCGCCGTCATAACTTTTTTGCACACGTTCAAACTCAACGAATGCTCTTTCATCAGTGGCGGTGGCCAAATCGGCATCTCCTTGACGGCGCGGCTGCGTGGCCGCAATTTCGTTCCACATACTAAAACGACCCGAGGTTCATGACGCAACCCCAAAGCGCTTCGGTTCTTTTGACTGCCCAAACAACCGGCCAAACTTGGACGCGGTTACTTCAATCCCGGCAAGCTGCAACATGTGCCAGGCCAGCGCCTGATTGCTGGTGATCACGGGCACGCCGGTTCTCGCTTCAGCCTCGGCGATGATGTCAAGGCAGCGCAAGTTGGTGCAGGATACCACGATGGCATCGCTGGGGGCCGCGGCGGCGACCGCTTCGATGCCCGCCAGAATAGAGGCCGGGGTGATGCGCGCGACCACCGGATCGCGGCCTTCTTCAAAGGATCCGAAAGCCGCAATATCAAACCCGGCATCCTGCAATCTGTCGCGCATTTGCGCTGAAACTTCGGCAACATAAGGTGTCACAAACCCCAGTTTGCGCGCACCAAGAGCCTGCCCGGCAGCAATGATCGCAGAAAGCGGATTGGATGTTTTGGCATCCCCGCAAACCGTGTGGATGGCCGTTGCCACTTTTTCTGGTCCGATCACTGTCGCCGCAGAGGTGCAGCCAAATCCGATGGCATCCAATGACAACGCAGGCGGCAACAACCGTGCAGAGCCGGGGATATGCTGCAACATCTGCGCCAGCGTATCAGGGCGGACTTCGGCAACCATCGGGATACGGCTGACATAAAGTGCGATCCCGTCGCCGCTGAAGATCTGGCGGAATTCATACTCTAGCGTTTCATCCGTTTCAAGAACGATCACGCCGAAATTGGCCCGCGTGCCGATCCCGCTATCTGTCTGATATGGAAGTTTCATGCCATGCCCCCTAGATCACTGGCAGCTCTGGTGCGGCGCGGGTGGTCAGCAGTTCTGCCCCTGTCGGTCGCACAACGATGTTTTCCTCATGCACCATGATCTGCCCTCGATCATAAGACAATGACGGCTCAATCGTCAGGACCATGTTTTCGGCAATGATCGTGTCGTCCCATGCCGCATGCGAGGGCCATTCGGTCAATTGCATGCCCAACCCATGCCCCAGCCGTCCAACATCGCCGCCTGTATCATCAAAACGGGCAATAACGCTTTGCATCGCATGGAAAAGGTCGCGACAGGTCGCACCGGGCTTGGCGGCCGCGATACCGGCCTCTGTGGCCTCCCACAGAACCTCGTAGACCTGCCGCGATGTGTCATCCGCTGAGCCAAGCGCCCAGTTGCGATCAAAATCGCAGAAATAACCGTCCCAAGTGGCACCTGTGTCCAGCATCAGGATGTCGCCGCTTTTCAGCGGTCGCGACGACGGGGGCGAGATCACGTCACTATACCCACCCTGATCTGCGCCGCCGACAAGATAGGGCACATCATCGGCCCCCTGTGCCAGCGCTTCGCCACGAAAGGCCCGGAACACGTCGTCGAGCGGGGTGCCAACCTTGGCAAAGTCTGGCACCGCGCCGAAGGTCGCAGAACCAATCGCACAGATATGCCAAAGCTTTGCAATCTCGGCCTCGGACTTCACCATGCGCAACCCGCGCACAATATCCGTTGCATCCTCCCAGCGCAGTCCGTTGAGGTTCCCTGACAACCGCTCAAAATCGCCCAGCGGCATCCGCAGATGGGTTTCATGGCCCTTCATCAGCCCAATGGCAGCCCCGGCGGCAGCGAAAGGCAAGAGCAGATCAGTCAACAGGCTGATCCCATCATCCTGCGGGGCAGGGGCCGCCCAGGTGCGAATGTCATCCAGCCATGTCCGGCGCATCAGATCGGCGCCGATTTCGGGGATAATCGCAATCGGCTTGCCGCTCGCGGGCAGGAACACGAACCACGGTCGCGTGGGGCTTTGCCAGAACAGGGTATGAAATCCAGTAAAGTAGCGCACCTCTGCCTCGGTCATCAGCAACAGACCGGCCAACCCCGACGTGCCCATGGCGGCCTGTGCCTTGGCGGTGCGCGCTGCAAATTCCGCGGTCGTAAAGCCGCGTGCGGGTGCGTTGGTCATGCAGCACCTCCGTGTTGCGGCAGGCGATCCTTGACGAGTGCCACCCAAAACGCGCTGCCAATCGGCAATAACGCGTCGTTGAAATCATAGTCCGAGGCATGAAGCGGCTGGCCATGCGCGCCATCCGCACCATTGCCTAGCAGCAAGAAACAGCCCGGAACCTCGGCTGCGAATTGCGCAAAATCCTCGGAAAAGCTCATCGGTGCGCTGTCTTGGATCAATGGGCAATTGGCGGCCTCGGCGGCGCGATAGACAGCATCGGCTGGACCTGCCGCATTGATCGTCTCAACAAACTGTGTGTCGAATGACACCGTGACACTCACGCCATGCGCCGCACCTATCCCGGTGGCGATCTGGCGCATAAAGCGTTCGATCTCGGCGCGGTCTTGCGGGGAACGCGCACGAAAATCACCCTTAAGAACCGCATTGCCGGGCAGCACGTTTCGCTGACCGTCCGCCGTGAATTCTGTCACTGACACTACCGCACCAGAGGCTGGCGGCAGTTTGCGCGCGACGATGGTTTGCAGCGCCGATACAATCTCTGCCCCCACGGTAATCGCATCCACACCGGTTTGCGGCATCGAAGCATGGCCACCTTGCCCCTGCACAGCAATCTCGAACAGCGTTTCACTGTTGCAGATGATCCCGGCGCGGGTCGAAACCTCGCCCAAGGGCGCACCGGGCAGGTTGTGGATGGCGTAGATTTCATCAAGCGGGAACTGGGTCAGAACCCCCTCATCGATCATCGCGCGGGCACCCAGCCCGTGTTCCTCGTTCGGCTGAAAAATGAACACGACCGTGCCCTGAAACGACGGATCACTGGCCAACCGCTCTGCGGCGCCAAGCAGCATTGCGGTATGCCCATCGTGACCGCAGGCATGCATCACACCGGAGGTTTGCGATGCGTGATCATGCACAGAGGTTTCGGTGATTGGCAGGGCGTCCATATCGGCGCGCAGGCCAATCGCCCGGTTTCCATCACCAGCGCGCAGCACACCAACAACCCCGACGCCTTCATTGACCTCCAGCCCAAGATCGCGCAGGCGGGCGGCGATAATGCTTTTGGTGCGGGATAGGTCAAAACCAAGCTCGGGATGCTTGTGCAGGTCATGGCGTAGTGCTGCCATTCTGCTGTCAAAATCCTGCATTGCCCATCCCGTTTGCTTCATTCAGGCGATGCTATCGTGGCCAAAGCGCCGCAAAACATCGTCTCTGTCCCGATTGTGCATAAATTTTCTCGCAACTTGGGCCTGTGGTGCAAGTTTCCATCATGGCACTCAAATCGGCAAACCAAGGCTGACCTTTGTTCGATCCATCGTCACAGAGGTCCGAAACCGGCGCACATTGGAATTCTCAAAGAACAACCGATGCGTCAGTTCTTCAAAATCTTGCATGTCCTTGGCACAGCATACCAGAATGAAATCCGCGTCTCCGGTCACATAGTAACACTGTTGCACCTGGGGTTCGGCCTTGGCGCGTTTGCGGAACAGGTCCAACTGTTGCAGCGTTTCGCGGTCCAGTTCGACCAAAACAATAAAGGTCATCTTGTAATCGAACTTGGTTGGATCAAGGACCGCAATTTCCTTTTCAATCAACTTGGATTGGCGCAGCCGCTTTAGCCGCCGCTGAACCGAAGGCACCGATAGGGCGCATTCATGGGCCAGCTGCTCAAGCCCGATTTTGCAGTCCTCTTGCAACGTGCGCAGAATCGTCAGGTCAGTGTCATCAAGTTGTGTTGTCATGGCTGTTTCCGGGTTTGTCATTGCGAGGTGATGCAAAAGATTATCGCGAAACGCGCAAACGCTGCAATTAAATTTCAGCGACGGCCTATAATGTTCTGCCTTATGGATATGACAGATGACTTCAGCTTCGCCCCCGATTTTGCCGCCGCGCGTGCGTTCTTTCAGGCCCGTGATGATTATCAACCAACACCTGTGACGACGTTGAAAGGCCTCGGCGGTTGTGCCGTGCTGGCCAAGGATGAAACCAACCGTTTGGGGTTGGGCGCGTTCAAGGCGCTGGGGGCACCTTACGCCGTGGCGCGCATTCTTGATGCGAAATGGCAGGCTCAAACCGGCGAAGCGCTCTTGCCAGAGGCGCAGATTTCACCCCAGGCGCAGGCGTTTATTGCGGCCCAAACCTTTGTCTGTGCCAGCGCCGGCAATCACGGGATTGGCGTAGCCGCTGGCGCCCGTGCCGCAGGTGCCAAGGCACGGATCCATCTGGCTGATACGGTGCCAGAGAGTTTTGCCGATCGTTTGCGTGCGATTGGTGCAAGCGTTGTGCGCTCTGGTGCGATCTATGAAGATAGTGTCGCCGCCGCGACTAAGGATGCCGATCAGGCGGGTGATATCCTGCTCGCAGATGGCACATGGCCGGGCTACACGGTCTATCCCAAATGGGTCATGGAAGGCTATTGCGTGATCCCAGAAGAGCTGCGCGAGACATTTGAAGCATCAGGTCAATGGCCCACCCATGTCTATTTGCAGGCCGGTGTCGGCGGCTTGGCCGCGGCAATGGCGCATATGATCCGCCTGAACTGGACCGAACAACCCGAATTGATTGTGGTCGAACCTGTATCAGCGGCCTGTCTGCAGGCCAGCCATCTGGCAGGCAAGCCCAGCCGCGGTGAAGGTCCGGAATCGATTATGGGTCGTCTGGATTGCAAGGACCCTTCCATCGTGGCCTGGAGCGTTCTTGAACGCTGCGACGTACGCTATGCCACGCTGACCGAGGCCGAAGGCATTGGTGCATCAGAACAGGTGACATCCTTGGGTATTCCCACAACCCCGTCAGGGGCTGCGGGCTTTGGTGCGCTCATGCAGGCGGATGCCAAGCTGCTGCAAGACGCATCCTTCCGCCCGTTGGTTGTGATTTCCGAGCGGCCCGCCTAGTCGGCCCGGCTAATTGGCTTGTCAAATGTCGCTGTCCGACGGCTAGATGCCGATGCGGCAGCTTAGGTTGCGGATGACAACCACCAGACAGGCTTCAAAAGGGGCAGCACATGGCGCAGATCAAACCATATTGGCAGAACTATATTGATGGTGTCTGGGTCGATGGCGGGGCAGGTCGCATTGATGTGACCGACCCAGCGACGGGTGAAAAATTGGCCGAACATGCGCTGGCGGATGCCGCCGATGTGGACCGCGCGGTGCAAGCAGCACGGCGTGTCCATATGTCAGGTGTTCTGACGGACATGCGCCCGATTGAACGGGGGCGCATGGTGCAGGCCATGGGGCGCTATCTGCTGGAACACAAAGACGAAATTGCCGAAACCCTGACACGCGAACAGGGTAAACCCCTGTGGGAGGCACATATCGAAGTTGCGGGTGCCGCCCTCTACTTTGAATACTACGGCAATCAGGCAAGCACGGTCGAGGGGCGCTCGATCCCATTGGGTAAAGGTTATTTCGACTTTACCGAGAACGCACCTTTTGGCGTCTCGGCCCAGATCATCCCCTGGAACTACCCCATTGAGATGAGCGCGCGATCTTTGTCTGCGGGTTTGACGACCGGCAATGCCTGCGTGATCAAATCACCCGAAATGACACCGCTGACGAATGCCTATCTGGCCAAAGCGGCCGAAGCGGCAGGTTTCCCGGCAGGTGCCGTAAATATCCTGTGCGGGCTGGGTCATGATGCGGGGGCGACTTTGGCTGGTCATGCGGACGTGAACCAAATTGTTTTCACCGGCTCTGTGCCCACAGGGATCGCCATTGCCAAGGCTGCGGCAGGCAATGTGGTGCCTTGTGTGCTGGAACTGGGCGGCAAATCGGCCGCAATTGTGCATGATGATGCGGATCTTGATGCGTTTGAGCGGGATATCCGCTGGGGTATCTACTTCAACGCAGGACAGGTCTGTTCAGCGATGTCGCGGGTTATCGTACATGAAAGCCGTCACGATGAACTGGTCGAACGTGCGGTAGGGATCGCCAAATCCCTTTCCGTCGGGCCGGGGATTGAGCGGGATACGACTGGGGCCAACATGGGGGCGATGGTCTCTGACGGGCAACGCGATCGCGCGGTTGGAATCATCGAAAACGCGCAGCGCGAGGGGGCAATGATCGCCACCGGGGGCCGCAAGCTCAATCGGCCGGGCGCGTTTCTGGAACCGACGGTGATGACAGATGTGACCCCTGATATGGATATCGCCAGCAATGAGATTTTCGGGCCTGTGCTATCGGTCCTCAAGTTCCGGGATGAGGCAGAGGCGATCGGGATTGCCAATGGCACGCCCTACGGGCTTGTCGGCGGTGTTTTCACCCGTGACCTTGACCGTGCCACACGATCTGCACGCCAGATCCGGGCCGGGCAGGTTTTTGTGAACGAATGGTTCGCAGGCGGGGTTGAAACACCCTTTGGCGGCTTTGGCAAATCGGGGTATGGGCGCGAAAAAGGACGCGAGGCGCTGTGGAACTATGTCCAAACCAAGAACATCGCTATTCGGCTGTCTTAGCGCGCAAAGCTGCGGGTACTTTTCACTGCCAATTTCGGCCTAAATTGGGAAATTGGCTCCGACGGTAGGGATCGAACCTACGACCAATTGATTAACAGTCAACTGCTCTACCGCTGAGCTACGTCGGAACACTCAGGCTCCTATAGCAATGCGATTCAGGGACGTCTAGTGGGTTTTGCGCAGAAATTTGGAAACTTATGCAGGCGGGGTTTTGGTCTTGCGAATGTTGAATTCCGCCTGTGCTGAAAGGGCAGGCTGTGCGGTGATCATACCGCGCCCATAAAGGTCAATGAGATGTGCCAGCACATTGCGCTCGGCGGCGGGCAAAAGGGCAGGTTGCACATCATCATAGACGGTCTGTGTGATGGCTGTGGTGGTGCTGTGCCCTTGAGACAGGGCGCGCAGGATTTGCGCCTCACGTCCTTTTCTATGCGTGATCAGCCATTGCAAACGGTCCATGGGCAGTTGAATGGGGGCGCCGTGGCCGGGGTAGTAGATCGTGCTTTTGATCGCCGCCAGCCTGTCACAGGACGCCATAAAATCGGTTAGGTCACCATCAGGCGGCGAGACCAATGAACTGGCCCACCCCATGACGTGATCCCCTGTAAACATCGCGTCACCCCATGCAAAACATAGGTGATTGCCGATGTGGCCGGGGGTGTGATGCGCTGTCACCGTACCCCAATTTCCTGCGATAACGGCACCGTCCGTAACTATCTGATCCGGTTGGAAATCCGGGTCGATCCCTTCACCACCACCGACCAATCCATCTTGCGCCAGTTGCATCATCGCGGCACTGCGCCCGGCGCTGCTGTCACCAAAAGCAAGAACCGGCGCGCCTGTGGCGCGGGCCAGTGGGCGGGCCAGCGGCGAATGATCCAGATGGCTGTGGGTCAGCAGGATATGTTCGACGGGCCGCCCATTGATGGCCTTCAACAATGCTGCAAGGTGCATGTCGTCCGCGGGGCCGGGGTCAATTACCGCCAGCGTGTCGCGCCCAACCAGATAGCTGTTGGTGCCCAGATAGGTCATCGGCGATGGATTAGGGGCCAAAACCAAGACCAGATCATCGGCAAGGCTCAGAGGTTCTCCGGGCACTGGGGCAAATTCATTCGTATTGCTCATGATCTGTGCTTTGCCTTTGGTCCGGTCGCAGATAGCGTGGGGGCATGTTCTTTCGATGGCTCAAAAACTACATGCCGCGCGGGATTTACGCGCGTGCCGCGCTGATCCTGATCCTGCCGGTGTTGTTGCTGCAATTGCTGGTCTCTGTGGTGTTCATTCAACGCCACTTTGACGGGGTCACGCGGCTGATGACAAGTGCTGTGAACATCGAACTGCGGTTTTTGGTGGCAACAGCAAACGAGGCCCGGACCCTGCAAGAGGCCCAAACGGCCATTGCAAAGCTGGGTGGGCCATTAGAGATCGACACACAACTGCCCTCAAATGAAGCTGTACCAGCGGATATCGTGCCATTTCAGGACCTGACCGGTGATACAGTGATCGCCATTCTACGCGAAGGTCTGACGGGAATCGCGGCAGTGTCACTCGCGGATCATCGCCGGGTGGTTGTCTGGGTCGAGACGCGGCATGGCCCGCTCAAGATGGATATCAGCCGCAAGCGTGTATCGGCGTCGAACCCACACCAACTATTGGTGATTATGGTGATCCTTGGGGCGTTCATGACGGCGATTGCCTATATTTTCCTGCGCAACCAGTTGCGCCCGATCAAGCGTATGGCGCGGGCGGCTGCTGATTACGGCAAGGGGCGCATCACGCCGTTTACGCCGACCGGCGCGGTAGAGGTCAGGGCGGCTGGCATGGCCTTTCTCGATATGCGTAACCGGATCGAGCGTCAGTCACAAAGCCGGACCATGATGCTATCGGGCGTCAGTCACGATCTGCGCACGCCGTTGACGCGAATGCGTCTGGGTTTGTCGATGCTGGATGACGCAGATGCTGCACCGTTGCAGCGCGATGTCGATGACATGGAACACCTGCTAAATGCCTTCCTTGATTTCGCCCGCAGTGACGCCGGTGACAGCCTCGAAGAAACCGTGCCCGCCGATCTGCTGCAAGCAATCTATGAAGACGCAAGGCGGATGGAACAGAATGTAGCCCTTGGCGACATGCAAGGCCCGCCTGATCCGGTCAACCTGCGGCCTATGGCCATTCGCCGCGCGTTGGATAACCTGATTGGCAACGCCCTGCGCTATGGGACCAAGGCCGAGATTGGGGTGAGCGTCACAGATCGCGCAGTCCGGTTCTGGGTCGAGGATGACGGGCCGGGCATCCCGCCCGATCGCTATGACGAAGCGCTCAGCCCCTTTGTCCGTCTTGACCCCGCACGCAATCAGGATCAGGGCAGCGGTGTTGGTTTGGGGCTATCGATTGTGGCCGATATTGCGCGCACCCATGGCGGTGTTTTGCGGTTGGGCGAAAGTGACCGGCTTGGTGGGTTGAAGGCTGAGTTGGTACTTGCGAGATAAAAAATGACTCAAAAACAGATAGTTATAGTGCGATGTTGTTCCATTTTTTGCCGTTTTTCCCGATTGGTGAAACGAAATGCGGCAAGCCCATCCTGCTGCCCGTCTACAAGCTCTAGCGCAGATCGTTGTCCGTAATATAGGCAAAGAAATCCGCGATTGCGCCCGGATCGGGCTCTTGCCCCAGAAAGCCGCGCATATAGGGCACCATCCGCGACATGCGTTCTTCCATCGGCTCGGACTTTTTCAGCGCATGATAGCCCAGCTGCATGAAGTAAAGAATGCGCCCGCGGGCATCGGCATCCACAGCCCCATAGCCATGCCGCGCATACATCGCGACCGCTGCGGCAATCCGCGTGTCATCCGCATCATCAATCCGCGCGCGCAATCCCGGATCGCGGCGCGCCCATTCGCGCACCGCAAAATCAAGCCGCGTATCAAAGATTGCCGGGTTCACGAAGCATTGGAAGAAGTTGCACAGCGCAGCAGAGATGTTTTTCGTGTCTCTTTGGCAATGCGCAACAAGGCGGGCCGTGTTCCGATTGCTCCATTCATCCAGCAATGCGTTCAGCAGGTCCTTGCGGTTCGTGAAGTACCAATAAAAGCTGGAGCGAGAGACACCCAAGAGTTCGGCCAGTTTGAGAACTTTCACCTCTGCGACCCCGTCATTGACAAGGATATCCCGTGCAATATTCAACCAGTCATCGCGCGTGACTTTCGTGTGCCCGCCAAGGGGCTCCTTGTCAGGATTGTTCCGGTCAAGAAGGGGGGTGTCGCGGTTCATCCTAGCTTTCTGGTGGTGCGCCGCCTGCGGCGCTGCGTTTCGCAATATAGTGTTGGAGTGCTGCAACCTTATCGGGGTTCACGTCCGGTCGCTTGTCTTCTTTCAGTATCTTTTCCCAGACGGCGGTGGCGCGGGTGGAGGCATCGACGCTGCCGCGTTCCGTCCATGTCCCGAAATTGGCATAGTCATGCACGATAGGTTCATAAAATTCGGTGTTGTAGCGGGCCATCGTCTGGGTTGTTGCAAAGAAATGCCCGCTTGGGGCGACCTCTGCCATGGCGTCAAATCCGATCTCATCCGTGCCCGCACCGCGCCCGGCGCAAAGTTCTGCGACCATGTTCAGCACTTCGGCATCGCAGATCAGTTTTTCGTAAGACACTGACAGCCCACCTTCGAGCCAACCGGCGGAGTGGATAATCACCGACGCCCCAGCCATCAGGCAGCCCCACAGCCCGAATTGGTTTTCATTGGCCGCCTGCACATCGTTGGCATTGGACGCCGATCCAGCCGCGCTGCGCCATGGCAGCCCAAGCAGCCGGGCCATTTGCCCGGCAGCCAATGAGGCTTGGAAATGTTCGGGCGTGCCAAAGGCGGGTGCGCCTGATTTCATGTCAACGTTTGACGTGAAGGTCCCATAGCAGACGGGCGCACCTGGATTGACCAATTGGGTCAGGGTAAGAGCGGCGAGCACTTCGGTATGGCTTAGCGTGATCGCGCCTGCCACCGTGATCGGGGCCATGGCACCCATAAGGGTGAACGGCGTAACAATGGAAAGTTGCCGGGCTTTGGCAAAATCAATCAGGCCTTGCGCCATGGGAATGTCCAGCGTGCGCGGGCTGTTGGTGTTGATGATCGTGTAACAATGCGCATCAGCTGCGAAAGCTTCGTCCGACAAGCCACGGAAATCTTTGAGCATTTCAAAACTGTCTATGACCTGTGGCGTGCCGCGCGAAAAGAAGAATGGGAATTTGTCGGTGAGTGTCAGCTGCGCCTCAACCGTGAAGTAGTGGCGCAGATTGGTTGCGATATCCTGTGGTTCCACCAAGGGCGAGACCATCTGGAACACATCGAAATGATGTGTCAGTTGGATCAACTCGCGAAAATCACGGCCCGTGCCAGCACGCCGCCCGCGTTTGAGGTCAGTACAATTGGGCGCACCAGCACCGGGTTGAAAGGTCAGCGCGCCCAGTTCCATCTGGAAATCGCGGTGGGTGGCACCCGCCTTGCAAGTGAAGGATTTTGGTGCCGATGCGATGGCCGCCGCGACCAGATCGCGCCCGATATAGACCATGTCATCATCGACCCGCGCGCCCGCCTTGGCAAAGACCGTGCGCGCTTCGGGCAGCAAGACCTTCATCCCCAGTTCTTCCAGCGTGCGCAGCGCCGTTTCATGCATATTCGCGATTTCATCAGCGGAAAACACGTCCATCGGCGGAAACGGATTGCGCAACTGCCGATAGTTCACCGCGCGATGGGCCGCAGGCGCGTTGCCGCGTCCACGCCGCCCTTTGCGTTTGGGTTGCTTGGTCGCGCTCATCCGCGCATCGCCTGACCCTGTGGGTCATAGGGTGAGGGGGCGATGACGGTCGCTTTGCGTTCAACACCCACAATATGGACCTTGAGTTCGGTTCCTTCGGCCGCCAAATCGCTATCGACCATCGCCATGGCCAGCGACATCTCCGTCGTGTGCCCGTAGCCACCGGATGTTACGAAACCAACGCGTTTGCCGTCTTTCCAGATCGGTTCGTATCCGCTCGCGTCTGCATCTTCGGCATGTACGTGCAGTGTGACCAATTGCTGGGCGGGGCCATTGCCATCACGTTCTGTCATGGCAGCCTCTTTGCCCACGAAATCACCCTTGTCCCATGCAATCCACCGATCCATGCCGGTTTGTGCGGCGCTATAGGCTTGCGTGAATTCCGCGTTCCAGATGCCAAAGCTCTTTTCCAGACGCAACGAAAGCAGCGCGTTAAACCCGTATTCGCCGATGCCAAGATCCGCTCCGGCCTCAAGCAGCAGATTGCGCAGGGCGATGTGATGGACCGCCGGGCAGTGGATTTCATACCCCAATTCACCGGCCACCGACAAACGCCCGATCTTGACCTTATGCAGACCGATATCAAAGTCACCACAGCCCATGAAGGGCAGGGCACCAATGTTCCCGTCTGTCAGCTTTTCCAGCACCTTCCGGCTGTTCGGCCCAGCAAGCGAGAAGCCAACCATCGCGTCAGAGACGTCATTCACCTCAACCTCATCGCACATATAGTCGTGGAACCAGCGCATGTGCCAATCGCGCAGATAGTACGATCCCATGATCCAATAGGTGCCATCGCCCCAGTTGAACACGGTTAGATCGCCCTTCATGCGTCCTTCTGGCGACAGCATCGGCGCCAGTTTGGCGCGCCCGGGCTTTGGCATCTTGCAGGCCATGATGTGATCCAGCCACGCCTTGGCCCCGGCACCGGACACCTCAAACCGTGAGAAACCAGAGATATCCAGAAGGCCTACGTTTTCACGCACGTTCTTGCATTCTGTTGCGACGATTTCATGCGCGTTCGAGCGTTTGAGCGAGGGTTTCTCTTCAAAATCAGGCGTTGGTGCGAAGTACAGCGGCACTTCCAACCCCCAGCTTGCCCCCCACTGACAGCCAGCCGCCGTCATATCAGAATAAGCCGGAGCCATTTTCATCGGGCGACCTGCAGGCAGTTGTTCGTTGGGGTAGGTCATCACGAACCGGCGGGTGTAGAACTGGCCGGTGGTTTCTTTGATGAACTGCTTATTCTCGGCGTAATCGCCATAGCGGGCGACATCCATGCCGAACACATCCGCCTCAGGCTCACCATGGATCATCCATTCGGCCAGTGATTTACCCACACCGCCGCCCTGCAAGAAGCCCGCCATGACAGCGCAGGCGCACCAATAGCCGGGTTTGCCGCGCACAGGACCGACCAAAGGATTGCCATCAGGCGAGAAGGTGAAAGCACCGTTCACCCAGGTCTTCACACCAACTTCTTGCAGCGCGGGATAGCGTTCGAATCCCAGGATCAGCTCCTTTTCGATCCGGTCCGGGTCTTCCTGCTGCAACTCAAATCCATAGTCCCATGGCGCGCCATCCATGTTCCAATGCTGGTGGTCGATCTCGTAGATACCCAGCAGGATACCTTTCTGGTCTTGGCGCATATAGGTGAACCCTTCGAGGTCCACGGTCATCGGCACTTCGAAATCCAGCGCTTCCAATTCAGGGATCGTGTCCGAGATCAGGTAGTGGTGGTTAAGCGGTGACACCGGCAGTTCAACCCCCGCCATACGGCCCACCTGCTTGGCCCAAAGGCCCGCGGCATTGACCACATGTTCAGCATGGATCGTGCCTTTTTCAGTCACAACCTCCCAACCATCGGCGGTCTGGCTCAACTCCAGAACTCGGTTATGCTCGATCACTTCGGCGCCATGTTTCTTGGCAGCCCCGGCATAGGCATGCACGGTCCCTGTTGTATCGATGTATCCTTCGCGGTCGGCCCACATACCCCCGATGATCCCATCGGTGGACATGATCGGACACAGCTCTTTGGCCTCTTCAGGCCCAATCAGGCGACAGTCATCAATGCCGATGGACTGAAAGGTGCGATAGGCCGATTGCAGCCATTCCCATCGGTCAGGAGTGCCCGCCAGCGTGATGCCCCCGGTCATATGCAGGCCGATGTTCTGGCCCGATTCCTTTTCGATCTCGGGCAGCAGATCGATGGTATAGGCCTGTAGGCTGGCGATGTTGGGGTCAGCGTTCAGCGCGTGAATACCACCCGCCGCATGCCAGCTTGACCCCGCCGTCAGCACCGAGCGTTCGATCAAACACACGTCTTTCCAGCCAAATTTTGCTAGGTGATAAAGAACAGAGGTGCCAACAACACCACCGCCGATGATCACAGCCTGATAATGCGACTTCATATTCAGATCCTTCGCTCGCAAGCCTATACAGTATTGTCCAGAACTTTGCCTTGGGCTGAACAGACCTGTCTAGACCGGTTTCACGGCGCATTATGTCGGTTTTGGATCGTAGGGATGGATTTTGGGGGAAAGGTCGCGAGGGACATTGGCGGAGAGATAGTCCGCCGCGATTATCACGTAAAGTATTGTTATTGCTTTAACAAACATGGATATGCAGAAAAATACCCCATATTGTACCACAGGAGACTGTTAGAATAAGTCTATGTCATAGCAGAATAGTTGCTACTTACGATGCCCAAGGGTCCCAATCACTGGGCAGCCGAACGCGCGATGTGCCCTATTGTACCGGGCAGAAAGAACTACCTGTTTATGGGATCGCTGCGTGGCGGCAAATCGGCAGCCATTGCATACACCCTGATCGAGACTGCCAAGCTGAACAATGTAGATCCCCAGGCATGGCTGACTTGGGTGTTGGAACGTATCGCGGATCACAAGATCAACCGCATTGACGAGCTGATGCCGTGGCGTTTTGCGGCGCTGGCTGCATAACTGGTGTTTGCTGCGGGTGCGAACGCGGATCAGCAATTTCACCAAACCAGCCGTTCATGCATGATGCAGCAAAATCGGGGGCCAGATGACTTGGTTGCGGACGTAGCTGGTCTCGGTTCTTGCGAAGACAATGGCCGCTTTCTGTCGTCGACATCAACGAACTGTTACGGGTGAGATGTTAGCACCTTCTCTGAATCCAAAGGCTTTCTCGGTCAGTTTAGTGATGCCGTGCTTTCTCGAACAACGAGCGATACCGGCAAGACTGCGGCGTGCACCGAATGCTCTTCATTGGGGGCTAAGATCCGCTCCATGAGCATTTTCGCTGCGGTTTCGCCGATCATCAGGCGATCCTGCCTGATCGACGTCAGCGGCGGAATGAACTGTTCCGCCAAATCGATGTCATCAAACCCCATAACCGACACATCGTTAGGCACTTTGAAACTATAGCGCGATAGTTCTGCGATAAAGCCCATCGCTAGTTGATCGGACGCACAGAAAACCGCTGTGGGGCGATCGTCTAAAGTGATCCACGCCTGCGCAGCCTGACACCCCGCCGCGAGCGAGAAATCACCAGCAATGATCCACTCCGGCTTCAGCTCAAGATTTAGTTTTCCCAATTCGGTAACAAAGGCGTCCTTGCGGGTGTGCATTAAAACATTGCCCTCAGGACCGGTCACATGGGCGATCTTGCGGTGGCCGAGGTCATACAAATGGTCCACCGCGGTGCGCGTACCCTGGCGGTTTTGACACCGAACTGATGGAAAATTCGCACCGTCGATCCACTCGCAGGCAAAGAGAACGCGTTTGGATTGCGGTGCGTTTTCGAGCATTTCAACAACGTCTGGATCAAGCCCGCCATCGAGAATGATCATTCCGTCGGCGCGGGCATCATCCAGATAATCGGTCAGCCGATCCCCGCTGTCGAGCACCTGTTTGGTGCTGGCAATAAGCATCGAATATCCTTGTCGTGACAAGATACGAGAGATGCCTTCGAGGATCGTCGAGAAGAACGGATTGGCCAGATCGGGAAGCAAAACCAGGACCGAATGTGAGCGCTGGGTGCGCAGGTTTCGCGCGGCGCGATTTATCCGATAGCCAGTCACTTTGACGGCCTCTGACACCCGTCGCCTTGTTGATTCGGATACGACGTCAGGGTTTGATAGCGTCCGCGAGACCGTCGCAGTCGAGACTTTTGCAACCCGTGCAACGTCCTGAAGTGTCGAGGTTTTTACCACTTGATTGCCCTGCGTTTAGCTCCGATTTGCAATCGATTACATATTTTGTTGACACAAACATCAATGCCAGATCACTATGTAATCGATTGCAAGGTCAGGAGAGCACCATGCAATTTCAAATTACCTTGCGCAAAGCCGCGTTTCTGGGAGGAAAAAAATGTCAAATATCTTGAAGTCTCTATTGGTGGGGACCGCACTCACTGCTGCATCTGCAACCGTGGCAACAGCCCAAGGCGTTGAGCTGGAAGTCACCCATTGGTGGACTTCTGGTGGCGAAGCCGCCGCCGTGGGCAAATTTGCCGACGCTTGGAACGCCACAGGCAACACGTGGGTCGATGGCGCAATCGCCGGTTCCGGCGGCACAGCGCGCCCCATCATTATTTCGCGCATCATCGGCGGTGATCCGATGGCTGCGACACAGTTGAACCACGGCCGTCAAGCGGAAGAGTTGATCGAAGCTGGCTTGCTTCTTGATCTAACAGAGGTTGCCGAAGCTGGCGGCTGGGCTGACATCGTGAACCCATCTTCCTTGCTGGAGGCCTGTACGCTGGACGGTAAAATTTACTGTGTTCCGGTTAACATCCATTCCGCACAGTGGATCTGGTTGTCTCACGCCGCTTATGAAAACGCTGGGCTCGAAGTGCCAACGGATTGGAACGAATTCGTAGCGTCTGCTGCCGATCTCCAAACCGCTGGAACATTGCCATTGGCGATGGGTCAGCAAGGCTGGCAGCAAAACATCGCATTCGGCGCGATCACACTTGCGGTTGCCGGTCAGGACGCTTGGGACGCGGTTAACATCGACAAGAACGCTGATGCGGCACGCGGCCCAGAATACACTGCCGCTTTTGAAGCTGTTGTCGCCGCACGCGAGCTGGCAAGAGGATCCAACGTACAGGACTGGAACATGGCCACAAACATGGTCATCACGGGCGAAGCTGGTGCACAAATCATGGGTGACTGGGCGCAGGGTGAATTCTCTGTTGCTGAACAAGTTGAGGGGACTGATTACTCCTGCCTGCCAGGTCTTGGTCTGAACCCTGTGATCGACACGGGTGGTGATGCATTCTACTTCCCAGTGAACGACGATCCTGAAATCACAGCTGCGCAACTGGAGCTTGCTGCATTGCTGATCTCACCTGAAGTTCAGGTGTCCTTCAACCTTGCCAAGGGTTCGCTGCCAGTGCGCGGTGACATCGATATGTCCACAGCAAACGGTTGCATGCAAAAGGGCCTTGAAATCCTTGCAAACGGTGGCGTTTTGCCATCGGGAGACATCTCGTTCTCTCAGGACACAACCCTCCAGATCGAAGATCTGCAGGCACAGTTCTGGTCCGGCGACATGTCCGCAGCAGACGCTCAAGCAACCTACGCTGACATCATCGAAAATGCAGACTAATTTCCTCACTGCGATAAGTGGCTTGGCGGCGTGTTCGCCGAGCCATTAATAATCCAATACCCCTTTTGACAATCTAAATGGAGCCGACACGATGACCGTGGCCTCGGACCCCCCTGCACATAAAAACAAGCGCCCGCGCAAGCTGCTCAAGAACTGGATGGCAAAGCTTGCGTCGTTGCCGATGATCCTGACGGCCCTTGTCGTCTTTGTGGGCGGGACCGCATGGACTGTCACATATTCTTTCACCGGTTCGCGCATGTTGCCCAAGACCAACTGGGTCGGCTTTGATCAATACGAACGGCTCTGGTCGTCTGATCGTTGGATGATTTCGATCAAGAATCTTGGCATTTATGGCATCTGCTCGTTGATCCTGACCTTGGTTATCGGTTTCACTCTCGCGGCGTGCCTTGATCGAAAGATCCGGTTCGAAGGTGTTTTTCGGTCCATTTTCCTATATCCTTTTGCCCTGTCATTCGTTGTGACCGGCCTTGCATGGCAGTGGATTTTGAATCCCGATTTTGGGATGCAAAGTGTTGTGCGCGATTGGGGTTGGACGACGTTTAACTTCGATCCGCTGAACAACCCTGACATTGTGATGTTTGGTCTGCTGATTGCGGGCATTTGGCAGGGGTCGGGGTTGATCATGTGCATCATGCTGGCAGGTCTGCGCGGCATTGATGAAGACATCTGGAAAGCCACCAGGGTCGACGGGATCGGTACAGTCAAAACCTATGTCATGGTGATTATCCCAATGATGCGGCCCGTGTTTGTGACAGCACTGGTGCTGATCGCGGCGGGCATCATCAAGCTTTATGATCTGGTCGTTGCCCAAACGGGCGGCGGACCGGGGCTTAGCTCAGAAGTGCCCGCGAAATACGTGATTGAACTGATGTTCCGCGCCCAAAACCTTGGGCAAGGATTTGCCGCGTCAACCATGATGCTCTGCTCTGTTGTGATTATCCTGATCCCTTGGGCGTACCTCGAATTCGGAGGCCGGAAACGTGGCTGACATGACAACAAACACCTCTGTCGATCCGCGTGGGCCAAAACCCAAAAGAGCCTTCTCGCGTTCCAACATCTTCCTGTACGGAACGCTGATCATGGTCTCCATGTATTACCTGTTGCCACTTTATGTGATGATCGTCACCTCCCTCAAGGGGATGCCGGAAATCCGTATGGGCAACGTGTTCGGCCCGCCAATGGAAATCACGTTCGAACCCTGGGTCAAAGCATGGTCAGAGGCCTGTACTGGCATCAATTGCGACGGTCTATCGCGTGGCTTTGGCAATTCGGTGCGTATTCTGGTTCCGTCGGTCCTGCTGTCCATCGCGATTGCATCCGTCAACGGCTACGCGCTGAGCAATTGGAAATTCAAAGGCTCCGAAACCTTCTTTACGATCCTGATCATCGGCGCCTTTATTCCCTATCAGACCATGCTTTACCCCATCGTGATTATGCTGCGCGAAATCGGGCTGATGGGGTCAATCTGGGGGCTGGTGCTTGTGCACACGGTCTTCGGTATGCCTATCCTGACGCTGCTGTTTCGCAATTACTTTACCTCCATTCCCGAAGAGCTATTCAAAGCTGCGCGTGTGGACGGGGCAGGGTTCTGGCAGATCTATTTCCAGATCATGATACCGATGGCTCTGCCGATCTTTGTGGTCGCGATCATTCTGCAAGTCACAGGCATCTGGAACGACTTCCTGTTCGGGGTGATCTACACCAAACCCGCTACATATCCGATGACTGTGCAGCTCAATAATATCGTGAACTCGGTGCAGGGCGTTAAAGAATACAACGTCAATATGGCGGCGACACTACTGACCGGTCTGGTCCCTCTCGTTATTTATTTTGCCTCTGGCAAACTCTTTGTCCGCGGCATTGCCGCCGGCGCAGTCAAAGGCTGATATACACATGGCAAACTCTGTAGAAATCAAAGATTTAGACCTGAACTTCGGGGCCGTAAAGGTCCTCAAGCAACTCAACCTCGACATCGCAGAAGGCGAATTCCTCGTGCTGTTGGGGTCATCCGGCTGCGGGAAATCGACACTGCTGAACTGCATTGCAGGGCTGCTGGATGTCTCTGACGGGAAAATCTTCATTAAAGGTGAAAACGTCACATGGGCCGAACCATCCGATCGCGGCATCGGCATGGTGTTCCAATCCTACGCGCTTTATCCGCAAATGACGGTGCGCGGGAACCTTTCGTTTGGCCTGAAAAACGCCAAGGTACCAAAAGCCGAAATCGCCAAGCTGGTCGCGCAAGTGGCAGAAGTCTTGCAGATCGAACCGCTGCTGGATCGCAAGCCCGGCGCGCTGTCAGGCGGGCAACGCCAACGTGTCGCCATTGGGCGCGCCCTTGTGCGTGACGTGGACGTGTTCTTGTTCGATGAACCTCTGTCCAACCTCGATGCCAAGCTGCGCACTGATCTGCGGGTCGAGCTGAAACGCCTTCACCAGCAGTTGAAGAACACCATGATCTACGTGACCCACGATCAGGTCGAGGCGATGACGCTGGCCGACCGCATTTCAATCATGAAAGGCGGGATGATCGAACAGTTGGACACGCCTGAAATGATCTACGCAAAGCCGTGCAACAAATACGTAGCGGACTTTATAGGCTCTCCTGCGATGAACCTGTTTACGGGCCAATTGAGCGCCACGACATTCACCTGTGACGGCTTCGCGATCGACGCAACAGGTTATGAATTCGCAACGCAAACCCGTGGTGACACTGCTGCGTGGCTCGGCATTCGCCCAGAACACATCCTGACAGGCGATGCCGCCGCAGGCGCGACTTACACCGGCACTGCCGAGATCGATATCGTGGAACCGATGGGTTCTGACACCTTGGTTTGGGTAAACTTCGCGGGCCAGTCCGTGCGCGTGCGCACCGAAGGGCAATCTGGCCTGAAATCTGGCGATACCCTGACAATCGGGTTCGATGCGGCGCGGCTGCACCTATTCGACGAGAAAACTGAAATCCGTCTCTAATTTTGGAACCAGACACATGACACCAGCACTGCAACTTTATTCGATGCGCGACTGCGCTGATCAAATCGCACTCTTGGCGCAATTGCCCGCCCTTGGGATCACCACTGTCGAAGGCTACGGCGGTGTTTACGGCGACCCGTCGGCCTACCGCGCGGCGATGGATGCCAACGGGATTTCCATGCCGTCAGGCCATATGGGGCTAGACGATATCGCGTCTGATTTCGAGGCCACAATGGGCATTGCAGAGGGCCTTGGGATAACCCGTGTCTTCGCGCCTTACCTTGAAGAAAAAGACCGCCCCGACACCGCCGAAGGCTGGGCCGCACTGGGCAAGCGCCTGAACGATGCGGGCAAGAAATACGCTGCACGCGGCATCACGTTCGGCTGGCACAACCACGACTTTGAATTTGTGGCGTTGGATGACGGCAGCACGCCGATGGACATCTTGCTCGACACGGCACCCGATATTGCGTGGGAGGCCGATCTGGCATGGATCGTGCGCGGCGGACGTGACCCGATCGAATACATCCAGCGTTATGGCAACCGCCTGTCGGCTATTCACGTCAAAGACATTGCACCCAGCGGGACCAATCTAGATCAGGACGGTTGGTCCGATCTAGGTGCAGGCACAATGGATTGGGCGTCGCTTTTGCAGGCCTGCCGCAGTGCATCGAGTGATCTAGTTTATGCCTTGGAGCACGACAAACCGAGCGATCCGATCGGCTACGCCACCCGCTCCGCGGCCGCTTTCAAGACTTTGTGGGAGGACGGCCATGACTAAGAACCTTGGCGTTGGCATCATCGGATGCGGCAATATCTCAACGGCTTACCTGAGCTTAGCCTCAATGTTCAAAGGCTATGAGATCGTTGCGGTCGCCGATATCAACATGGACAATGCGCGCGCGCAGGCTGCCAAGTTCGATGTTCGGGCCGAGACGGTTGAGTATCTGCTGGCTGCGACGGACGTTGATCTGGTCATCAACCTCACGATCCCTGCGGCCCACGTTTCTGTGTCTCGCTCTATTTTGCAGGCGGGCAAGCACGTCTATTCCGAAAAACCCTTTGTTCTCAGCCTTGCGGAAGCACAAGAGTTGGGCGACATCGCCAAAGCGAACAATGTGCGGATCGGATCGGCACCTGACACGTTCATGGGCGGCAGCCATCAGTTGGCCCGCAATCTTATTGATACAAAGGAAATCGGCAAAGTCACCTCTGGCGCGGCTGTGGTCATGTCCAGCGGTATGGAAGATTGGCATCCGAACCCTGACTTCTTCTTTCAAAAGGGCGGCGGACCGATCCTTGATCTGGGTCCCTATTATATCTGCAATCTGGTGCACCTGCTTGGCCCTGTGAAAAAAGTGACGAGCTTCACAGGCATGGCCAGCGAAACGCGCACCATCCAAAATGGCCCACGCGACGGTGAAACCGTGCCAGTTGAGACCCCGACCACGATCCATTCCGTTCTGTCCTTTGAAAGCGGCGCGATCATTACCCTGCTGGCCAGCTGGGATGTGTGGGCCAGCAACCATCCGATCATGGAGCTTTACGGCACCGAAGGCACGATGAACTTGCCGGACCCAAACTTCTTTGGTGGCATCCTGACCGTGACCGAACGCAGCGGTGATCCTGTCGAGAAATCATGGGATCATCCGTTCAACACCCCCAATTTCGAAGAAACCCAAGCCAACTACCGTGGTGCGGGCTTGGCGGACATGGCCTTGGCAATAGCCGAAGGCCGCCCGCATCGCTGCAACGAAGACTTCGCGACCCATGTGGTCGAGGTCATGACGGCGATTTTGGAAGCTGGCGAAACAGGCATGGTCCTGACAATGACAACCACTTGTAGCAGGCCCGACGTGCTTGGCCCCGACGCGGCCCGCGCTTTGTTGGCGTGATCGAAAAAGACGGAGAGTAACATGACCAGTTCCATCAAAGGCCCCGCGCTGTTTCTCGCCCAATTTTTGGGTGATGAGGCGCCGTTTAATTCACTGCCTGCAATTGTTGAATGGGCCGCAAGTTTGGGATATAAGGGCGTGCAAATCCCAACGTGGGATGCGCGGGTTTTTGATTTGGACAAGGCCGCGTCCAGCAAGGCGTATTGCGATGAAATTGCTGGAATTTGTGCCGAAAATGGCGTGACCATAACTGAATTGTCATGCCATCTGCAAAGCCAGCTTGTGGCGGTGCATCCGGCCTATGACACAGCCTTTGATGCTTTCGCGCCAGAGCATCTGCATGGAAAACTCGCCGCCCGGCAAGCTTGGGCTGTGGATCAGGTCACTAAGGTCGCGAAAGCCTCGCAGAACCTCGAGTTGAAGGGTGCCGTCGGCTTTACCGGATCGCTTGCGTTTCCATATCTTTATCCATGGCCGCAACGCCCCGCTGGCCTGATCAACGAAGCCTTTGGAGAACTGGCGCGGCGCTGGAAACCTATCTTGGATATCTACGACGAAGCTGATGTCGATTTCGGATTTGAAATCCACCCCGGTGAAGACGTGTTTGACGGGGCGACTTTTGAGCGCTTTTTGGACGCCCTCGACAATCACCCGCGCTGCAAGATCACCTATGACCCTTCGCACTTCTTATTACAGCAAATGGATTATCTGGCGTTCATCGACATCTACCATGACCGCATCAGCGCCTTTCACGTCAAGGACGCCGAGTTCAATCCAACAGGTCGCCAAGGCGTCTATTCCGGCTATGCCGACTGGACCGATCGCGTGGGGCGTTTCCGTTCACTTGGCGATGGTCAGGTCGACTTTAAGGGCATCTTTTCCAAGCTTACCCAATACGGGTTTGACGGCTGGGCCGTGCTGGAATGGGAATGCTGCCTGAAGCATCCAGAACAAGGGGCCGCCGAAGGCGCACCGTTCATTGCAGATCACCTGATCCGCCGGACCAAACGCGCCTTTGACGACTTCGCAGGCGGTAAGTCCGATACAGCCGCCCTGCGCAAAATGATGGGGTTCTAGAATGGCGCGTCTGAAACTCGGCATGGTTGGTGGCGGCCAAGGGGCGTTCATCGGCGGCGTACACCGTATGGCCGCGCGTTTGGACGGCTGTTTTGATCTGGTCGCGGGCGCCCTTTCATCGGACCCCGCACGCGCCCACGCTTCCGCTGCCGAGCTCGGCATTGATGCTGACCGCTCCTACGCGGACTTTAACGAGATGGCGAAAGCCGAGGCCGCGCGGTCCGACGGGATCGATGCCGTGTCTATCGTCACCCCAAACCACCTTCATGGTCCTATCGCCGAGGCGTTCTTGGCACGCGACATCTCTGTTATCTGTGACAAGCCGATGACCGCGACTCTGGCGCAAGCCGAAAGCCTCTCGGCCGCATCGCAAGCCTCCAAGGGGCACTTCTTTCTCACCCACAATTACACCGGCTACCCGATGATCCGGCAGGCACGCCAGATGGTGGCCGAAAGCGCACTTGGCGAGATCCGGATCGTTGAGGCGAACTATTTGCAAGACTGGCTCAGCGGGGCTCCGGCTGAAGATAACAAGCAGGCCAAATGGCGCATGGATGCGGCCCAATCCGGTGGCGGGGCCATTGGCGACATCGGCACCCACGCCCATAATTTAGCCTGTTTTGTCACCGGCCTGCGCACCACGTCCCTGAGTGCGACGCTGACCTCTCATGTGGCAGGGCGCGTGGTCGATGACGACGCGCGCATCTCGCTGCAATTTGACGGCGGCGCGCGCGGCCATATCTGGGCCAGCCAAGTCGCAATCGGCAATGAGAACAACCTGACTTTGGCTGTCTACGGCACTAAAGGTTCGCTTCGCTGGGCCCAGGAAAACCCGAACGTTGTGTGGTTTACCGAACTTGGGAAAGCCCCCCAAAAGATCACTCGGGGCGGCGGAGCCGCAAATCCTGCTGCCATCGCCGTTACACGCATTCCGGCGGGCCACCCCGAGGGCTATCTGGAAGCCTTCGCAACGCTCTATCGAGAGGCGGCAGAGGTCATTATTTCGGACGATAGAACCAGCATCACATTGGGTGCTGAAGACGGTTTGGATGGCGTGCGCTTTGTGGAAGCTTGCCAGCGGTCTTCGGAAGATGGCGCATCTTGGATAGAGCTCTGCTAAGCAATTTGACTAGTTTCGCATACTGGACATTGGCGGCACGCTGACGAATTCACACATTGGGCTCCTTGCGGCCATTTGGCATCAACGGCATCAGATCGAAGGCGTCAAGGTCGGCTCCGAGCCTAATTTGACCGATGCTGCATTTTGCATCAACGACTGATCTGAAGTTTAACGCCAAACTAGTTTCAAACGACTGCTTGCTATAAAACCGACCACGTGAAATTGGCATTGAGCTTTGATAAAATCGCGATTTCCTTGATGCTTAGTTCGCCGTTGATCTGGCTACCTTTTTCCATCAGCGCATGGACCTCGACACTCTGCACGCCTTGTTTTCTCAACTCATCTTCCAGTTTCAGCAGGTATTGAAGCAACTCTAATAATTCGAACCCTTTTGCCTCAAACCCCAACAAACATTCAGGATAGATATGGGCTGGCCGTCGGACAATTGGCTCACCTTTCAGATGGCAAGCGGTCAAGGCAAGCTTCTTCAATGTTAGATTAAGCGTCTCTGCGTCTATCTTTTCACCCGACAAACAAACAGAAAAATAATGCATATCTGAAACATCCGCTCGTTAGAAAATCTCATAGCCGTTTGCTTTGGCTGATGTCGATGTAACGTGTCCTCCATATTTTAACAATGACCGTAGCCTCTAAGCAAAGGGCCCAGAACAGACATTCGAATTCAAAAATGAACGACCACTTCGTCCCGTCGTTGCCGGCGATGACGTGCACGAATTCGCAGGTTAGCGGCCTCTGCTGCCCAATCCCTGAACGAACTGCGAAAGCTGTGCACGGTGAAGCCATCGCGCCCCATGCGGCGCAACAGCATCAGCATCGACATATTGGAGAGCGGCTTGTGGCGTTTCTGCCCCTCGAACACATAGACGGACGCAAGTGCCTTGAACGGCTCCAGTATCGCCAACATTTCATTGGTCAAAGGAACGCGGTGTTCTTTACCGCCCTTCATCCGCTCCGCTGGCACGGTCCAAAGCCGCGCTTCGAAATCAACCTCTGGCCACGTCCAAAACGATCTTGATGCGTTGCGCCAGTCGCTTCGCGGTTTCGTGTTTGGCTGTCCAGATGGGGGAGAGGCACATCAGAACCTCAGGCTGGCCGATGCTATCAATTGGCATGCGCCCCATTTTGGGAAAGGCGTAATCGCGCAAGGTGTTGATCCATTGCTGGCCGTGTTTTTGCTTCTTCCAGGTTGGCATGCGTTCAATGTGAACCTGTTGCGCTATCTCTTCAAACGTCGGTATGTCCTGAGTGGCGGCAAATCGGGGGTTTAGTCCTTGCTTGGCAATCCGGCGATACTCTAGCGCTCTCTCACGCGCTTGGTTTATCGTGACAATGTCAGCGCCCCCTAAACCGAAGTCAGTGCGTAGTGGTGCGCCCTTGCGGTTCGTCTGACCTTTGACGGTAACGCGCACAATCCAGCGCCGTGCGCCTGAGGGATCGACAACAAGATAAAGCCCTGAGCCGTCGCCGTGACGCCCGGTGCCTAGGTTCTCAACCAGCTTTTTCGTTAGTTTGCCGTTCAGTGCCGCCATAGAAATACCACTGATCATACCACGCAAGGAAAGTACACGGATACAATCTGACGAAATCCAGTGAAACCTCGAGCAACATAAATCACGTTAATAATATGGGGTGAATGTGTGTTATTGAGTGTTAGATAAATACATTGAAATGTCGGATTGGCGGAGAGACAGGGATTCGAACCCTGGGTAGGCTTGCACCCACAACGGTTTTCGAGACCGCCCCGTTCGACCACTCCGGCACCTCTCCGCGGTGGCCGCGTGTTACTTTGCCACTGGCGGCGGCGCAAGGCCAAATCATCCCGCCTGACAATCGCGGCACTGCCCTTGGCATTGCTGCACCTACACCCTAGCTTTGACAGGTACCTGACCGTTAGGGCCACCCCCAATGCTTCGCAAACTTGCCTTCGTCACCACTGCCTTTTTTTTCACAGCCAGCCCGCTTTGGCCGCAAAGCAGCGCTGATGCGCAGGTTGACGCCTTGTTTGATGCACTTGGTCTGCATGAGACGGTCGAGATCATGCGCGCCGAAGGGCTGGATTATGGCGATACGCTTGGCGATGACATGCTGCCAGGTGGTGCCGCGCCCGAGTGGTCGGCGGCGGTCTCGCAGATCTATGACACCGAGATGATGTATGAAGAGATACGCGGTGCTATGGGCGAGGCACTTGATGGTGCCGATGTTGACGCGATGCTGGCCTTTTTCACCTCAGAGCTGGGGCGGACCATCATCAACCTTGAGGTCAGCGCCCGCCGGGCCATGCTGGATGATGCGGTTGAGCAGGCGAGTAAT
Source organism: Loktanella sp. Alg231-35 (assembly GCF_900143545.1). Taxonomy (GTDB): domain Bacteria; phylum Pseudomonadota; class Alphaproteobacteria; order Rhodobacterales; family Rhodobacteraceae; genus Yoonia. The sequence continues at coordinate 477,607 of NZ_FREV01000002.1, read as the reverse complement.
GAACATGCCGCCATTGCTGCGATGGACGAAACGCCGCGCTATGCCATGGTCACCGAATTCATCGACGCCAATGACCTGATCGAAAACAACGTCGTGGGGGCGCTGAATTCAAGCTACGCATTCTATCTGGGGTTGATTGATGGCGGGGCGATGCCTGCAGGCGTCACAGCAGAGACCGCATTGCAGGATGTCTGGGCGCAAGAGCCGGACATTCGCAACACCACGACGGAATGGGCCTATTCCTTTCTGCTTTTGGCCTATCAGCCACTCTCTGACGCGGACTTGGAGGCATATATTGCCTTTTCCAGCTCGGATGCTGGGAAAGAAATGACGGACGCCTTGTTTATCGCGTTCGACGGGATGTTTGATGATATCTCGCGGGCGCTTGGGTTGGCGGTGTCACGGTTCATGATCAGTCAGGAACTCTAGGTCAGGTCTTGGCAAGCCGGATGCGCGCGGTATTCTGCGGCTCTCTCTTTCCACGACAAGGATCATTCTCGTGCCCTCCATCAAACCCGCCGTTCTTGCCCTTGGGCTTCTTGCTGCTTGTGATCAGACGGCGGCCATTCCGCCGCAGCCTGACCTGCCCGCCGACGATCCGCGTCAGGTCCAGCTATTGGCGGCGGAATGCACGATCTATTTCGCAGCAGAGGTCAAACTTGAGGCAGACGGGCGTGCCATAAGCGGCAACCCGACACGCGGTTGCCCACCAGAGGCCGCAAGCATTCCCGCAGACATCAATGCCATGGTCAGCGTGCCACCGGTGACGCCAGGCTATCCACAGGCGCTGTACGATCGGATGATCGCGCGGGGCATCCCGGCGGATGTGGTCAATGAGATTTCCAAATCCAAGGCATTCTGGGATCTGGTTGCGAAGCGCGACTCGCTATTGGCGGGGTTCTAGCCGCCGTAAACCATCAGGGCCGTCACCAGCGCACCGGGGCTGGCATGGTAGATGCCGATATCAGATTGCAATTGGATGATGCGGGCAGGGCGCTCTGACACAGGAATGCCTGCGGCATCCATGGCTTTGGTCAAAGCGGGCCCGCCGCCTGCGCCGATCTCTTGACGGATGGTGTCATAATTGGATTTCACGATCAGCTCGACCTGACCGCGCCGCTTTTCGTAGGCCGCATTGCCGATCACGGTGCTGACCCCAGTAACGGGTAGCATCAACGGGTTGCCAAGATGATTGGCTTCATTGGAACAGGCGGCAAGCAGCAGGACAGTGATCAGTGGCCAGCGCATGGGTCTTTGAGCCTTCTTTTGGGTTGACTTATAAGGGCATTGGTCAGATATAGCGCCATCTTCGCAAGGGTTTTGCGGGGACATATGCGAAATTACGCCCACGGGCGCGCAGTCTACAGGTAACAAACGCCGGAACGGTCCGGGGCCTCAGAGACGCGGAAAACAAAGGAAGATCAAATGTTTGCGGTTCTCAAAACCGGCGGCAAGCAGTACAAAGTGGCCTCAGGCGACGTATTGCGTGTCGAAAAGCTGGCAGCAAATGCCGGCGACAAAATCCAATTCAACGAGATTCTCATGGTCGGCTCCACAGTGGGCACACCTTTGGTTGCGGGCGCTGGCGTCCAGGCTGAAGTGATCGATCAGATCAAAGGCGAAAAGACGATCAACTTCGTCAAGCGCCGTCGTAAGCACGGCAGTCAGCGCAAGAAGGGCCACCGTCAGCAACTGACACTGGTGCGCATTGCCGACATCCTTGAAAAAGGTGCTGACAAATCCGGCGTGATGGCCGCGGTTTCAGGTGCGGGCGTTGTTGCTGCACCAGCAGCAGAACCTGCTGCGAAGAAAGCAGCCCCAAAGGCAGAAGCAGCCCCGAAAGCTGAAAAGCCAAAGGCAGCGCCAAAGGCGAAAGCCGCACCAAAGTCTGACGCAGCTGACGATCTGAGCAAGATCAGCGGTGTTGGCCCGGTCATCGTCAAAAAGCTGCACGCCGAAGGTGTGACAACTTTCGCGCAGATCGCCGCATGGACGCCAGCAGATGTGGCTGATATGGACGAGAAACTGAATTTCAAAGGTCGTATCGACCGCGATGAGTGGCTTAAGCAAGCTGCTGAATTCGCTAAAGGTTAAGGAGAGACCAAATGGCACATAAAAAAGCAGGCGGTTCATCCCGTAACGGACGCGACTCAGCTGGTCGTCGTCTTGGTGTGAAAAAATTCGGCGGCGAAACAGTCGTTCCCGGCAATATCATCATGCGTCAGCGCGGCACAAAAATGTGGCCAGGCATGGGCGTTGGCATGGGCAAAGATCACACGATCTTTGCGACCGTTGATGGTAACGTCAAATTCCATAAAGGCCTGAAAGGCCGCACGTTTATTTCGGTTCTCCCAGTGGCGGAGGCCGCTGAATAAGCCGAAAATTCCAAGGTAAATGAATTGGGGGGATCGGTGTTCACCGGTCCCCCCTTTTTTATTCATAGTTTTGCCACCATATCGTTTTAAAGGGTGGATAAAGAACGAGTTGTTTTCGAGGAGGGAAGCAATGCGCCATGAAGAGATCACAGTGCAAGACACGATAGAGGCAAGCCGTTTCGTGCTGCGCCCGTGCCGCAAGTCCGATGCCGGGCTGATTGCGATGTATGCCAGTGATGACCGCGTGGCGCGTGGCACCCGCGCGATGCCGCACCCACTCCCTCCTGGGTCTGTTGAGGCGATGATCGAACGCGCCAGCCTTGGTGATCGGACCGAAGATGTCTGGGTTATTGACGGCTCTGCCCATGGTCACGCCGAGGCGCTTGGCCTGATCAGCCTTGAGCGCATGGACCGCGCCCAATCCGAGGTGTTTTATTGGATCGCACCAGCGTTCTGGAACACCGGCTTTGCCACAGAGGCCGTGCGCACGCTGATCGCAGCCAACCCGCACCACTCTGATCGTATTTTTGCCGAGGTGTTTCAGGACAACCCCGGTTCAGCCCGCGTGCTGACCAATTGTGGATTCGACTATCTTGGCGATGCAGAGGCGTTTTCCGTCTCGCGCAAGGCCACCATGCCCACATGGACCTACACCCTTAAACTGGGGTCATGACCGTCCCGACATTGCGGACGACCCGATTGACCCTCCGCGACTTTCGCGAGGGGGATTTGGATGATGTGGTCCGTCACGTAAGCAACTATGACGTTTCCAAGTGGTTGGTGCCGGTGCGCCACCCCTACGGCCACGCTGATGCAGAAGAATTTCTTGCAATGGACCGGGCAGGCGACATTGGATTGCTCTGGATGATCCTGCGCGATGACGCGCTGGTTGGGGCGGTCTCGACCGGGAAAGAGCTGGGTTACTGGCTGGCGGAACCTGCTTGGGGGCAGGGGTACATGACCGAAGCTGCGCAGGCGGCGGTTGATCATACCTTCCAAACCGATAATTTGGAGGTCATGAAGTCCAGCCATTTTGTCGGCAATCACGGATCGCAGCGGGTCCTGCAAAAACTAGGCTTTGCGGACGTGGGCGCGCATGTCCACCATTCACTGGCGCGGCAGGCCGACGTGCCGGGCCGTAGCATGGAACTGACCCGCAACAGATGGGAGGGCCGCACGCGATGATTGATCTGACGTACCGCGCGTTGCGCGCTGATGACTTTGATGACGTTCACGCGATGGTCTCGCATTGGTCCGTCGCGCGGCAGTTGGGTCGCTGGCCATGGCCGCCGCAGCCTGCGTTCACGCGCGGGCGGTGCAAGCCTTATGAAGGTCACGGATTTGTCTGGGCTGTGTGCATCGACGACCGTGTTATCGGGTCCATGGCGGTCACCAATGGCGAGCTTGGTTATACATTTGCACCTAAGGTCCATGGCAAAGGCATCGGCACGCGGGTTGCGCGCGATGCGATTGCCATGGCATTCGCCGATTATGACTGGACGGTCCTTTATGCCTCGGTCTGGCACGACAATCCGGCCTCTGCTGCGATCTTGCGGAAACTCGGGTTTGTTCATTGGCAGACCCACTACACACGCAACCCCGCGCGTTTACCCACACTGGTGCATCAGTACCGCCTGCCGCAACCGGTCTGGGACCGCTTGAGAACCGCCGCACAGTAGTTTATCGGCTGCAGGACGCAGTCCAAGAAAGCCAACAAAATGAAATTCCTCGATCTTGCCAAGGTCTATATTCGCTCCGGCGGCGGTGGTGCGGGCTGCATCTCGTTCCGGCGCGAAAAGTTTATGGAATATGGCGGCCCGGACGGCGGTGACGGCGGCAAGGGCGGTGATGTGATTGTTGAGGCGGTTGAGGGCCTAAACACTCTGATCGATTTTCGCTATCAGCAGCATTTTTTCGCGGGCAATGGCCAGCATGGCATGGGCAGCCAGCGCACAGGCAAGGATGGCGCTGATAAGGTGTTGCGCGTGCCAGTCGGGACCGAGATCATTGACGAGGACGAAGAAACCGTTATCGCGGATCTGACCGAGGTGGGCCAAAAGATCGTGATTGCCAAAGGCGGCAACGGCGGCTGGGGCAACCTGCAGTTCAAATCAGCCACCAATCAAGCGCCGCGCCGGGCCAATCCGGGGCAGGAGTGCATTGAACGGACGATCTGGTTGCGCCTGAAACTGATCGCCGATGTGGGCCTGCTGGGCATGCCAAATGCAGGCAAATCCACGTTTTTGGCGGCCACATCAAATGCGCGCCCAAAGGTCGCCGACTACCCTTTTACCACGCTTATTCCCAACCTTGGCGTTGTGGGCATTGATGATGTGGAATTTGTCGTCGCCGATATCCCCGGTCTGATTGAAGGGGCCAGCGAAGGGCGCGGCCTTGGTGATATGTTCCTTGGCCACGTAGAGCGCTGCGCGGTCCTGTTGCATCTGATTGATGGGACATCTGGCGACCCTGCCAAAGACCTCACGACGATCATCGAAGAGTTAGAGGCCTATGGCGGTGAATTGGCCGACAAGCCCCGAATCACCGTGTTGAACAAGATCGACACGCTGGACGATGAAGAACGCGAGTTCCTACGCGATGAGATTGCCGCTGTGGCCCAAGGCCCCGTGATGATGATGTCTGGCGTCAGCCGCGAAGGCATCCCCGACGTGCTGCGCGCCTTGCGCTCCGAGATTGACGACAACAGGCTGCGCCACCGCAAAGCGGCGGAGGAGGAGCAGGGCGAGGCAGAACCATGGCAGCCCTGAAAGACGCCAAACGGCTTGTTGTCAAAATCGGCTCGGCCCTGCTGGTCGATGCTGAAACCGGTGACTTGCGGCAGGATTGGCTGACCTCACTTGCCGCAGACGTGGCCCGGATCCGGGCGCGCGGGACGGATGTGATCATTGTCTCGTCAGGGTCCATCGCATTGGGGCGGGGTATTCTGGGCCTGCCACTCAGCTCGCTTGCCTTGGAACAGTCCCAGGCTGCCGCGGCCGTGGGCCAGATCCGCCTTGCGCGCGCCTATCAAGAGGCCCTTGGCCCGCATGACATTGTCACGGGTCAGGTTCTTGTCACGCTTGAAGATTCGCAGGATCGCCGCCGTTATCTTAATAGCCGCGCGACAATGGAAACGATGCTGGGCTTGGGTGTTACGCCGATTGTGAATGAAAACGACACAATTGCCACCGATGAAATCCGCTATGGTGACAATGATCGTTTGGCGGCACAGGTTGCCGTGACCGTCGGTGCCGACCAATTGATCCTTCTGTCGGATGTGGATGGGCTTTACACTGCCAACCCAAAGATTAAGAGCACGGCAAAACATCTTGATATCGTAGATAAAATTACTCCTGAGATTGAAGCCATGGCGGGCGACGCAGGTTCTGGTCTGTCAAAAGGCGGGATGATCACCAAGATTATGGCCGCGCGCATTGCGACCGAGGCGGGATGCGCCATGGCGATTGCCTTGGGAACTGCGCTTAATCCTCTCGGTCAATTGGAACGTGGCGCCAAGACCACATGGTTTACCGCCCAAACGGACCCGCAAGCAGCACGCAAACGCTGGATTGCGGCGATGAAGCCCAAGGGTACCGTTATGGTCGATGCTGGGGCCCGTGATGCCTTGCAGCGGGGCAAAAGCCTGTTGCCTGCGGGGGTCACGCAGATTCAGGGCAGTTTCGGGCGTGGTGATCTGGTGGCGATTGCAGATGCGGATGGCGCCCAACTGGGCCAAGGATTGATCCGCTACACTAGTGCAGAGGCGCGCCAGATTATGGGCCGCAGGTCGGCTGACATTGTGGCGGTGTTGGGCTATGAAGGCCGCGCTGCGTTGGTGCACCGCGATGATATGGTACTTTGAATGGATGATGCGATGAACGATCACGATGCAATCGGACCAATGATGGCCAAGATTGGTGCAGATGCCCGCGCCGCTGCGGCAGTGCTGGCAACGGCAGGATCCGAGCGTAAATATGCGGCCCTTATTGGTGCGGCAGATGCGCTCTGGGAACACCGGCAAAAGATCATAGACGCCAATGCCGAAGATCAAGTCTATGCCGAGCAAAAGGGCCTTAGCCCGGCCATGATGGACCGTCTGATGCTGGATGAACCGCGTATTCGCGCGATGGCCGACGGTCTGCGCAATGTGGCCGCACAACACGACCCGATTGGCGAGGTAATGACCGAGTGGGACATGCCCACCGGCCTGCATATCCAGCGCGTGCGCACGCCTTTGGGGGTGATCGGTGTGATCTACGAAAGCCGCCCGAATGTGACGGCTGATGCGGGCGCACTTTGCCTGCAATCTGGCAATGCCGTGATCCTGCGTGGCGGATCAGAAAGCTTTCATTCCGCGACCATGATCCACAAATGCCTGCAAATTGGTCTAAAGCAAGCCGGCCTGCCAGAGGCGGCGATCCAACTGGTGCCCACACGCGATAGGGCTGCGGTGTCGGCTATGCTGACAGCTACCGATCATATTGATGTCATCGTGCCGCGCGGCGGTAAGGGCCTTGTCGGGTTGGTACAGCGCGAAGCGCGGGTGCCCGTTTTTGCGCATCTTGAGGGCATTTGCCACATCTATGTGGGGGCCACCGCTGACCCTGCAATGGCGCTCGAGATCGTGCTGAACGCCAAGACCCGCCGCACTGGAATTTGTGGGGCGATGGAATGCTTGCTGATCGACTGGCGTTTCTACACACAGCATGGGTCGATCCTGATTGATGCCTTGGTCAAAGCGGGTGTTGAGGTGCGCGCGGATGGTGATCTGGCCAAGATTGCAGGCACGATACAGGCCAAGCCTGATGATTTTGGCAAGGAATTCCTTGATATGATCTGTGCCGCCAAACTCGTCGACGGCGTTGACCCTGCGATTGACCATATCCGCACCCATGGATCAAACCACACCGACGCGATTGTCACCGCCGATGATCAGGCTGCGGCACATTTCTTCAAGGAACTCGACAGTGCGATCCTGATGCGCAACGCCTCAACCCAATTTGCCGATGGAGGCGAGTTTGGGATGGGCGCCGAGATCGGGATTGCGACAGGCAAACTGCATGCGCGTGGGCCGGTTGGAGCGGTGCAATTGACCAGCTTCAAGTATCTCGTGACAGGTGACGGGACAGTTCGCGCCTAAAATCGTGCAATGAGCCTGTCTGAATGCTCAATGAAATCGAGCTTGCGTCCCGCTTCAGCCAAGACACTTGGCAGCAAGGCAAACTGCACCTGTGCGGCCGTGTGGTGATAACCGATCTGCGGTGACAGCAGATTGTCCCAAAGCGTGCGGTCAACGCTGATCCGAGGTCCGTCGGCGCGGACAACCCAACTTTCGCCATCCTGCTGCACCTGCAAATCGCCGCCCAAGGGCAATGCTGACTCAAGGGCCTGCAGTGTCAAAAGGGCACAGCGCACCCGCCGCCGCGACTGATCCCCATCGATCTGCCAGATGTAGTTGAACCGACCACCGCGTGCAGAGGCAGACAAAATCGACAACACTTCGGGCCGGCTGACCAATTGTTCTTCGCTGGCCGCACCATAGGCGATCCGGAAATATCTGATCCGGGCAGAGGCGTTTTGCACGCTTTCATTAATCAGGTCCATCTCGGCGCCTGTGTCGCCATCGGTAAGTGATAAAAGTTCGACCCCGTTGCCAATGGCGCCTATTGGACTGATCAGGTCGTGGCAAATGCGTGAGCCGACAAGTGCGGCTAAATCAGGTTGCATCGGAAAAACTCCGCTCTAAGAAGGGAACATGGAAGAAACCAACGATTTTCTTGAGCCTGGCATGCTGGTCCGCCATCCTGACCAACCCGAATGGGGGGTTGGACAGGTCCAGTCAAATATCAATGGCAGAATTACCGTAAACTTTCGGGAGATGGGAAAGGTTGTGATAGAAGGCAAAACTGTAAAGCTCGAAATCGCAAGTGTGTGAGTACTACACAACCTATGGGTGCATCCGGGATCACATGTCAATGACCATCTCTTTGATGAAGCAAAATTGCTTAAGGACTGTTTAATTTGGGAAACAATCCGTTAAGCAGCCCATTGAAAGTTGTAGAAACAGGCGGGAAATCGCAGTTTCGCACTAAAGTGGCGAAGAGTCCGAAAGACATCGCAGCAGCCCAAAGACTGCGTTATTTGGTATTTGTCAAAGAGCTGGGCGGCGATGGCCCGCTGGTCGATCACGCAGCGCGACTTGAGCGTGACACGTTCGATCCATATGCCGGTCACCTGATGTTGCTTGATGAAACACGTTCGCCTGACGATCAGGTCGTTGGTGTTTACCGTTTGATGACAACCCAGATGGCCCAAAAGGCGGGGCGATTCTATAGCGAGGAAGAATACGATCTGCGTCCGCTACGTGAAAGCGGGCGGCGCTTGTTGGAGTTGGGCCGCTCTTGTCTGCACCCTGACTATCGCGGGGGCACTGGCATGCTACATCTATGGGCAGGGCTTGCGGACTATGTGGCCAACCACGGCATTGAAGTGATGTTTGGCGTGGCCTCGTTTCATGGCACGGATGCAGATGCGCTGGCAGGCCCGCTGAGCCTGCTGCACCATCGCCACAGCGCACCTGACGCTTTGCGGGTCCGGGCGATTGGCCCGACGGCCTTGAATATGAACATGCAAGCCGCAGACCGGCTTGACCGCCTGGCTGCTGTCCGCGCGATGCCCCCGCTGATCAAGGGCTATCTGCGCCTTGGTGCCACTGTGGGTGATGGTGCGTTTGTGGATCACGACTTCAACACTGTTGATGTCTGTCTGATCCTTGAACATGAGGCGATCAACGCTTTGCAGAAATCCATCTATACTAAAGGGGCGGCACGTGGCTGAGACCTGGTACGGTGAAAACGGCCCGCAACCTGCCCAATTCGGGTTTGGCGGGTGGTTGCGGGTGGTGCTGCGCGCGGTACCATTGGTTGCGCTTGTGTTTGGCGGGTTGGCCGTGCTGTTGCTAGTCCGGCTGTTCGAGCGCCCGCTATACGGTCTGCGCCGTCCGGTCACACCTTTCATCACCCAATTCGTCTGCCGGTCCTCTTTGGCGCTTTTGGGCATCCGCTATCGCATCCAAGGCGCGCCGATGGAGGGGGCGGGGGCGGTTGTGGCAAACCATTCGTCATGGTTGGATATCTTTGCGCTGAATGCGCGCAAACGGATTTATTTTGTCTCTAAATCCGAAGTGGCAGGCTGGCCCGGTATTGGCTGGCTGGCGCGGGCAACGGGCACGGTGTTTATCAAGCGGGACCGGGCAGAGGTGGCAGATCAGATCGGCCTGTTCCGGGACAGGCTGTCGGCAGGGCACAAACTGCTGTTCTTTCCCGAAGGCACCTCGACCGATGGTTTGCAGGTTTTGCCTTTCAAACCGGCACTTTTTGCTGCCTTTTTTGATCCCGCGCTGCGCGACACGCTCAATATTCAGGCTGTCACCCTGAATTATGCGGCACCAGACGGGGCTGATCCGCGGTTCTATGGCTGGTGGGGCGATATGGATTTCGCGCCGCATTTGCTGGCAACTTTGGCCACCAAACGGCAGGGCAGCATCACGGTAATCTATCATCCGCCCGTCAAGGTGGCCGATTTTGCGGACCGCAAAGCACTTGCAAAAGCGATGGAGGATGATGTGCGCGGCAGCCTAGCCCAGCATGGCGTGGCGCAGATCTGAGAGCGCCTTAGCGGGTGTCTCGGCACTCCAAATCTCATCGCCGATGCCAAAGAAATCCGTATGAGGCGACAGTGCGCGGATCAGATCAGCGGTCAATGCACCTTCGGCCACAACGGGCACTTCGATCATCATCGACCACCACTCAAAAAGCTCAAGCTCGGCCTGTCGGCCATCGCCAAGTGGGCTGGTGCCAATTGGGCCAAAGCTGACGTAATCGGCACCCAGTTCGCCTGCGGTCATGCCATCGTGGCGCGAATTGCCGCAGAAACTGCCGACAATTGCATCATCACCCAGGTCCTTGCGCACTTTCTTGATCGTGCGTGCGCCATCCGTCAGGTGGACACCATCCAGACCCAGACGTTCGACCAGCATGATGTGGCTGTCGATGACCAAGGCCACATCCCGTTCGTGGGTGACTTCGCGCAGAGCATCCGCCGCTTTGGCGATGCGGGCCTCATCTGTGCTGCCCAAGGCAAGCCGCACACAAGCGACCTCTGTACTGTCCAAACAGGCCGCCAGTTGCGCGGGGTAGGTGGACAGATCGAACTCTGACGGGCTGATCAGGTAAAGTTGCGGGTGGTCCTGAGCGTCCGACATGAGAGGTATTCCGAAATGATCCAGTGTTCGGGCGCTTTTAGCGAGGTTTTGCAGGCTTGGCTATGCCTTGGGCGGCAAGCTGCGCGCATATTCCAGCGCCATTGCGACGATTTGGGCGCGGCTTTCATCATCGCCCAGAACATCTTCTGAGACATCAACCATGCCGCCCATCTTGCGCCCGGTAAAGGAAAGCGGGGTAATACCGTCGATCCTGAGCGCCTCTGGCTCTGCCGCTTTGCCCACGCGCGCCATACCGCCACCCTGATGCACGCCGCAAATCATGTTGCCATCTTTGAGAAAACAAAGTCCGCCGAACATCTTCTTTTCAGACAGCCCCGGCTCATCGCCGAGCGTCTCGCGCATCAGTGTTGCGTATCCTGCGTCATAGGCCATTGGTACCATCCTTGCTTTGGGATTTAGGGCAGCGTATCACGCCGCGAACCGACAAAGGAAGCCTGATGCCCAGCCCGACATTGCAACCAGCCTATGTTCTGATCCGCCCGCAGATGGGCGAAAACATCGGTGCTGCTGCACGCGGCATGTGGAACTTTGGACTGGACCGGATGCGCGTTGTGGCGCCACGCGATGGCTGGCCAAACCAAAAGGCGGTCGCCATGGCCAGCGGGGCGGGGCGGTTGCTGGATGAAGCGCAGATTTTCGACGACACGGGCGGTGCAGTTGCCGATTGTGACTACGTCTATGCAACCACTGCGCGGCCACGGGGGTTGACCAAATTGGTGCTAACGCCCGAGGCCGCGATGGCCGATGCCCGCGCACGCATATCCCAAGGCCAGAAGGTTGCAGTGATGTTCGGGCCTGAGCGTTCGGGCATGGAAAACGATGATATCGCGCGGGCGAATGCGATTATTTCAGTGCCGGTGAACCCTGAATTTCCTTCGCTTAATCTGGCACAATGTGTCTTGCTGACAGGGTATGAATGGCGCAGGGCCGATGTGCCGTCAGCGGCCTCGCGCGTTGATGCGTTGGGTGACTGGGCCGAGCAGATCGAGATCGAAAAGCTGAGCGAACATTATGAGCAGCGCTTGGAAACTGCGGGGTTCTTTTTTCCCGAACATAAGGCCGAGAACATGAAGGTGAACCTGCGCAATCTGTGGTCGCGGATGCCGATGACGCGAGCGGATGTGCAGATGCTGCATGGGATCATGCGCCAGATGGTGCGCTGGAAAGAACGCGGCTGATGGGATGTAAGGTGGATCAGGATCCACCTTACCTGACGCTTCTGTGGCACCCTGTCGCTTGCAGCCCCGCAAATGCAGGCATAGGTTCCGCTCAAGACAATTCGGAGGCCTGAGATGGCAGAGAAACGCAGCATCTTTGAAGAAGTTGGCGACACCCCAAAACAAGTCGCGGCCCCCGGTGTGATCGATCGTGCAGGGCAAGGCGCCCGTGGGCTGATCCGGGGCTGGCTGATGATCCTTTTTGGTCTGGTTGTGGTGATGATTGTTGTGGGCGGCCTAACTCGCCTGACCGATAGCGGCCTGTCCATCACCGAATGGAAACCTGTGACCGGGGCGATGCCGCCAATGTCAGAGGCGGCATGGGCCGAAGAATTCGACAAATACCGTGCCATTCCGGAATATCAGCTGCAAAACAAGGGCATGACCCTTGCTGAATTCAAGACCATCTACTGGTGGGAATGGGGCCACCGGCAGCTAGGCCGGGTGATGGGCCTTGTCTGGGCTGCCGGTTTCCTTTTCTTTGCTGCAACCCGCAAAATCCCCACTGGCTGGCCCCCAAAGCTGCTTTTCATTGGGGCCTTGGGTGGTTTGCAGGGCTTTATTGGTTGGTGGATGGTCTCATCAGGGCTGAAGGACGGCATGCTTGATGTGGCCTCTTACCGGTTGGCCACGCATCTTGGCCTTGCCTTTGTGATCTTTGGGTTCATTGCCTGGTACATCTATCAGCTTGGGCGCAGTCAGGCTGACCTGCTGCAGGCCCGGCGCAGCGGCGATGCGCGGCTGGCGCGTCTGACAAGTATTCTGGTGGCATTTGCCTTCTTGCAGATTATTCTGGGTGCGCTTGTGGCAGGAATTGACGCTGGCCGCGCATACCCTGACTGGCCTTTGATGGCAGGTGCTTTCTTGCCGCCTGAACCATTTGGTTTGTCTCCTATCTGGCGCAATTTCTTTGAAGACGCAGGTCTTGTGCAATTCATGCACCGGATGGCGGGTTATGGCCTTTTTGCCTATGCCATCTTTGTCTGGCTACGCGCGCGCAAGTTGGCCAATGGGCACACGCGCTTTGCCTTTAATACCGTGATGGCGGTCATGTTGTTGCAGGTCGTGCTGGGCATTCTCACCGTCATCTATTCCGCACCCTGGCACATTGCCATTGTGCATCAGTTGGGTGCGGTCGTCCTATGGGCGCTGATCTTGCGCGGTCGCTTTCTAACCCAATATCCCATCCCCCAATCTGTACGAGGCTAAGATATGACCGCTTATGATGAATTGATGGCCTTCCAGCGCGAGACCGAGGCCTTGGGCCAGATTGCTGGTCGTTTGGGGTGGGATCAGGAAACCATGATGCCCGCGCACGCCACACCACAACGTGCCGAGGAACATGGCGCGATGGCCAATATCCTGCATGCCCGCCGGATTGATCCGCGGATTGGCGATTGGCTTGCGGCCGCAGAACCCGCTGACGCGGTCGCGACCGCGAACCTGCGCCATATCCGCCGCAGCTTTGAGCGCACTGCAAAGGTGCCCGCAGCTTTGGCCGCAGAACTGGCCAAAACCACGTCACTGGCCCACCGTGTCTGGGCGCAGGCCCGCGCGGATGAGGATGTCGCGGCCTTTCTGCCGATGCTGGAAAAGGTGGTGGCTCTGCGTCGCGAAGAGGCGACAGCGATCGCTGGCGATGCCGCACCTTATGATGCTTTGCTCGACGATTATGAATCTGGCGCCACAGGTGCAAGCCTGAGTGCGATGTTTGATGCGTTGCGGCCCCGGCTGGTGGCCCTGCGCGCAGCGATCCTTGACCGTCCCGCACCTGCGCAGCTTTCGGGCACTTATGATGATGCAGCCCAGCTTGCCCTGTCAGAGAAGTTGGCAGCCGTCTTTGGCTATAGTCTTGATCAAGGCCGCATCGACAAGGCGGTGCATCCGTTCTCGTCGGGGTCAGGCCTTGACGTGCGGATCACGACGCGGACCACTCCTACCGATCCGTTCAACTGCTTTTATTCGACCATCCACGAGGTCGGCCATGCCACATATGAGCAGGGCATTGACGCGGCCCATTTGCTGACCCCCATCGGGCAAGGCGTGTCGATGGGCGTTCACGAAAGCCAGAGCCGCATATATGAGAACCAGCTAGGGCGCTGCCGAGCGTTCACTGGATGGCTTTATGGTCAGATGCGCGATCAATTTGGTGATTTCGGGATTGCCGATGAAGATGCTTTCTATGCCACGGTCAACCGCGTCAGCGCTGGGTTTATCCGCACCGAGGCTGATGAAGTGCAGTACAACCTACATGTGCTACTGCGCTTTGATCTGGAACGGGCGTTGATGGCCGGTGATTTGGCTGTGGCTGATCTTGAGGCGGCGTGGAACGACCGTTTCAAGGCTGACTTTGGCTATGCGGTTGATAAGCCCTCTGATGGTGTCTTGCAGGATGTGCATTGGTCCGAAGGGCTGTTTGGGTATTTTCCGACTTACACCTTAGGTAATGTCTATGCAGGATGTCTGCATGAGGCACTTCGCAAGGCGCTGCCTGATCTGGATGATCAACTGGCCAAGGGTGACGCCGGACCGGCCACCGCCTGGCTGCGCGAGGCTGTCCAGCAGTATGGTGGATTGCGCACGCCGGTTGAGACGATTGGTCATGCGACAGGGGCAGCACCCAGTGAAGGGCCTTTGCTGGACTATCTTGAGGAAAAATTCAGCGGGATCTACGGATTGTAAGGGCGGACGCCTCTGGCGGATGTTTGATCGGAACTGGAAAATATGGGTTCAGGACCAATCAGGGTCGCGCTTTTCAAGGAAAGCGTTGATCCCTTCGTTGGTCTGGGCATCCAGCATGTTTTGCACCATGACATCACCGGTATAGGCATAGGCCTCGGCCGTTGTCATTTGCGCCTGCGCGTAGAACGCCTGTTTGCCGATCTTGACCGCAACGGGAAGTTTCGCCGCAATAGTGGCGGCGAGATCTTGCGTGGTTCTGTCCAGATCGCTGGCGGCGACAGCGCGGTTGATCAAACCCAGTTCCTGCGCTTCGCGGGTGTTGATAAAGCGCCCGGTGGTTAGCATTTCAAAGGCTGATTTGCGCGGGATATTCCGGGTCAATGCGACCATCGGGGTGGAACAAAACAGGCCAATATTCACGCCATTGACGCCAAAACGGGTTTCGTCGGCAGCGATCGCCAAATCACAGGTTGCGACCAGCTGGCAGCCTGCGGCGGTGGCGATGCCATGCACCTGGGCAATGACGGGCTGGGGCAGGGACTGGATCCGCTGCATCATTGTGGCGCAACGGCCAAAGAGGTCTGCGAAATAGGCGGCACCGCCATCTGCGGCCTGCCGCCCGGCCTGCATTTCCTTTAGATCATGCCCGGCACAAAACGCCTTGCCGGTCCCGCGCAGAATGACCGCGCGCACATCACGATCATCGGCGATCGCGTCAAATCCGCTTTGCAGCTCTGCCAGCATCGCGTCAGACAGGGCATTCAGCCGTTCCGGCGCATCCATCGTGAGGGTGGCGATGCCGTCAGTGTCGTCGCGATGCAGGATTGTCATTCTGGTTCTCTTCTGTTGGATTTACATTAACGTAATCCAGGGTGAAGACAGATGAAACCAAAGATGGATATTCCGGCGCTGCAGGCATTTGTATCGCGCGAATTCCCGCAGCTTGGCGATGACTTTCTGATTGAAGAGCTGACCGAGGACGGGGTGCGCGTGCGTTTGCAAGTGGGCAAGCGGCATTTGCGGCCCGGTGGAACGGTGTCAGGGCCGTCGATGTTTTCATTGGCGGATGTAGGCATGTATCTGGCCATTCTCGCGCGTATCGGTCCTGTGGCGCTGGCTGTAACGACGAGTTGCTCGATTGATTTCATGCGCAAACCAGCAGCAGGTGCTGACCTGATTTGCGATGTGCGGTTGCTGAAACTGGGGCGCGTTCTGGCAGTGGGAGATGCATTGATCACCAGCGCGGGGCAGTCAGCGCCCGTTGCGCGGGCCAGCCTAACCTATTCGATCCCGCCCAAATAAAAAGGGGCCGGAATAGTTCCGGCCCAGTCAGGAAGTGGCAGGAGGGGTTTAGCCCTGCCAGAACGGCTTGGACGCCTCTGCCTGGGCAGAAAAGCGATCAATACCGATATCATGGAGCAAATGCGTCTCCAGTTTCTGCAATGAACGACGGGTGTTGCGGCGCGTTTCCCAATTGGTCACAATCACCGCAAATTTGACAGCAAGGCCAGCCGCCAAAGGCAGCTTGGACTGGGCGTTCAAAGTTTCAAGTTGCGCGGTGTGGAGCGCGTGTGACATGGGACTACTCCTTCAATTGTATTGACACAATGTAGTAAATCGCTACACATGAGTGGTACAAAGTAGAATTCATAAGGTCTATGAAATGATTGTATCGGATACAATTTGGCAACCGAATGTCGCCGATGCCGGGAAATCCAAGTATAAATCACTGGCACAGGCTATTCGGGAAGGGATTGTATCAGGACAACTGAACGCAGGTGAAAAGCTGCCCCCGGTTCGAGAGCTGGCCTACCGGGTCGGGGTGACGCCCGGCACGGTTGCGCGGGCATATTCGGTGCTGATTGACGAAGGGCGTCTGGTTGCCGGTGTCGGTCGTGGGACCTATGTGGCGGGCGGCGCTGCCAGTGCGGTTGCCATTGCCCGCCCCCCGATCATGTTGGACACCCCAAATAACGCGCCCGATCGTGTTCACCTGCTAAGCCCCAAGGTGCCCGACACCGGCCAATCCCAGTTGATCCGCGATGGCATGCAGGCGCTTTCGCGCGAACTGCACCCCGAACATTTGCTGCGCTATCCCACCCGCGAGACTGATCTTGCTGCGCGAGAGGCTTTTCAGAATGAAGTTTCACCGGACAGTGTTGGTCACTTTGGTATCGACGACATTGTCACAGCGCACGGTGGTCAAAGCGCCATTGTGATGATCCTGCAAACAATTCTGCATGGCGCAAATCCGGTCATCGCGGTGGACGAGTTAAGCTATGGTGGGTTTCGTTCGGCTGCACTGCTTTGCCGGGCCGAGGTTGTGCCCCTGCCATGGGACGACGAAGGGCCCGTTGTTGCGGTCTTTGAAGAGCTGATCAAATCAAAAAGCGTGCAGGTCTATTTCACCGCCTCGGAGGTCTGCAATCCAACGGTAAAGCCCACGGCGCCATCGCGCCGGGCTGAAATGGCACGGGTGGCTGAACGTTACGGCGTGCATATCATTGATGATGATTGCTACCGCTTGATGAAAACGGACCGTATTGGCCCCAGCTATCGCGCGTTGCTGCCGGAACTGGGCTGGTATGTGTCTTCGCCTGCAAAAACGCTGACGGCTGCACTGCGCATCGGGTTTGCCATTGCACCGCAGGGTTGGGGGCAGGCGCTGGTGCGGACATCGACCTATCATTCGTTTGGCGTGTCGCGGATGATCACCGATCTTTATGCATATATGCTCGCAAGGCCGGAACTGCCCGAGATCATCGAGGGCGTGAAGGGCAGGGTGGCAATGGATATCAGGGCGGCGGTGAATGTGCTGGGTGGGCATCGGTTGAATTGGTCCGAGGACGTGCCGTTCCTTTGGTTAGAGCTTCCCCGTGGGTGGCGCGCGGCGGCATTCTGCAAAGCGGCGGAGGCCTCGGGTGTACTTATTAAGCCGGCCGAGGATTTCACGTTGCGTGACGGGCGGTCGGTGCATGCGGTGCGCATTGCTATCAACGGGTTTATGTCACATGACGCGTTTACAGAGGCGATGGACGTCTTGCGCAGGCTTTTGGATCAACCTGCCGAGCAGCTTGCGACGTGAGTATGGGGTAAAATAATACCTAATTTATAGTGCGTTGAATTTGCTATATTTTTCGACACCAATGGTGGTTGACTGCGTCCACGCACCCTCTATAACGCCCCAATCTGAATGACCGTGGCAGCAAGGCCACCCCAAACCTTTGGTGAGATATGAAAACCTTTACCGCAACTCCTGCGGATATCGACAAGAAATGGATCCTGATTGACGCTGAAGGCGTTGTTCTGGGTCGTCTTGCTTCGATCATCGCAATGCGCTTGCGCGGCAAGCACAAACCATCCTTCACGCCGCACATGGATATGGGCGACAACGTGATTGTCATCAACGCTGAGAAAATCCAGATGACTGGTAAAAAGCGTGATGAAAAGTATTACTGGCACACTGGCCACCCCGGCGGCATCAAGTCCAAGACCAAGGCCGACATCCTTGAAGGTGCGCACCCTGAGCGCGTCATCATGAAAGCCGTCCAGCGTATGCTGCCCGGTGGCAAGCTGTCGCGCCAGCAAATGACACACCTGCGTGTCTTTGCAGGTGCCGAGCATGGCATGGACGCCCAGAAGCCCGAAGTTCTGGACGTTAAGTCCATGAACAAAAAGAACACGAGGACTGCATAATGGCCGATCAAGTAAACTCGCTCGAAGAGCTGGGCCAAGTCGCTGAAGGTGTGGAAGCTGCACCAGAAGCTGTGGTCGAAACTGTTGTGACACGCGAGCCCGTCCGTGACGAGCTGGGCCGGTCCTATGCCACAGGCAAGCGCAAAGACGCTGTTGCCCGTGTCTGGATCAAGCCGGGTTCCGGCAAAGTGACCGTGAACGGCAAAGACATGGACACATATTTCGCGCGTCCCGTTTTGCAGATGATCCTGCGTCAGCCGTTTCAGGTTGCCGGTGTCGTTGACCAATTCGACGTGATGGCAACGGTTGCTGGTGGTGGCCTGTCTGGTCAGGCTGGTGCGGTTAAGCACGGTGTGTCCAAAGCGCTGCAGCTGTACGATCCGACACTGCGTGCCGCGTTGAAAGCCGCTGGCTTCCTCACACGCGACAGCCGTGTGGTTGAACGTAAGAAATACGGTAAGCGCAAGGCGCGTCGTAGCTTCCAGTTCTCCAAGCGTTAATCGCTTCTCGGAAGTTGAAACGCATAAGTATTGGAAAAGGCGCGGTTTTTTACTGCGCCTTTTCTTTTGTGTCGCATTCCCCAAACATCGTCACTCTTTTCATTCAGGATCAACAATCTCAGTTTGTGGAGTTGGTACGTATTGGTTAGTCATGCGCTGTGACGACAGAGGCGGAGTTAAGCATGCAGTACCGACGTGAAATTGACGGATTGCGCGCCATCGCGGTTCTACCTGTGATCTTGTTTCATGCTGGATTTGGCATTTTTAGCGGCGGCTACATCGGCGTTGACGTATTTTTTGTCATCAGCGGCCACCTCATCACCAGCATACTTATTGCAGAACTCAACAAAGAGACATTTTCGATCGTTCATTTTTATGAACGTAGGGCAAGACGCATCTTACCTGCGCTGTTTGTCGTGATGCTGGCGTGTTTACCGTTCGCATATATGTGGATGTTGCCGTCGCAGATGGAAGAGTTCGCGCAAAGCGTCGTTGCTGTCAGCCTATTCTTGTCAAATTGGCTATTTTGGTCGCAATCTGGTTACTTCGAAACCGCAACGGAGCTAAAACCGCTTCTTCATACATGGAGTCTGGCAGTGGAAGAGCAGTATTACCTGCTGTTTCCCATACTTATGATGGCGATCTGGCGCCTTGGTCTGAGATTTGTTGGGGTCATCTTTGTTGCACTGGCGTCCTCTAGCCTACTACTAAGCGAGTGGGGCTGGCGAAATGAACCTGACATCAATTTCTTTTTTACATTTTCGCGTTTCTGGGAATTGTTGGTGGGGTCAATCTGCGCCTACCTCACTGTTGGCCAACCCACCAAATCGAGTAACGTCCTAAGTAGCATTGGGCTAGCGGCGATTGTGTTTGCGATCTTTGCCTTTGATGGCGAAACACCTTTTCCGAGTGTTTATGCACTTATCCCGGTTGTCGGTACGGCATTGATCATTTTGTATGCTCGGCAGGGGACCTGGGTTGCAAAGCTGCTGTCGATGCGCGCCTTTGTGGGCATTGGGCTAATCTCGTACAGCGCATATTTGTGGCATCAGCCATTGTTCGCATTTGGGCGGCTGCGCAGTGACGCAGAACCTGGTCATTTGTTGATGGGGTTGCTTGCTGTTGTTGCGCTTCTATTGGCATGGGCAACGTGGCGCTTTGTAGAGCAGCCATTCAGACGAAACCCAAGGCCGTTGTTGGCTACACGGTGGCGCTTGTTTGCGACAGGTGGCGCGTTTGGAGCAGCCTTTGTTGCCGTAGGTCTAGTCGGCTTTCTGAGCGGAGGAAACATTCTGAATAGATATGATCAGCGGATTGTTGATCTGATCGCTGAAATGCACGATGGAAACTATACGTGGCAGAACAAGAAAGATTTGCGGTTTCGTCAGTTTGACGACAACGGCAAAGAAAACATTCTGGTGATCGGAGACAGCAATAGCGGTGATCTGCTAAATGCTCTTGTTTTTGGGTTCAATGAAGAATTCAACTTTTCGTCTGTTACGGTAAAAGTTGGATGTGGAAACCTGTATCTGGACCGCGATGTATTCGCTCACCATGAGACTGTCAGGCCGGCAACCGAATGCTTGAGCAGCGACAGGTTCGATGCTGATACAATTGCGCTAATAGAAAGCGCCGACTACGTTTTCTTGGCGTCTTCTTGGCGCGCATTTGAAGCTGAATATTTTTCGGAAAGCTGGGATCGATTGCAGCAAGATTTCGGTGAAAAATTCTACGTCTTTGGCGCTAAGAATATCAGTTTTTCAGAGCGGCAATTATACGATGAAGGTTTCGACGACCTGTTTGACCTAAGCGTTCCTCCACATGGAGAAAAAAACGATATTAATCAGTTACTTAAGGAGGTTGCAGGTCAAAGGTTCATTGATCCAAGTGACATCTTTTGTCTGGACGGCGCTTGTCGCATTTTCGCAGACGGTAATGCTCTGTTTTATGACGGATCACATGTTACGCGAACTGGCGTAGCTCATTTGGCTAATTGGCTCCAGGCTTGGATGTTAGGCGTGGGATTGGGTGATCGGAAAGTCTGATTTCGGCGGTAGTTCTGGATTTTTGACTAGTTTCTAGCCTTGTTGGGATAGATCAACGTTTCATTCAGGCCACTGGCCCTTTGGCCCAACGCCAGTTCAATCCAATTGATAAGACAGCCGAATGCCCAGTGTCTCAATCCCCGGGTTCACCTCGCTGGCGTTGGCGTTTGATCGATGATCAAAGACCACCGACAGGCTACCAGTGTCGCCAAAGTTCACACCGGCCCCCAGCGAACCTCGCCATTGCACCGGAAAGCCAAGGTCAGGCCCGTCGCCCTGCACATAGAACCCCGGCATTAGCGAGAGTTCGATAAAGATCGGACTGTCGGAAATCCGTTCACTGGACCATTTCCCACCGGCGCCAATCCATAGATCGTTGTCATTCGTTAGGCTTGCGCCAACTGTTGGTTGGACCGCACCATAGCGTTTGGGCAGGTCGTAGCTGACGAAATACTCATCGCCGATGACATCTTCCTGAAAATAGGTATCGCCGTATTGCACATGGACCCGCTCTGGCGCTTGCGTCTGTTGCAAACAGTCGGTCGGGCAGTCGTTCAGGTAAGTGTCCGACCAACCCACCATAAAAAAGAACACCGCAAACCGACTATCCATTTGTTATTCCTTAGTTATCAGGCTCGATCAGGCCCAGCCCGCGCAGGTAAATCCCTATCCCTGATTCGAGCAAGTCCTCAGGTGGAAACGGGCTTTGCGTGCCGGGGTTGGAGCGCGCGAATAATTCGACCACGCCGTGCGACATGGCCCAGATATGGGCGCTAAACATCTGCGGCGGCGGGCGTTTTTCGGCTGGGATATGCTGTGACAGCTCTTCGGCGGCCTTTTCTAACACGCCCATGGCCTTGGTCGCGACGGCGTTCAGTTCTGGCGTGCGATTGACCGAGATACCTGATTCAAACATCGCGATGTAATAGCCGGGATGTTTGCGGGCAAAGGCCAGATAGGCGCGGCCTGTGGCCTCAAACGCGGCGAGGGCAGAGGGTTGGCCATTGCCATAGGCGTGTTCCATCAAATCACCAAAGAGCACATAGCCTTGCTGGGCGGCGGCGGCGATCAGGTCTTCGCGCCCTTCGAAATGGCGATAGACGGCGGCGGGGGTCACGCCTGCTTCGCGCGCAGCCTCTGACAGGGTAAAGCCCGTCGGCCCGCGTTTTTCGATCAGCGTCAGACAGCCTGAAATCAGGGCCTCGCGCAGATTGCCGTGATGATAACCGCGTTTAGGCATTCCAGAGGTCAGGACCCCCGACAACTTGCGCATCAATCGGGGCCAATGCGTCAGGGTTTTTGTGGGTGTAGTCCAGTTGGCTTAGCACATGGCGGATCACCTGCACCCGCGCGCGGCGCTTGTCGTCAGAGCGCACGATAGTCCATGGCGCATGGTCTGTGTGGGTCCGCTCAAGTGTTTCACCGATGGCATCGGTATATTCATCCCATTTGCCAAGGCCTTCCACATCAATCCAGCTGAGCTTCCATTGCTTAAGCGGATCGCTTTCTCGGTCCAGAAACCGCTTTAGCTGCGTGGCACGTCCGACGTTCAGCCAGATCTTGATCAGTTTGATGCCTTCGTTAACCAACATATCCTCGAATTCCGGCGTTTGGGCGAACCAGCGTTTACGCTGATCAGGGGTGCAGAACCCGAAAACATGCTCTACCACGCCGCGATTGTACCAGCTACGGTCAAAGATTGTTACTTCACCTTTGGCTGGTAAGTGCGCGATATAACGTTGAAAATACCATTGATCTGCTTCCACGTCCGTCGGTTTAGACAGCGCGACAATCTTAGCCCCGCGCGGGTTAAGGTTCTCGCGGATGCGCTTGATTGTGCCACCTTTGCCTGCCGCATCACGACCCTCAAAAACGATGGCGACACGTTGCCCGGTTTCGCGTGCCCAGGCTTGCATCCGCACAAGTTCGATTTGCAGGGTGGCCAGCGCATCCTCGTATTCGCTGCGTTTCCAGCGTTTGGCGTAAGGATAGCTGGCGTTGATGATTTTGCCTTTGTCGGCAGCTTCCACCGCCGCGCGCACCTCCGCCGGAGCGCCTTCGGTAAAATACCGGCTGATCCCGCCATCAAAGGGTAACGCCATGAAAACTCTCCTGATCTCTTGGATTATATATGGGGGTTTGTTGGGTGAAGCGCAATTATGGTTTGTTTGTCATTGAGATACGGTTGACGCGGCAGCAATATCAACACGCACTGCAAGCAGCGTTTCACAGCCTAGTTCAGGCCAGCATTGCGTGCTGCACGATCAATTGCCGCGATCACAACCTGCGGCTCGGCATGGTGCGGCATATGGCCAACACCGGGCAGGCGGGTGGTATTGACCTGCGGGACGATTTTTTCAATTTCTTCGGCGTGTACATGGATTGGAACGGTTTTGTCTTCTTCACCGTGCACAATTTCAATTGGCAGGGTCAGTTCAGGATACCGCTTTGACAGGACCACCACCTGCGGACGCGAGGTGTTCACCTGCCGCGCATTGGCGCGCATACTGTCGGGCCGCAGGGTAAGACCTGCACCGATATAGTCTGCATAGCCCTCAGGCGGGTTTTGAGGCGCAAAGGTCGCTGCGATGCTGCTGTCCACGACGGATGACGGCACAAAGGCTGAAATGGCCGGAATAGTGACAACACCGCCAAAGGCGCTGCCATTCACCTGATAGTATCGGTCCAGATCACCGGGCCAAGGCATCGTCACCCCAGCCAATGAAACAACCGCTTTCGCATTGACGGGGCTGTCTTCGTCCAACCCTGCAACAGCCCATGCGTAAGATACGATGCCGCCAAAGCTATGGCCCGCGACAATCGGATCGGTGATGCCGATCTTTGCCGCAGCCTCGCGCAGCATCGCCGCCTGATCCTGCGGGCTGTCACCCTCGGTCGCGGTCAATCCCTGTGCAACACCCGGCACTCGGTCCGTGTAACCCAAACCGGGGCGGTCAAAGGCGGTGACGGTATAGCGATCGGTCAGCCGCCCCATCAGATCAAAGGTGAATTCACGCAAGTTGCCACCGGCCCCATGCAACAAGACAAGATGGGGCCCGGAACCTTCCTGCACATAATGAACCTGACCGCCGGCCACTTCAACAAACTGGCCCAATGGCGGATAGGCCGCTTCGGCCTGTGCAGCACGGTAGCTGGCCGCCAGCCCTGTGGCCATGGCTGCCACGCCAATGGCAAGTGCGGTGTATGAAAGCGCCTTAACTGCCAATTTTTTCCAACTCAAACGGTGTGCTTTGATATATTTCGTTGATCCAGTTTCCATATAGGAGGTGCGCGTGACTTCTCCAGCGGTTTTGCGGCTGTTCCGTTGGGTCATCGCCGGGATAATAGTTCGTCGGCACGTTGATCGGCGTGCCACTTGCCACATCGCGATCATATTCCTGCTTCAGCGTGCCGCTGTCATATTCAAAATGGTTAAAGATATAAAGCGCCCGATGGGCCGGATCCTCAACCAGACAGGGGCCTGCCTCTTCACTGGTGATCAGGGTTTTCAGCCCGGCTGCGTCGATCTCATCCTGCCGCATTTCGGTCCAGCGGCTGACAGGGATGACGCAATCGTCAGAGAAGCCGCGCAAATAGGGCGACGCGGATGCCTTGTTCACATGACGAAAACAGCCGAACGCCTTATGATCCAGCATGTGTTTCTTCACGCCGTGGAAATGGTTGATCATCGCCATGCCGCCCCAACAAACACCAAAGGTGGAATGCACATGGGTCTGGGTCCATGCGAATACTTCGCACAGCTCCTCCCAATAGGTCACATCCGCAAAGGGCAGATGCTCAATCGGCGCGCCGGTGATGATCAGCCCATCGAATTTCTGGTCCTTCACTGCCGAGAACGGTTGATAGAATTCGGCCATATGTTCGGCGGCAGTATTCTTTGTCTGATGCTCGGACATGCGCACCAGTGACAGTTCAATCTGCAATGGCGTCGCCCCAATGAGACGGGCAAATTGGTTTTCGGTTTGGATTTTCTTGGGCATCAGGTTCAGCAACGCAATCCGCAGCGGGCGGATATCCTGCTGGGCGGCGCTATCTTCATCAAGCACCATGACACCTTCGTGGTTCAACACGTCGTAGGCGGGCAGGGCAGAGGGCAGTTTAATCGGCATTTGGCAATTCCTGATCAGAGGGCAGAGATAGGCCGCTTAGCTGCGCATCTCAAGTGCGTC
This sequence comes from Loktanella sp. Alg231-35, assembly GCF_900143545.1. GTDB lineage: Bacteria > Pseudomonadota > Alphaproteobacteria > Rhodobacterales > Rhodobacteraceae > Yoonia. The sequence continues at coordinate 452,618 of NZ_FREV01000002.1, read as the reverse complement.
GGCGATCATGCCAACAAAGCCCTCCGTATCTTTGACCTTTTCGACAGCAGCCTGCGGGACGGTGATCCCCCATTTATCCGCCATCGCTTTATAGCGTGGTTGACGATGCGCCAGCGCCTTAGCAAAGGCCCAGCGGATGAAATCATCGGGGTCTACCTTTTCGGGTGTGATCTTGAATTCAGCCAGATAGGCCCGCCATGTGTTCAAAAGGAACACCGGATCATAGGACATCGGCTTGGGTTCTTCGTCAAAACGGCGGATCAACTCGGCTGTATGGGCGTCGGTCCCCTCGATCCAGACCATGAGGGTCTTGGACGCAAGTTCTGTCATGATCGGGTCACTGGGATCATATGCATCCACCCATTCGCAGATCGACCCTCCGGTGTCACAAACGAAATGCGGATACTGATAAAGGTCAACCGAGCGATCAATAAAATAGCTGGTGTCGTGCAGGGCTGCGATTTCAGCGGCCTGAAATTCATCCTGCCGGCGCGTGTATTCATCCCACGCGAGCCCGCCCTTGGCCGGATCACCGGGTTTGCCCAGATAGGACGACATCGGCTTGAGATCATCAAAAGAGATGTTAGAGCCGATATAGATCGAGTTGGAGCGCAGCAGATCACGCAGGAACGGCACTTTCATCGCCTCGCGCTTGGCGTTATCGGCGATTTTTTCGCCCATGTAGCGGGTGCCAATGCGGTAATCGATCGAGTAATGAAACCAATCGCCCGTGCTGCGTAGCATGGTCGACAGATAGGTTTTGCCTAAGCCGGACATGGCAAAGAACAGAACACGTTTCTGCGGGGCGTTGCGCCAATCTGATGCGGATGCGTAGATCATGGCGCTGTGGGTAACCTTGCCGCAAAAATTGCGCCAGTGCTTTTTTAAGAGCGCCCGTGCGTCGGGCGCTCACTGTGGCTTTTGGCCCTAGGCCAACACACCCGGCCAATTCGCATCAGCCGCTGCGATGTTGCCGGGGATGTCCTGACGCCAGCGTTCGCGCACGCTGGTGGAGAAGTTCAGGTACAGCTTGTCATCGACAATCGTCCAGGCGTCAGGTGCTGTGGGGGCGGTGGCACCTTTGCTGACTGCAAATGCGCAGTAGCCACCGTATTGTGGGGCATAGGCGGCAGGGTCTGCGGCGAACATGTCGCGGTTTTCCTCAGACGCAAAGCGCCATGTAGCCCCCATGTAGTCGAAGGTGATCGCTTCATCACCTGCTATCGGTGCGCCTTCAGTGAAATAGGCGACTGCATCAGTGCCATCAATGGCGATGCCGTCTTCTGCGTAGATATCTGGTGTTGCGGCCATAGCACTTGGGGCAAAAGCCGCAACCGCAGGAGCGGCGATGGCAAGGGTAAGCAGGTGGCGGCGTGTGATAGGCATGTCGGTCTCCGGGTCTGGTTTGCGTTGCTTTGATCCCAGATGGGGCCAATCGCCGTGCAAAATCTAGAGACCACACAGACATGTGAGACATGTTGCAAAGGTGTTTGGTGCGCTTAGGCCCCGCGCCAGATCCAGCCGCCGCCCAGCACACGCGTGCTGTCAGGGTCATAGAACACACAGGCCTGTCCCGGCGACACACCTTGTTCGGCCACAAGCAATTCAACCTCTGCTTCTGTGTCAGAGATCGGCCGCAGGATCGCGTCAGTGGGGGGACGAGTTGAGCGTACACGCACCGCGATTTGCCGCTCGCCCATATCGGACAGCTTGCCATCTCCAATCCAGTTGATTTCGCGGATTGGCACACGGCGGGTGGCAAGCAGGTCCTTGGGCCCAACAACCACCTGTTTGGCATCCACATCCAGTTTCACCACATAAAGCGGGTCCGCCAGACCACCAATCCCCAATCCACGGCGTTGGCCGATCGTATAGTGGATCACACCTTTGTGGACGCCCAGCACATTGCCATCTGTATCGACGATATCGCCCGGTTCGGCCGCACCGGGGCGCAGCTTTTCGATCACGGCGGCATAGTCACCGTTGGGCACAAAGCAGATATCCTGACTATCGGGTTTGTCCGCGACACTTAGCCCGTATTTGCCGGCCAAGGCGCGGGTTTCTTCCTTGGATGCATGATGGCCCAATGGAAAGCGCAGGTAGTCCAACTGCTCTTGCGTGGTGGAAAACAGAAAATAGCTTTGGTCTTTGGCGTCGTCAGCGGCCGAATGCAGCTCTGCCCCATGCACACCCATCTTGCGCTGAATGTAGTGCCCCGTGGCCATGCAATCGGCGTCCAGATCCTTGGCTGTTTCCAGCAGATCCTTGAACTTTACCCGTTCATTGCAACGAATGCAGGGCACGGGCGTGGCACCACCCAGATAGCTGTCGGCGAACTCATCCATGACCGCCTCGCGAAAGGTGTTTTCATAGTCGAGAACGTAGTGTGGAAAACCCATCTCTTCGGCGACGCGGCGCGCGTCGTGAATATCGCGACCAGCGCAGCAGGCACCTTTTTTGGCAAGCGCGGCACCGTGGTCATAAAGTTGCAATGTGACACCAACCACATCGTAGCCTTCCTCTGCCAGCATTGCCGCCACAACAGAGCTGTCGACACCACCAGACATGGCCACGACAACGCGGGTTTGCGCTGGTGGTTTGGCAAAACCAAGCGAGTTTAAAGGCGTATCAAGCGGCATGATCTGTCCAGATGGGTTGGGTTCGCGATGAAATATAGGAAAATGCAACGTACTCTCAAGGGGGCGCTACACCACTCTTTAAGCACTGCACTGCATAAGACTTGGCGGAGTAAATGGAAAGGGGCGCGAAATGTACCTTAGGAAGGTGGAAGGACCACGGTCTGTCACACTGCCGGATGGATCGGTCATGACACGGGCCGATTTGCCCGGCAAGGACACCCGGCGGTGGGTTGCCTCACGCAAGGCCGCCGTGCTGCGCGCGGTTCTGTCAGGGCTGATCACCCGCAAGGAAGCGCTGGAACGCTACAACCTGTCAGAAGAGGAATTTACGGCGTGGGAGCAGGCCGTGGGGACCCATGGAGAGGCTGCGTTGAAAGCCACCACACTGCAACGCTATAGACAACCATAAGTAGCAATGCGACGAGTTATGTATATGGTAACGTGTGATTAACCTTTGCGGGTTTAGGTTAACGGCATCAAACAAAGAGTGGAGAACTCGAATGCGCGTCCTACTGGTTGAAGACGACCCAACCACCTCCAAAAGCATCGAACTGATGCTGACCCATGCCAACCTGAACGTCTATGCGACGGACCTTGGTGAAGAGGGGATCGATCTTGCGAAACTATACGACTACGATCTGACCCTGCTTGATATCAATCTGCCCGATATGAACGGGCACGAGGTGCTGCGCCAGCTGCGTCTTTCGCGGATTGAAACGCCAATTCTGATCCTGTCGGGCGATGATGATACGGAAAGCAAACTGAAAAGCTTTGGCTTCGGTGCTGATGACTACCTGACCAAACCGTTCCATCGCGAAGAACTGGTGGCGCGTATCCACGCGATCATCCGGCGTTCTAAGGGTCATGCGCAATCTATCATCAAGACCGGCAATATCTCGGTCAACCTTGATGCCAAAACGGTTGAGGTTGAAGGCAGCACTGTGCATCTGACCGGCAAGGAATATCAAATCCTTGAACTGCTCAGCCTGCGCAAGGGCACAACCCTGACCAAGGAAATGTTCCTCAACCACCTTTATGGTGGCATGGATGAACCTGAACTGAAAATCATTGATGTTTTCATCTGCAAGCTGCGCAAGAAATTGAACGAAGCAACGCATGGCGAAAACTTCATCGAGACGGTCTGGGGGCGTGGCTATGTTCTGCGTGACCCGGATCCGGTGGCCATTCCAGAAAAGATTGCGGTAGGGGCTTAGGTTCAGATACCTGCCTGAGCGGGTGCCCGGACGGCTTTTGCGTGGGAAACTCCGCTTTACGACGATGCGCTGCCCGCCTAATTATTGCGTCACCCCCATGGTGGGGTGGCGCTTAATTTTTGGGGAGGCGGCTTTGTCAAAGCCAGAAGATGCAACGCAATCAGCAACTGGCGACATCGCGGTTGCCGACCTGACGGAAGCGCAGGCCAGACAGGAACTGGCCCGGCTTGCGGGCACGCTTGCTGCGGCAAACACGGCGTACCACCGTGATGATGATCCCGACATCAGCGACGCAGAATATGACGCCTTCAAGCACCGCAATGCAGAGATTGAAGCACGATTCCCCGCACTGAAACGAAAAGACAGCCCCAGCGAACAGGTCGGCGGGGCCGTCGCAGAAGGGTTCGGAAAGATTCAACATGCGGTGCGCATGTTGTCATTGGGCAATGCTTTTGATGATGCGGATGTTGCCGATTTCGACCAGCGGATTCGCAAATACCTAGGTCTGGCAGGTGGCGCACCACTCACCTACACCGCAGAACCTAAGATTGACGGGCTTTCGCTGTCGCTGCGCTATGAAGGTGGCGCATTGGTGCAGGCGGCCACGCGCGGCGACGGGTCCGTCGGCGAAAATGTCACCGCAAATGCGCGCACCATCGCAAACATCCCCACGCAACTGAACGGCGCACCCGATGTGCTGGAGGTGCGCGGCGAGGTTTATATGAGCCACGCGGATTTCGCAGCACTCAACACACGTCAGGCGGCGGCGGAGCAAAAGACCTTTGCCAATCCACGCAATGCCGCTGCGGGATCGCTGCGGCAACTGGATGCGCAAATCACCAAGAGCCGCCCGTTGCGGTTTTTTGCATATGCCTGGGGCGAATTGTCGGCCCCTTTGGCAGACACGCAATCGGGTGCGATTTCCCGCTTGGCTGCACTTGGTTTTGCAACAAATCCGCTGACAAAAACCTGCGCCAGCCCACAGGCCCTGATCGCGCACTACCGCGATATCGAAGAACAGCGCGCCGGTCTGGGTTATGACATTGACGGTGTTGTCTACAAAGTTGACGATCTGGCGTTGCAATCGCGGTTGGGGTTCCGCTCTACGACGCCACGCTGGGCCATCGCCCATAAATTCCCTGCCGAACTGGCCTGGACTGTGCTCGAGGCGATCGACATTCAGGTCGGGCGCACTGGTGCGCTTTCGCCTGTGGCGCGCTTGCGTCCCGTCACTGTGGGCGGCGTCGTTGTTTCAAACGCCACATTGCACAACGAAGACTACATCGCAGGGCGCGATGGCAATGGTGCCCCAATCCGCGAAGGCCGTGATGTGCGGGTTGGTGATTGGGTTCAGATCTATCGGGCCGGCGACGTAATCCCCAAGATCAAGGACGTGGATATTGCGCGCCGGCCAGCGGATGCAGTGCCTTACGCGTTCCCGCAGATCTGCCCCGAATGCCAGTCCGACGCCATACGCGAAGAAGGTGATGCCATCCGCCGCTGTAGTGGCGGGATCATTTGCCCTGCGCAGGCTGTTGAGAAGCTCAAACATTTCGTATCCCGCGCGGCCTTTGACATTGAAGGGCTGGGCGCAAAACAGGTTGAGCAATTCTATACTGACGGCTGGATTGCGACGCCTGCCGATATCTTCACTCTGCGCGCGCGCTTTGGTGTGGGGATGCAGCAGCTGAAAAACCGCGAGGGCTGGGGCGATAAGAGCGCAGGCAATCTGTTTGATGCCATTGACGAAAAACGCACCATCCCGCTGGCGCGTTTGATTTTTTCGTTGGGCATACGGCACGTGGGTGAAAGCGGTGCCGCGCTTTTGGCCAACCACTATGGCTCTTGGGCAGGATTTGAGGTTGCGATGACCAGAGCCACGGTTGGCAAAGGCGCCGCGTGGGAGGATTTGATCAGCATTGATGGGGTCGGGGCCGTCATGGCGGGGTCTGTCATCACCACGTTCCAGCAAGACGCAGAGCGCGCGTCGATTGACCAATTGGTTGCGCAGCTTGATGTGCAGGACACGGAACAACGCGTCACCGACAGCCCCGTGGCGGGTAAAACGGTGGTGTTCACCGGCACGCTGGAACAGATGACGCGGGCCGAAGCCAAAGCACGCGCCGAAGCCTTGGGGGCAAAAGTATTGGGGTCCGTCAGCGCCAAGACCGATATTCTGGTCGCCGGTCCCGGTGCCGGGTCCAAAGCCAAAAAGGCGACCGATCTGGGCATCAAAACTATGGATGAGGCCAGTTGGTTGGCCCTGATTGACACCGCGTGAGCGGGCGCCCCGAAATCCTGTTTCCGCTTTTTGCGGGGTTGACCAAACTGGATGGGATCGGCCCCAAGACGGCGCAAACCCTTGAACATGCAGGCGTTGTCACCCCGCGCGATATGCTGATGACACTGCCGGTGTCGGGCGTTGACCGGCACCGCCGTGCCAGCATTCGCGATGTAGTGCCGCCCGCCGTTGCCACGGTTGAGGTCACCATCGGAGAGCACCACCCACCGCGCACGCGGGGCAGGCCCTACCGCGTGCATGTGGAAGATGCGCAATCCTCGTTTCAGTTGGTGTTTTTTCATGCCCGTGGCGATTATTTGCAGAAACTGCTGCCCACCGGACAACGCAGGATCGTGTCAGGCAAGGTTGAGATTTTTGATGGGATCGCGCAGATCGTGCATCCCGACCATGTGGTGCCCGTGGCTGAGGCCGAAGACATTCCTGCCTTTGAACCGGTCTATCCGCTGCATGCAGGGATCACGCAAAAGGCGATGTGGAAGGCCACACGCTCGGCCTTAACGGATGCGCCGGGGCTGGCTGAATGGATTGATCCGAACCTCAAGAAACGCGAAGGTTGGCCCGATTGGCATGCGGCGATGGCGCTGGCCCATGCACCGCAAGCAACCTCTGATCTGTCGCCCCATGCGCAGGCGCGGGCGCGTTTGGCCTATGATGAACTGCTTGCCCATCAGCTGACATTGGCCCTCGCGCGGGCCGCATCACGGCGAGCCACTGGCGTGGCGTCGGCGCCAACGGGCGTTTTGTCCAATAAGGTGCTGGCCGCGCTGCCTTACAAACCCACAAACGCGCAAACTCGCGCGATCTCAGAAATCGCTGCCGATCTTAAGACGCCTTTGAAAATGAACCGTTTGCTGCAAGGTGATGTCGGCTCTGGCAAGACACTTGTGGCCCTGATGGCGCTTCTGGGCGTGGTCGAAGCAGGCGGGCAGGGCGTCATGATGGCCCCGACCGAAATTCTGGCACGGCAGCATCTGGATGGCCTGCGCCCCTTGGCCGAGAATGCCGGGATCACGCTAGAGGTGCTGACCGGACGCGACAAAGGTGCTGCGCGCGCGGCCAAGCTAAAGGCGCTGGCATGGGGTGATATCCATATTCTGGTTGGCACCCATGCTGTGTTTCAAAAAGATATTGTTTTCAATGACCTGCGCCTTGCCGTGATCGACGAGCAGCACCGTTTTGGCGTCGCCCAACGGATGGAGCTGGGGGCCAAGGGCCGTGCTGTGGATGTGCTGGTCATGACCGCGACACCGATCCCGCGCTCGCTGGCACTGGCGCAATATGGCGATATGGACGTGTCTGTCCTGGACGAAAAACCACCGGGCCGACCCCCAGTGCAGACCGCCTTGGTTTCGATCGCGCGCATGGACGAAGTGGTTGAGAAACTGCGCAAAGCCGTCGCTGACGGCAGGCAGGCCTATTGGGTCTGCCCATTGGTCGAAGAAAGCGAAGTGGTTGATATGACTGCCGCCGAAGAACGTTTCAAACGGTTGCGCGCAACCTTGGGCGAGGGCGTTGTTGGCTTGGTTCACGGTCAAATGCCCCCGGCGGATAAAGACGCCGCGATGGCCCGGTTCGTGGCGGGCGAAACCAAAGTGCTGGTTGCCACAACCGTGATTGAGGTCGGAGTGAATGTTCCCAATGCCTCGATCATGATGGTGGAACATGCGGACCGGTTTGGACTGGCACAACTGCACCAGCTGCGCGGGCGCGTGGGGCGCGGGACTGCGGCCTCGACTTGTTTGCTGCTTTATCAATCGCCGCTTAGCGAAAGCGGGCGGCGCAGGCTGGAAATTCTGCGCGAAACCGAAGATGGGTTTGCGATATCCGAGGAAGATCTGGCCATGCGTGGGGCAGGGGATGTGATCGGCACGGCGCAATCAGGCCTGCCGCGCTTTCGGATTGCGGATCTGGAACGGCAAGCTGCGCAGATGGCCGTGGCACAGACCGATGCGCGCGCCCTTCTGGCGGATGATCCCAAGCTGGAAAGTGACCGGGGGCAGGCCGCGCGGACGCTGCTTTGGCTGATGGAGCAGGACAAGGCAATCCGTTTAATATCAGTAGGTTAAGCGAACGCGTTCCAAAATGTTCGCAAATGTTCTTAAAAAGTTCTTTACAGAGTGTTAATGATATGAGAACAAAGTAGCAACAGAACATTAGAGGAACGCACAATGGCACAAGAGATCAGATCCGTTATCTCCCGCTCGCGCGATACGATCCTTGCTGATGCCCTTGGTGTGGCTGCTTTGATGGTCATGCTGATTGTCGGATTGTCCCTGCCCGGACTAATCTGATTTGCCTGCCGGTTTGGCCCGGTCTTCCCACATTGCCCTGTCCCAAGAATGCAATGTCGGTGACCTGCCTGTCTGATGTCCATCGCGGGGGTTTTGCCTCTCCCCAATGAACAAGGATCGGGTTGAATCGCGCTTTCCTGCCGCCGCCATCCTGTCCCGGATGTGCGGCGGTTTTTTTATGCGGTGGCTTGGTTGGCCTGCAAGGCATCAAGCGTGGCATCAAAGGCCAGCATGATAGAAGCGTGGCGGTTCTTATAGTCCTTGGCCGGTTGCAACACCTCAAGACCGTCAAAAGGGGCCGCTGGAACGGGGCCATCTGATTTGAGCATCGCATTAAGCGCATCGCGCCCGTCCTGCACCTGTGCCACCGTCAAGCCCACTACATTTGCGCCCACCACGGCGGCCGCGGCCTGCCCAAGCGCGCAGGCTTTCACATCTTGCCCATAGTCGGTGATCACGCCGTCCTGCACTGTCACATCCACGGTGACGGTCGATCCGCAAAGTGGCGCGCGTTTCTTGGCTGTCGCCGTTGGATGATCCAGACGCGCGGCGCGCGGCATATCAGCTGCCAGCGCCAGAATACGCCCAGAATAGAGTTTGATCAGATCATTTTCGGCTGACATAGCGTTGCCCTTCGCGCTTACGCCTTCTAGATAGTCATCACGCCACCGCTTGCAAAGGTTTTTGATATGCCCTTCGACCCAACCACCCTGCGATATAACGAGGCAGGTCTGATCCCCGCTATTGCACAGGATGCGGCCTCCGGTGAGGTCTTGATGATGGCATGGATGAATGCCGAGGCAGTGACACGTACTTTGGAGACGCGGCAGGTCACCTATTGGTCGCGCTCCCGGCAGGAATTCTGGATCAAAGGTGCAACCAGCGGGCACACCCAAGCGCTGGTGGAGTTTCACCTTGATTGCGACCGTGACTGCCTGTTGCTGACAGTCACACAGCAGGGGGCGGCCTGTCACACCGGGCGACGGACCTGTTTTTATACGGCTGTGCAGGATGGCAAAGAGGTAGAGACCGTCACACTTCAGGAATCCCAACCAGACGCCTGATGTCGTTTGGTGTTGCGCCTTCGGATCGATACTTGGTCAAGGCGCGCGCGTCGTCACGTTTTGCAAGTCGTTTCCCTTGGTTGTCCCTGATAAGACGGTGATGATGGTATCGAGGCGTGGGATGCCGCAGCAATTTCTGAAGGATGACGTGAATTGGTGTTGCGTCCAAGAGGTCCTCGCCGCGCACAACATCGGTGATGCCTTGGGCTGCATCATCAACTACAACGCTCAGGTGATATGACGTTCCCATGTCGCGCCGCGACACAACGACATCTCCAACGTGTTCAATCAGGTGCTCTGCGGTCACCGTTCTGATCCCATTTGGTTCATGCTGGTGCTCATCGAAGGACAAGACGCTCGCCCATGGGTGATCGGGTGCAATCTCGTGTGTGCAAGTCAGACGTGTCGCCTTCTCCATGTTCAATCGAAGTGGAAGTTCAAAAGGGCGTTCGCCGGGTTCATATGGATTGACAGAGCCAGCACATGTGCCAGGGTAAACAATCCCATCGGGTCCGATTGTTGCACCTTCTTGCGGCGCATTGGCTGCTTGCTCGATGTCTTTGCGCGAGCAGTGGCATGGATAAAGAAGGACGTCGTTCCATAGTTGATCCAACGCTGCCTGATATGCGGCACTTCTGTGTGATTGACGCATGACTGGATCAGGCCACCAAAGCCCTAGCCATTTCAGGTCATCGTAAATTTGCTGTTCCCACGCCGGACGCGCGCGCGACCGATCGATGTCTTCAATGCGCAACAGAAAGGTTCCGTTGTGTTCCATCGCCATGTCATGCGCCAGCATTGCCGAATACGCATGCCCCAGATGCAACGGCCCCGTCGGCGAAGGTGCAAAGCGGGTGATCACCGGCGGCGCAGAATGATCACGTCAGAGCCCATACCGACGTCTTCCAGATGGGGCCCATGCTCGCGAAAGATCACCTCGACATGGCCGGCGCTCACTTCTGTGCCCAATGCATTAGCATAGCTTTCGTCCTCTAGCGTCGGTCCGTTGTACGACAGCGCCAGCAACCCGCCGGTGGCGAGCTTGGCTACTAGCGGTGCCAGCGTTTCGGGTGGTGCCGCCCCAAGGCTGATCACGCCAACCGCGACAATGACGTCATAGTCGCCCTTGGCAAAGCTCAGCGCGCCCGGTGTAGAGAGCCATGTCTTGTCGTAAAGCCCTGTTTCAGCAGCAATTTCCAGCATTTCAACCGTCACATCGGTGCCGTCCATCTGCGCAAATCCGGCCTTGTGCAGGGCTGCTCCACCAATGCCTGTACCACAACCAAAGTCCAGAATTTCCGCATCAAGCTGGGCGTGCTGGGCCAAAGCCGCCGCAAGCCGGGCAGGGGTGCGATAGCCACGCGCCTGCACCTCTGCATCATAGGTGTCGGCCCATGCAGCATAGACAGAGATCGTCTCTTCCACAGGCCGCGCGGTCCAGAGGGATGGTTGCAGGACGTCTTTCTTCTTGGTCATGTGGGGCAGTTTAGAGCCAGCGGTTAAGCCGCGTCCAGCGCCATTTGGCCAAGCCACGCCTGCCAGTCCACCTTGGCACGGTCGGTATAGGCCTTGTAGCGTTCTTTCCGGCCACGTCGCCCGCTTTTGACCCCATCAAGCGGCGGAAAGAGGCCAAAGTTGACGTTCATCGGTTGAAACGTCTTCGCCTCAGCGCCGCCGGTAATATGTGTCACCAATGCGCCCATCGCTGTGGTATGTGGGATGGCAGGCAGGGCCTTGCCGTTCATTTCGGCCACAGCCATGCGCCCGGCCAAAAGGCCCATGGCAGCACTTTCGACATAGCCTTCAACGCCGGTGATTTGACCTGCAAAGCGGATGTTGGGTTTGGAGCGCAGCCGCATTTCTGCGTCCAACAGCGTTGGTGAGTTCAAAAATGTGTTGCGATGAATACCGCCAAGGCGGGCGAATTCGGCATCTTCCAATCCAGGAATCATTTTGAAAACAGTCTTTTGTGCGCCGTACTTCATCTTGGTCTGGAAACCCACGATGTTGAACAAAGTCCCCAGCGCATTGTCGCGGCGCAGCTGGACGACGGCATAGGGTTTGTTTTCAGGATCGTTGGCGTTGGTTAGCCCAACCGGCTTCATCGGGCCAAAGCGCAGGGTTTCGCGCCCGCGTTCGGCCATCACTTCAATCGGCAGGCAACCGTCAAAGTACCCAGCGGTTTCGCCTTCTTTGAACTCGGTCTTATCTGCGGCCAGCAGCGCGTCAATAAACGCCTCGTACTGGTCTTTGGTCATGGGGCAGTTGAGGTAGGCGGTCCGTTCGGCCTCTGTTTCGCCTTTGTCATAGCGCGACTGCATCCATGCGACGTCCATGTTGATGCTTTCATGGTAAACGATAGGGGCAATGGCATCGAAAAAGGCCAGCGCCTCTGACCCGGTTTCTGTCTGGATCGCTTTGGCCAGCGCGCCAGAGGTCAATGGCCCGGTTGCAATGATCCACTGACCATCTGATGGCAGTTCTGTAACCTCATCATAAGAAACAGAAATGTTAGGGTGTGACTTCAGCGCAGCTGTGACGCTTTCCGCAAAGGGATCACGGTCGACCGCAAGCGCACCACCCGCAGGCAAGCGGTGTTTGTACGCTGTCTGCATGATCAACCCATTGGCCTGCATCATTTCCCAATGCAAAAGGCCCACAGCATTTTGTTCATTGTCATCCGACCGGAAGGAGTTTGAACAAACCATCTCGCCCAGATTGCCGGTGCGGTGCGCGAAGGTTTCAACCTTTGGACGCATCTCATGAATGACAACCTTGAGGCCCGCATTTGCGGCCTGCCAGGCGGCCTCTGATCCGGCCATACCGCCGCCGATGATGTTCAATGTATCTTGCATGTTCGGTGATGTAGTTGGGAGGGGCGCAAAAGAAAAGGCCCGCAGTGATCTGCAGGCCTTTAGGTGATTATGTCGCGTTGGTATTACAGACCCCAGCCGACGAATGTACGCTCACCCAGCAATGTGCCTGTCGCACGTCCAAAGGCATATTCCGCACCAATGGCAAAATACTCCAGATCATTGGCCGAGACATAAAGAGTATCGTCTGTTGCGGCCGAAAAGCCGACTTGGCCAATCTCTGCAAAGACAGAGGTACCGCCTTCGAATAGATAGCGGGCGATCAACGATGTATCACTGTATGTCAGGTCTTCAGAAACGGTTGTGCCTGGTGGTGTGAACCCATCGGCAATTGTGAACGCTTCATAACCAATGCCGAGCGTAAAGCTGGGGGCAATCGCAAATTCAAAGCTGAACCCAGCGACCGAGAAATCGCCCGTCAGATCATCGCTGTCAATAACACCGTAATAGGCTTCGGCGCGTGTGCTTTCAGAACCTGTGCCGAACTCAATGCCGTAGAGTGTGGCATCAAAATCGCCTTTGCTGTCCAGCCCCACAAAGCCACCAAGGGCTGTGTCTGGCGACATCATATACATGCCATGCACTGTCGCATTCGCCGCCCCATCATCGAGGTCGCCACCATAGACGGCGAGGTTACCACCAATGGCAAATGCGGAAGCCAAGCCAACTTCAATACCTGCTTCAAGGTTGGTGAAGGAACTGTCAAAATTATCGTCGGTGTAGGACGTGTAGGCCGCAGAAACCGAAGCTGCGTTGATATCTTGTGCGATGGTGGGCGTGGCGAAAGATGCAATCGCTAATGCCGCAATCGTGGTGGTCTTATACATGGGAAAAAATCCGTATGAGTGAAGTCAATGCGCGCTCGATAGTCCGCCCGCTTAGGGACTTCAAAGAGAGATTTACAAATCGTTAAGGTTGTGTTCTTTGTGGCACAGTTTTCCTGAGCGCAAAGAAAAAGGCCCGGTCGCCATGGACCGGGCCTTTTCGTCATTCGTCAGAGAGTGATCAGAGCGACGGGCCGATCTTGATAATCTCATAAATACCGCGACGGTCGAAGGTTGTGCCGCCATTTGGACCGATGGCCACGCTTGCCTGCAGACCAAAGAAGTTCTCGCTTACGTCAGAGCCGCCAGAATCGAGGTTCGACTGGCCAAAGGTGACACCAAACTGTGGGCCCTGCGCCAGCGTGTAATAGCCGCCCAGCTCAAGCGCTGATGCGGAAAATCCATCGCCAGAGAAGCGATCAACAGTGCCCCCAAAGGAAAAGCCGCTGCCCAGATCATATGTGCCGCTGACACCAAAGATGGTCAAATCGTCGCTTGTATCGTTCGCCCGGCCTGCATAGGCCTGAAAGTCGCCCAAGCCAAAGTCGTATGCGACCTCTGCTCCAAACAATTCACCAGCCTCACCATCAAGGCGGTCTTGCCCAAAGAAAAGGCCGAACGATGTCGCGTTATCAATGGCATAGATACCATGAAGCGTCAGGTTCGAGATGCTGTCCTCGCCAACATCAAAATTATACGCAGTTGCACCCAGCGCGACAGAGATACCATAGCCGACTTCAGCCTCTACAGCACCGCTATAGCTGATGCCGCCAATGTCCTCGACGTCCGTTCCATCTGTGAACTCGATTTCCAACTCTGCGCCAGAGAATCCTTGGGCAAATCCGGCCGAGCCTGCAACGACCAATGCCGCTGACAAAACAAATTTATTTAACATATCAACACTCCCTCACCGTGTTTTGGGGCGCGAACGCGTGTCGCGCCCTGATATTGCGAAAGCCTGAAATTAGTCTTCCGCTGCTTCTTCGTCCTCACCCTGATCAGCAATCCATGCGACGCTAACCACGGTTTCACCTTTTCCGGTGTCAAAGACTTTGACACCACCCGCCCCGCGCGACCGAAAGGAAATCCCTTCAATCGGTACCCGGATCGACTGGCCCGTAGAGGTAACGAGCATGATTTGGTCAGACATTTCAACCGGGAAGGACGTGACAAGCGGTCCTCCGCGCATTGCCTTGTCCATCGCCGCCACACCCATGCCACCGCGCCCGCGCACCGGATAGTCATGGCTGGAAGACAATTTGCCGGACCCTTTTGAGGTGATCGTCAGGATCAGATTTTCGGCCGCTGACATCTCTGCATAGCGTTCCTGACCGATCGCCCCGGCAACAACATCGTCGTCATCTTCGTTCTCGGCGTCATCTGCCAGACCCGCCATCGCGCGGCGCATCTTGAGGTAGGCGGCACGCTCTTCCGCTTCGGCTTTGAAATGGCGAATGATCGACATCGACACGACCTTGTCGTTGCCTTGCAGCCTGATCCCGCGCACACCCACGGAACTCCGCGAATTGAAGACACGCACATCTGTGGCCGGGAAGCGGATGGCGCGGCCGCTATCCGTGACCAGCATCACATCATCATCATTCGATGCAATCCGCGCATTGATCAGCGTGGTTTCCGCATGATCATCCTCGAATTTCATCGCGATCTTGCCGTTGCGCATGACGTTGGTGAAATCCGACAGCTTGTTGCGGCGCACAGTTCCCGCAGAGGTCGCAAAGACAACTTGCAGGTCGTCCCATTCATCCTCTGGTCTGTCCACAGGCATGATTGCAGCAATAGAAACGCCCTGCGGGATCGGCAGGATATTCACAATCGCCTTGCCCTTTGCCGTGCGGCTGCCCAGTGGTAAACGCCATGTCTTGAGCTTGTAAACCATCCCGTCGGTTGTGAAGAACAACAATTGCGTATGGGTGTTGGCCACAAAGAGGGTGGTGACCACGTCCTCTTCCTTGGTGGCCATCGACGACAGCCCCTTGCCACCACGCCGCTGCGCGCGGAAATCGGCAAGTGCGGTCCGTTTGATGTAACCGCCAGAGGTCACGGTCACGACCATGTCCTCTTTTTCGATCAGGTCTTCGTCTTCCATGTCGCCGGACCAATCGACGATCTCGGTGCGACGCGGCACGGCAAACTGCTCGCGGACTTCATGCAGCTCATCACGGATGATCTGCATGATCCGTTCGCGCGATCCCAGAATTTCGAGGTACTCGCGGATTTTCCGGGCCAGTTCCTGCAACTCGTCCGTGACTTCTTTCACACCGATCTGCGTCAGGCGTTGCAGGCGCAACTCAAGAATCGCGCGGGCCTGCGTTTCGGACAGGTTATAGGTGCCGTCGTCATTGGCGGTATGGGTCGGATCATCAATCAGCTTGATATACTCAAGGATCGATTCCGCAGGCCAGCGCCGTGTCATCAGTTTTTCGCGCGCTGTTGCCGCGTCGGCAGAAGAACGGATCGTGGCGACGACTTCGTCAATATTGGTCACAGCAACCGCCAAACCACACAGCACATGCGAGCGTTCGCGCGCTTTGCGTAGTTCAAACGCGGTGCGACGGGCGACAACCTCTTCACGGAAATCGACGAATGCCGTCAGGAAGGCGCGCAGCGTCAGCTGTTCCGGCTTGCCACCGTTCAGCGCCAGCATGTTGCAGCCAAAGTAGGTCTGCATTGGGGTGAAACGGAACAGCTGGTTCAGGACAACCTCAGCTGTCGCATCGCGCTTGAGCTCAACAACCACACGCACGCCGTTGCGGTCAGATTCGTCCTGCACGTGGGCGATGCCTTCGATCTTTTTGTCGCGGGCGGCCTCGGCGATTTTGTCGATCATCGCGGCCTTGTTCACCTGATAGGGAATTTCGTTGATCACAATGGCATAGCGGTCCTTGCGGATCTCTTCGACTGCCGTTTTTGCACGGACGATGACGGACCCGCGACCTTCAAGGTACGCCTTACGCGCACCAGAGCGGCCCAGAATAATACCGCCTGTGGGGAAATCGGGGGCAGGGATGTAGTCGATCAGCTCTTCTATGGACATGTCAGGGCTGTCGATCAGCGCAAGCGTGCCATCAATCACCTCGCCAAGGTTATGTGGCGGGATATTCGTGGCCATACCGACCGCAATACCACCAGCGCCATTGACCAGCATGTTGGGAAAACGCGATGGCAGAACGGAAGGTTCACGTTCTTTGCCGTCGTAGTTGTCCATAAAATCGACGGTGTCTTTGCCCAGATCATCCGTCATGTACTTGGCAACACTATCCAAGCGGGATTCGGTATAGCGCATC
This sequence comes from Loktanella sp. Alg231-35, assembly GCF_900143545.1. Taxonomy (GTDB): domain Bacteria; phylum Pseudomonadota; class Alphaproteobacteria; order Rhodobacterales; family Rhodobacteraceae; genus Yoonia. The sequence goes on along the minus strand of NZ_FREV01000002.1, from coordinate 436,106 downwards.
GCGGCAGCGCCATCGCCGTCCATCGACCCAAAGTTGCCTTGCCCATCAATCAGAGGCAGCGACATCGAGAAATCCTGCGCCATCCGCACCAACGCGTCATAAATCGCGCTGTCACCGTGCGGGTGGTAGGAACCCATGACATCGCCCACGGATTTGGCTGACTTGCGGTACGATTTGTCGGCCGTAATACCCTTTTCGTACATCGAGTAGATAATGCGGCGATGCACGGGTTTCAGCCCGTCACGCAGGTCTGGAATCGCACGCGACACGATCACGCTCATCGCGTAATCAAGGTAGCTGGTTTTCAGCTCGTGTTCGATGGTGACTGAGGGGCCATCATATGCCGGGGGCATTGGCGGCATTTCATCATCGTTTTCAGGGGTTTCTGGGGTGTCGCTCACGTAATCCGCCTGCTGTTTATTGTTGGGCTATATATCGTTATTTACACTCTAGCAGACACTTGATGTGGGGTGCAACGACGGAAGCGTCCCGGCGGCCAGTGGCGCATTTTCGTGTTGAATGCACTTGGAATGGGTCTGGCCATTGCGTCGCGCTTTGCACTGCGCTAGCGGTAAATCATGACGTCAAAAGAAGAAACCAGAACGCGGGTCGTTATTCTGACCGGCAGTGAGCTGCGCCATCAATATTTCCGGCATATCCTGGCGCTTGACCCACGTCTTGATGTGGTTGCAAGCTATTGTGAAGGTAACGAAAAAAGCCTGACACGCCGTGTGGCTGATGACCCTGATGCGACCGATCTGATGCGCGCGCATACGCAGGCCCGTGCACAATCCGAGCATGATTTTTTCGGTATGGCGACGGCGATCATGGGCGATCACTCGCGCCCGATCCAGATTGCCAAGGGCGATATCAACTCTGCCCACGTCAGCACGCAAATTCAGGCTGTCGCTCCTGACGTGATCGTCTGCTACGGCACGTCGATCATCAAAGGGGCTTTGCTGCAGACGCCCGTGGGGCTGTTCATGAACGTGCATTTGGGCCTGTCGCCCTATTATCGGGGCAGCGGCACCAATGTCTTTCCTCTGATCGACAATGCGCTGGACCTTGTCGGTGCTACGTTCATGCATATCGATGAAGGCATCGACACCGGCAAGATCATCCACCAGATCCGCGCGGATTATTGCGTTGGTGACAGCGTACACAGCGTGGGTAACAGGCTGATTGCCAAGATGTGCCATGTTGCGGCGGATATTGCGGCCAACCATGATGCGCTGACGGATGAACCGCAGCCAAAGGGCGAGGGAAAGCTTCATAAGCAAGCGGATTTTGACGCAGAGGCATGCGAGCAGCTTTATGCAGCCCTGACGCCCTTCAGGGTTCTTGCCCATAACGAACGCCGGGACGCAGAGTTGCCCAAGATTGTCCAGAACGCCGGGCTGCAGGGCGCGCACTGAAGGTTGTCATGCACCATTGTGTGCGAATTGAATCCGAAGCTGCCGCGGTACGCAGCAATGAATTTCCCTTTGGGCGGGCCTCCTGACGCTATCGCGCGCGTTTGATCATCCCAAATAGGTCACGTGGATCATCAGGGTCTGCAATCAGGTCCAGATCAATATAGAACGGCGTATCTTTGATCTTTTGATGCACGTAACGCAGCGCGCTGAAATCCTCGATCGCAAAACCGACGCCGTCAAAAAGCGTCACTTCGCTGGCCGATTGCCGCCCTGTTTGCGCGCCTGTGATTACCTGCCATAGCTCTGTCACCGGGTGATCATCGGGCATCTGTTGGATTTCACCTTCGATGCGTGTTTGCGGCGGGTATTCAACAAACACAGATGAACGCGCAACGATATCGCGGTGCAGCTCGGTCTTGCCAGGGCAATCGCCGCCGATGGCGTTGATGTGGACGCCAGCGCCAACCATGTTGTCGGTCAGGATGGTTTGCATGTCTTTGTCGGCCGTGGCCACGGTGATCACGTCAGCGCCTTCAATTGCTTCTTCCGGCGTCGTGCAGGGGGTGATGTTGAAGCCCAAACCATTCAGGTTCTTCAGACATTTTTCAGTTGCGGCACTGTCGATGTCATAAAGGCGGATGTTTTCGATCCCGCAGACAGCCTTGATCGCAAGACATTGGAACTCGGACTGCGCCCCGTTGCCGATCATTGCCATTGTCTTGGCCTCGGGCGAGGCCAGATGTTTGGTCGCAACAGCCGACATAGCCCCGGTGCGTAATGCCGTCAGCACGGTCATTTCTGAAAACAGGATCGGATAACCACTGTAAACATCTGATAACACACCAAAAGCTGTGACCGTTTGCAGGCCTTCTTTCATGTTTTTGGGGTGACCGTTGACGTATTTGAACCCGTAGTGATTGCCATCAGAGGTCGGCATCAACTCGATCACACCCACATCGGAATGGCTTCCCACGCGCGGGGTTTTGTCGAACAGTTCCCACCGGGCAAAATCATCTGCGATTTCTTTGGCGAGGTCGGCCAGAAACGTTTCGATGCCGATGTGATGCACAAGGCGCATCATGTTGTCGACGCTGACAAATGGCACCATGGCCAGTTCTGAGGCTTTAAGGCTCATGCTTTACTCCGTGTTGGGCGATCAAAGACCCGGCGACCAAGCAGAGACGCGGTCAGGTCAACCATGAGATTGGCGGTTTTGCCGCGATCATCGAGGAATGGGTTCAGTTCAACCAGGTCAAGTGATGTGACCAGATCACTGTCTGATAGAATTTCCATGACCAAATGGCCTTCACGTACCGTCGCACCACCCGGAACAGTGGTGCCGACCGCTGGGGCGATGGATGGATCAAGGAAATCAACGTCCAGTGATACGTGCAACATGCCATTTACGGCCTCCACACGCTCTAGAAAGGCCTTCAGTGGGGCACTGATACCTTCTTCGTCGATGCGCCGCATATCGACCAACATAACGTCAGCTTGCGACAAGATCGCGTGTTCAGGCGCATCAACTGATCGCAAACCGATCATGCAGATGTTCTGAGTTGCGACCTTTGCGGGCAAGTCTGGATAGGCCTCAAACCCATCGCGCCCGGTCACGTAACCGACCGGCGTTCCGTGCAAATTTCCGCTGTCAGTGGTGAGTGGCGTATTAATATCGCTATGTGCATCAAGCCACAGCACAAAGAAGGGGCGGCCTTCCTTTTGCGCATGTGCGGCCATGCCCGCCACAGTGCCTGCCGCCAATGCATGATCACCACCCAGAAAGATGGGCAACCCGCGTTGTGCTGTGTCTTGTGCTGCTGCCATCAACGTATGGGTCCAGCCGACATTCTCTGCCAGCTTGTGAACCAATGGGTTGGCGGGTGCCGCTACAGTCACATCCTTTGGCGCAAGATTGCCCATATCTTCAACCGTGTGTCCCAGCTTGGTGATCGCCTCGGCGATCCCGGCGGTGCGGTAGGCATCAGGCCCCATCAGGCAACCCTGGCGGCGTTTTCCGCAGTCGACGGGCGCGCCGACAAGTATGCAGTGTTTTTGTGTCATGGACGCAGTGTTGTGCAAAACAAGGGGTGGGTTAAGCCCGCAAATTGTGCAAAATGTCAACAGATTGCACATAATGGACAGTTGAAATGGACGAAATGGATGGTGGCCTGATTGCGGCGCTCAAACGAAATGGACGGGCGTCACTTTCAGAGTTGGCTGATCAGCTTGGGCTGACGCGCAGTACCGTGCGGGTGCGGTTGGATAAGTTGGTGCAAGGGGGCGAGATTGCAGGGTTTACCGTGCTCACACGCGCGGACGTGCGGCCCGATGCAGTGCGCGGGCTAATGATGCTGGAAATTGCGGGGCGGGGCGCTGAAAAGACGATGAAGCAGTTGCAGCGCTTACCAGAAGTGCAGGCAGTGCATTCCACAAATGGTGCCTGGGACCTGATCGCAGAAATCGGAACCGACACGCTGGAACACTTTGATCAAGTGCTTTTCGGAATCCGCCGCATGGAAGGTGTCACGCGTTCCGAGACGAACCTGCTTTTATCGACACGCCGCTAAGGACAAAAGCGGCGACCCATCCCGCCATCAAGTCAAACGAAAAGATTGCGTTCCATGTTGCCATCGACAGCGACAGAAATTCCCAACTGACCTGATCACACATCACAACGCGCGGCCCTTCGATGGCAAGCAGCTCCGACCCGCTCAACCCGTTCAGAACGCTGCCGCCAGTGCACGTGCTTGGGCCTTCCCACCAGCCGCGCTCAACACCGGTGTGGAACGCGCCAATGGCCCCGGTTGTACCTGCCGCCAAGGCACCCAAAGCAGGCAAGAGCCGCCCCGGAAAACGTAAAGCCAACAAACCAATGAGGATTGCCGCCACATGCGGCCAACGCTGCCACAGGCACATCGCGCAGGGCGGATATCCCATGGCCTGAAACAGATACGCCCCGGCCAGCAAAGCCGCAGACCCACCAGCCGAAAGCATGATCATCAATTGTCGTGTCATAGCAAACCTATCAAAGCGAAACCGCCGATCAAAAGCACGCAGAACAGGATGAACATCAGCCCCAGTCGCTTTTCGATAAAATCGCGGATCGGCGCGCCGAATTTCCACAATAGTGCCGCAACAAGGAAGAATCGCAGCGACCGGGCAAAGATAGACGAGACGATAAAGACCGTCAGCGGCAAACCGGTGACCCCTGACGCAATGGTGATCACTTTGAACGGCAGGAAGGTGACACCAGCCACCACAACCGCCCATGCGCCATATTCGTTAAAGACGGCGGACATCTCGGCGAAACTGTCGCCCTTGCCATACATATCGAGGATCGGCTGGCCCACGGTCTCCATCAAGGCGGCGCCAATGTAGTAACCCAGCAATGCACCTGCGACCGAGGCGATGGTAGCCACCCCTGCGATCACGAAAGCACGCGAGGGCCGCGCGATGATCATCGGGATCATCAGCACATCAGGAGGGATGGGAAAGAATGAGGATTCCACAAACGACACAATTGCCAGCGCCCAAAGCGCATGCGGCGATTGTGCCAATGATATTGTCCAGTCGTAGAGCCTGCGTAACATCGTCTGCCTTGCGTTTTGTCGCTTAGGGCATAGGCGAGGCGCACCGTCAACCTTGTGGACGCCTGTTTTAACCGTAAACTGATTTGAAATGGTCGGGGGACATCGGATGAAATGGCAAGGACGGCGGGGCAGTAGCAACATCGAAGACCGGCGGCGCAGTGGCGGCGCGCGCCGGGCAGGGGGGATCGGCGGGATTGCCGGTGTGTTGATCCTGCTGGCAGGTTGGTACTTTGGCGTGGATACAAGCCAATTCGTTGATCTGGGTGGCGGTAGCGTCCAATCAGGCGGCTCTGCTGAAATCACAGCCGAGGACGAACGTGCCGCGGAATTTGTGTCGGTGACATTGGCCGATACAGAGGATGTCTGGACCGATATTTTTGCCAGGCAAGTGGGCCAGCCCTATACGCCACCAACGCTGGTCCTGTTCAAAGGGCAAACGCGTTCGGCCTGTGGCGGGGCCACTGCCGCGACTGGTCCGTTTTATTGCCCACCTGAACGCAAGGCGTTTTTGGATACAGAGTTCTTTGTCACATTGGACCAACGCCTTGGCGCGTCGGGTGATTTTGCAGCGGCATATGTTGTTGCGCATGAAATTGCCCATCACGTGCAGAACGAATTGGGCATTCTGGGGCAGGTCAATCAGTTGCGCTCACAGATGAGCGAGGCCGATTCTAACGCCATGTCTGTACGCGTTGAACTGCAGGCCGATTGCTTCTCGGGGATATGGACACGGGCCGCTCAGGAACGCTTTGGCAGCCTGGTACGCGGCGACATCGCAGAAGCGATGAATGCCGCAGCCCAGATCGGCGATGACACCTTGCAACGCAACGCCGGGCAGCGGGTACAGCCCCATACCTTTACCCACGGAACAAGTGCCCAAAGGCAGCGGTGGTTCCAGCGCGGATTGGAAAGCGGGAACATCGCGGATTGCGATACGTTCTCGACCAACCAATTGTAGTAAAACCCGATTGACGAGGGTTTATGCGCACAGTAGGAGGTGCGGGCGGCCGATGTGGCGGAATGGTAGACGCAGGGGATTCAAAATCCCCCGATGGCAACATCGTGAGAGTTCGAGTCTCTCCATCGGCACCAATATTTAGCGTAGTGCGCCTTATTTATATGACATTTAGGCGTCACTGGCTCTTTCCTTCCCCCAATCCTTCCCCCAATGAGATTTGAAGTTGAGCGGCACACATTGGTCATATGATCGCTGAGGGCATTGCAGATCGCCCCATTCTTGATCGGGGCGGTTGTCGACCCTGAGGCTGATGCTCCCGGCCGAAACGCCAGTGACCGGTTTGAGCCCATAGTGCAAGATGCTGCGCTTGGTACGAATGTGGGCTATCTATGTCTAAACCCGCCGCGACGCGCGGTGCCTGACTAAAGACTGACCACAATCTGGCCGTCAGTTCACTGCCTCGACAAGATCCTTCTTATTCTTCGATATTCGGCCCACGAACTGTCGCACTACTCTCCCTCGCTGTTGGATGGGTCGAGCCGGTCGAGGCAAAAAGTCAGGAGACACAATCTCTGGGAAAAGTGCCGTGATCTCTCTTCGCGCAGCTTTGCTAACTGACTTTAGTGCCTCGGTACCCGTGAACATGCTTTCTGTCGGCGCTCCATTCGAGAATACAATTTCGTGGCGCTGCAGTAGGAAGTGATTGTAGGTCACGCTGCTGGCTGACTGGTCCACATCGATACCATCAAGTTCAACCAGCTTTTTGGCAGGTATCAAAATTTCATCAGCATCGAACATTCGCTTGGCCACAATCGATCGAATGAATACCCGATGTTGCGGAGACACAATCAAATCGCTTTCTGGTAATCCTGAGCCAAGCGCGCCAGCCTTAATTCTAATTGGCTTCAAGTTGGGATGATCAGCCAAGTTGGTCGCTTCCAATGCACGTGAACCAATCCAACGGATCGGTTGGTAGCCGTTGTCCATTGTTGAGACCTCGTCACCAACTTGTAAGTCTTCAACTGCGACTTGGCCACTGCGGGTAAGTATCATTGTTCCGTTGGTAAAACACACATAGGTCGGCAAATCCTCATAGACGCTTGGTGGTGCCGAAAAGGTATCGAGGGTCGGCGCGTCAATGGTATCTCCGACGCTGACAGTCCCGGCGGTCACAAACATGTATTGCGTGCCGGAGAACTGAAGCAGTGTAAATGTGACCGGTACCCCCCCAACAGTCGCATCATAAGATTCGAAAACCTGAAAGTTGGTCGAATCTGATAACCCTGGAATTCCGCTTACATCAAACTGGGGCGTGCCGTCGGCATCGGGATCTTCAATTGTCGTGTCATCGTCTGTGATATCGACAGTGAAGGCTGCATCGACATCAACGCTCCCAGCGCCCAGCGGGTCACCGCTAATTTCATAGATGACGATTGTCGGCATTCCAACTCCATTTCGAGAGTTTGGAAAAGGTGCCAGTAACGGGCCAACTCAGTCAAGTCTTGGTTTTATTGCGCACGTCTAAATCCCGCATAAGATGTGCCAGACTGTCGTTTGTTTCGAAATGGTCAAGGTCTTCTTGGTCCGCATAGCGTACCTTGGCGTGTCACAATTCAAATGCCTGTTACTTTCTGGTGCCGATCATCCCTATGGAATCTACGTATTCCGATCAGTCATCTGGAGCGCTTGTTTGGGGATGATGATGTGCAATCGCCACCAATTGTTGCGTCACGCCCTGCCGTCTGCACAAAATGAGCGCGATTTGGCCACAAATGGCCTTTATCCAGCGCTGAACCTATACCAAAGTAAGGTTACGCGGCTTTATACTTGTAATGCTCTGGGCTGAACGCGAAGACGTTTCATATTTATGAGGTCTGGAAGGGACTTAGCGCAGGCTTAATGGGTTGGGTATATGCCCCTGAAGTGGGTCAGAACGAGTAGAGGCAGATTTCGGTCCGCCAATGTGTTAAGAAGGTAATGAAGACGAATGCAAGTGACGTCAGGGGCCATCATTCGATGACAGATACATTGCCCAATAGACTTGCCTCTGAGGAGCCAGATGCTGCGTCGGTCAACGACGCCGTTTCCCTTGTACCCCGTTTCGACGCAAACACATCGTTTGACGACATCGTCCATCAAGCCTCTCAGCCAAATGTGCGTGCAATCTCTTTTGCCGATGGTAAGTCGCTTGCTGTCTCCGAGATTGACCGGCTGGTCCCGTGTTTCACCCCCGGCACCGCCATTGCGACCCCGCGCGGCGAAGTGCCTGTTGAAAGCCTGAAAATCGGTGATCGTGTCATCACCCGCGACAATGGCATTCAAACCATCACCTGGGCCAGCGCCCGCCGTTTGGCGCATCGCCACCTGCAGGGCCGCCCCGAACTGCGCCCCATTCGGATCAAGGCGGGCGCCTTAGGCGATGGCCTGCCAGAGCAGGACATGCTTGTGTCGCCAACCCATCGCCTGTTGATCACGTCGGAATTGGCTCAGCTTTACTTTGATCAGTCCGAGGTGCTGGTCTCGGCTAAGCATATGTTGGCCATGGACGGGGTCGAGATCGATAAAGCTCCCTACATCACCTACATTCATTTCATGTGTGCTAAGCATGAAATCGTACTGTCAAACGGGGTTTGGAGCGAAAGCTATCAGCCCAGTGATTTTTCGCTAAAAGGGCTGGACGAGGATCAGCGGCAAGAAATATTTACCTTATTTCCCGACCTGAAAACCGATCACGGTGTGCAGGAGTATAACGCCGCGCGCCGCACCTTGAAAAAGCACGAGGCCGATATTCTGCTTAGGCAGAGGTAAAGCTGAGCCACGCCGCCCAATCCTCGGGCGTATCAAGATCAAACCGCGCCCGGTTGTCCGGCAAGGGCACCAGGCAGGTTTGCGCCTGCAATGGCTTCACCAATGCCTCACCACCGCCATCACCGCGTAGGTTTTCGAACCCCGGCCTGAGGCTGGCGTCAAAGACAATCGGATGCCCGGCTTTGCCATCTGTCGTGGCACCCCGCCAGATAAGGTGGTCTGGGTGATCGTCATGGGCCTGCAAAATGGCCTGCAGATCTGATACCTCAAGCGCTACCAGATCGCCCAGAACCATCATGAAACTTTGCCCGTCGGGAAGCTGCCTGACAGCGCCGCGCATCGTGCCAGACATCCCCTCGGCCGCTTCATCCACAAGGATAGGTGTGGCCGGCAGATCATCCAGCACGGCCTGCCGCGACGCTGCATGGTGATGCAGGGCGACAAAGACATCCGTGCTGACCTCCAACGCCATCTGCACTTGTTTGCGCAGCAAGGGTATCCCGCCCACATCCGCCAGCAGTTTATCTGCCCCACGCATGCGCGTTGATTGTCCTGCGGCAAGGATCAGAATGGGGATCATGCGCGCATGACTTTGCCGTCAGGATCAAACAGCGGTGTCGTTATCCGCTTGGCCTTGCGCAGCTGTCCCATGATTTCGATCTCAACTTTTAGGTCATCAGCGGCCAAGGCGCGCGGCACCAGTGCCAGCGCAATCGACTTGCCCGCATGGTGGGAATAGCCGCCAGAGGTACAGAACCCTTGCACTTTGCCGTCGATAAACACCGGCTCATAGGCCACGACGTCAGCATCATCCGCATCCACCTCAAAAACCACAGCGGTGCGGGCTGGGGGATTGGCGCGTTCGGCTTCGGCCGCAGCGCGTCCAATGAAATCGACGTTCTTCTTGAAACTGATAAAGCGGTCCATGCCAGTCTCTGCGGCGGTGTAATCCGGCGAAAACTCTGACAGCCAAGAGCCAAAGAACCGGTCCAGCCGCAGTGACATCATCGCGCGCATCCCAAAGGGTGTGATGCCCATCCCTTGACCCGCATCCCACAACGTCCACCAAAGTTGGCGCTGATCCATCGCGTCGCAGTAAATCTCATAGCCCAGATCGCCGGTATAGCTGACCCGCTGCACAATGCAGGCGACCTGTCCAACGGTCATACGGCGCACGTCCATGAACTTGATCCCCGCCACATCGTCGCGCGTACAAGCGGCCAGCAGATCGCGCGCCTTTGGCCCTGCAATCTGGAAACCGGTCCGCCTGTCAGAGTTATTTGTGACCTGCGCGTCCGGGCTGGCGTTTTGGATGAACCAGCGGTGATGGATATCTTGCGCGCCATAACTTGCCGTAATCTGAAAATCGTCTTCGGCCAGACAGGACACGGTGAAATCCCCCCAAAGGCGGCCCTTGGGCGACAGCATTGGCGTCAGCGACATCCGGCCCGGCTGCGGTATGCGGCCTGCCATGATCCGATCAAGCCAAGCACGCGCACCGGTGCCTGTGATGGCGAACTTGCCAAAGTTCTGCACCTCATTGATGCCGACGCTGCGGCGCACCGCCTTTACCTCGCGTGCGGTCGCGGCAAAGGCATCGGAACGGCGAAAGGTTGGCGTTTCATAGTCAGGCTCGCCATCTTGGGCAAAGTAGTTCGCCACTTCCAGCCCAAACTGATGTCCCCAAACAGCCCCCAGATCGCTGAAGATGTCGTACATCGGAGTAGTGCAGTGGGGCCGGGCGGCAGGCAGTTCTTCATTGGGGTAGCTGACCGAAAAGCGGTTCTGATAATTCTCAATCACCTTGGGCCGTGTGTATCCCGGCGTAATCCACTTGCCATAACGGCCCACGTCCATTGCGGTCACATCGCGTTCGCATTCACCCGTCGTCATCCATTGCGCCAGCATCAGGCCGACGCCTCCGCCTTGGCTAAAGCCTGCCATGACGCCGCAAGCAGACCAATAGTTGCGCAGACCCGGCACCGGGCCAACCAACGGATTGCCATCCGGGGCAAATGTGAAGGGCCCGTGGATCACGGATTTCACGCCGGCGCGTTCCAACACAGGGAACCGCTTGTAAGCGAAATCAATCGAATCCGTGATCTTATCAAGGTTATCGGGCAGCAGTTCGTGCCAGAAATCCCATGGCGTGCCGTCAACGGCCCACGGTTCACAGGGTTGTTCATAAAACCCAATGCACAGCCCGCGCCCTTCCTGACGCAAATAGCTTTCGCCTGCGGGGTCCATGACATGCGGGTGCTCTGCATCACGTTCATAAATCTCGGGCAGATCATCGGTGACGATATACTGATGTTCCATCGGATGCAGAGGCACATAACTGCCTGCCATTGCCGCGACCTCACGCGCCCAAAGGCCAGCGGCGTTGACAACGTGTTCCGCATGGATCGTACCCTTGTCCGTCACCACATCCCATGTGCCGTCCGGGCGCTGGTTTGTTTCGATAACCTTGGTGTGCAATGCAATCGTGGCCCCGCCCGTGCGGGCCGCCTTGGCATAGGCGTGGGTCGTACCGGACGGGTCCAGATGCCCATCCAGCGGATCATATAGCCCACCCACAATGCCATCGAGGTTCGTGATTGGTGCGATCTTCGCGATTTCGGATGGACCGACAATTTCGGTCTCAAGCCCCATGTAACGGTGCTTGGCCCGCTCTGCGACCAGCATATCAAACCGGTCCTGATTGTCGGCGAGGGTAACACCACCTACATGGTGCAGCCCGCAAGACATGCCCGTGATTTCTTCCAATTCACGGTACAGCTTGATCGTGTACCCCTGCAACGCCGCCATATTCGTATCGCCATTGAGCGTATGAAACCCGCCCGCGGCGTGCCACGTGGACCCGGACGTCAGCTCTGAGCGTTCCACCAGCATCACATCAGACCAGCCCAATTTGGTGAGATGATAAAGCACCGACGCGCCGACAACGCCGCCGCCGATGATCAGGGCTTGGGTGGTGGTTTTCATTGCTGCGTACTCCTGTCTTGCTTTCGCCAATATGGCGTTCAAAAACTGGCGGTCGGTTCAAAAAACGACACGTGGTGTCGGTGAATGGCTATCGCTTCGGTTCACCATTGCAGACGGTGAGAGCGTCATCAAACGAAAGGTTTTTCCAGATGCGCACCCATGCCCAGGCCGTTGTCATCGGAGGCGGCGTCATCGGCTGCTCAATCCTTTATCACCTGGCAAAACTGGGCTGGACGGACGTGGTGCTGCTAGAGCGGGATGAACTCACGTCCGGATCCACGTGGCACGCTGCGGCGAATATTCACGGGCTGCATGACAGCACCAATATCAGCCGCATTCAGCACTATACGATGAACCTTTACAACGCGCTGGAAGCGGAAACGGGACAATCCTGTGGGGTGTTCCAGCCCGGTTCGCTGTATCTTGCACAGACCGAAGAGCGCGAGCATCAACTGCGTTTGCAGGCTGCAAAAGCCAAGTTTTACGGTATGAATTTTCATGAGGTCGACCGGGCCGAGGCAGAACGCCTGCACCCACTGGTCGATTATGATGGCATCCGCTGCATCATGTATGAACCTGACGGCGGCAACGTGGACCCCTCGGGGGTCACGAACGCTTACGCCATTGGCGCGCGCCAGCGGGGGGCAGAGATTTACCGGTTCACGCCTGTGACGGCCACCGTGCCGAAACCTGATGGGTCGTGGATAGTTGAGACGCCAAAAGGTAATATCAAAACCGAATGGGTGATCAATGCGGCGGGCCTTTGGGGGCGCGAGGTGGCGCGGCTGGCAGGGATTGAACTGCCGCTCTTGCCGACCGAACACCAGTATTTTGTGACAGAAACCATTGCCGAGATTGCGGCGATGGATCGCCGCCTGCCGTCTGTCGCTGACCGCGATGGTGAGTATTACCTGCGCCAAGAGGGGCAGGGGCTGCTGGTTGGGGCCTACGAAAAAGACGTGCGGTTCTGGGCCGAAGACGGGACACCGCAGGGCTTTGGTCACGAGTTGTTCGCCGATGATCTGGAACGCATCGAAGACAACATGATGCGGGCGATTGACCGTGTACCCGCCGTCGGCGAGGCCGGGATCAAGCGGGTGATCAATGGCCCGATGATCTGGTCGCCCGACAGCAACGTCCTTTATGGCCCACACCCTGATCTGCGCAATTATTTTTGCTGCAACGGGATCATTCCAGGGTTCAGTCAGTCCGGCGGCATGGGTCTGATGGCCGCGCAATGGATCATCAATGGCGAAAGCGACTATGACATGTTCGCCTGGGATGTGGCCCGCTTTGGGCCTTGGGCCGACGCGAAATTTACCAAGGCGCGGGTGGGCGACCAATATGCGAAACGCTTTGCCATTCACTTTCCCAGTGAGGAACGCGAGGCAGGGCGACCAGTGCGCACACGGCCCATTTATGAGACGCAAAAAGGGATGGGCGCTGTCTTTGGCTTGAACTACGGCTGGGAACACGCTGCGTGGTTTGCCGACACGCCGGGTACGCAGGATACAAACGGGTTCACGCGTCAGAACTGGTTTGAACCGGTGGGGCAGGAGGCGCGCATGCTGCGTGACACTGCTGGGATCATCGATATCTCGAACTTTGCCAAGTATTTCGTGCGCGGGCCGGGGGCAGCGAATTGGCTGAACGCCGTTTTCGCAAACAACATGCCCAAGGCAGTGGGACGGTCCTGTCTGACGCCGCTGATTGGCGTCAATGGCGGGATTGCGGGTGATTTTACCGTGACGCGCCTTGCCGAGGACGAATTCATGATCATCGGGGGCGGGGCAGCAGAACGCTATCACCAGCGTTTCTGGAAAGACGTACCCTTGCCAGAAGGCACCACGTTTGAAAGCCGGACCGACACGATGTGTGGTTTCAACGTTGCGGGCCCACAATCGCGTGCATTGCTGGCGCGCCTGACGAATGCGGACCTGCGCACCGATGCATTCCCCTTCATGCGCTCGCAGCGCATCACCGTCGCGGGGGTCGATGTCATCGCGCTGCGTGTGTCCTTTACCGGTGATCTGGGGTGGGAGCTGCATTGCGATGCGGGCGATCAGCAGCACCTTTACGAGGCCTTGCTAGAGGCTGGTCAGGCGGTCAATGCGGGGCCGGTGGGATCACGTGCGCTGATGTCGCTGCGGATTGAAAAAGGCTATGGCAGTTGGAGCCGGGAGTATTCACCCGAATACTGGCCGCAAGAGGTTGGATTGGACCGTTTGATCAAGCTTGAAAAGGATTTTTTGAACAAAGACAAATACTTGAAGATCAAAGATAATGTACCTCGCGAGGTGCTGTCTTTGATCGAGGTACTGGAAGTGACCAACGCTGACGCGACCGGAGGTGAGCCGATTTTTCTGCCCGATGGCACGCCGGTTGGTCGGGTCACGTCGGGGACATATGGCTATAGCGTCGGAAAATCACTGGCCCTTGGATATCTCAAAGGGGTTGCGGCTGGCGATGCTGTGGACGTGATGATCCTTGGCCAGCCGCATCGTGGTGTGGTTCTGGCGGAGCCGCCGTTTGACCCCGCCGGAGAGAAGCTGCGCGCTTAAGGAATAATGCGCGAGTATTTTGTGCCTTCGAGCGTGGCACCCAGGCGCAACCCCGTTTGGCCAAAGACCACTGCGACCACGGGCGAAAGCGATGTCGTTGTCTCAGCACGCAGCATTTCGCTGTTGTTGCTGACAGCGTATTCAACGTCGGCACCTGCGGCCCAACCGGGGGACTGGCGGAACTCAAGCAAGGCGTCTGATGAGAGGAAGAACAAGACATGGCTGAACTGCTGCGCCCCAATCTGCAGACCGGCACTGCCAGAGGTCGCCGAATAGTAGTCAACCGTGGACTGGCCAACGCGCAACGCGCCACGGCCATAAGAGCCGCCAAGGCCCAAGCCCACTTCGGTAACCAGTGGCATCACCAGCACACCTGCGGCGCGCGATGACAGGTCACGCGTGCCGGGAAACTCTGAATACATCGTGTTGAGCGTGCGATCGACACGGGCGTCGATTGTCGCTGCACCACCGCTGCCAATGCCATTGCTACATGCTGCGAGCGTCGATGTCGCCAGCGCGCCAAGCGCAAAGCTGCGCCGTGAAAAATCGGTCATTTGATATCCGCCTATATGCCTGTTTGGGACGTTTGCCGCCCTTTATGCCTGCAGTATAGGTGAGAGGGGCAGCTGTGTCACGTGGGAAGGTTCAGACGGGTTGAACCCACACGGCTGTGAAATCAGTCATCGGCAGCAGCGAATTGTTCGAAGGAGCATTTCGCTGCTGTCTGTTTTGTTTAGTGACTGTATTTCTTGATCTCACCGCGGTCCAAACGTTCTTTGTAGCTGATCATTTCGCGGCGCACGATTGGCGCAAGGAAATACAGACCCAGAATGTTCGGCACACAGATCAAGAAGACCAGCGCGTCAGAGATATCCAGAATTGGCCCAAGCTGTACCATGCAACCCAACGCCACGAACGCGCAGAATATCAGCTTGTAGATCGTCTGACCCATCTGACCTTCTCCAAACAGATAGGTCCAACCCTTCAGCCCGTAATATGACCAAGAGATCATGGTCGAGAACGCAAAGAGCAGTGCGCCAAAGGCCAGCGGGAGTGGGAACCAGCCAATCTGACGTTCAAAGGCCGCCGACGTCATTGCAACCCCTGTCGCGTCTCCGGCAAAGTTTGGATCGGCCACCTGACTTGTGCCAATGACCAGCGCCGTGATCGTACAGATAACGATGGTATCAATGAAAGGTTCCAGCAGCGAAACGTAGCCCTCTGTCACCGGTTCTGGCGTTTTTACTGCGGCATGCGCGATGGATGCGGAACCAATACCAGCTTCGTTCGAGAACACAGCACGTTGGAACCCGATGATCAGCGCACCGATTGCACCACCCTGAACGCCCGCGCCTGTAAAGGCACCAGAGAAGATGTTGCCGATTGCAGCAGGGATCGAGGAGAAGTTCATCAAGATGACGATGATCGCAAACACGCAATAAAAGATCGCCATAAATGGCACAATCTTTTCGGTCACGCGGGCGATGGATTTGATACCGCCGATGATCACCATAAAGACGACCGCCGCAAGGATCAGACCGATGAGCCAGCCAAGCCCATCAAGCCGGCCACCGGCAACGGTATTAAGCTGCACATAGGCCTGATTGGATTGGAACATATTGCCGATGCCCAAGGCGCCGATAAAGATACCAATCGCATAGAAGGTGCCCATGAACTTGCCAAAGCCACCCATGCCGCGTTCTTCGAACCCTTTGCGCATGTAGTACATCGGACCACCGGACACAGACCCATCTGGGTTTTCCTGCCGGTATTTGACGCCCAGTGTACATTCGACAAACTTTGTCGACATGCCCAGGAAACCGGCCACAATCAGCCAGAACGTCGCCCCCGCACCGCCGATGGTCACCGCAACAGCAACACCACCGATGTTACCAATGCCGACCGTGCCTGAAACCGCTGTGGCAAGTGCTTGAAAGTGCGACACCTCACCGGGGCTGTCTGGGTCGGCATAGTCCCCACGGACCAGTTGGATCGCATGTTTGAAACCGCTGACATTCACAAAGCCAAGGTAGACGGTAAAAAACACAGCACCGATGACAAGCCACAAGACAACCAGCGGAAGCGCAGCACCAAAAACGTTTATCTTAAAGAACACAAAACTGCCGACCGCTGACGCGATGGGTGCAGTGATTTCATTGATCGTATCGTCAAAGCCAGCATATGCTGGCAACGCAAAGAACAGCATGGCTGTCAGCGCTGTGAAGAATCTCATCATAACATGTCCCTTCATATTCTTGTTGGTTCACCCATCAACAAGGGGCAAACTTTTGTGCGCCGTATTAGGGCACGACGACGACAGGCACCGGAGAGGTTTGCACCAGATTGCCCGCGACGCTTCCAAACAACAGGTTCTTGATACCCGACTGACCACGCCGTCCGATCACGATCTGCTGCACGCCAAATTTTTCAGCGAGTTTGATCAGTGTTTCGGCAGGTGGGCCGTGGCGCACGACCGTTTCATATTCGATGCCGGCGGCAGCCAACTGAGCGGCGGCCGGCTCCACGACACCGGATGTCGCCCTATCGATTTCTTCCTCTCTGCGTTTGTGCCGCTCTGCGTTTTCTTCAGGTGTGTTGAATGAGTATGGGGACCATTCGATGACATATGTCACAATCAGTTTCGCCCCTCCCAGTTTTGCGCGTTCAGTTGCGTATTGGAGCGCGCGCGCGCCACCATCGCTACCATCCACTGCTACTAAGACCGAATTCGTCATAGGAAATCCCTCCGAATTGCATCTTGCTGCGTGTTCCATCGCCAAAATAATGCGAAGCCAACACAACATATGCAGAAGTGTTGTTCAAAAAATGCAATCTGACAAGTCGTGAGGCTTAGCAGGTTATTCGGTCATGGTGCTTATTCATTGGACCATGACCCCGTTCATAGCGTGTCGGTGCAGGTGAGGCTGTGCGCGAACCACGTCAGCAAGTCCCGCAAAATCGACCCAGACGCGATGCGTATTGCTACCCCTGCAACACCTTCGCCGCCTCAGGCGCGAAATACGTCAATATCCCGTCACAGCCCGCGCGTTTGAACGCCAAGAGGCTTTCCATCATCACCTTCTCGCCATCCAGCCAGCCGTTCTGCGCCGCCGCTTGCATCATCGCGTATTCGCCGCTCACCTGATAGGCGTAGGTTGGCACCCCAAAGCTATCTTTGACCCGTCGGCAGATATCCAGATAAGGCATGCCCGGTTTGACCATGATCATATCAGCGCCCTCGCGCAGGTCGCGTTCGACCAATCGCAAGGCCTCATCACTATTGCCGGGATCCATTTGATAGGTGTTTTTGTCGCCCGTCAGCGCCGAGGACGCGCCGACCGCATCGCGGAATGGACCATAAAAACTGGAGGCGTATTTGGCGGTATAGCTAAGGATCGCGACGTTCTGATGGCCTTCAGCTTCAAGTGCGGCACGGATCGCCCCGATACGCCCGTCCATCATGTCAGAGGGGCCAAGGATATCGGCGCCAGCCTCGGCCTGTGCGAGGCCCATTTTAACCAGCGCCTCAACCGTGCGGTCATTCACGATCTCACCGTTTTCGACAAAGCCGTCGTGGCCGTTGATATTATAGGGATCAAGCGCGATATCGGTCATCACAGCGATATCAGGGGCTGCATCCTTGATCGCACGGATCGCCTGATTGGTCAGGTTGTTGGGGTCCCATGCCATCGCGCAATCTTCGGTGCGTGCGTCCATCCCGGTGTAAGGAAAGATGCAAATGGCGGGAATACCAAGGGCTTGCGCCTCAACGGCTGCTTTGGCCACACGATCAACCGTGCGCCGAACTACGCCGGGCATTGAGGCGACTGGCGTTTCATCATCCTTGCCGTCCATCACAAAAACCGGCCAGATCAGATCATCGACCGTCAATGTGTTCTGCCGGGCCAATGCACGCATGGCAGGATTTTTGCGCAGGCGGCGCAGCCGGGTTGCGGGGAAGGGGGCAAGGGTCGGTTTCATCGTGCAGGCCTTTTTCGCGTCACTTATTCTTGGTTGCATGGATTTTGCGACATCACAAGTCTGGGCAAGTGGCTGTCGGGCCGCTAGGTTCCGGCTTAACTGGGAACCAATTGGAAAGACACAGGTTTGGACTGGACCGATGGCATTGTTCGCATCATCGAACTGAATACATTTTCAAACGTCTGGTATTGGCTGATCGTGGTCGGCATCTGGTCGGTGGTCAGCAACTGGTTGATCGGGGTGCCCTTCGACATGCTGTTTCGCGCGCGCCGCTATGGCACGGCAGAGCTTGCCGACGTCGAAGGGCTGGTGGATATTCACGTCCGGCGGATCGCGGCCTATCACCACAGCTTTGGGCACTGGTTGATCGGTCTTATCGCATTTGTACTTAGTGGTGTGGGCTTTGCCGGCTTTTACTATGGGTTGGAACTGGGGCAGGGGTTGTTTGTACTGGGCGCACCGCTTTGCCTGATTGGGGCTATCAATGTCCGGCTTGCGCTGGAACTGAACCAGACGCCGCTGGCGGGCAAGGATTTGGTCCATCGCCTGTTTCGAGTGCGTTTGTGGACCCAGATCATCGCTATGGTGACGATGTTTTTCACGGCGATGTACGGGATGTACTTCAGCCTCGCCAAGCTGCAATTCTTCTAGGTCTGTTGACACTCAAGGCCCGCAGGATAGATGAGCGCAATGGCTAATCCCAAACACATCACCGTTTCCGGCGCGCCCGAGGGATATGACGCGCAGTTGATCCTTGCCGAACTGGCCAAGGGTCAGCCGGTGCTGCATGTCGCACGCGATGACAAACGGCTTGCCGCGATGCAGGCCGCTTTGCGTTTCTTTGCACCTAACACGCCCGTCTTTGTGTTTCCCGCATGGGATTGCCTACCCTATGACAGGGTTTCACCAAACACTGACATCTCTGCCGCACGTATGGCCACGCTGGCGGGGCTGGTCCATGGGATGCCCGAACAGTTCATCCTGCTGACAACGCTGTCTGCTGCCACGCAACGTGTGCCCGCGCGTCGCTTGCTACGTGAAGCGGCCTTTACCGCCACCGTGGGCAAGCGGTTGGACGAAGATGCTTTGCGTCACTTCCTTGTCCGTATGGGTTTTACCCAAAGCCCCACCGTGATGGAACCTGGCGACTATGCCATTCGCGGCGGCATCATTGATATCTTTCCACCCGGTCAAAGCGGGCCGGTACGGCTGGACCTGTTTGGTGACGTGTTGGACGGCGCCCGCCGCTTTGATCCTGCAACACAGCGCACCACCGAAAAACTGACCGAAGTGGAACTGGCCCCGGTCTCTGAGGTGATCCTTGATGAGGCCGCCATTACCCGGTTTCGCCAGAATTACCGTCTGGAGTTTGGTGCCGCAGGCACGGATGATCCGCTGTACGAGGCCGTGTCGGCGGGTCGCAAACATGCCGGTGTGGAACATTGGTTGGGGTTCTTTCAGGACGATCTGGAAACGCTGTTTGACTATCTGCCCAAGGCCACCGTTACACTTGATGATCAGACAACGCCGATGCGCTTGACCCGCTGGGATAGCATTGCCGATCAATATGGCACGCGCATGCACGCCCTTGGTCAAAAGGGGCGCATGGACAGTGTCTATAAACCCGCACCACCCGACTTGCTTTATCTGAACGACGCGGCCTGGGAAGCGGCGGTTGCTGACCGTCGCATCATGCAACTTTCCCCGCTCAAGCAAGCCACCGGGCCGGGAGTGATTGATGCAGGCGGGCGGATCGGCCGCAACTTCTCGCCCGAACGGCAGCAGGAACAGATCAGCTTGTTCGGCGCGTTGGCCGATCATATCCGCGCGAAATTGAACGACGGACCTGTTGTCATCGCCTCATATTCCGAAGGCGCGCGCGAGCGTCTGGAAGGGCTGATCGAAGACGAAGGCGTGGCCGAGGTTATCCCGGTGTCTGACTTCAGCCGGGTCGGCAAGCGTGGTGTGCATCTGGCTGTCTGGGCGCTTGATCACGGGTTCGAAGCCCCCGGTGTCACCGTCATATCCGAACAGGATGTGCTGGGCGACCGTCTGATCCGCCAGACCAAGCGCAAACGGCGGGCCGAGAATTTCCTAAGCGAAGCCAACAGCCTATCCCCCGGTGATCTGGTGGTTCACGTAGACCATGGCGTCGGGCGCTACATAGGCATGGAGGTTGTAACGGCACTGGGTGCGGCACATGAATGCCTGCTGCTGGAATATGCCGAAGACTCCAAACTCTATCTGCCTGTCGAGAATATCGAACTGCTGTCGAAATACGGTCATGAGACCGGGTTGTTGGATAAACTGGGCGGCGGCGCATGGCAGGCCAAAAAAGCCAAGCTCAAGGAACGTATCCGCCAGATTGCCGAACGCCTGATCCGGGTCGCGGCAGAGCGCGAGCTGCGCACCGCACCGGCGTTGGACCCGCCTGATGGGCTGTGGGATCAGTTTCTGGCGCGTTTTCCCTATGTGGAAACTGATGATCAATTGGCCGCGATTGAGGACGTACTGACCGATTTGGGGGCGGGCAAACCCATGGACCGGCTGATCTGCGGCGACGTGGGCTTTGGCAAAACAGAGGTCGCGATCCGTGCGGCCTTTATTGCCGCCTTGTCAGGTGTGCAGGTGGCGATCATCGCCCCGACGACCTTGCTGGCGCGTCAGCACTATCAGAACTTTGCTGAACGGTTCCGCGGCTTTCCGGTCAATGTGCGCCCGCTGTCGCGGTTTGTATCGGCGAAAGATGCCAATCTGACCCGCGACGGTTTGACCAAGGGCACAGTTGACATCGTGGTGGGCACCCATGCGCTTTTGGCCAAAGGCGTGCGCTTTAAGAACCTTGGCCTGTTAGTCATTGATGAAGAACAGAAATTTGGCGTGCAGCACAAAGAACGGCTAAAGCAACTGCGCACGGATGTGCATGTGCTCACGCTGACGGCAACGCCGATCCCGCGCACGCTGCAACTGTCCCTTTCCGGCGTGCGCGATCTGTCGATCATTGGCACACCGCCCATCGACCGTTTGGCGATCCGCACATATGTCAGTGAGTTCGACACGATTACGGTGCGAGAGGCGCTCTTGCGCGAACACTATCGCGGCGGGCAGTCCTTTGTTGTTGTGCCACGGATCAGCGACATGGAAGAGATGGAGGACTTCCTCAAACGCGAGGTGCCGGAGGTGTCATATATCTCGGCCACAGGCCAGATGGCCGCGGGCGAGCTCGATGATCGGATGAACGCGTTTTATGACGGCAAGTTTGATGTGCTTCTGGCCACAACGATTGTCGAAAGCGGATTGGACATCCCAACGGCCAATACGATGATTGTCTGGCGGTCGGATATGTTCGGCCTCAGCCAGCTTTATCAGATCCGGGGCAGGGTCGGGCGCTCCAAGACGCGTGCCTATGCCTATCTTACCACCAAACCGCGTCAGAAGCTGACGGACACGGCCCAGAAACGTCTGCGGGTACTGGGGTCCATCGATACGCTGGGGGCCGGGTTTACACTGGCCAGTCAGGACCTTGATATTCGGGGGGCGGGCAATCTGCTGGGTGAAGAACAATCAGGGCAGATGCGCGAAGTGGGATATGAGTTGTACCAGCAAATGCTGGAGGATCAGATCGCCGCGATCCGATCAGGCCAGGCCGAGGGCATCATTGATGACGGCCAATGGGCGCCACAGATCAACCTGGGTGTGCCGGTCCTGATCCCCGACGATTATGTCCCTGATCTGGATGTGCGTCTGGGCCTTTACCGTCGCCTGTCAGAGCTTACCACGAAGGTCGAACTGGAAGGTTTCGCCGCCGAGCTGATCGACCGCTTTGGCAAACTGCCGCGTGAGGTGAACACACTGATGTTGGTGGTGCGCATCAAAGCGATGTGCAAACGCGCAGGCATTGCCAAGCTGGATGCCGGACCAAAGGGCGCAACCCTTCAGTTCCACAACGACAAATTCGCGTCACCCAAGGGGCTGGTCGAATTCATCGAAGCGCAAAAGGGGCTCGCCAAGGTCAAAGACAATAAGATCGTCGTGCGGCGTGATTGGGCCAAGGAGCGCGACAAGATCCAGGGTGCGTTCAACATTGCACGGGATCTGGCGCAGAAACTGGCGGAAGAGAAGAAGGCCAAGGCTTAACGATCAGAGCGGCTTAATCCAGCAGATCACCCGGCCGCTTGATCATGGTTGTCAGCCACAACGCCAGCGACGCAAAAATCAGCGTACCGATGGCCATCGGCATCGGTGTGCCGTCAAAAAGCAAGGCGACCGGTGCCGCCAGAACAACAGCACCAATCGTGGATACAGCGGCAATGATTGACGCGGCCATCCCTGCGATATGGCCCATCTCTTCCATGGCGAGCGCATTGAGGTTGCCAATCGCCAGCCCGGCCTGAAAGAAATTCGACGTCATCCAGACGACATAAGTGCCAAACGCCAGCCAATAGGGCGCATCGGCGGCTGTGACAGCAATCATAATTAAGGTCACTGCAATCTGCACTGTGAACATCGCTCGAATAATCGCCCGCATCCCCAACCGCACCACAATCCGTGCATTCAGCACACTGGCCGAGGCCGCGACAATGGCAATGCCACCAAACCAGAAATGGAACGTGTCGCCCTGATCAAAGGTGATATCGAACACCTGTTGCGTCGATGACAGCACCATAAACAACATTCCGAATGTCAGCGTTTGCACAAAGATCGACAGGCGTGCTGTGCGATGGGCGAACATCTCTTTGATGGCTGCACCCAGGGCAATCAAGCTTAGTGGTCGGCGGTTTTCGGGGGTGAGTGTCTCTGGCTGCCGGGCCAACAGCCAGATCAGTGAAATCGCCGAGAAGATGATAAAAGCCGCAAAAATCGCGCGCCAGCCAAAGCCTTCGATAATGTAGTGCCCCATGGTTGGTGCCAGTGCCGGCACCAGCGAAAAGACAACCATCACAAACGACAGGATGCGCGCCATGTTGGGACCAGAATACAAATCGCGGATCAGTGCCATCGCAACCACACGCGGCCCGGCGGCACCCAGCCCCTGAACGACACGTGCCGCCAGCATAACTTCAAGCGATTGTGCGGCCCAGGCCACGGCACAGGCGATCACATAGACAATGGCGCCGCCCACCATCACCGGTTTGCGCCCAAAGGCGTCAGACAAGGGGCCAGTGAACATCGTGCCAATGCCCATCCCAAACACAAAGCTGGTGATGATCAATTGGGCATTGTTGACGTTGTTGGGGGAAAGGGCCGCCCCGATCTCTGGCAAGGCGGGCAACATGGCATCGATGGAAAAGGCCACCGTTGCAGCGACCATCGCCATGAGGGCGATGAATTCCGTCTGCGGCAGCTGCCGTGGCCCTGTCGTGGTTGTCATTCAGTTGCCGCGATCTGATCCATGATTTCCTTGATCACACCCACCCACATTTCGGGCGGCTGCGCGCCGGGTACGGCGTGCTGTTGGGCCACAACGAATGTCGGGACAGAGTTCACGCCCATCTCACGGCTGTGTTTGTCACGCTTTCGGATATCGTCAACATCAGAATCCGAGGCCAAAAGCTTGGTAACCATGGTCGCGTCCATCTCGGCGGTATCGGCGATATCGGCCAGAACCTCGTGATCGCCAATATCGCGGCCTTCGACAAAATACGCCTTAAAGAGCAGATCAACGACAAAGGACTGGCGCTGCTCAATCCCTGCCCAATGAATCAGGCGGTGCGCGTCGATGGTATTGGGCGTTTTCTGGATTGCGTCAAAGTTGATATGCGCCCCGGATTTTTCAGCATGCTCAACAACAGGGGCATAGGCCTTTACCGCACCGTCCTTGCCGCCAAACTTGCCCTCTAGATAGGCACGCCTGTCCATCCCGCCGCTTGGCATGTCAGGGTTCAACTGGAACGGATGCCACTCGATCGTGAACGGGTGATCGGGGAACTGCTCTAGCGCCTTGTCCAGATTGGTTTTGCCGATGAAACACCAAGGGCAAATAGGATCAGAGATGATATCAAGTTTGACCATAGAAGGCTCCGACACTGGGGGGTTACCATTATCCTCTACCACGTCTGATCGAAGGTGAAAGCCCAAGGCGTCAGAAATCCCTGTGCGCGGGCGCACATGGTCGTCTGCACTCAGCTTGCAAGATGAAACCCTGCCGCCTATGACAGGCCCATGGCCGACAGCGACCCCTCAAACCTGATCCGTATCGCCCGCGAAGACGGCGATGCCGATATCGCGCAACCCCTTGATCTGGGCGCGCGCGTCCGGGAATTGCGCAAAGCGCAGAATTGGACGTTGGAACAAGCCGCGCAGCAGGCAGGGCTTGCGCGCTCAACCCTGTCCAAAATCGAAAATGGGCAGATGTCGCCCACCTATGACGCACTGAAAAAACTGGCGGTCGGGTTGCAAATCTCGGTGCCGCAACTGTTTACGCCGCCTTCCAAGGGCCAGGTGAATGGCCGCATGGCCGTAACCCACAGCGGCCAAGAGGCCACCAAGGTCACAACGACCTATGAACACGCCTTGCTGGCCGAAGCCCTGACCACCAAAAAGATGCTGCCCTATCGCGCTCGGATCCACGCTCGCGGGATCGAGGATTTTGAGGGCTGGGTCCGCCACGATGGCGAAGAGTTCCTTTATGTGCTTACCGGCCAGATCATGCTGTATACGGAGTTTTACGAACCCGTTACGCTCAAGCGTGGCGACAGCGCCTATTATGACGCCACCATGGGGCACAACGTGATTTCGACCAGTGCCGAGGATGCCATGATCCTCTGGGTCACATCGCTAAGCTAGTCCTTGAAAACGCGGGGCAAGATCACAGCCGCAACCCCAACGCCCACAATCTGCATCACGATGAACATTGGGATATGGGCGGGGTTGATACCTGCAAATGTATCGCTGAACCCACGCGCAATAGTCACGGCGGGGTTGGCAAAGCTGGTGGACGACGTGAACCAATAGGCACCGGTGATATAAAGCGCCACCAGGGTCGGTACCGCATCGGCACGGCTTTTCAGCCCACCAAAGATCACAAATAGCAATCCAAAGGTGGCCAGAATTTCCGAGAACCATTGCGACACGCCGTTCCGGTCTGTGGTCGAGGCCTGCAAGATGGTGAGGTCAAACATCACATGCGCGGCCCAGACGCCAAGGATACCTCCGATGATCTGCACGATGACATAGGGTATGGCGTCGCTGATCTTGATCTCGCCTCGCAGCAGAAAGGCCAGCGTGACGGCAGGGTTGAAATGCGCGCCGGAAATGGGGCCAAGTGTGGTGATGATCACATAAAGAATGCAGCCCGTCGCAATCGCATTCGCCAAAAGCGCAATCGCCACGTTTCCGTCCGCAAGCGCGGCCCCCATGATGCCCGAGCCCACAACGCCAATCAGCAGAAACGCCGTTCCTAACCCTTCGGCCAATAGTTTCTGCATCTTATGCCCCAATCCGGTTGAATATCGCCTGCACGTCCTCTTGTGTCATTTCCTCGAAAGGAAGCGCAAGCAAGATGCGGGCTTTGTCGGACAAAAGCGCATAGCTTCTGCAAAAGCGGCGGGCTGATTGTCCGGTGCGGCAGCGGCGGGATCATCGACACCCCAATGCGCGCGCAAGGGCGTACCCGGCCAATAGGGGCATTCTTCGGCGGCAGCAGACCCGCAAACGGTGATCACCGCATCCATCTTTGGCGCGCCCGGTTTGGCGTAATCATCCCAACTTTGCGAGCTGAGCCCATCGGTTGGAAAGCCTTCTTTGGCGAGCAGTTCCAACGACTGCGGATGCACTTTGCCGGCAGGTTTGGACCCCGCCGACCACGCATTGATCCGCCCGTCAGAGCGGTGGGAAAGTATGGATTCAAGCAGGATAGAACGGGCAGAATTGCCGGTACACAGTACAAGGATATTCATAGTGGGCCCTTTGCGTCATGTCAGGCCCGCTTAGTCGTTGAATGTAACAATTCAACGACAAGGCGAACCTTCGACGCGCTTATTGCTCGTACCACCAGACATCGGGCTGCCAGCCGGGCCAATCCCCGAAGATCGGAACATAGTCAGGATGCTGCAGCTCTTTGGCTTGGGCAATCCGGCTGATATTCCACTGATAAATCGGGATCACATAGCGACCGGCGGTCAGCACACGGTCCAGCGCTTTGACAGCGGCAAGAAAATCATCCTGACTTTCCGACGTCAGCAAGCGGCCAATCATGGCGTCAGCAGCGGCAGATTGCACACCCATCAAGTTGCGACCACCCACTTCGTTGGCGCGTTCCGTGCCATAGTAGTTGTACTGTTCATTGCCCGGCGACAGCGACAGACCGCGCCGATAGTAAACCATGTCAAAATCAAAGGCGTCGGTGCGTTCTTTGAACTGCGCGCTGTCTGCCACGGTCATCACCGGCGTGATCCCGATCCGCGCCAGCGATTCCATATAGAGGTCGATGATGGACTGCATTTCGGTTGCGCCCTGATCCAGCAGGATTTCAAGCGCAAAGTCATTGCCATCTGCATCGCGCATTGCGCCATCCTGAATGGTCCAGCCTGCCGCCTCGAACATCTCGAACGCGGCCGCACTGCCTGCGCGGTTACGCTCGCTACCATCACTGACGGGCAGGGCGTAGCCTTCGATGGTTCCGGGGATCAGATCAGCCGCGAAGGGTTCAAGAAATTCAGCAACACGGCCTGTGGCGGGGTCACTGTCCATCCCCAGCGGGGAATTCGACCAGTAAGAGGTAATGCGCGGTTGGGCCGATCCGGTCATCGTCTCATTGATGAATTCAAAGTTGAACGCATGGATCAGCGCATCGCGCACACGCCAGTCGGCCAGATGTGCGCGTCGGGTGTTCATCGCAAACCCTGTCATCCCAGAGGGCCGCTGATGTTCGATGACTTCCTTGACGATCTCACCGTCTTGAATCGCCGGGAAATTGTAACGTGTGTCCCAACGCACGACGTTGAACTCGCGGGTGGCATTCACTTCACCCACCTTGAACGCCTCAAACGCGGCAGTTTCATCGCCGAAGAATTCCAGCCGGACCTCGTCAAGGTTGTTGGTGCCAACCCGGAACGGCACATCCGCACCCCAATAGTCAGGGTTACGGCGCAGGGATACAAACCGACCGGGATCAAAATCATCAATCACGTAAGGCGAGGACGTGATCGGCACGATCTCTGTTGTGCTTTCGGCGAAATCGACGCCTTCCCATTGATCTTTTTTCAGGATCGGGCGCAGACCAGCCAGCAAGGCCAATTCGCGGTCTTCGACATTGAAGGTGAAACGCACCGAGCGGTCACCTGTCTGTTCTAGGCTGTCCACCTTGGCCCAGAAACCCAGATAGCGGGGGTGCCCGACAGTGCCCAAGGTTTCATATGACCACAGCACATCTTCAATCGTGACTGGGCTGCCGTCGGAAAACCGGGCCTCTTCGCGCAGGGTGAATTCCACCCATTCGCGGTTCGGTCCGGTTTCAATCGATTCGGCCAAAACACCGTAGAGCGAAAACGGTTCGTCCAGTGAGCGGCCCATGAAGCTTTCGCCCAGAAAAAACCGCAACTGCCACGGCACCGACCCCTTGCGGATGAATGGGTTTAGGCTGTCAAAGCTGCCCACCTCTGCCGTGACGATCTGGCCGCCCTTTGGCGCATCAGGATTGGCGTAGGGCAGGGACACAAAATCAGGTGGAAGGGCCGGGTCGCCATACATAGCTATGCCATGCTGGGGCTGTGCAAACACGCCCTGCGCGCCTATGGCTAGGGCGATGATCGTCGCCGATGCCTTCAGCATTAATGAAAATTTAACCTTCATCGGTAGTTGCCCCTGCATATTGTTTGTTCGTTGGCCATAACCGTAAAGAGGGTTTTGAGCCTTTTCAAACTTTTAGCTTGGAGACGGGCAAGTCATTGCTTATAAAGAGGTCACTGCTCGATAGGTTTCTTGCCTGTATGAAACCTGCCTCAATAACTTTACGCCCGCCTTGTGCGGGCGTTTTTTTTATGGCTCACGGAACCGTAACGTGGCTTTCGCAGTTGCAGCATATACTGTGAGTCGAACGCAAGAGAATCGGGAGCTAAATCATGTCACTTGCAGGAAAAACCGCCGTTATCACCGGATCCAACTCTGGCATTGGTCTGGGCGTTGCCCGTGAATTGGCCAAGGCGGGTGCCAATGTGGTGCTCAACTCATTCACTGACACCGAAGAAGATCACGCTTTGGCCGCCGAAATCGCCAAGGCGACCGGGGTCGATGCGAAGTACGTGCAAGCCGACATGTCCAAGGCGGATGACTGCCGGCGCCTGATCGCCGCTGCGGGTGGATGCGATATTCTGGTGAATAACGCGGGCATCCAACACGTGGCCCCGGTGCAGGATTTTCCAACAGGCAAATGGGACGCGATCATTGCGATTAACCTCAGTTCTGCCTTTCACACAATCGCCGCTGCAGTGACTGGCATGCGCGAAAAAGGCTATGGCCGGATCGTCAACATTGCTTCTGCCCACGGGCTGACTGCATCGCCCTATAAATCCGCCTATGTCGCGGCCAAACACGGTATCGTCGGCCTGACTAAGACCATCGGTTTGGAAACCGCGCAGGAACCGATCACCTGCAACGCGGTTTGTCCCGGCTATGTGCTGACCCCATTGGTCGAGGCGCAAATCCCCGACACCATGAAAGAATACAACATGTCCCGCGAGGACGTGATCAAGAACGTCATGCTGGAACGCCAGCCATCCAAGGAATTTGCCACAGTCGAACAATTGGGTGGCACCGTTGCCTTCCTTGCTTCTGACGCCGCCGCACAGATCACTGGTACGACGATTTCGGTTGATGGCGGCTGGACAGCACTGTGAAGCGGATCAATCTGGCACTGCAGGGTGGGGGCGCGCACGGCGCCTTTACATGGGGTGTGCTGTGTCGCTTTCTACAAGACGAAGATATTGAAATCGCAGCGATTTCAGGCACATCTGCGGGTGCGTTGAATGCTGCCGCGCTGAAATCCGGCTGGGTTGCAGGCGGGCGCGAGGGTGCGCGCGAAAACCTTGATTGGTTGTGGACACAAATCGGGGCAATCACTGACCCGCTTTTTGCGCCGTGGATGAGTGCGGCAACACCAACGGCCCAGCTTTGGGCCAAGGCGATGGAATTTTCGCCAATCTACGCGGCCCTGGACATGACAACGCGCCTGATGTCGCCTTATGCCTACGGCCCGGCAATGCAAAACCCACTCAGCCGGATCGTCGAGAAATTCCACTATGATGCTGTCTGCGCGACCGAAGGGCCTGCGTTGCACATCTGCGCTACCAACGTCCGCTCTGGCAAGATCCGCGTCTTTGCAGGTGAAGAGATCGTGCCAGACGCCATTATGGCCTCTGCCTGCCTGCCCAGCCTGTTTAAGGCGGTGGAATTTGAGGACCCCAAGACCGGCAAGGTCGAGGCGTTCTGGGACGGTGGTTATACAGGAAACCCTGCACTTTTCCCTTTATTTGTCAGTAATTTACCAGACGATATTCTAGTCGTAAATATCAATCCGCTTCATCGTGATGCCTTGCCCAGGGACAGCCAATCGATCCAGAACCGGATCAATGAGATCAGCTTTAACAGTTCGCTCTTGCGCGAATTGCGCGCGATTGAATTTGTCAGGCGGCTGCTTGAAGACGGCGCGATCAAACGGGGCACGATGAAGAATGTTCTGGTCCATATGATTGCGGATGATGATCTGATGAATGACCTCAATGTCGCGACAAAGACCATTCCATCGCCGGTCATCCTCGCGCGGTTAAAGCAAGCGGGCGAGGCTGCGGCGGATACTTTCCTCAAAGACCACAAAAAGGACATTGGCAAGCGCAGTTCAGTTAACCTGACCGAGATGTTCAGCTAAGCAGTTTGACCGCCAATGCCCACATCACAACGCCGATCAACACGTCCAGTATGCGCCATGCGCGCGCCGATTGCATGACGGGGGCAAGCAGACGCGCGCCATAACCAAGGCTGAAGAAGAAGACGAATGACGATGTCACCGCGCCAATTCCAAAGGCTGTTTTTTCAGCGATGTCAGTAAATTGCGTGGATACCGCACCAACCAGCCCCAACGTGTCCAGATAGACATGCGGATTGAGCCAAGTAAACGCGGCCCCCGTCGCCAGCGTCGCCCATAGCCCGGCAGATTGCCCGGACAATTGCATCGCATAATTGCCCTGCCACGCCGCCCAAAGCCGCATCGCCCCGTAGACAAATAGGAACGCAGCACCACCCCAGGCCATGATCTGGGGCAACAGGGGGTAAAGCTCTACAATGATGCCAAAGCCCAACACACCTGCGGTGATCAGCAATGCGTCGGACACCGCACAAAGTAGGCAGAGCCAAAACACATGTGCCTTGGCCAACCCTTGGCGCAACACAAAGGCGTTCTGGGCGCCGATGGCGAGGATCAGGGCAAAGGCCGTAGCAAAGCCGGTCAGTCCTGCCGCAATCATCGTCTAGTCTTCGACCGCTGGCGGGTCTTTGGCCTCAACCCCATTGGGATAAACAAGGCCCGCGGAGATCACCAATTTGGCCGCATCCTCGACCGTCATATCCAGCACTTGCACATCGCGCTGCGGCAAGAACAGCAAGAACCCCGACGTGGGGTTTGGCGTTGTGGGCAGGAACACCGTCACGATGGGTTCGCCATCGTTCAACTTTGCGTCAATCTCGCCCTTGGCATTGGTCGAGATAAAGGCAATCGCCCAGATGCCCCGGCGCGGGTATTCCACCAGACAGGCCTTGTCGAATGAGGTGTCGCGCTGCGAAAAGACGGTCTCGGATATCTGTTTGACTGCATTGTAGATCGACCGAACAACCGGCATGCGGTCCACCAGGCGTTCGCCCATGCCCAGAAATGATCGCCCGATCAGGCCTTTACCAACCCAGCCGACAAGCATGGTGAAGATCAGGAAAATCACAACACCAACGCCACGGACGTTCACGTTGATCTCATTGCCCGGCTCGCGGCCCATGATCCGGTTCAGCAATTCGGTTGGTTGATAGGCGTCCGGCACAAACGGCCAGACCCAACTGTCAACCCAGCCCACAACCGTCCAGATCAGCCAGACCGTCATCCCGATTGGGGCAACGATGATCAGACCGGCCAGAAAGTTACTCCGCATCCGCGAAATCATGCCCGGCTTATTGCGCCGTTTGCCGTCAGGTGCGTTGGGATCAAGCATCGCGCATTTCCAAGTGTTTCGTTAACGCACACTTATGCACTGGTGAGGCACACAGCAAGCGCAAGCTCATGATGCCGCGCGCAATTCCCCCATTGCGACCGCAATTTGTGCAGCAAGTCGGGCGTTGTTGCGTACAAGTGCGATATTGGCAGTCAGGGATCGCCCCTCTGTCAGCTCAAAAATGCGCCCTAACAGGAAAGGCGTGACCGCCTTGGCGCTGACGGATTGTGCGTCTGCCTCGGCCAGTGCCTGATCAATGATGGGTTGCAGGTGATCTGCGGGTATTTCATCCGCCATGGGAATTGGATTTGTGACTAACTGCCCGCCCGCAAGCCCCATCGCTGTGCGCGTCATTTGCGCCTTGGCGATCTGGGCCGCACTATCCATCCGCAACGGGGCCGCCATGTCAGAGGTCGCAGACCAGAACGCAGGCAACATGTCTTGCCCGTAGGCGATGACTGGCACGCCAAGCGTCTCTAGCACCTCATAGGTTTTTGACAGATCAAGGATCGCCTTGGCACCCGCTGCCACCACCGTCACCGGTGTTTGCGCCAACTCGTGCAGGTCGGCGGAGATGTCAAAGCTGTGTTCCGCGCCGCGATGCACGCCACCGATACCACCTGTGGCAAAGACGTGGATGCCCGCCAGATGTGCGGCAATCATCGTGGCCGCAACGGTTGTCGCGCCTGTGCCGCCCGTGGCAATGCAGGCGGCCATATCTGCCCGAGACAGTTTGGCCACATCCTGCGCCTGTCCCAACAGGTCCAACTCGCCGGTTTCTAGACCAACGTGCAGTGTTCCGTTCAGTACCGCAATCGTGGCCGGCACGGCCCCTGCGGCGCGCACATCGGCTTCGACCAATCGGGCGGTTTCCACGTTTTGGGGGAACGGCATACCGTGGGTGATGATCGTGCTTTCAAGGGCGACAATGGCTGTGCCCTCGTTGCGCGCTTGGGTCACTTCGGCGCTATAGCGAATAGGGATCATAGTGGGGTCTCTCCGGAAACATAGGTGGCGGCGGCATTCAGCGCGCGGGTCAAGGCTGAGGTGCGATCCATGCCTTGCGCCTCTGACGCGATATGGGCCGCCATAAAGGTATCGCCTGCGCCGGTCACACGGGTCACCATAACAGAGGGCGGTGTTTGGGTGATGATATCGCCTTTGGTGCCCTCGGAGGCAGATTGGCCGCCGTCAGTAACCAGCACACGGTGCGCGCCGCGTGCAATCAACGCCTCTGCTGCCGTCGCAGAGGCAGTGAATGTCGTCTGGCACAGCAAACCCGCCTCTTCGAGGTTTACGTAAAGTGTCGCGGACGGGTGACCCAGCAACGCCAGCAAACGCTCTGCCTTGCCCGGAGAGGCAGGCGCCACGCGCAAATCAGCGGCCGCAAAAAGAGGCGAGGCGGCAATCAGTTGCAGCAATTCCTCGGTCAGGTTGCCGTCCAAGGCGACTGGTCCGGCAAAGGGTGCATCTTCACGGCCAAGCGCGCCATCTGACATTGCACGCAAGATCTTGTCGCCCGCTGCCTCAAGCGAATGCGCGTCAGCAATCGCCGCAATCAATCCGTTGGCACCTTCAACCGCCATATAGACGTCGGTGGGCAGATCTTCCGAGCGGTAAATATGATCACAGATCATGCCCATGCGCAGCACTTCGGCAATCAGTTCTTCGCCCTCGGCATCGCGCCCAATTGTGGTTAGCAGGGCAGGGGTCATTCCAAAGCGGCGCAGCGTCATCGCGATGTTCATCGCCACTCCGCCGGGCAGGCGGGTGATCCGGCCTGGCACGTCTGAACCCACGCGCATGTGGCTGGCCGCACGCCCGATCACATCCCACAGGACCGATCCAATGCATATAATATCAGGTGTCTTATTCATTCCGGCCTTCTGGCGCAGCGCCTAGACAAGGGCAATACCCGTTACTGAGGCACAGCAAACGTCAGATTGGCCCAAAGCGTCTCCCAGGACGCATTGGACGTCGCCGCCAGTTCAATGTTTGGGGCACGCAGGACAACCGCGTCAGCCATGTAGCGATAGCCGGGGCGCACCGGGAAGGTCGCAATGCCTTCGGCATTGGTCCGGTAAAGGCCAATGCCAACCCGCCCATCGGGCCCTTTTTCAAAAACCTCGACCTGCACATCGGCGCGCAATTCGTTACGGTAATAAACCTGTACCTTCATCCCTTCAGACAGATCGTCAGTATATGGGTTTTTGAGGGCGACAATCTCTGTCTCAAGGCCAACGCGCCGGTCACTGCCTTCACCGTTGCCCACGGCAATCAGGGTTTTGACATGGCGCGAATAGACCTCGCGAAAGCCATCAAGCGAGATGCCGCGTTCGATATGCTGGCTGCGGATGTCACCGAAATCCTTGTGATCGACAAACTTCTGAAACTTCTCCCATTCCTCATAGGTAACCGTTGCATTGGTCGCCTGATAGGCCGCGATATGAAGCCCCTCGCCAAGCGGTTGTTGCTGCAATGCTGGAATATCACCGGGGCGGCCGCTGACCTGCTCCGCATCATCACCAAGAAACAGGACGAAATTCACAAAGCGGTTCGGCAGAAAGGCTAAATCGCCGCCTGCAAATTCCTCCCCATTGACAATATTGGCTTCAAGGCTACCGTCCGCCTCAATCTGATACTGCAACGGTTCGATCCAAAATTCATGGGCCACCGCTGGCAGAGCAACAATGCTAAAAATGAGGGCAAGAAGACGCATGAGAACTTCCTTTTTGACTGCCGCAAAGGTGGCTTTTCTTCGGGTTTTGTCAAGCGCCGTAGTGGTTTGGTTCACAACACTGTCAGTGGCCAATGCGCACGAGGTTTTGCCTGCAATCGCTGATTTACGGGCCGATGATGATACCGTTACGGTTGAAGTCCGGGCCGACCTAGAAAGCTTTGTGGCGGGCATTGACCTGACCGAAGTGGCCGACACCAATGAAAGCGAAGCCGCTGCCACCTATGATGAGCTGCGCGCGCTGCCGCCCGCCGACCTGCAACAGCGATTCGAAGCCTTCTGGCCGCAGATGGCGCAGGGAATCACCCTGACCGCCGATGGCCAGCCGCTGATCCCTGAATTGGTGCAGGTTGACGTGGGCCCCGTTGGGAACGTCGAGGCTGCGCGACCCTCTACTATCACCTTCAACGCGAAATTGCCTGACGGTGCCGAGACATTGCAAATAGGCTGGGCGTCGGAATTTGGCGTGCTGGTTCTGCGGCAAATGGATGTACCTGAACCCTATGACGGCTATCTGGAAGCAGGCGCGTTGTCCGAAGAGTTTGGCCTGCGCGGCGGCAACCAGTCGACCGGCTGGGAAACCTTTGTTGATTATATCCCCGTGGGTTTTGACCACATCGTGCCAAAGGGTCTTGATCACATCTTGTTTGTGCTTGGCCTGTTCTTTCTGGCCGCACGGTTCCGTCCGCTGCTGTTGCAGGTGTCGCTGTTTACCGTGGCTCATACGATCACGCTCGCGCTTGCCGCTCTTGGTTACACGGCGTTCATGGATGATTTCTTTCTCGGCACGTTCGGGATTGAGTTCATCGCCGTGGTTGAGCCGCTGATCGCGCTCTCTATCGTTTATGTGGCGGTTGAAAACATCTTCATGAAAGGGATCAGCCCCTGGCGGCCCTTCGTGATCTTTATCTTTGGCCTACTGCACGGGCTGGGCTTTGCGTCGGTTTTGGCCGAATTTGGCCTGCCAGAGGCCACATTTGTGCCTGCATTGATCGGCTTTAACGTCGGCGTCGAAGTGGGCCAGTTGTTCGTGATTGCCGTGATGTTCCTTTGCGTCTGGCAAGCACTGCGGATTGATCGCGGCGCAAACGAGGCCGCACGGGGCTTTGTGCTTTATGGCGTCTTGCTTGCTGTCGCATTGGCCTTGATCGCACTTGATCCTGCGGGGCTTTCTACGCTGCTGGAAAACCCTGTCTGGCTCTTTGCGGGGCCGTTGGCCGCGGTCTTTGTACTTTGCATGGCGTCCATCGGGCTGCGCGACCAACAAGAGGCTTACCGCCGTCTTGTGGCCGTGCCATGCTCGCTCGCTATCGCATTTGTCGGCGCCTATTGGTTCATTGAGCGGACAATTCTTTGAAATACTGCCTTGGGACCGCCCATGGGCTTGCACCACCTGTGAACGCCAGCTATAGGGCGCTCACTTAATCCCGCAGGCGGGGGCGGGTGTGTTGGGGAGAAATCCCAAGACATCCACCGGTTGGCACAACGCTGATCCCCCGCTGAGGCTTGAAACCGGAAAAGGAAAACGACATGGCTCTTCCCGAGTTCTCCATGCGTCAGCTGCTTGAAGCAGGCGTACACTTTGGCCACCAGACAGCGCGCTGGAACCCAAAGATGGATCAATACATCTACGGATCACGCAACGGCATCCACATCATGGACCTCACACAGACGGTTCCGATGCTGGATCAGGCGCTGCAAGTCATCCGTGACACAGTCGCAAAAGGCGGCCGCGTTCTGTTCGTCGGCACCAAGCGCCAAGCAGCCAAACCAATCATGGATGCTGCCGAGAAGTCAGCGCAGTTCTACATGAACCACCGCTGGCTGGGCGGCACACTGACCAACTGGAAAACTGTTTCGCAGTCCATCAACCGCCTAAAGGCAATTGATGAAGCCTCCGCAAACGGTTTTGCCGGTCTGACCAAGAAAGAGCGTCTTGGCATGGAGCGTGAGCAGGGCAAACTGGAAGCGTCCTTGGGCGGTATCCGCGAAATGGGCGGCGTGCCTGATCTGTTGTTCGTCATCGACTGCAACAAAGAAGATCTGGCCATCGCAGAAGCCAACAAACTGGGCATCCCAGTTGTGGCAATTGTTGACACCAACTGCTCACCCGCAGGCGTTGACTATGTGATCCCCGGCAACGACGACGCGGCCCGCGCCATCGCACTTTATACCGATCTGGCTGCACGTGCTGCCCTTGACGGTATGACCGCACAGATGGGTGCCGCTGGCATCGACATGGGCGAGATGGAAGAACTGGTTGAGGAAGCGGTTGCTGAAGAAGCTGCCGCAGAAGCACCAGCCGAAGCCACCGCTGAGTAAGCGTCACTAAATTAGTCGGGCAGGGGCCATCGGCCCCGCCTGCAACGCATTATACCTCTTAAGGAGAAAGTAACATGGCAATCACCGCTGCAATGGTGAAAGAGCTGCGCGACAGCACAGGCGCAGGCATGATGGACGCCAAAAAGGCGCTGACCGAAAACGACGGCGACATGGAAGCCGCTGTTGACTGGCTGCGCACCAAGGGCCTTGCAAAGGCTGCAAAGAAATCCGGCCGTACCGCTGCTGAGGGCCTTGTGGCTGTCGCAGTGAAGGGCGGCAAAGGTGTTGCGGTCGAAGTGAACTCCGAGACCGACTTTGTTGCGAAAAACGCCGACTTCCAGAAAATGGTTGCTGGCATCGCTGATGTGGCTTTGGGCACATCTGACATCGACGGTCTGAAAGCCGCCGACATGGGCGGCAAGTCCGTGGAACAGACAGTGACTGACGCGGTTGCCGTGATCGGCGAAAACATGTCCGTGCGCCGTATGGCAGCACTCGAAGGTGCGTCTGTTGTGAACTACGTCCACAATGCAGCGGCACCCGGCATGGGCAGCATCGGCGTTCTGGTCGCAATGACCGGCGACAACGAAGCGTTTGGCCGTCAGGTCGCAATGCACATTGCG
This sequence comes from Loktanella sp. Alg231-35, assembly GCF_900143545.1. Classification (GTDB taxonomy): domain Bacteria; phylum Pseudomonadota; class Alphaproteobacteria; order Rhodobacterales; family Rhodobacteraceae; genus Yoonia. The sequence continues at coordinate 398,936 of NZ_FREV01000002.1, read as the reverse complement.
GCTGCCAACCCTGCATCCTTGTCCGAAGCTGACCTTGATGCGGCCGTGGTTGAGAAGGAAAAGCAGGTCCAGATGGACATTGCACGCGAAAGCGGCAAGCCAGAAGCTGTGATCGAAAAGATGATCGTAGGCCGTATGAAAAAATACATGGCCGAAGTGACGTTGCTGAACCAGCAGTTCGTCGTGAACCCTGACCTTACGGTTGCAGCGGCTGCGGCTGAAGCAGGCGTAGAAGTCACAGGCTTTGTTCGCCTCGAAGTCGGCGAAGGCATCGAAAAAGTCGAAGAAGACTTTGCCGCAGAAGTGGCCAAGCTGAACGGCTAAACGACCCTAAGACCCTGAAAATGCAAAAACGGCCCGCATACAATACATACGCGCGGGCCGTTTCCCTTTTCTGGGGAGAAAAGTGCGACTCTGCTACGGGAAGACGATGCAGAGCCGCAACGGTAATCACACCGGGCCATTTCGGGACGAGGACCGGCGCCATCGTGGGCGCTGACGCAAACGGGCAAACCCGCAGCGCCAACATGCAAATCACAGGGCCCTGAAATCACAGGGTTTATGAGCTGCCGTTCCCAGGCCTTAGGCCACCACTCACGGAACATGTTCAGAATGCCCGTTTACCTAACGTTAAGAAAGTCAGGGAAACCTGACCATTTGGAAAATCTTGTGTCTTTTGCCGCGGCGTCAAACGCAACAAGATGTCATCAAAGATCGGCGTCGATCACAAACATCTGGTTATAAAACGCAGCCTTTAGAACGGCTTGCGCTGTTGTTTCGACGTCTAGCGCTTCGCGCGCCAATCGCAAGTGCTTTTCCACAGTCGCAGCAGTCAGTCCAAGCAAAAGAGCGATATCCTGCGTCGTCTTGCCATCGCCGACCCATTGCAACACCTCGCGCTGGCGTTTTGTCAGGCGCCGTTCACCCGAATAGGGCAGGGTCAGCAGCTTGAGATGCATGACGTTGTTCATCACGATGATATCGTCGCCATGTTTCGCCCAGACCTGCTCAACCGCGTCCTGCGTCATCCCGGCCTTGGCGGTCAGGGCAATGGCACCCTTGGTCCGCTCAGAGATGGATCGAAAGCTAACCGTGTAACCGGCGGTGACATCCATCGATTTGTTGAAGTCCATTACGCGCAGTTCACTGGCGGTCAGGTTATCAACGCGGTTCATATCCATCATCCAGCGCCAGCTACAGGCACCGTTGTTGGCCAATGCCCACCGGAGCATCGGGGCGTGGTAATACAGGCCTTCATCAAAGAACACCTTCATATACTCGCGGCTTTGTGTCGACAGTAGCACCCAGTCCTGCGGATCACCCAGCCCGGTGGATGTGCGGTAACGCGTGTAGCCGTACATCAGACGATCAAACCCATAGGCCGCCATCTGACGGGTGTGGATATCCCACAGTTCTTCAACCGTGCTCGCGTTTGTCAGCTTTTCAAGCGCCTTCACAACTGCGGTCATCAACTATCCCCGATGTATGAAATAAGTGCTTCCATCGCGAGGGGATAACCAGCCGCGCCAAACCCGCAGATCTGCCCCACAACAACGCGCGAGATATAAGAGGTTTTGCGGAACTCTTCACGCGCATGAATATTGGACAGGTGCAATTCGACCGCAGGCAAGGCCACGCTCGCTATCGCATCCATCAGCGCAACGGAGGTGTGCGTATAGGCCCCGGCATTTAAAATGATCCCGGCGTGAACGCCACGCGCGGCATGGATCGCATCGATCAATGCGCCTTCGTGGTTGCTTTGACGAAAATCGATGGTGACACCCATCTCTTTCGCCTTTGCAACGCATAGCGCTTCGATATCGGCAAGCGACGTCGGCCCGTAAACTTCTGGTTGGCGGGTGCCAAGCATGTTCAGGTTCGGGCCGTTGAGGATCAGAATGGAACGGGTCATGCGGTGTCTCTAACAGCTTTTAGCTATTGGTTAAAACGGTATTTGGATGCGGACCATAAACCGTGGTGCGTTGCAACACTTAGTTGCCCCAAGCACCCATCCCACAGCCGTTTGAAACGGGTCAACGCGCGCCAGATACCAGCAATTCAATCCGGTGCTGGTTCTGGGGACTACCATTTGTCTGCGTGGGTCTGTAGACATTTCAAAATGCATGAATTTGTGCGGCATGCCGCAAGCGAAGGACGAAAAGATGGCAAAAACACGGATGCAAAAGGTCAAGGGGGACCGCTACTACGGCAAAATGGCCGCCGATTATGAAGCGGTCAGGACCAAGCAACCCTGGTGGACCATCGAACAAGACGAGATGAAAAACCTGCTTGCCGGCTTGCCACGTGATCTTAGCGTCGTTGATATCCCCTTTGGGACAGGGCGTTTCGTGCCATATTATCTTGAACGGGGATATGACGTTTTTGGCTTGGATGCCTCGAAGGATATGATCGGTTCGGCGCAGGAACTGCTTGGCGTTGAATTTGACAAATGCACCACCACCACCGGGCTATCTCACGAGCTTCCTTACGAGGACGGGCAATTTGACTTGTTAGTCAGCACCCGGTTCTTGCGCGATATCATCCTGTACCGCGATGTGAAGAAAACCCTTGCAGAGTTCGCCCGCGTGACCCGCAAGTTCGCTATTCTTCAGCTTGGCGTGAAATTGACCGAACCCTATGTCATCCCACCGGATGATGAACGGATGGGCAGCCGCATGTCGGTTGATCAAACGCGCGACATGCTGTCCGAATACGGTTTTAAGGAAATTGATGCCCGCAAGGTCAAGGATGTCGCCGACAAAACATCAGAGATCCGCCACATCCTCTGCGAACGGGTCTAGAGGCGGTGTTTGTTGAATTGCTGGGCCTACCGGCCAGCGGCAAATCAACGTTGACGACGCAGATATCACAGCACTACGGCAACTTGGATGTTGTGCTGAAATCCATCGGTAGCATTGCGGATCAGGATCCAGGTCTTCCAGGCTTTGTTCGCCGAAATACAGTGCCAAGGGCAATCTATCGTCTAGAGCAGTTTCGCGCATCTTATTCCGATTGCATGCCGCTCATTGACATGATTTTCGATGCGGAACTGGCGCAAAAGGCATTGCTGGTCGCCACTGCGATTGATTTTCAGACGTATACAGCAAATCGCGCGCTCAGTGACATTGCTGTCGTCGATGAAGGCTTCCTGCATCGCGGGGTCTATGGTCTGGCCAAAAGACCAGAGCTGGCAGATCAGTTAGATGCTTACTGTCATGCCATACCAGTGCCTGACGCTGTTATTTTTGTTGATCTACCAGCCAAACAGGCCTTTGAACGCGCCGTCGCGCGTTTGTCGCAGCGTGTCAAAGCCAAGAAAACCCAAGCGCAAATCCTGACGCGGGTAAAAAAGGCGCATGGTGACGTAACAACATTCGAACACAGGCGATCTGTCATGCAGCAGGCCGCAAAGCATATGGCAGGGCGAGGCGCGCATGTGATCCAGCTTGATGCCCTCGCGCCAGTGGCCGAGGTCCGCGCGCAAGCAATCGCTGAATTGGATAGAATTCGTATGCAGCCCTAGGGTCTCGATCCTAGCCGAGGTCGCGCAGTCCACGCCGTACACCGGGGTTGGGATTGCGCTGCAGCACATAGGCGGCCAACGCCTTGGCCAGATCGATATGTCCCTTGGCCACTGCGCGCTTGAACAGCTCTCGCTGATAGCGCGGCGAACTGCGCCGTTGTCGCAGCAATTGATAGTAATCCGCAGAGGTCAGCGTGCCATCCAATGCCCCCAGAATGATCGGTTTGAGGATCCCCATCTGGTTCAACGAACTGCCCAAACGGTGCCCGAGCAACGGCGCGCGCAGCCGCTGCACATTGTCATGCGTGAACCGTGCCGCATGCTGGGCATCCAGCGGCTCATAAGGATCATAGATCAACGACACTTGCCGCGCGGCTTTACTCACTTCGGCGGCATCGCCGTAGGGGCCGGTGAAATCCCGGTCCCAGACCACTTTGTAGCGCGTTTCCCAAGGCACAACCGTCTTATCCACCGTGGATTGGGGCGAGATCGCCACCACATCGCACCCCGGTGCCGCGGGCGCAAAGGCGCAGGCCGCATAACCGCCCATGGATGCGCCATAGAACACAACCCGTTTGAATTGCTTGAAAAACCCCTCATCCCGCAACCGGTCGAATTGGGCGCAGACCCAAGGATCGCGGTACCAGGTCCACCCCCCAGCCAGCACGCCCAGCATTGACCAACCTTGCTGCGTGATCAGATCATAGCCCCAGGGGCGGCGGTCATCGCGTTTCGTCATGGTAATGTCGAGGTTATCGAAGGTCACAACCAAAGTGTCTGTGCTTTGCGGCGCATACAGAAAACTATGGCCATGCGGCCCATCCAGATACCATCCGTCTTTCCCTGCAAGTTTTTGCGCAATAGCCGACCACGCGGCGGCGTTGCTTGCCGGGGCCTCTTTTACAATCGGCGTCAACCGGATCCGCGAGACAGGTTTACCGTCGCTGTCATGGGTCGAAAGCACAATGTTATCACCATAGCCGCGCAGGAAGGGGAACGCCCCGGACCCTTTGCGGATATCCGTGAACAACCGGCTGTCCGAATGCAGTAAGCCATCAAGAAGGGGGGCAAGGAACTTGACCTTGTGCCGGTCGCCAAACCCCGCGAGGTTCAGCACAACATCGACGGGGCGCAGCGCGTCGGCTTGCCGGATCACCTTGATCCGCTCTGGTTCCACGTCATTGTCGGTCAGGAAGGTGATGTATGGGGCGATCCAATCGGCGTTATCACCCTGAAACGCGCCACGCTTGTCCACGTTCACCAGATGCACATCGCAATCGAATTTGTGGTGCATAGCAAGGCAAAGCCCTTTGGCCCCACCGCTGATGTCGGCGACTGACTGCACATCGCGTAGGTCCACATCATCCACCAATGCGCCATCAAAGACCGCAACACCACGCCCCTTGATCGGGGCCTGATGCGGGACGATCCCATGCTTGCGCACAAGCATGTCCAGATAGCTGCCTTTGGGGGGCAGGCCGCTGTGAATATTGCCTAATTGCCGTTTGTTGGAGGCCCAGAGATGCAGCGCGGTTGTTTCATCCGTGATGAGACCCTCTGCCAGTTCAGCACGGCGCAGAAACTTGGTCCGATCCCGAAACGTCAGCGGGTAAAAGGCGTTGAGCGGCTGCACATGGTCCTGCAAACCCAACGCATGCACATAATGGGTCACCATCAATGGCCCCCACACACCCCAAGGCTGCTGGGTGATATGTACCGGATCGCCCGCATCCGCGCGTGCCTGCATGTCGCGCCGTTTGCCACGCGGCAGAAACGGGGCAATCGATGTGCGGTCCGACGTGAACGCCAACATCTGCGTCAGCATCTCACTGTCGGCAGGCAGGCCCAACACCGCGTTGTTCACACGCTTTTCGCCCGGCAACTCAAACCCAAAGACATAGTCGCTGGCGTAATCCATAGGCCGGTGACAATAGACATCCGTATCAACCCAGATCATGCCGGGGTTCTGGTGGATCATATGCAGGCGGAACCAATCAGCAAAAAGCGCAAAGCTGTTCTTTTGCTCGTATTTGATAAAATCGTCAGTATCGATGATCTCGCGCCCGTCACGGCGGATCACACCGTCGGGCACATTGGGGATATCTTCGTAGGAAAACAGGGTGATCTTCTGGCCCTGATCGACAAAGGACTTCAGGCAAAGCTGCTCCATCCAGCTAAGGGCACCGCCAATCCAGAGCGTTCCAACTTCGCGTACCCGTGCCATCATGTCCCCTTTTGCGACTTGGGTTGTTTCAAATCACGCAGGTCAGCGTCAACTGCTAAATGCCCCCATGGTCGGGCATGATGCAGACTTGTGTTGATCCGCAATTGCCCCAATAAGATCAGCTATGAAGACCCGCAGCCTGCAAATCGGCCAGTGATGGCTGGCACAGTGATCCATCGCCGCCTGACGGGGCAGGTGCTGGGCGACCACCACTTGATTGATATGGTCATGCAGCAGTCGGGCGACCGGTGCCGGGTGACGCTATATTTTTTGGATGGGGCGGACCCTGCCGCCATCACGGCTCCGCAAGGTGGGGCACTTGTTGATGCCAAGAGCATCGGTGGGTCTGTGGTTCTCAGCTATCAATGTCCTGCGGGCGACGCGCCTGTGTTTTTCATTAGTGAACAGCCGGTTCAGGTCACGCCAAGCCCACCAGAACAGGATATCTTTGAAGGGCGCAACGCCTTTGTTGCCATCCGAAACGGTGAACCCGCCCGGATCGTGCGGGACTGGCTGCAATTCCATATCCGCACCCAAGACCTGCAAGGGGTGGTGCTTCTTGACCGCGCCATGCCCGACAGCGACCCATCGTTTGACGCAGAGCTGGAGCAGGGCCTTGCGGCGCTGGACCAGCCTTGCACGGTGATGGTCCTGCGCAGTGATACACCACTTGGCAAACCCAATTTGCCAGCCGAAGCGCACCCATTCTGTGCGCCCGGTGCGCCCGGCAAAGACCGTATGAAAATCCCGCCGCCAGCCCCTTGGGCGGCACCACTTGGTGCGCTCAACTGGTTCGAGATCGCCAAGGACCGCTTTCTGGGGCAAGCGCGCGCCGCAGCCAACGTCGAAGTGCATGACCTGCTTGTACCCGAAGGTGACACCGTATTTGACAAATCGATTGCCGCCCAAAACGGTGTTGTGGCGCTGATTGGACAGCATTGTTATCCTTGGCGCCTGCGCAACGCGCGCGAGATCCATTTTGGCGACCATATCTGCACGCAGTTCGATGCAGACCGGGGGCGCAAACGCTGGTGCATCGCCCCGTCCAAAGCGCCCGAAGACGCCACTTGGCGGCTTCTGCGGATCGGAAACGCGCTGGCCGACCCACGACAGATCCAGCGTTTTCATCGGCATATGGCGCTGCGGCATCCCACCGACAGTGTTTCAACCATCGTGCCCAAAAGTTCCTTGATCGAAGATGACGCGCTGCGACGGCAGGCCAAAGACGCCTTTGGCCACAAGGCCCTCCGCGCGCCCAAGGTGAAGCTTAGGAATGTGCCTAAGGGCAGGGGCCGCCGGGCGATTATCACGACGATGAAGAATGAGGGGCCGTTTATCCTTGAATGGCTGGCCTATCACCGGGCCATCGGGTTTGACGATATCCTTGTTTATACCAATGATTGCACTGACGGCACCGATACGATGCTTGATTTGTTGATGGACAAGGGCATCGTGACCCATCGGGACAACAAGTTTCAGCAAATGAGGCTGCGCCCGCAACATGCGGCACTGCAAATGGCCGAGGATGAGCCAATCATTCAAAAGGCAAAATGGGTGACCTGCATCGACGTCGATGAATATGTGAACATCAAAGTAGGCGACGGCACGCTGGATGCGCTGTTTGCGGCAGTGCCAGATGCGAACCTAATTTCCATGACATGGCGTTTGTTCGGGAACGGCGATGTGGCTGGGTTCAACGATGCACCGATCACCGAACAGTTCCAGTCTTGCGCCCATGAAGACACCCGCAAGCCGCATCAAGCATGGGGTTTCAAAACATTGTTTTTAAACAATGGGATATTCCGCAAACTTGGTGTGCATCGCCCCAAAGGGCTGAACCCGCAGCTTTGGGACAAGATCACTTGGGTGAACGGATCAGGGCAGGTGATGCCCCGCAACATGTTCCGCAACGGCTGGCGCTCGACGGCGGCGACCTATGGGTATGATCTCGTGCAGCTGAACCATTACGCGGTACGCTCCGCCGAGAGTTTTCTGGTAAAGCGTGACCGCGGGCGCGTGAACCATGTCGATCGGGATCAGGGTTTGGCATATTGGTTTCGGATGAATAACAACGTGGAAACAGATGATTCCATTAGGAAAAACCTTCCGCTGATGCGGGGCACGTTGGCTAAACTCATGTCCGATCCAGAGATTGCCGCAGCCCACGCGTCAGCCGTTACGGCACATCGGACCAAGATCACAGAGCTGCGCGATACACCGGCCTATGCGCATTTCTATGGCCAACTTACTGGCGACAGATTGCAAAAGCTCTCGCGTCTGCATGGGCATTTTGGGGCCCATGTGTATTTGGCTGGGCCTGACTCTTTGCCCAACGACATCACCGACAAAGACCCCGACGCGGAGTGGTTCTTTACCGTCGATTTGCCTGAGACAACCAAGCATTAGATACTGATATTATTGATTTTTTTCTGCGCGTTTACGCTGTGCAATCTCGCGCCGGATTGCGAATAACTGCTTAAGCAGTGAAACCTGCTCACCCATATCCAGCACCCGCGTCTCGGGCATCTGCCTGATCCGGGCCATCAGATAGAAATAGTCCGAGGTACGCAAAAGTGCCTTGATCTTTGCCTTGCGCCAGGAGACGCCAGCCGCATGCAGCTCTGCCACGGTTTGGTCCTGCATCAACGCCGCAATTCCATCGCGAATGGCCTTGCCGTGCCGCTGGATGCGGGTGTCGGTGACCGTGTTGAAGTTGCGATCTGACCAATAGGCCAAATCAATCGGATCAGAGGTGTGATTGGGCTTGCCGCGGGCGGCCTTGACCAGAAAACTCTCAGCGGAACCGAGCGCGTAATGGTTGATCTGCGCCAGGCCATAGCGCGGATCGGTCGTTGGAACGACAGTACCCAGGTGCCGGGGCAGGGGTTTGCCGTTGCCATCAACCCAATGGGTCATTGCGTCAGCGCTTGATGCTTTCGGGTGATGAATGCCCAATTTTTCATATGTACCGGTTTGTTTATAAAGCGATTTATACTGCACCGCACGCCACGGCCAAACCAATGCTTTGGGGGCTGCCTTGGTGAATTGGTCAGTGACCGGCGTATCGTTAAACACTTGCACACTGGCATTACCAAACATGCGCCATGGAATGGCAAAGCCTTCTGCTTCAGGTACCGCCGCCATCAGATCAGCGATCTTACCGTCGCCCGCATGAATGCATAAAAACTCATCCACATCAGTGACATAGATCCAATCAGCATCGCGCGTTAGCGGATGCCGCTGCGCCTTGGTCAGCGCACGCCATTGCACGGTTTTCTTGCCACCGGAATGATTGCGCACGTGGCTCAGAACGCCCATCGCATCAAGCCGGTCCAGCAACGCATCCGTGCCATCGTCACAATCGTTGCTAAAAACAAGGAAATCCGTGACACCAATATGTCGGTGGTACGCAATCCATTCAAGGATGAACGGGGCCTCGTTGCGCATGGTTGTGATCGCGAGAATGCGCAAAACGGGCCTCATTGATTGCATAGCTTGCTTAGGCCAATGGCTGGACCGGGTCAAACATGCACCGGTTGGGCAGTCAAAAAGGATTACGAACAACCGGGGCTGCTGCATACCGCCGGGCGTGATATTGGGGCAACGGCCTGAACTGGTCTATCTGCGTGCGGGTCAGTCATTGCGGCCGGGCATCGAGGGGCTAGGTGTGCAGAAGCCGATTGTCGCATAGCGTTAGTTTATTGGTGTTTGGTTGCCGTTAATATTACATAATACTGATTATGCGATATACACCACCTTAAGACTACGCATACGTCCCGCCTATCATATTGCCAAAGCAATTGCCTATCAGGTTGGTGTTCCTTGTGCTCCTGAATACGTGGACGATTTCAACAAGCCCCAGCCGCATGTCAGAGAACTTGTCGGTTCCATGATGGCGAGTGATGCTGTTTCCATTGCACACCCACTTCACATTTTCCATCTGTCCAACCGCACGCGTCTCACGCATAGTTTGCACCATGACTCTGTCCCGCAAACGCATCTTTGGTCTGATTTCAGCGCTTGGCGTGGTGACGCTGCTGATCGGCGCGGCGTCATTTCCCGCGTTAGAGCGGCACGAGATGCGCCAGCAAGCGGCGCGTGATGCTGTGTCATTGACGCTAGCAGTGGCCGGACTGCGCGCTGCGTTGGAACGATACGCCCCCCTGCCCGCGTTGATTGCTGAACGGCCCCGGCTTGCCGCGCTGCTGGACGACCCTGGCAACGGCAGTTTGCAAGCTGCCGTGAATGAGGATTTGCGGCAAACGGCTGCCACCGTGAAGGCATCCGATGTATATCTGATGGATATCTCTGGCCGCACCCTCGCGGCGGCATCTTATCGCGACGCTGGCAGTTATCTTGATCGCAACTTCAGCTATCAGAGCTATTTCACCCAGGCGTTGAACGGCGATCTGTCGAGTTTTTCGATCTACGGCACGACAACCGGTGAACGCGGGTATTTCTACGCCGCCCCCGTTGAGGACGGTGAACGGATCGTTGGCGTTCTGGCCATCAAGTTCAATATTGCCGCCTTTGAAAGCATCTGGCGTGGTGCTGACAGCGCCTTTATTGTCAGTGATCGCAATGACTTTGTGTTCATGTCATCGCGCCCGGATTGGCATTTTCGCGCCATTCGTCCGCTCAGCGATGCCACATTGCGCGTTATCGCCCAAAACCTGCAGTATCCCATTGATCGTATTGACCTTTTGCCGATCACCCGCACAGAATTGAACGCCGAGGCAGAGCTGGTCTATATCGAAGGTACGCCGCGCGAAAGTTTCGCGCTGACCTCGCAAAGCCTGCCTGATCTTGATTGGACCATGGCCTCGCTGACCCCGACCCGGCCAGCGACCTTGCAGGCGCTGACAACCCTGCTCATCGCCGGGCTGACCACGGGTCTGGCCTTGGCTGCCCTGCTCGCCTTATTGCTGCGTCAGGCCCGTCAGGCCGAGGCCTTTGCCCATGAGAAGCGCAGCAAACGCGCGCTTGAGGTGGCCGTGGCAGAGCGTACCGCTGATCTGGAAACGGCCCTGTCCGATCTGCGCCAGACACAGACCGATCTTATTCAGGCGGGCAAGCTGTCTGCCCTTGGGCAAATGTCAGCCGCCCTTAGCCATGAGTTCAATCAACCGCTTGCCGCGGTCAAATCCTATGCTGACAACGCCGATGCATTCCTTGCCCGCGATCAGATTGCACACGCCAAAGAGAACATCGGGCGGATTTCCAAGATGGCGGACCGCATGGCGACAATCTCGGCCCATCTGCGCAATTTCGCGCGCAGACCGCAGCAAGCCACCGGGCCGCTGTTGCTGAATACAGTTATTCAAGACGCGCTTGCCGTGATTGATATGCGCCTCCGCTCTGGCAGCGGCGTGGTTGATTATCCCCCCCTCGCGCAGGAGGTTTGGGTGACGGGTGGTCATGTGCGCCTACAACAGGTCATCGTTAATCTGATTAATAACGCGCTTGATGCGATGGACGATCAGCCAAACCCGGTTGTCCTGCTCAGCGTCAGCGGCACAACCGTTCATGTGCGTGATACTGGTCCGGGATTGGACCCAGAGGCCGTATCGCACATCTTTGATCCGTTCTTTACTACCAAACCCCCCGGCAAGGGTTTGGGGCTTGGCCTGTCGATTTCATTCAACATCGTCTCGGATTTTGGCGGCACGTTGAGTGCCGAGAACCATCCTGATGGTGGCGCTGTTTTTTCAGTCCATCTGCAACCTGCCACCCCCATTAAGGTCGCCGCCCAATGAAGCAATCTGTCATTTTTGTGGACGATGAAGAAGAGCTCCGCAACGCAACGGCCCAAACCCTGATGCTGGCGGATATCCCGGCCGATGTTTTTGACAATGCCGATACAGCGCTGGCCAAGGTCAGCCGTGGGTTTGCGGGTGTTCTGGTCACCGATATTCGGATGAAGGGCCATGATGGGCTGTGGCTGATGCGCAAGGTGCTTGAGATTGACCCAGAGTTTCCGGTCATTCTGGTGACCGGACATGGCGATGTGAACCTTGCCGTGCAATCGATGCGCGAAGGGGCATATGATTTCATCGAAAAACCCTTTGCCCCTGCCCGGCTGGTGACAACGATCCAGCGTGCTTTGGACAAGCGCCGCCTGACGGTCGAAAACCGTGCGTTGAAACGCGAAGTTGGCGGGCGCGACAAGCTGGAGGCACGACTGATTGGGCGTTCTGATGCGATGGTTACCCTACGCAAGCAGGTTCGCACGATTGCGGAAACCGATGCGGATGTGCTGATCACCGGTGACACTGGCGTTGGCAAAGACCTGACCGCGCATGCGCTGCATGATCTGTCCGCCCGTGGCCCGCACCCTTTTGTCCATATCAACTGCGCCGCACTGCCCGTTGATCTGGTTGAATCAGAGCTGTTCGGCCATGAGGCTGGCGCCTTTCCCGGGGCCATGCGCGCCCGGTTTGGCAAGTTCGAGTTTGCCCGCCAAGGCACGGTGTTTCTCGATGAGATCGACAGCTTGCCCGTTGCTGTACAGGCCAAACTGCTGCACGCCATTCAGGATCGCCAGATCACGCGGCTTGGGTCCAATGATCCGGTGGCGCTTGATATCCGGGTGATTGCTGCGTCCAAAACGGATCTTGCACAGGCCGTTGCCAAAGCTGGGTTTCGAGCGGATCTTCTGTATCGGTTGAATGTTGTGACCCTGCATGTGCCGCCGCTAAGCGCGCGGCGCGATGATGTGCCATCGCTGTTTCTGAACCTCGCCGCACAGGCAGCAGCGCGATATTCAAGGCAATTGGGCGATGTGCCTGCATCCTTGCTTGCACAGTTGGCCACGCAAGACTGGCACGGCAATGTACGCGAGTTGCGCAATGCAGCCGACCGCTTTGTGCTGGGGCTTGATCCCGCCAATGTGACGTCACCAGTAGACGACACCACGCTTGCCGCCCGCATGGCGGCCCATGAAAAGGCGCTGGTTCTGGCCGCATTGACCGCGCAGGGTGGCAGCCTGAAACAGACGTATGAAGCGCTGGGACTGTCGCGCAAAGCGCTTTACGAGAAAATGCAAAAGCATGGGATTTCCAAGGCAGACGCGGCAAGCTGACGGCTTTGTCCCTTTGGCGACACAGCAAAACCCCGGTTTGTCCCCTTCCCGACCCATCTGCCGGATTAATTGCCAGCTGTTACCGCAAACATGGTGAACGATCCCTTGTGCCAAGGCGACCCGGTGATGGACCACAACGCCATCCGGCCTAGTTGCAAAGCGTGATTAGGTCACGATCCGATCCGGGAGAGATCGGTGATTTTTGTGGAGGACAACAAATATGAAAATCGCAGCACTTATCGCGACAACTGCTTTGACAGCAACAACAGCATTCGCAGATGGCCACACGGCTGACTGGCCAGAGAGCTTTACCGTGGGTACGGCATCGCAGGGCGGCACCTACTTTGCCTATGGCTCCGGCTGGGCAAACCTTGTCGCCGAAGAACTGGGCCTGACAGGTGGTGGCGAAGTCACAGGCGGCCCGATGCAGAACATGGCGCTGGTCCACACAGGCGACGCGCAGTTTGGCATGACAACCATGGGCCCTGCGGCGGAATCCCTTGCCGGCACCAACCCCATCGCACCCGGTCTGGAAATGACCAACGCATGTGCAATGTTCCCAATGTATCAGACGCCGTTTTCGGTCACGGCGCTGTCCTCATCGGGCATCACATCCGTCGCGGATATTCCTGATGGCGCGCGTATCGGCTTTGGCCCTGCGGGTTCAACCTCTGACACCTACTTCCCACGTATGATGGAAGAGCTTGGCGTGAACTTTGAACGCCGCAACGGCGGCTGGACTGACCTTGGTGGTCAGTTGCAGGATGGTCTGCTGGACGTGATCGCATTTGCCGCCGGTGTGCCTGTACCTGCGGTCAGCCAGTTGGAAGTGCAAACGGACGTGAACATCATCGAGTTCACCGAAGACGAGCAGGCAACCATCATGGCCGCCTTCCCTGTGGCCCAGTTTGACATCGCCGCTGACACTTACACCACGCTGGAAAGCGATGCGCGTTCTGTCTCTATGTGGAACTTTGCGATTGCCAACTGCGATCTGCCTGCGTCCTTTGTAAAAGCCGCAGTAGATGTGGTGATGTCCGATAACGAGCGGATGGTGAATATTCACCGTGCGGCACGGTCCACCCTGCCAGAGAATTACACAAAGAATGCAGGCGTGCTGCCATGGCACCCTGGTGCGGCCGAGTGGTTCATCGAGAACGCAGGCGCAGACATTCCTGCCGACCAGATCTTCGGTAACTAAGATCACCTGACCCAAGGCCGCGCGAGACGCGGCCTTGGGCGATTTACTATTCTTAAGCTATGAATGCCGCCAGCAAACCCTGATGGGGTGTCTGCTGATATGCGAGGGCCATGCCATGATCACCGACACCCAAAAAGAAGATCAGACTGAGGGCCCTGTCATTGCAGATGGCGTGGATGATGAGCCTGTTGAACACAACCGCCGCGTCTTTACGGGCCGCACCTATATGGCCATCGCGGCACTGTCGGGCTTCTACGCGCTCTTTCACATGGCGGCCCTGAATGGGTGGTCGATTGAAAGATGGACTGACATTGATATCCCATTCTTGCCTGTATTCCCGATGGAGACATGGAATTTTCGCATCGTACACATTGCAGGTGCACTGATCCTTGGCTTCACGCTTTATTCCGCGCGCGCTTTTCCTGAAAAGGACAGCAGCGGTAAGCACCCGCTTGACTATCTGGCTATGCTGGCGCTGCTCCCTGCCCTTTATGCCTGTTACACCGCCATCAGTTTTGCGGCCCAAATTCGGGGCGGCGTGATGTGGAACGGCATTGATGAAGGCATCAAAGCAGCAGAAACCTATCACTATGGTTATCCGCTAATCGCTGCCACCGCCCTTGGCATCGTCATTGGCTGGCTGCGCCCCCGCGTGCGTGGCACGATTGCCCCCGCTGATATCGTGCTAAGCGTTTGCGGCATTGGCGTCGCGATCTACTTGATCACAATCTTTGGCACGCTGATGCGCAACTCCACCGGCACACCCTTCGCCCCAATCGGGATGAGCCTTGCTGCTGTCGCGGGTACCGCCCTGATCATGGAACTGACCCGCCGCGTTGCAGGCCTTGCCCTGATTATCATTGCGGGCGTGTTTCTGATCTATGTCTTTGTCGGCGATCTGTTGCCCGGCTTTCTGAACGCGCCCGACATCACGTGGCAGCGCTTTTTCAGTCAGGTCTACACCGATGCAGGTATTCTTGGGCCAACAACGGCAGTGTCGTCCACTTACATCATCCTGTTCATCATCTTTGCAGCGTTCCTTCAGGCCTCAAAAGTTGGCGACTACTTCGTCAACTTTGCCTTTGCGGCAGCCGGGCGCGCCCGTGGTGGCCCCGCCAAGGTGGCCATCTTTGCATCCGGCTTGATGGGTATGATCAACGGCACCTCTGCTGGTAACGTGGTGGCAACTGGCTCGCTTACCATCCCGTTGATGAAAAAGGTGGGCTACAAGCCCACGACGTCCGGCGCGGTTGAGGCCGCAGCATCGACCGGTGGGCAAATCATGCCGCCGATCATGGGGGCTGGTGCCTTTATCATGGCCGAAATTACAGGCATTCCCTACACCGAGATTGCCATCGCAGCGATCATCCCCGCGGTGCTGTATTTCGTCTCTATCTACTTCATGGTTGATTTTGAGGCGGCGAAATTGGGGATGCGCGGCATGCGCGAGGATGAACTGCCAAAGTTCAAAGACATGGTGCGCCGGGTCTTCTTGTTTCTGCCGATCATCATTCTGATTGGCGCACTCTTTATGGGGTATTCAGTGATCCGCGCGGGGACGCTGGCCACAGTGGCGGCGGCTGTTGTCAGCTGGTTCACGCCCTACCGCATGGGGCTCGGCTCTGTCGCCAAGGCGTTTGAGCTGGCCGGGATCATGTCAATCCAGATCATCGCTGTTTGTGCCTGTGCAGGTATTATCGTTGGTGTCATCTCGCTGACAGGTGTTGGCGCGCGGTTCTCATCCGTGCTGTTGAACATCGCCGAGGCGAACCAGTTGCTCGCCCTGTTCTTTGCGATGTGCATCGCGATCCTGCTGGGCATGGGCATGCCGACAACGGCGGCCTATGCCGTTGCGGCGTCGGTTGTGGCCCCCGGTCTGGTGCAGCTTGGTATCCCAATGCTGACTGCACATTTCTTTGTCTTCTACTTCGCCGTCGTCTCGGCCATCACACCACCTGTGGCGTTGGCGAGTTATGCCGCGGCAGGGATATCGGGGGCGAACCCAATGGCCACCTCTGTGGCATCGTTCAAGATTGGCATCTCGGCCTTCATTGTGCCGTTCATGTTCTTCTACAACGGGGCGATCTTGATGGATGGCACCTGGTTCGAAGTCATCCGCGCAGGGGCGACGGCAGTTTTTGGTGTGTTCCTGCTGTCCTCTGGCGTGCAAGGTTGGTGGGTCGGTGACCGGGCGGCATGGCCGATACGGATCGGGCTTTTGGTCGTGGCTCTTTTCATGATTGAAGGCGGCTGGATCTCTGATCTGATTGGAATTGGCGGCGCGGTGGCCCTCTTTGCACTGGCACAGATGACTCGACCAAAGGTTGCAGCCTAAGCATCTGAGAAACCAAAGAAAGGCAGCCCTTGCGGGGGCTGCCTTTTTGCTGTGGGCTTGTAACGCTGCGGCACGGTGCTAACTGGGGCAAAAGGCTATTACACTCGTGCAAAAAATCGGGTAAGCCCGCGGAAACGCCATTCGCAAAGACCAGTGATCGGGACACACATCTTGTTTGAATTGACAACTTACGAGCTTTTTGTCTTGTCGGCTGGTGCTATGGCCTTTGGCCTTTTCCTTTTAATCAAAGGCGGCGACTGGACGGTGGACGCCGCCGTTTTTGTAGCCGAACGCACGGGCCTTTCCCCGCTGTTCATCGGCGCGACGATTATTTCTTTCGGGACTTCGGTGCCGGAACTTTTCACTTCTGTGAACGCCAACCTTTCGGGCTTTCCCGGCATCTCATTGGGTAATGTACTGGGCTCTAACGTCGCCAATATCCTGCTGGTTCTGGGGGCAACGGCCTTTGTTTTTCACGTCTCGGCCAAGCCGAAGGACCTGTGGAAAGACCTCGCGATGATGTTGGTCTCGACCGCCATTCTGGCCTACGGGATGATGATCGGTAGCTTTAGCCAGGTGTTCGGTCTGATCATGTTCGCCATTCTCGTGGCGTTTGTGTTCTTTCAATACAAGACCGACTGCATCCAACTTGAAGACGATGATGATGACGAAGATGCGGGGCCCGCCATCACCACGATGAAGGGCGCGGCTTTGGTGCTGCTTGCCGGGCTTGCAGCCCTTGCCATCGGGTCAGAGCTTTTGGTGCAGGGTGCGGTGCAAACAGGGACCGCCATCGGCGTACCAGAGGCGGTGATCGGCATGACCGTTGTGGCCTTCGGCACATCACTGCCGGAATTGTCCACCTGTATCGCTGCCGCACGCAAACAATCCGTTGGCCTGATCCTTGGCAATATCATTGGTTCGAACACGTTCAATATCATGTCGATCGTCGCTTTGACCGCGATCATCAAACCACTTGATGTCGATCCTGTCCTGCTTGGGTTTGAACTCTGGGCGACGGTCGCCGTGGCCGTTGTGTTCAGCCTTTGGATGTTGACGGTTGGCAAACTGACCAAGCCGATGGGCACGGCAATGCTCGCCGGTTATGTGGTCTTTATTGCCTATCAATACCTGCAATAGGCACACCGCCCCGCCAGCGGTTTTCGACCCGCCGCAGCTTGCGTGACATATCCGGTTTCAAATCAGCGGCCCTGACGATAACACGGGCGGTCGCCGACCACGCCCTAAGGGCGCCCATGACCGCTTGCAGAACTGCGTCGCAGTCAACGCCATATGGCACCAAAACCTCAATCTCTGTTGCACCTGTTTGAATGATCCGAAAATCAGTGATCTTGCGATCCGCATCGACAACGGCATTGCGCATGACGTCAGGTGTGATCGTCATACCGGCCAACGTAAAACAATCGTCTACCCGGCCCACAACTTCTGCCACGGTCTGATGCGGTAGCCCACAGGCACAGGGCGGCCCAAGCCGGATCAGATCATTCATCCGGTAGCGCGCCATGATCTGGGTGCGGCGGCTGAAGTCGCTGACAATCACCGCGCGCAGATCGGGATCGTCGCCAACCTGCGGCAGTTCAAAATGCATCGTATCTTCGCAAAGGTGCAGCGTGCCTTGTTCGCAAGACACCGCAAACAATCCTTCAGTCGCCATATAAATCTGGCGAAGGGGCCGATTGAAATGGGCGGCAATAAAGGCCGCATCGACAGGGTCGAGCGTCTCTGCCGCAGCAAAAACATGCTCTGGCGCAAGCGGCATCGCCTGCATGGCTATCTGACGCAGGACTTTTGGCGGGGCAATAATCACGGTCGGCTGAAACGCTGCCAGATCATCCTCCCACGGTTGCCCGATATCGAAAAACCGCAGTTTCAGGCGCTGCATCCGGTTGGCACTGTCATAAAGCGGCGTATTCAGAGGCAAGAGCACCGCAACCCTGTGGCGCTTACGCCAGAACCCCGGTAGCGCTTTGGCAAGGATTGAACCCAGCCAGCGAAACCGTTCAGCCTGAGAAATCACAAACAGGCCCCGATTGCCGCTGGTGCCGGTGCTGGCCCCCACAACCAGTTTGCCGATCTGCTTTGACCCGGCAAATGCCTGCCATCCCATTTCGGCGGTGATGCCTGCGGTATTGAACGCCGCGAAATCAGCCATCAGCGTGGCTTTGTCGATGATCGGCAGATCATCCAGTGTCGTCACCTTGCGCCCCGCATAGAACGGCACCTGCGGCACATCGCGTTGCAACCAGTTGTGCAGCTTTGCTGCTGTCCGCCCCTTTAGCTGTGCGCGTGTTTTGATCCGCCGCGCAAGCCAATAGGCCAGCAAAGCATGGCGCACCTCAAACATCTGGCGCCCAGTCCCACTGGGTTGGGGCCGGATCATGGCAAAGCATCACATCACCCCCCGCTTGGGCAAAGGCGCACACCAGCGCCACAGACCGGGCAGCCGCCTGCCCATCATCGGCAATCAGGGATGCGGGCAGCCCCGGACAGCGATCCTCGTGAATGGCCGCCAGCACCCATTGCGTATCAACGGCATAAAGCAGCGGTGTTTTCCCTGTAAAACACAAACCAAAATGCCCCGGCGCATGGCCCGGCAGAGGCACCCCAATCACGCTGCCATCCCCTAACAGATCATACCCCTGCCCCAGCCCAAACGGCAGTGCCGCCAGACGATAGGACCGCAAATCGATCTGCCGTTCTACGAAATCCTTGGGCAGCAATTCCTTAAACACGCCGTGCCGCAACGCATCTGTAACCTGATCATCAGTGACAAACCGGGCATTGGGAAACGCAGGCAGGTAGGCCACATGATCAGCATGCAGATGGGTGACAAAGATCAAGTTAACGTCTTCGGGGTCGAACCCATGCGCGGCCAACAAGGCCAATGGGCTTTGTAACGCTTGCAGCTTGGGGCCAAGCACCCGGTCATAGGCGCGCAACGCCCAACTGCGCCCCGGTGCTTGGGTGACTTGCGGACCATAACCTGCATCAATCAAAACCGGGCCAAAAGTAGGGTGGATGATCAGCCCCACGCGCACTTGCAGATCAACGGGTCCACGCCCACCGTTGAGAACCCAACGCGCGCGGGTCCGAATGCTGGCAGTGTTGGTGAAAATAGGTCGGATCACAGGACACCCTGCCGCATCGCACCGTTAGCAAAGGTGCGGCGCAGCCCTTCTTCGAAATTGACCTGTGGTTGCCAGCCCAAGGCGGTTTGCGCATGCGCAAGGCTCATGGTTTGCCGGTAGCGCAGGATACCAAGGGCATAGGCAGTCGCTGGTGGTTCCGGTTGTCCGGGCAATGTCTTGGCCATTCGTTCCATCACGCGCACAGCCGCCAAAGCCGGGCCAAACGGCAGGTCGCGCCACCGCAGCGGCACATCACATTGCGCACAGGCCGCCGCAACGATATCGGGCAAAGCGACACCCTGCCCGCCTGAGATATTGAATACTTCGCCACTGACAACAGGATCGGCGGCAATG
Source organism: Loktanella sp. Alg231-35 (assembly GCF_900143545.1). GTDB lineage: Bacteria > Pseudomonadota > Alphaproteobacteria > Rhodobacterales > Rhodobacteraceae > Yoonia. Next base: position 379,069 of record NZ_FREV01000002.1, on the reverse strand, counting down.
GCGCGCTGACAGGCGCTAACCACATCATCGACGTGGGTGATATCCGTCGCACCCGCAGGCGAGAACCGCGGCACCGCTCGCGAACGGGCGACCCGCATCAGACGCGGCAAAAGGGCGGTATCACCGGCCCCATAGATCCCCCTTGGGCGCAGCACGATGGGGTGCAGATCATTGAACTTCAACACTTCCCGCTCTGCGGCATATTTTGTCCGCGCATAGGCATTCACAAACTTCGGGGCTGTCTGCGCCTCGCCCAGCCCGTCCTGATCACAGAATTGGAAATACACACTTGCCGTCGACACAAAGACAAAGCGGCGCGCGCGCAATGCGCGGGACAGATGCAGCAGGTTTTTTGTGGCTGTGACATTCGCCGTTTCAAAGGCGGCATCACGCCCCCAAGGCGACGACAAAGCGGCGCAATGCACAACCGCATCAACCGCGCCAATCCGGTCGCGGTCTGCGGCGGGCACCGGATGCGCCAGATCAAGCGCGACGCTGCGCAACCCCAGCGCCTTGAGCCGCGCCAGCTTGGCGCGATCCCGCCCTGTTGCAATCACTCCCTGATCACACAAGGCAAGCGCCAGATGTGCACCCAGAAACCCCGTCGCTCCTGTCACCAGAACCGCCATCAGAACGTCACCGCGGCACCGCCAAATGATACGCCAGCCGATGTGCCCAGCAACAAGACTTTGCGGCCCGTCTGCAAACGATCGCGGGCATGGCCCAGTGCAAAGGGAATCGAGGCCGCGATCTGGTTGCCATAGTCGGCGCAGATATCCACGACTTTGCCTGCATCAAACCCGCAGTGGCGGATCATATGTTGCAGCGCCATCGGGCTGGCCTGATGCGGGACAATCAGATCAACCTCTGCCTTGGTCCAGCCTGCATCTGCAAGCAGATCATCCACAAACCCGCCGAAATACTTGGAGGTCAGACGAAAGAGCGCCTTTCCGTCCATGTCAAAAAACGTATTGGCGGCAAAGGCCTCGGGCTCTGCCCGGAAATCGTATCGCGTGCCCCCGGCCCCGATTTTACAGATGTCATAGCCGCTGGGATAGCTGCGAAAGCGCGTCACAAAGGGGGCGTCGCTGTCCTCGACCACCGCCGCTGCCGCACCATCACCAAACAGGCCCGCCACTGCGGGTTTGCTGTCCCAAGGCAGTCCGCGTGATGCCACCTCGGACGAGATAATCAGCGCGCGTTTGAAACGGCCCGATGCGAGCATACCCGCGCAAGCCTCAAGTGCGGTGACAAAGCCCAGACAGGTGGCGTTCACGTCAAAACCGAAGGCAGCGCCATCGGGGATACCCAGTGCCGCCTGATAGGCAGGCGCAGTGGCCGGGATCAACTGGTAGGGCACGGCGGCCGCACTTATGATCAGGTCAATGTCACGCGGCAGTAGCCCTGCATCGCTCAATGCGGCCTGTGCCGCCGCCGTGCCGAGTGTGATCTGGCTCTCTTCGCCGGAACAGACGTAACGCGTCTGCACGCCTGTCAGGGCCGCGATCCGGCCTGCGACCAATCCCAGTTGGCGATCAAGCGCTGCTGACGTGTCTCTCCGCTTAGGCAGCGCTGTGCCGATGCCTGCGATTTTCATTGGTTTGGTCTTTCGTCAATCATTTTATGAACATTGCTCATGAATGTGCGAAATACAAGAGTAAGCTCACAGAACATTTTTCTGTGTCGGGTTTTCCTTACCTCTTCGAAGGCTTATGTCGGTGTCAGACCATAAAGGCGAGGGAACATAAATGAGTAACGCGGACATCGGCCTGATTGGCCTTGGCACGATGGGCGCTGCCCTTGCATTGAATATCGCAGACAACGGGTTTGACGTGGCAGTCTGGAACCGGACAACCGCGACAACCAAGGAATTCCACGCCACAGCCGGTGATCTGGCAGCGCGGATCACCCCAACAGATACGCTTGAGGAATTGGTCAGCGCCCTGAAATCGCCCCGCACCATCATCTTGATGGTCCCTGCCGGGCAGGCGGTGGATGATCAGATCGCGGCCCTGCGGCCCTTGCTGAACGACGATGATATGATCATCGACGCTGGCAACGCCAACTTTCACGACACCAACCGACGCGTCAAAGAGGCCGGCAAACTGGCGTTCCTTGGCATTGGCGTCTCTGGCGGCGAAGAAGGCGCGCGGTTTGGTCCATCGATCATGGGCGGTGGCAAGCGCGCGTATTGGGACCGGGTGGCGCATATCCTGACCGCAATCTCGGCCAAGCATAAGGACGCACCCTGCGCCACATGGATGGGCGAGGAAGGGGCCGGGCATTTCGTCAAGGCCGTTCACAACGGGATCGAATATGCCGACATGCAAATGATCGCCGAGGTTTACGGCATCATGCGCGATGGTCTGGGCCTTGATCACGGTAAAATCGCCGAAACCTTTGCTGCCTGGGATAAGGGCCCGTTGCGCAGCTATCTGATTGAAATATCAGGCAAAGTGGCGGCCGCCACTGATCCTGAGACCGATCAGCCGATGCTGGATGTTATTGTTGACGCGGCAGGTCAAAAAGGCACCGGACGCTGGACCGTGATCGAGGCACAGCACCTTGCCGCGCCGATCCCCGCCATCGAGGCCGCTGTGGTTGCGCGCAACCTGTCATCGCAGAAAGCGGCCCGTGCAGCCGGTGAAGACCTCTTTGGCGCGGCCCCACGGCACCTGCCCCATGACATGCTGTCGCTTGACACATTGGAGCAGGCGCTGATTGCGGGTAAAATCCTGTGTTACGCCCAAGGGTTCGGAATGATCGCCAAGGCCTCCGAGGCCTTCGGCTGGTCCCTGCCCCTACCTGCCATTGCCGAGGTTTGGCGCGCGGGCTGCATTATCCGTTCCGATATGCTCGATGATATGGCCTCTGCCTTGCGCGACAATGCCGACCAGAACCTGATGATGGCTCCAAAGTTCGCCAACGCCTTGAAGGACACCCACGGCGCGTTGCGGCAGGTGGTGGCGCAGGCGGCACTGCACGGGCTGGCCTTGCCAGCGCTTTCATCCGGATTGGCCTATTTCGATGCTATGCGTACCGCACGCGGGACCGCGAATATGATCCAAGGACAGCGTGATTTCTTCGGCGCGCATGGGTTTGCGCGGGTTGATGGCGGCGAAGGGCACCACGGGCCATGGGGCGCTTAATCGGGCGGCAAACAAACTTATGACAAAAGTCTGACGGCAAATCCTGCAAAGGATTTGCTAGCGGCTAACCCAGAGCGTAGCCGGCCCCTCGGACGGTGCGTACCGGATCGCTGCCCCCATGTTGGGTCAGCACCTTGCGCAGCCGCCCGACATGCACGTCAACCGTACGGGTATCAACATAGATATCGCGCCCCCAAACCCGGTCCAAAAGCATGTCACGTGACCAAACACGGCCCGGTTTTTCCATAAATGTGGTCAGCAGGCGAAACTCTGTCGGGCCAAGTTTCAGGGCATTGTCGCCACGTGTGACACGGTGCGTTTCGGAATCCAGCACAATATCATCATAGGTGAGGACCTGCCCCACCGTCGCCGGGCGCACCCGGCGCAACTGCGTGCGCACGCGCGCCATCAGTTCTGACACCGAATAGGGTTTGACGACATAGTCATCAGCACCCGTTTCCAAGCCGCGCACCTTATCGACATCTTCAGAGCGCGCCGACAGCATGATGATGGGGATCAGTTGGGTATCCGATCTGATCTTGAGCCTGCGACATACTTCAATCCCCGACAAATTGGGCATCATCCAGTCAAGCACGATGACATCGGGTGCTTCTTCTTGGACGGACAAAAGCCCCTCTTCGCCGTCTTCGGCACGGGTGACACGGAACCCTTCGGCTTCAAGATTGTAGGCCAGCATTTCCCGCTGGGCGGCCTCATCTTCGATAATCAGAACATGGGGTTGCTGCGCCATCGGATTAGCCCGGATCCGTTACAAAAGCTGTCTTATCGCCCTTGGGTCGCGCCTCGTCGGGCATTTCGCCAGTCACCAGATAGATGACCTGTTCGGCCATATTGGTGGTCAGATCGCCCATGCGTTCGATGTTCTTGGCCATGAAATGAAGATGCATACAGGCGGTGATGTTGCGCGGGTCTTCCATCATGAAGGTCAGGAATTCGCGGAATAGCGCGTTGTACATCTGGTCAACTTCGTGGTCGCGCTGGCGCACGCTTTCAGCGAGCTTTTCGTCGCCGCGCATATAGGCGTCCAGCGTGTCCTTGAGCATGGCTTCGACCTCGCGCGCCATCCGGCGCAATGCGGCGTCTGATCCATGCACCGGACCCATCTCGACCAATACGCTGGTGCGCTTGGCGATGTTTTTGGAATAATCGCCGATCCGTTCCAATGACGCAGCCAGCCGAAACACTGTAAGAATGGACCGTAAGTCTTTGGAAACAGGGGCGCGTAGCGCAATCGTGCGCGCCGCTTCTTCGTTGATTTGCAGCTCTAGCGCGTCGATAACTTTGTCACCCTTGCGCACTTCCTCTGCCAGTTCCACGTCACGATCCGCAAGTGATTGCACGGCTTTCAAGATGGCCTCTTCAACCAGTCCGCCCATGCGCATGATCAGTGTCGTTATCCCCTCAAGGTCACGGTCATAAGCCGATGAGATATGCTCGTTCATTGTTTTTGCTCCTTACCCGATCCGGCCCGAAATATAGCTTTCGGTGCGGCTGTCCTGCGGGTTGGTGAAAATCTTGTCGGTGTCGTCATACTCAACCAAGTTACCAAGGTGGAAAAACGCCGTTTTCTGGCTGACACGGGCGGCCTGCTGCATCGAGTGGGTTACGATCACTACCGAAAAGCTCTGTCGCAATTCGTCGATCAGTTCTTCCACCTGCGCTGTCGCAATCGGATCAAGCGCCGAACAGGGTTCGTCCATCAGCAGAACCTCAGGCGCCGTGGCAATCGCGCGCGCAATACACAAACGCTGCTGTTGACCACCAGAAAGACCGGTGCCGGGGGCATCCAGCCGGTCTTTGGCTTCATTCCACAGGGCGGCCTTGCGCAGCGAGCTTTCCACAATCGCGTCAAGCTCTGCTTTGTTACGGGCAAGCCCGTGGATCTTTGGGCCATAAGCCACATTGTCATAGATCGACTTGGGGAACGGGTTCGGCTTTTGGAACACCATGCCGACCTTGGCGCGCAGCTGTACCGGATCAACCTTGGGATCATAGATATCTTCGCCATCAATCAGGATATCACCCGCCACACGAGCCACATCAATTGTGTCGTTCATCCGGTTCAGGCAGCGCAGGAAGGTGGATTTACCACAGCCTGACGGGCCGATGAAAGCGGTGACCGTCTTGTCGTCGATCTCTACGTTCACATCCTTGATGGCGTGGTTATCGCCATAGTAGACCTGCACGCCTTTGGCGCTGATCTTGGTGCCTTGCTGCGTACTCATTGCGCGGTCCACTTGTATCATATCTTCCATTTGTCTGCTTTCCTCTACCAGCGCCGCTCGAACCGGCGCCGTAGAATGATGGCGATGATGTTCATCGTCAGAAGGAACACCAACAGCACGATAATACCGCCCCAAGCCCGTTCATAATAGGCGGGGTCTGCGCGTTTGGCCCATTCATAGATCTGAGCCGGCATGGCCGAGTTGGGGTCAAGAAAACCAGACGCAATACCATCGGGATAGTTCGACGCGATATAGCCCACCATCCCGATCAGCAGCAGCGGAGCCGTTTCACCCAAGGCCTGCGCCAGCCCAATGATTGTGCCCGTCAGGATGCCCGGCATTGCCAAGGGCAGCACATGGTGGAACACCGATTGCATCTTGGATGCACCCACGCCCAAGGCCGCATCACGAATTGATGGCGGCACCGCCTTAAGCGACGCGCGGGTCGAAATCACGATGGTGGGCAATGTCATCAGGGTCAGCGTCAGACCACCCACCAGCGGGGCCGACTGCGGCAAATGCGCAAACTGGATGAACACCGCCAGACCAAGGATACCAAACACAATCGACGGCACCGCCGCGAGGTTTGAGATGTTCACTTCGATCAGGTCAGTGAATTTATTCTGCGGCGCGAATTCTTCTAGATAGATCGACGCGGCCACCCCGATGGGCAACGCCAGCACCAGCACCACCAGCATCATGAAAAACGACCCCAGCATCGAAACACCGATGCCTGCCTGCTCTGGCCGGCTTTCAGAGGCATCAGCACCCAGGATAAAATCCCAGTTAAAGACCCGCTCGACCGCACCTGCGGCTACCATCACGTCGATCAGATCAAGGTGGGCGGCATCAAGGTTTTTGTCGCGTGCAAGGTCTTCGCGTGTCACCCGACCCTTGAGGTAGCCATCCACACGGGACGAGGTCAGCAAACGAAATTCAACGGTTTCGCCAATCCGGTCAGGGTTTTCGATCACAAAATCACGGACAATGGCAGCAGCCGATGCAGAGAGTATCTTTTTCAGATCGCCATCTTCAACCTCGGTTTCGATATCCGCCGTTGCCACGATCAGGGCCTCATTGATCAGTGGGTTGTAGCCAAAGGTGGACACCTTTCTGATATCGTCGATGTCGCGGTTACCGTTTTTGTCGAGCTTCTCTTCCAACAGAGCAACTTCAAGATTGACGAAGGTTTGTGTGAAAGCAGGCGTGCCATTCTGGACGATGGCCCACAGCAGCGAGGCAAGGAACAACAGCCCCACGCTGATGGCAGCAATTCCATAGGCGCGGAACCGCTTTTCGGCGGCATTGCGGCGCTTGGTGCGGTCGTCCTGCGCTAGCAGTGACTTGCCCTTGGGGGGAACTGCGGGCGTGGATGGTGCGGGTGCATCAGTCATCAGTCGTACTGCTCCCGGTATTTGCGGACGATATAGAGGGCAAAGACATTCAGGCCCAAAGTGATCACAAACAGCGTGATCCCAAGGGCAAAGGCGACAAGTGCTTCGGGCGAGGCAAAGTCACTGTCACCGGTCAACTGGCTGACGATCTTGGCGGTCACGGTTGTCATGGCATCAAAAGGGTTCAGGCTCAGCCGTGCGGCGGCCCCTGCCCCAAGAACCACGATCATCGTCTCTCCGATAGCGCGTGACGCGGCCAGCAGGACGGCGCCCACAATGCCGGGCAAGGCCGCGGGCAGGATGACCTGACGCACAGTTTCGGATTTGGTCGCACCCAACCCGTAAGACCCGTCGCGCATCGCTTGGGGCACGGCGTTGATAATGTCATCGGACAGCGAACTGACAAAGGGGATTAGCATGATCCCCATAACCAACCCCGCCGTCATCACAGCCGTACCACCCGCCATCCAGCTGACCCCAAAAAGGCCCCCATCGCCAAACGCCTCTACCAAAAGCGGGCCGACAGTCAGCAAGGCAAAGAGACCGTAAACAATTGTGGGGATACCGGCCAGCAGCTCTAGCAGCGGTTTGGCAACCGAACGCACACCCTTGGAGGCGTATTCAGACAGGTAAATCGCCGCAAAAAGGCCCAAGGGGACGGCAACCACCAACGCCACGAATGAGATATAGAGCGTGCCCCACAACAACGGAAGAATGCCCAGCTCAGAGGTTTGGCCGCGGCCCGAGAAACTGGGGCTCCAGTTTGTGCCAAAGAAAAAATCGCTGGCCTGATACAGGCGGAAGAACTCTATCGTGTTGAAAACAAGTGATAAGACAATGCCAACGGTAGTTAATACCGCAATGCTGGCCGCCCCGATCAGCAGCAGCAAAACACCGTTTTCAACGGTGTTGCGCGCGCGAAAATCCTTGTGGGTGCGCAGATAGGTGACACAAAGCCCAAGCAGACCCGTTGCGATCACGGCAAGCGTTTTCAACAGGTTGCCGGTGCCCAGAAGTTCACGGTAACGCTGTCCGGCAGCCAGCGTTTCAGGGGTCACATCAGACCCCAGTGCAACACCCAAGCTGGCCAGCGTGTCGCGCACATCATCGGTACCCGCATCCAAGGCAAAACTCGTGTCAGCGCCCATCGCGCCGGTCTGCACAGCACGGTCCAGCCCTTCGGCCACGCGGCGCACATCGGCCATGACCAGATCGCGCGTGCCGGTTTCACTGATGCTGTCGTCAGAGATCAGATCGGAAACGGCGCTATTGATCGCCATCGGTTGCACAATCAGCCAGATCGCCAACAGGCCAGTAGCAGGCAGAATGGCCGACAATGCGACATTGGCACCGTAGTAGATTGGAAGTGAATGCAGGTTCCGCTTGTCACCACCAGCCGAGACCAGCGCACGCTGGCGGCCAAGGACAAAGCCAGCGACGCCAAGTCCCAGAATGATCGCGATGATAAGAAGGTTAGACATGTGATCCCTCAAGTGCGAAGCCTTTGCGCTGCATTAACACTGGCTCTGAAGACGCGCATTCATATTCTTAGGCAAGGATGCGCGGCCCGACGCAAAGCCGGGCCGCGCAGTCCGTCGTGCGGTTTACATGGTCTTTTCGTCAGCGATCATGGTCTGCGTGTCAGCCAGTGCTGGGTCAGACACCAGACCGTAAGCGGCCAATGGGCCGTCTGGGCCTGCCACCTCGTCAGCCACGAAGAATTCTGCGAATTCTTTCAGTCCGGGGATAACGCCGACATGCGCTGCTTTGATGTAGAAGAACAGCGGGCGCGACACAGGGTAGTCACCGGTTGAGATCGTTTCGGTTGTTGGCTCAACACCGGACATTGTAGCCACTTTCAGCTTGTCAGTGTTGTTTTCATAAAAGGCCAGACCAAACACGCCGATGGCATTTGTGTTGGCGTCGATACGGGCCAGCGTTTCTGTATAGTCGCCGTCGATATCCACGGAACGGCCATCAGTGCGCACAGCCAGACATGCATCTTCTGCGTCATCTTCGGACATGCCGGATGCGATCATCGCTTCAAATGCGCCTGTGGCTTCACAACCTGCCGCGACGACTTTCTCTTCGAACACTTCACGTGTGCCGTGCTTTGTACCGGGGATGAAGGCCAGAATGTCTTCGCTTGGCAGATCGGCGTTGAAATCCGACCACATCGTGTGCGGGTTATCGACCAGCGCGCCATCCACCATGACCTTTGGGGCCAAGGCGTTGAAGATATCAGCAGGTTCAAAGGCGGTGTAATCGGGGCCGTCCAACTGGGATGCAAAGACGATGCCGTCATAGCCGATGCGGACTTCGATAATGTCGGTCACACCGTTTTCGGCGCAGGCGGCCACTTCGGATTCACGGATGGCACGGGATGCGTTGGCGATGTCGATGGTGTTTTCACCCACGCCTTCGCAGAAACGCTTTAGGCCGGACGAAGACCCACCAGATTCGACAACGGGTGTCGGAAATTCAAAATTCTCTCCGAATGCCTCGGCGACGATGGATGCATATGGCAGCACGGTCGAAGACCCGGCAACCTGCACGTTGTCACGTGCAAATGAAGATGTGGCAGTAAGGGCGATGGCTGCGGTTGTCGCAGTCAGTTTCATGATCGACATCAAATCACTCCAGTCAGTCAAACAAAGGTGGCGCGCGAACCGCCCCACCATTGCGGCCCGTCTAAGAGGCCTGCCCGAAGCTTTTGTGACGTTTGTGTAAAAGTATTATGACAGTTGCGAGGTTGGCAGAAAAACAGAGATTTTTGTGCCCTGCCCTTCTTCACTTTCGATCTGCATGCGGCCCCGGTGCCGGTTGATGATGTGCTTGACGATGGCAAGCCCAAGCCCGGTGCCCCCAACCTGTCGCGACCGGTGGCTGTCGACCCGGTAAAACCGTTCTGTCAGACGCGCGATGTGGTGCGATGCAATGCCTTCGCCCTGATCCGCGACCGAAATTTCGACCACTTCGGCCCGCAGTCGTGCATCCACTGTGCGCCCCACCAACGTTACCTTCACTTGCTTGCCCGAGGCCCCGTATTTGATCGCGTTCTCAACGATATTTGCGAAGACTTGCACCAGTTGCCCAGCGTCACCGGCCACCATCGCGTCGGGCACTTGAATGTCGAGGGCCACGGTAACCTCAGCAGCCTTGGCCTGCGGCTCTAACCCCTTGATGACAGAGGGCAGCAACGCGCGAAGGTCGACATCTTCTTTCGGGCGCACCCGCTCGTCCTCTTCGACACGGCTGAGCGACAACAGATCATCAACCAGCCGCGTCATGCGGTTGGCCTCATGGGCCATGATCTCCAGAAACCGGTCCCGCGCGGCAGGATCATCACGGGCGGCACCGCCCAACGTCTCAATAAAACCCAGCAGCGCCGTCAGCGGCGTGCGCAACTCGTGGCTAACGTTAGCCACAAAATCGCGGCGCATCTGGCCTGCCTCCTCAGAGGCCGTCTGGTCCTCAAAAGTGACGACGATGTCTTGCCCGGCAGCAGCGACAGCAACACGATAGCGAATGTCCGTGGCGCCATCGCGATTGACGTACCGGGTAACTTGACGATCGCCCTGCGCTCTGACTTTGGCGATTGCGGAAACCAAAGCCGGCTGGCGCACTACCGACACGTGAGGCCGTCCGGTAAGGTGCGGACCGAATATAGATTCGCCAGGCCCATTGATGGCCTTAATGCGGTCATTTTGTCCGATCACTATGATTGGTATCGGTATTGCATCGACTAACAGGACTATATTTTCCGCAATCATTTTAGTACCTTCGCCGACATATTCCAAAATTCACGCATTAGAGCAATTGCCCCACCAGCCAACAGATATTACAGCAATAAATAGACGCCACATTTAAAAATTTCAGTATTTAACAAATCAACCACCCACCAATACAGGGTTCAACGGAATGTCTGAACAACTTATTCGCGAATATCCCACAGTTCGACCGCTGAGCGAACGGGACCCCGCGGACCGGACGCTTGTGATCGGAAACATGCGTCGTTGGGTCGCCGAAGGGCGCCTGACATCGTCCTTGCGCGATTTCACCTTTCTCAACTTTGGCGAACTAAGCGCCGAAGCACTAAAAGCGCACACACCCGACATCATCTTGTCGCCACTCGTCGGTGATGATTTTGATGTCATCGAGATCGCTCAACAACTCGCCACATTGGCATTCTCTGGCCGATATCGCGCGATTGCTGAACGCCTGCCCAACGCTGAAATGATCCGAAAAGAGGTCTCTGAACAGGCTACTGATCTGGATTTTGACGTGCTCTTGATGCCGCGCGATCCGGCCGAGCGGGCCCTCAGAGAGGTGTCAGATCACGCGCAAAACGCGCCGCATTCTCTTGATAATGCCAGGCAGAAAAGGTCAAAGCTTTAATCGCGTCAGCGTCCAGCTGACGTACAACTTTCCCCGGTGCGCCCATCACAAGTGAGCCATCGGGGATTTGCTTGCCTTCTGTGATCAGCGCACCTGCCCCGATCAGGCAGTTCTTACCGATCACAGCCCCATTCAGTACCGTGGCTCCCATGCCGATCAATGTATTTTCACCGATAACACAACCATGCAGCATGGCCTTGTGCCCAATAGTGCAGCCCGCACCGACCTGCAGTGGGTAGCCTATGTCGGTGTGCAGCACGCAGTTTTCTTGCACATTGCTGCCGACCCCAATGGTGATGCGTTCGTTGTCCCCGCGCAGGGTACACCCAAACCAGATCGAAGATTTCGCCTCTAGCACGACATTGCCAATCACATAGCAACCCGGCGCCACCCAAGCCTCATCAGCAACATCGGGCGTGACGTCACCCAGTGCATATATGCTCATGACAGCTCTCCAAATTGGGATTGCAGATTGCGCACATGTTCCAGCAAATGCGGCTGGCGATTGCGGCGCAGACGCTCTGCGCTGATGATCGTCTTAAGATCCTCGGCAGTGGCATCCACATCATCATTGATCAGCACAAAATCATACTCACCCCAGTGGTTGATCTCATCCATGCTTTTTTGCATTCGCCCTGCGATCACGTCCTCACCATCTTGCCCGCGCGAGATCAGGCGGCGTTTCAATTCAGTCATCGAGGGCGGCAAAATAAAGATCGACAGAACATTTTCGGCCAAAGATGAATTGTTGATCTGCAACGCACCCTGCCAATCAATGTCAAACAGCACGTCGCGACCGCTTTCTATCGCCTGTTGCACAGGTGCCTGAGGTGATCCGTATTTGTTACCAAAAACTTCCGCGTGTTCGAGCATCTCGCCTTTGGTGACAATCTCATCAAACCCGTCGTGGCTGACAAAATAGTAATCCTGTCCGTCCACTTCGCCCGCGCGTGGGGCGCGTGTTGTGGCCGAAACAGAGAACCGCAATGTGTCATCCCAGGCCCGCAGCCGTTTCGCCAAAGTCGACTTTCCCGCACCTGACGGTGACGACAGAATAATCAATAGGCCGCGTCTTGGCATTCCTTACTCCACATTCTGGATTTGTTCGCGCATCTGATCGATCACCGCCTTCAGCTCAAGCCCGATCGCCGTCAGCGCCGTTGCCTGCGCCTTGGCACAGAGTGTATTGGCCTCGCGGTTAAATTCCTGTGCAAGAAAATCAAATTTCCGGCCCGCCGGTTTGTCAGCAGCCAACAATTCTCGCGCCGCAGCAACATGCGCCTTGAGGCGGTCAATTTCTTCGGTTACGTCAGATTTGACAGCCAACACCGCCAGTTCCTGCGCGATACGTCCTTCATCCATCTCGCTGACGTCTTCCAGAACACGGCGCAATGCCGTGGTCAGGTTCTCGCGGACCCGCGGGGCGCGGGCGGCGGCTTGTTCGGCGGCGGCGGCGGTCAATGTGTCGATCTGGTCAAGTTGCCCTGCGATTACACTGTGCAGGGCCGCCCCTTCGTTGGCGCGCATTTCGACAAAATCTGCCACCAGCGGTGAAATGTCTGCCAGCAATGCCGTGGCCAGTTCTTGCGAATGTGCGTCAGATTGTGCCGAAACCAGCACCCCCCTTTGCGCCAGAACATCCGCCGCCGTCGGTTGGCCCAGTGTCACGCCCATCTCGAACGCACGTTCCTGCACCATGTCCAGCGCCTTGAGCACGCTATCAAGTTGCGTGGGGTCAAGTGTCAGCTCACCCTGGCTATCCTCGCGCGAAAGGCGCAGGTTCACAGTAACGTTGCCGCGGGCCAAGGCCTTGGTCAAAGCAGCGCGCAACGCAGGTTCCAATCCCTCGATGCTGTCAGGCAAACGTAGGCGCAAATCCAGCCCGCGCGCGTTCACGCCGCGCATCTCCCACGTCCAGCTGACGGTGCCAAACGCCCCTGTCCGGCTGGCAAATGCTGTCATCGAATGGGTCATTAGGTCCGCCTGTCGTTTTGTCATGCGCACCTAAATGGAAACCGCAGGCCGGGGCAAGTGCGGCGCAGGTTCGATTAACCATTTAACACTTTGTTAAGTGCCCATTGCCCTGAAATTTGTTAGACTTTTTTTACAGCGTGCACACCCACTTCATGCCGCGCTCAGATCCATGTTGGAGATAGTTATGAGTACAATCGAGTTTCCCCGCCCGCATCTTGACCGCAAGGCAGACACAGCCGTGCTGCAAAGCCTAGAGGATTACTGGCAAACCCTGCGCCATGCCGACCGCCTGCCAGCGCGCAGCGATATCGCACCTGATCAAATCGATCAGGTGCTGCCGCATGCCTTCATTCTACAGCGTGTGGCCCCCGGCACCGCCCGGTTCCGGGTCGCCGGGCAGCGCTTGCATGACCTGCTACGGATAGATGCGCGTGGCATGCCCTTTAGCACGCTTTTCGCACCGCAAGCACACGATCAACTGCAAGAGCTGGTCGAAGCCGCCTTTATGGACCCGGCCATCGTTGCCCTGCCACTGCGTTCGGAATCCGGCCTGCTTCGCCCTGAAATCAATGGCACGATGCTGCTTTTGCCAATGCGAGACCAACACAACGACACGTCACGGATATTGGGGGCCATTGTCACCGAACCAGTCACGGGCACGCGCCCGCAGCGTTTTCTGATTGCGCAGGATCGCCCCATGCGGCGCGAGAACCTAGGCGTCCGACTGGCAGCGACACAACTGATGCCGCGGCCCCAACAACAAAGGCCGGACGCTGCACGCCCGGCCCTTAAACTTGTGGTTAATAACGCCTGATCAGCCGGCTTTGGCTTGGCCGATCTTTGTGCGGCGCGCTGACAGTTCTTCGGAAACCAGAAACGCCAGCTCCAGCGATTGTGACGCGTTCAGCCGCGGATCGCAGGCCGTGTGGTAACGATCTGAAAGGTCCTCGTCGGTCACAGCGCGTACGCCGCCGGTGCATTCGGTCACGTCCTTGCCGGTCATCTCAAAATGCACACCGCCGGGGATTGTCCCTTCGGCGTTATGCACGGCAAAGAATTCCTTCACCTCACGCAGGACGCTTTCAAAGGGGCGCGTCTTGTAGCCGGTGGAAGATTTGATCGTGTTGCCATGCATCGCATCACAGGTCCAGACGACGTTGGCACCTTCTTCCTGCACAGCCTTGACCAGACGCGGCAAGTGCTCGCCAACAGAACCCGCACCAAAGCGCGCGATCAGGGTCAGGCGCCCGGCTTCGTTGTCGGGGTTGAGGGACGCCATCAGCGCCTTCAGATGACCAGAGGTCATTGACGGACCACATTTAAGGCCAATGGGGTTCTGCACGCCTTTGCAGAATTCTACATGCGCGCCATCAGGCTGACGTGTCCGATCACCGATCCAGATCATATGACCAGAGCCAGCAAGCCATTTGCCGGAGGTCGAATCCAAACGGCAAAGCGCCTCTTCATACTCAAGCAGCAGCGCCTCGTGGCTGGTGTAGAAATCAACCGTTTGCAGTTCGTGGTTGGTGTCCGTGGTCAGACCGGCGGCTTCCATGAAGTCCAGCGTGTCGCTGATACGGGCGGCCATATCGCTGTATTTTTGCACTTCGTTGCCGTCGGTAAAGCCAAGGGTCCACTTGTGGACCTCGTGGACATTGGCAAAACCACCAGTGGAAAATGCGCGCAGCAGGTTCAGCGTCGCAGCAGCCTGCAGATAGGCCTGCAACATCCGCTCTGGATCGGGCACGCGGCTTTTCTCGGTGAAATCAAAACCGTTGATGATGTCACCACGGTAGCTTGGCAGTTCGATCCCATCGACAGTTTCTGTCGGCGCAGAGCGCGGCTTAGCCATCTGACCAGCCATGCGGCCGACCTTTACCACAGGCACTTTCGCACCATAGGTCAGCACCATCGCCATCTGCAGCATCACTTTGAACGTGTCGCGGATCGCATCCGCTGAAAACTCTGCAAAGCTCTCGGCGCAATCGCCACCTTGCATCAGGAACGCCTCGCCCCTGCTGACGGCGGCCAATTCGCTGCGTAGATTGCGGGCTTCACCAGCAAAGACCAAGGGGGGATAGCTGGCAAGACGGGCCTCAACTGCGCCAAGCGCGGCTGCGTCCGTATACTCAGGCATCTGGATCCGGGGCTTATTGCGCCAGTCAGATTTTTGCCAGTCAGTCATCGTCTTGCTCCATTTCAAGATAAGTTAGCGTTATCACCGCTTGCGTATAGCGCGCCGCCCGGTGCACGCCAATGGCAAAATGCGTGGCACCAATGGTGCTCATTCTTTAGGTAGGTTACGGCTTTTTGATCTTGAACGCCCCGCGCAAACCTGCTCAGGTTTCGGACGCAACAGCCGGCACAGAAAGTCTCATATGTCGATAGAACCTCAAATCGTTGATGTGGATCACGCAGGCAAGCCGCGCCGCTTTATTTTTGTGCTTATGAAAGACTTTACCATGCTGTGTTTCGCGGCAGCGGTGGAAAGCCTGCGCATTGCCAATCGCACGGCAGGGAAAGAGCTTTATACGTGGGACATTATGGCAGAAGGCGCCGAGGATGCTGTCTGCTCGAACGGCTGTGCCTTTCAGGTCAACAATGATCTGACAGAGCTGGAGCGCGATGACACTGTTATGCTGTGTGGCGGCGTCAACGTACAACAGGCCACAACCAAGCGCACGTTAAATTGGCTGCGGCGCGAAGCGCGGCGCGGTGTGACCATCGCGGGACTTTGTACCGCCGGATACACGATGGCCAAGGCCGGGTTGCTGGACGGCAAAAAGGCCACGATCCATTGGGAAAACCAGGATAGTTTTACCGAGGAATTTGATGAAGTCGAACTGACCAAATCGGTCTTTGTGATAGACGGCAATCGGATAACAACCGCGGGCGGCACCGCTTCTATCGATCTGATGATCAAACTGATTGCCGATCAGCACGGCGAAGACCTTGCCAATGCGGTCGCGGATATTCTGATCTATTCATCCATCCGTACCGATCAGGATACGCAGCGCCTGTCGATCCCCACACGTATCGGCGTGCGCCATCCCAAATTGAGCCGGGTAATCCAGATGATGGAACAAAACATCGAAGAGCCGATCAGCCCCGCGATCCTTGCCAAAGAGGTCGGCATGTCGACACGTCAGTTGGAACGACTGTTTCGGCGCTACCTGTCCCGCAGCCCCAAGCGGTACTACATGGAACTGCGCCTGCAAAAGGCGCGCAACCTGCTGATGCAAACGGATATGACAGTGATTAATGTGGCACTTGCATGTGGCTTTGCCTCACCCTCGCATTTCTCGAAATGCTACCGATCGCATTACGACACGACGCCCTACCGCGAGCGTGGGAGCCATGCCGCGCGATTGTCGGTCTGACCGGCACCCGATGCAACGCATCCTGATCAAACTGTTTTTTGCGGCCGTTGCAGTTCCCACCATCGCGGCGGCCTTTTACGCCAAGGCTACCGATGATGCCCAGATGCAGACAACGGTGGCGTTTGGTCTGTTGCTGCTGTTGCCGATTGCCGCATTCCTTGGCCTCTTGCGCCCTGAAAGCGACACGGCTGACGCAGACGGGGACGCATCTTCGCAGGCAACACCGGATGAGGTCTATCTGAGCCATGCCGAAGCCAGCAACATTCTGACTGGTGCTCAGTTCAAGGCCGAAGCGGCAAGGCTGTGTAAGGATTCCGGCCTGAAGCCGCTAAAGCGCAAAGACATCAAACGGCTGGCCAACGTGATTGATGAAATTCAGGCCAAGGTAAAGGCATTCCATCGTTCTGCCGAGATCACGCTGGTGCGCAGCGCGCGGTCCACGATCGACCTCGCCACCGAAGGCACAAGTTGGTTGGGGGGTGCCCCTGCCCTTGGAGATACACCCTGGCCACGCACCGCCGACGGCAAACCATTGCATCATCTTGCCCAGGTTGACCTTGCATCGCTGCCGCAAGACGCTGTCCCCGCACAGATGCCTCGCACCGGGGCACTGTCGTTCTTTGTCCCCACCACCGCTGACCCCATGCTGCCCGCCAAGGTCGTATATATTGCCGACAGCACCACAGGGCCGTCGCCACTTCCCGATGATCTGCCGCCCCTTTACGCAGGCGAACGCTGGGGCCATCACATCAAAGGTCATACGCGACAAACCGCACCGCGCGTCTTTCCGCGCTGGCCGATTGTGCCCTTGGCAACGCCCGTTCCCGATCCTCATGACGCGGCCATGGCCAATGCCTATTTGACGATGAAGTTTCCCGATCAGGAAACTGGCGCCATTTCAACCGCGAAGTATGCCAAATCCGTGCCCGGTTTTGGCGGCGCATTCTTTTGGGACACAGCCCAGCGGTTTGCGAATTCACTGCAGGTTGCATTGATCGCCTACGACCAGATTTTGACGGTGACGCAACAGCGCGTCGCTGACTATGGCGAACGCTATCAGAACGACCTTGATACGCTGATCGACCGGAAAGAAGATTTTGCCGGAATCGTGGACGAGATCACCGGCTGGGCGTTGGAACAGGATGCATGGGACCGCCTGCAAGGCACTGACATCGCACAGCTACAGCATTACTTTGGTCTGATCCGGCCGATGCAGGGTCAGGTTGCACCATTTCAACCTTTCTACAGATATTCCCCCGGCGAATTGCACAGCCTTGGTGATGCCGCAGACGCCACGCTGATTGCGGCGGCAACGGGTGATTTTCAAGCCTATCACAATCTGCCCGCAGCCGTGCGGGACGATATCGAGGCGCATTGGCGCCTGCCCGCCAACAACAGACGCCATCAGATGTTCGGGTTGGGCACGGCTGTGCAAACGGCCGTAGATGAACATGCCCATGACCACCTGCTTTTGCAGCTACAATCAGACAGTCTGCACTATTGGATGTGGGGCGACGCCGGAGTGATCCAGTTCTGGATCAGCGATGCAGCCCTTGCAGCAGGTGATTGGGACAGCGTGGAAGCCACGATCGAGGGGCGCTAAGGCCAAAAACGGCTATTTTCCGGTTGGGGGCTGGGCAAAAAGCCAAATCGCCTGTTTCAGCGCCCGCTTAAGGCACATCGACCTTTGGTTCCGACTTTCCTTTTGGAAACTGCCTGCTAATCTGCGCTGCAGGATAAGACGTCCAATAGGGAGACAAAAAATGAAAAAACTACTTTTGGCGACATCTGCTGTCGCGATGATGGCGGGCGGCGCCTATGCCGACGGCCACAGCGAAGTAAAAATCGGCGTAATTCTGGGCTTCACGGGCCCACTGGAATCCATCACACCCGCCATGGGTGACGGTGCTGAACTGGCAATGGCGGAAGTCACCACATCCGGTGCGCTGTTGGACGGTATGACTGTGACATCCGTACGCGGTGACAGCACATGTATTGACGCAGGTGCAGCAACTGCTGCGGCGGAACGTCTGGTCACATCCGATGGCGTTGCCGCCATCATGGGCGCTGATTGTTCCGGCGTCACAGGTGCCATCCTGCAGAACGTCGCACGCGCCAACGGCGTTGTGATGATTTCACCATCCGCCACATCCCCCGGCCTGTCCACAGCCGAAGATGACGGCCTGTTCTTCCGCACAGCCCCATCTGATGCGCGTCAGGGCGTGATCATCACCAATATCCTGCAGGATCGCGGTGTCGGCGAAGTGGCTTTGACCTATACCAACAACGACTACGGCAAAGGTCTTGCTGATGCGTTCCAGGCTGAATTCGAAGCGGCTGGCGGCACAGTGACAATCTCTGCGGCCCACGAAGACGGCAAGGCAGACTATTCTGCTGAAGTTGGCGCACTTGCCTCTGCTGGTGGCGAAGTACTGGTTGTTGCCGGCTATGTTGACCAAGGTGGTTCCGGCATCATCCGCTCTGCGCTCGACACAGGTGCGTTTGATACGTTCTATGTGCCTGACGGCATGGTTGGTGTGAAGCTGAATGAAAACTTCGGCTCAGAACTCAACGGTTCCTACGGCGCCTACCCTGGCACAGACAGCCCTGGTGCAGCGAAATACGTTGAAATGGCCACTGCGGCCGGTTTTGACGGCACAGGCGCGTTTTCACCTGAAAGCTATGATGCAGCAGCGCTGATCATGTTGGCGATGCAGGCAGCCGGGTCCACCGATTCCGCTGACTTCAAAGATCACGTCTTTGATGTGGCCAACGCACCCGGTGAACAGATCTTCCCCGGCGAATTGCAAAAAGCGCTTGAGCTGATCGCAGCAGGCCAAGACGTGGATTACGTTGGTGCCTCCGCGGTTGAGCTGATCGGCCCCGGCGAATCCGCTGGCAACTATCAGGAAATCGAGTTCGCCGACGGTGTCTACTCTACCATTGGTTACCGCTAAGCGGTTCTGACAAGAAAAAGGCGGCGCGGGGGATGTCCCTCGCGCCGCCTTTACCACAAATGACGTGCCGACAAGCGCACGCGCGAAGGGAACGGATGCAATGATCGTCGTTGAGGATCTGGTCAAAAATTTTGGCGGCTTCAAAGCTGTCGATGGCGCGTCACTGACCATCAATGAAGGCACCATAACTGGGCTGATCGGCCCTAACGGTGCTGGAAAAACTACGCTTTTCAATGTGATCGCGGGCGTTCTTAAACCAACCTCTGGCAAGGTGACGATGCATGGTGAGGATATCACCGGTCTGCCCCCACATGAATTATTCCATAAGGGACTGCTGCGCACCTTCCAAATCGCACATGAATTCTCATCCATGACGGTCCGTGAAAACCTGATGATGGTCCCCGGCGACCAATCTGGCGAGACACTGTGGAACGCATGGTTTGGCCGCAAGCGGATCGCCGATGAAGAACGCGCATTGCAGGCCAAAGCCGACGAAGTGATCGAATTTCTGACGATTGAGCACCTCAAGGAAGAAAAGGCAGGCAACCTCTCTGGCGGGCAGAAGAAACTGCTCGAATTGGGGCGGACCATGATGGTTGACGCCCGGATTGTGTTTCTTGATGAGGTCGGCGCAGGTGTGAACCGTACCCTGCTCAACACCATCGGTGATGCGATCCTGCGCCTGAACAAGGAACGCAACTATACATTCGTCGTGATTGAACATGACATGGATTTCATTGGCCGCCTTTGTGACCCGGTTATCTGCATGGCCGAGGGTCATGTGCTTGCCGAAGGCACGCTGGACGAGATCAAGGCCAACGAACAGGTGATCGAGGCCTACCTTGGCACGGGCCTGAAAAATAAGGAAATGGTCGGTTGATGCGCGTGACAGTCAAAGCACCCGCAAAGCCCAACCAAACTGCGTGGGGGGACACACGCCAACGAAAGGGAAGACCAACATGAAATTCCTGTTAACCGTTCTTTTCGGAGCCATCTTAGGCTCTGCTGCGACATTCTATTACATCTACGTCAACCACGCTGACGCCGCCGAGCAAGCGCAGATGCGCGACACGTTGACGACCTATGCCCCATTCCTCGAAGAGTATGTTAATCCGTGAATGACAATCCCTACCAGAACGATCGCGGCAACAAGGATCGTTCCATCACCAAAGACAGTGGCGGCAACAAAGACACCGTGACTTATCGTGCCGGTGGCAGCACCGCCAAGGGCGGAGAGCCGTTTCTGATCGGCGATGCGATGACCGGTGGCTATGGCAAAGGCCCCGATATCCTGCATTCTTGCACCATCGCCGCCGAAAAGGGCGAAATCGCTGTGATCGTCGGGCCCAATGGCGCGGGCAAATCAACCGCAATGAAGGCCGTCTTTGGCATGCTCAACGTCAATGAAGGTGCGGTGCGGCTGGATGGCGAGGATATCACCCATCTGTCCCCGCAAGAACGTGTGGTCAAAGGCATGGGGTTTGTCCCCCAGGTCGCCAATATCTTTACCTCCATGACCGTTGAAGAAAACCTAGAGATGGGTGCCTTTATCCGCCGCGATGATTTCAGCGATACCATGACGCAGGTCTATGACCTGTTTCCGATCCTCAAAGACAAGCGCAACCAGCCTGCGGGTGAATTGTCGGGTGGCCAGCGCCAGCAAGTCGCCGTGGGTCGGGCGCTGATGACACAGCCCAAGGTGTTGATGCTGGATGAGCCAACGGCTGGGGTTTCACCCATCGTCATGGACGAGTTGTTTGACCGGATCATTGAGGTTGCACGCACGGGTATTCCGATCCTGATGGTGGAACAGAACGCCCGTCAAGCTCTTGAAATTGCAGATAAAGCCTATGTTCTGGTGCAGGGCCGCAATGCCCACACCGGCACCGGCAAGGAACTGCTCGCTGACGAAGAAGTCAGGCGGAGTTTCTTGGGCGGATGAAGATGGCGACCCTCCTCTGTGCAACGCTGCCCGGCCCCGCGATGGCCGATGTCATTGCCTGCGACCTGTCCGGCACGCCGGTCCGGTTCGAGATCGACCGCACCCAGTTTGCCCCTGCATTGGACGCCCAAGAACCGGCACGCCGCCGGGTCACGACCGTGCAGATGGGCGACGCAAGGTTCCCGGCTGAACCGATTATGATCGGAAATACTGTGGGTTTCTGGGCTGAAGGCTTGGGCGGTACGGAATTAATGATGATCATGCAGGCCGACGGATCCGCTGTGTTTGCAAATGCGCGCGCCGGAGAGCACCTGAGCGGAACATGTGAGGTGGTACAGTGAATAACTCTTTGATTTCCAAAGGTGATCTCTAAATGGATTTTCTAAACGCAATCGTTGCACTGGCGAACTTCGTCATTGTCCCCGGCCTCGCCTATGGCGCACAATTGGCCATCGGGGCGCTGGGTGTCACGATGATCTATGGCATTCTGCGCTTTTCCAACTTCGCCCATGGCGACACGATGGCCTTTGGCACCGCGATTACCATTTTGTTCACAACGCTTCTGACCAGCATCGGCATTACCTTTGGCCCGCTGCCCACAGCATTGCTTGCCCTGCCCTTTGGCATTGGCGCAACTATCCTGCTGCTGCTGGGTACCGATTGGGGCATCTATAAATTCTATCGCCAGCAAAAGGCGTCGCCCGTGATCCTTGTGATTGTGTCCATGGGGGTGATGTTCGTGATGAATGGTATCGTGCGTTTTATTATCGGCGTCCGTGATATCCGCTTTGCCGATGGGGAACGGTTCATCATCACGGCCCGTGGTTTCAAAGAGGCAACCGGCTTGAACGAAGGTCTGGCGATCAAAACTACCCAAGCCATCACATTGGTTGTGGCATTCGTTGTGATGGCCCTGCTCTTTTGGTTCCTCAACAAGACCCGCACAGGTAAATCCATGCGCGCGTTCTCTGATAACGAAGACCTTGCCCTGCTGTCGGGCATCAACCCCGATTGGGTGGTCAAGGTAACGTGGATGATCGTCGCCGCTTTGGCGACCACCGCTGGTGTGCTTTACGGTCTCGATAAATCCTTCAAGGCCTTCACCTATTTCCAACTGCTGTTGCCCATCTTTGCCGCCGCCATTGTCGGCGGTCTGGGCAACCCGATTGGGGCTATAGCAGGTGGTTTTGTGATCGCCTTCAGCGAGGTCACAATCACCTACGCTTGGAAAAAAGTGCTGGTCTATCTGATGCCGGATAGCCTTGAGCCGGATGGCCTCGTGCAGCTTCTTTCCACCGACTACAAATTTGCCGTCAGCTTTGCGATCTTGATTATCGTGCTGCTGTTCAAGCCCACGGGCCTTTTCAAAGGACAATCCGTATGAGCACCACCGTCAGAGATACCGCGCTGTTCGGCATTGTCGCCATTCTGCTGATCGGCACCGGGATGATCCAAGGTTGGAACTCCGCTTTGCTGATCCTGAACATGGGCCTGATTTCGGCCATTATGGCGCTGGGTGTGAACCTGCAATGGGGCTTTGCGGGGCTGTTTAACATCGGGGTCATGGGCTTTGTGGCCTTGGGCGGCTTGGCTACTGTGCTGATCTCTGCTGATCCGGTGCCAGAGGCGTGGCAGGCCGGCGGTCTGCGCATTTTTGCTGGGCTTGCGTTGGGGGCGTTGACAGTTGTGGCCGCGGTTCAGGCGCAAAAGCGATTGGAAGGCCGCACCAAGACGATTGCAACGCTTGTGATCCTCATCGGCGGCTTCTTTCTTTATCGGGCTGTGTTTGATCCCGGCAAGATCGCGGTTGAAGCGGTCAATCCCGCGTCAACGGGCAATCTTGGCGGTCTGAACCTGCCCATTCTGCTAAGCTGGCCAGTCGGTGGTTTGCTGGCCGCTGGTGCGGCATGGATCATTGGCAAGACGGCGCTTGGCCTGCGCTCTGACTATCTGGCTATTGCGACCTTGGGCATTGCCGAGATCATCATTGCGATCATGAAAAACGAAGACTGGCTGGCGCGCGGTGTCAAAAACGTGATCGGTCTGGATCGCCCGGTACCCTACGAGATTGACCTGCAAAATGATCCCGGCTTTGTGGAACGGGCGGCCAGCCTTGGCTTGGACCCGGTCACAGCCTCGACGCTATACACCAAGCTGGGCTACGCGATCCTGTTTACAATCGTGCTGCTGATCCTGCTCTGGTTGGCGCAAACGGCGCTCAAAAGCCCATGGGGCCGCATGATGCGCGCCATCCGCGACAACGAAGTCGCAGCCGAGGCGATGGGCAAAGACGTCACCGCCCGTCACCTGCAAATCTTCATTCTCGGTTCTGCGATCTGCGGCATTGCAGGGGCGATGATGACAACACTAGATGGGCAATTGACCCCCGGCACTTATCAACCGTTGCGCTTTACCTTCCTTGTCTGGGTGATGGTGATCGTCGGCGGATCCGGCAATAACTTCGGCGCAGTGCTGGGCGGGATGCTGATCTGGTGGCTGTGGGTACAGGTGGAACCACTGGGGTTGGGCCTGATGAACATCCTCAGCTCCGGATTGGAAGATGGCAGCGGCCTAAAAGAACGGCTGATCGAATCAGCCGCCCATATGCGTCTGCTGACCATGGGTGTGATCCTGCTTTTGGTGCTGCGGTTCAGCCCACGCGGATTGATCCCGGAACGCTAGCTTGTCCTTGGCGTCTGCCCTGCTAAAACAGGGCAGACCGTTAACGCAGAGGACCCAATGGCGCTGATTTTTCGCTGGCTTATCCGGCTTGCCACCGCATTGATCGTCCTGACCGTCGCGGTAATCGCGCTCGCCTATTATTTTGCGTCGCGCTCGCTGCCCAACTACGACGCAGAGGTGACGCTGGCGGGCATCTCGGCCCCGGTTGAGATTGTGCGCGACAACGCCAATGTGCCCCATATCTTTGGTCAGACAAATGAGGACGTCTATTTCGCCCTCGGGTATGCCCATGCGCAAGACCGTCTGTGGCAAATGACGATGCTGCGCCGCACCGTTCAGGGGCGGCTGTCAGAGCTGTTTGGCGAACGGACACTGCGCATCGATGAAGTCATGCGCCGCTTTGATCTTTATAACCTCTCGGTGGCGTCCGTTGATGCCCAGACGGATGAAACCAAGGCCGGGTTGGTCGCATATTCCGCAGGTGTGAACGCCTGGTTGAATGAGGTCAACGCCGGCGCACGCGGCCGTGGTGCCCCCGAAATGTGGCTGTTCAGTCATCCCGTCGCACCTTGGCAACCAGCAGATTCGCTGGCGATCCTGAAACTGATGGCGATCCAACTGACATCCGGGATTGAGGACGAGGTGCTGCGCGCGCGCGCGTCGCTACTGCTCAGCAATGAGCGGCTGGCCGACATCCTGCCGGACGATCCCACCGGCGGCATTGCGGCATTGCCGGAATATGCCGCGCTGGTGCCGCATGTGCCCACCTTCACCCCCAACACGCGGATGGCCTTTGACCCGTTGTCGCCAATCGCACCTGCGCCACTGGCTGGTGCCTCCAACGCTTGGGCCGCCAGCCCGTCACGCTCTGCCACGGGGTCAACCCTATTGGCCAATGACCCGCATCTGGGGCTGACGGCCCCGTCGATCTGGTATCTCGCCCGGTTAGAGCTGACGTCGGGCGGCGTCATTGGTGGCACCATTCCGGGCATGCCAGTTGTCTTGTCAGGGCGCGGCGACACATTGGGCTGGGGTGTGACCACGGCCACGGTTGACGATCAGGATGTGTTTATCGAAGAATTGAACCCCGACAACCCGGACGAATACCGCAGCCCCAATGGCTGGGTGCCGTTTCGGACACGCGACAGCATTGTGACCATCAAAGATGCGCCTGCTGTGACGCTGCGCCTGCGCTGGACGGCCAATGGCCCGGTGATCCCGCGTGACCAGTTTGACCTTGGTACAATCACACCGCCCGGCCATGTGACCACCGTTGCCTGGACAGCGCTATCGGACCGCGACACATCAATGTCGGCGGCAATGGAGATCATGCAATCACGCACCGTCGAAGAGGCGATTGCAGCGGGCGAAAACCATATCGCCCCCGCCCAGAACATGACGTTGGCCGACCGCAACCGGATCGCGATGAAAACCGTCGGCGCCCTGCCCGCCCGTGATGCACGCCACCAAAGCCAGGGGCGCTATCCATCCTTTGGCTATTTGCCCGAAAACCGCTGGCTGGGGCGTTTCCCCTATGACGACAACCCCGAATTCATCGACCCGCGCGGCGGGATCATCGGCAATACCAACAATAAGACCGTCGACCGGCCCTTCCCAAATCACGTGGCCTTTGACTGGGGTGACACGCAGCGGATCTACCGCTGGCGACGCCTGATGCAGGCGCGCGAAGTGCATACCCGTGACAGCTTTATCGAGGCGCAGCTCGACACCGTCAGTTTCACTGCGCGCACGCTCTCAACACTGATGGGGGCTGATCTATGGTTCACCGGCGATGCCGCCCCCGATGGCACACCAGAACGGCGGCGTCAGATTGCGCTGAACCTGCTGTCGTCGTGGAACGGAGAGATGAACGAACACCTACCAGAGCCGCTGATCTACGCGGCATGGACACGCGCGTTCCAGCAACGGTTGATCCGGGACGAACTGGGGCCGCTTGCGGCTGAATTCACCCATGTGGACGCTGTGTTTATCGAACGGGTCATGCGCGACATTGATGGGGCATCTGTCTGGTGCGACGTGTTGCAATCCGCCCCGGTTGAGACCTGCACCGACATCGCGCGGCAGTCACTGGATGATGCGCTGATCTGGATCGCCGAAAACCACGGCAACGCGATAGAGACCGTGCGCTGGGGGGATGCCCATGTGGCAACACATGACCACCCTGTTCTGGGCAAGACACCGGGGTTGGAATGGGTGGTGAACATCCGGCAATCCACCAGCGGTGGCGACCATACGCTGCAACGGGCCAAGACCTCGGGGGTTGACCCGCATCCGTTCCAGAATGTGCATGCAGGGGCTTACCGGGGGGTCTATGACTTTGCCGATCCAGACAGTTCAGTCTTTATCATCTCAACAGGGCAATCGGGGCATCCGCTATCGCGGCACTACGACAATCTGGGCGAGTTATGGCGGCGCGGCGAATATATCCCGATGTCGCTTGATCCCGATTTGGCAAGAGCGGCGGCTGTGGGGGTGACGGTCTTGCGGCCGGTGGAGTAAGATAGTTTGTATCTTCAGTGCAGCGAATGGCGGGTTTGAGCCCATCGCTGTCATGAGGGTAAGCATGTAGCATGCATTGAATAACATAAATTGGTAGAGTGATGTCCTCAAAGACAGTTCCCACTGACGAAGATTCTGAACGCGCACAAGGTCGGATAGCGCTATGGTTAGACCCCAATGATTTATTGTAGTTGTCACTGCATTGCAGCTGCGACGATGACGCTCCTGATGACGAAAAAGAGCAGTGCGGTCGTGTACGATTTCGTGGGCGTGCTGCGCTACACAGAGCAGTCTTGGTCGGCTAACTCGATAGACTAATTGGCTCATGTTGAACGGGGTTTGTGGCAGCCGCAAACCAAGTGTTTTGCACCCGTACCAAAAACGAGAGCTTTTAGAATGTATTTTAAGATCAGGAAATCATCGGGCGCAGCTCGTCATCACCATGACAGGCCAATGTTAGTGCAGAACCGCTTGACAATGCCAATATCAGTTTTTGTCCCTCATCGGATGGCTCAATTCGCCAATCCAATATGCTTTGTTCACAATCATTGGCATCCGAAAACTGCGGCAAAATTAGCGTGCGGCCAAACTCTCCCATGTCCACTGGTTCGGGATTTCCGAAGTGCATTTGGATACTGTCGCCACTTGGGCCGACTGATATTTCGATGGCCTGCTTTCCTTCCAACGGGAGCACCCAAATTCGGATCGGAAAATCTGATAAATTGCCACTGCCGGAAGGATATTCATGCAGTTCAACATGAAAGTTGGACAAGGTTTGTGCCACCAAATCACTTCCCAAAGCCAATGCTCGCATTTGCTTCAAACCTGCTGCTGCCTAATGTTGGGTTCATATACAGTACTAAGCGGTATGCACCAAATAATTCCCAATAGGACCGTTTGTTGAACGGTTCGCCAGACCGGACATTGACTTAGTTGTAGCGAAAGCCAGTTAGGTCCGCAAAGCAGACCTCACAACCGCGCAAACCGTTCCTTTTGCAGCGCCGTCCAGAATACCGTCAGGTCATACCCCGTCTCGGTCTGCACTTCTTCGGTCACTACGCCCGCCTCAAACAGCCACGCCCGTTTGCGGCCTTCGGCAAACTCCAGTGACAGGTCTGCCTCGCTGCGTGGATCTTTCAGCTTGTCGGGGATGGCCGCCAGTAGCGCCTCCAGCCCCTCGCCTGTGACCGCAGAAATCGCATAAAGGTCGTCCATCCGCTCGGCCTGTGTGATCACCGCGTCGCGGGCGTCCCCTTCCAGCAGGTCCACCTTGTTCCAGACCTCAATCGTCGGGGCCTCTTCGGCTACACCAAGGCTTTGCAGGATCGCTTGCACATCCTGCGCCTGCTCTTCTGTCTGCGCATGGCTGATGTCGCGCACATGCACGATCAGGTCTGCGTCTAGCACTTCTTCCAAAGTGGCACGGAAGGCAGCGACCAGTTCGGTCGGCAGATCGCTGATGAAACCCACCGTGTCGGACATGATCACCTCATCCCCCGTCGGCAACACGATTTTCCGCATGGTCGGGTCAAGCGTCGCAAAGAGCATGTCTTTCGCCAAAACCTCTGCACCCGTCAAATGGTTGAACAGCGTCGATTTGCCCGCGTTGGTATAGCCCACCAAGGCCACGATCGGGAATGGCACCTTGGCGCGGGACGCACGGTGCAATTCGCGGGTTTTCACCACTTTCGCCAATTGTTTGCGCAGGCGGTTGAGTTGTTCGTCAATGGCGCGCCTGTCCGCCTCAATCTGGGTCTCACCCGGACCGCCGACAAAGCCCAAACCACCACGTTGCCGTTCCAAGTGGGTCCAGGCGCGGACCAGCCGCGTGCGTTGATAGGACAGCGCGGCCATCTCGACCTGAAGCACCCCTTCAGAGGTGCGCGCGCGGTCGCTGAAAATCTCTAATATCAGCCCAGTACGATCAAGCAGCTTAACGCCCCATTCCTTTTCCAGATTGCGCTGCTGGACAGGCGTGACCGGACCGTCGATCAAAACCAGTTCCACCTCATTGGCGGCCAGCACCGATTTCAGCTCTGCAATCTTGCCTTTGCCAAACAGCTTGCCCGGATGAATTTTCGGCAAGCGCACAACATCCGCCCCCACAACCTGCAAATCAGGCAAGGCGGCGGCCAGTGAAACTGCTTCTTCCAAAGCAGGTTCAGCATCACGGCGTTGGTGATCGCTTTTCAGATCAGGGTGCAGCACCCAAGCCCGTGTGACGGGCCGGTCGTGTTCAAGCAAAGTTACTCTTCGCCTTCATAAAGGCTGATCGGCTGGGCAGGCATGATCGTGGAAATGGCGCTTTTATAGACAAGCTGTGATTGCCCATCACGGCGTAACAACACGCAGAAGCTGTCAAACCAGGTGATTACACCTTGCAACTTCACGCCATTGACCAGAAAGATCGTGACCGGAACCTTGGTTTTGCGGACATGGTTAAGAAACGCATCTTGCAGATTTGCTTTGTCGGCAGCCATTGCGACACCCTTTTTCTTGTTCTTACGGCCGCAACCCGGCCCCCCTCGTTCTTGCGTGGCAGTATGTCGTGGCATTTCCAGAGTTTCCACCCCCAAAAATCATTTTGGGTCAACCCGTTAACGTTGCCAGATTTCAGGGTTGAAAAGAGCGATGATCGCCAACGCCTCAAGCCGCCCCAACACCATCGCAAAGGCCAGAATGGCCTTGGCCGCATCCGGGATGCCAGCATAGGAAATCGGCGTTTCAGCAGCGACCGATGCCAGCGGCCCGGTGGTAGAAAGCGCCGAGACCGCCAGCACCATTGAGGTTTCAAACTGCACGCCTGTCAGTGACAACATCAGCATGACCACCGAAATGCTGATCGCGAATAGCATAAAGAACACCCAAGAGATAAACGCCCCCTGCTTGCGGATGCGGCGCGCATCCCTGCCCCCGCCACCGATAGAGGACGGATGCAGCAGGCGTTCCTGCTCGCGCTCGCCATGCCGGAACAACGCGTAGATGCGCAGCAGCTTGATGCCCCCGGCGGTCGTTGCCACGCCGCCCCCGATCAATGCCATGCCCATCAAAAACAGCCCCGGTGTGCTTAACCCGGACCAGATGCGCGCACCGTCCCAGTAGTAGGATTCAAACCCGGTCGTCGTCAGAAATGACGTCACTGTAAACAACGTGCCCCACAGAGCCGACGCCATGTCGGTCAAACTGGCCGCGTCACCTTCTTCTGCCGCCCCAATGAAATGGCGCAGAAACAGCGTGCCCGTCACAGTGCCAATCAAGATCAATGCGGTGACAAACTCCGGGTCCCGCCGCACCCCCTGGTCACCCTCGCCAGTTAGCGCCCTGCTGAAGGTCAGGCGCGACAAGGCAAAGGCAAAGAAACAGAAGATCAGCAATTCGCCCCAAAACCGGGACGCCGCAAAGTAAAGCCCACCTATCGGCGTAATGCCGGATGTCGAAAGCGTCGACATTGCATGGGTCAGCGCGATGTATGGAAATTCACCCGCGATCACGAGGCCAATCCAGAGCGCGCCGGTCAACCCAATGTAAATTGGTGTCAGCGACAGCGTATAGCGCACAAGCCGCTCGGATGGGTCAACAATCCGGCCAATCTGCGTAAACGATCCAACCGCCCCCTTTCCGGTAAAGGCAGCGGCGCGCACCTCAAACCCACCAAGGTTCATGGGCGCAAAGATCGACACTGCCGTCACCCAGACCAGCAACCCGCCCAGCCAACCGACCAAGGCCCGCCACAGGTGCTGTGACGGCGTCAACCGCCCCGCGTTGTCATAGACAGTGGCCCCTGTGGTGGTAAAGCTCGACACCATTTCGAACCATGCGTTCAGGAATGTCGTGTTCCCGACCGCTTCGTAGAAAGGGATCGCAAACATGATCGGCAGCACGCTGAAAGCCGACAAAAGCCCGATCAACTGGCTGCGCGCCACGCTTCTGGGGCTGTAACCTGCCGTGGCCAGCCCGATCAGCAAGGTCAGCACGGAAAACAGGATAAAGCCGTAGAAGAACACCCGCATGGTGTTGAAATCTTCCATCACCGCGCCATGCACTGCGGGCACGATCATCGCAATCGCACCCAGCCCCATGAGGACCACAAAGAACGGCAGGCGGACAATCCATCCCATCAGAAAAAGTCGATCGAGACCTGTAAGAGCCGTTCCACTTCTGGCACGTCGTCGGCCATGGCAAAGATCGCGACGACATCGCCTTCTTCGACGCGGGTTTCACCCGTTGGCCTGACGAATTTGTGTTCCTTCATGACGGCCCCAATCAACGTCCCTTCCGGGAATGAGATATCCTTGATCCGTTGCCCGGCCATCGGTGAAGTGCCCAACACCTGCGCTTCGATTACCTCAGCCTCGGCGTCGCCGATGGAATACACACCGCGCACACGGCCATGGCGGATATGGCGCAGGATTGAACTGACGGTCGTAGCGCGTGGGTTGATGTAAGCGTCAATATCCAGCGGCCCCATCAAAGGCACCAGCGTTGGGTCATTGATCAGCGTGATCGCCATCTCACAACCCAATTCTTTCGCGCGTACCGAGGCCAGCAAATTGGTTTTGTCATCATCTGTCACCGCAAGCACCGCATCGGCGGAACTGATGTTGGCCTCTTCCAGCAAGGCGCTGTCCAGCCCGTCACCATGCAACACAATCGTGCGGTCCAGCGCATCTGCCGCCAGTTCGGCGCATTCACGGTCTTTCTCGATGACCTTGACGCGCACGCGTTCGGTGCGTGCTTCGAGGGCCTTTGCAACGCCAAGACCCACATTGCCGCCACCGATAATGACGATACGCTCTTGTTTTGACTGTGTTTTCCCGAAAATCTCTAGCGTGCGGGGCATATCCTCGGTCATGCTGAAGACGTAAACGTCGTCCTCTGGGAATATCTGATCGCCCGCGGATGGTACAAACAGCGCGCCCTCGCGCCTGATGCCAACGACGACAGCGCGCAATGTGGAAAACAGGTCGGTCAACTGCCGCAAAGGCGTGTTGATTACCGGGCAGTCTTCGTCAATCGTGATGCCCAATAGCTGGGCGCGACCTTCTAGAAAGCTCTCGGTGTCAAACGCTGCGGGTGCGGCAAGGCGCTGCAACGCAGCCTCGGCTACTTCACGCTCGGGCGAGATCACCACATCAATCGGCAGGTGATCCCGGCGATAAAGGTCGGAATACCCCTGTTCCAAATAGTTTTGCGCCCGCAGGCGCGCAATCTTGCGCTGTACTGCGAAAACCGAATGGGCCACCTGACAGGTGACCATGTTCACCTCATCCGAATGTGTTGCAGCAATGACCATATCGGCGTCGCGCGCACCCGCCCGGTCGAGGATGTCAGGATAGCTTGCAAAGCCCGCGATCCCTTGCACGTCCAGCGTATCGGTTGCCCGGCGCACCAGTTCGGGATTGTTGTCAACGACGGTCACATCGTTGTTTTCACCCGACAAATGGCGGGCGATTTGCCAACCCACCTGCCCCGCGCCGCAAATGATCACCTTCATTCGGCGTCATCCTCAACATAGGCCACACGGCCCCCGGCCTTGTTTGTTGTCACCACCCCCAAGGACTTCAGCTTGCGGTGCAAGGCCGAGCGTTCCATGCCCACAAACGACGCTGTGCGGCTGATGTTACCGCCAAAGCGGTTGATCTGGGTCAGCAGGTATTCCCGCTCAAAAAGTTCGCGCGCTTCACGCAATGGCAATGTCGCCAATCCGCCCGCAAGGACGATGCGCCCTTCGTCACTGCCGCCTTCTTCGCCGCTGGGCAGTTCACGTGCTGTAATCTCATCCGCATTTTCACCAAGGATCAGAACACGTTCCACGACGTTCTTCAACTGGCGCACATTACCGGGCCAATGCATCGTTTGCAGCAATGCGCGGGCATCATCGGCCAGTTTGCGCAACGGCAGGCCTTGGGCTTTGTTGAAGATATCTATGAAGTGCTCGGCCAGTACGGGAATATCCTCGCGCCGTTCTTCCAGCGACGGTACCGCAATCGGCACAACGTTCAGACGGTGATAAAGTTCTTCGCGGAAGGCGCCATCTGCAATTGCCGTGTTCAGATCACGGTTGGTGCTTGAGACGACGCGCAGATCCACCTGCACCTTGTCGCCGCCGCCCACGCGCTGAAAGCGCTGTTCGACCAGTACACGCAGGATTTTGGACTGCGTGCCCAAAGGCATATCAGCGATCTCGTCAAAGTAGACGACACCGCCGTTTGCTTCTTCCAGCAGGCCCGGTTCAATCCCGCGTCCGCTGTCTTCGCGGCCAAACAACACCTCTTCCATGCGCTCCGGCTCAATGGATGCGGAATTCACTGTCACAAAAGGCGCGCCAGCACGGCTGGAATTCGCGTGGACATAGCGCGCGGCGATCTCTTTACCGGCCCCCGCAGGGCCGGTTAGCATGACGCGGCCGTTGGATTTGGTGACTTTGTCCAATTGCGATTTGAGGTTACGGAAAGCCGCGCTGTCGCCGAGCATGTCAGCGCTGAAGGTCTCGCCGCGTTTCAGCTCTACATTCTCGCGACGCAGGCGTGAGGTCTCCATGGCCCGACGAATAACCACCAGCAATTGGTCAATATTGAAGGGCTTTTCGATAAAGTCGTAAGCCCCCTGTTTGATCGCCGCGACCGCAATTTCGATATTGCCATGCCCGGAAATGATGACAATGGGTACATCGGGATGATCGCGTTTGACCGACTTCAGAATGTCGATCCCATCCATGTTGCTGTCTTTCAGCCAGATATCGAGGATCATCAATGCGGGCGTCTCTGCTGCGATTTGCGCCATGCATTCGTCAGACGTGCCCGCCAGCCGCGTCGTAAACCCTTCATCAATCAGGATTTCCGAAATCAGCTCGCGAATGTCGCGTTCGTCGTCAGTGATTAGAATATCGCCCATGTTACCCTCATGCTGGTATCTTTGCGGCCTGCGCCTCGGCTGAGACGGCAGGTAATTGAATGATGGCGCAGGCACCGGAATGGTCCTGCCCCTGAAAGACATCGGCGTCAGTC
This sequence comes from Loktanella sp. Alg231-35, assembly GCF_900143545.1. GTDB lineage: Bacteria > Pseudomonadota > Alphaproteobacteria > Rhodobacterales > Rhodobacteraceae > Yoonia. The sequence continues at coordinate 345,420 of NZ_FREV01000002.1, read as the reverse complement.
AGCGTGAGTGTTCCGCCATGTTCTTCAATGATCTTCTTGACGATCGGCAGGCCAAGGCCCGTGCCCTTGTCACGGCTTGAGACATAAGGCTCAAACAGTCGCGAGCGGTTTTCTGGCAGGCCAATGCCATTGTCCGAGATCTTGATCACCACCTGACCCGGTTCACGGATCATCCGCAACTGGATTTCCCGGCGGTAACCTTCGGCGCCATGTTTTTCTATGTAAGTCTCGGTCGCCTCGCCTGCGTTCTTGAGCAGATTGGTTAGCGCCTGACCGATCATCGTGTCGTCCATATCGATCAAAACCGGCTCGTCTGGGATGCTGGCCGCAAAGAACACGTCCGGTTGCCCCGCCATCTGCAGCGACAGGGAATCGTGGATCAGCTGCGTCAGATCGTTCAGCGCCAGTTCAGGTTCTGGCATCCGGGCAAATTTGGAAAATTCATCAACAATGCGCCGCAAGTCATTGGTTTGCCTGACAATCACATCAGTCATCTGTTCCAGCTTGTCAGCGTCCATGCCAACCTGATTGTGGAACTTACGCTTGATCCGTTCGGCAGACAGTTGAATAGGCGTCAGTGGGTTCTTGATCTCATGCGCGATGCGACGCGCCACATCACCCCAGGCCGCCATACGCTGCGCGCTGACCAGATCGGTCACATCGTCAAAGGCCACAACATAGCCTTCAAGCGTGCCATCATCATTGCGGCGCTGCGACATGCGCACCAGCAGGCTCTCTTGTTGGCCTTTGCGCACCAGATTGATCTGATCCTGCACACTTTCCTTATCCGTGGCACGCACCCGCGCGAAAAGGTCCGAAAACTCTGGCACTGCAACAGAAAGCGCTGTTGCTTCGGACCGGTCCGACACCGACAGCAGACGTTGCGCTGAGGGGTTCACGAATGTCACGCGCCCGTGCGGGTCCAACCCCACAACGCCCGAGGTGACCGAGCTGAGCACGGAATCGAACAGCCGCCGCCGCCGCTCTGTTGCGTGGTTGGTCTCAAGCAGCTCATCGCGCTGGAACTTGAGCCGGCTGGTCATCTGGTTGAAGTAATGGCCCAATTGCGAAATCTCATCTTCGCCATCGTCTTCGATCACACGTACATCCAGATCGCCCGAGCCCACCCGCTGTGACGCAGACACCAGACGGCCGACGGGCCGCGACAACCGTTCGGCAAACCACAGACCACCCCAGATTGCACCAAGGATCAGGATCACGGCAAAGCCCAGATAAAGCAGGCCAAACTGGAACAGGAGTTGCCCCCGTTCATTGGCCAGTTCTTCGTATTGCTCGACCGTTTCGGTGGTGTCATCCAGCAAGGACAAGACCGTGCCATCCACCGCGCGGGTCACGTATAGATAACGGTCGCGAAAGGCACTTAGCGGGATCAGCGCACGGAATTCGTTGCTCTCCAGATCCTCAATGATCGCCAACCCGTTGTTCTCGGCCAGCAGAAAATCTGTGGCATCGGGGCGCTCGTAGCCGAACTCATAAGACCGCGCACCGCGTGCCGTGATATTACCCAGACCGTCGATGACAAAGGCCTCTGTCAGGCCGCGTTCAATCTGCGCTTGCACTTCGCCCAAAGCGCGCCGCACCTCGCCATCATCCATGAACAGATTGCCCTGCCGCTCGCGGTCCAGATAGGCCGCCAGGCCCTGCCCGTCGCGGGTCAGCTCTTTGCGGTGCTCTTCCTCATAGGCCTGTGCTGTCGTCAGAGAGGTGCGCAGCACGTTGCCAACAGGCTCTGAAAACAACCCCTCCAGCGCAATGGAAATCAGGACAACCGAAAACACAGCAACCAGCACGATGGGCACCAATGCCGTGATCGCAAAAACCCCGGTCAAGCGCACCGCAAGTTGCGAACCCGCCGAACGTGCGCGCCGTGCCGCCACCATCCGCGCGACCTGCCGCAACACCAGCGCCGCCACGACCAGCACATAAATCAGGTCAAGCAGCAGCACGAGCCGCAGCGCGTTGGACGCCGCACTTTGTTCGTAAGGACCAACAACAAAATAGGTCAGCGCCGCCAAAATTGGCGCCGCAATCACAAGCCCCGTTGTGAGCGCACTTTGAACCTGCCGCTGACGGAACCACCGGTTCAGCCGCGAAAAGTTCAGTCCTGGAAGGGTTCGCTGCACGTGCAGAGCCCAATACTGTGGTGAGGTCGCCCTCACGATGCCGCTGTTGATATGTGACCTTTCAGTGACGCTGACGCGCCAAGGCCACGGTTATGTTGCGGTTTTACATCAACTTGCGGCGGCGAGTCACGCGGATATCGAGATCGGTGATCTTCTTGCGCAGTGTATTGCGGTTTATCCCAAGTAAATCAGCACATTTGGCCTGATTTCCACCTGTTGAATCGAGGGCAATTTCGATCAATGGCCCTTCAACTTCTTTGAGAATCCGATTGTAGAGCCCCGGTGGCGGCAACACCCCCCCATGCAGATCAAAGTACCGACGCAGATGCTTTGCGACACTGGCGCTCAGTTTTTCGCCTTCGCCACCTGACCGCAGCGGCTCAATGGCTGGCTGATTGCCCAACACCATCTCAACCTCGCCACGCGTGATTTCTTCTTCGGCGGCGGTAAAGACCAGACGACGCACAGCGTTCTCTAACTGCCGCACATTGCCCGGCCAGCTATAGGCGCGCACAAGATCAATGGCCGCGTCGCCAAAGCGCCGGACCGGCCCGCCGTCCCGTTCTGCGCGGGCCAGAAAATGGTCGGCCAGCAGCGGGATATCATCGACGCGTTCTCGCAAGGACGGCACGGCAACCGTGACACCACCCAAACGATAAAACAGATCCTCGCGGAAGTGCCCGTCTTCCATCCGCACCATGAGATCGGACTGAGACGTCGCCATGATCCGTGGCGCATTGTCGCCCAAACTGTCCAGCATCCGCACAATGCGCGCTTGCGCGGGCTCTGACAGGTCGCTGACTTCATCAAACAGGATAGACCCGCCCATGGCCCGGTTCAGCACGGTTGACGGACCATCCATCCCTTCCAGATCAGAGGCCGACACCACAACAAACGGCAGGCTGCGCCGGTCCGAGAAATCATGCACGGCGCGCGCAATCAGGGATTTTCCTGTCCCGCTTTCGCCGGTGATCAGCACCGGTAATTGCGTATTCATGACCCGCGCCACAAGACGGTAAAGTTCTTGCATCACTGCCGTGCGACCCACAAGTGGCAGATCACCGCCCTGCTCGGTCGCGGCAATATCAGGGTTGCGGGTGACGGGCGCACGGCGTTTGACCTCTAACGCGCGGGCGGCGCGTTTCATCAGATCAGGCAGATCAAACGGTTTGGGCAGATAGTCATAGGCGTCCGCCTCTGCCGCCTGAATGGCCGTCATGATCGTGTTCTGCGCCGAAATGACGATGACGGGCAAGCCGGGGCGCGCATCTGCAATCTTGGGCAGTTGGTCCAACCCGTTGCCATCGGGCATAACCACATCCGAGATCACCAGATCGCCCTTACCTTCGTCCACCCAGCGCATCAGCGTGACCAGCGACGACGTGGCATGCACCTTGCAGCCCGCGCGGGTCAGCGCCTGCGTAAGCACCGTTCGGATCGTCCGGTCGTCATCAGCAACAAGAACTGTCCCGTCCATTACGTTTCTCCTAATGCGTTGTCATTGGGGGCTACGGGCAGTGAAACACGGAACACCGTGCGCCCCGGCACGCTCTCGACAGAGATCCAGCCGCCAGCATCGCCGATTAGTTTGGACACCAACGCCAGCCCCAGCCCGGTGCCATTTTCGCGGCCTGACACGAAGGGCTCGAAAATATCATCAGCAATCTCGCGCGGCAGGCCCGGTCCATCGTCGATAATCTCGACCTGCAAGGGCAATCTGGCCTGCGTGCCGTCAGACCGGCGCACACGCAGCGAGGTGTCATAGAAGGTGCGCAAGCGCAGCGTGCCCGCGTCCTTGCAAGCCTCCGAGGCATTCTTGAGCAAGTTCAGGAACACCTGCAAAAGCTGATCAGCGTCCGCCATCGTCTGCGGCAATGACGGGTCGTATTGTTCCACAAAGAGCATATGTGCACCAAACCCTACGGCGGCTGATTGCCGCGCGCGGTCCAACACATCGTGGATGTTCACTGGTTTCAGTTCGGGCGGGCGCAGGTTGCCAAACTGTTCGACCTGCTCGAGCAGTTTCACAATGCGGCGGCTTTCGGCAACAATCAGATCCGTCATTTCCTGATCTTCCGGCGTCAACCCCATTGAAAGAAGCTGGGCCGCGCCGGTGATACCCGCAAGCGGGTTCTTGATCTCATGGGCCAGCATTTCGGCCATGCCAATGGCAGATTTCGCGGCCTTACCGGTAGAGTGGTTCTGGTTGATCCGGCTGGCAATCTCGCGCGGGCTGATCATCACGATCATTGTGTCTTCACTGCCCTGTAATGGCGCGAACTGGATGTTGCACAGCATCGGCGCGCGCTCACCGCTGCCCACATCGACATCATTGACGAACAGCGATGTGCGGTTGATGCGCGCGCGCTGAAACGGCCCTTCGAGTGGTGCATCAATCATCACCTTTTCCCACAACCGTTGCCCTTCCAACGCCTTGGCTGACATGTTGAGGAAGTTTTCCGCCGCAGGGTTGCTCATCGTGATGACATCCTGCCCGTCCAGCATCAGTGACGGCACCGGCAGCGATGCCCAAAGACGCGCCTCGAGGATCATGCCGCCACCTGCATTGCCATGGCGTCGGGCAAATCGCGCAACACATCCCTAGGATCAGCATGGGTCAGGATCGCCTTGCGCAAGGCTGGCTCTGTGCGGGCATCATCCATATACCAGCCCAGATGCTTGCGAGAGACTTTGCGGCCCATCTCAGCCCCGTAGAACGACAGCATCGCCTCGTAGTGGGTGCAGATCATCTGTGTCAGCGCGTCACCTTGCGGGAGTTGTGGTGCGGGCAGCCCGTAAAGCTCTGCGGCCACTTGTGCGAGCAACCAAGGCCGCCCTTGCGCGCCGCGCCCGATCATAACGCCGTCAGCGCCTGAAAGACGCAGCGCCTCTCGCGCCGTACCGGCGTCAACAATATCACCATTGGCAATCACCGGGATCGACACCGCATCCTTGATCTGACGGATCGCCGTCCAATCCGCATTCCCTTTGTAGAACTGACAGCGGGTGCGCCCGTGGATCGTGACCAGCTTGATGCCCGCCCCCTCTGCCCGCCGGGCGACATCGGCGGCATTGAGGCTGTCATCATCCCAGCCCAACCGGGTTTTCAACGTCACAGGAACATCCACGGCATTCACCACCGCCTCGATCAGGCTAAGCGCGTGATCAGGCGTGCGCAGCAAGGCAGAACCGGAATAGCCGTTTGTGACCTTCTTGGCGGGGCACCCCATGTTGATATCGATGAAAGCGGCACCATTGCCCGCGACCATGCGGGCGGCCTCTGCCATCCAATAGGCGTCACGCCCGGCGATTTGCACCGCAGTGCCCGCCTGATCATACCCAAGCTCTGCCCGCTCGCGCACACCCGGTTTGGCCTGCACCATTTCCTGACTGGCGACCATCTCGCTCACTACCCAGCCGGCCCCGAAAGAGGCCACCAACTGGCGAAACGGCAAATCGGTGATGCCTGCCAAAGGTGCAAGTGCGACCGGCGGCGCAAGCGCCACATCATTCAGAGACAAGGAATCGAGGTTTGCCAAAGGAACCATCATTCGTTCAAAGGTTATGCGTTGCTGCTGGAATAGGGTGGATTGGCCCTTGGCACAACGAAACGAGGCTCAATTTGTCCTGCTTTAGTGGCATGTGCCTATTTTTTGTGCATTCTGCGCGGTGAATTGTCGAATTGCGTCAGCAACCGCCGCGGCCTAAACCTGTGATGCAAACCAATGGATACCCCATGACAACAGCCGCCATCATCGTCGCCGCAGGGCGCGGCACCCGCGCCGGGGGTGATCTGCCAAAGCAATGGCAATCGCTTGGCGGGCGGCCCGTTGCGGCCCACGCAATGGCCTGTTTCGCGGCCCATCCGGCAATCGCACAGCTGGTGCTGGTGCTGCATCCCGATGATGTAGAAACCGACCATTGGCCGCGCGCACCGCAGGCCACTATTGTAACCGGTGGTGCCACGCGTGCCGCATCGGTGCAGGCCGGTTTGAAAGCGCTGGATGATACAACCACCCAAGTCCTGATCCACGACGCCGCCCGCCCGTTGGTGACGGCACAGGTCATCGACCGGGTTCTGGCGGCGCTGAACAATCACCAAGGTGCAGCCCCTGCGGTCGCCGTGACGGACACGCTTTGGCGTGGTGGGCAGGGTTTGGTGGACGCTGTGCAAGACCGCGATGGGCTATACCGTGCGCAGACCCCGCAGGGGTTTCGCCTTGCCCCGCTTTTGGCCGCGCATGCCGCAAGCACCGGGCAAGAAACCGACGATGTCGCCGTCGCCCGTGCAGCAGGGCTGGACGTTGCCATCGTGCCGGGCGATGAAGACAACATCAAAATTACCACGCCCGCCGATTTCGCACGGGCGGCGAAACTGATGAGGTCCGAAATGGATATTCGCTGTGGCAATGGCTTTGACGTTCACCGCTTTGGGCCGGGTGATCATGTCTGGCTTTGCGGCGTGCAAATCCCGCACACCCGCAGCCTGCAAGGTCATTCCGATGCCGATGTGGGCATGCATGCGGTCACGGACGCGATTTATGGCGCGCTGGGCAAAGGTGATATCGGCCAGCATTTCCCGCCTTCCGACCCCCAATGGAAAGGGGCCGCGAGCCATATCTTTCTGGAACATGCTGTGGCTTTGGCCGCAGCGGACGGGTTCGGCATCAGTAATGTCGATTGCACCATGGTCTGCGAACACCCCAAAATCGGCCCACATCAGGATGCGATGAAAGCCGTGATGGGGGCCTATATGGGGCTGGAAAGTGACCGGATCAGTGTGAAGGCCACAACGTCGGAAAAACTGGGTTTTGCCGGACGCGAGGAAGGCATTGCCGCCCTCGCCACAGTCACATTGGTCAAACCATGACACATCTGATCGCCACCTTCTTTTATGTCGGCCACATCCGCCCGGCCCCCGGCACATGGGGGTCGCTGGCCGCCCTGCCCGCTGGATGGGCGATCTATATGCTGTTCGGCCCTTGGGGCCTGCTCGCGGGCGTTGTGCTGTCTTATGCGCTGGGCGTCTGGGCCACAGGGATCGAGACCAAGGGCAAGGACAACCACGACCCATCCGAGATCGTGATTGACGAAGTCTGTGGCCAATGGATCGCCTTGCTGCCACTTGCCTTTGGCGCGGCGCGACAAGACGCGGATATCCTTGCCCTCTGGCCCGGCTGGATCGCGGCCTTTGCGCTGTTTCGACTGTTTGACATCACCAAATGGGGCCCAGTGGGTTGGGCGGACCGAATGCATGGGCCCACAGGTGTGATGCTGGACGATGTGATTGCGGGGATCTTTGCCGCCATTGGCGTGATTGCATTGGCAGCACTTTATCATATCGTTTTGATATGACCGCCGCCGACCTGCTGCAGGCCGCCAAGGCCAAAGGTGTACTACTGGCCACCGCCGAAAGCTGCACGGGCGGGATGTTGAGTGCGGCAATCACCGATATCCCCGGCAGTTCAGCGATCTTTGATCGGGGGTTTGTGACCTATACCAATGCTGCCAAGATGCAGATGCTGGGCGTCGCACAAGCAACGTTGGATGCGCATGGCGCAGTGTCCGAAGAGGTCGCCGCTGAAATGGCAACCGGCACGCGCGCGCATTCAGACGCCGATATCGCCGTTGCGATCACAGGTATCGCTGGACCGGGCGGATCAGAACACAAACCCGAAGGGCGTGTGTGTTTCGGGCTGGCCAGCCCCAAGGGTGTAACCACCGAAACGGTTGAGTTTGGGGCGCTGGGCCGGGATGCAGTACGGGCAGCGGCACGGGTTCATGGGCTGGCCCTGTTCGGATATGCTGTCGATTCAATTGCGCACAAAACGTAATCGCCCGCCACCCATTCCGCCTAATTCTTCATCACTTCACAAATAGCCCCTGTTTTAAGCCATGTCACGGCGCGTCGCACATTTAACAAGCAGCGCAATTCCGCCCTAACCCCCTCCAACAAAAAGACCTAAAGGAGAGGACAATGAACGGAGCGGATACAGCGTGGATCATCGTGGCCACGGCGCTTGTTTTATTCATGACACTGCCGGGGCTGGCACTGTTTTACGGCGGGCTGGTGCGGGCGCGCAATGTGTTAAGCGTGTTTATGCACTGCTATGCCATTGCCTGTTTGATGAGCATTCTTTGGTTCGCCTTCGGCTATTCCATCGCATTTGGCTCTGGGACCAGCGGCTACTGGGGCGGGTTGGACAAGATGTTCTTGTCCGGTATCACCGCTGACACTCTGTCGGGCACCCTGCCCGAGGTCCTGTTCTTTGCCTTTCAGATGACATTCGCAATCATCACCCCAGCGCTGATCGTCGGCGCCTATGTGGAACGGATCGGCTTTGGCTTTGTGCTGCTGTTCTCCGCTCTGTGGATGCTGCTGTGCTACGCGCCTGTTGTGCATTGGATTTGGGGTGGCGGCATGCTGGCGGATGGCGGCATCTTTGGTGATGTCGGCGTACGTGACTTTGCAGGCGGCATCGTAGTGCATGAAACCGCAGGTCTGGCGGCCCTGATCCTTGCAGTCTTTCTGGGCGCACGGCGGGACCCGTCCAAGCCACCACATAACCCCGGCATGGTCATGATCGGGGCTGCGATGCTTTGGGTTGGCTGGTTTGGGTTCAACGGTGGGTCCCAATTGGCCGCTGATGGCGGTGCCGCAATGGCGCTGACAGTGACACATATCTCGGCCGCGGCGGCGTCCCTCACATGGGCGTTGTGGGAACGGATCAAGTTCGGCAAAGCCTCCTTGGTTGGCATGGTGACAGGCACAATCGCAGGTCTTGCGTCTATCACCCCTGCGTCGGGCTTTGTCGGGCCGGTTGAGGCGCTGATCATTGGCGGCGTGGCCGGTATCCTGTGCCAGGAAGCGGTGAATATGATCCGCAACAAGGTAAAGATCGACGACACGTTGGACGTCTTTGCCGTTCACGGAGTTGGCGGGATCTTTGGGACCATCATGATTGCGGTCTTTGGTGCCGGCGCATGGGCGGCACAATTGGGCGGCCTTGTGATTGTGGGCGGCTACACAGCTGTGGTGACAATCGCGCTGATCTATATCTGCAAGGCGATCACCCCGCTGCGTGTGGATCATGAGACCGAAGTGAACGGGCTGGACCTATCAGTGCATGGCGAACGGGCTTACGAGTTCAACAGCTAAAGCCCTTCTAAGCAGATCACAAACGCCCGTATCGGAAACGACACGGGCGTTTGTATGTCAGGGCTGATTGTACCCGCCGTTCAGATGATGCGTCGCGCGGAAGCCACCTCGACACACACAGCCAGACAAAATTGCAGGCATTTGTAGATCAGTCGTAAAGCTCTACTGCGCGCCGTTCAAACGACCGCACCACACGCTGCATCGCTTCGTTAAAGAACATGCCCGCCGCACCTTGCAGCAGGCGGCTCTTGAATTCAAAATCAACAGCAAAAGACACTTCACAGCCGCCTTCAACGTCTCGAAAGCTCCACTGGCTTTCCAGATGCCGCACAGGGCCGTCCAGGTATTCGGTGTCGATTTTCAACGCCTCAGGCCACAGGGTGACCCGACTGCCAAACTTCTCGCGGAAGACTTTGAACGATATTACCAGATCGGCCAACATCACATCGTGATCGTCCTTTTCGGTAACGCTGCGCACGCGCGCCGCCGCCGTCCAGGGCAGAAACTTGGGATAGCTGCCCACATCTGCCACAAGGTCATACATCTGCCGCGCGGTATAGGGCAGGAATTTCGTTTCAGAATGACTTGGCATGCGGGGTCTTTCGCGGGTGACTTCGGCACTGGATGTCGTATTCTTGGGCACGAAAATCAACCCATTTCCCCAGATTGAGGCCCCTATGCCGCACCAAAATTACGTGATTGACGAAATGATCAGTGCCAAAGCGATTGCTGCAAGGATTGAAGACCTCGCCCGCGAAATCCGCAAAGAGTTCAAGACAACCGACAAGCTAGTTGTTGTGGGGCTGTTGCGCGGGTCGTTTGTATTTATCGCCGATCTAGTGCGCGAACTGGACTTGCCTGTCGAGGTCGATTTTCTCGAAGCCTCATCCTATGGCGATGGCATGGAAAGCAGCCGGGAAGTACGCATTCTCAAGGATTTGCGTGGCCAGATTGAAGGCCGTGACGTGCTGGTGGTCGAAGATATCGTTGATACTGGGCACACGCTGGCCCATGTGACGAAATACCTGATGTCGCGTAAACCAGCCCGGCTCAAGACCATCGCATTGCTGGATAAACCTGCGCGGCGCGAGGTGGATCTCAAGGCCAGCTGGACCGGCTTTGAAATCCCCGATGAATTTGTTGTCGGCTACGGCATCGATTTTGCGCAACGCAACCGGAACCTGCCGTTCATCGGCAAGGTACGGTTTGAGGAACCGGACAAATCGTAGGTGACAACGCGTCGCGGTGCTTTGACCCTAGTTGCGCATTCGTACAGATACACGCCCGCCGCCCCCGCCAAATTCGCGCACATTGAGGACATAACGCCCCACATCAAGCTCGGCAGTGACGCGTGACAAGGCGTTTGTTCCATCGTCGTCATTGATGTCCAAAACCTCACCCTCGTTCGTGAACAACGTAAGAATGGTGTCGAGATCGGCTGGACCCGGGTCCGTTGTTTCGAAAACAAAAATGTCTCGCTCGGATACGTCCAGCGCAATGAACCACCCTGCTTGATCGGTCCATTCTAACGGCACTGCAACTTCCTGTGTGCCGAGGGCAATGGTTTCCAGGTTGTCTGGATCAATCGTGTCAAAAAAATCTTCTATCATCGGGTCTTCCACGACAATTGGCGTCTCAATGACTTCGAAAGGGCGATTGAGTGCGGTTGCTACTTCAAGACCAATTTCCGTGAGGGCTGCATCGCTGTAATCCAACAGTGAAAATGAGACCAAACCGTTTTGCCGCAGATAAAGCATCTGATCGCGCAAGACGCCATTTGCCTGGTTAAGCTGAAAGAATGCCGCCGCATCGTCGGTTGGCCGCAGCAGTACCAACATCGGTTGCTGCGCTCCGTTACTTGTCACATCCGACGCAAGCTGCGATACCCTTGCGCGCGAAATATACTCTTGCACAACACCGACAGCCGCATCTTCCCCGAGTTCCTTGCTTTGCGTTTCCTCGATCGCGCGGACGATTTCAGCGGCAAAGGTTTCCAGGTTTCCAGGATCACTGAGTGACGTGAATTGCCCATTTGGCTGCGACGCATAGATATCACGCACAAAAGTTCCTGCCTCACCACCATTATCCGTAAGAAGCGCGGTAATGCTAAGCAGAAACCGATCGCCAGCAACAACCGTCCCGATAATCAGAACCGAGATGCTGATTGCCAGTGCATTTTCAATCCGCACAACCAAAAACGCGGTGATGATCACCCCCGTTAACAGGAGCACCGGAGTCAATCGGGTATTCATTAGTGCAATTGCCGACGCATCGGCGCCCTGTGCATAGACCACCTCGATCACAACGAGGATCACACAGCAAAGTAACCCCACTGCCAGAACAAGCCGGAATACATCCGTGGATTTTTCAAGAATGAAGTTCATAAATCACCTCCATCAAATATTTATTTTTAAATCTATTCGACAGAAAATCAGAAAAGCGCCTGTCTGAATACCCATGTGTTCGTGAAATGGGCCACTTCACGTGATAGCCTTTGTAGGGCTAGGACCCTAGCAAATGGGCTGACGAACTGCAGTGGCAACCGGCATCGGCGTCAAATCAAGACTGAGCCACGGCAACAAATACTGCCCGTCCCCGATCTCCACGTGCTGTTGGGCTAGCCCCGCCCCAGCTTTTTGTTCCGCGCATCCCGCAATCGCGCGAAATCATCGCCTGCGTGATAGGATGACCGCGTCAGCGGCGTCGCCGACACCATCAGGAACCCTTTGCCAAAGGCTGCCTTTTCGTAAGCAGCGAATTCCTCTGGCGTCACAAACCGATCCACCTTGTGGTGCTTTGGTGTAGGCTGCAGGTACTGGCCAATCGTCAGAAAATCGATGTCGGCCGCGCGCATATCTTCCATCACTTGCGTAACGGCCTGTTTGTCCTCGCCCAGACCAACCATAATGCCCGACTTGGTGAACATAGTCGGGTCAAGCTCTTTAACGCGCTGCAACAGGCGCAAGGAATGGAAATAGCGCGCGCCGGGGCGAACCTGCGGATAAAGGCCAGGCACGGTTTCGAGGTTGTGGTTGAAGACATCGGGGCGGGCTTCAACAACGACCTCTAACACACTGGGATCACATCGAATAAAGTCAGGTGTGAGAATTTCAATGGTGGTGCCGGGCGATTGGCGCCGCACCGCGCGGATAGTCTGCGCAAAATGCTCGGCACCGCCATCCTCGACATCATCCCGGTCCACCGAGGTGATAACAACGTGGTTCAGTCCCAATTTCTTGACCGCGTCGGCAACACGCCCCGGCTCGAACACATCCAAAGCCTCGGGCGGTTTGCCTGTTGCGATATTACAGAACGTACAGGCCCGCGTGCAGACCTCGCCCATGATCATCATCGTGGCGTGGCCTTGCGACCAGCATTCCCCCACGTTGGGGCAGCCCGCCTCTTCACACACCGTAACCAGCTTGTGCTCGCGCATGATGTCGCGCGTTTGCTTATAGCCGTCCGACGTTGGGGCTTTGACCCTGATCCAGTTCGGCTTTTTAGGCTGGGCGGCATCCGGGCGGCGTTGCTTTTCCGGATGGCGCTGTGCCGGGATTTTCAGGTCACGTGTGGACATGCAAGGCTCCGTCATTGCTAACACTTACCTAGCGTCGGCCCCTCATGATGTCCATGAGACAGAGTACACAACATGGCGGGGCTGCTTTTGATGCATGGCAAAGCTAGCTAGCCGATCATCGGACCATAACGCCCGTGGGTTTCTTCGTAGTGCCGTTGCAGCCGTTGCAGCGCGATGCGCAGCACGATTTTGCCCGAGCGCGCCGACCAACCCATCTGCTTTTCGGTTTGTTCCAATCCTTCCAGAAAGCAACAACATCGCAACACCACATCCCCCAGACCGGGGCCAAGATCTGCCAAGGCAGCATTAATGCGGTTGTAAGCAGCCAGCGCCCCCTTGGGCCCAGTGGCGATGGCCAGAGGTGTGTCATCGTCCATCAGGTTTTCCCACGTGGCCGGACCACCGATACCCACCTCGACCAGTTCAAAGTCCTCGCGCAAGCGCTCGCCGACGGCCACCAGATCACGGGCAAGAAACGGTTTGCCGTCGCGATCCTTGCGGCGGGCCAGCCCGATCAAGGGGCTTTCGGTGGCAAAATGGCGATGCTGGGGGCGTGTCGTGCCTTCGATGGCGGCAATATCCCAGGCCGCATCACTTTCGGGATCGGTGTGCCTTTCGGCAAAACCGCTGGCGCGATTATCATCTTCGGCAGTCAGGCGGCGCAGTGCGGCACGGCCCGGATTAGTGATGAAATAGCGCGCGATGCGCCCGTCGGGATCCGGGCAGGTGATCCAGTCCTTGAGTGCCATGGCCTGTGCGATCTCACGCTCCACCACTGCTGTGCGAACCTGCTCGCCTTCGGGCGACATGCGCACAACAACGGCTGTCTCCATCTCGCGGGCGACGGCCAAGACCGCGCCCTGCTCGCAAAGGCGGCGCAAAATACGTTTTGCTTCCCGATCAATACGGGCCTGTGTCAGGCCTGCTGGCCGTGCTGGCTCACTTTTTAAGCACTCCAAATTCATCGTCTTCGTTTCCCTTTTTTTGGCTACAAAATGCGCAACATGCTGCGCAGAGAGCGCCCGTAATGCCGCGTCAATTAGCGGATCATCACGACGTCCCTCCAACCGGCGAACCTGCCGAAGAACTGTTGATGGATGGCAGTCGCTGGCGCGCGCCAGCGCACGGATCGACAGGCCAGATTCTGTGTGAACAAGATAATTCCGGGCTGCATCCGGCACCCACTGTGGAAAATGCGGCTGTGAAGAGGACCCAATCGCTATTGTCATATTTTGCATCCTTTCGCCCATTTTCATCAACACGATCCCGGCTTCCCCACCCCCAGAAACCGCACGGCGCCAATACTACCTGAGCGTGTATGGTTACTGATTGGTTAACGTGAGTACCGGCTCATCAACCATTATTTATAAAACATAAACAATTGTAACCGGAGCGTTCTGAGGTGCCGCGAAATCCGCAACACCCGCTTGAGTTGTGTAAGCTAAAGGTGACTTCAAATGCTGTAAGGAGAAATAGACAGATGCTGGATATTCAAACACGGATCGCCACACTCAAGCGCCCACCCCTGCTCGCCCGTGCGGCCCGCTTTGGTGTTGATGACTACCGCCGCAATGTGCATCTGCCACGGCTGTTAAAGGGCGAACGACTGCCCCGGCATGGTCAGGCGATCATGCAGTTGCTTGAGCTGGAAGCAGAGCTTGACGGGCAACGCGTGACCCATTCCGGCGGCTATAGCCCTGCCCGGCATGTCGACACATTGATTGCCATTCTGGGTGAGGCGCAACTGATGCGCGCCACCACCCCCTATATTGCCTAGGGCCCTGACCCTAGGGTTCTGACACTAGGTAAAGGCGTCCGGCATGCTGGCCTTCTTTTCGGCCACATAAGCACGTAGCTGGGATTCGATCGCTGGGTCGAGCATGGGCTGCTGATAGGTGTCCAGCAGCTTGGCAACGCGTGCCGTTGCCAAGGTCTGCGTATCGCGCGCGCCTTCTTCGTCCCATGTCTCAAAGGGTTTGTAGTCGAACAGATCGGACCGCCAAAAGGCCGTCTTAAAGTTCGCCTGCGTGTGCTCGCACCCAAGATAGTGGCCGCCGGGGCCAACCTCTGCAATCGCGCCCATCGCTTGTCCGTTCTCGGACATGTCTACACCTTGGGCAAAGTGGTGCAGCGTTCCCAGCATATCGGCGTCCATGACGAATTTTTCAAATGATGCGACAAGCCCACCCTCAAGCCAGCCACAGCTGTGCAACATAAAGTTCACACCCGCCAACAGGCCCATATTCAATGAGTTCGCAGTCTCATAGGCGGCCTGCGCATCCGGCAATTTCGACCCGCAGAAAGACCCAGCAGAACGATAAGGCAGACCCAGACGGCGGGCCAACTGCCCTGCCCCATATGTGATGTGCGATGCCTCAGGCGTGCCAAACGTCGGCGCGCCGGAGTTCATATCGATTGAGGTCACAAATGTGCCCATCACCACAGGCGATCCGGGGCGGATAATCTGGCTGTAAGCCACGCCTGCCAGCACTTCAGCAAGCACCTGCGTCAGCGTGCCAGCGACAGAGACCGGCGCCATTGCCCCACCCACAATAAACGGGCTGATGATCGAGGCCTGATTGTTTTTCGCAAAAATCTCTAGCGCGCCCATCATGATGCTGTCGAATGTCAGGGGCGAGTTGATGTTGATGAGCGAGGTCATCACCGTGTTGTCTTGCACGAATTCCTTGCCAAACAGGATTTCGCACATCTCAAGGCTATCTTGGGCGCGGCTGGGTTCGGTCACGGAGCCCATGAAAGGCTTATCGCTATAGACCATATGCGTAAGCAGCATATCAAGGTGGCGCTTGTTGACCGGCACGTCTGTCGGTTCGCAAACTGTCCCGCCGGAGTGGTGCAGCCATTTCGACATATAGCCCAGCTTCACGAATTTCTCGAAATCCGCCATGGTCGCATAGCGGCGGCCGCCTTCCGCATCACGCACGAATGGCGGGCCATAGACCGGGGCCAGCACAAGGTTCTTGCCGCCAACGACAACGCTGCGTTCAGGGTTCCGGGCATGCTGGGTGTATTCGGAAGGAGCCAGGGCACATAGCTTTCGCGCCAGACCACGCGGGATCCGCACGCGCTCGCCGTCAATTTCGGCACCGGCTTCTTTCCAGCGGGCCAGTGCTTTGGGGTTATCAACAAAGTTCACGCCGATCTCGGCCAAAACGGTCTCGGCATTCGCTTCGATCACGTCCAGTGCCTCTTCGGTCAGCACTTCGTAGTTGGGCACATTCCGCTGAATATACTTGGCGGTTTCAACACTGACTGCTGTCCGCTCTGCCCGGCGCGCGGCGCCACCTCCGCCACGACCACGACGTGTGGTTTTTGCAGGTGCATCAGACATTTCGGTTCTCCCGTCAGAGGTAGCAGTTGCGCATGTGATACAATGTGCCACCGCCCAACCCTGCCGATTTTGCGGCCCCTCAGGGGGAAAACCGACATGTGCGCTCAGAACACACGGAAACTCGCGACAAATGGCAGGTGGTCGGACACTTCATCCTTAAATCGCTCCCGGCCCATATCCATCGTCCAATGCATCGGAAACAGGCGGAGCGAGCCGCGCACATAGTCGGTCGCGTAGGTCCGTGAGACGGCAAACCCATCCAACAAGTTGGCCCGACCCTTATCAAGGATATGGCTGAACCGATCCTGCAAATCCCAGCTTGAGACGAAATCCATCAGGTCATCACCCCCCAGATGGTGGAAATTGCTGACGTCCTGACCGGGGATCATGTTGAAATCTCCCATCAGCAGCAATGTCTTACGCATGAAACCGGGGGTATTGCGCAGGTTCGTCAGATAGTTGCCGATGGCGACGCATTGCGTATCACGCAACCTTTGTTCTGCCTTGTCGCGCCCCGATTTCAAATGCACGCCCAGCACATGCGCCGAAAATCGGCCCATCTTGACGTCAACCGCAATGGCCCGGCGTCCATTGGCATAATCGCCTTGCGATCCGGGGATCAGCGTGGCGTTTTTCACTTCAACACCTTTTTTGTGCAGGAACCCGATATGCAACCCACCCGGTTGCGGCAGAATCGTTGTGTCATAGTGCAGGCCATAGGTGCCAATCTCTGCGGCCAGCGCATCAATATAGCTGACTGGATTGACCTCAACCAACGTCACCAGTTCGGCGTCCAGCAAGGCAAGCCCCTCGGCCTGCCGTTTCATCCGGTCGCTACCAATGCCGCCAAACCCTGCCAAATTCCATACGGCCACGCGCGCCAGCGTGTGTTCAAATATCTGCATCGTAATATCTCCGTCTATAATACCACCAAAGATATCACATTTCGGCAAATTTTGCCCGGTTCAATTTGGCATCCTCCCCCTTGCACAAATCCGGGCCTGCGTTTACCGACGCGCCATGGAAAACATCACGCACGAACGCCTTCTTATCATCGATTTTGGCAGTCAGGTGACGCAGCTTATTGCCCGTCGCCTGCGCGAATTAAACGTCTACTGCGAAATCCACCCTTATCAGAATGTCACAGACGCCTTTTTGGCTGATTTCGCCCCACGGGCGGTGATCCTCTCTGGTGGGCCGGATAGCGTGACCCGTGAAGGATCACCTCGCGCGCCTCAGTCGCTTTTTGACATGGGCATCCCTGTGCTTGGCATCTGCTATGGCCAGCAAACGATGATGACCCAATTGGGCGGCAAGGTGATCAGCGGCGAAGGCACCGCTGAATTTGGCCGCGCCTATGTCACACCTGAAAGCAAGCTGTCGCTTCTTGACGGTTGGTTCGCTGCGGATAAAGAACAAGTCTGGATGAGCCACGGCGATCATGTCTCTGAAATCGCTCCGGGTTTTGCGGTTTACGGCACCTCGCCCAATGCGCCTTATGCCATCACAGCCGATGTCGCACGCAACTTCTATGCTGTGCAATTCCACCCCGAAGTGCATCACACACCCAACGGGGCGAAGCTGTATGAAAACTTTGTCCGTCTGGCTGGTTTCACCGGTGACTGGACCATGGGCGCCTACCGTGAGCAGGCGATTGCGGCGATCAAGGAACAAGTGGGCAATGCGCATGTGATTTGCGCGCTCTCCGGCGGTGTTGATTCGTCAGTCGCCGCAGCCTTGCTGCACGAAGCCATTGGCGATCAGTTGACCTGCGTATTCGTCGATCACGGCTTGCTGCGCCTCAATGAGGCCGAAGAAGTTGTGGGCATGTTCCGCGATCATATGAACCTGAAAGTCATCCACGCAGATGAAACAGAGCTGTTCTTAGGTGAACTTGAAGGCCAATCCGACCCTGAAACCAAACGCAAGATCATCGGCAAGCTGTTTATCGACGTGTTCCAGAAATACGCCGATCAGATCGAAGATGCGGCCTTTCTTGCCCAAGGCACGCTCTACCCCGATGTGATTGAAAGTGTGAGCTTTTCCGGCGGTCCCTCCGTCACGATTAAGTCGCACCACAACGTCGGCGGCCTGCCTGAAAAGATGGGTCTGAAACTCGTCGAACCTCTGCGCGAATTGTTCAAGGACGAAGTGCGCGCCTTGGGTGTTGAACTGGGCCTGCCCAAGTCGTTTATCGGGCGGCACCCGTTCCCCGGCCCCGGTCTGGCCATTCGTTGTCCGGGAGAGATCACGCGTGAGAAACTGGAAATTCTGCGCAAGGCCGACGCGGTTTACATCGACCAGATTCGCAAGCACGGGCTGTACGATGAGATCTGGCAGGCCTTCTGCGCTATCCTGCCGGTGCGCACTGTGGGTGTAATGGGTGACGGACGGACCTATGATTTCGCCTGCGCGTTGCGGGCCGTGACATCCGTTGATGGAATGACCGCGGACTACTATCCCTTCAGCCATGAATTTCTAGGCGAGACAGCGACGCGGATCATCAACGAAGTACCCGGTATCAACCGTGTGACCTATGATATCACCAGCAAGCCGCCCGGCACGATCGAGTGGGAATAGACCACCCGTTTTCTCAAGAGTTGTATTTTGTTTTAGCACCGCTGGAACGTTAAAGGTTTATCAACCTTAACGTGTGACATTGCACGCAGCGAAGTAACGAGTAACCTTTTATGCAATCGACACTGTCAAAAACTGCCATTCCGTCTTTACGCACATCGCTGAGATCAAACCGGGTGCTGCGCGCGCTTGCGCGCCCGATCGTAAGGGGATGCGACTTTCCAGTCACCATGTCCCACCCGTTGACGGGCATGCCATTCAAGTATTTGACGCTAACGCACAAACGGCTCTGGCTGCAACGCAAACAACCCCAGCTTGCTGTGCTGAACCATCTTGGGGGCCTGCTACGTGCCGGCGACACTGTGCTAGAGGTCGGCGGGCACATCGGTTTTACCACGCAGTTTCTGGCGACACGGGTTGGTGGGCATGGTCAGGTCCATGCCTTTGAACCCGGACAGCAAAATCGCGATTTCCTGTGCACCAATATCCGCACCAGCGCCAACGCCACCCATATCAATGCCGCCGTCAGCGGCTGCATTGGCAAGGCACCCTTTTACGAAGAACGCGCCGGCGGTTTCCACAGCGCGTTGAACTCTGATTTCGCACAGATGCGCGCGCGTCTGTCGCGCAAAAGCGCCTTGGCTGAGGTTGCTGTGCGCGATGTCCACACCGTCACCATCGACCACTATGCAACCCAGCACGGGTTGCGTGTCGATGCGCTTTGCATTGATGCCGAAGGTGCAGAACTTGAGGTGCTGCACGCGGCAACAACAACGCTTCGCACATTGCGGGTACTGATGCTGACCGTCACAAAGAACCACAAGGCCGTCTATGACCTGCTGGAAAAAGCGGGATTTGCCTTGCGCACGCCAGAGGGCCAACTGCTCACCTCGCTCGTGGGCGTGACAGAAAGCGTCTTTGCAACGCGCGACAACCACTAGCCGTTCAAAGCATCCAGCAGTAGATCAGCCGTAAACTCTCCCGGCGCGCATTGGGCCAGATCACCACCCTGCCCGCGCTGGAACCATGCGTCACGGGCCGTCAAGCCGACGCTTACGGATGGACCTAAATGGAGGGGATCACGGCCCCAATGGGTGCCTGCAAAGGGTTCCTCTGCCATCCAATCTTGCAAGGAAACAGGCGGTATCCCCGCCCGCGCGACCAGAAAACCTGCGATACAATCCACCTGCCGGGCAACGAGCCCACGTAGCATCTGTTCTTCACTGCGGCGATTGCGGATTTGCGAGAGCGCAAAATCGGCAACACCGTGGCGCACTTGCACCGCATGCCCAAAAGCATGTGCCACCAGATAGGGCGCTTGGGGAAGTGTGCTGGCCGCAGGCGTGATCAGGATTTCATTGCGCGTTGTACAATAGACGACCTGCGCATTCACCGTCATATCCGCGCCGCATCGGCCTGCAATCGTTTCGACATGTTTGACGACAGGCATCGCCGCAAAACTGCGCAGCGCCGCCGCCGCTACATCGTCAACTGCATCCGCCTGCGCCGCACCTGCGGCAACAAGCGTCGCCAAAATCCAACGCATCCGCATGCCTCCTCTTTGCCCTTACACAAACACATCGCAACGGGCCTTGCAAAACTGCCCGCTTCAGTGACAACTGCCCCCATGAGCACAACCCTGCAAGCCGGCCTTTGGATGATCGGCGCGATCACCTCTTTTACACTGATGGCAGTTGCAGGGCGGGCGGTCAGCCTTGAACTTGATACCTTCGAGATCATGCTGTTTCGTAGCCTGACGGGCATTGTGATTGTGGTCACTGTGGGTTGGGCTGCAGGCACGCTGGGGCAGATCAGCCGCGACCGATTAGGGCTGCATGCAACACGTAATCTGTGCCATTTTGCAGGGCAAAACCTGTGGTTTCTGGCAATCACGCTGATCCCACTCGCGCAGGTCTTTGCGTTGGAGTTCACAACACCGATCTGGGTGATCCTGCTGTCGCCGCTGCTGATCAAAGAAAAGCTTACCGGGATTGGGTTGCTTTGTGCGGCCATTGGTTTTGTCGGGATTCTGATCGTCGCACGGCCCAATCCCAGCGAAATCAGCCTTGGCCTGATTGCGGCGGCCAGCTGTGCTGTGTTTTTTGCGCTCACGGCAATCTTTACCCGGATGCTGACACGGACCGAAACGATTACAACGATCCTGTTCTACCTCACCACGATGCAGGCTGTCTTTGGGCTGATTTGTGCGGGATATGATGGCGATCTGGCGATACCATCGCTGGCGGCCTTGCCTTGGGTGGTGGTGATTGGCTGCGCAGGTTTGCTCGCGCATTTTTGCCTGACCAACGCGCTACGGATTGCACCGGCTAGTGTCGTGATGCCGATCGATTTTGCGCGCCTGCCGACGATTGCGGTGGTTGGTATGCTGCTTTACGCCGAACCTCTTGATCCGTGGATCTTTGTGGGTGCGGCGTTGATTTTTGCGGCAAACTACCTCAATATCTCAAACGCAATCCGGCGTTCACCTTTGTGAGCGGGCAGCGCCTCGGCCAATCTTTTAGATGCGATCCATGCAATTTTGTGACGCTGCGGCCTTCACCTGGTTGTGACGTGGCGTCAAGAATTGACGCAAAGGTTAGGCATTCCTTAGGGTTGATAGCACACATTATATTCATGACAGGGATGAGGACATGAAAAACATCACAACAGCAGGGGCGGCTTTGCTGCTCACGACCAGCATGGCCAACGCAGGGGGACTTGACCGCTCTGGGCAAGGCATCGGTGCAATTTTCGAAGATGGCGATTATGTCGAGTTTAGCTTTGGGCAGGTGACGCCTGATCTATCCGGCTCAGTTGCTGGCGGCGCAGTTGGTTCCGGCAATATCGCACCATCCTACTCGCAGCTTGGTGCCGCGTTGAA
Organism: Loktanella sp. Alg231-35; assembly: GCF_900143545.1. Classification (GTDB taxonomy): domain Bacteria; phylum Pseudomonadota; class Alphaproteobacteria; order Rhodobacterales; family Rhodobacteraceae; genus Yoonia. The sequence goes on along the minus strand of NZ_FREV01000002.1, from coordinate 323,730 downwards.
AACGCAGGCGACTGATCAGCTATCGTTTGCTGTGATTATTGATCAGCCTTATGGCGCAGATGTCGATTACGACGACACCGATGCAGGCTATCCGCTGGCGGGTTCGAATGCCCAAGTGAAAACCTTTGGGATCACTGCTCTCGGGCGCTATGCCGTCAATGATAACTTCAGCGTCCATGGCGGCCTTCGCCACACAACGGCCGAAGGCGTTTACGATGTGACCGCACCAGCAGCCTACACCTCCACCTACTCAAGCGACAGCGGTCTCGGTTTTGTTCTTGGCGGCGCGTATGAGCGCAAGGACATCGCACTGCGTGTCGCGCTGACCTACAATAGCGAAGTTGACTTGGAGCTTGACGGTACCGCTGGCGATTTGTCGACTACATTGCCAGAGTCGGTCAACCTGGATTTCCAGACTGGTGTTGCCGCGGATACGCTTGTGTTCGGCTCGGTGCGCTGGGTCGGATGGGATGGCTTTGCACTGTCCGACAGTCTTGCTGGCGATATCCTCGCATATGATGATGATGTCATCACCTACAACATTGGTGTTGGCCGTCGTATCAACGATCAACTGTCGGCATCCCTAAGCGTCGGATACGAAAAGGAGACCGGTGAGATCACCGGCAACCTTGGACCGACTGACGGTTACCTGAGCGCGCAACTTGGTGCTGCCTATACACTGGATAGTGGCGTCGAAATCTCTGGTGGCGTGCGTTACGCGAAACTTGGCGATGCTACAACATCAGTTATCGGGGCTGAATTCGAAGACAACTCGGCGCTCGCTGTCGGAATGAAAGTTGCCTACAACTTCTAAATCGGACACCACAATAATCACCTCAAAGCCCCGCCCAATCCGGCGGGGCTTTTTCGTTGTCCATGCGCATGATCCGGGTTGCGCCAGCCGCGCCAAATCGATCAACTCGCAGCCATGGCACCTGTTCAAAAAACCATCTCTTCGCGCGCCTGGGCAGAGCTTTTGTTGCTCTCTTTCATTTGGGGCGGCTCGTTCTTGTCGATCCGCATCGCGCTCAATGAAATCGGCCCGCTCAGCTCTGTCGCGCATCGCACCGGCTGGGCGATGCTGTTCCTTTGGGCCTATATCCTGTTACGCCGTCTGCCGGTGCCAGCGGACCCGCGTATTTGGGGTGCTTTCCTTGTTATGGGGTTTCTCAACAACGTCATTCCCTTCAGCCTGATGGCCTGGGGACAGCTGCATATTTCCACCGGCCTGACATCAATCCTCAACGCTGCTACGGCCATTTTCGGGGTTATCGCCGCAGCCTTGTTTTTTGCAGACGAACGTTTGACCCCGCGCAAGGCACTGGGCGTGAGCCTCGGGTTTTTTGGTGTTGCAACGGCGATTGGCCTATCGGCCTTCAAGGACTTTGACGTAGGCTCTTTGGGGCAACTGGCGGTCATTGGCGGCACGGTCAGCTATGCGCTGGCAGGTGTTTGGGCGCGCAAGATGCTAAGCGGCCTGTCACCGCAGGTCGCCGCAGCAGGCATGCTGACCGGGGCGTCGTTGGTCACCCTACCCGCCGCATGGTTGATCGAAGGACCGCTGACGCTGGACCTGCAACCCCAGACATGGGCCGCTATCATCTATTACGCCATCGTGGCGACCGCGATTGCCTATATGCTTTACTATCGCGTGCTGGCTATGGCGGGCAGTGGCAATCTGATGCTGTGCACGCTGCTTGTTGCACCTGTGGCGATTGTCTTGGGCGCACTGGTTCTGGGCGAGACGCTGCCGCTGCGGGCCTATGTGGGCTTTGTTCTACTCGCAGCCGGGCTGCTGATCCTTGACGGTCGCCTGTTCAAGACCCGCCAAAACCGCGCGCGCCGCACGTAGGCCGGGCGGCTCACCGCCCTGCCCCAGCCGTTCCATCGTCAGCGCCATGGCTGCGTGCTGTGCGTCAGGCTTTGCCAGTACATCCAGCACCGCATCGGCAATTGGCCCTGCGACACAATCATTGCCGATAAATTCGGGCACCGTGCGGGTTTCGCTGACAAGGTTCACCAGTGTGACTGTATCCACCATCAACATCCGGCCAATGATGATCCGGCTAAGCCATGCCATATCATAGGCAATCACCATCGGCGTATCGGCCGCCGCCAATTCCAGCGACACCGTGCCAGAGGCCGCAAGCGCCACGTCGGCCCGTTTGAACCAGGCGCCCTTGTCCGGCGTGCCGGGCGGCAACACTGTGACAGGCACGGCCCAATGGGCCACGCGGTCTTGCACCAGATCATGCACGCCGCTTGTTGTGGGGATCACAAATCGGGCGTCAGGGACTTTGGCTGCGATCTGTGCTGCAGCCGCGCCAAAGCGATCAGCCAATCGCGATACTTCGCCTTTGCGGCTTCCGGGCAGCACCAGCACGACCGTGCCCTCGCCCAGACGGGCAGCATCCGCGTCGCTGGCCACAGGCTCTGCCACCACTGGGTGGCCGACGAAATCGCAGGCCATGCCTGCCGCCCGCATCAATGGCGGCTCAAACGGGAACAGCGCCAGCACATGGTCAATGTGATGCGCCATTTTGGCCGCACGCCCCGGACGCCAAGCCCAGACCGTGGGCGCCACATAATGCACCGTGCGAATACTGCTGGCCGCTTTGACCAGCCGCGCGACCCGCAGGCAAAAATCGGGACTGTCGATGGTGATCAGCACGTCAGGCTTGGCTGCGATGATCGCTTCGGCCATCTGCCGGATCCGCGCCTTGAGCGCGCGGTACTTCGGTAGAATTTCCGCCAGCCCCATGACGCTGAGTTCATCCATGGGAAAGCGGCTTTGCATCCCTTCGGCCTGCATCAGGGGCCCGGCGACACCTTCAAACTGTACATCGGGCCGCAGCTCTTTGAGGCCTGCCATCAAGGCCGCGCCCAGCTTGTCGCCAGAGGCCTCGCCCGCAATCAGGAAAACCTTCATGCGCCCCCCTTAGGCCGCACCCAAAGAAAGAGCCCCGCCGCATCGAGTGTTGCCAGCACCTTGGGCTGGTCCAGAACCATCACGCCGCCCGCCTCAATCACGATACCAGCCAACCCGGCGGCCGCCGCGTTGCGGGCGGTATCCGGGCCAATCACCGGCAGATCAGCACGGCGATCCTGCGTGGGCTTTGGCGCCTTAAAAAGCTCTGCCTGTTTGGCATCCACCGGCGCGAATTTGGCAATCATCGCATCCGTCCCGGATTGATCTTCACGCGCCAGCACGTGCCCACCGCGCACCAGACAGGCCTGCCCTGCATCCGCGGCACCCATCTGCGCAATGATCTGCTCGGCCAAAGCCGCGTCATCGCGTGTTTGATCGGTGATGATGGTTTTTGTGGGCACGCCTGCGTCCGGCAATAATCCCGGTGCAATCTGGTGGGCGGCCCTTACCGCCAACCCTGCCTCTTCGAAAATCCCGATGATTTCACGCAAGGCCCCATCGTCGCCCTTGGCAATGGCGCTAGCGATGCGGGGCACCAACGGCAAAGTCGCGGCATCAATCTTTGTTTGATCAATGTCAGGGCGGCGCACGGCCCCTGCCATGCAAACCTCGTCCACGCCACGTGCTTTGAGGTTCGCCAAAAAGCTGCCCAGATGTTCGATCCGAAAGGTCACATCAGGGGTGAGCGCAGGCGCAAACCCCGCCATAGCGCAGATCAGCGGCCGCGCTGGCAGGCACGCGACCAAAGCCGGGGGCAATGCCCCTGTGCCTGCAATCAGCGCCAGCATCAGCCCGGCGTCAGGAAATTGCGGTCGGTTTCGCCCAGAATAAACGCAACCATCTGCTGGACGTAAGCGCTGTCGCTTTCTTCGGCCAGACGACGGGCGCGGTCCTGAAATGTGCCCTCACCATCTTTCAGCATCTGGAACGACGCTCGCATCGCTGTGATATCAGCACGGTCCACGCCTTTGCGCTTGAGCCCCACAAGGTTTAACCCATCCAACGCGCCACGCGGCCCTTGTACCAGACCATGAGGGACCACATCCTTGGTCACCATGGTCACGGCACCGATGATGGCCCCCTGACCAATGCGCACCCATTGGTGGACACCGGACAAACCGCCAATAATCACGTCATCTTCGATCACGCAGTGCCCTGCAACGGCGGAGGAATTAACTACAATCACGCGGTCACCGATCTGGGCATCATGGGCGATATGGCAGCCTGCCATGAACAGCCCATCATCGCCGATCCGGGTTTCACCGCCGCCTTGTGTGGTGCCTGTGTTCATTGTGACATGTTCGCGAATGCGATTGCGTGCGCCGATGCGCAGCCGTGTCAACTCACCGTCGAATTTCAGATCCTGAGGGATTTCGCCAATCACCGCGAAGGGAAAGATGATCGTATCAGGGCCGACATGTGTATCGCCCTCTACCACCACGTGGCTTTTCAGCTCGACCCCTTCAGAAAGCACCACACTGGCACCTACGACGCAAAACGGGCCGACCGTACAGCTGTCAGCGATCTGCGCGCCATCGGCAATGATGGCAGAGGGGTGGATACCCGCCATCAGTCTTGCATATCCATCATCGCTGTGAATTCTGCTTCGGCAGCCATTTCACCTTCGACAAGGGCGGTCCCTTTAAAGCGCCAGACCTTGCCACCGGGTTTGCCGCGCGTGGTTTCTACGTGCATCTCAAGCACGTCACCGGGCACCACTTTGCGACGGAACTTGCAGCCATCAATGGCCATGAAATAGACCAGAAGATTGCCCTCGGTCAGGCCCAATGACGCGCCCACCATCACGGCGGTCGTTTGCGCCATTGCTTCAACAATGGTCACGCCGGGCATGATGGGATTGCCGGGGAAATGGCCCTGAAAATGCGGTTCGTTCATGGTGACATTCTTGATGCCCACGGCAGAGGTCGTGCCATTGATGCTATGGACCTTATCAACCAGCAGAAACGGGTAACGATGTGGCAGAATTTTCTGGATCAGTTGGATATCTGCGGTCGTGACAGGTTCAGTCATCGCGGGCGGCTCCTTGATATTACTGCGGTTTTGGGCCGCCTATAGCGGTAGGTGATTCAGGTTTCTTCACGCAGCGCTCAATCCCATCACTAGCAAGGCAGATCAGCACGGGCAAGCGCGCGCTACCTGTCACCATTACCCAATTCAGCGTCGATCCGCACGATTGCATCATCGGTGATATTGGCCGCACGCACAGAAAGAACCACATTGCGTTGTTCCATGACCATGGCCGCACCACGTTCGAGCATAATGTTGGCGACGATCCCCTGAACGCGTTCTTCAAACCGGGCACGGGCCTCGGCCGAGGCAACCTGAAGTTCCACATTCTTAGAATCGCGCACCCGGCGCACATCCTGCACCTTGGCATCAAATGCCTCTGATTCCGCGCGGAATTCTTCCGGCGTCATCTCCGGGCGGCGCAGGGTGAGGCTACGCTCTTCCTGCGTGAGTGTTTCCACGATCCGGTCGTTTTCGGCCTGGAGTTCGGCGGTTCGCTTTGCCAAATCTTCCGCGATCCGCCGCCCATAGAGGGTTTCGAAGAACAGCCGCTCGCTGTCGATGATCAGGATCTGCGGCGAGCTTTGCTGTGCCGCCGCAGGGATCGCCAGCACAAGCCAAACAAGACATGCGCGCAGCCAAAGCATCAAAAGCTCGTGGAAATTGTCAGGTCAAAACTCCGCGTCTCGTCCCGATCTTCCACTTCCAGAGGTTCGGTAAAGTTGAACCGTAATGGCCCAAGGGGAGTGGTCCAAAAGATCGAAAGGCCAGCCACTGCACGCGGCGTGAAATCATCATAGATGACTGCCTCACCGAATGTTTCGCCAACATCCCAGACCGAGCCGTAGTCGATGAACGCACCGCCGCTGATGCCGTATTCGCTGGGCAGACCCAGCGGGAATTCGGTTTCAAGGCGCAGCACGGAAAAGGCGTTGCCGCCCAAGGCATCGTCAGTTGCGTCATCACGCGGGCCGACACCGCCCGCAGTGAAACCGCGCATCACACGGCTGCCCAGAAAAAAGCGATCCGTGACACGGCTTGAGCCGTCCTGATAGCTAAGCAACCCGCCTTCCACGGTGGCGCGCAGCGTAACCTCTTCGTTCAGGATTTTCGTCTCTGCGCCGGCAAGGGCGGTGGTTTTGATAAACTGGCTGTCGCCAAATCCGAACTCCTGCCCGAACCGCAGCACAATGCCTGCGTTGGGGTTCAGCCCAGAACGTCGGTTATCGAAACTATAGGTATAGCCGATGGCATTGGTCCAAACGCCTTCTTCGGCCGCTTCATTCCGGATGATCTGACTGGCGGAACTGGAAACATCTGTAAGGTCATTATACTCCAGCGCGTAGAACAGCCGCAGACGGCCCTGCTCGCTCACTGGGAATGTGATGGCAGGACTAAACCGGAGCTTTTCAGTGTCATAAAGTGCGTTCTCGTTGTCGGTCGTTGCGTAGGAGAGGTTGACGCTCCCGGCAAGTTGCCGGCCCAAAAGCTGCGGTTCGGTGAAGGCGAAACTCAAGCGGCGGTTTGATTCCGCTGTTGAGATATCGAAATCCAACCGTTGGCCGCGACCTTGAAAGTTGCTTTGCCGGTAAGATGCCAACAGCCCAAGGCCTGCATCTGAGTTGTAGTTTGCCCCAAAAGACAGGGTCCCTGTTGGCCCTTCTGTCACATCCACATCAACGATCACCTGATCGTCTGCGGTGCCGCGGCGGGTATCGACAGCAACGTTCTGGAAAAAGCCAAGGCCACGGATGCGGCGGGCGCTGGCTTCAATCTCGCGGGGGTTCAAGGGGTCACCCTCCACCAGCCGGAACTGGTTACGGATGACACGGTCCAGCGTTGTGCCATTGCCCTCGATATCAATGCGTTCAACAAACACACGTGGGCCGGGCACCAGCACGTAGTTGACGTTGATCATCAGACCACGGGCATCGCGGCTGATGCGTGGGTCAATCCGCACAAAGCGCAGGCCCAGATCATCGGCCCGTGCCTCCAGGCGGGTGATGTCGTCGTCAATTGGCACCGGTGAATATGTGGCACCCATGCGCGCTTTGACGACACCCTGAAAATCCGCCGCACTCACGCCAGTGATTTCGCTGGTGACAGTGACATCGCCGAATTCAAATTTCTGCCCTTCGCGCAGGTTATACGTCACCAGATAGGCGTCGCGTTCACGCGTCAGCGCCACGTCGACGTTCTGGATCACAAAATCCACATGGCCACGCGATTGATAGAAATCAGTAAGAACTTGCCGGTCCTGTTCAACGCGCTCGGGCGAGAATGTGTCGCGGGAAATGATCGCCCGCAGCAGCCCTGCCTGTTTGGATTCAAGCACCCGGCGCAGGCGGCCTTCGGAATATGTGCGGTTGCCGATAAAGCTGATCCGCTCAATCTCGGTCACGGCAGATTCGACAACTTCAAACACCAGATCGACGCGGTTTTCGCTTTGGCGAATGATGCGCGGCGTCACAGAGGCGTTGATGCGCCCCTCGCGTGCGTAAACTTCCGTCAGGATGGCGGTGTCGGTCTCTGCCTGTTCTGGGGTGAAGACGCGGCGCGGCTGGGATTGCAACAAAGGCAGCAATTCCGCGTCACGCACGCGGGTGTTACCTTCGATATTGATGCGGTTGATCGTGGGGTATTCGACAACCCGGATGACGAGGGTGCGGCCTTGCGGGATAAGTTCCACGCTTTCAAATAGGCCTGACCCACGGATGTTCTGCCCGGCGTCATTCAAGCCAGCCGTCGACAAAGCGGCGCCCGGTTCAAGATCACCAAAGGTCAGGATCGTGCCATCGGCAACCCGCTGGTTGCCTTCAATGACGAAACTGTTGAATGAAAAGCTCTGCGCGGCGGCTATGCCTGCCATCAAAACCGTCAAAACCGACGCTGCCAATGCGATCCGCATTGCCCCTACGCCCTGCGCGATTGCGCGCCCCACACCTGTCGCCATTTTGCCCGCCTTAACCAACGTTTCTCTTGGGGTTTGGAGTAGCGGGATTGGGGGGCGATGTCAAAACGGCAAACGGTGAAATTCACGCAGCCCGTTTATGGGCAGAGGATCGTGTCGTTCAAAATCGTGAACATCATCATCGTCAGGATCAGCGACAGGCCCACAAACATAAAGACCTGCACGGCGCGATCACTTGGCTTGCGCCGGGCGATGGCCTCATAGGCATAAAACACCAGATGGCCACCATCCAGGACAGGGATCGGGAAAAGATTGATCAGGCCAACGGCAGCCGACAAGGCACCAATGAACCAGATAAAGCTCTGCGCGCCCTGCTCGGCCATTGATCCGCTGGTTTCGGCGATGCCAACCGGCCCGGACAGATTACAGGTCGATATCTTGCCAAAAATAATATGTTGCAGCGCCGAAAGCGACGTGGTCATCGTGTCCCACAGCCCTTCAACCCCGATGGTCAAAGCCTCCCAGGCACCAACAGAACCGCGCATCTCTTCAAAAAAGATCGTACCCGTAATCCCGATCAGCCAGCGTGTTTCAAACCCACCTTCGGGGTTGGGCAGATCAACCCGGCGCGGGGCAATCGTCTTGACCAGCGTTTCGCCTTCACGCCAGATCGTGAAATCCATCGCGGCCCCTTCAGCGGCCAGAACCATCTTTTGCACCTGCGAAAACGCGTAGATGCGCACGCCGTCAATCGCGGTGATCACGTCGTTCACTTTGATATCTGCATCATCGGCAGCAGAGCGCGGGCTAACGCTGGACACCGCGGCGGGGAAATAATACGGGCCATCCACAGTAATTTCACGCCCGTCACGGATGACAGTGTAATCCAGACGTTCTTGCACCGGCACCAGATCAACAAGCGACACTTCACGCGTTGGATCATCAAAGGCAAAGCCCTCAACCGCCACAAAGATATCGCCGGATTGCAGGTCGCTTTCAAAACTTGCTGGCAATGGCCGCAACTCTTCAAAGGTCAGCGGATCAACTGACCGGCCCTGATACATGATCGAGCCGGTAAAGATCGCAATCGCCAGAATAAAGTTGAAAACCGGCCCTGCCGCCACTGTCGCCGTGCGCGCCCACAAAGGCGCGCCCAGCATCGTGTGCCGCAAATCGGCCTCTGCCACTTCACCGTCACTGCCCACGCTGGCCGCATTGGCATCACCCATGAATTTTACATATCCACCAAGGGGCAGTGCCGCGACCTGCCACTGGGTGCCGCGTTTATCAACACGGCTATAAACCACCGGTCCAAAGCCCAATGAAAACACATCAGCATGAATGCCGCACCAGCGCCCGACGATGTAATGGCCGTACTCGTGGATCGCCACGATGACGGAAAGTGCCACAACAAAAGCCACAATCATAAAGGCAAAACTGCCAAACATCGGTACGAATTGTGTCAGGTCCAAAGCGCTATCCTAGCTGGCCAAAGGCCTCGCCCGCGTAAATGCGGGCCAGCCTGTCGGTCTCTAACACGCTATCTAGCGTAATATCTGCGGTTTGCACCCCCGTCTGCGATGACATTTTGTCGAGCGTGGCGGCAACAACCCGCGACATATCCAAGAAACCAATTTCACCAGCGATAAACCCATCCAGCGCGCGTTCCTTGGCGGCGTTGAACGCCGCACCGGACAGACCGCCCTGCTCCATCACGCGCGTCGCAAGCGCCAGCGCGGGGTAGCGCGCGGCATCGGGCGCCTCAAACGTCAGTTTGCCGATTTTCGCTAGGTCAAGGCGTTCCACCGGCAGGGTCCTTCGTTCTGGCCAATGCAGAGCATAGCCAATCGCGTGCCGCATATCCGGCGGCCCGACATGGGCCATCAGCGCCCCGTCGTTGAAACCTACCATCGCGTGGATCAGGCTTTCGCGATGCACCAACACCTCGATCATATCCGAAGATACGTTAAAAAACTCTTTTGTTTCAATCAGCTCCATCGCTTTGTTAAACATGGATGCGCTGTCAATCGTGATGCGCTGGCCCATGTCCCAATTCGGGTGGTTTGAGGCTTCGGCCAGTGTCGCTGTGGCCAGTTTTTCTACCGGCCAATCCCGGAATGCCCCCCCCGATGCGGTGATAATCACCCGTTCTACCGCTGTCATATCTTCGCCGACCAGCGCCTGAAACACCGCTGAATGCTCACTGTCGACCGGCAAAACCGTTGCGCCATGCGCCTTGGCCTCACCCAAAAGCAAAGGACCAGCGGTCACCAGCGATTCCTTATTGGCCAATGCCAGCGTGTTGCCCTGCGCAAGTGCGGTCAGCCCCGGTACCAGCCCTGCAGCGCCCACAATCGCCGACAAGGCCCAGTCAGCTTCGCGCGCTGCGGCCTCTGCCACGGCCGCTGGCCCTGCGGCAACCGCAATGCCCGTTCCGGCCAACAAATCCTTGAGGTCCTGATAACACTCCGGGTAGCAGGTCACTGCCAGATCAGCGCCCAATGCTTGCGCATCCTTGGCCAATTGCACCACATTGCGCCCACCGGTGAGCGCCACAACATCATATGCGCCCGCATCACGCGCCACCAGATCAAGCGCGCTTTGCCCCACCGATCCGGTTGCCCCGAACACCGAAATCCGCCTCAAAAGACAACCCCGGGCACGTCAAATATATCCGCAACGACGATCAAAAACAGCGACGCCCCCAAAAGCGCATCAAAGCGGTCAAAAAGCCCGCCATGGCCGGGGATCAGGGTGGAACTGTCCTTAACGCCCATCCGCCGTTTCAGCGAACTTTCCGCGATATCGCCCATCTGTCCAGCAAAGCTCAACACCATGGAAATCACAATGATCCACAGCCCAGCATCGGTGAACAGCGTAAAGACAAAGCCGACCAGTGCTGCCCCGACCCAACCGGCAATCGTGCCGCTCCAGGTTTTCTTGGGGCTGATCGCTGGCCAGAACTTGGGCCCGCCCAAGGATTTACCGGCAAAATAACCAAAGATATCCGTTACAATGACCACGGACATCAGCCAAAGCAGCCAGAAAAACCCATAATCCATGCGGAAATGCACCAACCCCCAGCCCGCAAGCTGAATGCCAACGGCAAAGACAAAGAAGGTCTTAATCTCAGTCTTCAGTTGGGTCGCACCAATCGCCGGCACCACAAGGAACAAAAGCATGCCCCAAAGCGTGCCATCAGCCAACTGCCCCGACATCACCGAAGCCACCAAAGCCGCCAGCAACATGCCCTTGGTCGGCTCGTCGGGACGGATCATCATCCACAATTCCCAGACCATCACAGCGGTTACAAAAACCACCAGCATCTGAAACCAGACGCCGCCCATAATGACCCCAAAGGCCCCGACAACCACCATCACGGCACTGGACGCCATTCGGACGGTCAGATCATCCCATTTAGTGGGGTTCGGGGACGGCGTTGTCATTCACAGACCCGTGCCGCACCAAAACGGCGGTCACGTTTCGCGTATGAATTCAACACGCTGGCGAATTCCTCTGCGGTGAAATCAGGCCATAGCGTATCAACAAACTCATATTCCGCATAGGCCGACTGCCATAGCAGAAAGTTGGAAATGCGTGCCTCGCCACTGGTGCGGATCACCAGATCAGGATCAGGCAGCACATGGGTGTCTAGAAAGCCCGCAAGGGTTTCGGCATCGACATCCTGATGGGTCAGGCGGCCCTGTTCAATTTCAAAGGCCAGCCGTTTGGCCGCGCGCGTCACCTCATCACGGCCGCCATAGTTGAGGGCCACAGTCAAATGAACCCGGTCATTTTCAGCGGTGCGCAGTTCCAGATCATCCATAAGGGCAACCAGCTTGTCATCCAGCCGAATGCGGTCGCCGATGAAACGCACGCAGACACCATTTTGATAAAGATCGTCAGCCTCTCGCTTCAGGTACTTGCGAAACAGGCTCATCAATCCGGCAACTTCGGATTGGGTACGTTTCCAATTCTCGGTCGAAAACGCAAATATTGTCAGATACTTAACACCAAGCTGCGGACATGCCTCTACAATCTCGCGGACCCTGCGCGCACCGGCATGATGCCCGAACAGGCGTGGGCGGCCACGTTTCTGCGCCCAACGGCCATTGCCATCCATAATGATGGCAACATGGGCCGGGCCGGCCTTGGCATCTGCATCTTTGGGCATCAAAAGCCCCTCTCGTTGCTTAAATCTGGTGAGTTAGACCTGCATAATTTCGGCTTGTTTCGTTTCAACGGTCTGATCGACCACCTTGATATGCGCGTCCGTCACTTCTTGCACGGCACCTTCCCAGAACTTCTGATCATCCTCGGACATGCCATCGGATTTGGCCTTTTTAATCTGGTCCATCCCGTCGCGACGTAGATTGCGGATCGAGACCCGCGCGCTTTCGGCATATTGCCCTGCCACTTTGGTCAGCTCGCGGCGGCGCTCTTCGTTCAGCTCTGGAATGGGCAGCATGATGATTGTACCATTCAGTTGAGGATTGATGCCTAAGCCGCTCTCACGAATGGCTTTTTCTACTTTTCCAACAAGGCCCTTGTCCCAGACGTTGATGGTCACCATGCGTGGTTCCGGCACGTTCACCGTGCCCACCTGGTTGATCGGCGTCATCGAGCCATATGCATCAACCATCACAGGTTCCAGCATGGAGCCAGAGGCACGACCGGTGCGCAATGAGGCCAGCTCAACCCGTAGATTGGCGATGGCTCCCTCCATGCGGCGGGTCAGGTCATCGGTGTCAATTTCAAAATCGTCTGCCATATCGTTCTGCTCTTCTCCATCGGGCTTTGCCCGGCTTTTCATCGTTTTAGGCCAAAGCCTTGGACTTGTATAGTCAGGCAAACCGGTAGGTTTCGTGCAGTTTATCCGCAGTCCGTTTCTTTTGTTTGAAAATATCTCGGGGTGTTTGAGGGGCAGCGCCCCTCATCCAAACAAATGGCATGCGGCGCAGCCGCCCCTTTTAATCCCTCACGATGGTATGTGTGCCTTCGCCTGCAAGGATACCGCGGAACCCGCCCTTATCATCCAGCGAAAATACGATGATCGGCAAATCATTGTCGCGCGCCAAGGCAATGGCACTGGCGTCCATCACACCCAGATGCTTTTGCAGCACCTCATCATAGCTCACCACCTCATAGCGCGTGGCATCATCGTGTTTGGCAGGATCCTTGTCATAGACACCATCCACCTTGGTGCCTTTGAATATCGCCTCGCAGTTCATTTCGCTGGCCCGCAGGGTCGCGGCAGTGTCGGTGGTGAAATAAGGATTGCCAGTGCCTGCCGCAAAAATGCAGACCCGCTTTTTCTCTAGGTGGCGGACAGCACGGCGGCGGATGTAGGGCTCGGCCACCTCGTTCATCGTGATGGCCGAAATCACCCGCGTGTGGATCCCCAGTTCTTCCAGAGCCGATTGCATCGCCAGCGCGTTCATCACCGTGGCCAGCATGCCCATATAGTCGGCGGTTGTGCGCTCCATCCCCTGCGCAGAACCTTGTAGCCCGCGAAAGATGTTGCCGCCGCCGATTACCATGCAAATCTCGACGCCCAGATCATGAACGGTTTTGACTTCTTTGGCGATGCGCTGCACCGTCGGTGGATGCAATCCGAAAGAGGTATCGCCCATCAGCGCCTCTCCCGATATCTTCAGCATGACCCGTTTATATGCTGCCTTGTCGGTGTCGCTCATGGTGCTGCCCTCGCCAATGATATGTCGTCGTGCAAAATGTCGGAAAATGCGCGAAGGTTCAATGCCAGCTTGCCCAGAAAAGCCAGACCCGGCATGAAGGTCTCATGATCACAATCACCCCTCATCAGCCGGTCTTGATTGCCGGGCCCACGGCCTCGGGCAAATCGGCACTCGCACTTGCGATTGCGCAAGCTCAGGGCGGTGTGATCGTGAATGCCGATGCGTTGCAGGTCTTTGCGGGCTGGCGCATCCTGACAGCGCGGCCTGATGATGCGGATCTGGCGCTGGCCCCACATGCGCTTTATGGGCATGTGCCCTTTGAGGCGCCCTATTCGGCGGGCCATTGGCTGCGCGATGTCACGCCGTTTCTGTCAGGCGACACACGTCCGATCATTGTGGGGGGCACAGGGTTGAATTTTCACGCGCTGACGCAGGGGTTGGCCGAAATTCCCGCCACACCTGATGCATTGCGCGCAAAGGCCAACCAAATCGCCCTGCCCGATCTTCTGGGTGACCTTGATGCAATGACGCGCGGGCGTATCGACACCCAAAACCGCATGCGCGTGCAGCGCGCGTGGGAGGTGCAGCGGGCGACCGGCAAATCCCTTGCCGCATGGCAGGATGAAACACCGCCGCCGCTGCTGCCTGCGGATCGGGCAATCTGCATCACGATGGACGCGACCAAGGATTGGCTCAATGACAGGATCACCCGGCGGTTCGATCTGATGCTGCAAGCTGGCGCCCTGGACGAAGCGCAGGCGATGCTGCCCAATTGGAACCCGGCCTTTCAATCCTCCAAGGCGATTGGCGCGCCTGAACTGATCGCTCATCTGCAAGGGCACCTGACGCTGGAGGCCGCCCGCGATGCGGCCATCATCGCCTCGCGTCAATATGCCAAACGGCAACGCACATGGTTCCGCTCAAAACAAAAGGATTGGCACCATATCGCAGCAGATGGCGCTGACTTATCTGCAACACTGCGATTCGCCCCTGATCCAGATCATTGATTCCAAACGGCTTTCTCGGCAGACTTGTGAAAAATCAACATTGAGGCAAGTTGACCCACATGCAAATCGACCCACACCCCGGCATCAGGCTGGGCACAATCACCCATGCCGGACCGGCAATGCGCTGGCGGACAGAGGCGATGCGCAGCCATGCCGCCGGGCGCCTGATCCATATCACTCGTGGGCAAGGCCGGATCACTGTGGCGGGTCTGACCAACGGCTATGGCCCCAACAACCTGATCTATCTGCCACCTCACACGATGTATGGCATGGAGGTCGGCCCCTCTGTCTTTGGGCAGACCCTGACCCTGCCTGATGTCACTGAGTGGCCAGATGCGCCGTTTCATCTGCGCCTGATGCAGAACGACCCGCAAAAAGAGCTGATCAGCCTGATGGAATCGATTGAGCGGGAAATCCAACCCAGCGGTGATTTGCGCGCAGCACAGTGTTATCTGGGACTGCTCACCGTTTTTGTGGACCGTCAATTGCGCGACCGTGATCCGGCAACAACCGACCAGCGGCGCAATACCGCGGCGGCGCGGCTGGTCGCGCGCTACACCGCCCTGATCGCACATGAGTTTTCGTCTGATCGTGGCGTGTCGGGCTATGCGAGCCAATTGAACGTCACCCCCACCCATCTGACACGCTGTTGTCAGAAAACCTGTGGGCGCTCGGCGCTCGCGCTGTTGAATGATCGCATCCATTATGAGGCCTGCGTGATGCTGCGCGAAACCCACCGCCCCATTCAGGATATCGCCAAATCACTTAGCTTTCGATCAGCTGCCTATTTCACGCGTAGCTTTCTTGAGAAATCGGGCGAAACGCCTTCTGGGTTTCGCAAACGCGGCACGGCCGAGATACGCGCATAGGCCTGATTTTGCTGCGCCGCCGCATTTGGTGATGCAGCGCTGCACAGGCGGCAATGTCGCTTTTGGCACTTCGAGATGTCGTAAATGTCATGCAATTTACGAAAGGTTCGGTTGACCTGACGTCCAAAATTGTGCCGAATGCTCTGCGGACGGGAGACCACTGAAAAGATAACGGACGATTGTCTATAAGCGGTATTGCCGCGACGAAGTAATATTGTGTCACAGGGAGAATCGAATGACGCACATCACAACCAAGATCCACCCATATGCGAAAGTATATGCTGAGGACGCAAAAGCGGGCAAACTTGACCGCCGCGAATTCCTCGCACGTACGACTGCATTGGGTGTCACAGCGACAGCTGCCTATGGTCTGATCGGCGCTGCTGCCCCAGCCCATGCTGCTGGCCACGCACAACAAGGCGGCACGATCCGCATGCAGATGGAAGTTCGTGCGCTCAAAGACCCGCGCACCTATGACTGGACGCAGATCGCGTTCTTCTCACATGGTTGGTTGGAGTACCTTGTTGAGTACAACAATGACGGTTCTTTCGCGCCAATGCTGCTTTCCAGCTGGGAAGTGAACGACGACGCAACAGTTTACACACTGAACGTGCGTCCGGGCGTCAAATGGAACGACGGTTCTGACTTCACTGCTGCGGATGTTGCTCGCAACATCGAAGGCTGGTGTGACAAGAACGTCGAAGGCAACTCAATGGCTGGCCGCTTTGCGGTCCTGATTGATGAGGCCACAGGCACCGCCGTTGATGGCAGTGTTGAGGTTGTTGACGATCTCACCGTGCGCTTGAACCTGCCTGCATCCGACATCACGCTGATCGCTGGCATGGCCGACTATCCGGCCGCTATCGTGCCTGCCGATTTCGATCCAGAGAACATGACCGGCAACCCGGTTGGAACAGGTCCCTACCTGCCAGAAACTCTCGAAGTGGGTGTGAAGGCCGTGCTGGTCCGCAACGAAGGCTTTGAGTGGTGGGGCTATGCCGAAAACCGCGGCGCCTTCCTCGATCGGATCGAATACATCGACTATGGCACAGACCCATCCGCTTGGGTGGCTGCGGCTGCCGCTGACGAAGTTGACATGTTCTACGAAACTGTTGGCGATTTTGTGGATGTTGTCGAAGGCATCGGTTGGGAACGATCTGAAGTGGCCTCTGCTGCGACGATCGTGATCCGTCCCAACCAATTGGCCGAAGTTGATGGCACGCAGCCCTACGCGGACAAACGCGTTCGTCAGGCGATTGCAATGGCCGTTGACAATGCTGTCTGCCTTGAGCTGGGCTATGCGAACCGCGGTGTGGTTGCGCGCAACCAGCACGTGGGTCCGATGCACCCTGCATGGGCCGATGTTCCGGGTCTGCCCTTCGATCCCGAAGGTGCGCTTGCCCTGCTGACAGAGGCTGGCATGGCAGATTTTGAGATGGAAATCACATCCATCGACGATGACTGGCGTAAGAACACAACTGACGCAGTTGCCGCCCAGTTGCGTGACGCGGGCTTCAACATCAAGCGGACAATCATTCCAGGCTCGACCTTCTGGAACGATTGGACAAAGTACCCGTTCTCTTCGACAAACTGGAACCACCGCCCCATCGATACGCAGATCCTTGGTCTGGCGTATCGTTCAGGCGAAGCATGGAACGAAGCGGGCTTTGCCAATGCTGAGTTTGATACGCTGCTTGCTGAAGCCAACTCTCTGGCGGATGCCGGTGAGCGCCGTGAGGTTATGGCCAAACTGCAAGGCATCATGACCGATGAAGGCGTGACCATCCAGCCATACTGGCGCACGGTCTACCGCCACGCCAAGCCTGGCATTGTGGGTTGGGACATGCACATCGCATATCTGCCACAGATGTATAAAGTGGCTTTCGCCGCCTAAACTTCCAAAGGGCCGCCCAAACTGGGCGGCCCTTTTTCGTGACGGCGTGCAGATCACCGCAAAACGGGGCTGCACTATAAATTTCCAGTCAGGCAACGTCCTGACGCTGCTCACCAACAGGGGCCTTTATGGGACTGTTTATTCTGCGCCGCCTTGGGGTCATGCTCCTCACGGCACTTTGCCTGACATTTATTGTGTTTTGGCTAACGAACCTTGCACCAAACCTTGAAAAACTCGCCAAGACCCAAGGCAACGCCCGCATGTCGGACGAAGCTGTGGTCAGTTGGCTGGAAAACCGGGGATATTCACAAGCATTGCCTGTCAAATACGGCCAATGGCTGGGGGTTTTGCCCGGTTACGTCATTGAAGGTGCCGACGGAGAGGTGCGCGCAAGATGTCAGCTACCCGGAGAACCGGTCGAGGATGCGTCTACCTTCTGCGGTATCCTGCAAGGTGACTGGGGCTATTCAACAGTCTTTAAGGACGAGGTCGGCAGCATCGTGGCCACCCGCCTTGGTCTGACCGGCAAACTGATGCTTTGTGTCATGTTGGTCATGGTGCCCGGCGCGCTGATCATCGGCGTGCTAGCGGGCATGCGCGAAGGATCACGGACCGACCGCAGCCTTTCAACTGTATCGATCGTTTCAACCGCCACGCCTGAATACGTGTCAGGTGTTGTTTTCATCTCGGTCTTTGCGACCGCAACCTTCGGGATGCAATGGTTCAAGGGCACCGCGACATCGGCGATGGATGATGCAACGTTTGAGAACTTCTTCCTGCCGGTGATCACCATTGCACTTTACGGCATGGGCTATATCGCGCGGATGACGCGGGCCTCAATGACCGAGGTCATGACGGCACAGTACATCCGCACTGCCCGTCTGAAAGGTGTGAGCTTTCCCAAAATCGTCCTCAGGCACGCGCTGCGCAACGCCTTGATCGCCCCCTTTACAGTGATCATGTTGCAATTCCCGTGGCTGTTGAACGGCGTCGTCATCGTCGAGACCTTGTTCAACTACAAGGGCTTTGGCTGGGTGCTGGTACAAGCCGCCGGCAATAACGACATTGAGCTGTTGCTTGGTGTTTCCATCGTTTCCGTCTTCGTGGTCCTGATCACACAGCTGATATCTGACATCGGCTATGTGTTCCTGAACCCACGCATTCGTATTTCTTAAGAGGAGGCTGAACACATGGAAGCTCTCACTTGGACAGGTAGCCTTGGCGGCTATCTTAACCCGATTTTTATGATCTTGGTTGGCCTTCTGATCATTGCCTTGGTGGCGCAGATGGTGCTGGGGTTCTTCGCCCCGCCACAGACACTGCAAGCCAACCCTGATGGTACAATTGCCGCAACAGCTGGCCCATTGGGTCTGGCAGAAACCGGCGTCAAATGGCTGTTCCTTGCAACACTTACCGTTGTTGTCGCCTACATCATTGTCCCGCTTGTGATGCCCTATGGCAGTGCGGGGATCATCGGCGAGATGTCAAAACGGTTCCTGCCGGTCTGGGTCGCTCTGATCGCGCTTTTTGCTGTGTCGATCTACTACAAGCGTAAGCTGGGCCTTTACGGCAAGCTGTTCGACAGCACCATTGGCATGATCGGCTTTGCGTTGGTGATGTTCTGGGTGTTCACGGCGCTATTTGTCGGTGTGTTCGACTGGATCGGCACACACGATTACCTCAGCCAAGTCTCTGGCCTGAAAAACAAAGTGCCCGGCGTGCCGGTGCCTGAAGGCACAGAGGGCGCCATTCCGCATTATCTGCTGGGCGGTGACAATCTGGCCCGCGATATCTTTAGCCGCGTGGTCACCGGATCGGTCTTTGTAATTGCCATCGCGCCTTTGGCCACGATCTTTGCCTTTATGGTGGGGATCACGCTGGGTTTGCCTGCGGGGTTCTATGGTGGCAAGCTCGATACTTTCCTGTCGTTTGTCGCCAACCTGATCCTCGCCTTCCCTGTGATCCTGCTGTTCTATCTGCTGGTCACACCGGAAATCGTGCAGACAGGCATCCCATCCTATATGGCCGCGTTCCTCTTTGTCTTCCCGCTGATCTTTTTCGGCGTGTTGCTGAACTCGCGTTACTACACACAACCGGCCAAGCGAAACGCGATCCTGATCCCCGTGCTGGGTATCCTTGGATGGCTCTATCTGTCGATCATCAACCAAAAGGGCACGGTCATCGACTTCCTGCCTGCGTGGATGGACCTTTTTGATATCTCAATCCTCGTGGTCTTTGTGTCGGTGGTTTTCGTAAACGCGCCCACCGTCTTCCGTATCGTGCGCGGTCTGACGCTGGACCTGCGCACGCGCGACTATGTGGCGGCGGCGCAAACGCGTGGCGAAGGCGCGTGGTACATTATGCTCTGGGAAATTCTGCCCAACGCTCGTGGCCCGCTGATCGTCGATTTCTGCCTGCGGATTGGCTACACCACCATCCTTTTGGGGACCTTGGGTTTCTTCGGTCTGGGCCTGTCATCAGAAAGCCCTGACTGGGGGTCAACGATCAACGAAGGGCGCAAGCTGCTGTTGATCTACGCCCACCCTGCTCTGCCACCGGCGGTTGCCCTGCTCAGCCTTGTTCTGGGTCTGAACCTACTGGCCGACGGCCTGCGCGAAGAAAGCTTGAAGGATTAAACGAATGACTGATCAACCTATCCTTGAGATCGACAAACTTTCGATTTCCTTCTTTACTCGCCTGCGTGAAATCCCTGCCGTGATGGATTTTTCGGCCAAGGTCATGCCCGGAGAGGCGCTTGGCCTTGTCGGCGAAAGCGGTTGCGGCAAATCCACCGTCGCTTTGGGTGTCATGCAAGACCTTGGCGTCAATGGGCGCATCGTTGGTGGTTCCATCAAGTTCAAAGGCCGCGACCTTTGCGAGATGTCACCGGAAGAGCTGCGCGATATTCGCGGCTCTGAGATTGCGATGATCTATCAGGAACCGATGGCGTCGCTGAACCCGGCCATGAAAATCGGCAAGCAGCTGATGGAAGTGCCGATGATCCACGAAGGCGTGAGCGAGAAAGAAGCCTACGCGCGCGCGCTGGAAGTTGTCACAGACGTGAAACTGCCCGACCCCGAACGGATGCTGAAAAGCTATCCACACCAACTGTCGGGCGGGCAACAACAGCGTATCGTGATCGCGATGGCGCTGATGTCGAAACCATCACTGCTGATCCTTGATGAGCCGACAACCGCACTTGACGTGACGGTTGAGGCTGCGGTTGTTGAACTAGTCAAAGACCTTGGCAAAAAATATGGCACATCGATGCTGTTCATCAGTCACAACCTTGGGCTGGTGCTGGAAACCTGCGACCGCATCTGTGTGATGTATTCCGGCGAAGCAGTCGAACGTGGGTCAATCGAAGACGTCTTTGACGAGATGCAGCACCCTTACACGCAAGCGCTGTTCCGTTCGATCCCCCTACCCGGCGCCGACAAAAACGCGCGCCCCTTGGTGGCGATCCCCGGCAACTTCCCCTTGCCGCACGAACGCCCGCAAGGGTGTAACTTTGGCCCGCGCTGCGATTATTTTGAGGCCGGGCGCTGCGACGCGGGCTTTATCCCAATGGATGCTGTTCCGGGCAATGACCGGCACCAGACCCGTTGTTTGAAATTCGCGGAAATCGACTGGCAAGCACCGATTGAAGTCGGTGCCCAGACCGAAAAGCCCGAACCGGGACCAGTGGTTCTGAAAATGGATAACCTCAAGAAATACTACGAGGTTGCGGCGAATGCCCTTTTTGGCGGCGGCGACACGAAGGTTGTCAAAGCCAATGAAACCCTCAGCTTTGAAGCGCGCGAAAGCGAAACGCTGGCCATTGTGGGCGAATCCGGTTGCGGTAAATCGACCTTTGCCAAGGTGTTGATGGGGCTGGAAACAGCGACCGAGGGCGAAATCCTGCTGGATAACAAAGCCATTGGCGACACCCCCATCGAAAACCGCGATACCAAGACCATCGCCGACATTCAGATGGTGTTCCAGAACCCCTTTGACACGCTGAACCCCTCAATGACGGTGGGGCGGCAAATCATGCGGGCGTTGGAAATCTTTGGCATCGGTAACAACGATGGTGAACGGCGCGAGAGGATGCTTAACCTGCTTGACCTCGTGAAACTCCCCCGTGCCTTTGCCGACCGGATGCCGCGCCAGCTTTCTGGTGGGCAAAAGCAACGTGTGGGTATCGCCCGTGCCTTTGCCGGTGACGCACGCATCGTTGTGGCGGATGAACCTGTGTCAGCGCTTGATGTGTCGGTGCAGGCGGCGGTCACGGATTTGCTGATGGAAATCCAGCGTGAACATAAAACCACGCTGCTCTTTATCAGCCATGACCTTTCTATCGTGCGCTATCTGTCTGACCGGGTGATGGTGATGTATCTGGGCCATGTGGTGGAACTGGGCAGCACCGATCAGGTGTTTGCACCGCCTTACCACCCCTACACCGAGGCGCTTCTGTCAGCCGTGCCTATTGCGGATACGTCGGTTGAGAAAAAGCACATCGTGCTAGAGGGCGATATCCCGTCAGCCATGAACCCGCCCAGCGGCTGCCCGTTCCAGACGCGCTGCAACTGGAAATCCAAAGTGGCCGGGGGTTTGTGCGAAAAAGATGTGCCACCAGTGCGGATGCTGGCAGATGGTCACCAGATCAAATGTCACCTGAGCGATGCTGATCTGGCCGATATGGAACCGGTCATTCAGATCGCAGCGGAATAGCAGAACGACCCGCCGGGGGCTTTTTGCCTTTGGCGGGATCCACTACTGCCCCCAAATCACCTGCACGTAATTCTGGGTCTCTGCAAAAGGCGGCACCCCGCCATAGCGCGTGACCGCACCCGGCCCAGCATTATAGGCCGCAAGGGCCAGTTCCCAACTGCCGAATGCCTCAAACTGTGCGCGCAGATAGCGCGCGCCACCTTCAAGGTTCTGCACTGGATCAAGCGGATCAACGCCAAGCACACGGGCAGTTTCCGGCATCAGTTGCGCCAACCCAAGCGCCCCTTTGACGGACCGCGCAGAGGCATTCCAACCGCTTTCCTGCTCAACCAATCGCAAGAACAGCCCCGCAGGCACGCCTTGCGCGCCCGCCGCGGCCTGCGCCATACGCAGATAAGGGCCCGAATAATCGCCAAGATATGCAGGTGTGATCGTGAACCCTTCGGCGCGCGGTGGCTGCAGCCGGGTTGAGTTCTGATACTGCTCTGCTGCACGACCATCGAGAACCGAAATCTGGCTTTGCAACAGCCCATTGCGCGACATGGTCGAAACCTGATCCTGCGCCCACGCATCGCCCGCCACACAGGCGACTGTCAGACCAATGATGGTGCGCAAATTCTTCACGTGACGACTATTCCCGGTCTTGGTTCCTCAGACACATAGTCTTTTTGTGCTGTCGCGCCAATCCCACCACTGGAAACCTGTCGTTAACCTTGTTGCTGCATGCGTGGTCTGTCACAAAAGCGCAAAGCAGAATCGTAGGGGGTGCCGTCATGGCCGGATCAGTGAACAAAGTTATCCTTATCGGCAATCTGGGGGCAGACCCCGAGGTGCGCACATTCCAGAACGGCGGCAAAGTGTGCAATATCCGCATCGCCACGTCTGAGACCTGGAAAGACAAGAACACAGGCGAGCGTCGGGAAAAAACCGAATGGCACACTGTAGCGATCTTTCAAGAAGGTCTGGTCCGCATCGCCGAGCAATATCTGCGCAAAGGCTCCAAGGTTTATATCGAAGGCAAGCTGCAAACCCGCAAATGGCAGGATCAATCCGGTCAAGACCGCTATTCCACAGAAGTGGTGCTGAACGGTTTTGATGGCACGCTGACCATGCTGGACGGCCGCAACGATGGCGGCGGCGGTGGTGGTGGTGGTGGTGGCAACTACGGTGGCGGCGGTGGCGGTGGCGGAAGCTACGGCGGCGGGTCCTCTGGCGGTGGTTATGGCGGCGGCAACTCCGGTGGAGGCGCCCCATCAGGCGGCGGTGGCGGCGATATGGACGACGAAATCCCGTTCTAAAAGTAATGGTCGTTTCACCCGAAGCGCAAATTCTGATCCTTGTCGGCTTGATTTTGGCCGTTGCCTATCTGGGTATCTTTCCCACCTTGCGGGAAAAGACCATCAACAGGCTGATGCAGATTGACCTCGGCCTGAATGCGCTGGCGCTGATTGTCGCCGGCGCATGGTTCTGGGGCACGGGCGTGCAATTCACCCTGCTTTTCTTTGAGGTCAACTGGGTTGTTTTCACCATCGTCTGCTACGCCATCATCGAAATCCCGCTGTTTTTGCACTTTGCCAAGGCGCATGGCATCCGGCTTGATGGCCGCGATGACAATGACACGGAATGACACCGGGCACAGATATCAGAGCGCTGACAAAGGCCAATTGTGACGCCGCGCATGGGCCGGGCTGCGTTCTATAAAGCCGCAGGCCTTAGCCGCGCAATGCGTCGCCCAGCACGCCCAACACCGCATCCCGAGGTACATCAGAGGTGATAAACGCCTCTCCAATGCCCCGTGCCAGAATAAAGCGCAGCTTGCCATCGCGTACTTTCTTGTCCTGCCCCATCAAGTCCAACAAGCCGTTGGCATCGGGCAAATCGCCGGGAATATCGCGGATATCCACCTTCATCCCCATATCGCGTAAATGCGCACGCACGCGGCTGGGTTCTTCCTGACTGCATAGCCCGATCCGCGCCGACAGTTCGAACGCCAGCGCACAGCCGATGGCCACCCCTTCGCCATGCAACAAGCGGTCGGAATAGCCTGTTGCAGCCTCAAGTGCATGGCAGAACGTATGGCCAAGATTCAAAAGCGCGCGGTCGCCCTGCTCGGTTTCATCGCGTTGCACGATGTCCGCCTTCATCTGGCAGGATCGGGTCACGGCACGCACCCGCGCCGCCATATCACCTGCGGCCAAAGCAGGCCCTTCGGCCTCGAGCCAGTCAAAGAACGCCGCATCACCCAACAGCCCGTATTTTACGACCTCGCCGTACCCCGCCAGAAAATCGCGCGGCGTCAGTGTGCCCAAAAGGGCCGTATCCGCCAGCACAAGGCTTGGCTGGTGAAAGGCCCCGATCAGGTTCTTGCCCGCCGGAGAATTGATGCCCGTCTTGCCCCCAACAGAGCTATCGACCTGTGCAAGCAGCGACGTTGGGATCTGCACAAAACGCACGCCCCGGCGCAATACCGCTGCCGCAAACCCTGCAAGATCACCAATCACACCACCACCAAAGGCCACAACGATATCGCCGCGCTCTACCTTCTGGGCCAATAGCCATTCGACCGAATGTTCCAGCTGGGCCCAGCACTTTGTGGCCTCACCGGGGGGCAACGCCAAAGCCTCAGACGTTAGTCCCGCATCGCTTAGCGCGGTTTGCAACGCTGTCAGATGCAGTCCCGCCACAGTTTCATCGGTCAGAATGCAGATATGTTTGCGCCCGCCCATCGCGGCAACGCGTGTGCCTGCCTCACCCAGAACGCCGGGGCCGATTTCGATGTCATAAGCCCGGCCCGGCAGGTCCACATGCACAGTCGCGTTCATTACTTAGCTCTCCAGGATATCGGGGCGGGTCGACAGGGTGTCGATCACGGTTTGGGTGGTCTGGTCAATGCTGGCGTCCGCCTTGACCGGGATGCGTAGACCGGCCAGCGCATAGATCGGCGTGCGGTCTTCGAATATCTTGGTCAGCGTGGCCTTGGGATCAGATGTGCGCAGCAAGGGCCTTGTGTCTTTGTGGCGGACGCGTTCCCAAAGTGTTGTAAGGTCTGCGTCCAGCCACACGGCCACGCCCATTTCGGCAATGGCATCGCGATTGGCCGTTGCCAAAAACGCCCCGCCCCCAGTCGAAACGATGCCGGGAGGACCCGACAGCAGCCGTTTGATGACCTCTGCCTCGCGGTCGCGAAAGAACGCCTCGCCGTCGCGTTCAAATATCTCGGCAATACTGGCTGCTGCGGCATCTTCGATCGCGGCATCGCTGTCGACAAAGGGCACATCCAACCGGGCCGCCAAAGCGCGCCCGATTGCAGTCTTGCCAGAGCCCATCATGCCCACCAAAACCACCGTATGTTGCAATCTGGAATGCGGCCCTGCAGCCATTGATTTATCCCTTTGCCATCGGCATCCGAACGCCGTGCGCGAAAATTAATGAATCAATGCCGTGATCTTGGGCGAAAGGCCATATATAATCCCTAGAAAAAGTGGCACTTAGACCACATATCGAGGCAGAAAACACAGATTGGGGCAGGCAATGTGGCGACTGATCAAGGTTCTATTCTTTTTAATCGTGCTTGGCGGCATCGGGTTGATTGCCTATGCCTATGTCGGCCCGCTCTTTTTTCCCAATGATTTTGCAGCACCGACCCAAGAGGTGATACGCCCTGTTACGCTTGAAACAGAGTAAGGCAGTTATTGCCGCCCTTTGCCTAACAGGCAGCGCCCTGCCCGCCCAAGATGCGGCGCAGTCCGAACCGATGTCGGCCATCGAATGGCTGTCGCGCAGCGTCGAAGAGGCCCCGCTTTACGAACCACCCGTCACCAACAACGCCCAAACCCCCGGCGTCACCGTCAGCGCGCTTGATGCGCCTTCCAAAGACCCCGTAGGCCTGTTGCCCAATGCCGTCACCGGCCTACCACCCACCATCTGGTCCAGCAGTGAAGAGGCCGTGCTGGTCGATCTTGTCCGCGCCGAAAGCGTGGAAATGCTGCCTGCATTGCAGGACTTCCTTAAGGTCCTGCTGCTGGCCGAGGCTGATCCGCCCCAAGGCGCCGGCAGCGATGGCGCCCTGTTTCTGGCTCGCGTTGATAAGCTTCTTGATCTGGGTGCCCTGGAACCTGCCAAATCGATGATCGAACAGGCCGATCCCGACACGCCGCAGCTTTTCCGCCGCTGGTTTGATGTGGCCCTGCTGACCGGCACCGAAGATGACGCCTGCGCCGCGATGGGCCGGACCCCTTCGATTGCGCCCACATACCCTGCTCGCATCTTCTGCCTTGCGCGCAATGGCGATTGGGCCGCTGCCGCGCTGACGCTGAACACCCACCGCATTCTGGGCGACATCACCGAACAGGAAGAGGCACTGTTGTCGCGCTTCCTCGACCCGGAGCTGTACGAGGGCGAACCACCGCTGACCGCACCTGCGCGGGTTAGCCCCCTGACCTTCCGTATGCACGAAGCGATTGGAGAGCCGCTGATCACCGCAAACCTACCGCTGGCCTTTTCGCACGCCGATCTGCGCGCCACGACCGCTTGGAAATCGCAATTGGAAGCCGCTGAACGGCTCGCCCGGCATGGTGCGGTGTCCGAGAATGTCCTGCTTAAACATTACACCGCCCGCACCCCGGCCGCCTCTGGCGGGATTTGGGACCGGGCCGAAGCGATCCAGCGGTTTGACGTCGCCATGACCGCACGTGATCCGCAAAGCGTCGCCCGCAACCTACCGGGCGCATGGCAGGCCGCACAGGATGCGCGCGCCGAAATCCAGTTCGCCAAGCTCTATGGTCCGGCGTTGCAGGATCTCCCACTTAGCGGTGACGCCGCACGCACCGCCTTTTGGATTGGCCTGCTATCGGCAGATTACGAAGCGGTCGCCATTGCTGCCACAGAAACCGACACAGGGTTTGACCCCTTCCTGATCGCCATTGCACGCGGTCAACTGTCCGATGCCCGTGCCACGTCGCCACGCGCAAGGGCCATTCAGGCAGCCTTTACCGGCACACCACCCCCTGCGCGCCTGCAATCCCTTGTGATCGATGGCAAGCTGGGCGAGGCGCTGCTGCGCGCGCTGGCCTTGTTTGACGCGGGCGCTGATGGTGATCTGCGTTCGGTGACCGACGCGCTGACCTTGTTGCGCGCTGTGGGGCTCGAAGACGTTGCACGCCGGGCGGCGCTGCAACTGATGATCCTGGATCGCAGCGCATGACCCATGCCGAACGCCCCATGATGCGTTGGGTGCAAGTGTTTCTTGAGGCGCAGGCCGCCGAACTTGATGCCGCTACGAACACGCAACTGGCCTATGCGCGTGATTTGCAAAGTTTCGCGGAATGGCTGACGGATAAATCCCAGCATTTCAGCACCGCAAGCCGCGACCACGTCGAAGGCTACCTGATTGATTGCGAGGCCGAGGGGCTAGCCAAATCGACCCGCGCGCGCAGGCTGTCGGCGATCAAACAACTGTACCGGTTCGCCTTTGAGGAAGGCTGGCGCGACGACAATCCCGCGATCCAGATCAAGGGCCCCGGACGGGCACAGCGTTTGCCCAAAACGCTTGATGTGGCCGAGGTGGATCGGCTGCTGGACGCCGCGCGCAACACCAAACGCGAGGCGCTGCGCAACACCTGTCTGATGGAACTGCTTTACGCCACGGGCATGCGCGTCACTGAATTGGTCAGCCTGCCGGTGTCAGCGGCGCGTGGTGATCCCCGCATGTTGCTGGTGCGGGGCAAAGGCGACAAAGAACGGCTGGTGCCGCTGTCGCCCCCTGCCCGCGCGGCATTGGCCGCCTATCTGATCCACCGTGACAAGATGGCGGATGTGGCGCGCGCCGAAGGCACAGCACAATCCAAATTCCTCTTCCCCTCACGAAGCAAGGCCGGGCACCTGACGCGGCACAGGTTCTTTGGGTTGATCAAAGAATTTGCACGCGACGCTGGCGTGTCCCCGGCCAAGGTCACACCGCATACGCTGCGCCATGCCTTTGCCACGCACCTGCTGGCCGGGGGCGCCGATCTGCGCTCGATCCAGACCATGCTGGGCCACGCCGATGTGGCCACAACCGAGATTTACACCCATGTCCTTGACGAGCGCCTTAAAGAACTGGTGCTTGATCATCACCCACTTGCCAAAGCCACCAAGGCTTGATGCGCCACGCGAGAACCTCCATAACGCCAATGTTTTTGCTTGAAAGCTACTGATGGATATCACCACCCTCGACGCCGCATTCTGGGTTACCGCCGGCGCTATTGTTATTCTGCTTATCCTCTCGGCCTTCTTTTCAGGGTCCGAGACTGCGCTGACGGCCGCGTCACGCGGCAAGCTGCGCACGGCGGCCGATAAAGGCTCCAAAGGGGCCGACCGCGCCTTGCTGGTAACCCAAGACAATGAAAGGCTGATTGGCTCGGTCCTGTTGGGCAACAACGTGGTCAATATTCTGGCAACATCGCTGGCCACCGCGGTGCTGACCAAGATCTTTGGGCAGAACGGCGTGGCTGCGGCGACGCTTATCATGACCTTGCTGGTGCTGATCTTTGCCGAGGTGCTGCCCAAAACGCTGGCCATCACCTACCCCGAGGCTGTTGCGTCCCGCGTCGCCCGGCCCATTGCAGTGGTTGTCTTCATCTTCTCGCCGCTGGTCGCCGCTGTGCGCTATTTGGTGCGCGGTGTGCTGCTGCTTTTTGGGGTGCGCACAGATCCGGACAGCAACATCCTTGCCGTGCGCGAAGAAATTGCGGGTGCGCTGCAACTGGGCCACTCCGAAGGTATCGTGCAGAAGGAAGACCGCGACCGTATCCTTGGCGCGCTTGATCTGAACGAACGCACGGTTGAGGAAATCATGCTGCACCGTTCCGGGATTGAAATGCTGGATGCAGCCCTGCCGCCCCGCGAAATCCTCGATCAAATTCTGCAAAGCCCCTACACGCGCCTGCCGCTTTACCGCGATGAGCCTGAGAATATCGTCGGCATGGTCCACGCCAAAGACCTGCTGCGCGCGATGCACAAATTGCTGGATGGTGGCACTGGGGCTGCCAAAGGGCTTGCCGCATTTGACGTCATGAAGGTCTCAATGCCTGCGTATTTCGTGCCGGAAACCACCACGCTTGACGATCAGATGCGCAGCTTTCTTAAGCGGAAAACGCATTTCGCACTGGTGGTGGATGAATATGGCGCGCTGCAAGGCCTGATCACGCTTGAGGATATTCTGGAAGAAATCGTGGGCGAGATTGCCGATGAATTTGACGACCATGAGGAAAACCAGATCGCCCCAACCGAGGACGGCGCCTATCTGGTAGACGGCGGCATGACGATCCGCGACCTCAACCGCGCGCATGACTGGAACCTCCCCGACGAAGAGGCAAACACCGTGGCCGGTCTGGTGATCCACGAAGCCCAAATGATCCCCGTCGAAGGACAGGTGTTTTCGTTCTATGGCTTCCGGTTTGAAGTCCTGACAAAAGAAGAGAACCGACTGGCGACGCTGAAGATACGCAAGTTGTAGGCGGGTTGAATCTGGTTCTATGTTGAAGTCGGCATTGCAGGACGAGGCCGCCGTCGTAATCAACGCCTCGACTGCCCGCTTTGCGCTCAAACCGGAGTTTCGGCCTCTTTGCTGAAGACCGATTTGCAAGGTGCATTCACTCCAACATCCGCCCAGATCGGCAAATGATCGGATGCCCGCTTGGCCAGCACCCCTTCCTCCACCCCGGCATCATGTAGCGTCAGGTCATGTGTTAGCGCCACGCGGTCCAATGCGGCTATGGGCCGGGCGGCATGAAAGGTGCGGCCAGGACTGTGCAGGGTGAAATCTTCGGCCAGCGCCTCAAACCCGCGGGTTTGCGCCCATTCGTTCATATCGCCAATCACAATGGCGCGCGCCATGTTCCCAAGACGTGCGGCGATCGTGGCCAGTTGCCGCCGCCGTGAACTGCGTAGCAATCCCAAATGCACACCGACAACCGTCAGCTCATTGGCCAGTTTTACGGCAACCGCCCCGCGTGGTTCCAACCCTGGCAAGGTAATCCGGCTGGTGACCGCCACTTGTGTCCCACGCCGGACCAGCACGGCGTTACCGTGCCAGCCAAGGCTGACGTCATTGACAGCGGTGGGGACGACGTCGAAATCAGTATGGCGGTCAATCATGTCCCTGGGCAGCGCTGCGGGACGCTCTCCCAGACGGTTATCCGCCTCTTGCAGAGCAATCACATCCGCATCCAGATCGTTCAACACATCCAGCACCCGCCCCGGATCGCGCCGGCCGTCGAGGCCATGCGCCTTGCGGATATTGTAGCTAGCAATCCGGCAGGGCCGGTCCTTGAACGGAGATGACATCTGCTCCATATAGTGATCAATGGCCTTTGCATAAAGGGGCGTATCTTTGATCCATCAGTTGCGGCAACAAGGCATTCTGGTGCACGGCCTTTGGGCGCTGTTGCTGGTTGCAGCGGGCGCGGCCGCGTTTGAGGGGCGCTGGTCACTGACCTTTGTGGCACTTGCGACCCTAGCACTTGCACTCGCCCCCATTGTGCTGGCCAACCGGTTGGACATC
Organism: Loktanella sp. Alg231-35; assembly: GCF_900143545.1. Taxonomy (GTDB): domain Bacteria; phylum Pseudomonadota; class Alphaproteobacteria; order Rhodobacterales; family Rhodobacteraceae; genus Yoonia. The sequence continues at coordinate 293,141 of NZ_FREV01000002.1, read as the reverse complement.
ACCCTGCCCATGCCCTTTGTGGCGGCGACGACCGTCTTTGTGATCGCATCGATTTTCATGGGCGAAGCGTTTGATTTCTACGAACGGGTCTGGTGGTGGGACATGGCACTGCACGGGTCCTCGGCCATCGGGTTCGGGCTGATCGGTTTTGTCTTCGTATTGATGATGTTCGAGGGTGACAGGTTCGCCGCGCCACCCTGGGCGCTGTGTCTGATGGCTTTTGGGTTGGCGGTCACGGTCGGCGTGTTTTGGGAACTCTTAGAGTTTCTTATGGACCAGTCGTTTGGTTTCAATATGCAGAAATCAGGACTGCTGGACACGATGGGTGACCTGATCGTGGATGTCATCGGTGCAGGGTTGGCGTCGTGGCTGGGCTACGCCTATCTGCGGGCCAGAGAACGCAATTTCTGGACCTGGCCGATTGACCGGTTTGTAGCGCTGAACAAGCGGCTGTTTCGCAAGCATCGGTAGGGTTCGACGGCTCATTTTTTTGAAAGAACGGTCTACGGGCGATAGTCAGCTTTCGCTGTTGCGTTGCGTCCGTGTCGTCGAATGACATCCGTGCACCGGTCGCTGACAAAGGGACGGGCTGCAGCATGGGTCAATTTGCACTCAAACCCGACTTCCACACCAACTCAAACGCGGCCGATACCGCTACCGCCCCTTAAACAAGCTCCCCAAAATCCCGCGTACCAACCGCCGTCCGGTTGTCCCTTTCAGCTCTTTCGCAACGACCGAAGCCAATGCCCCGCCAAAGCCACCACCAGAGGATTTGCGCGATGATCGTGACCGGCTGCTGGAACGTGAGCTTCCCCGCTCATACCGGCGTGCCTGTTTGAATTCGCGCTCTTCCTGCTCCAACCGCTCTTCTTCGGCCTCTGCCTCTTCTGCCGCTTTTGCTGCGGCTTCGGCGCGCTTGCCCAGCATCTCAAAGGCGCTGTCACGATCAAGCGTTTCATCGTATTTCCCGGCCATATCAGAGGCTTGCATGATCGCCTTACGGGTTTGCGCATCAATCGGCCCCAATTGCGATGACGGCGGGCGGATCAAAGTCCGTTCAACAACCATCGGTATGCCCTTGCGATCAAGGAAAGACGTCACCGCCTCGCCGGTGCCTACTTCCTGGATCGCCGCGGCGGTGTCAAAGCTGGGGTTATCGCGGTAGGTTTCCGCAGCTGTTTTCAGCTCTTTGCGGTCCTTGGCGGTGAAGGCGCGCAGCGCGTGCTGCACCCGGTTACCCAACTGGCCCAACACATCGTCAGGAATATCGGCGGGGTTCTGCGTGACAAAGTAAATACCCACACCCTTAGAACGGATCAGGCGCGCCACCTGTTCGACCTTATCAACCAGCGCTTTGGGGGCATCGTCAAACAGCAGATGCGCCTCATCAAAAAAGAACACCAGCTTGGGTTTATCCGGGTTGCCGACCTCGGGCAGTTCCTCGAACAGTTCCGAAAGCAGCCACAACAGGAATGTCGCATATAGGCGCGGGCTGCCCATCAGTTGATCGGCGGCCAGAATATTGATCTCGCCCCGCCCGTCACGGGTGCGCATCATATCGGCCAGATCAAGGGCGGGTTCCCCGAACAGCGCCGCGCCGCCCTGATTTTCCAACACCAGCAATTGCCGCTGGATCGCCCCCACAGAGGAGGACGCAACATTGCCATAGCGCAGTGACAGGTCCTTGGCGTTCTGCCCAACCCAGACCAGCAGGGCCTGCAAATCTTTAAGATCCAGCAATGGCAGACCTTCTTCGTCCGCCACACGGAAGGCCACGTTCAGCACGCCTTCCTGTACCTCGGTAAGGTCCATCAGACGCGACAGCAGCAGTGGCCCCATCTCTGCGACGGTGGCGCGGACCGGATGGCCTTTTTCGCCAAAAAGATCCCAAAAGGTCACTGGGAACTGATCATATTGCAGATCAAGCCCGATGGTTTCAGCGCGCGACATGAAAGGTTCGTGCAGCTTGAAGTCGGACGATCCGCTGACGGCCAGACCGGACAAATCCCCCTTCACGTCTGAAAGGAAAACCGGCACGCCCTGCGCGGAAAACCCTTCGGCCATGATCTGCAAGGTGACGGTCTTACCCGTGCCTGTGGCCCCGGCAATCAGTCCGTGGCGATTTGCCTTATCCAGCAACAGAACCTGCGGATCAGCGTAGCCTGCGCCACCGCCACCCATGAAAATCGTCTCTGACATCTTGTCTTTCCCTCGCGTGCGTTCGCATCAGGATACATTCTTAACCATTTCGTGCCAGCTTAAAGGCGCCCATTTCGCGCAATTGCGCGGATTAAACATTCCCCCCTGTTAGACTTGCCGTGCCTCCAGACACGGCTTTTCTGCGCCCGCCACCCACACCAGATTGTCAGATTTTTGCTGTTGACGCTGTGTCGGGGTTTGTCTAGCGTCTGCCGCAATTAGTCGGCCAAGTCCGACAGGGAGAACATGGAGCGGGGCCCTTTTGGGGGCCCTTCTTCATTTTTACCACCCCGCGACATTGTGAGCGGAAGACAGCCATCGCCTGTATTTTTGGCGCTGACAGCCCAAGGTGCGCGTGGTAAGCCGCCGCAAAGTTCAAAAGGACAGACCTATGCGCAGTATCCTCAAACCCGTTTTTCTTGCCGCTTTGCTTATGCATGCCGGTGTGGCCATCGCTCAGGAAGCGACCGACGAAAGTGCCGATGCCGAAACGCCAGAAGCCGACAATAGCCTTGAGCTGGGCGAACCTGTCGGCCCGCAACCCGGTGAGCCTTACGTGCGCGAAACCTATGGCGATTGGGCTCTGCGCTGCATCAAGGCCCCCGAGGGCCAGCGTGATGCCTGCAATCTTTATCAGTTGCTGATCAATGACGCCGGAGTGGCTGTGGCGGAATTCAACTTCTTCCGCCTGCCCCAAGGCAACCGTGCCGTGGCCGGTGCCAATGTTGTTGTTCCATTGGAGACACTGCTGACCCAGCAGCTAACCGTGTCCGTCGATGGTGTGAATCCGCGCCGCTACCCGTTCACATTCTGCAACGCCGCAGGCTGTGTCGCCCGCATCGGCTTCACCCCAGAGGATATTGACGCGTTCAAACGCGGCGCCAGTGCCACATTGCGCCTTGTCCCAGCCGCAGCCCCAACCGAGGAGGTCATCCTGACCTTGTCGCTTACAGGGTTCACAGCCGGATATGACGCCTCCTCTACGACAGGCAACCAATAGTCATTTTTGGCCATCAAATTTCCCTATTCGGTCAATATAAGGCCCCCGTGGCACGGGGCTGAGACTGATCATGCGTGAGTTTTTGGACGACCTTGGAATTACCATGCTTGGGCATTTGCTCAGCTGGGAATCGCGCATGGGTCTTGTCTATCTGGCCGCGACTTTGCTGATCGTCTATGCGCTCTGGGTCTATCGCGGCCGGCCCGCCAGTTTCTTGCGCTGGGTGTTCCCTGCCAAGATTTACCTGCACAAGTCCAACCTTGTTGATATCAAGGTCTTCTTGTTCAACACCGTTGTCGGTGTTTTGGGGTTCTTTGCGGTCATAGGTTTCGCCACGGCGATGTCTCATGGCACGATCGGTGTGCTGGCCGGTTGGTTCCCGCAACCAGACCTACCCGCCGATCCAACACTTTGGCGCAGTGCTCTTGCGACGTTGATCATGGTGCTGACACTGGATTTCTGCAAATACTGGGCACATTACATCCATCACGAAAACCGTCTGCTGTGGCCATTCCATTCGGTGCATCATTCGGCCGAAGTGCTGACCCCCCTGACCGCCTACCGCAACCATCCGGTGTTCCTGTTGGTCCGCAATGTCATCTACAGCGTCATCGTGGGGATTGTGCAGGGTGTGATGCTTTTTGCCTTGATGGGTGAAATCAGCCTGGTGACCATCGGATCGGCCAATGCAGGCTATGTCATCTTTAACATGCTGGGATCAAACCTGCGGCACAGCCATATCTGGCTTAGCTATGGGCGGGTGTTAGAGCATATCTTCATCTCGCCTGCGCAGCATCAGATCCACCATTCAAGTGCGGTCAAACACCACAACAAGAACTATGGCGAAGTCTTTGCGTTCTGGGATTGGATGTTCGGCACGCTTTATGTGCCCAAAGAACAAGAGATCCTCGAATTTGGTCTTGCGGATGGTCAGGGCAACGCGATTGAACAGCCCCATCCGACGCTTTTTGCCGCCCTCTTTCACCCCTTTGTGGAAAGCTGGAAAACCCAAGCCAACCGGGATCAAAGCCAGCGTATCAAGCCGCAATGAACCGGGGCTTTTCGCTTTGGCTTGATGTGTTGCGGGTGCTGGCGACGGTCACTGTTGTGATTTCGCATTGGGCCTATCCGCGTTTTACCAATGGTGATTACATTCTTATCCGCGAATGGAACCTTGGCAGTGACGCGGTTATCGTGTTTTTCGTGATTTCCGGCCTTGTGATCGCCTATGCGGCGGGGCGCGATAAGGATGGGACCACGTTTACGTTCAACCGCTTGACGCGCCTGTGGTCGGTTCTGGTGCCCGCCTTGCTGTTGACCTTTCTCTTTGACCGGATCGGCTATGGCATCCGACCCGATGCATACCCATCCCAGTTCTATCATATCCATGGCTTTGGAGAGTTCATGCTGCGCGGGGCCAGTTTCAGCAATGAATTCCGGCTGTTTGATCGGATGCGCCTTGGCACCAACGGCCCGCTTTGGTCGCTCAGCTATGAGGCGGCGTATTATGCGCTGTTTGCTGCGGCGATGTATTTGTCAGGGATCAAACGCTATGTCGTTCTGGGGGCCATTGTCGCATTGGTCGGTGTGCCCATCTTGCTGTTGATGCCCGCTTGGCTGATGGGTGTTTTTGTCTGGCATGCGGTCCGCGAGGGGCGCTTGGTCCCGCAGTCGGCGTTCCTCGCCCTGATCCTGGCCTTGGGTGGTCCGCTGCTTTACACTGTGGGGATTGGCACCGGCCTGCCCATGGCCCTGCGTGAAATGACCGCTGCTGCATTGGATGTCCCAGACACCCGTAGCCTGATCGGCTTTTCCGATGAGCTGATCTGGAACGCCATCATCGGCGCGCTAACCTCAATGCATCTTTTTGGCATGGCGCGGCTGTGTCAGTCGCGTACAAGCGATATCGCGTGGATCAGATGGGCGGCCGGTGCCAGCTTTTCGGTCTATGTCACGCATTACCCGACCCTGCACCTGCTGGATGCGATCCTGCCAGAGCCGATGGCGGGCCGTTACGTGATCCTGATCACCGCGCCATTCATCGTAGGATTGCTGTTTGCGGCCATCTTTGAGAGGAACCTAAAAGCCTTCCGCGCGGCCTTTGGCAGGTTACGGCCTAATGCTTCCGCAGCGCAATAACTGCGTTCAGCCCACCAAAGGCAAATGCGTTTGACAAGGTCACGTCGACCTTTGCGTCGCGCGCGACGTTTGGCACCACATCCAAGGCGCATTCTGGGTCCGGTTCTTCATAGCCAATCGTTGGCGCGACGACACCGTCGCGCAGCGCCATGATACAAGCGAGCAGTTCAACAGCACCGGTGCCGCCGATCAAATGCCCGTGCATCGACTTGGTCGAAGATATCATCAGCTGGTCGGCATGTGCGCCAAAGACATCTGCCACCGCCGCGCATTCGGTCTTGTCGTTGGCAGCCGTCCCGGTGCCATGCGCGTTGATATAGCCGACATCGCCTTTGTCGATCCGCGCGTCTTTCATCGCCCCGGCAATGGCCCGTGCCGCCCCCTGTTTGGACGGCATCACAATGTCGGACGCGTCAGAGGACATCGCAAAGCCAATCACTTCGCACAGGATATCCGCGCCGCGTGCCATGGCGTGATCGTAGTTTTCGAAGACATAGACCCCTGCCCCTTCGCCCTGCACCATGCCGTTGCGGGTGGCTGAAAACGGGCGGCAGGCATCGCGTGACATCACCCGCAGCCCTTCCCAAGCCTTGATGCCGCCAAAGCACAACATCGCCTCGGACCCGCCAGTGACTATGACTTTGGCCATGCCACAGCGCACCATATTAAAGGCCTGCCCCATCGCGTGATTGGAGGACGCGCAGGCGGTAGCAACCGTAAAAGAAGGCCCGCGCAGGTTCCATTCCATCGAGACATGGCTGGCCGCGGCATTGTTCATCAGCTTGGGCACAATAAACGGATGCACCCGGTTCTTGCCCGCCTCATAGACCGCGCGATAGTTTTCATCCTGCGTATTCAACCCGCCGCCAGAGGTGCCCAACACAACGCCCGACAGATCTGCCAACTCGCCCGAAAACGTCAGCCCCGATTGCCCAATCGCCTGCCGTGCCGCCAGCAAGGTGAACTGCGTGAACCGATCATAAAGCGAGATTTGCTGCCGGTTGAAATGCGCGGCTTCATCGTAGCCCTTGATCTGCCCGCCGATCTGGATCGACAGACGATCCACATCATCAATCTCTAGCGCACCAATCCCACAACGCCCTTCGCGCATCGCCGCAAATGTGGTGGGTACATCCACGCCCAAAGGGTTAATCGTCCCTGCCCCGGTGATGACAACGCGGTTCATCTAACTGGCCTGCTCTGCCTTGAGTTGTTCAACGGCGGCAATGATTGCGGCAATGGAAGATATATCAAACTCTGATGATTGCGGGTCGTTGGCGTTGAAGGGCACAGAGATATCGAATGTTTCTTCAATCGCAAAGATGCTTTCGACCAACCCGAGGCTGTCGATGCCTACATCCTCAAGCGTGTGGTCCATCTTGATGTCAGAGGGCTCCAACATTGCTTGATCGGCGATAATGGCGATGACATGATCTTTGATGCTCATCTGAAGTCTCGTGGCTGACTGTTGTTGTGCGTGCATGTAGTGGTTTTCGCACGCCTTTGAAACAGGTGTTTAACGCTTTGCCAGATCACGCAAGGTACGGGGCAAACGGCGCAGCGCTTTGTAGCCTTCGATATGGGTCTGCATTTTCGTCGCTGGATAGCCCATCATCACCCGGCCTTTGGGCACGTTTGACAGCACAACACTGCCGCCCCCCAGCACCACATCATCGCCTACAATCAGATTATCGGCCACACCGGCCTTGCCGCCGACGACCACGCGGTCCCCCAGCACGGTGGACCCGGCAACCCCTGCTTGTGCGCAGAGCAGGCAATGTTCACCCACGATCACATTATGCCCCACTTGCACAAGGCTATCGATCTTGGTGCCCGCCCCCACACGGGTCGCCCGGATCGTGCCCGCATCCACACAGGCATTCGCGCCAACCTCAACATCATCCCCAATCTCAACCCCGCCAAGAGAGTGAATGCGGTGCCATGTCGGATCATCCGGTATTGTTATGTCGCCTTCTCCCAACGTTTCGCGCGCCAGCTCCACGTTCGACGGTTCGGCCGTTACAAAGGAAAACCCATCGCCGCCAATCGCAGCATTTGGTTGCAAGATCACGCGCGCGCCAAGCCGCACGCCACGGCGCAGCCGCACGCCCGCATGAAGCTGACAGTCGGCGCCAAGTTGAACGCCTTCGGCAATGCTGACCTGATCTGCGATCCATGTATTGTCGCCGATCACAGCGTTTGGGCCCACGACGGTGAAGGCCCCGATGGTGACGTTCTTGCCAATCAGTGCGGTTGGATCAACCGCCGCATGCGGGCTGATCCCTGCGCCGGGCAGCGGCTGGTCCAGCATCTGCGTCAGTCCCGCCATCGCCAGTCGCGCACGGGGCGCGATGATTGCAGCCTCAAGCCCCAACGCTTGCCAATCGGCACCGGGCCAGATCACGGCGACGCGCGCGCGCCCCTGGGCTAATGCGTCGCCATAGGCGGGCGTCATTGCCAGCGCGAGGTCATCTGGCCCTGCCGCTGCTGGTTCTGACGCACCATCCACCAAAAGATCAACGGCGCCAAAGGCCTCTGCCCCTAGCGCCGCTGCGATATCTTTCACACTCTGTGCCATTATGCCCCCGGATCATATTCCGGGGTCAGATTTAGCCGCGAATGGCGCGAAGAGCCACCCCCTCGCGGGCCAGCGCATTCCAGATGCGTCCGTCACGGCCATAAATGTCGCGGCGGTACTGGGTGCGCCCCTCGGCCTGCGTATAAGCCGTGCGGTAGATCAGATGGACCGGCACTGGATCGGCCAGATCGACCCGCTGTTCACGGCCTGTGCGGAGTTGGCTCTGAAAGAAACCCTGCGGGTCTGACGTTTGCCGCGCCAAAAGCGCATAGGCAAAGTCAAACGGATCAGCAAGGCGCACACAGCCATGGCTATAAGCCCGGACCTCGCGGCCAAATAGGCTTTTTGATGGGGTGTCATGCAGATAGATGTTGTGACGGTTCGGGAACATGAACTTTACCAGACCCAGTGCGTTGCCTTGGCTTGGGGGTTCACGCATGGAATAAGGAAAATTGTTCGCAGTGTAGCCGCTAAAGTCGGCGGTGCTGCGGTCAACAACCCGGCCCCGGCTGTCGGTGATCAGCAGGTTGCGCGCGGCATTGGGGTTGGCTTGCAATTGTGGCAGGTATTCCTTGGTGATGATCGAGCGTGGGACGTACCAGCTTGGGTTGATGACCATAAACTCCATCACATCAGAGAATTCCGGGGTCACGCGATCGCTTGCGCGGGCCCCAACAACAGAGCGGGTCGAGAAGGTTTCAACCCCATTGTCGATGATCTTGGCGGTGAAATCAGTGATATTGACCCAGACGTGACGCTCTCCACGTGGACGGTTGATCCAGCGCTCGCGCTCCATGGCGACAATAACGGATTGCAGGCGACGTTCGGGGGACACATTGATCTGTTCCAGCGTGCCAGGACCAGCGGTGCCGTCTGTGGCCAGACCGTGGGCCAGTTGGAACTGCTGCACGGCCGAAAAAATGGCGTCGTCATAAGTTTGTGTTGTCGTGCGCCCTAGAAAGGCCATAGCGATCAGACGATTGCGCAAAGCAACAACACGTTGACCACTTGCACCACGTTCCAGTTTGCCGCCGGGCACGGTTGCCCCCCAGCCCCCATCAGCCAACAAACGCTCTAATTCGATCTTTTGGCGCATCAGGCGGGTGTATTCAGGCGTTTGCGGCGGCAAGGACCGGATGAAACCCGCCGGATTGGACTGCGCAAAGGCGCGCAACGTCCCAACGCGTGACCGAATGGGAACCTGACGGTGAATTGCTGAATCGATACGCGATGGGATCAACACGCCGGTTTGCACGTCGCGGGCATAGTCAAGAAACTGGCGGGTCAGTTCGACCTCAAGCCGCCCCTGCTCTTGCGGGGTACTTGCCGCTTGCAGGCGGCTGATCAGCGCGTCAGCGTCATATTGATCGGCAGGCAATCCATGATCAGCAGCCGCATTAAACGCACTTAGCAGCGCATTGCGGCGGTTCCGGTCGGCACGTGTCGCCCAGATGCCAGCAAAGTTGCGTTCCCGATAAAACGCCACAAGATCAGCATCATTGGCCGCGGCCTCTGCAACGGCTTGACGAAATTCCATACTTTGCGCGTGTGCGGTGGGCGCAAGGCTCACCATCAAGAATGCAGTCGCGACAAACTTAATAACAACGCGCAAGCGCGCGATATGGTTCAACATTGTCTTTGGTTCCCTTCAGGCAAGCTGGCGCAGAATATGGCAGTTTTTTCCAGCTCACGAGTAAGGTTATCGTTACCCCCATGGGTGTCTATTGACAAATCCGCGAGGAGGCAGAGGATTTTTTGAGTGTTGCATGCCTGCCGCCACGGCAACTGTGACATTGAGTCCTCAACGCCACATCTGCGCAAAATTTCGCCGATTTCCCCCTTGTTAGGTAAAATTACCTATATGGGTCTTGGTCCTCGATTCGAAATGTGGCATAGCTTTTCTCGCATCTGGGGAGATGATGGACACCAAAAATTCGCTGCAAAGCGAAAAGTCGAGCGACGGGGCAGGCGTAAAGCACATGACAAAAAAGACATCCACTGGGATCACCCGGCGCGGTTTACTTGGGGCATTTGCCGCAACCGCAGTTACAGCAGCTCCAACGTATTCCAATGCCGCAGGTTTCTTGCGTGGCGCAGGTGATATCCGCCGCATTGGTATGCATTCGGGCCGTACGGGTGAACGTCTTCAGACTATCTACTGGATCGAGGGCGAATATATCGCCGAGGCTGTGCGCGAAATTAACATGCACATGCGCGACTGGCGCACTGGTGAAGCCGTGCAGATGGATCTGCGCACCATCGACATCATGTCAGCTGCACAAAATCTGATGGATACGGATGAACCCTATCTGCTGTTGTCCGGCTATCGTTCCCCCCAGACCAACAACATGCTTCGCAGCAGCAATCGCGGCGTCGCCCGCAATTCGTTGCACATGCGCGGTCAGGCCGCTGACCTGCGCCTGACAAGCCGGTCCACCACGCAGATGGCAAATGCCGCATTGGCCTGTCGTGCGGGTGGCGTCGGACGCTATGCCGGCTCGAACTTCGTGCATATGGATTGTGGCGCTGTCCGTAGCTGGCGCCGCTGATCAGATCGCAAATGACATTCAGGCGCCTGCGGGCGCCTTTTTTGCGGCCAATCCTAATCGTATAGCGTCACAGGAGACGTGCCCGATTGCAGGTCCACACGCGTGGCTTCCTTGATCACGTTTGATAACCGGTCGTAGGTCGCCGCATTCCCTGCCCTGCGCCAAACCAGCCCAATGGAACGCACAATCGCGTTGTTTCGAAACGGGCGCACAACAACATTGCTGGACCGGCCATCAATCTCGGATCGCGCATAGAGCCGTGGCAGCAGTGCAAGCCCCATGCCCATCCCCACCATCTGCCGGATTGCGTCCAGACTGGTGCCTTCATAGTCGCGGGCCAACATTGCGCCCGATTGGTGGCAGATCGCCGCTATCTGATCATGCAGCGCATAATCTGGGCTAAGCGTCAGCACATTGTGCCCGGCCAGATCGGACTGCGTCACCTCGGCCTTGCCTACCAGTTCATGATCATCCGGCATCGCCAGCATCAACGGCTCGCGAAAGAGCCGCCGGATCGTCAGGTCGGCCCCGCCTTCGGGCAGTTGCGTCAGGATCACGTCCAGCCCACCCGCCAAAAGCTCTCCGCGTAGGTCGCGCGGGGCAACCTCGCGTATGTAAAGCCGCAGATCGGGGTATCGTGCATGCAGGCGTTCTACGACAAATGGCATCAGATAGGGGCCAATCGTCGGTGTGGTGCCAAGGCGGATCGTGCCACTTAGACCGGTTTTCAACGCAGCTGTCAGATCAACGATCCCAGTGACCTCGTCGACAGCGCGCCGTGCACGTGCAAGAACCTCTCGTCCTTCGGGTGTCAGCGTGACGGCCCCCCGCCCCCTCTCAACCAAACGCACACCAAGCAGTTCCTCAAGATTGCTGATCTGCAATGACAAAGACGGCTGCGAAATCTGCATCGCCTCTGCCGCTTTACGAAAGTGGCGCACCTCGGACAGGGCGACGAGGTAGCGCAGTTGGCGAATGGTTGGCAGATCGGCCATCAGAGTACTCTTTCATAGGTCTTTCCTATCGCTTTCCCCTACCCCATTGGCTTTGCCTAAAGCAATAGCGGACCATATCAGTCACAACACCCGCGACGACGGCCCAAGATGCCAAGAGCAAGCCCAAGGACAAAAATTAACCACTGGCCCTTGCGCGACGCGCGGTGCTGCGGGCAACATGATCGCAATGATCCCAACCCGGTGCGCGCATGACCAACCCCTATGACACCATCATCCGTGGAGGCCAGATTGTAACGACGGACGGGGTGATCACGGGCGACTTGGCAATAAACGGGCCTGAGATTGCAGCGATTGGTGCGGGGCTTGGGCCTGCCAAGACCGAAATTGACGCAAACGGAAAATGGGTCATGCCCGGCGGCATCGACCCACATGCACATATTGAGCAGATGTCAGGCATGGGCGTGATGAACGCCGATACGTTTGAAAGCGCCACGCGCTCTGCCGCTTTGGGGGGGACAACGTCTGTTATTTCCTTTGCCGCACAGGAACAAGGTCAGCGTCTGGCCGATGCTGTTGCCGATTATCGCGCCCGTGCGGTGCGCGGAGCGATGATTGACCATGCGTTCCACATGATCGTGCGGGATACCGACGTGCCTGCATTCGCTGATGATTTGGGCGCGCTGATCAAAGCGGGTCATCGCTCGATCAAGGTTTTCACGACATACAACATCAAGCTCGACGACACCCAGATTTTGACGGTCATGGGAATTGCCCGCGCGCATGGAGCATTGGTCTGTGTGCATGCCGAAACGGACGCGATTTTGGCCAAGGCCAAGGCCGCGCTGATTGCGGCGGGCAAAACGGCGCCCCATAACCATGCGGCGTCACACCCGCGCATGGCCGAGATTGAAGCAATTGAGCGCATGTGCCGCTTTGCCGAGTATACCGGGCAGCCGGTGATGGTTTTTCATGTGTCCACCACCGAAGGGGCCGCAGCCGTCAAAGCCGCCCGCGCGCGTGGCGCGCCAATCTGGGCCGAGACCTGCCCACATTACCTGTTCATGACCGAAGACATCCTACGCCAGCCCGGATTGGAGGGCGGCAAATGGATGTGTTCACCCCCGCAACGCCATGCGGCCGATCAAGCAGCGCTTTGGGCTGCGTTGGATGCGGGCGATTTGCAGATGGTGTCCTCGGATCACGCACCTTACAGGTTTGATGAAACTGGCAAACTCTCTGCTGGCCCCGATGCGGGGTTCCATGAGATCGCCAACGGCCTGCCGGGCCTAGAGACGCGTTTGCCGCTGATGTTTGATGCCATGGTCAGTCAGGGCCAAGGCGGGCCAGAAGCCTTTGCAAAGCTGACGGCGACCGCCCCGGCACAGGTTTACGGCCTGCCCCAAAAAGGCGCGCTTGCCCCTGGCATGCATGCTGACGTCACGCTTTGGGATCCGCAGAAAACAGTCATCTACGGGGCAAATGATCTGCATGATAATGTGGGCTATAACCCTTGGGTCGGGCGCAAGATCACCGGCTGGCCAACCGATGTCTGGCTGCGCGGTGCGCAGATCGTGCAGAATGGCCAGTTCCAAGCCACCCCTGGCAGCGGCCAATGGATCGACCGCCCTGCCCTTGCCGTGACCCCAACCGCACCTCAAAGCTAAAGGATCGCCATGCCCCGCCCCGACGCCCCAAACATGTTGGCCATCACGTTTTTCTACTACCGTGATCTGCCACGCGCGATGCGGTTTTACGAAGACGTCATGGGGTTGCCGCTCGCCATTGATCAAGGCTGGTGCAAAATCTACCGCATCTGCCCCGGTGCGCATGTGGGGCTGGTGGACGAGGCCAAGGGCATGAACAAATGGCAGGCCACAAAGCCGGTGCAACTTTGCATCAGAGTGCCTGATGTGGTCGCGTGGTACGCCTATGCGCAAGAACAGGCGGTGGATGGCTTGTCTGACCTATTTATCAATGACGAAATCGGCATCCGCGCCTTTGTCTTCAATGATCCCGAAGGCTATCAGATCGAAATTCAGACCGCGACGCGAGACCACGCATGAGCAGGTCTTTGATCGTGATCAACCCCAATGCCTCGCAAAGGGTGACGGATGGCATTGACGCAGCCCTCGGGCCTTTGCGGGCTTTCGGCACGCCGATCCGCTGTCTGACCTTGACCGAGGGGCCACCCGGCATCGAAAGCCAGAAACAGGCCGATTTGACCATCGGGCCAATGCTGCGACTGGCCGCTGCGCAACAGGACGCCGCCGGTTATGTCATCGCCTGTTTCGGCGATCCCGGACTGCATGCCTTGCGCGACCAAACGCCCCTGCCCGTCGTTGGCATTCAGGAAGCCGCAGTGATGACCGCCCTTACCCTTGGCCAGCGCTTTGGTGTGATTGCCATTCTGCCGGGGTCCGTCCCACGCCATCTGCGCAGCTTTGGCGCGATGGGTGTGCTTGACCGGCTTGCCGGGGACCGCGCGCTGGGTCTGACCGTCGCCGACCTTGCTGATCCCGCCAAAAGCCTTGATGCGATGATCACCACCGGCAAACGCCTGCGCGACGATGATGGGGCGAATGTCCTGATCATGGGCTGTGCCGGCATGGCCCATTACCGCGCCGCATTAGAGGCCGAAACCGGCCTGCCTGTTGTCGAACCCTGTCAGGCTGCCGCTGCAATGGCCCTTGGCCAGATTGCCCTGCATCTATCCCACAAAGGAGCCACCCATGCTTGATGAAACCGCCGCCGGTGTCTTTACCATCGCTGTTACACCTTTTCTGCCCGATGGCGCGGTTGATTGGGACAGCATCGACCGGATGGTCGATTTCTATATCGCGCAAGGGGCAACAGGGCTGACCATTTTGGGGATGATGGGCGAAGCGGGCAAGCTGACGGCGCAGGAATCTGTCGATGTGGTCAAACGCGTCGTCGCCCGCAGCTCTGTTCCCATTGTCGTCGGCGTGTCAGCACCGGGATTTGCCGCGATGAAGACGCTTAGCGATGCGGCGATGGATATTGGCGCGGCGGGCGTCATGGTGGCCCCGCCCGGCAGTCTCAAAACGGATACCCAGATACTCGGCTATTATCACAACACCGCTGAGGTGCTGGGCAATGCGCCGTTTGTGTTACAGGATTTTCCGCTGGTGACAAATGTTGTGGTGCCGACGTCGGTCATCCTGCAGGTGGTCGCGGATTGCCCGACCTGCGTGATGCTCAAACACGAGGACTGGCCGGGACTGGACAAAATTAGCGCGCTGCGGGCGGCCTCTGACGCGGGCGCGCGAAGGATTTCGATCCTTTGCGGCAATGGCGGTTTGTTCTTGCTGGAAGAAATGCTGCGCGGGGCCGATGGGGCCATGACAGGCTTTGCCTACCCTGAAATGATGGCGCAGGTTGTGGCCGCCCAACAGGCGGGTGATCTGGCGCATGCCCGCGACATCTTTGACGCCTATATGCCCATGGTGCGGTACGAGGCGCAGCCGGGTCTGGGGCTGGCGATCCGCAAATACACGCTGGCGCAACGCGGGGTCATCGCCCATGACACGGTGCGCAAACCCGGTGGCGCGCTGAGTGCGGCGACAAGGGAGGAAGTGGATGCGATTGCGCAAAGGCAAGCGGCAAAGTTGAAGGTGCTCGATCTGTAAATATCGCGGAGTGAATGCTGTTGAGCGTCAGTGCTACTGGCAGTGACGCAACCCTTGCGGGCGCCGTGACTTCAGAAACGCCGCTGCCTTTGTTCGTATGGTTGGGATGACACCAATTGAAGAGGCCGAACGGCGCGATTTCCCTTAACTCCATTCATCTTGGTTCACGAAAATGTGGCACGAATCCTTGTTACCCGCACCTAATCGCCTAAACAAAAACCCAATTGTGAAGAATTCATAACAAATTTTCATCGTCTAGATCATGCACGTTGAACGAGTCGCGCGTGTTCCGATCCTCAGTCAGGCCCGCCCAGCCATGCTTTGTTCTCCTGTTGATAGACAAAACATAGGTGATCAAGTGAGGAATCATACACACAGGCGGAGCAGCGGCATTGTCCGCGCGACATCCAAAGCCGGAAACCTCCCGGCGCGAGCCCGCCCTGCTCTGAGTTCCGGCGGCACCCTTTCAGATGGTGTCGCAGCAGACCTTCAACTGCAATGGAACAAGCCGTTCAACTCATAAGCGCACAAGCGCACCTTCAAGGGGCCCGGTAAAAGTGCCCCTTGCAACCAACCAAAAGACCTCGGGGACACATGATCCGCAATTGCGCTCAATGTCCCACAAGGGGTGACACTGATACCAAGGGAAATACAAGAATGACGAAAGTCGAACTCCATGGCTGGCCCGCAGAAGCGTCAACGTCACAAGACCGCCCGTGGAAAGGTCTTAGTCCCTTTCAACAAAAGGAACGGATCGCCATCCTACTGCGTCAATCCCAAGGGGCCACGATCAACGAGTTGATGACATTCACCAAATGCACGGCGGCACAAGCGCGGGGATACATTCGCCAGCTCATCGACGACGGCGGCGACCTTACTGTGGCACCCCGCGCCGAAGACGGGCAGCAGGTGTTCTTCCTCAAAAACTGAAACGCGATTGGGGCATAGTAAATCTGTGGAACGTTGCGGATCACTGTTGCGATGCAGCGACTATTGGCAAAGATGACAAGACCAACCGGTGGCGCCCTTGGCGCCAATGGCTGTTCTGATCCAAGGTACCGCTGATTGCCATTTGTTACTTTATAAAATAACTTACTTCAAACTGTGAGGTGAGTGCCATGAGAAAGCAGGCGGCGGCGCGGCAGCATGATGTTTTGGGCGTGTTGAACGCCTGTGACAGGCCGATGACTGCCTATCAGATTCTTGAGCGGCTTCAGATCGGCGAACCCGACATCGCGCCACCAACCGTCTATCGAACCCTTTCGGCTTTGACCGATCAGGGGCGTGCGCATCGTCTGGAATCGATCAAGGCCTTTGTGCCGTGTCGCTGCAACCATGTCGAAAGCGTGCCCGTCCTTGCCATTTGCAAAGACTGCGGTTCGGTCGAAGAACATGATGGCAGTGATCTGCTCCCTACCCTCACCAAATTGACCGATCAAAGCGCCTTTCGGGCGGACCGGCACATCGTCGAAATCCACGGCCAGTGCGGCACCTGCGCGGCCTGACCACTTCTACATTCAGCAAATTGGAACCCACATGAAACAAACACTGTCTCTTATCGCTCTGGTCGCAGCTATGCCCGCATTTGCCGATGACACACGTCAACTTGATGCCCACGAGCACGGCGTTAGCGCATTGAATATGGCCATTGATGGGACAACCGTCGCGCTTGAGCTTCACGCGCCGGGAGCGGACATTGTCGGGTTTGAATATGCCGCCGAAAGTGACGCTGATCTTGCCGCCATTGACGCAGCAATTACGGCGTTGGGTGCGCCCCTTGATCTGTTTGTGATGCCACAGGCCGCAGCCTGTGTGGTGACGGCTGCACAAGCAGCGCTGGAAGGCGAAGAGATGCATGACGATCATGACGATCATGACGATCATGACGAAGATCATGTAGACGAGGACCACGTTGATCATGATCACGACGACCACGACCACGACCACGACGATGACCATGCTGACGAGGCAGGCCACACCGAATTCCACGCTGAATACATGCTGACCTGCGACAACCCCGATGCCTTGACAGACATCACTTTTGCCTATTTTGATGCCTTCCCAAATGCGAAAGAGGTTGAAGTGCAAATGATCACGGCATCCGGTGCGCAGGCGTTTGAAGTCCCGCGTGATGCGCCCGTTCTGAATCTGGGGCGCTGAACGCAATTGACGACACCGGTTCTTGCCCTTGATGACGTGCGCTACTGCTGGCCGGGGCGTGCTGCATTCGCGCTCAGTGTGCCGGAACTTACGGTCGGCAAGGGTGAAACGGTCCTATTGTTGGGCGAAAGCGGGTCAGGTAAATCGACGCTTTTGTCACTGATCTGTGGAACGGTTTCGCCCGATTGCGGCGCATTGCATATCAACGACACTGACATCACCAAACTGTCAGGCGGCGCCCGTGACAGGTTTCGGGCGGAACAGATCGGGGTGATCTTTCAGCAGTTCAACCTACTGCCCTTCGGCACTGTCACCGATAACATTCTGTTACCCCTACGCTTTGCACCGCAAAGGCGCAAACGTATCGGGGATGTAGTGTCAGAGGCCCACGCACTTTGCGCCGCACTTGGCCTGCCCGAAGGGGTCGGGCGTCATAAAGCCAATGCACTCAGCGTGGGCCAGCAACAGCGTGTCGCCGTCGCGCGTGCCTTGATCGGTCATCCGCCGCTGATTATCGCCGATGAACCCACGTCGGCACTTGATGCAAGCAGTCAGGCGGCCTTTCTGGACCTGCTGTTTGCGCAAGCAGACGCGCATGACACATCACTATTGATGGTGAGCCATGATCCAAGGCTGGGCGACCGCTTTGATCGGGTGATCCGAATGGAAGACATCGCCAAAATCGAAAGAGCAACAGCATGACATTGCGCCTTGCCATTGCATCGCTTCTTGCGCGCGCATTGACGGTTGGGATGACGATCCTTGCCATAGCCCTGTCGGTCGCGCTGTTTCTTGGTGTCGAAAAGGTGCGCACCGGGGCCAAGGCGAGTTTCGCAGATACGATTTCGGGGACCGATTTGATTGTCGGGGCACGGTCGGGTTCGGTGCAACTGCTGCTTTATTCCGTGTTCCGTATCGGCAATGCGACAAACAACGTCACCTGGGAAAGCTATCAGGACATCGCTGCACGGCCACAGGTTGACTGGATTGTGCCTATCTCACTGGGCGACAGCCATCGCCAGTTCCGGGTCATGGGCACCACGCCAGCATTTTTTGAACACTACCAATACCGGCAAGGCCGATCGCTGGCCGTCTCTGACGGGGCCATCATGGATGATCTTTTTGACGCGGTGATCGGCGCGGATGTCGCGGCCACGCTTGGCTATAGCGTTGATGACCCGATTGTGGTGGCCCATGGGCTGGCATCCTTTACAGAACACAAGGATCAGCCGTTCCGCGTGTCCGGTATTCTGGAAAAGACAGGCACGCCTGTGGACCGGACAGTGATCGTCAGCTTAAGGGCGATTGAGGCGATCCATGTCGATTGGCAAAGCGGTGCTCAGATCCCCGGCCAGTCCACACCTGTGGATGAGATCCGGCAGATGGACCTGACCCCCAAAGCGATCACGGCAGCCCTTGTCGGCGTCGAAAGCCCATTGCAGACCTTTGCCCTGCAGCGCGCCATAAACGAATACCCGCAAGAGCCGCTGCTTGCGATCCTTCCCGGTGTCGCCTTGCAAGAGCTTTGGGGGATCGTCGGCATTGCCGAAACCGCACTACTGGCGGTCTCGGCGATGGTGGTTGTCACCGCGCTGATAGGCATGATGGCCACAATCTTTTCCAGCCTCAACGAACGCCGCCGCGAAATGGCGATCTTTCGGGCGATGGGTGCGCGGCCCGGCACAATCCTTGGCATGCTCGTGTTTGAAGCCATGTTGATGGCAGCCGTTGGCGCCTTGATTGGTATTGCCTTGCTCTATGCCGGATTGGTTATTGCGCAACCCATCGTAGATGACGCATTTGGCCTTTGGCTGCCTGTCACAGCACCCAGCTTGCGCGAAGTCTTTGTCGTTTGCGGGGTCATCGGCGCTGGCGCATTTGTGAGCATGGTTCCGGCCTTGCGTGCCTATCGCATGTCTGTGGCGGATGGTATGATGGTCAAGTCATGACCCATTCCCAACCCCCTACCCTGATCAACCGGCGTATGTTGCTTGGCGCTGCGGGTGCTGCGGCAATCGTTCCCCACGCAGCAACCGCCGAAGCCCCGCTGCGTGTCACATGGGATATGCTGATCCCACCCGGCGTGCCCTACTCAGAGATCATCGGCGAAGGCGAGATGGATGAGCTGAACGACATCTGGAACCCCATCTATGACAGCAACGCCACCAAGCTGAACCAAGCGCTTGCCGGGGCCTATATCCGCATGCCCGGCTATATTGTGCCGCTTGATCTTTCGTCGGCGGGCACCTCGGCCTTTATTCTGGTTCCCTATGTCGGGGCCTGCATCCACACGCCACCGCCCCCACCAAATCAGCTGGTCTACACAACCGTTGATCCGCCATGGCAGATCGAAGATCCTTGGAATGCCATTTGGGTGACAGGCACAATGACCACACAGCTTCAGTCAACTGACATTGCCGAAACCGGCTATGCGCTGGCAGCGGACAAGATCGAGCTGTTCACATGGTAGCCCGCACACCCAACCGACGCGCGGTTCTTGCGGGGATGGCAGCTGCGGGGATCGTGCCCGGTGGCGCGCGCGCAGAAGATTATGTTGATCTGAACTGGGACGACCTGCTGCCAGAGAACGAAACGGCGATCCCCAACGTTTTGCAGGGTCTGATTGACCATGAAGATGCCCCGCTTGTCAGCCAGCAGCCTGCGTCCAGCGGGGTGCGCGCGGATTGGAACGGACAAATCGTGCGCCTTCCCGGTTTTGTCGTACCCATCGATTATTCCGGCACCGGTGTCACCGCCTTCATCCTTGTGCCTTACGTCGGCGCCTGCGTCCACGTCCCCCCCCCGCCCGCCAACCAACTGGTTTTCGTGACAACACCGGAGCCTTACGAAAACGAAGGGCTTTTTGAAGCGGTCAACGTGATTGGCATGTTCGGGGTATCATCGCTTTATACAGAACTTGGCGACATCGGCTATGCCTTGTCAGCAGACCGGATTGAGCCGTATCGGGCTTAGGTTCAGGTCCCACTAATCGGCTTGATGCTGCGTTGTTGTCATGATTGACGAACTGTCTTGGCCCCCTAAAACTGTGCCAAAGTTGGCTTAGTTTTGGAGATTGGATTGATGGCACGGAAACGGTACTCGGATGAAGATGTTCTTCGGCTTTTGCGTGAGATTGAACTGAGCCTAGCGTCTGGCTCAGATGTAGCGACGGCCTGCAGAAGTGCTGGTGTCAGCGACGCGACCTATTACACATGGCGCAAACGGTTTGGTGGCATGGGACGATCGGAGATGGCCAATCTGAAGGCGCTTCAGAAAGAGAATGATCGGCTCAAGAAGATCGTGGCGGAGCTTGAGTTGGATAAGCTGATCCTCAAAGAGAGCCTTGATTATTTAAAGCCGAAGGCCTGACGACAGACCAGCTTCGTCAGGCCGTGGTGCACAGCCGACAAAAGCTGGCAACCTCTGAACGGCGCACATGTCGGGTTCTGGGCGTGGCCCGAAGCACGTTGCAATACCAAGCGGTTTCCACGGATGATGAGGTGTTGCGCCTGGCAATGATCCGATTGGCCAAGCAATATGGGCGCTACGGCTATCGTAAGGTTGCGGAACTACTGCGAGTCGAAGGCTGGCCCGTCAATCATAAGAAGATCGAACGCCTGTGGCGCGAAGAAGGCCTGCAACTTCCAAGGCGACACAAGAAACGCAGGCGACTGTACCACAAGGACAGCTCAATCATCCGGCTGCGGCCGCAACATCCCAATCACATCTGGAGCGTCGATTTTGTGCACGACAAACTGAGCAACGGGCGGCCCTACAAGATGCTCACGGTGCTGGATGAATATACCCGTGAGGCACTGTGTGTCGCGGTCAAACCAAAGATGAACAGCGCGGATGTGCTGGATGCGCTCTACCCACTGCTTTTGCGGCGCGGGAAACCCGTATACATTCGTTCGGACAATGGCTCAGAGTTCATCGCAACAGCACTACAAGACTGGCTGAGAAAGGTCGGGATTAAGCCGATCCAGATATACCCGGGGTCACCCTGGGAGAACGGATACAACGAGCGCTTCAATGGCACGCTGCGCCGAGAAGTCCTGAATGCTGAATGGTTCCACACCACGAAACAGGCACAGATCGTCATCAATACATGGCTCAGACAGTACAATCGTGTTCGACCCCATCAGGCTTTAAACATGCGTCCGCCAATTCCAGAAACATTGCTCAAAAGTGGCCCATAGAAATGGGGCTGGACAACAACGTCGATGGTGTCGGGCAGGTTCTTTACAGGCTGGTTTGCTTTAGGTGTCAGCGCCATCGACGCTTTGTTGGTCGGATTGCCCCATTTGTCTTCAGCTTTTATTTTCAATGCAAACGGCACGCCACTGGCAATGGTCGACGGGACTACAGCGACCCATGTCGCTGGTACGCCGGCCACAATAGAGTTTGCCGGTTGTTTGGGCAGGGTTTGGAAATTGTAGGTGGCGATTGGGTCGACTAAGACGCGGAAATTGTATTGGCTTTCGCAGAATGTTTGCAGGCGCATGCCAGGGCCACCATGATCGGTCACACCAAAGCGAACTGTAATCGTGTCGCCTTCTTTCATAAAGCCTTTGACAACCTTGATTTGCAACGTGCGGTCCCAAGGGCGAATGTTGCCTTTGGGGTCAAAGCGCGCTTGCAAGATAGCATTGTTGGAGGCCACTACCTCAGTATATGATGTCACAACAAGCGACACAGGACACGATGCGATGACATTGCTTCAAGAAAAGCGATTTGACCTGCTGCTTAGCGATCTTGATCTTGGCGGGACTATTGATGGTCTTGATCTCGTCAAGGCAGCTTGGCGGGGTCCGCACAACGTGAAGACAATTATCATGTCGGGTAAATCATCTGCAAAAACGGCCGTACCTGATCATACTGCGTTCATCGAAAAACCGGTCACAAGCAGCACGCTTGCTGAAGTTCTTTATCTGGAAAAGCAAAACTGAACTTGCCAGTAGCAGACTTTGGGCTAATCGCAGCGAGAACTCACTTTGTCCCGCACTCTGTGAGTCCAATGGGTCCGCAGAGAACGTCCACCTTTCCTATACCAGCCGTTCGTTATTGGCGCAGCTAAAGTCCGTTGAGAGCCCAAAGTACCGAAATGCTGCAACGACGCTAATGTCGGCTTCGCGGAAACGACGAAATCCGTACGAGGTTGAGTCGGGCAATGGCCGATATCCAGCAAGCACTCTTCATACTGTAACCGCTGACCGAATTGCAGCCATTCGCTGCGCGTAAGAGCTTGGAGCGGCGTGTGTCTTATTGGTTCGCACCAATCAAGTCTGAGTATGAACGTTCACCGCGCGTGATTTGCCGCTTTAGGACAGCCAACGCTGTGTCGAACCTTCCCTCGTCTAAATGCGTCACGATCGCTTCGTGCTCAGCGAACGATTTTTCTGTCCGTTCCGATTGCTTTGAAAGATGCGTCCTCATGGTTCGCACGATATCGCCGACCTTCTGATATCCTTCCTGCAGGTAATGGTTGCCGCAACAACTGAAGAATGTGTCGTGAAATTCTGCATCCAGTTCCAGATACAATTCAAAGCTATCTGCGCTGCGAGCCGCCGCCATTTGTGTGACGATATCTCCTAGCGCTGCAAGAAACGCGTCGCGACTTACATTAATTGCCCGTTTGAGAGCTGCAGTCTCAAGGAACAGCCGGTACTGGCAAAGCTCAACCACGTCATCTTGTGAGAGGGAAAAAACGAAAGCACCGCGCTGCGGTATGATTTCGACGAGTCCTTGCAGTTTCAATGCCGCCAAAGCTTCGCGAATCGGGGTCTTGCTGATGCCCAATACTTCCGAAAGCTTCGCTTCTTGCAGCGACTCGCCCAAGCGAAACGCGCCTTTAATGATCCCTTTCCGAATACGCTCTTCAGCAATTTTGCTTAATGAATCCGGCCGCTTAATTTGCATTATCTCAGTCATGATCGCTTCGGTCCCAATGGTCACACCCACACGATACCACATGTAAGCTTGATTTCTATACCATATCTGATATCTCAGATAGTAGCTGAAATGCTAACTTACTGAATCCTAGGGAGGATACCTTGTCTAAGAAATCAACCATCGCACTCGGTGCGATCCTGTCGGCAGGTCTTGCGTTCACTGCGTCTGCCGAAACTGTCATCAAAGTGGGTCATGGAGCGGCTGAGTCATTTCATATGCACCGTGCTCTTCTGCATTTCGAAGAGTTGGTGGAAGCTGGCTCAAACGGTGAGATCGACGTGCAAATCTTCCCGTCCTCGCAAATGGGTCCTGATCGTGAAATGATTGAAGGCGTTCAGACTGGCGTTTTGGAAATGGCCATTCCGCCATCGTCCTTCTTCGCGGGCTGGGACCCTGCTTTCGCAGTCATCGAACTGCCCTACATGTATGCGTCCAAGGACATCGCGTTCAACGTTTTGGAGAGCGAAGCCGGTGACGGCATGATCGAGCGTATCGAAGGGCAGGGCCTTGTGGGTCTTGGCTGGCTGGAGCTGGGTGTTCGTAACGTGACGAACAACGTGCGCCCTATCGCATCTCCTGCTGATCTTGAGGGCGTCAAACTGCGTACAATGCAGGTACCTGCCCACGTGGCAACGTTCCAGGCGCTCGGCGCAAACCCAACACCGATGAACTTCGGCGAAGTCTACTCCGCTCTGCAGCAGGGTGTGATCGACGGGCAGGAAAACCCGCTGGCCATCATTACATCGCAGCGGTTCTACGAGGTTCAGTCCTACCTCTCCACGACCGGCCATGTCTTTGCTGTCTACATGCCAGTGATCAGCCAGCCATTCTTCGACTCTCTGTCCGCAGAACATCAACAGCTTATCCGCGATTCGATGGCTGCAGCGCGCACGTTCCAGGCCGAGACTGTGGCTGCCGAAGACGCTTCGCAGTTGGAAGAGATCCGGGCCGCTGGTGTTGAGGTGCTGGAATTGACTGCAGAGCAGCGTCAGGCTTTTGCCGATGCGACCGAAAGCGTCCGCTTGCAGTATCGTGATGAAGTTGGTGCAGAAGCTTACGACGCTTGGGTTGCAGCGGTTGCCGCAGCAAGCGCGAACTAAGGTTCCGTTGATCTACAATCGCAGGTGCGCTGGCAGATGACGCCGGGGCGCCTGCATCCAATTGGGAGGGGTGAAATGTCAGGTCTTAAATGGCTTAACGAGAACGCAGAAAGGGCTTTGGCAAGTTTGCTGCTGGCTGCGATTGTTCTGTTGATCAGTGGCAACGTGTTCATGCGTTACATTATGAACGCCTCCCTCTCATGGGGTGAGGAACTTACTCTTTGGCTTTTCGTCTGGTTCGTCTGGATCGGCGTCAGCTACGCGTTTCACACCGGCGAACATGTGCGCATTACTGTGCTGCGAGACATCCTGAGCGACCGGGGCAGACTGATCGTCGATGCAATCGTCGCTGTTTTGGTTCTTGGCTTTCTCACAATGCTCACGATTGAATGCATCAAGCTGATCAGGATGCCTTTCGTTGCCAGTCAGTCGTCGGTCGTCCTGGGGCTGCCCATTCCCATTCTTTATGCCTCGGCGCCTGTCGGCGCGGCACTTTCAGCGATCCGCGTTGTTCAGCATTTGCTGCGCACCTTGCGTCTGATCGCGCAAACCAAAACGTGAGGGCGAATACATGCTGGCAACCATTCTCTTCATAACCCTACTCGCCTTGCTTTTGTTCAGCGTGCCGATCGGGATCTGCCTCGGCCTGGCCACAATGATTGTCATGGTCTTTGTTGACGGCACACCGCCCATGGTCCTGCTTGCTCGGTCTGTTGTGACTGGAGCGGATTCCTTTCCACTGATCGCTGTCCCTTTGTTTATTCTCGCGGGCGACCTTATGCAGCATGGTGGCATGTCGCGCCGGATCGTCGGTTTCGCAAATGCACTGATCGGGCATATTCGCGGCGGTCTGGCTTATGTGAATGTCTTGGCCTGCGTGTTTTTCGCGGCGATTTCCGGATCCTCGCCCGCGACGGTCGCGGCCATCGGATCCAATATGATCCCCGAGATGGAAAAAGTCGGCTACACACGGCGCTTCAGCGGCGCATTGACCGCTTCTTCGGGAATGATCGGCGTAATGATCCCGCCCAGCATTCCATTCATCATCTATGGTGTCACTGCAGAGGTCTCTATTGGCAAACTCTTCCTCGCAGGCGTCGTGCCCGGCATTTTGTTCGCGTTGATGTTCATGCTGGTCGCGCGGGTCTTGTTACGCAACGACAAGACTGTTCAGGAATCAACGACGACCTTTTCAGGTGCCGGTGTCTGGGAAAGCTTCCGGACATCAATCTGGGCACTTCTTGTGCCAGGGATTATCTTGGGTGGAATCTATAGCGGTATCTTCACGCCAACTGAGGCGGGTGCGGTGGCTGTCGTCTATGCGGTCATTATCGGGATATTCGTCTATCGCGACATTACGTTCGCTGATCTGCCCTCAATTCTCGCAGGAAGCGCCAAGACCAGCGGAACGATCTTGGTGCTGGTCATTATGGCAACGGCATTCGGACGCCTAATCACATTGGCACGCATTCCGACGGAACTGGCGGCCTCGATCACCAGCCTTTCGGACAACCCGATCATGATCCTTTTGCTGATCAATCTTCTTTTGTTGGTTATCGGCATGTTCATGGAGACGATTTCATCGATCATCATCATGACACCAATTCTGCTTCCCGTCGCGACCGCGCTTGGCGTCGATCCCATCGTGTTTGGTGTCATCCTAACGGTAAACCTCGCCATTGGCTTTTGTACGCCACCACTCGGGGTGAACCTTTTTGTGGCGAGCGGAATCTCGAAGGTTTCAATCGAACAGCTCAGTAAGGCCATCCTGCCCTTCTTTGTGGGTATGCTGGTTCTGTTGATGCTGATCACCTACGTGCCAGCCATTTCCTTGGCACTACCATCGCTATGGTAGTCCAACCGAACAGGGCTGGCGCATAATGGACCTGGATCTATCACACCCTTCGATCGAAGACCTTCGGCTTGCGGCACGAAAGCGAATACCAAAGTTTGCTTTCGAGTATCTCGACAGCGCAACAGGTCGCGAATTGGGCTTGAAGGTAAACCGGGACGCACTTGACGCGATCGGGTTCATGCCCAGTGTCTTGTGTGGCCGGACCAAGGCAGACCTGCAGACGGCGCTTCTGGGTCATACTTACGACTTGCCGTTTGGAATAGCCCCCGTTGGCATGTCCGGCCTGATGTGGGCGGGTGCCGAACGCATGCTGGCACAAGCCGCCGCCTCGCATAACATTCCGTTTACACTGTCCAGTGTGGCCGTCGCCTCCCCAGAAGATGTCGCGCCGCACATTGGTCAGAATGGCTGGTTCCAGCATTACCCGGTAAACAGTGCCGACCTGCGGCGAAAAATGTTGCCGCGTATCAAAACGGCAGGATTTCACACGCTCATCATCACGGTGGATGTCCCTGAGGAAAGTCGGCGCGAGCGGCAGCGCCGCGCCAACCTGACCGTGCCGCCAAAAGCCGACCTGCGAACGCTGACCGAGATGGCTGCGCGTCCCGCGTGGTGCCTGGCACATCTGCGGGAAGGGATCATGCCGCGAATGCGGTTCTTTGACGACTATGTTCCCCAGCGAGGCCGCGAGAGCTTTACCCATGCTGGTGCTCTCATTCGAGGCATTCCGGATTGGCAATACCTTAATGAACTGCGCGAAGAATGGGACGGCAATTTGGTCGTCAAAGGTGTGCTGCGGCCGGAAGATGCAAAACGCATGGTGGACATGGGGGCTGATTGCATCTGGGTTTCAAACCATTCTGGCCGCCAGTTCGAAGCCGGCCCCGCCGTCATCGACCAGTTGCCGAAGGTCCGAGCAGCGGTTGGCCCAGACGTGCCTCTGATTTACGATTCCGGCGTTGCCTGGGGGCTCGATATTATGCGCGCGCGGGCCTTGGGTGCTGATTTCGTCATGGTGGGCAGAGCTTTTCAATATGCGGTCGCGGCATTCGGAGCGAAGGGCATCGAGCACCTCGTGCACATTTTGCAGGCCGACATCACAGCGAATATGAGCCAGCTGGGTGCCGAACGACTGGACGAGCTTGCACAATACCTTTTGGATGCTGCATGAGTTGAACGGGTGAAATCCGACGGATTGGGCAGGTTAAGCTGTGGGCTGCCCGCAGAGCCCGCTGACGATGAGATCTGCCGTTGATTGCGAACACGCCATGGGCAGATCATAAACGGTCGCAAGACGTGTCAGCGCTTTGACATCAACGTCATGCGGCATCGGGGAGAGTGGATCGACGAAGAAGATCAACGCATCAAGCTCCTCTTCACAGATAAGCGCGCCAATCTGTTGATCACCGCCCAATGGGCCGCTTTTTAATCTTGTGACGGCTAGCTTCGGGAATGATTCACTGATCCGCCCACCAGTCGTACCAGTTGATACGATACGCACATCAGATAGGTAGGACTTGTTGTGCCTCACCCATTCTACAAGTTCATCTTTTCTTGCGTCATGCGCCACGAGCGCAAAACACAAATGTTCAGCGGATGAATTGTTCAACGTAGTCTTCTCCCAGCCCGACCTCGTCAAAGTGCTTTCGGCAAAGATCGATCTTGGTGAAAACATCTTCAAAGCCGGTGACTTCGCCCCAGGGATCGACGTAACACATCACACCGTTGACCTGAAAATAGGTCACCATCTCTTCGACTTCATCGGGGACGACGAGCGTATGGGTCTCTCCCGGTGGCTCGTAGACATAACCGCCTTCTTCAGCGACCCAGTCGTGCTCCAGATAGTGCCAGCGGCCTTTCAGGACAAACCCATGAACCGGCTGCGGATGACGATGGCGCGACAGGACACCAGCTTTGCGGACTTTCAGCAGGTTCATCCAATAGCCTTGCGAGCGGTTTAGGCACAGCGGGCGAAACCAGACATTCTCAGCTTGCGGCACCCAAAGCTTGTCATCTTCGCTCATGGCGTTGGGTATCACGATCTCTTCCTGCGCATCCTTCGGGAACGGCAATTGGTACGGCATCCGGCTTGTATCTTCAGTCATCTTGCTCTCCTCACATTGCAAGATAACCGCCGTCGACCGGATAGACTGATCCGGTGACGAAGCTGGCATTCTCACTCAGTAGCCAGTGCACAAGCGCTCCGACTTCTTCGGGTTTTCCCCACCGCTTCATTGGCGTGCGCGCCATGATGCCTGCGGTCCGGTCGGGGTCGTCTCGCAGCCCTTGGGTCATCTCTGTCTCGATCCAGCCCGGAGCGATCGCGTTCACGCGGACGCCGTCTTCAGCCCATCTTCCAGCCAGCGCCTTGGTCAGTTGTGCGACGCCGCCTTTTGAGGCCGAATAAGCGGGTACGAGTGGGCCGCCAAAGGTGCTGAGCATGGAGGCGGTGTTGACGATTGCACCGCCGGTTTCCGTCAACAAAGGATGCGCCGCGAGGCAGCATCGCATGGTGCCCGTCAGGTTCACGTCCAGCACGCGAGCAAAAACGTCGATGTCGTATTCGTCACCGCGCAACAGGATGCCGGCGCAGTTAACGAGGGCGTCAAGTTGGGTAAGCTCACCAAAAGTCGCATCAACAGACGTCTGGCTCGTGACGTCCAGAAGCCATGTCGTGATCCTATCCTGTGGATCAAACGCATCAATCTCTGCCTGCGAAACCGATGCTGCGACAACGGACCAGCCCGCCGATGCGAGCGACCTTGCAACACCTGCGCCGATCCCGCGTGTCCCTCCAGTGACAAGGACTTGTTTCATTCTCGCCTCTTTATTGCTTCGACAAACGCCCTAGCGCGTCTGTCGATGTCTTCGATTTCATAATCGGGTTTGAACAAGGCTGATCCCAGTCCAAAGCCATTCACACCCGCTGCAAGATAAGGTGGCATTGTTTCGGGTGTAATCCCGCCCACTGCCGCGATGATCGCGTCTTTGGGCAGAACGGCCCGCATCGCAGCAATAGCAGCGGGCGGTGCCATTTCAGCCGGAAAGACCTTCAGTACTGACGCGCCAATCTCCAACGCCGCAAAGGCTTCGGACGGCGTCACGATGCCAGGGCACCAATATAACCCTCGCGCGATGGCGGCTTGGCCGACATTCGGGTTCATATTGGGCGATACGATGATCCGGCCGCCGGCATCGGCAACCGCATCGACCTGATCTACTGTCAAAACGGTCCCTGCGCCGACAATTGCTTGCGATCCATGCCGCTTCACAATCGCAGCAATCGACTCCAGCGGGTCTGGTGAGTTCAGCGGGACCTCGATAATCCGGAAACCAGCATCGACCAGAGTGTCAGAAACAGAGGCCGCGTCTGCCGCCGCTAACCCTCTCAGGATCGCAATCAGCGGGTTCTGAGAGATAGCTGTCGCAAGTTCGATCATCCGACCAACCCCGCCGCCTGGGCAATCAGGAAATGGCCCTTTGCTACGATATCATCAGGCGCGTGCCGGCATTCAAGCCCCGCAAGGCGCAAAGCGATCTCATATCGCTCTGATAGGTCGTTCCGCCCCACGATGGTAACCGCGTCCATTTCAGACTCGTCTATGATGGCTGCGGCAATTTCTGTGCCAATCAGCAAACCAGACATATAGTCGGCCGTCGCACCATTGGGGATCTTTCCCATTAGCGGCAACGTTCGGACGTGGAAAAGGCTGTGCAAAAGGTTTGATGAGCCCTCAAGCCCGGCCTTTGCCCCAATGGTAAACGCCTCTTCGTCAAAGGTGTCGTCTGTCATCAGGGTGCCCAGAATCGTATGGCCTTTGAGTGCCGCGAAAATCTCACCCGTCATATAGGTCGAGAAATCCACGATCTTGCCATCCGCAACCTGCACCCACTTGCTATGGGTGCCCGGCATCACGAAAGCGCCCTCGCTCAAACCAAGGGCAGAAGCGCCGATGATCTGGGCCTCCTCTCCGCGCATTACGTCCGGTCCACCAGCATGTTCGACAGAGGCACCCGTCACGAAGTGAACGCGAACACCGCTTTCGGTGTCATGTGGTACAAGGGCCTGCGCGAGGCGGCACGCCCCGAGCGGCATCTGTTCATATGGTGTTTCAACCCAGCCGTTTCGGCTTGTGATCATTCCTGATGCAAGGATTGGAAGATCGGTTTGCGACACCCAAGGACCAATGAGGCGGTCGAGGACCGCCTCAAAGGTATTTCCAGACACCTGCATAATGCCTTCGGGAGAAGAGACACCCTCAATAACCTGGCCATCCGTATCGATAAGAAAAGCGCGAAGCGAACTCGTCCCCCAATCAACACCGATGAGAGCTGGTTCAGATACGGCCGAATTCATTCAACAGATCCTCAACGGTTTTGCCTTGTGCGACCCATTCGCGTGTCTTCTCTTCGCGATCCGCTTGTTCTTGTGCCAGGCGCACAGTTTCTTCTGCAATTTGCTGCGGAACCACGACGACCCCCATCAGATCAGCGACAATGAAATCGCCAGGGTTCACGACCACGCCGCCACAGGCAATGGGAACATTGATCGAAAGCTCTTCCTTACGTTCTGAAAACATCGTGTGCGTCCCGCGTGGCGTGATCGCGCGCGTCCAGATCGGCCAGTTGATGTCTTCCAGCTCATCCGTATCGCGACCCGTACCGTCAACAATCATGCCGCGAATTCCGCGGTTCTGAGCCAATCCGCCCATGAGGCCGCCGCAGACCGACGTTTGCAGATCGCCACCCGCATCAACAACGATAACGTCGCCTGGCTGTGCCATCTCAAGCGCTCGTAAGGGGTCAACAAGGTCCCCCTTGGACAATTGAACCGTGACGGCCTGACCTGTCACCTTTGCGCGAAAAGCCGGTTTGATGGCGCTGTCCATCACGCCAGTGCGGTACTGCACATCTGCAAAAATAGCGGCGGCGGAATAAGCCTCCAACACCTTGTCGAATTTCTTCAGCAAATCTGGGTTTCGGTCGAAGTCGTTGAAGACCCTGAGGTCTGTGCTCACGTCTGGCATATCTGTCTCCTATTAAGCGGTGAGTGCGGCCAACGCATCGGCGTTGACGGTGTAATCTGGCTGTTGCCCTGTCAGGACTTTGGCCACTTGGGTCGCTGCGGTGACGCGGGCCGCAAGAATGGATTCTTCTGAGTAATAGGCCGCATGGGGCGTCACGAGCACATTTGGCAGCGTGAAAAGCGGGTTATCATCGGGAGTCCAATTCGCCCTTTTGGCCGGTTCTTCTTCCGGATCATCCAGACCTGCTGCGGCCAAATGCCCCCCGCTCAATGCGCGGAAGAGTGCGGCGTTATCGACTGTGGGGCCGCGCCCTGTATTCACAAGAATGGCCCCGGGCTTCATCGCCGCAAACTCGGCATCCGACAGAAAGTGACGGGTGTCGGGCGTCATCGGCGCCTGCATCAAAAGATAGTCGGAACGGGCCAGTAAATCGGGTTTGCTCACAAGTTCGACGCCAAGGTTAGCGGCGACATCTGAAGGCAAGAAAGGATCATAGGCGATGACCCTGACTCCAAAGGCCCGCGCCCGCGCCAGGATCGCTTGTCCAATCTTGCCCAGAGATACGATACCCATTGTGCGCCCGCGCAATCGATAGACTGGCTGACCGCTTTGCCATTGCCAGATGCCTGCGTGGGTCGCGCGATCATAGTCGGGCAATTTACGCGCGAGGGTCAGCCAAAGAGAAATGGCATGATCGGCGACTTCCTCGGTGCAGTAGTTTTGGACGTTGGTAACAAGAATGCCTTTGTCAGTCGCAGTTTCCACATCCACGATATCAACACCGACGCCATAGCGCGCGATGACTTCACATTTTTGCATCCGCAAGATGGTGTCCCTACCGATCCGCGCGTACTGGTTCATCATCGCCGCACAATCAGGGGCAACTTCGAACAAATCCTCCTGGTTCTTGGCCTGAAGCGCGATGACCTCTGCGCCGGCCGCTTCAAGGATCTCGGTCTCAACGTCTACGTTACCAAAGTCGTAATCAGTGATCACGACCTTGGGCCTATCTGTGCGGGGTTTTATTGTGACGGGATCAGCCATAGGCGCCTGCCGAATACGTCAACTCATACGAGTGGCTATAGAGCTCGAAGATGTTGCCGAACGGATCTTCCATGTAGACCATTCGATAGGGTTTTTCGCCGGGGTAATATTTACGCACCTGTTTCATGCGCTGCTTGCCGCCCAGGCTCTCGATGACTTTGATGCGGCCCTCGAGATCTTCATCCTGCACACAGAAGTGGAACAATCCGCGACGCCAGTACTCAAACGGGCGTTCTTCTTCGATTGTCTTGGGGAATTCGAACAATTCGATGCCGACGCCGTCGCCCATTGAAAGGTGGGCTATGCGGAATTTGCCCCAGCCCTCGCCGAATACGTCATCGCACATCTCGCCGATGGCGCTGTCGTCGTGTAGGATTTCGGTCGGTTCCATCAGCACATAAAGACCAAACGCCTTGGAGTAGAAATCTACGGCCTTTTCGAGGTCCGGAACCGTGATGCCGATGTGAGAAAACGTGAGTGCAGCCATGACAGGCTCCTTCTTTCTTGGGTGTTAAAGAATGTTGCGAACGATGCCACCTTCGATCCGGTGCGCCGCACCGTTCGAGGCGGTGCTTGCGGAAATCGTGACGATCATGCGGGCGACTTCGTCAGGTTGGACGAAGCGTTGGATCAGTGAGGTGGGCTCATCGGATTTGAAGTAGTTATTCACGATCGTGTCGAGCGGCTCGCCCTTCTGGTCGGCAAGGCCGTCAAAGTAAGCTTCGACACCTTCGGTCCAGGTTGGGCCCGGCAAGATTGAGTTGACCCGCACTTTCGTGCCTTTGGTCAATTCTGCCATGCCACGGGTCAGACCTAACATGGCAGTTTTGGTCACCGAATAATGCACCATCTGGGGCAACGGTTTGACAGCTGCTTCGCTGGCCATGTTGATGACAGATCCCTCGCCACGTTTGAGCATGGCGGGCAAGAAAATCCTGCTCATCCGAACGGCGGACAGAACGTTGATGTTGAAATAGTGCAGCCAGTCCTCATCGGTCAGCTCTTCGAACGGCTTGACCGAGAAGATACCGACATTGTTGACCAAAATGTCAACATCGCCCTGCGCTTTGGCAAACTCTGCCAATGCGGTCGCATCTTCGCTCTTAGACAGGTCGGCCGCGATGCCGGTGACATCGCCAAGTGATGACAGGTCATTCACGCACGCAGTGACCTCTGCCTCTGTGAGGCCATGCACGATCAGTCGTGCACCTTCCTGCAAGTAGGTCTTTGCGGTCGCCTTCCCGATACCTGATCCTGAACCGGTGACCAGAACAAGCTTGTCTTTCAGTCCTAAATCCATGTCACGTCCCCTATTCTACTTGACTTTCTTCGCAGATGATTTGCGCCCAAAAACACGCCCCATCAGGCCGGAGATTTCGGCACGCCACATGTCGATACCAACTGCCAGAAGGATGATCAGACCCAGTACAATGTTCTGCACTGAGGATGGCGCTGCGTTCAGGTTCAACCCATTCTGGACGATCACAATCGTCATTGCGCCCATCAACGTGGCAAGGATATTGCCCCGCCCGCCTGCAAGGCTGGCCCCGCCCACGACGGCGGCCGCAATGGCCTGCAGTTCAAGCGTTTGACCGTAATTGGGTGAACCGGAGTTGAGGCGCGCTGACATCAGGATTGCCCCTACCGCCGTCATGAAACCGGCAATGACAAACGTCGTCGTCTGAACTTTACGCACGTTGATACCGGTCAGAACGGCAGCCGCAGGGTTGCCGCCAACGGCATAAATCTCGCGGCCCAGCTTTGTGAAGTTCATCGTGAAAGCGGCGAGTGCGTAAAAGAACACGAGGTAGAAAAAGGGCAACGGAACGCCAAGCAACTTACCGTAAAAGATTGGCTCCAACGCCGGATCAAGCGAGAAGATTGGCGAGCCATTATTGAACGTCAGCGCAAGACCACGGAATGCAATCAACGCGGCCAAAGTCGTGATGAACGAGGGTATTCGCCCGTAAGCCGTTATCAAACCAATAAGAAGCCCCAACAAACCGCCCACAAGAAGGATGAGCGGAAGTGCTAAGACAAGCGGAATGCCCATGAACTTGAGCATCTGAGCAAGGATCATGGTCAGCAGGGCCACCATCGAGCCCGAGCTTAGGTCAATGCCGGCTGCAAAAATCACGATGGTGGACCCGATGGCAATTAACGCCACGATACTTACCTGCAACGACAGGTTGGATAGGTTGCCGGGATTTAGGAACCGATCGGTGGTCAGTGCAACGATAAGCGCGACAATCACCATGGCCGCAAAGGGACCGATCAACTGTGTGTCAAAAACTCGCTTCATGCGAACGCCTCCTCAGGCTTGGTATGCAAGGCGTCCGCAGATGCCCGCACAAGATCATCGTGGTTAAGGTCTGATGCCTTCACAGTGCGCTTGATCGCGCCGTGCTGAACGACCGCAATCCGATCACTCATCGCCAATAGTTCATCGTGGTCCGAACTGATCAGTATGATGGATTTGCCTGCACGCGTCAGTTTGTTGATAAGTTTGTAGACAGCGATCTTGGCGCCGATGTCGATCCCTTGGGTGGGTTCATCAAGGATCAGGATATCTGATTGAGAGAACAGCCAGCGCGCGATCACGATCTTTTGCTGGTTTCCACCGGACAGGAAATTCACCGTCTTTTCTTCAGCTTGGGTCGAGATTTCCAGGTCGCGTATCAGGTCATGGGTGGCCTGCGCCTCGGCCTTGAGGTTCAAGACGCCAAACCGGTTGAGACCACCCAATGAGGCCGCCGTGATGTTTCCACTGGCGCGGAAGTTAAAGAACAACCCATCATATTTGCGGTTCTCTGGAACCAGAGCCAAACCCGCACGGATCGCATCGATTTCACGCCGAAAACGGACCGGCTTGCCGCTTAGCAAGATCTGACCAGCACTCAGTTCATCGGTGCCGAACAACGCTCGGGCAATTTCCGTCCGACCGCTGCCCAACACGCCACCCAGACCAAGAACCTCACCTTTGTGAAGCGTAAAGGAGGCGTCAGTCACGCCAAACTCGGTAACCAGGCCTTGCGCCTCAAGTACGACGTCGTCGGACGCATTGTGTTCTTTCGGATAGTGCTCACCGATGTCTTCGCCGACCATGGCGCTAACGATATCAGAAACATTGATTTCAGTTTCGCCGCTGGCCCGCACCACGCGGCCATTGCGCAGGATGGTCACCTCATCGACGATCCGTTCGACCTCGTCGAGACGGTGAGACACATAAAGAATTGCGGTGCCACGGCTGCGCATGTTGCGCAAAAGCTGGTGCAGGCGTTCGATCTCTTCTTCGCCAAGGGCTGCCGTCGGCTCATCCAGAATGATCATTCGGGCGTCCATTGCGATGGCTTTGGCGATTTCAACAAGTTGTTGTTCGCCAACAGAAAGCGTTCCGGTGATCGCATTGGGCGACACATCAACGTCCATTTCTGCGAGAACACGGGCGGCATCATCGTGAACTTTTTTCCAGTTGATCACTCCAAGACGCGACCGTGGCATATTGCCGAGGAAAATGTTTTCACCCACCGACAAGGTTGGCACGATTGAAAACTCTTGAAAAACAGTGGCGATCCCATTGTCACGGGCAGCTTGTGGATCACTGATCGTCACCTCCGTTCCGTTATGCAGTATTTTGCCACTATCGGGCTGCTGAACGCCGGAAAGCGTCTTGATCATTGTGGATTTGCCGCAGCCATTCTCGCCCAACAGCCCGTGAATAGAACCTGGCATGAGCTTGATGCAGACCTTGTCGTTCGCAAGAACACCGGGATAGGCCTTGCTGATGTCGACAAACTCCCAAAGGGGCGTTTCGCTGGTCATGCTATTGCCTCGACTTGAAGGTGACATTGAGTTGGCTAGCGCCTCCCGGCGGCACGTTCTTGCGCCGCCGGGAAACAGGGAGAAAGGTTAGTATTCTCTGGACGGCTGTGGGAACAGCTTCTCTGGCTCTTGCAGAACGCCAACCGCGCCCTCCATGTCCTCGATCGAGGTTGGTGTCTCGATCCACCCTCCGGGATAAGTGCCATTGAGAGCGTCAAGAGTTGCGTGCATCGCGGCTTTGCCCATCAAGAACGGCGACGTGTTGACGGTCGCCGTGATGTTGCCTGCAGCGATTTCTTCAAGTCCAGAAGTGTCGCCGTCGTTGCCGAGCAAAACGATGTCGTCCCGACCAAGCGCCTTGGCGGCAAAAGATGCACCAATGATCATATAGTCGTTTGCAGCAAAGATCATATCCAGATCAGGGTTGGACTGAAGAATGTCCATGCCTGCAGTATTGCCGCCCTCGACGTTCCATTTGCCGTCAATGGACACGACAACCTCGAAGTTTTCATTGCCTTCGATCCCGTCAAGGAAACCACCCACGCGCTCGGTGGAGTGATAGCCCGGCTGGCCCTCGATGATACCAACTTGCAGGGGCTCATCGCCATAGTTCTCGATGGCCCAGTCTGCGATGGCGTGGGTGCCATTGCGTTGTGAATAGCCGACAACACCGTGGATCGGCGTCGGGAAGTTAGGGATGTCCGAGTTGATCATCAGGACGGCCATTCCGGCGTCGACAGCCTGCTCAAGCAGGGGGGCCGCGGCGAACTCGTCATGGGTTCCGAAGATAATTGCGTCAACGTCTTGCGTCAGCACATCCTGGATCATGCCCATCTGGCCGTTAATGTCCGCGCCCGACTGCGGGGCGAGCATGAAGACCTCAACGCCGGCTTCGGCAGCAACAGCTTTGATGCCCTCACCGATAGCGATGTAGTAGTTGAACTCGGTCGCTGGCGGCATGTAGGCGATCCGAAAAACCTCATTCGTCGGCGTGATGGCGTCAATTGGGGCTTGTGCACCATCTTGAAGCGGTACCGGTGTCGGATAGTTTTCCGCAAATGTCACAGTTGCCAGCATGGCGAAACCAGCAGCAAGTGTTGTGTTCATCAATCGTTTTGTCATTTTTCTCCTCCCAGAGAATGGTTGCTTATCCAGTGAATGGCATGTCGATCACGCCGTGAACGCCGGGTTTGACGGCAAATAATCCGCCGGAGTCCGGTTCTTTTTTTAAGGCAGCCTCATCGCTCATCAGGCGAGAGGTCGTAATGAAGAGCGTGTCGAGGTCTGGTCCCCCGAACGCGCAGCAAGTTGGTTTCCACACCGGGACGTTTATGACGCGATCAATGGTGCCGTCGGGCCCAACCCGCACGACGCGGTGGCCTTCCCATTCGGCATTCCAAACACCGCCTTCGGCATCGACACAGGATCCATCCGGCAATCCGGGCTCAGCTTTAAAAGATGCGTGCACACGCCGTCTGGAAACGGACCCAGTGTTGGTATTGTAGTCAAAGGCCACAATTTCGCGGTCTGGAGTATCGGCGAAATACATCGTGGTGCCAGCTGGGGAAAAACAGGTGGAGTTGGCGCAGGATACTTTGTCGATCAGAGTTCGAACCGAGAGATCGCTGTCGATGCAAATCACCGACGAATCCGGCGAACCCGACACTTCGTTCATGCCGCCGACGACAAGACGTCCCTGCCGATCGGTCCGCCCGTCGTTCAATCGAGTTTCGGGGTTTTCAGGTTCGAATCGCGTGACGAGGGTTTCAGACTTCGTTTCTGGATCAAACAGAACAACCCGATCAGCATAGGCTACGATCAATCCGCCAACTTCTCGTGGGGCAAAGCAGCAAACCCGCTCGGGCATTTCATGCGAAGCGCTGGAAGAGGTCGAAGGGTCATAAGACCAAAAGGCGCGGCCTTCGATATCCGTCCACCAAACAAGCCCGTCTGCGGGGTTCCAAAAGATCCCTTCGCCATGCTCGTTTTTGCAGTCGAGAACCAGCTCCGCATGCATCAAAAATTTCCTCCCAAGGCGCAATTCTGATATCTGATATTCCAGCTTGCCCTATCTGGTGTATCAGATATCTTGACCCTTGCAACTCATTTTTTAGGGAGGCCTGTTTATGGCACTCGAACGGCCCAAATCGCTCCGGGAATTAGCGCTGGAACATTTGCGAAACAGCATAATTGATGGCTCTCTAAAGATGGGGCAAATCCTATCGGAGCGGAAAATCTCGGAGGAGTTGGGCGTTTCAAAATCCCCGGTGCGCGAAGCGCTTGCACAGTTGCGGGACGAGGGATTGGTTAGCATCGAGCCGCAGAAAGGCGCCCGCGTGTTTTCGCTTTCTGATTCGGAAGTCACGCAGATCTGCGACTTCAGACAAGCAATCGAAACGGCTGCATTTGAATATGCCCTAGCAAGAGACCCTGATGGCCTGGCCGAGGGCATGCTGCGAGTGGTGAAGGCGATGGAGCGCGAACGCGGGCGCGGCAATGAGAAAGAGTATCTGGCACTTGATACACAGTTTCATCAGTTGATTTTTGAGCACGCCGGAAATGATTATCTCACGGCGAGCTATACACGCTACGTCGGCAAGATTGCCGCGCTTCGAACCCATTTAGCGAAGTTGCCACAACATACTGAACTTTCATTCGACGAGCATAGGAAGATTGCCAAAGCCGTGCGCCAAGGAGACATGTCGGAAATCAAGGCACTCCTGGTAGAACACATTGACCGAACGCGGCAGGCCTACAAGAGCGCATCCATCGTGTTGGAAGGCATGAAGACGTCCTAAGGATCACGAACGACTATCTGAGGGCGGCCCCCAAAAG
Source organism: Loktanella sp. Alg231-35 (assembly GCF_900143545.1). Lineage (GTDB taxonomy): Bacteria > Pseudomonadota > Alphaproteobacteria > Rhodobacterales > Rhodobacteraceae > Yoonia. The sequence continues at coordinate 254,278 of NZ_FREV01000002.1, read as the reverse complement.
GGGCCGCCTTTTTCATGGCCGAGGCTTCCGTTTCGTTATCGGTTGACATCTGAGATATCAGATGTCAGATAGAACTTGGGAGGAATACGATGTCGTTAAGCTTGTTAGGGAATCCAAGCGTTTCGCCACCCCTGATTCGATTGGATCGGGTGAGCAAGAGCTTTGGCATGAATGTCGTTCTGGACGGCGTGGATTTTGATTTGCACCCTGGTGAGGTTCACGCCCTATGTGGGGAGAACGGCGCCGGTAAGTCCACCTGCCTGGGGCTTCTCTATGGCCTACATCAACCATCTGGTGGACGAGTTCTTCTCAACGACAAGGAAGAACGGATCGATACTCCCTCACATGCGCAATCACTCGGTGTGGGGTGCGTATTTCAGGAGTTGAGTCTCGCCGGCGCACTTTCTGTCGCGGAAAACATCTATGCTGGGCGTGCGCCAACCCACTTCGGTGTCGTTGACTGGCCGGAGTTGCGCCGCCGCGCCGAAGAGCTTCTGGCTGAATTCGGTCTTCACATTGATGTGTCAAAACCCGTCGACAGCCTGCCGATCAGTTCCCGCCAGATTGTCGAAATTGCCAAAGCACTTTCCCTCAATTCGCGTATTTTGTTGCTGGACGAACCCACATCCGCACTGGCCCCAGACGAAGTCGATGCTTTGTTCGATGTCCTCCGTTCTCTGACCAAGAAAGGGATTGGGATCGTCTACGTAAGCCATCACATGGCCGAGATTTTCCGGATTTCCGATCGCGTCACGGTCCTGCGGGACGGCCGCAAGATCAGCACTTTGCCCGTTTCAGAAACGTCTCAGGAACAGGTCGTTGCTGAAATGATCGGCGGGGCGCACCCCGACGAGATTAACCGATCCGAAGATGCCACCGGCGAAGTGGTTCTTGACGTCAACAAGCTGTCGCATCCAGGAGTTTTCGATGACATTTCTTTTTCCATCAAGGCTGGGGAAATTGTCGGTATGGCCGGGCTGATGGGCGCGCGCCGCAGTGAAATCGTCCGTTCACTCGTGGGGCTCATGCCCGGCGCGACGGGCAACATCCATATGCATGGGCAGCCCGTCAAATTCACTTGTTTGCGCCAAGCCATGCGGCACAGCGTTGGCTTTGTTCCCGAAGAACGCAAAACCGAAGGGCTCTTCCTTGAGCAATCGCTCAGCGACAATCTGATCGCCGCGAGCCTGTCTGATCACACACGCCTTGGAGTTATGCGCAGAGCTTCGATTAAGGGCGCTGCCACAACGGCGATTGACGCGTTTAGCGTCAAAGCCAACGGGGCGTTCGAAGAAGTGGGCGCTCTGTCCGGTGGAAACCAGCAAAAGATCATGCTGGCCAAATGGCTAAAACGCGCACCCGACCTATTAATCGTGGAAGAACCGACAAAAGGCGTCGACGTGGGCGCAAAATTCCAAATTCACACTGAACTGTTGCGGCGCGCAGCCGACGGTATGGCCATTCTGGTCGTGTCCTCTGACTTCCCGGAATTGCTATCGTTGTCCTCTCGCATTTTGGTCGTCCACGATGGCCAACTTGCCGGCGATATCCCTGCTCATGAAGCAAACGAGGACGTTGTCTTGCAAATGGCCGCGGGGACGACAGCCACGCCAACCGCACCGTCAAACACATTAACAGGAGCCGCATCATGACCATGGTCGCTCATGCAGAAACCACACCCAAACTGCCGCTCATGCGGCGTATCCTCAAGGCCTTCGTTGATATCCGCGAACTGACCCTCATCGTTCTGATCGCCGCGATCATCATCGTGATGGCAAATGTTAACCCATATTTCTTGAGTTTCTCGAATTTCCGAGCCGTAGCTGTAGGCATGGCCCCGACGGCAATTATCGTTATTGGCATGGCTATTCTGCTGGCATCGGGCGGATTTGATCTTTCGGTCGGGTCCGTCATGGCCCTGTCCTCGACAGTCGTTGCCATGTTGCTTTTGACGGGGATGCCAATTCCACTTGCCGTCGTCTGCGGCCTGATCCTGGGTGGCGTTGTCGGAGTTGTGAACGGAGTACTCGTAACGGGCCTTGGGATTAATCCGCTTATTGCGACGCTGGGAACAATGTCGATTGCCCGCGGTATCGCGCTGGTTCTAACGGAGGGATTCTCGGTTTCCAGTCTGCCACCTGCATTCGCTTGGATCGGCAAAGCCGACATTGGCGGATTACCGGTGATGGTTTTGCTTACTGTGCTGCTCGTCATCCTATTCGATCTGGCCGTACGCCATACGCGGTTTTTCCGCCAGGTCTATTTCATCGGGGCCAATGAAAAGGCCGCAATGCTGTCAGGCATTCATGTTACGCGCGTGCGCATCATCCTCTATGCCCTGACAGGCGTTCTAGCCGCCTTGGCTGGTGTCCTTTTGGCCTCTCGTTTGATGAGTGGAACACCCACGGCGGGCAGCGGAATTGAACTGCAAGTGTTAGCGGCAGCCGTCATCGGAGGCGCATCCCTTCGCGGCGGCGAAGGCACGATCCTTGGCGCATTCCTCGGCGTCGTCTTCGTTGCGCTGATCAACAACACGATGACCATGCAGGCGGTTTCGATCTACTGGCAGATGATTGTCATCGGCGGGGTCCTCGTCAGTGCTGTCGCACTCGACATGCTGATCCGCAGCAAGCGCGGCTAGGCCAACACACCAAATTCAAACGAACCAGTAACCAAACGATCCAACAAGGGAGATCACAATGAACGACATCAAAGTAAACCGCAGAAAGCTGTTAACAGCGAGCACCACAGCGGGCCTGGCCGCCGCCTTTGGTCTGCCTATGCTTTCAAAAGAAGCGATGGCGCAGAACGCTGACAAGGAATACGTCTTCTTGTCCATCGTTACGCAAGTGCCATTCTGGGTGGACTACCGCAACGCGATGGAAGATCTCGAAGAGCTGATGGGGATCAAGACCACGTTCACCGGCCCACTTGATTTCGATACCGCCGCGCAGGCGCGTCAGCTCGATGAACTGATCGCCCGCCGTCCGGCTGGTATCCTGATCTTCCCAGGCGACCCAGCCACTTTGGCACCTGGTGTCGAGCGCGCGGTTGAAGCCGGAATTCCTGTGACTTGCTGTATCGGTGACATCCCTGATAGCCCCCGTTCTACCTTCTTGGGGATCAACGGCGTGCAAGCCGGACGTGTCGGAGGCGAAATGCTGGCGCAAGCTATCGGCGGCAAGGGCAAGGTCATCCTTGGCACGTTCCCCGCACCTTCAACGCTGGAGCGTGTCGACGGCTACAAGCAGATTTTCGAAGAAAAATACCCGGAGATCGAAGTTGTCGACGTGGTCAATGACCGCGCCGACCCATCCTATGCGCCAACGGCTTACCTTCAGGCCATTCAGGCCAATCCTGACATCGTCGGCATCGGAGGAACCGATGGTGACAGCGGCAAAGGGGCTGCAATTGCGGTAAACGAAGCCGGGCGTACTGATATCAAGATCGTTGCGATGGACCGCAACGATGACATGCTCCCGTACATCGAAGACGGAACAATTCACGGAGCGGTGGCACAGAAGTCATACCTCGAGGTTTTTCTCGCCTTCCATATGATGCATTGGCAAAATACGGATGGGCTCAAGGTGCTGCCGGACTGGAAAGCCGCTGGCATCAACCCCCTGCCCGAGCGTGTCGAGACTGGCGTAATGCCTATCACGGCCGAAAACGTCGCGCAGTTCAAACACGTCTAAACGAAGCCCCGGCGCAGGAAACTGCGCCGGGCGCCCGCAACTGAAAGCGCCTCATGCCAAACCAATGGACATCTTTGCAACTGGCGAGCGGTGATCTGGAACTGGTGATCCTCCCCGGCATAGGTGGCCGCATTTGGGATGTGGTTTTTCAAGGGAAATCGCTGCTCTTTCAGAACCCTGACCTGCTCGGAATTCAATTTGATATTGATGCCTTATCTGAGTTGCCAACACGATCCCCGCAGTTCGGTTTTCCGTTGTGGGGCGGTGAAAAAACATGGATTGCCCCTGATACGTCGTGGCAAGATGGTGGTCCCTTTGCGACGCTGGATAGTGGCCCCTACCAAGTGGTGTCGCAAGATGTTGATCACGTCGTATTGGAAAGCGCGATCTGTCCTCACTCGCACCTGTCTGCAGCGCGGCGCATCACTGTTGCGTCCCCCACCAGATGGAACATCGAACATACCGTGACTAACCACGGCACCAAGCCTCGCATGACAGGCATCTGGTCGGTCATGATGATAAACACACCCGCAAAGATTGGCGTGGCGATGGATAACCCTGCAACTCACACTGTATTTGGGCATGCAGAATCCCTAATCTCAGCTACAACAAATTGCGTCATTGCGAATTGCGCAGAACAACAGGAATTCAAGGTCGGGCTTGCTAACCCGTACGGGGAGACCCTCATCAAAAATGATGAAACCGGCACGTGGATGATGTGCTCCACTCCAAAGCTCGCCAGTGGCGACGTTTTTGCCCACGGTCAGCCGGTCGAGATTTTCAACTCGGGTGACTACCCCTATTGCGAAGCCGAATGGCATTCACCGGCAAGGGATTTGGGCCCCGATCAATCAATGCAATATCGGCAGGACTTTGAAATTGGCTCAGCTGATGCCCCCACATCCTATCGAACTCAAAAGGAGTTGGTCACATGCATGTCCTGATCACAGGTGCTGGCGGGCATCTGGGCCGCAAACTATTTGATACGCTCGAAGCGACCCCTGAATTCACTGTGTCTGGGATCGACATCCGGCCTGTGGACCATCCCAACATCCACACCGAAGATCTCTCAGGCGATCCAAAATGGGTTGCACGGCTTAAGGGTGTTGATGTCATCGTCCATCTGGCAGGTGACCGGGAACCGGCTGCAAGTTGGTCTTCGGCAATCAAACACAACATGGATGCAGCGCTCTCTCTCTACCACCATGCGGCAGCGATGGGCGTAAGACGCGTGGTGCTGGCGAGTTCAAACTGGGTCCACGGTGACAAGCGGTTTGCGCAGGATCGGCTGGACAGCAGTACACCACCGGGTCCGGTTAACGCGTATGGTATGTCAAAACTCTTCTGTGAACGGACCGGTGCCTATTTCGCCAAACATCACGGGCTTTCGGTCATTTGCATGCGGATCGGATGGACACAATGGACACATGACAACCAACCCGGCCCCCATATGGCGATGGGCCGGTGGGGGCAGGAAATGTGGCTAAGTGACCGGGATTTTCTGCAAGGCATGCACGCAGCGATTGTTGCTGACAACGTCGAGTTTGCGGCACTGAACCTGATGTCGGACAATCCGGGCATGCGGTGGGATATCTCTGAAACAAAAAGAACAATCGGGTATGCCCCTCAAGATGGCGCCAAAGCGAGTATTACACCACTGATCGCAATGAAATCTGCCATGAAAGGCTTCTTTTCCCACAGTCTCGTGAAAGCCATCGAAAGCCGCTTTCCGGATTGGTGATCAACGGAGCGAGTATGACAACAAAAGTCGGAATTGTTCCCGCCCGTTGAAGTCGCCAAAAACAAAAGGAAATTGGGTGCAGATCAAAGTCAGTTGAATGAACTTCCACCTGGTATTATTTCTATGGAGCGAAGGTCGACTTTCCAGCAGGTGTTTATCGCTGCAAATGCAGCTTTGGAAAAGCAGCCATTAGATGAATAATCTCCAAAGTCGGTTTTGTCCCGCAAAGCGGTCATCATGACGGGCAGCTGCAGCGCTTTGCATCAATGTCCGCCTTGGAGAAAAAAGCGTTGCAGCATTGCTTGATCAGGTCAGGGAAGTGCAACCACGTTCGACGTTAAGTTCTGAGCGGTCGCGAACTTGGCCCACGCTTCCATGAGCAGGCAGCGTTTATCGAACAAGTGGCTGCGAGCGTAAGCTGCTTCAGCTTTGTCTTTGACACCGTGAGCAGATGCCGCTTCGACTACCTCGCGCGGAAATGCTGTTGTTTCGCCTGCTCAATCGCGGAATGTTGAGCGGAAGCCATGGACGGTGATGTCGTTGAACTTCATCCAGCGCAGCTCTGCCGTCATGCACATGTCTGAAACGGGTTTGCCTGGATTGGCCTGATTTTCAAACACACGTGCCGTGTCATTCCCACGCGGTCCAAGAAATGCGATGGCCGCCCTGCTAAGTGGGGCGCGGTGTTCTTTGCCTGCTTTCATTCGCTGGGCGGGGATCGTCCACGTCGCGTTCGGTCACCAGTGACCTGCCCCCCAAAGCTTCCCTTACTTGATGTAGAGTTTTCTCAGCCGCTCGAAGGAGCAAACAGGTGCGAAGGAGCCGATTTAGCGAAGCCCGGATTATTGGAACGGCCAAAGAGCACGAGGCGGTAGAAAACGGCGGCCAATGACCGCGCTGAATTTACTGGGATGATGGTGCCACGTCCACGTATCTAACCGTTACCGCCCAGATCAGCCCAGATCTCGCGCACCCAACGCATGATCACCTGCGCCTCTTCCCAACGGTTTGACATCTCAACGCCATCTGGTCCGGTCATCGCATATTCTGGTGGCCCCAGCTCACACACAAAGATGCAATCCCCCGACGCATTCCGTGCCCGCCAATCGGCCAACCCTTCGCGCCACCAGCCTTTGAACAGCTCCACCCATTTCTGGTGCTGGGGAAAATCCAGTTGCAACTGGATTTGCTGGCGCGAGGCGACCCGCCCTTGAAAACTGTCAGACCGTTGCAAGATGCGGCTCATTAACCCCAGATCATTCTCTGACAGCGGAAACCAAAACTCTCGGTCCACCACATAGTGCGATAGGTCCGCACAGATCCGCAGGTCAGGAATACGGTCGAGCAATTGCAGCGTCGTATAAAGGTCATTCGTGATGCAGTTTCGATGCGTCTCAAACTGGATAGGAACCCCAATCCTGTCGGCCATACCCATCCATGTTTCAATCACCGGCACCATGTCATCTAACGCAATCGGCATCACCTGCCCGATCACATCGACAAAGGGCGCGCCGAAATCAGCGGCCATATGCAGGGTGTCTTCGAGGCTTTCAATGGTCTTGGGAAAAGCCACGATCAACGGCGTCAACCCGTTGGCCTCCATATGCGGCCTGACCGCATGGGCGACGGCCACATCGGACGCTCCCAAATCAATCGCCATCCCGTCAAACCCGGCCTCTGCGACCATCTTACAAACCTGATCATGGGGAAGTTTCACCCCCGTCTGATCATGCGGCTGCATCGCCCAGAGAGAAGTGTAGACCTGAAGCCGTCTCACTCCGCTGGCATCCGCGTCACCCGTCCGCCGCTGCGCGGAATGATCCAAACCTCATCCATGGGGTATTGGCTTTCATCCTTGGCCATCAGCTTGCCGATAACCTGAACCTGAAACTCCAGCCAGCCCATGCGGTGGACCTCGCCTGCCTTATCTTCAATCCGGTCATTCAACTCGCGTAGTTTCCAGAACGGCACAGCGGGGAATGTGTGATGCGCTGTGTGATAAGGCATCTGCCAGCACAGCCAGCGTTGTAGCGCATTAGCACGGGTCGAGCGGGTGTTTTCCATGATATCGCTCTCATGGCTTAGGCCCAGATGCTCGATCGTATTTTGCAACTGATGTACGGGTTTGGTCAGAAACATCGGGATCAACCAAAAGCTCAGTGCCGCCCAAGACGCGAACACCACTGACAACAATGCAATCACGGCATAGCCCAGTACGTGCAGGCGGCTTTCGGTGATGATCATGGCTTCTTCTTCGGTTCGGATGAATGGCTCAAGAATGATCCCGCGCGTGCGCCGCACGACACCAAAGAAGCGATTGCGCCAGTACGTAATGCCGCTGAGCCACAAAAGATACGTCGTCAGGGTATACGGCTCGCGCACCAGTTCGCCGTCACGCTCCCAATCCTGAGTGTATTGGTGATGGGCGAAATGCATCACTTGATCATAGTCGCGCGGAAAGACCTGAACAAAGCCGACGATCCGGCCGAATACTTCGTTTAGTTTGCGCGTCTTGAACACGGTGGCGTGGCTTAGCTCGTGCTGGGCCGCGTAGAGGAAATTCAGCAAGATGCCCAGCGCCAAACCCGTTAGCCAGACCCAACTGGTGCCCATGGCTTGCGCATGCAGGATGCCTGCAGTCACAATCGCACCCAGATGGCTGGCCATTTGCAGCGCCCCGCGTAGATCAGAGCGTTCGGACAGGCTGCGCAATTGCGCGGGCGTTAAAAGGTCACGGCGGGAAAAGCTAGCTTCCATCTGTCTCTCCTTCTTTCGCAGCGTGTAAGCAAATCGCGTCTCGGTCAACGTTTTCCTGCCTTGTAGCGGTCCTTGCATAAGACGCCCAATGACGCCGCGTTGGGGGGTGACGATGGGTCTAAGTTTGGCCATGCTTTGCGCCAAAGAGAAAGGCATAGCTATGACCCAATATCCCAATCTTCTGTCCCCCCTCGATCTGGGTTTCACCACACTGAAGAACCGTGTGCTCATGGGGTCGATGCACACCGGACTGGAAGAAACCAAGGATTGGAACCGCGTGGCCGAATTCTATTCCGAACGTGCCCGTGGCGATGTCGCGCTGATGGTCACTGGCGGTATGGCTCCCAACCCCGAAGGCGGTGTTTTTCCGGGGGCCGCCGGTCTCTACACAGATGAGGATATTGCCAACCACCGCATCGTCACTGATCGTGTGCATGCAGCGGATGGCAAGATCGCTATGCAGATCCTTCATGCAGGGCGTTATGCCTATGGTCCTACTTGTGTGGCGCCGTCACCCGTGAAATCCCCCATCTCGCCCTTCCCGCCGCAAGAGCTGGATGAGGACGGTATTGAGAAGCAGATCAGTGACATTGTGACCGCCGCTGTCCGGGCGAAAGAGGCCGGGTATGACGGGGTCGAGGTGATGGGGTCCGAAGGCTATTTTATCAACCAGTTCCTTGTCACGCACACTAACAAACGCACCGACCGCTGGGGTGGTTCTTATGAGAACCGCATGCGCCTTCCGGTTGAGATCGTCCGCCGTGTCCGCGAAGCTGCGGGCACTGATTTCATCTTGATCTATCGCCTGTCCATGATCGATCTGGTGCCCAATGGGTCAACCTGGCAAGAGGTTGTGCAATTGGCCAAAGCTATTGAAGCGGCTGGTGCCACAATCATCAACACAGGCATCGGCTGGCATGAGGCGCGCATCCCCACAATCGCCACATCCGTGCCGCGCCGGGCCTTTACTTGGGTCACCAAAAAGCTGATGGGCGAGGTGAACATCCCAATCATCACCTCCAACCGCATCAATATGCCTGAAGTGGCCGAAGGCGTGCTGGCCGATGGTTGCGCCGACATGGTCAGTATGGCCCGCCCGTTTCTGGCCGATGCCGATTTCGTGGCCAAGGCTGCTGCTGGCAAGGCATCAGAGATCGCACCTTGTATCGCCTGCAATCAGGCCTGCCTGGACCACACCTTTAGCGGCAAGATGTCATCCTGCCTCGTGAATCCGCGCGCCTGTCACGAAACCGAGCTGGCAATCGCACCTACTACTGATGCGCCCAAGACCGTTGCCGTTGTCGGGGCTGGCCCAGCGGGCCTTTCTGCTGCCCTAAGCGCGGCAGAGCGCGGGCATAGTGTCACCATCTTCGACAAATCTGACGAAATCGGTGGTCAGCTCAACATGGCCAAGCAAGTGCCCGGCAAAGAAGAATTCTGGGGGCTTGTTGATTACTATCGCACCATGGTCACTAAGGCTGGCATCACCCAGCAACTGGGCACAACCGCGACACCTGACACGCTCACTGGTTTTGATGAAATCATCATCGCCACAGGCGTCGCACCGCGCGATCCGGCAATCCCCGGTCAGGATGGTCCCAATGTGCTGTCCTATATCGACGTGTTGCGCGGCAAGGCCAAGGTCGGCCAGAACGTTGCCATCATCGGCGCTGGCGGCATCGGCTTTGATGTTGCCGAATATCTGGTCACAGATGACAGCCCGACAGAAAATCTGGAAGAATGGCTGGAAGAATGGGGCGTCGGCGACCCTGCACAGACGCGTGGCGGCCTGCGCCCTGAAGGGCCACAACCTGAAGCCCCCGTGCGGCAAGTCACCCTTCTTCAGCGCAAGTCCGAGAAGCTGGGCAAGCGTTTGGGCAAGACAACGGGCTGGATTCACCGCGCCGGGCTCCAGATGAAGAATGTGCAGATGGTCGGCGGCGTGAACTATGAAAAGATCGACGCCGAAGGGCTACACGTCAGCCAAGGCGAAGCGCGCGAGAACCCGCAGGTTATCGCAGCCGACACGATTGTGCTGTGCGCAGGCCAGGTACCAGAGCGCAGTTTGGCCGACGCGTTGATCGCGTTGGGGCGCAATGTGCATGTGATCGGCGGGGCTGATGTGGCCGCCGAACTGGATGCCAAGCGCGCAATCAATCAGGGAACGCGATTGGCCGCGGCACTTTGACGTTCATCTAATTGCGGCAGGATTGAGGGGGTAGCGGCGGCGCTACCCCCTTTGCTTTATAGTAATTCTGATCTCTTGGCTGTTTCCAATGAGGCACCAAAGCGGATTCATACCGCCATATTGTCAGGCATTGGTCCCATTCCTGCCCGATTTCAAGATCAAATAGGTGGGCAGGTGTAATGTATGTGATTGGGAATTTTGATGGATCGCCTGACTGAAATGGAGGCCTTTGCGACAGTTGTCGATCAAGGTGGGTTTACGGACGCCGCCAAGAAGATGGGTATCTCTAAATCCGCCGTTTCCAAACACGTATCCTCGCTTGAGGCCCGCCTTGGCGCACGCCTGCTGAACCGGACAACCCGCCGCGTCAGCCCAACGGAAATCGGGCTTGCCTATTATGACCGTGCGCGCCGTGTCCTGAACGACGCCGGTGAAGCCGATGCGTTGGTCACCTCTATGCAATCGGCCCCGTCGGGGCTGCTGCGGATCAGCGTCGCCACTGATTTTGGCGTGAACCACCTATCACCTGTTCTGGGCGATTTTCTGACTGAATTCCCCGACATCACAGTGAACATGGTACTCAACAACCGTTATGTTGAGCTGATCTCGGAAGGCTTTGATATGGCTGTGCGAATCGGAGAGCTGGAAGACAGCACCCTGCGCGCCCGCAAACTGACCGACACAACCAAACGCATGATCGCGGCCCCTGCCTATTTTGAGCAATACGGACGCCCCGAAAAGATCGATGATCTGAATGAGCATAAGCTGCTGCACTATTCCAACCAGGCCAATTCGGCGGTTTGGAAACTGACCGCGCCGTCTGGTGAGAAACGCCAGGTACGCACTGCTGGCTGGCTAACCGTGAATGATGGGCAATCGCTGCTGAACGCCTGCATCGGCGGGCTGGGTATCGCCTATTTGCCAAGTTTCCTTTACGCCGACGCCATGCGCGACGGTCTGGTCGAAGAGGCGATCCCTGATCTGCCTACCGAGACGCAAGGCATTTATGCCGTCTACCCGCCGGGCCGCTTTACACAGCCCAAGGTCCGCGCCTTCATCGATTTCCTAGCACATGCGTTTGCAGACAAGGGCCCCGATGTTTGGTAATCCTTCAGCAACGGTGACCTGGTGCATCACTGCGCAATCCCAATACGGGTCGCAGCAAATGATGGCCTACATTAAGCCAATCGCAACACATGCCTCATATGGTCTTGCCAGATCGTATGAGGGACGGCATGGACAGATTGATGCGTTTGCTAGCACCGCGAACTGCAATGGGGTTCTGCCTCCGATTTTTGTATCTTGTCGCGCTCATGACCGCCGCAAACGTGTTCGTTCATCACGTCGCTGATGATCAGCGCTTAGGCTCTGTTCGGTACCACATCCTTCATGCAATGTTCGTCAGCGGCCCTTTGGTCACTTTCTTTCTTGCGGTCACCTATTTCCAAATCCAGTTGCAAAAGAAACTCTGGCGTCTGTCACGCGAAGATGGGCTTACCGGGTTGAACAACCGGCGTTCCTTTTTTGATCAGACGGCAATCGCGCGAGCCGCCAAGAAAGAAGGGGTGTTGATGATGCTTGATGCCGACAGATTCAAAGCCATCAATGACACTTATGGCCATCAAGCCGGTGACGAATGCCTCAAAACCATCGCATATACGATCAAACGCAATGTCCGGCAGGCCGACGTGGTCGGGCGCATCGGTGGCGAAGAGTTTGCAATCTACCTGCACGACACCTCGATCCGGCAGGCACGCGCTATTGGGGAACGCCTGGTAAAACCCATCTCGTTTCGGACCCATGCAACCGAACCACTGTCGGTGACTCTTTCCATCGGGGTGGCCACCACATGTGCAGAGTGCTCAATCGATGATATCTTTGGATATGCAGACCATGCGCTTTATCAGGCAAAGCAGGCCGGGCGTGCGCGGATGGTCATATTTGACGAAACCACTGCACAGCCACTCAAACAAGGCGCGGCCTGACGTGTTATTCACTGGTTGAGGTCACGATCACTTCGACCCGTCTATTTGCCTCGCGGCCGGCTTCTGTCAGGTTTGTGGCAACCGGCGCGAGGTAACCCATACCTTCCGCCTCAAGCTGCCCGCGATCTACACCATAAACTGCCACGAGTCGTTCCAGAACCGAAGCCGCGCGCCTTTTGGAAAGCGCGATATTGCCTTCCAGCCCGCCCGCCGCATCCGTGTGTCCGACAAGCGCCACGGTACGCGTAGGATAGGTCAATAGGTAGTCCGCCAAGGCCTGCAGTGATGCATATCCCGCTGCACCTAGCTGAGCAGAGCCGGTTTCAAACGTCAGATCGCCAAGGATCGCGCTGCCGGTCTGGTCCAGTTGCGCAGCAATGCCGGCTTGCGATGGCGCGCCTGACGCGCGGATCGCGGGGGCAGCAGCCACCGCCAGCGGAGGCTGTTCTTCAACCACCGGACCAACATGTGTGATCTGCACAAATCCCGCCTGCGCGGTTCGGCTGGTAAACAGGCTCAGATACTCGGGGCCGTTCTCGCCGGTCCGCTCTGCCGCGAGAAACCGAAAATCCCCGATGTTGATCCGCATTTCCGGTGGGGGGAGCGTTTCCACGCCAAAACGGAAATCAAAACCGCCGCAAGCCTCGGTTTGGCATTCAAAAATGATCCGGTACCGGTCATTGCGCAGTTGTTCGCGCAAGGGTCGAACCAGTTGCAGCGTGGTCAAAGAGGCCGCTTCGATCCGCCATGCCTGCTGCACCAAGCGCCCTTCGACCGTCTGGACGGGCATCTCGCCCCGATCCCAGATACCCATGGGCAGCACATAGCTGTCCACCGGGCTGACCACCTCGCGTTGCAAACTGGCGTTCGAGGGGAAATCCAACGTCTGGGCCTCGGCGGCCCCCGCCCAAAAGGCGATCAGGACTGCCAGAATGCGGATCATCGCGCCTGCGCGTGATAGGCGTCGTTTGGGGCCATCTGCGTGGCCGAAGCAATCCGGTTGCTCATGTTATAGAACCCGGTGACCGCGGCGATGTCCCAGATGTCACGGTCCGAAAACCCGACCTGCCGTAACGCATCGCGGTCGGTTTCGTCGATCTTGGCGCTAGCGACGGTCATCACCTCAGCGAATTCCAGCATCGCCTTTTGGCGTGCATCCAATGGGGCCACCCGCCAGTTCATCACCAGCATCTCACCCAATTTCGGATCACCGGAAAGTTGGCGCACGGCAGCACCATGCGCGGTTAGGCAATAATAGCACTTGTTGATCGATGACACGGTGACCGCGATCATCTCGCGTTCCAGCTTGGATAACCCCGACTCGGCCAGCATCACGTCGTTGTATAGCGCTGTGAAGGCGTTCAGCTTTTCGACGTCAAATGCATAGGCTTGCAGGACATTTGGCACCATCCCCAGCTTTTCCTGGCAAATATCAAAGTACTTCTGCGTATCTTCGGGCAACGGATCAACTATCGGAAGATCAAGGGCTGTCGGTTGGTCAGTCAAGGGATCACTCCGTCAAAATGCGATAGTGATATTGTCCCACAAGCGTCATGCCGAGGGAAGTGTAGAGCGCATTGGCCCCATCATTTGCCTGTGTCGTCACCAATGTCAGATAAGTCGCACCAGCATCCAGCGCCCAAAACGCCGCCGCACGGGTCAGATGCCGTGCCAACCCCTGCCTGCGATGTGCATTCCCTATTTCTAGCGCATGAATCATCGCATAATCAGCAGCGACACCCACAAAAACCGTACCTGCTGGCTTGTCGTTCAGTCTGCCCAGCAAAGTGGTTTTTGGCGCGCGCGCCCGCTCCATGACGTCCAGCCGTCCTTGGCCGATCCCGCCTGCGCCCCAAACCTCGGCCTGAGCGGCCAGCGGTGGCCAGACCTGAAATGACGTCACCGGCGGAGGTCGTTCGGTTGCAATCTCGGCTGCAGGGGCCGCGTACATATTCACGGGATCCTTAATCACATAGCCACATGCGGCGAGCATCGCATCGAGTGCGTCATCCCCTTCGCGGATCATGAAAAGCGGAGTTTGCCCCGCTTCGCGCATCGCATCTGCGGCCTCTGCAACGTCATCCGCGGTCACTTCCATCTCCGCTGTCGCCGCGCTCACCCGGCTGCTGCCGCTGCCATCAAGGCGGACCGTCCACGGCCCGACGACCTGTTTGGCAGAGGCCGGCCAGGTCCCATCAATAATGGCGTAGAGTTTCTTTGCATTGGGTAGGCTCATGGGGCGAAGACATCCGATAGGGCAGCCATAGCTTGTTCCAGCCGCGCACGGTCGCTGCCACGCACAACGATATTGGCACCGTAAACACCGTCTTTCTGGAAAGGGTATGAACCAACAGAGAGGTCTGTGAACTGCGCGGCAAACGTGCCCAAGGGCCCTGCGATGTCCCCCTCGCCACGCACCACACGCAAGGTCCGTGACAACAGCGGTTCGCCCCCTGTCAAAAGCGGCAAAACGCTCGCAACCATCGCCTGAAATACCGACGGCACACCGGCCATCACATGCACATTGCGCAGCGTGAACCCCGGCGCAGTGCTGACCGGATTGTCGATGAGGATCGCCCCATCAGGAATGCGTGCCATGCGCAGCCGGGCGGCGTTCAATTCTTGCCCGGACCGGTCATAATGGGCCTGCAACAAGGCACGCGCGTCATCACGCACGTCAATGGGCGTTTCAAAGGCGGCCGCGATGCAATCAGCGGTGATATCGTCATGGGTCGGCCCGATGCCGCCACTGGTAAAGATATGATCGTAACTTGCCGACAATGCCTGAACCGCTGCGATGATTGCGTCGCGGTCATCGCTCACCACACGCACCTCTTGCAGGTCGATCCCCATCGCCGTCAGTTGCCCCGCCAGATAATGCATATTCGCATCGCGCGTGCGACCTGACAGTATCTCATCGCCAATCACAAGCATTGCGGCGGTTGGGTTGGGCATCTGGTGGATCTCCTGTCTTATCAATCAGGTTATAGGGGCGGCAATGGAATTTGCCACGCCTCTTGTCCCTGCACGATTGATCCGACGCCTTACAGTGACAACTTGATGCAACACGGATCGTTGTCGA
This sequence comes from Loktanella sp. Alg231-35, assembly GCF_900143545.1. Taxonomy (GTDB): domain Bacteria; phylum Pseudomonadota; class Alphaproteobacteria; order Rhodobacterales; family Rhodobacteraceae; genus Yoonia. The sequence continues at coordinate 238,830 of NZ_FREV01000002.1, read as the reverse complement.
TCACAATTCTCGTGATTGGAGCTCGAAACTATACGAAAGAATAGAAAGCTACTCTCATGGTTCGTTGAGCCCGTCCTTCAATCAGATAGCTCGGGGTATGAGTGAGGACCGACCTATGAAAACTATCATGAAGACACTAACGCTATTGCTCGCAACAGCCGTTTCCACCGCTGCGGCAGATGACGCGCAAGGCGTTATTTTGACTCTTAGCTCAACAACACAACCCGATGTTATGACTGAGTTCACGCTTGTGGAGTTGGAGGCCCTTGGCGAAGGACAATTTACAACAACCACAATTTGGACCACCGGCCCCCAGACATTCTCCGGCATATCCTTGGATGTTTTCTTGGCATCACAGGGCATTGAAAGTGGAACAATTTTGGCAAGTGCGATCAACGACTACACGGTTGAGATCCCGGTGAGCGATGCCACTGACGATGGCCCAATGATCGCTTACAGATTGAATGGCGAAGAAATGTCCATTCGCGACAAAGGTCCACTTTGGATTGTTTACCCTTATGACTCAAAAACCGACTATCAAGCCGAAGTCATCTACTCGCGGAGCATTTGGCAGTTGGACAGGATCACTATCGCTAATTAGAGTCTGTCTTAAACCGATAGTGGGGCGTCATATGTCAAGCCGACAGAATTCGGAACGATCTGGTCGCCAAATCTCTGTGATTATGGCGACCCTTTTTTGTATCGCCGCAGTTCTTTTCTTTGCGCGTGACGTGGGCGACGAGATTGACCGCCTCGAAGCAGCACGATCTGATAACATCCAATGGACGTTGAGCCAGATCGAAGTCGAATTCCTGGAATACTCGATCGCACTGCGGTCCACGCCTGAAACCAACGATGCTAAGTTTTCTCGGCTTCGTCGTGAGTTTGATGTTTTCTACAGCCGCATCTCAACCCTAAACAACGGGCAGCTGTTTTCGGGGCTACGGACTGAACAAGGTTTTTCTGACCTGCTGGCGTCAGTGAATCAATACCTTCAATCGACAGCCACCTTGATGGACCAAGACGATCTCGCCCTTGCCGCGTCACTACCGGCAATTGCGGAAACGACAAATGACATTCGACCTGACGTGCGTTCGCTTGCAAATTCAGGGCTAAATTTCTTTGCACATCTTGCAGATAGGCAGCGGACAGCCGTCTCTGGCGCGCTGTCAAAGCTAGGTTACATCGTTTCTGGGTTGATTGTTTTGCTGTGTGGATTGATCGTTTACCTCAGCTGGCTCAATGCGCAAGGCCAACGACGTCAACGTGAAGCCTATGAAACTAACGAGCGCATCCAAACGATCATTTCGACATCGTTGGACGCGGTCATCGTAGCTGACGTTGAAGGTGACATTCTTGAGTTCAACAATGCCGCCGAAGACATATTTGGTCATAAAGCAGAAAACGTTTTTGGAAAAAATATTGGCGAAGTCATTGTGCCCGAGCACTTTAAGTCTGGCCACGACGCTGGCATGAAACGCATGAAAGAAAACGGAGAGAAACGCGTCGTAGGTCATGGACGCGTTCAGCTTGAGGCCGTGCGTAAAAACGGCGAGATCTTCCCAGTTGAACTGGCCATCCAATCGGCCGAAACGGAAGATGGCGCACTCTTTATTGCTTTCTTGCGGGACATTTCAGAAAAGGTCGCGGCAGAAACCGAGCTCGTCGCGGCGCGCGACAAAGCGCTTGAAGGCGAAAAGGCCAAGGGTGAATTTCTGGCCGTGATGAGCCATGAGATACGCACACCGTTGAATGGCCTGCTGGGAAACTTGTCTTTGCTGAAAGATACAAAGATAGGAAAAGACCAGCGCGAATACTTAGCTAATATGGAGACGTCTGGCCGACTTCTGCTAAGTCACGTGACGGATGTCTTGGATATCACACGATATGACACTGGCACCTTGCAACAATCACGTCGCGCGATGTCCGTCGAACCGTTCTTGCAGGACTTGTTGGACAGTCAAGCAGGTCAGGCCGAAGTTCAGAATACAAAGTTGGAATGGACTTGGCGCGGCAGGCCTGTTGGGTCGATCAATTCTGACCCAGATCTGTTGCAGCCAGTCTTGCTAAACCTGATTGGCAATGCAGTAAAGTTTACCAAGAGCGGAACGGTTCGGGTCGAAGTTGAAAAGATGGGTGGGCCTGAGGATGAACCAGAGCTGGAATTTCGAGTGATCGACGATGGCGTCGGTATTGAACCTGAAAAGCTCGATATGGTTTTCGACGACTTTGTAACTGGAAATATTTCATTCAATCGGTCTTCTGGTGGGACGGGACTTGGGCTTGGAATTGCACGGCGCTATGCGCAAGCTCTGGGCGGCACCTTGACCGTTGAAAGTAAAGTAGGAAAAGGAAGTACATTCACATTCCGTGCCCCGTTCCAGATGATGTCACAACTGGACCCTATCGAAACTTTCGATCATTCGACACCAGTTGAACCAATGAATATTTTGGTCGTTGAGGACAATGAGATTAACCGACAAGTCGTGCGTGAAATGCTCAACAAGATGAACCACTCTGTTACAGAGGCAGTCGATGGCAAGGCCGGCGTAGAGGCAGCGGACGGACAAGCATTTGATCTGATCTTTATGGATATCACGATGCCGGTTATGGACGGCAGAGAAGCCACGCGAGCAATCCGCGCGGGCCAGGGAAAATCATCGAATGCACCCATCGTTGCACTGACCGCGAATGTTGTCGGAGCGGACCGCGAAGCGTTCCTAAGTGACGGGATGAATGACGTTTTGAGCAAACCAATTTCAAAAGCAAAGCTAGCTGAAATACTTTCTGGAGCTTCTGCCCCGAAAGCCGTCGACGAAGGTCAGTTGGAAGAACTTTTGGAACTTTTGGGCAGTGATCGTTTTGAAGAAACACTGTCAAAGTTCAAAAACGAAGGGCATGCGTATCTGGATGCTCTGCCAAGGTTAACTGGTGAGCAACTTGTTGAGCAAACCCATAAATTCGCAGGAAGTGCGGCGATGTTATGTGCGACGCAATTGCATGAAAACCTAAAGTCATTAGAAAATTCGGCGAAATCCGAGACGCTTGAGAAGATTGAAGAAAGAAAGACCGAGGTGATCGCCGCTTGGCAAAAAACCTTACAGGATATCGGATAAAGTTATTCAATTTTGGAGCAAAGGCCATGTTGTTGCCTGCTTAACAGATTAGAGTTTAGGATAGCTGCAGCAGTTGCGCCCGGAGAGGTCAAACCGATGAAAATACTAATAGCCGACGACCATGAATTGGTCCGAGATACTCTTGCTGCTTTTCTTGAAAATGAAGACGATATTGAGGTCACTGCCGTCGAAGATTTAGACGCGGCAATCACCGCTATCAAAGGTGGCATCAGATTTGACCTTGTTCTGCTGGATTACTCAATGCCGGGTATGAACGGGCTCGCCGGGCTGGACCAAGCTATCGAAGAAAGCATCGGTCGTCCCGTGGCCGTCATGTCCGGCACGGCACCGAAAGCAACCGCGCAAGATGCTCTTGATCGCGGTGCTATCGGCTTTCTTCCCAAGACAATGGGGGCGAAATCGCTCGTCAACGCGGTTCGGTTTATGGTTGCTGGAGAAACCTTTGTTCCAGTAAAATTCATGACGGAAGAAGTCGTTGAGGACATTAATCCACTGGCAAAAGGATTAAGTTCACGAGAATTGGATGTTCTCAATGGTCTGTGCCGAGGCTTTGCCAACAAAGAGATCGCGCGAGAGTTGGATTTACAAGAAGTAACAATAAAGCTGCACGTGAAAACACTTAGCCGTAAACTAGAAGCGAAAAATCGCACTCACGCGGCAATGATCGCAAAAGAGGCCGGGCTGTTTTAAGCAGCCCGACCCGTTTTCTTTAGAACATGAAACCGTCAGAGATTTCATCTAAGAAACTTGTCCCAAGTTCTTGGTGATCAAGCATGACAATCGACGTGCTACCAAGATTAATTACAACAGAGTCTGCGTTTTGATCGACGTTTTGTTCGACCCACTGTGCTTCGGTTTGACCGTTCTCAAGCAAGTTTAGAGCCCGCAGGTCAAGTCGGTCATTTTCACCATTCGAGCGGGTGAAATCCTGAATGGTGTTTTTCTCGCCATCCAGTGCATCTGTTCGGAACACAAAGGTGTCGCTTCCGGCCCCACCCGTGATGTCATCCGCACCGGCACCAGCATAGATTTTGTCACGACCTTCACCACCGTCGATGACGTCATCGCCCTTGTGGGCGTTGATGTAATCGTTTCCTTCACCACCGACGACAACGTCGTCACCAGATCCAGATTTAATACGGTCGTTGCCTTCGCCCGCATACACAATGTCGTTCCCACTACCTGCGTCGATAACATCGTTGCCAAGACCACCGATAATTTCATCGTCGTCTGAGCCTGCATTGATGACATCGTCGCCAGCACCGCCATCGATTGTATCGTTGCCAGTCCCACCGCGGATATCATCGCTGCCATTGCCACCGACAAGAATGTCGTCTTGCTTGCCGCCCGACATTACGTCGTTTCCATCGCCCCCATGAAGTTGGTCAGCACCCGTGCCACCATTCAGCGTGTCGTCGCCGTCACCACCAAAAAGGGTGTCGTGCCCAGCGGACCCATCAAGTAGGTCATTCCCTTCACCACCAGATAACGTGTCATCATCCTCGGGCAAAAGGTTACCGAATTGGTCGTAGCGTAGACCACCTTCGTCATAAAACGAGATCAAGCCGTTGCTGATTGCACCCGGCCCTTCGCCCCCATACAGCGCGTCATCACCGACACCACCATCGATGGTGTCACCCAGCGAAGACCCAACAACTTCATCGGATCCAAAACCCCCAGATAGGATATCTTTACCGCCGCCGCCGTTGATCGCGTCATCATAGGTTTTGCTAGGATCAACTTTTGGTGTGAGTTCTGGTGATTTGATTAAAACGCCAACCGACGTGTCCTTGGCTTTGAACGGGTCACTGGCACGTGGATCCATTGCTCCGTCGTTGGAATAAGCCTTTGGCGCGTCCGCAACCAAAATGAGGCCGTATTCTCCGGTCGCTTCATCAACTTGCAGTTTGTAGATTCCACCTGAGGTCCCAGTGGAGTCATCCATGTCGTGATCACCGCCATTGCCACCAGCATAGAGGTTCCCATCGGCGTCCATCATCAACGCCCCAAATGTCAGACTGGGCATGCCCTGCTGAACCGTGCCATTAATATCTGTTGTTGTGACAGGTACTGAAGAGAACGTCGGCGTGCCGCCATTGGCAACTTCAGAGATGTCGATTGTGTACAGCTTTCCTGGCTCACCCTCTTCTCTTGGACGTACAAGGCCATAGAAAGACTGTGTTGCCTCGTCAAAGGCAACATCCCACATCTGATCAGTCACCATGTCCTTTGGGAACTTAAAAGTCGTAGTTACTGGATTGCCGTCAGCATCGAATTGATCAACGTCGATCATGGTCAAACGATCGACACTGGAATGGAATGACCACAGGTTCCCGTTGCTGTCAAAATCAGCGGTCCAAGACCGATAGGGGGTACTGCCAAGGGTATAGTTGTTGCCTTGTGCGTCGATCATCATCAGATCAGCGGAAGCTACCGGGTTTCCAAGCGAGTCTGTCCCGTTGCCGACTGCAATGCCGTAGATCAGGTCATCTTCTTGGTTAAAACCGATGGCGTTAATTTTGACGTTCGTGTCGACACCAGCCTTGGCGTAGGTTTCCGTTTCAACATCGAAAACGTTTAGCGTGCCGTTCATGACTTGGTAGACGTGCGCCTGACCTTCGGCAAAAGCGCTAACGGTGACTTCCTGTGTCCCAATAGATACGGTCTTTTCGTACCAATAGGCTGGGCCATCCATGTTAATGGTAGGACCAGTATCTTGTACGCTGCTTTCGGCGGAACGGAATGTCAGCTCGCCATGGCCGCCAGTACCAGAGAAATCGATAGAATGCGCAGAAAATACCGCGCTATTGGTGTCAAAGCTATCGACGAGTTCGCCATTCCATAACACCTCAACAGCGCCCGAAAGAGACTGCGCACCATAGTTTGTGGCGATGTCGAACGAAACCGTATAGGTCGTATTCGCAGCCGTCTCGACCGTTTGCGTCATGGATGTAGTGCCGTCAGCGTCTGTTTGCACTTGCCATGCGCCGGTTTCACCGAATTCCGCAAAACTGCTGGCACCTTCGGTACCCTCCAGAATGTTTGACGGCTCAAAGTCACCAAATATCGTGTCCGCGCCTGCGGCACCTTCGATTGTATCGTTGCCGGCTAGGCCAACAATCTTATCGGCGTCCGTGGTTCCCTGCAGGACCTCATTCACGTCTGTTCCAAAAATTTCACTCATCTTATGTAGCACCTTTCAAGTTCATCGGTCCGCCTATGGCAGTGATTGGGTTGCTGGCCGTATTGCTTGTTGAGAATTAGCGGCGAAACAAAGAGAACATGATCGTCATCGCCAGGAATGCAGCGATTCCGTTTCGTGAGTAAATCCATAGGATTTCAAGCAAGCTACACCCGCAGAGGTACGCGTCGATCGAGGAGTACACGGCAAAAGATATCGAGATTAGAAGTGCCAGCGGCAGGACGTTGCCGATACGCTTTTCCATCGCAATTTCTGTATTTCGATGTGAAATTCTATTTTTCATATCACCATCCAATGCCTTCTACATTTGGTTGTCCCTGCATGTCTTTATCCAAACGAACAAGGTCTAAGACGGGCTTGTGGGATACACTGGAAAGCGCGTCACGATATGCGCCATTGGCATGCGTCACGATTATTGCGTCAGAGCGACTAACAACGTCGGCGGCGTCATCCACCAACATCTTTGGAAGACTAGACGCTAATGCCTTAAGTCCAGGGCTACCGTGGCGAACATAGCTGAGTTGACCGGCCAGCGGCGTTTCCTTGGTGATTGCTGGGTCGTTCACAACAACGTCGATGCCTTCTTCCTGCAAGGCCGCAATGACCTCCAAAATCGGGCTTTCACGCAGGTCGTCCGTTCCTGGTTTAAATGCTATACCCAAGACGCCCACACGCTTTGCGCCTGTGTCGCGGGCCATTTTGATGGCGGCGCCAATATGTGCACGGTTGGATTGACCCAGTGATTGGATCAATGGCAGGTCAACACCAATGTTTTCGGCAATATGTGCAACTGCACGGACTTCCTTCGGAAGGCACGAACCGCCAAAGGCAAATCCGGGCTTTAGGTAGTATGGGCCAAGGTTCAGTTTTGTGTCCTGAACGAAAATGTCCATTACATCATGGCTGTCAACGCCAAGCGGTTTACAAAGACGGCCAACTTCGTTGGCGAAGGTCACTTTTGTCGCGTGCCAAACGTTATCGATGTATTTCACCATTTCCGCGGTTTCGACCGAGGTGACGATGACATTTTCATCCACCGCACTATAGATCTTGTGCATGATGTTCTGAGAGCGTTTGTCGGTTACACCAACGACGGTCTTAGGTGGTGCGTAAAAATCTTCGACTGCCACGCCTTCGCGTAAGAACTCTGGGTTAAAGCAAACACCAAAATCCACTCCAACCTTTTTGCCTGACACTTCTTCAATTACTGGGGCCATCATGCCCAAGGTTGTTCCCGGTGGGATAGAACATCGCATTACAACAACGTGGAATTCGTCTTTCTGTGCCAGACCAGCACCGATAGATCTGGCAGCTGCATCAATATAGCTGAAATCACATCCACCATCTGCCGATGTTGGCGTGCCGACTGAAACAAAGGTCACATCTGAATCAATGACCGCTTGTGTCAGATCAGCCGTCGCCGAAATTAGTCCTTTTTCAACACCTTCAGACAGTAGTTTCCCGAGACCTTTTTCATGAATAGGGGAAACCCCCGACGCGATTTGCTGTGTCTTGTTCGTATCAATATCCACCCCGATCACGGGGTGTCCAAGGCTGGATAAACAGGCAGTGGAAACAGCCCCAACATAGCCAAGTCCTACGACACTGATGCAGGCTTTTTCGACAGCTTCATAAAACGGAACCGCAATTGCATTTGCGGTGTTGATTATTTGCATGTCCATCATTTTTCGGTCTCTCACTTAGTAATTCATTTCTGATGACCAGTTTAAGGAACTGAAAAAAATGCTGTTTTGTGACAAAGGATAGAAAACCAGGCAAAAGGTCGGGCCCATTATTCGTAAGGATAGTCGCCCCTATCCCAACTGCCTTTGTCGCAAAAACAGTGAACCCGCGATCGCCGTCTGTGGGTGATCGCGGGTTTCGATTGCGCGTTCCGTGAGTGACCGATGGCCGCGCAAACCTCCTGAGGAGATGGAGTAGGTTACTGACGCCCGTAGACGTCTTCGTATCTAATGATGTCGTCTTCGCCGAGGTAGCCACCCGTTTGCACTTCGATCAAATGCATCGATGTCACACCTGGGTTTTCCATGCGGTGAACTTCACCCAAGGGAATCCGAACGTATTCGTTTTCACCTAGTAACTTTATGTCGTCGCCAACGGTCACCTTGGCGCATCCAGCAACAACAACCCATGTCTCGGCACGGTGCAGGTGGCTTTGCAAGCTAAGCTTGCCGCCAGGGCGTACTACAATGCGCTTCACCTGAAATCGCTTGCCCATCATTAGGGTTTCATAAAAACCCCATGGCCGTTCACAGCGCTCAACATCGGCGCTCGATTCGACGCCCACGCTCACATCGGCGTCGATCAAATCTAAATCCTGAACCGGCATTGCGGCGTTAGATTCAACCTTCGTCAAGCTTGTCATGTCACTCTCCTTGAAGCACTTTTTATGGAGTCTTTTTGACACGCGGTGGCATTCGTTTCTTGGTCGCGAATGGCTAATTTGACGTGCGGAGGCATATGAATGTTCTCAAAAGGATAGCATTAGAAAAGAATTGGCATCTGCAGCAGTCCAATGTAGATCGCCAGTGCTGTAACGAATGCAACAGCTGTCGTAATCAGCTGAAACTTAGCTGCCGCATTTTGGGTTTTTGCCATTAGGCCTTCGTCGGCAGCCGATGACTGATTGCCCCGATTAGACCACTTCTGTTTGCTAAGATGGAAGATCATAAAGACCTTCACGGATGCATTGATGATCTGGTTGAGGTACAAAATGAACGGCCAACTAAGGTCAACGGTGCGGCTGTAGCGATACAGGAAAAGGCACAGCAGAATGCGGCTGGCCATCACCCAAATCAAACAACTCCAAAGATAGAGCGGATCAATCAGGCTTGCCAAGATGGCTATTGTGGGGCTGACCAACATCGTCCACATCGCAATCCGCTGATCAACTAGACACCACCAAATGAAAGGGTTTACTTTAACTGGCCCTAGAGCAATCGCGCGGCTACCATTGCGGAGCATGTTTCCCGACCAACGGCGAAAGTTTTGGACCATACGACCCAATCCATTCTCTTTGATGACCTCGATGGTGTACACGGTCGCATCTGGCACATAAGTCATTTTCGCGTCACGAGTCAGCATGTGATACCAAGTCGATTTGTCGTCACCAGATAAGAACCGAAACCGCCCCCATAGCCAGTGATCCAGATGATCCGCCTCGATGGTGCGGATGAATTTTTCGGACAACATATGTTGAGCACGAAACACCGACATACGACCCGTCAGCGTTAAAACTTTACCTGCCAAAGCATGGCTTTGCATGGCCAGACGTCTTTGCGCAAATCGCATGCTCAGCCAGCTTTGGATCCATTGCGGACCATAGCAAATGACCTCTTCGTCGGTTGTCAGTGCTTGAAGTTCAGGATCTGCGCCGAACATTGGCAAAACCTTTTCAAGAACGTCACTGCCATAAAGAGCATCACCGTCCATGAAAATCACTAGATCATTGGGATCGACGCCCGCGCGATTGATAGCTCGGACGATCAAACCGATCGCCATGCGTTTTCCTGGTTGGTTCTGACGAATGAACACAAGTTCGGCCAAATCGTCAGGAATATCGGTCGAGTGCGTTTCCACAAAACTACGAATGATCATCTCGTCATAAGAAGACCCGGTGCCAATATAGAGCGTGGTGGGAATGCCTTCGCGCCTAATTTGACCAAGGATCGACCCGATAACCCGTTTGGTGATTGCGGGTTCCTCGTAATAGGTCGTCATTTGGATATGCAATCGACCAGGACGCCAGCCTGACAACCAGAGATCCTGCGCGCGCTGGCGCATTTCCGGCCAAACCATCCGTTGATAGACCTCAGCGCGCGCAGCATGCGTAAACCACCAGCCGAAACGCCAAACCCCAAGCGACCCTAAAACGATCGAAATATGCATCACATCTGGTTGCAGAAAGCGGTTCGGCACAAAGGCCAAAAGCCAACCGATGGCCAAGCTGAGCATCGCCAAGCCCAACAACTGTGAAAGCCGCCATTTCGCAAACCCGTCTCGGACAGGGGTTGTCAATTCGCCAAGGCGAACGGTTAGGTCTTTATCAAATTCGTATTCGGTTTCCGGTGGCAACATCAGTTCGACCTCCAAGGCAGGCGATTTCGCCAATCTTTTCTGGCGCGCAATTGAACCGGAGCATCCTGTTGGAAAGTGACGCGTGCGTCGTCCGCTGTCATGCCAATCAATTCAACAGATACAATTAAACCAAAGGCGTCAGAAATTTCGGCGTCAACGGCCGCTGTGATGTCAGTGATCCGACCTTCAACGGTTCGCGATGACGGGCCATCGTTAAACTGAACGGTTGTTTCCATACCAAGGTAGATCGCGTCACTGCGCGCTTCATTGAGCCACGCTTTGACATACCGCGGTGTGTCTTCTTCTAACTCAATCGCCCGCCTGCCACGGTCAAGAAATTGATCCTCAAATACATCCACAGAGATGACGACCCCATCCGTTGGCGCAACAATGTCACCAGCACTCGTGGCATCTTTTGCGTTGCCAAGATCACGCTTTAAACGTGACCAGCGTGTGCGCAGGTCCTCTGCTTCTCTTTCTAACTGTCGTTCCATTTCAAACAATGGCCCCAAGCGCGTGACTGCGTTGTTGTCGAATTGATTGAGCGCATTCCATGCCTGTTGCGCATCGGCGGTGTTTCCTTGCGCTGCGAAATTCTTGCTGCCTGTGGCACCTACAGATGCGACAAAGCGCTGTCTTAAACCATCGCGTGTTAGCTCAATCTGAGCGCGGTGCAGAGCCAACCTTTGATCTGCCTGAGCAGCAAGTTCCTCGAATTCGTCGGCGTCGGCGCGAATATCATCGACTACGGCATTGCCTTCTGGGTTGCTGAGACGCACGAGCACTTCCCCTTGTTCGACATATTCCCCTTCCTCGACCAAAATCTCGTCGACAAAAGCAGCCTGCGAGGTGTGTAATTCGGCCATTGGGGCAACCACACGGGCATGCTGAAGGTTGACGTGCGACAGTCGATTTAAAATTTGATTACCGACGAGTCCAAAGACCACACCTGCGAAAACGAAATAGAAAACGACGTTCCAAATCACGCGCAAGATTCGTGGACTTTGCTTGGCGCGACCTGCAGTTTCTTCTTCCTCTGTCTCACCCATCGGCACCAGATCAACTGGTGTATCCAAACTGGTGATCATTTGTTCGGTCGAAGCCATCTTCCCGGATAAGATCGACCTATAGAACACGGCCAAGGTTTCGCGCTGTCGTCCGGTTAAATCTTCAAAAAGCAATTCACCTTTTTTGGATCCATCCGTAAAGCGAACGTCGAATTGAATATCGACGCCCTGAAATGGAATGGCCAGTTGCCCCGATTTGGGCAGGATGTCTGCTGAATTGGGAAATGTCAGTCCGTTTAAAGACCACTCTTCAATGGTCGCAACCTCCCCGTTCTCAAGCGAGAGCTTGAGCGGGGCACGGACACTATAAGTAAGGTCCGACATCGGTCGTTCGTGTCTTACACGCACGAGGAAACTCCTGAAGTTGGTCACTGATCGAAGTGATACCCCTAGGAGTTGCGCAAGTGGCGTTCGCAATTGGTTATGAGCAGGCGCAAAAGGCCAAGCCAATATCCTTTAGTATAGAGACCTTATGGGCTCTGCGTTCAGCGCAAATAGGAGATTTGGATTTCCGGATCAACTGCGTCCCGATCCAATTTCAAAGATATCTCTATTATTGCACCATAGTTCCAACCACTTAGGTCAACCCACCAGTCACTTGAGCGACGTTCTAGCGGAATGCGGTTTTTGCGACGCAGTTTCACTGTTTTGGTTGTTCCGTTTTCAAACGTTATCTCGACGTCGAGTTTCAAAAGCTCAGAAGTACCTGTCTCGATACTCAGAAGGTTGGCGTCGATCGGTGAGCTACTTAGATCTACATTCACCGTGTCCGATGAAGTCATACCAACGGATGCGATTGGTGAAACGCCTGCAGTATCGGCACGAAGCGCACCAAGCAATTGACGCAGCTGAGAGGTGGAATTGGGTGATTGGGTATAGGGAAATTCCCAGATCACTGTTTGATGGCCAGCGGTGGCAAGGTCATCGCTAGACACAAAGGCTTCCATAGGGCCAATCATGCCACCACCAGACACAGAATAGTTGAAAATTTCGGCGCCGGTGCTCGCAGCAAGAGCATCAGCAACTTGATACTGATCTCGTTGGTTGCGATCGCTAAAGCTGGTACCCACCAGGGCAATGGATGCGCCAGATATCTCATCCAATAACCCAAGACCCTGCGTTGCAGTCACGGCTGAGAAATCCAAGATGGGCGTGGGTTCAGGTGGATTATCAACATTACAAACTGCTTTGCTGATGGCGTTCAAGGACCCTTTTTCTTCATAGATATCGCTGCTCAAAATTGCAGAAATGTCAAAGACGCCTTCTTCAAAACCTAGTTCTTTTGCCAATGCGAGAGCGCTGGCCGCTGCGCCCGCTGGGGTCCAATGCGTGTCGCGTCGGAAATAGAATGGAACGCCTGTGTCAACTTGCGTTGCGGCGCTCAACAGGTTCGGTACAACCGCTCCAGTTTCGCGCAGCTGTCCAATCATTGTGTTAAAGCTGGCCGCCGCATTAGCTGCATCGAATGCATCGTTCTCTGTCAGGGTCTGAGACAAGACATCCCCACCAGCAACCAAAGGACGCGGCGGCGCGATCATCAATGCAAGTGTAACGCCCCGGTGTTCAAATTCAGAAACAATCTGAGACATCAGATGAACTGCTTCGGCTTTAAGTTCATATGTTTCTGACATTTGGTCGGACGTAAAGATCCACCCGGATTCTGTATCGCTATGGATTGGAGCAAGACGTTGGTATTTTGGCTCCAATGCTTCCGCGATGAGAAGTTCCGGGCACAATGGCGCGGCTTCCAAGGCCATGCTGTGGCAGGCAATGTAGGTTGCACCAATTATGACGTTTGCAGGTGTAAAGAGGGTCATCGATCAAATTCCTCGGTCGCGATGTATCTTTCTGGTATCTCCCAGATGATGAGTTTCGGGGGCGAGCTAAGAAAATCGTCGGACGCGAGGTAGTCCCGCATTGGGTTGAATGGCCCGCGTCCAACTTGGGCTGCATTTAGGACATCGGCCTCAAGGTGTTCTTTAAGAAAACCGGCAAAATTGAACGCTTCCTTGGCGGAGTAACTGGTGCCTACCAAAGTCACCGGGATTTCGACGTCACCGAACAATGACAGACCGGCGTCTTGTGCCGTTGTGACCGGCAAAGAAAATTCATCAGGAGCAAAGCCAATGACGGCTTCAAAGGGCCCAGTTTCGACAAAGGTCATCAGATCACCGCGGAATGGTACCGCATCACGCCATTCGGTCGTGAAGACAGCGCCCGTATTGATGTTCTGATCTGCAAAACTGGCGACTGTGGCCGCGACTTGATTTGCAGCCTCGGGACTCCAATGCGTATCGGTCTTTAGAAATGGTTCAGCGTTGTCGCGAACTTCGGAAAGAACCGCGCGCAAGTCGATAGACGGCAACCCCAGACCGTTCAGTTCGGATAGAACCAAATCATATCGCGCCTCAAGTGCGGGTGTCCGTGCGTGTGGTAGTATATCCGCATAAATGCGTGCCTTATCCGGTACGATCACCAGGATCAGTTTCACGTCCATTGCCTCGAGTGTTTCCAACACCCGAACCACTTCTGTACCTAAGTCGACGTCATTGGCTGGTTGCCTAAACTCTTCGGAGGTGAACAACCAACCATCTTGGGTGTGCACAACTTCACTGTGCGTTTGATTCAAGATTGACAGCTTAGCAGCTGTCCAAACATCTTGTAAGAATTCACCCAGCGGGAAGGTTTCGTTAAACTCCGCTTCAACCGATTTCTGATAGAACCCACCCAAGACAGCCTTATTCTGCTGGACAAAATCCACACGCGAGGCAGCAAGCGTTCCGGCGCAAACCGTCAGGGCAAGCATACCGGTCAGCGCAAAGTTCTCTTTGAATTGCATCAACATCTTACAACCCTCAAAACTGGAAATAAAGAAAGGGTGAGTGGGACCTTGCATTCAACACGATGGTGCAGCAGGCAAATAATAGCGGTGAAACAAGGATCGGGTTAAAAGCAGCACTCCGTGATCTCTTCAAAAGACCTTGCCAAGGCGCGCAAGCGATTAGGGCACCGACAATTAGACCTATGAATTCGATTGGCTGATTGAAGTAGACCGTTGCAGAACTGATCCCAACGCCGTTTCGGCCCGACATACCCACATACATCGTGAAAGCGTCGCCAACCGTTGGTGCGCGAAACATGACCCAGCCAAGAACGACCGCAAGCAGTGTTAGAGGCCAACCTAACCCAACAGGCCATACTGTTCTGCGTGATTTTGAACCAACCATACGTTCAACGGACAAAAGCAAACCATGCCATGCACCCCAGAGGATGAATGTCCAGTTCGCACCGTGCCAAAGTCCACCAAGAGCCATGGTCAGCAGCAAGTTACGGTAGGTTTTGAATGTTCCACCGCGATTGCCGCCAAGTGGGATGTAAAGATAATCGCGCAGCCAATTGGATAGGCTGATGTGCCAGCGGCGCCAAAACTCTGTGATGGACTTGCTGGTGTAGGGCGCATCAAAGTTCTCGACAAAGCGGAAACCAATCATCAGGCCCAAACCAATTGCCATCGCGGAATAGCCGGCAAAATCAAACAACAACTGGATTGAATATGCTCCTGCACCCAGCCACGCCTCGGCCAGCGTTGGCGCTTGAAGAGCAAACATTCTGTCCGCCATCGGCGCAACGGTGTCCGCAATTAGCAACTTCATCGCAAGACCTTGGATGAAGCGTTTGCAGCCAGCAGAAAACACAGCAAACGAATGAATACGATCTTGGAATTGATCCGCTAGGTCCTTGTAGCGCAGTACTGGCCCAGCGATTAGTTGGGGGAACAACGAAGAAAACGCGAGGAAATCAACAACACTGCGCGCTGGTGGCGCATCCTTGCGCGCAACATCGAGAATGTAGCTAATGGATTGGAATGTCAGGAATGAGATACCAATTGGCAGGATGATCTGCGCAACTCCAAACTCTGTTCCGCCAACTGATGCCAGGAATGCGCTAACATTTCCGACAACGAAATAGGTGTATTTGAAATAGCCAAGAATCGCCAAATCGATGCTGACACCAACCCGCACAGCCAACCGTTTGTTTGCCTCGGTTTTCGCCGTGATTGCCCATCCTGCCGCCAAATAGCTAACGACCGAAATCCCGACGACAACCGCAAGGTATTCCACCCGCCACCATCCGTAGAACGCATAACTCGCGACCAAGATCCAAGCAGATCGAAACCTGCTTGGGATCAGATAATAAGCGCTTAGGAAAACAGGCAGAAAGCCAAAGATAAATATGAGAGACGAGAAAACCATTGGATCAATCAGTGATCACAGCGCCGTAGCTGGTTGGCACCATTTCAACGCTGTCATCGGTTACAACAAAGGAGATATCCTCGCCGCGTCTTAGTGAAACATCAAAGCTAGCCACAACCTCAAGATCTGGGCCTCGAACCACACTCAATTCAACACTGATCGGGTTTACAGCCCGCATCCCAACTTTCGCAAATTCAGTATCCCCAATGACTTCGAGTGCACCATCGTTTGCAACGAGGCTGACGCTTTCATTTGTCGCGTTCATAAGCAGCAAATGTACCTTTGAGCTTGAGGTGCGATCAGGCTCGTGAAAAACAACTTCACGGCCTTGTTCATCGACAAACACCGTTGTGAAAGTTGTTTCGGGTGTATTCGACAACAGAGCTGCAGAAATCACGCTATAAGACGGATCTGCTTCTTCAGTTTCAAAATTCCAACCGTAAACATTATTGCCACCCTCTGATGGGGTGCCGAGGAAACGAACTAGGACAGCATCTTGCGGCGCTTCGGCACCATAGAGAGCTTCATCGCTCGCCAAGCCGTAGTTAGCAAAAAACGCTATTGGAACAGCAACAATGGATGGGAACATAAATTTCATAAGGTCACTCCTTTGATAAAGAGGCGTAACCGAATGCTGCGAAGCGACTAATGTGGCAAAGGGTTGGTCATGTATTCAAAAGGATATTTTTAAAGACCAATAGGTGTATTCGAACGGATTTGTTGCACCAATTGCCATACAACCGGGCTCCTCCAGAGCTTGCCGCGGTTAGTTGGGTTGGATTGGGCAGTGCCGGACTTCAGTACCTTGTGTCGACGCCAGTGATCACTGAACGTAAGCCTATCTTATTGTAGCTCCAAGAACCCACGGAATCTTCTGATCGATGGCAAGGGCAACAAAGCCAAGTTGAAGTCAAAAGTGTTACCCTATCCCGGCACCAAAGGTCTGGCGGAATTCCCCGACAGTGTGACCACGCGAGGGGCCAAACATCTGGCCGAACTGGCGCAGATGGTTGCAGAGGGGCATCCCGCGGTCATGTTCTATCTGGTGCAACGGACCGATTGTGCAGAGTTCACTTTGGCCAGCGATATCGACCCGACCTACAAAGCAGCCTTTGATCAGGCAGCGGCGGCCGGTGTCACCGTGCTGGCGCAGGCTTGTCAGATCAGCCCGCGGGCGATCACATTGGGCAAACCACTCCCTTTCCGGGCCTAGAACTCATCGCGGTTTTCACCTATGTGCCCGTTAACAGCAAAAGGACACGGCCCCGTGGAAACGAACAAAGCCCACCTGACCAAAGATGGCATCCGCCTTTATCAACCAGACGATTTTGCCGGTATGGCGAAAGCGGGCGCGCTGGCCGCGCAGATCCTTGATAGTATCGCTGAACATGTCTTTCCCGGCCAATCCACCGGAGAGATCGACCGTCTGATCACCCAGATGGTTGATGAGGCGGGTGCGACCTCTGCCACTATTGGTTATAAGGGCTATCAGCATGCGAGCTGTATTTCGGTCAATCACGTGGTCTGTCACGGCATTCCGGGCGACAAAAAGCTCAAGTCAGGCGATATCCTGAATATTGATGTCACCGTCATTGTCGATGGATGGTTTGGCGACACCAGCCGCATGTATGTTGCGGGCGCTCCGTCGCGCAAGGCAGAGCGGTTGATCGAGGTCACCCATGATGCCCTGATGAAGGGGATTGAGGCGGCAAAGCCGGGCAATACCTTTGGCGATATCGGCCATGCCATTCAGCTGTTTGCCGAAAGCCACCGCATGTCAGTCGTGCGCGATTTCTGCGGGCATGGATTGGGCCGCGTATTTCACGCCCCGCCCAATGTGCTGCACTACGGTCGCCCCGGCACTGGTGCCCGGCTTGAGGAAGGGATGTTCTTTACCATTGAGCCGATGATCAATCTGGGCCGCCCTGAAACAAAGGTTCTGGCCGATGACTGGACCGCCGTGACCCGTGATAAATCACTGTCTGCCCAGTTTGAGCATTCAATAGGTATCACGGCGGATGGCTGTGAAGTCTTTACATTGTCACAAACTGGCAAGTTTCACCCCACATATGGCGTCTAACTCAGGAGGGAAATTCACCCGCGATTTCCCCTCTTGCGAATGACTTGCAACTAAGCGGGCGCTTCCCTATATCAAATGTGTCGCTAGCGGTGACGCCTTTCCCCCCAACTTCCGACGAAAAGGATGCTTGCTATGCACATCTTGAAATCTGCCGCCTTTGCGGCTGTCTTTGGCTTGTCTGCCACCTCTGCGTTGGCCCAAGAGGTCACATTGCGCTTTCAGCATTTTGTGTCGCCCGCCAGCGCCAACCCCACCTATTTCATGCAGCCCTGGGCTGACGCCATCGAGGAACAATCCGAGGGCCGTATCAAGGTCGAGCTTTACCCCTTCATGCAGCTCGGTGGTGCGGCACCCAACCAATACGATCTGATCCGTGACGGTGCGATCGACGGCGGCTGGGTGATCCCCGGTTATCAGCCAAATCGTTTCCCGGAAGCCGAAGCGATGGAATTGCCCTTCATGACAACCAAGTCAGGCGAAGAGGCAAGTGCCGCCGCATGGCAATTCACCCAAGAATTCCTGATGGATGATTTCGCTGATGTCCACCTTATCGCGGCCCACATGCATGGTCCCGGCATTGTTCACAAACGGGGCGCATCCGTGGAAACCGTTGAGGATTTTGCAGGCCTTAAGCTGCGCGGTCCATCGCGCCCGGCGACCCTGCTGCTGGAAGAGTTGGGTGCGACACCCATCGGCATGCCCGTCCCACAATTCCCCGAAGCCTTATCCAAGGGCGTTGTTGATGGCGGCGTGATCACATGGGAAATGTCGCCGTCCCTGAAGCTGAATGAACTGACGGACAGTCACACGGATGTGGCCGGTGATCAGGCGCTTTATAACCTGTATTTCATTTGGGCGATGAACAAGGATGTTTATGAAGGCATGCCCGAGGATTTGCGCGCCATCATCGATGCCAATTCTGGCATGATGGCCAGCAAATGGGCGGGCAGCGCCCATGACACCGGCGACGTAGTGGGCCGCGACCTGATGGCAGCTGACGGCAACGAGATTGCCGAGCTGTCAGAGGCCGAAACGGCGCGGATCATGGCGCTAGGTGCGGATGTGACCACCGCCTGGATCGCTGAGATGGATACCAAAGGCTATGATGGTGCGGCACTGGTCGCGGCGGCACAGACGGCAGTGGCCGACAACCGCGCAGCAGAATGAGCGAATTGGGCCGCCCGTTTGGGCGGCCCAATTTCATCAGGTGACACGCGCCACCACGTAATCCGCCAAATCAATCAGCATTTGCTTAAGCGGGTGATCCGGCACCGCATCCAACGCTGATTTCGCCTTTTCGGCCCAAGCCAGCGCGTTATCGCGCGTGCTTTCCATCGTTTGATACTTCGCCAGTAGGCTGATCGCGCGGTCCAGATCGCCGTCCTCTTGCCGACCTTTTTCAATCGTGCGCACCCAGAACGCACGTTCTTCTGCATCCGCCGCCGCAATGGCGCGGATCACTGGCAAGGTCAGCTTGCGTTCGCGGAAATCATCGCCCACATTTTTGCCTGTGGCCTTCGTGCCACCGTAGTCCAGCAGGTCATCAACTATCTGGAATGAGATGCCGAGCGCATCCCCATAATCATAAAGTGCCTGTTTGGTCGTCCTATCCTGGTTTGCAATTTCACCGCCGACCTCCATGGCCGCCGAGAACAACGCCGCGGTCTTACCGCGCACAACTTGCAAATAAATCGCCTCTGTCGTGGCCAGATCACTGGCAGCCGTCAATTGAAGCACTTCGCCCTCGGCAATAGTCGCCGCCGCATTGGCCAGAATATCAAGCACGCGCATCGAGCCCGTCTCAACCATCAACTGAAAGGACCGGGCGAACAGATAGTCACCGACCAGCACGCTCGACGTGTTGTCCCACAGCAGGTTCGCCGTCGGACGCCCGCGCCTTTGACTGCTTTCGTCGACCACATCATCATGCAGCAAGGTCGCCGTGTGAATAAATTCAACCGTGGCCGCCAGATGCACATGATAGGGGCCGTCATAGCCACACATCCGTGCCGCAGCCAAAGTCAGCATCGGGCGCAGACGTTTGCCACCTGCCTCGACCAGATGTGCTGTCACTTCGGGGATGCGCGGGGCGTGCTCCGAGGCCATCCTTTCGCGAATCAGATCGTTCACCGCTGCCAGATCATCCGCCAAGGCCGCAGCCAGTTTCTCGTGCGGTTTGGTCGCTGCGGTATCAAGGCTCATTGAAGTTTCCGTCATGTGAATAGACATCCGGAATGCGGCGTCTTAGGTCTTGGTTATGAAAGAGCTTTTGCGCACCAACGACCCGACTGTCCTTGCCTTTGCAACCGCCCTGCTGGACAGCGAGGGTATAGACTGGTTCGCCTTCGACGTAAACATGAGCGTCCTTGAAGGTAGCATAGGCATAATGCCGCGCCGGTTGATGGTGCTTGACCGCGATTTGTTCATGGCAGAGGCCGTGATGCGCGACGGTGAGATTGATTTGGGCCGTGACTGACGATTATTCCTGCGATGACTTTCTCGGTGGGAGAATTCGCGTGTTTCAACCACGCAAGGGGTATCGCGCCGGCGTCGATCCGGTGTTGTTGGCAGCAGCGACACCAGCAAAACAAGGCGATACAGTGCTGGAATTGGGCTGCGGTGTGGGCGTCGCGTCACTGTGCCTTGCGGCGCGGGTACCCGACATTCAGGTCACAGGGGTTGAACTTCAAGCTGAATATGCAGCCCTTGGAGAACTGAACGCCCGTGAAAACGGTGCCGATTTCACGGTTGTCCATTCGGACCTGCGCACATTGCCAGCCGACCTGCGCCAGCAGCGATTTAGACACGTTATCATGAACCCCCCTTACTTTGATCGCAGCGCGGGAACAGCAGCAACAAATCAAGGACGCGATCTGGCATTGGGCGGTGACACGCCGCTGACCGATTGGTTGCAGATCGGTGCGCGCCGCGTTGGGCCACGCGGCTATCTGACGATGATCCAACGCATAGAGCGGCTGCCAGAGGTGCTGGGCGCACTTGAGGGGCGCTTAGGTGCGGTCATCGTGCGGCCTATTGCCGGACGGGCGGGCAAAGCACCCGAGCTTTTCCTGCTACAGGCACGGCAGGAAGGGCGCGCCGCGTTTCGGATGGCGCCGACACTGATCATGCACGAAGGTGCGGCGCATAGCGACGATCAGGAAAGCTATACTCCGGACGTGCGCGCCGTTTTGCGCAGCGGCGGCGAATTGCCCATCTGGCCTTAACGAATTGGCAACTTCTGCGCGCGACGATTGGTCACGCACCGAATTGCTGCCCTGCGGCGTGACAGAACGGGGCGGATGTGGTGCAATCAAAAACATCCAAAACCGACAGGAGGACGACCATGAGCTTGAGTTCGCATTTGCAGGAACTGAAGAAGAAACACCAATCCCTCTCGGAGCATGTCGAAGTGATGCAGCGGAGCCCCGCATCAGACGACATCGAAATTGCGAAACTTAAGAAGCAAAAGCTGATGCTCAAGGAAGAAATTACGCGCCTGAGCACACACTAGCACAGATCCTATCGCTCTGGCGGCGGATGACGCTGTCAGAGCAAATCATCCGCGCGAATCAAGCGCCGTCCTTCAGCGAGTTTCTTGGACGTCTGGATTTCCTCTAGCACCCACGCCTCGAATGCCGCGATATGCGGGCGCTTTACGTTGCCTTGCTGGCAGACAAAGTGGGTCGGGACATCGACGTCATCGCGGCCAAAATCGGTAACTCGCAGGGTCGCCAAAAACCGCAGTTCGATTTCCTGATGCGCCTGTTGTTGGTTCACACTTTACCGTTGAAAATTTAGCTGGGGCGATACCTGTCGCTGAACGAAAAAGGGCCACGCCTGATCAGCGGGGCCCTTACTTAACTGTCCGTCAGCTCGGCTTAGACCAGGTACTGACCGCCGTTCGCAGAAAGCGTTGACCCTGTCACAAAGCCCGCATCGTCGGATGCAAGGAAGCATACTGCGCGCGCAATCTCAGAGGCTTCACCAAGGCGGCCTACGGGGATCTGCGGCAGGATGACTTCGTTCATCACTTTTTCTGGGATCGTGCTCATCATTTCGGTGTTGATGTAGCCGGGGGCCACGATGTTTACCGTGATGCCAGCGCGCGCGCCTTCTTGTGCCAGCGACTTGGTAAAGCCGATATCGCCCGCCTTTGTCGCGGCATAGTTGGCTTGCGCGAACTGGCCCTTTTGGCCGTTGATCGAAGAAATCGTCACGATACGACCAAATTTGCGTTCACGCATGCCACCCCAAACGTTGTGCGTCATGTTGAACACACCGTTAAGGTTGGTATCGATGCATTCGTGCCACTGCTGTGGCGTCATCTTGTGGAACGGAGCGTCGCGAGTGATGCCTGCGTTGTTCACCAGAATCTCAACCGGGCCAAGGTCCGCTTCGATCTGGCCGATGCCAGCTTGGCATGCTTCGTAATTGCCGACGTCCCATTTGTACGTCTTGATGCCTGTTTCTGCAGTAAAGGCCGCGGCCTTTTCATCGTTGCCTGCGTATGTGGCGGCAACGTTGCAGCCCGCGTCTTTGAGTGCTGTGGAAATAGCCGCGCCAATACCGCGCGAGCCGCCTGTTACAAGTGCAACACGGGACATGAGTTTCTCCTTCAAGGAATTGCATTGGTAATGTTGTTATCGTTGCGCCGCCTTGGACGCAACAATATTACTGAATGACTTAGGGGCGCTCAACACAAAGTGCGACACCCATGCCGCCACCGATGCACAATGTGGCAAGGCCTTTTTTCGCACCGCGACGCTTCATCTCGAACAGTAGCGTGTTCAAGACGCGACAACCGGACGCACCAATTGGGTGGCCAATTGCGATGGCACCGCCGTTCACGTTCACGATTTCCGGGTCCCAACCCATTTCTTTGTTCACAGCACAGGCCTGTGCGGCGAAAGCTTCGTTGGCTTCGACCAGGTCAAGATCGCCAACGGACCAGCCTGCTTTGTCCAACGCTTTTTGGGATGCATAGATCGGGCCGACACCCATGATGGACGGGTCAAGGCCGGCTGTGGCGTAGGATGCGATACGCGCCAAAGGTTCAATCCCGCGCTTTTCAGCCTCATCTGCGGACATCAGCAATGTGGCTGCCGCACCGTCGTTCAGGCCCGATGCGTTAGCGGCTGTAACAGAGCCTTCCTTGGTGAAAGCAGGGCGCAATTTTTGCATCGCTTCCATGGTGGCGCCGTGGCGAATGTATTCGTCTTTGTCGACGATGATATCGCCCTTGCGTGTCTTCACTGTATAGGCTGCGATCTCATCATCAAAGCGGCCCGCATTTTGCGCGGCTTCGGCCTTGTTCTGAGATGCGACGGCGAATTCATCTTGCATGTCGCGGGTGATCTGGAATTTTTCTGCTACGTTTTCAGCAGTTTGGCCCATGTGGTAGTTGTTGAACGCATCCCACAGACCGTCGCGGATCATGGTGTCGATATACTTCATATCGCCCATTTTCTGACCAGCGCGCAGATGTGCGGCATGTGTCGAGAGCGTCATGTTTTCTTGGCCGCCAGCGGCAACGATTGACGCGTCACCCAGTTGGATGTGCTGTGCGCCCAGCGCCACTGCGCGCAGGCCCGAACCACATACCTGGTTGATACCCCAAGCAGCGGATTCTTGTGGCAGACCGGCATTAATGTGGGCCTGACGCG
This sequence comes from Loktanella sp. Alg231-35, assembly GCF_900143545.1. GTDB lineage: Bacteria > Pseudomonadota > Alphaproteobacteria > Rhodobacterales > Rhodobacteraceae > Yoonia. The sequence goes on along the minus strand of NZ_FREV01000002.1, from coordinate 215,330 downwards.
CTGGGTTCTGGCCTTGCGCGGCCGTCAGCACCTGACCAAGGATTGTCTCGCTCACTTCGGATTTGTCGACACCGGCGCGTTCTACGACAGCTTCAAGCACCGCGGCGCCCAGATCGTGGGCAGGTGTGCTTGCGAATGAACCGCCAAAGCTGCCGACAGCTGTGCGAGCAGCAGATGCGATAACAACGTTCGTCATGGATAGTCCCCTTTGGATTAAAGCCTTGGCCTAAAGGTGCCATTCCCAGCTACATGGTGCAAGGCGGCCCTCACGCCGTTGGCCCGGTCCATAAGGGGTTGGGTGATGCAGGGCAAATCAAATCCCCAAACGCCTGACGCAACGAAAGGCCCGTCTACAACTGTAACGACGGCACGCCAAAGTGGTAGCCTTGCAGGCAATCCACCCCAAGACCCCGCAGGAAAGCGGCCTCGCCTGCTGTTTCAACCCCGTCGGCCACCGCGAACATCTCAAATTGATGGGCGACCGTGATCAACGCCTCTGCCAGGACCTGATTGTCGGAATCATGGTCGATGCCGCGCACGAAACTTTTGTCGATCTTTACCAGATCAAAGAAGAAATCCTTGAGATGCCGGAACGCGGTCATCCCCGCCCCGAACCCATCTAGCGCAAAACACACACCCTTTGGCTGCATCTCTGCCATGAAGCGGATCACGTTTTCATGCAGCAGCATCGCTGATGTCTCACTAATCTCAAAAATCAATCGGTCGCCGGGCTGACCCCGATCCAGCAAACCACGATCCAATATGCGCCGCCATTCACCATCCCCGATAGAACGGGCAGACACATTCACCGAAAGCCGCAATTCGGGATGGGACCGCAGGCATTGAAACGCCAGTTCCAACATGACGCAATCGATCTGCCGCCCCAATCCGTTTTCTTCAACCCGCTGCATGAAATGCGCCGCGGGAATGATCCGCCCCTCTTCATCGGTGAGCCGCACAAGCCCTTCGTGAAAGGCAGTGGTCTGCGGGTTGTTTGTGGTGAACACGGGCAGAAAGGCTAGCTGTGTGCGCCGCGCAGCCAGCGCATCACGCACCATATCCAACACGTCACTATCGCGCGACGCCATGGCGTAAACCAGCGGATCGACAATCGCCCGATCTTCGATTTCGACACGGCTGAGCGTGGTGTTTTGCATTGCGGCGCTCCATACTGACCCCAGCAGAATGGCCCACTCGGGGCTAACAAACGGTTAAGGACAGCAAATGAGCGAGCGTTGTGGCTGGGCCGGGATCGAGCCGATTTATGTCGACTACCACGACACCGAATGGGGCGTGCCCGAGTATGACAGCCGTGCCTTGTGGGAAAAGCTGATATTGGATGGTTTTCAGGCGGGTTTGTCCTGGATCACGATCCTCAAGAAGCGCAACAATTTTCGCGAAGCCTTTGCAGGTTTTGATCCGGATACAATCGCAACCTGGGATGAAGAAGACGTGCAGCGTCTGCTAAAAAACCCCGGCATCGTCCGCCACAGAGGTAAGATTGAGGCCACCATCGGCAACGCCCGTGCCTGGCAAAAGATCGAAGCAGATGTCGGGTTTGATCGGTTCTTGTGGAATTATGTGGATGGCAGGCCGCTGCGCACCACCCTGTCGGACCGGGCCACGATGCCTACCCAGTCGAAGCTCTCTGCGCAGATCTCAAAGGATCTCAAGAAAGCGGGTTTCCGGTTCTGCGGGCCAACAATTGTTTATGCCTTCATGGAGGCGACAGGGTTAATCAACAATCATCTGACAACATGCCCGCGCCATGCACCTTGTGCAGCATCCGCGCGTGATCCCGCAGAGGTATGGCCGACCTGACCGAAGGCGCGGGGCAACTTACCAGCGCTTGAGCGCGTCTTCGTCAGCATCCTTAGCCGCGACCCATGTCTCGGCCTGCTCGGTCACTTCTTTTTTCCAGAAAGGCGCGCGGGATTTGAGGTAGTCCATCAGGAAATCCGCAGCAGCAAAGGCCGCCGCCCGATGCGCCGCTGCCGTTGCCACCATCATAATTGGCGCGCCCACTGCAAGCGGACCGTAGCGGTGGATCACTAGAACATCGGCCAAATCCCAACGCTTCTTGGCTTCGTCCACAATGGTCTTGATCGCCTTTTCGGTCATGCCGGGATAATGCTCGATCAGCATTTCGCGCAGGTTGCCTTGCGTGTCGCGCACCACCCCTGTGAAACTGACCACCGCACCGATGTCGCCACATCCTTGGGCAAAGCAATTTAGCTCTGCACCCGCATCAAAGTGATCTGACTGCACACGGACTGTCATTAGCCACCTGTCATCGGTGGAAAGAACGCAACTTCGCGGACACCCGCGAGAGGGGCATCAAAATCCGATAGTTCCTGATCCAGCGCTACTCTCAGGGCGGTTGTGTCGGAAAACGCGGCGTCATAGCGCGCCTCTCTGGCGCGCAGTTCCGCTATCAGATCTTTGACGGTCACGGCATCTGTTTCCACGGTTTCTTGCGGAATGCCAATACGTTCCCGGACCCAAGCAAAGTAGATCACATTCATGTCGGTTTGTCCGTCAGGTAAGGGCGCGATTTACTGAAGTAGTCCCAGCCCGTCACGATAGTGAGCAAGGCCGCGATCCACAACATGATGATACCGCCCCACCAACTGATAACCATGCCCTGGTACTTCCAATAGAGGCCGAGCTCATCAGGGCCTTCGCCCGAAATTGCGTCCTCGACCATTTCCGAAGTCATAGCGAGCGATTGCATGCCAAAGTAATGCTCAAACGCGCCAGTCGCAAAAAGCATCGAGATCGCGACCATCTGTGCGGTCGTTTTCCATTTCGCAAGGTTGGTCACCTTAAGCGTCCCGGCGGTATCGCCAAGAAACTCGCGCAGGCCAGAAACAAAGACCTCGCGGAAAATAATCAACGTCGCCGGCAGCAGAATCCAGGGGTTCATGCCGGAAAAGCCGGTGATGACGACCAGCGCAATAATGACCATTGCCTTGTCGGCAATCGGGTCAAGCATCGCACCCAGTTTGCTTTCTTGTTTCCAAGCTCGTGCAAGATAGCCGTCGAGGAAATCAGTAAAAGCCGCGACGACGAAAAGCACCAGCGCGAACCAATCCGCCCAGGGCCGCGCAAAATATAGAAACATCACAACAACACCGGGTGCTGCGGCCAACCGCAGAATGGTGAGGATATTGGGCAAATTCAGCGTCATGACAGAAGGTTTAACGGCTTGTGTCGGCAGTGGAAAGCGCGATGCGGGTCACCGGATCATTTCTTACCAAGCCACGCTTGCGCCTCGGCCGTTTTTGCCTTGAGCCACAACAGATCAAATCCACAGATCACACGATAGCCGCGCGCAATGAGCCCATCGGCCTGCGCCTCTGACAGGGCCACATTGCCCAGCGGGATGCCCGCGCTTGCCGCAGCCTTCTCGACCTTGGCGATTGCTGCTTGAAAATCTGGGTGCTCGAATTGACCAGAGATGCCCAAATCTGTTGACAGATCGAATTGCGCAGGGACCAGCAGATCAATGCCGGGTACGGTTGCGATTTCTTCTATATTGTCGATTGCATCTGCTGTTTCGACCAAAAGGATACAGGTCAGGGTGCCGTCAACGGCATCCTTATAGTCAAGCAGCGAGACACCTGCGCCGGAATGGGCAACAAAAGGACCGAATCCCCGGTTGCCCAGAGGTGGGTAACGCAAGGCCGCAACAGCTGCGCGCGCGTCATCCGCGGTACGGATCATCGGAAAGCAAATACCCTGCGCGCCCAGATCAAGCACCCGCTTAACCTGAACAGGATCATTCTCAGCAACCCGGACAATGGGCGCGCAATTGGTGCCTTGCGTTGCGGCGATCATCGCATGGGCGCTGCCATAATCCACCGCACCATGCTCCATATCGATGATGACTGCATCTGCACCCGCGGCCGCCAAGGCTTGTGTCACCGTTGCCGATGGGATCGTGCAAACATGCGCCGACAGCAGAGCGTCCGTTTCGTTTAAGCGTAGCTTGAGATTTATCACGGTATGCCCCCTGAAATGCCGCCAAGTAGGCGGTCAGGTCGCTATGGTGTCAACCATTCTCGTGAAAGAAGTCACAGACGTTTGCGCCAGAAATTTCTGACTTCGCCCTGCGTCTGCGGACGTCCGTCGCACTCAAGCATCGCTACCCATCTCGTACTAGAATTGGGTGGTTGAATAGCGCACGAGCGCTATAATCGGACAGCGGTTCTGAACTGCAATGTGCGATTACAAAATTGATTCGACTGTGAAAAGAAATCTGAAATGCTGAAATTCATCCGCAAAAAACCAACAAGATCGGCGCAAAGATACGCAAACGAGCAAAGCGCCTTGTCGAAGCTAAGCAACTTGAGGCGCTGATAAGCACGCCGCAGCCGGAGACACCTACGGCCACTGTAATCTTCGCTGGCCTTTCAAAAAACAAGTTCGCGCATGGTGGAAAGGTCACGGCTTACCGCTTTTTGCCGACATTCTGCGATGGCCTTCGGGACCATGGGTATGGAACCGTGTTTGTGACAACGCCCAGCGCGCTGCAAAGGGCAATCCAAAACGCGCAAAAGTCTATCGTTGTTATGATCTATCGCGAGGTTGGATTCATTCCAGAACAGCCGGGATTGGATGATATCCTTGATATGGCGGATCTTGTCTGCCATCCCCCAGAAATAGGCCGGATTATCAGCGACAAGCGTCGTGCCAACGCGTTTTTTTCCGAACGCAACGTGCCGATGCCAAAGCTGTTTGAAACAAGTACCGCAACCGAAGCTGTCTTTTCCAATGACAACAATGATTCCGGTGCGGCCGTCTACACGGTATCAACTGGCGCGGACCTTAGCCCCGACCGATATAACACCAGCCTGATCGACACACGCGCCGAATATGAAGGTGAGCAGTACTACATCTCTGTTCGTTTGATGTGCGTCGGCGCAACCATTACACATACAGTGATGAGAGCGCGGCCTGTGTCGGAAGGCAGCCCATGTGTTCATAGCAAAAACACCCCAGTAGATAGTCACCTTCTGAATGACTTTTTTCGGCGATTTGTTATACAAAACATGGACCGACTGCAGAATATTGCGGATGGCGTGGTCGCGGCGATTGGCCCCGGATTCTATTCTCATGACATACTACTGGACACAAATTCCGGGGAAATCTTCATGGCCGAAACAGGCTTTAAGTTTAACAATTTGGCCTATCGGAATTTGATGGACGAGGTTATTGACGATCTGGAGTTCTTGGCCGGGTTCAAGGAAGTTGAAGATATTGCCCGACGGAGTGTCGGCCCATTTCTGCAAATGATTGACACTGCGCAGAAAAGGAATCGTAGGCTAGATGCAGACCCGAGGCGCTGACCGGGGTGCCCAGGCTACCCATTCTCGTGAAAGAAATCATAGACCGTTTGCGCCAGCTTCGCTGACACGCCGTCCACTGCTTTGAGATCTGCCAGATTTGCCCGCGCGACAGCTTTGGCGGAACCGAAATGCGCCAATAGCGCGCGTTTGCGGGTGGCCCCGACGCCAGGCACATCATCCAGAGGTGTTGCGCCAATAGCCTTAGATCGTTTGGCCCGGTGCGTGCCAATGGCAAAGCGGTGGACCTCGTCCCGCATCCGCTGGATGAAATAGAGCACAGGGTCGTTGTGCCGCAGCGCCATCACCGGCTTGCCCGTGCGGTGGAACTCTTCTTTGCCTGCGTCGCGGTCTTCGCCCTTGGCCACGCCAACCATTGGGATATCGCTGACGCCAAGATCGTCCATGATTTCGCGCACAGCACTCACCTGCCCTTGCCCCCCATCAATCAGCAGCAGATCAGGCCATGTGCCTTGCGTGCGCTCGGGGTCTTCTTTCAGCAGGCGTTGGAAGCGGCGGGTCAGGACCTCTTTCATCATGCCAAAGTCATCGCCGGGGGTAAGGGTTGCGTCCTTGATATTGAACTTGCGGTACTGGTTTTTGTCGAAACCATCAGGCCCGGCCACAACCATGGCCCCAACGGCATGGGCGCCTTGAATGTGCGAGTTGTCATAGACCTCGATCCGCTGCGGCACCTCGTCCAGTTCAAACGCCTCTCCCACACCCTTGAGCAACCGCGCTTGGGTGGCCGTTTCCGACATCTTACGCGCAAGGCTTTCGCGAGCGTTGCGCAGGGCGGAATGGACCAGCTCCGCCTTTTCACCACGTTGGGGCACGATGATCTCGACCTTGCGCGCGGCCTTTTCAGCCAAGGCCTGCGCCATCAGATCGTCATTGTCCAAACCATGCGACAAGATCAGCATCTTTGGCGGCTCGCGGTTGGAATAGAACTGGCCAACGAAGGCTTCCATCACCTCGGACGCATCTTCGTCACCCGAGATACGCGGATAGTAGTCGTGGTTGCCCCAGTTCTGGTTGGCGCGGATAAAGAATACCTGCACGCACGCTTGGCCACCGTCGGTATGCAGGGCAATCACATCAGCCTCTGGCGTGCTTTGCGGATTGATGCCTTGCGCCGATTGCACCTGCGTCAGCGCCTTGATCCGATCGCGCAGGGCAGCGGCACGCTCGAACTCCATCTCGGCGCTTGCGGCCTGCATCTGATTGGCGAGCGCTTCCTGAATACCTTTGGTCCGGCCTTGCAGGAATTTCTGCGCGTCCTGCACAGAGGCTGCGTAGTCCTCCGCCGAGATCAACCCGCAGCAAGGACCAGAGCACCGCTTGATCTGATATTGCAGACATGGTCGCGTCCGCGTTTCAAAATCGCTGTCAGTGCAGTTGCGCAGCAGAAACACACGCTGCAACTGGTTCAGCGTGCGGTTGACCGCGCCCGCCCCAGCAAAGGGGCCGTAGTAATCGCCCTTCTGCTTCTTTGCGCCGCGATGCTTCTTGATCATCGGAAAGGAGTGATCCTTGGTGACCAGAATATTGGGGAATGATTTGTCGTCGCGCAGCAGGACGTTGTAACGCGGTTTGAGTTGTTTGATCAGGTTCTGTTCAAGCAACAGCGCCTCTGTCTCGGTCCGGGTAGTCAGGAACATCATACTGGCAGTTTCGCGGATCATCCGTGTAATCCGCGGCGAATGCTGGCCAGGGCGCGCATAGTTCGACACGCGCGCCTTGAGGTTTCGCGCCTTACCAACGTAGAGCACACGACTATCCGCATCGAGCATCCGGTAAACACCCGGCGACGCGTCCAGCGTCCGCAAGTATCCCTGGATCACGTCGTATCCAGACTTGGTTGGTGGGGTTTGCGAGACTGTCATGAGATTTTTCTGTGATTCTTCATTGGCTGCAATGGTAACGCGGCTAGGACAAGAGAAAAGGCATCCACGGTTTCTGTGGATAACTCCGTGGGCAAATCCCCACGAGCGTGATTTTTCCGTTGTATTTGGCAGGTTTCCACGAATTGCCTAAAAAATAGGCAGTTTTGTAAATAATTGATAATCAACAATATTTTTATTGATATATGCTTAAAGCATTGAAAAATAGGCGCTTTGTGACAGTTTCGTGAATGCATGAGCTAGGCCGTGTACAACTTGCTGCGGCTGCTACTCCACGCCAAGGACATCCGGGGTCTCCCATGCGAGGTGTTGACCGCCATCAACGGCCAGCATTTGACCTGTCACACCGGGTGCATCAAGGAAGTATCCCAAGGCTGCGGTGATATCCGCAGGGTTTGCACCGCGCTTGAGGATCGTTGCAGCCCGCTGTCTGTCAAAGTGACTCTTGCTTTGTCTGTGGCCCTGCAAGGTTGGCCCCGGCCCGATACCATTGACCCGGACCTTTGGCGCCAACGCCTGTGCCGTTGTGCGGGTCATCGTCCAGAGACCCATCTTGGCGATGGTGTAGCTCATGAATTCGGGGGTCAGTTTGTGGATGCGCTGATCCAGCATGTTGACGATGAGCCCCTGCGCCACCGGCTCGCCCATGTCATCAATCACCGGATCAGGCACTTGTGCTGCAAAATTCTGCGTCAGGACGAAAGGCGCGCGCAGATTGGATTCCATATGCCGGTCCCAGCTTTGGCGACTGGCGCTCTCAAGGCTGTCATATTCAAAGATTGACGCGTTGTTCACCAAACATGTCAGCGGACCGCCCAGCGCATCTGCCGCACTGTCGACCAAAGCCTGAGTAGCATCTTCGTCCAACAGGTCCGCCTGCAAGGCGACGCCGGAACGACCCAACGCTTCGAGCCCAGCCACAGTATCCCGCGCGCCTGCCTCAGAACCTGCGTAGTGTATAGCCACATCATAACCGCGTTGCCCCAGATAGAGCGCCATCGCCTGACCAAGCCGCGCGCCTGCACCTGTCACCAGCGCCCTCATTTGCGAGGTTTCTCGCATTGGCATGGTCCTTTGCCGATGCGATAGCGCAGGCATTTGGGGCATTTGGCCTGCGCCAGACGTTCTTGACCCGGAAACCGCCATTTGCCGAACATCGCCAGCACCAGCATGAAAGCCAGAAAGAAAAAGATGGCTTTGATGATCAAAGACCGAACCTCGCAAAAGCTGCGCGTTCTTCGATGCCCGCGACGGCATCATCCACAATCTGCGCGCCGAAACAAGCCAGCAGGGGTTTTTTCTGACCGTAGCGGCGGAATTGCACTTTGTCGCCAAAGCGGTCTTTCATCACGGGCGCCAAGTGGCCGATACCGTCAACAAGCCCCTCATCAATTCCCTTCTGACCGATATAGACTTCGCCGGTGAACAGGTCAGGATTGTCAGACAGCTTTGTTCCGCGCCGCGATTTCACATAGTCGATGAAGGTCGCGTGCAGGTCTTCCAGCCAGCCTTTGAGTTTTTTCACATCCGCAGGCTTTTCGGGTTTGAACGGATCCATCATCGACTTCGATTTGCCAGCGGTATGCACCCGGCGCTGCACACCGAGTTTTTCAATCGCGTCCTGCGCGCCGAAACCCGCACTGATCACACCGATTGAACCCGTGATGGAACAGCTGTCGATGAAAATCTCATCCGCAGCACAGGCCAGCCAATAGCCACCAGAGGCCGCGACATCTTCGACAAAGGCGAAGACCGGGATCTTTTTCTCATCCGCCAGCCGCCGGATACGCGAGGCGATCAGCGACGACTGCACTGGCGAACCACCGGGGCAGTTGATCTCAAGCGCGACGGCAGAGGGTTTGCCCTTGGAGAAGGCTTTTTCAATGACCGGTCCAAGGCTGGGATTGTCCAGCCCGCGTCCGGAATTGGCGATAGCCCCCTGCAGCCGAATGACGGCGACAAAAGGATCTGATTTCATGAAGGGGATAAATCTTTTCATATCTGAGTATTTAGACTTTCATTGTTCCCGCACAAGTCTCACTGCCTGATCCGCCAGCCGGTACGGAAAATCCACCAGATGAAGGCAAGGCACGCGCCGGTAAACAGCGCAATGGCTAAGAGTGAGACACCTATGCTGACATCAGCAGTGCCGAAGAACGACCAGCGGAACCCGCTGATCAGATAAACCACCGGATTGAACAGCGTCACCTTCTGCCAGATCGGAGGCAACATGGTGATCGAATAAAACGACCCACCCAGGAAAACGAGCGGTGTGATCACCAGCAATGGGATCAGTTGTAGTTGTTCGAAATTGCCCGCCCAGATGCCGATGATAAAGCCCAGTAGGGCAAAGCTGACACAGGTCAGCACGAGGAATGCAATCATCGCCAACGGGTGCGCAATCTGGATATCGACAAAGAAGAAAGCCGTCACAAGAATGATCACCCCGATGAACAGCGCCTTGGTCGCAGCTGCACCAACGTAACCTGCGACAATCTCAAGAAAGCTGACAGGTGCCGACAGCAACTCATAGATCGTCCCGATGAATTTTGGGAAGTAGATGCCAAAGCTTGCGTTCGCGGTTGCCTGCGTCATCACAGACAGCATGATCAACCCCGGCACAATGAACGCGCCATAGCTGACGTCTTCAACCGTTTCGATGCGGCTGCCGATGGCGGCGCCGAAGACGACAAAGTAGAGCGAGGTCGACAGTACAGGCGAGATAAAGCTTTGCGTCAGGGTGCGGAAGAAGCGCTTCATCTCGAAGACATAGATGGTCAGGACGGCGTTCAGGTTCATGCTGTTTCCTTTACGAGGCCGACAAAGATATCCTCAAGGCTGCTTTGTTGGGTCTGGATGTCTGTCATCTGCAACCCCGCCTTTTGCAAATCATTCAGCAGCGTTGTGATCCCGGTCCGCTCGCCGGTGCTGTCGTAGGAATAGGTGATGCTCAGGCCATCTTCAGCGCGGACAAGATCGTAGTTGCCAAGTGCCGCCGGGATTTCGGCGGCAGGTGTGGCCAGCTCGATGCGCAACTGCTTCTTGCCCATCTGCGCCATCAGGTCTGCTTTGTCCTGTACCAACAGAATCTCACCCTTGTTGATAACGCCAACGCGATCAGCGATGGCTTCCGCCTCTTCGATATAGTGGGTCGTCAGGATGATCGTGACGCCAGAGGCCTTCAGGTCCGCCACCACGTCCCACATGTCTTTACGCAACTCGACGTCCACACCAGCGGTCGGTTCATCAAGGAACAGCACTCGCGGTTCATGGGCCAGCGCTTTGGCGATCAGCACCCGGCGTTTCATACCGCCCGACAGCGTCATGACCTTGTTGTTCTTCTTATCGGCCAACGAAAGCTGCCCCAACAGTTTCTCAACAAAGGCATCGTCGCGCGACTTGCCAAACAGTCCGCGCGAAAAGCTGACGGTGTTCATCACCGTCTCAAACGGTTCAAGGTTGATCTCTTGTGGGACCAACCCGATCAGCGCGCGGGCCGCGCGAAAATCAGTGATCGTGTCATGCCCGCCTACGGTGATGCTACCCGACGTGGGCAATGTGATCCCGCAGATGGTTGAGATCAATGTCGTTTTGCCCGCACCATTTGGCCCCAGCAGAGCGAGGATTTCACCCTCCTCGATATCAAGGTTGACTGACTTGAGCGCCTCAAACCCACCGGCGTATGCCTTGCGCAGATTTTGGACAGATACGATTGTGGACATGGGATGACCTTTATTTGGTCAGACGAACCTAGTGTGGCGATGCCGGAAGGAAAAGGGTGCGCAGTCAGGCTGCTGACATTGGAGGGCAGAAATCCGTCAGGGGAGCCTATGCAACAGTATGAGACATTCCGTAGCACTGATGCTGCATCTGCAACATTCCCGCGGCTATACTCAACGGATCGAATCGGGTGAAAAGACTCAACAAAGCGTGACACCCGTGCCTGACAAATGTGCAAAGCACAGACAAAACCCGGACCAAACCGGGAGAGAGCATGAGAAGAGCGTATGTTTCCAAGTCATTTTTTTTCGAACACACCATCGACATAGAAATGGTGAGTTTTCAGTTAAAATAGGGGTGAATCGGCGAAAACTTGCCGGTCACTGTTTCAAATGCGGGCTGTAATGACCGCGAAATACGTCGATTAAGAACCACGAAACAACAAGTTAGCGTCACTTTTTGGCCTAATTTGAGTGAGACCTAAAAATAGCGGCCAATAGGTGAGTCTTATTGGCCATGGGATGTTGAGAGCTGGATGTAAGAATGGCGAAGGCGCAAGAAAAAGAGAACTCTGACGACAAGGACAACTTTGTCGATGAACTGAAGCCCGGCACCAAGTTGATGCACGGCCAGTACACCATCGAGAGCTTCCTGAATGCTGGCGGGTTCGGCATTACCTATCTGGCCCATGACAGCCTTGATCGGAAGATCGTCATCAAAGAGTGTTTCCCCGGCGCTTTCTGCCGTCGCAGCCGCTACGTGGTGCAAGCCCGTTCGCGTGCGCACCAGAATGAGTTGAAGTCAATTGTCCGTCTGTTCGTGCAAGAGGCCCGTAGCCTGGCAAAGCTGGATCACCCCAATATCGTTGGCGTCCATCAGGTATTTGAGGACAACGACACAGCTTATATGGCGCTCGACTTTGTTGAAGGTCGCGACCTGCTTGATACAATCGAAGATCCCAACCACGGTCTGACACCGGTACAGATCAAATCGATCCTCAAGGAAGTTCTGGGCGCTGTTGGCTTTATCCACGACCAGGGCATCCTGCACCGCGACATTTCGCCCGACAACATTCTGATCAACAAGGAATTCCACCCTGTTCTGATCGATTTTGGTGCTGCCCGCGAAGAAGCGACGAAGCAAAGCCGTGTCCTTTCCGCACTGCGCGTTGTCAAAGACGGCTATTCGCCACAGGAATTCTACATTGCCGGGTCAGAGCAAAGCCCAAGCAGTGACCTTTATGCACTGGGTGCATCGTTCTACCACCTGATTTCCGGCGATGTGCCACCAAACTCGCAAGCTCGCCTGGCCGCTATCGCCTCTGGTGAAGCCGATCCATATGAGCCGCTTTCAGGTCGCTTCGCTGACTATGAGAACGATTTCCTCGCCGCTATGGACAAGGCGCTTGCCGTTCTGCCAAAGAACCGCGTTCAATCCGCCAAAGAGTGGGTTGCAATGATTGACGGGGCGCAAGGCAATGTTACTCCGCTGAAGGTTGCCACCGCTGCTGCTGTTGAAACAGCCGCAGCACCTGCCGCCGCTGCCCCGGCCACTGCGTCCGAGCAGAAGTCGAAAATGCCTATTCTGCTTGGCTCTGCTGCGGCTGTTGCTCTGCTGGTTGGCGTTGGCGTATTTGTCATGGGCGGTGGCGAAGAAGCCGCTCCTGTGGTTGAGCAGGCTGCAACGCCTGTTGTTGAGACACCGGCACCTGAAACAACCGTCGTCGAAACGCCAGAAGCACCAGTTGTTGCTGAAACACCTGCGGACCCAGTTGTGGCCGAAACGCCTGCGGAGCCTGAGGTTGTTGAAGTGCCCGAGAATTCGTTTGTGGCAGTGCTGCCCGCTGAGGAAGAAATCGTAGCAGCTGCCCCAGAGGTCGCTGTCGAACCACCTGCGGCCCCTGCTGAAACACAGGCCGAAACTGATCCGGTTGCAGAAACTCCGGCTGTTGTTGAAGGCCCTGAAATTGCGGATGCGCCGACACCTGTTGTGCGCCCATCCGCACGCCCTGAAAGCGTAGAGCTGGCAACCGTTCCAGCGCCAGAACCGCTGCCAGAGCCGGTCGAAACACCGCGCCCTGCGGCGACAGAGCCTGTTGCGAACGCTGAATTCCCTGATCAGACGGCAAATCGTCCTGTCGCTGATGCCGACACTGCAGCGATGACCCTGCCCGCTACGCCAAACACAGTGGCCGAAATTGGCGCAGGTCCAGAGGTTGAGATCGCGGCTGTTACACCAGGCAATGAAATCCTCCCCGAAGTCAGCGATGTTTCCGCCGACTGGACTGTGCAACTGCCATTTGTTGCGGCAGGCCAGCAATCCAACATTATTGCCGAGGCTGGACCTGTCTCCCCTATCTGGGTTGAACCCGGCCTGGTGATTACCGGCGTGAACGGGATCTCCGTTGACGCAATTGCAGATATTGCGGACGTACTGCGCGCTCAAACTCCTGCTGAAGAACTGTCACCGACTGTCAGCGTGACATTCGACACGCTGAACCCATCATCTGGCGAAACAGCGCAGCATGCATGGTTCCTTCCTGTCATTCAGGAAGTTGCCCTGACCGATGGTACGGAATTTGAAACGGTCTTTGCTGGTTCTGGCTGGTTGACCAAGGTTGCATCTTTGCCAAGCGAGCAAGAAGGCGGCCTGCGCATTGGTGACGTGATCACATCATACATCCCAACAGGCGAAACAGTGGATGAACGTGATACACTTATGACGATCCTCGACCGTGAAATCGGTGGAGGGACAGAGCAGTTTATGTTCGCGGTTCAACGCGAAGGCAGCCTGTGGGTTGCATCATTCGCCTATGAGGGCGCGGCAGAGTAAATTCGCAGGCGGTTTGTGTAAGCATCCCGACAGCGACGTAATTTGGAAGGTTGGTAAGATGAAATTCATTCGTGATCTGCTCGGAAAGAAGCGCAACGAGCCCGCAAAACGGCGCGCGCAAGGCGTTGAATCCCTTGAGCAATCCTACCGAGAGACCATCGGATCCATGGTCAGTGAGGCCGACGCCGCAAATGCTGATCTGGCAGATGTGACCGATCGGGTCAAATCCGAGGTACGCGTTGTTGAGGTCGAAGAACCCAAGAGCGCACCAGCACAGCCTGCCGTAAACATTTGGGATCTTGAAGACGATGATGTGGCGCCCGCGGCTGCAACGCCTGCACCGGCACCTGCTGCACCAGTGGTGGAAGCCCCCGCAGTACCTACACCTGCGTCCGCAGCGGCATCCGCCGCCGCGTCACGCTCGCCTGCCCGGTCGCGCCGCACAAAGACCCGATTGATCGGCTTTGATAAATCCGACGGCGAGGTTGTTGATCTGTTCAATGACGCGCCGAAAGCAGCCCCCACCAAAAGCGTAAAGTTTCCTGTTGGCTGGATTGTTGTGGCTGATGGCCCAGGCCGCGGTGAGAGTTTTTCGTTGATGTCAGGCATGTCACAGATTGGACGTGGCGAGGATCAGGCCGTGCAGCTTGATTTTGGCGACAACTCCATTTCACGCATGAACCATGCGGCAATCGTTTACGACGAAGACAGCAAGGAATTCCTGCTGGGCCATGGTGGTAAATCAAATATCGTGCGCTTGAACAACAAGCCCTTGATCAGCAATGAAACGCTGAAAACAGGCGACGTGATCCGTATCGGTGAAACAACGCTTCGCTTTATTGGATTGTGTGGAAAATCATTTAATTGGACCGACGGCGCTGCCGGGGAGGACGAAGATGTGGCGATCGCCTGAACCTCGTTTTGATGTAGCCTCGGCTATTTGCCAAGGCGGACGAGACTACCAAGAAGACGCAATTGTTGCTGACTTCCCCTTTGGGGCGGATAGTGGGGTCGTCGTTCTTGCTGACGGTATGGGCGGCCATGCCGCAGGTGATGTGGCGAGTAAGATCGTCGTGACCGAAGTCTTTAGTGAGCTGAAGTTTGAAAGTGCAAACTTTGGTGACTTTGAAGGCGAAATCCCACAGTATCTGACAACCGCCGCACGCAACGCCAACGAAGTTGTGCGTGATCACGTCAAGCGGCACCCCGATACACGCGGCATGGGTGCAACCCTTGTTTCGCTCGTGTTGGTGGAAAACCGCATGTACTGGATGTCGATTGGTGACAGCCCGCTGTACCATTTCCGTGGCGGCAAGATGAAGCAACTCAATGAGGACCATTCGATGGCTCCTCAGATTGATTTCATGGTGCAATCGGGCCTTCTGGATGAAGAGGCCGGGCGCAACCACCCAGATCGCAACTGTCTTACTTCGGTGATTCTAGGTGATCGCGTTGCAAAATCGGATTGCCCAAAGACACCATTTGAACTTCAGGTTGGTGATATCGTCGTCGTCTCAAGCGATGGCTTGCAATATCTGGAAGAAGCGCAGATCCAGAAGATCCTGCAACGCTACCGCCGCAAGAAGGCAGCAGAGATTGCAGGACATCTTCTTGAAGCGATTGAGGCTCTGGCCGATCCTGATCAGGACAACTGCACGTTCTCTGTCATCAAACTAAACCACAACAAGCCGGTTATCCGCGCCATCCGCGCCAAGCCTGTCGGCCATGTGGACAGCCACACAGCAACCATCACCCGCGTTGTTGAACTTGATGGAGTAGAAAAGGTTGCCGCCAAGGCGGACACCCCCGCGATCAAGGAAGTGCGCCCGATCAAGACCGTCAAAGTCACCGGAAATAAACCAGACAGCACACAGGAGGTTGAAGCGGCAGAGCCGCCGGCTAAACTCGCCGCCGGAGGTAAGTAATGTCGAATCAATCACTGGGGAACCGGGTCCAGGCCGAATTGAAGTTGGCCGTGGAAAGCGGCCTGCTTCCAGATGATGTTCATGGAAAAGCGGAAACGCTTTTGGCGCGCCTGCAAAAGCCGGTGCGCCTTGCCATTATGGGCATGCCAAAGTCGGGAAAGTCGGCTGTTCTGAACCTTTTGGTGGGCAGTGACGTGCTGCTCGAAGGGCTTTCCCTGCCAACGATGCAGCTTTCTCATGGTGAGACGCCCAGCGCGACCTGCACCTTGCCCGATGGCAGCAAACAAGTTGTTGCGGGTGCGGATCCCCATGCCATCGCCGCGCTGACGCCGGTTTTTGTGGATATGCAACTGCCGCTGCCCGCCTTGGCCAAGATCACCGTGCTCGAGGTCGTGGCCCCTGATGATCCCACCGCTGTCCATAAAGCCAGCCAATGGGCTGCCAAACGCAGTGATGTGGCTCTTTGGTGCACCCAAGGCTTTGGCGATGTTGAGCGCGGTATCTGGGCCGCTATGCCAGATACGCTGAAGGATCATGCGTTCCTGATGATCACAAAGGCCGATGAGCTGCAGGATGAGGGTGTTCTCGACGCCACAGTGGCCTCTGTGCAGTCAATGGCGAAGGATGAATTCAATCAAATCCTGCCCATCGCCACGTTGAGCGCAATTGCCTCAAGACAGGCAGATGGCAGCGTCAACAAAGACAAAATGCGCGGAAGCGGCGGGCTTGCACTGATCTCGGCCGTATTGAAACAGGTTGAGATGGGCCGACAATCCGTCGTTGATATGGCCGATGTACTCTTGCACCAACACGCTGACGACTTGGCTGCACTGAAAACTGCAGAAAAAACGCCCGAACCCATACCAGAACCCGCCAGCGCACCAGAGGAAGAAACGCTGGCGCCGCCTGAACCAGAAGCTGCAGCACCTGCGCCAGAACCGGCCGCAGAACCAAAGCCAGAGCCGGCGCCAACCCCAGAATCGGTTGCCCCGCCACAAGACCGTGCAACGCCGGGTGAGAGCCCGGCCATGACCCGTTTGCGAGCCATCGCCGAGAAGAAAACTGCGGCCAAGCAAGCGGCAACCGATCCTGAGCCGGAACCAGCCCCCGCCGCACCTGCTGCTGCTCCAGCCCCGGTGCAAGTCATTCTCTCTGACGCGACCCGCGATGCCTACGAGCATGTTGTCGCTTACCTTGAGGAACAAGGCGATGTGTTGGCGCAGACCATTGAAACCAGCGGCAAAAACGCCCCATCTGCGATCATGGCGCTGACAGTTGAGCAAATTCAATGGCTTACAGACTATCTTAATGAGAATGGTGACGACTCGGACCCGTCCTTGCTAAGGGCTCGCGACACTGCATTTGATGCCGCCGATATGGTTCAGCTGATGCAGATGGAAAAACGCGACAGCGCAGCCCTTGAAGCCGTGAGCTTAATGCTCCAAATAAAGAAAGAGTTGCAGGCAGACCTCGCCGCCTGAGTGGCGCAGCAGGTGCAATGTTGTTGTAAATAGTGTCACTTTTTTGCCCCTTGGGTCTGTTTCCGTTATGGCAATAAAACAGTGTTATGCTCGTGATTTGGCGGCGAGCCGAACACCTGATAAGGGTGGTTCGGATAGGAATTGAGGACGGACAAGAATGAAGATGGAAGAGCTGGCGAAAGGGGACGGTTATAAAGTCCCGGCAGCACACCACCCGTTCATGCGACTTGGCCTGGAAAAACTTGAAGGTTTCCATGACGATGCGACCGATCTGGAAGCGACGCTTGCCGACGTCGTGAAGCTTGGCGGCCAGGATGCCGAAAAGAAATCAACAAAACTTATCAAGCAGTTACGCACATTTGAACCTAGCATCACGATGATCGGACAGATCAAGGCAGGTAAGACCTCGCTGGTGAATGCGATGGTGGGCCGGCCTGAACTGCTGCCCGCTGACGTCAATCCGTGGACCTCTGTGGTTACTTCTTTGCACCTCAACACGCCACTGGCCGAGGATGCCCCGACCGCGAGTTTCCAGTTTTTCAGCCAAGGCGAATGGGATCACCTTGTTGAGAATGGCGGGCGAATCGGTGAGCTTTCTGCGCGTGCCGGCGCTGACGATGAGCTTGAAAAAGTCCGACAGCAAATCAACGAGATGCGCGACAAAACCAAAATGCGTCTTGGCCGCAAGTTTGAGTTGTTGCTGGGCCAAAAACACAACTACGCCGACCTGACCGATGATCTGGTGCAGCGTTATGTCTGCATGGGCGACGATTTTGAGGACCTCGAAGAAGAGGACCAGCAGGGTCGCTTTGCCGATATTACAAAGTCCGCTGATCTGTATCTAGAGGCGAAGGCCGTTCCGATGCCGTTGTGTATCCGTGACACACCCGGTGTGAACGATACCTTCATGATGCGCGAACAGATCACCATCAATGCGCTGCGCGACAGCCGCAACTGTGTGGTGGTTCTGTCGGCCCACCAGGCGCTTAGCTCCATGGATATGGGTCTGATCCGCCTGATCTCGAACGTGAAGGCGCGCGAAGTCATCATTTTCGTGAACCGGATCGACGAGTTGTCGAACCCAGCAGAGCAAGTCCCGGAAATCCGCGACAGCATTCTGCAGACGCTGGCTGACAACAATGGCCCCGAAAACCCCGAAGTGATCTTTGGCAGCGCTTATTGGGCCAATATCGCCCTTGGCGAAGACATGGATGATATCGTCGATGACAGCGCCGAGGCCATGTTCAACTGGGCCGAAGTCGCGCTGAGCGCCGAAACAGCGACGATGGAAACCAATGAAATGGTTTGGCATTTGTCTGGCATGCCGCAGCTTTACCGTGCGATATCAGAACGGATTTCCGAAGGCCCCGGCGCAGAGATTCTGTCTGCGTCACGTAAGCGCGCATTGAACCTTGTTGGCGGCGTGCGTGCATCCAACGCCGTGGTGACAATGCGTCTTGACGGCGACACGCTTGAGATGATGCCCCCGGCCGAGTTGGGCGAGCATCTTGCAAAGCTGGAAACAGAAAACCTCAAGTTCCTCAACGATCGGTTGGATATTGTGTTCCAGCAATTTGGATCGCGCGTTGACCAGTCGCACAAACGTTTCCTTGATCGCGCGCTGGAATCGCTGCTGCAACACCTGGAAAGCAACGGTGAAGACGAGATTTGGCAATATAGCCCGGATGGCCTGCGCATGCTGTTGCGCACCAGCTATCAGGTGATGCGCCGCAACGTGACATCGACCTGCCAGCAAGCCTATGGCGCAACTGCGGCTGATTTGGCTGAGACTTATCGCGCCGCCTTTGGCGTTGCTGTCGAAAACTTCACCATTACGCCACCCGCCGCACCTGAAATCCCTGCACCTGTTTCATTGGGTCAGACTATCGCGCTCGACCTGCAGTCATCCTGGTGGAAGGGCTGGTGGAAGCGCCGCAAAGGCTATCGCGCCTTTGCCAGCGGGTTCTATGACCTGATCGAAGCTGAAACAGCGCCGATTGTCGATGAGCTGAAAATTCGCCAGGCCGAAGATATCCGCGCCAAAGCCGTGCATGAATTGCAGGAATTCATCACCGATCAACGCGCACTTTTGGGCGATATCAGCACCAAGACAGAAATTGACATGGATGACCTCGAAAGCATTTTCGGGATCAAGGCCCAGCAAGAGCGGGACGAATTGTTCGACTACATCTTCGATGAACTCAGCGACAACGCAGCCATCGAAGACGCATCCGAAGGACAGGCTGAATGACCGACGAAAGCGCCGCAGCGCCCCGCAAGCCCCGCGTTGCCCTGATGGGGGAATTTAGCGCTGGCAAAAGTACCCTGTCCAACCTGCTGATGGGCGCGCGTCCTTTGCCCGAAAAGGTCACAGCGACGCGTCTGTCACCGGTTTGGATTTCGATGGGCACCGGCGATCCATACCGGATTGATGTTGATGGCACGGCTGAACCTGTGTCGCTCGAAAACCTTGAAGACATCCCGGTTCAGGAAACCCGCGTCATCCGTCTTTTCATGGAATGCGATATTCTTGAGGTCTGCGACCTGATCGACTTTCCCGGCATTTCGGATCCCAATATGTCGTCAGAGGTGTGGGAACGGATGCTGACTGAGGTCGACGCTGTGATCTGGTGTACCCACGCCACCCAAGCCTGGCGACAGTCAGAGGCGGCGGTCTGGGAAACGATGCCCGATGCCGTGCGCGAAAACTCGATCCTGCTGATCACTCGCTACGACAAGCTGATCACGGACCGGGACCGTTTGCGCGTGCTCAAGCGCGTCAACCGCGAAACGAAAGGGCAGTTTGGCGCGGTGTTCCCAGTGTCGTTGCTCAAGGCTATTCAGGCGGGCGAAGACTATGACCTGTGGGACGCCAGCGGCGCGGGCCCGTTCACGCAACACCTGATCGACACTATCGACGTATTGACCAAACTGGCCGCACGCACAGAACTGCCGCTGTATAATTATGGAAATGACACGGCAATTCCCGAAGCTGTGGTTGCCCCTGTTGTGCCGCGCCGCGTGCAGCGCAATGCAGAGGGCAACGAAAGACCTGCGCGACCAACAACGCCAGAAGGTGCCCAAACGGACGCCTCGGGCAGGATCATTCGCACTTCTTAACCGGGTGTACGCTACAGTCGTGTTTTACAGCCCTTGCGAATTGGCGTAATGGTTTCATCAGTAGCAGAAAAGTAGGCCGCAGATGGTTGTTGATGAGTTGGACGCATTGCGAGATGCTAATCAGGGCTGTGAAATGCTGGCTTTTGCAGATTTGTCGACCCAGATGATTCTGGTGACTGATACCGCTGCAAATGCCCCGCGCGAAACGCTTGATCGGTTGTGCAATGAAGCGGTGATGATGCTTGGTGCTGGTCGCAAAGTGGTTTTGGGTGAAGAACCCAGCACAACCGCTCTTGTGGCCAATTCAAAAGGGGTGCGCGTGTTCTTGCGTGCAGCAGATGAACCAAATGACGTTCTTTGCTGTGTTTGCGCACCCGAACTCGACGTGGAAGCATTTGTCGCTGACGCTCGGGAAAGATTGAACCGCATCAGCAGTGGTGCCTAAAAGACGAAGACGAAGCTGGAACAAACTGAATGAGCGACCTTGCCGAACTGGCGCAAAAAATCTCGGCTCTTGCAGCAAAAGACACGGTTTTTGAGACCGGCGCGCGGGTGATTTCAACTGGCGGCGAGCCGAGCCCAATCGTTGCGATCCTCAATGAAATCGATGACACCATTCTGGAACGTGATCTTGAAATCCAGGCTGATGGCGCAATCGTCAATTTGATCGTCTCGGGCCGGCGTCTGCGTGGTATCGCGGCTGCATCATCGGGCGCGGACGATGTTGTGGGGCATGTCCTGTCCCGCGAAGAACCCGATATGGTTGCCGCCGCATTCGTGCTGCTTTCTGAGTTGTGCGGTCGGGCCCAACGGTTGACCGTCCGCTATCTGGCGCCACAACCATTTGGCAAAGGCGGCGAACGGGGTATCTCTGCCAAAGGGTTGGCCGCGCTTTGGAAGATTGATCTTGATGAGGTCCCCAAACCTCCGATGGAGCGGTTCCTGAGCACCAATCGCAGCGCCGCTATCGCCATGATCCATATGACCGATGGTGAGATGCAATCGAGCGCGGGCGATGTAACCGCCCTGCAATCCATTTTGGACACGCAGTTGGCCGATTTCCGCGGTTTGCAAACTCTTGGTGGTGGTGCGCAGTTGATCTGCCTCGAAGGCGCACTGTCCGATGGTTCGGCCGCTGCCTTGGCTATTCACGAAGACGACGTCGCCCTGATTGCCTATCAGCCCGACCACCTGGGTGCATTGCACGCGTCCTGGCGCGCCATATTGGGCTGATGCATCCCGCGGCGCACTCTGCTCCGATGGCGCCACACTTCTTTGCGGGGTTTGAAGAGCGGGTCTTTCACACGCCGAACGGCCCGGTCTTTTATCGCATCGGCGGCAATGGGCCACCGCTAGTCTTGTTGCATGGCTACCCGCAAACCTCTGCTATGTGGCATGCCACTGCGCCAGAACTGGCAAAGACTTATCAAGTGATCTGCCCCGATTTGCGCGGCTATGGCAGATCGCTCAAGCCAAAGACTGATGCTGCACATGCCCCCTATTCCAAACGTGCCATGGCGGGTGACATCATCGCGCTGATGGATCATCTGGGCCATGATCGCTTTAGGATCGGCGCGCATGATCGCGGCGGGCGTGTCGCACACCGTTTGGCGGCTGATCATCCAGAGAGGGTGACCTCTCTTTCTGTTCTGGATATCGCCCCCACCCGCGAAATGTACCGCGAGGCGAAAAGCGACTTTGCCCATGCCTATTGGCATTGGTATTGGCTGACGCTGCCGCACCCATTCCCCGAAACGATGATTGGTGCGGATCCTGCGTTTTTCTGGCTCAGCAAATGCGGGGCAGGCAGCGCGGGACTGTCGCCCTTTGTCCAACCGGCGCTCGACGAATACCTAACCGCCTTTTCAAAGCCGGACGCCATCCATGGTGCCTGCGAAGACTACCGTGCCGCCGCGACAATCGACATCGCCCATGACCATGCTGAGACGGCAAAACTACAGATGCCTTTGCTTGCGCTGTGGGGTTCGAATGGGGTGATTGCCGCGCATTTCGACTGCCTTGCACTGTGGCGTGAACGGGCTGCACATGTTGAAGGTCGCGCCTTGCAAGGCGGGCACTATCTGGCCGAAGAAAACCCCGATGCAGTGCTGGCGGCGTGGCTTGCGTTCTTTGCGGCAAACTAGGGTCGCCAGCACTACTCCGTCACTTGAAGTAGATTTTGTAATCCTCGCGGATCGCCGCATCAAAGCCCGGATCAAAGGTGATCTTGGCATTCTTGAGAATCTCATTCTTGCGCTCAATCGCCTTGTCGATCAGCAACGGACGGTCCGCCTCGTTCCATTCCTTGGGGCTCATCCGGTTGCCAAGTGTTGGATAGACATATTCGGTTTGCATCAGTTGGAGCGTTTGATCCGACCCTAAGTAATGACCGGGTCCATCCAGGCAAACGGCCTTCATCGCCTCAATTGATGTGCTGTCCTCGGTCACATCGATCCCGCGCACGGTGCGCAACACCTGCCCGATGATATCATCGCCCAAAACAAGCGACTCTAGGCAAAAGCCCAACAGTGAGGCGTGCATCCCGGCGGCCTCGTAGACCATATTCAGCCCTGACAATCCCGCCAGAACATTGGTGATGCCCTGTTCCCATCCGGCCTGCATGTCAGGCAGCTTGGAATCAGAAATCCCACCAGCGGCGCCACCCGGCAGATTGTAGAAGCGGTGCATCTGGGCGCATCCCGCAGTAAGCAACGCCTGTTCTGCCGACCCGCCTGACATCGCTCCGGTCCGCAGATCAGATACAAACGGCCATGTGCCAAAGACCGCCGTGTGCCCCGGCGCGATGGCGTTAACGTAGACGACACCGGCCAGGCACTCTGCAACCGCCTGTACGATGGTCAGGGCGATAGGCGCAGGTGCCGTAGCACCCGCCTGCCCGGCCGACAAAAGCAGCACTGGCATACCCGCACGAATGCAGGCCTCCATCACAAGGCAACTTTCTTCGGCGAATTTCATTGGTGGAACGACAAAGCAGTTCGAATTCGACATGAAGGGGCGCGCGCGCCACGCCTCTTCGCCGCCTGCGATGCGGTGCAGCATATCGATCCCCGACGGCACGTTTTCCGGTTCACTGAATGACGTGCCGATATGCTTGGTTGTGCCGGCACAGCTGGCATAGATCGTGTTCAGGTCCAGCTCGCGGCTATCGGCCACATCGCGCGCGACCATCGCGCGTTGGAAAAAATGAATGTTGTCGAGCGTCTGTGTGATCCGTGCGGCATCGTGCAGGTCTTGCGCAGTGCTGTCGCGATAGATGTTGGTTTCCAGATCAACCACATGCACAGCGGCGCCCGCCGTGCCGAAATGCACGTTTGATCCGGTAAGGTGCAGGTCATATTTTTCGTCGCGTCCGCAAAGCGTAATGTCACGCGCCGCCTTGGCCAACATGTCTTCGACCAGCGCGCGGGGGAACCGCAGGCGCCCGTCATCACCAAGGA
The DNA here is from genome assembly GCF_900143545.1 of Loktanella sp. Alg231-35. Taxonomy (GTDB): domain Bacteria; phylum Pseudomonadota; class Alphaproteobacteria; order Rhodobacterales; family Rhodobacteraceae; genus Yoonia. The sequence goes on along the minus strand of NZ_FREV01000002.1, from coordinate 191,542 downwards.
TCGCCCCGGCTTTCGTCATCGCCTCAATGCCCGATGGCGGGGCCTGTGACAGCCCGATTTGTTCCAGCGCATCAAGGGCCGCGTGGTGAATGCGCAGCACATCCGCATCGGACAGGGGTTTATACTGCCCACCGGGCAGGCCGGGCCGAATGGGTCGCAGGTCTTCGGCCAAAGGTGCGTTGCGCAAGGCAACCCTTGCCGCGCGCCCACCGCTGCGTCGTTGTTTCGGCTTTTCCTCGATCATCGCTGAACCCTCCTGCATATGCTCAGTATTGATCCGTGTCGGCATCGCTTCAATCAGGCAGGCCGCTTATTATTGATCGCGATTTCCGATTAGTGCAAAGTATTGCGATGCAGATGGAATTGATCGAAACTTTCCTCGACCTGTGCGAAACACGGAGTTTTAACCAGACGGCAGAGCGTCTGGAGGTTACACAATCGACGGTTTCTGGCCGAATCCGATCGTTGGAAACAACGATGGGCGTACGCCTTTTTCAACGCTCACGGTCTGGCACGGCACTCACGACAGAAGGTTTGCGGTTTGAACCGCACGCCCGCAGTCTACGCCACAACTGGGTGACCGCACTCAATGCCACGCGCGATTCAGCGATTGTCGGTGTGACGATGCGTGTCGGCCTACAGCATGATTTGGTGAGCCTCGCAATCGACAGGTTGATTAGCCAGTTTCGTGGCGCCATGCCTGATACAGCGTTTCTGTTCGAAGCGGATTACTCCGAACAAATGTGTGTTGATTTGATGTCTGGCGCGCAAGATGTGGCTGTATTGTATACCCCTAAAACACAACCCGATCTTCATTTTGAAACGCTGGGTGAGGTCAGCTATGTCATGGTGTCGACCAACAGCACCCGCCTAAGCGACGTCGACCCAGACACCTATATCCTTGCAAATTATGCCCCTGCCTTTTCGGCGAACCACGCGGCGTTACTCCCACAGCTTGCCAATGTTTCGCTTTCCATCGGGCAGAACGCGGCGATGGTGGATTTGCTGACGTCTTTGTCAGGCACGGCCTATGTGCTGCGACATTCCGCACAGACGCTGGTTGATGCTGGTACATGCAGGCATGTCGCCGATGCCCCGGTGATCGCACAGCCGGTCTTTGTCGGGCTCAACCTGCGTAACCGGCACCGCGCGGCCTATCGCAAACTGGTCAGCATTCTGCGCGCCCACTACGGAAACCGCAGCGGGCCCCGGCGTGGCCGTTAGAGTAAACTCTGCGTATGCCAGATGTCGTTCATATAGCCCTTGATCGTCCGATCAGAGGAAAAGAACCCTGACCCTGCGATGTTGCGCAACACCATCTGATCCCAGCGGGTGGTATCGCGGTAGGCGACATCAACCTGTTTTTGGCATTGCAAATAGGCATCGAAATCAGAGGTCACCAGAAACGGATCATGGTTCCAGGTATGGTCAACCAGACCATGATAGCGCGATGGATCTTCGGGGCTGAATCGTCCCTCTGCGATCATCTGCAAAACATCCTGCAATGGTTTGCTGGCCAGGATCGCGCTGCGTGCGTGGCCGGGGTTTGCGCCTCTTGCGGCGGCTTGCTGCGCGGTCATACCAAATAGGAAGAAGTTTTCTGCGCCGACGTGCTCAAGAATTTCCACGTTGGCCCCGTCAAGCGTGCCGATGGTCAGCGCACCATTCATGGTCAGCTTCATATTCCCTGTGCCCGACGCCTCTTTACCAGCGGTCGATATCTGCTCAGACAGATCAGCCGCCGGGATCAACCGCTGTGCCATGGAGACGTTATAGTTGGCCGGATAGACAATCTGTAACAGGTGCGCCGTCGCTGGATCGTTGTTCACGACGTTCGCCACATCATTGATCAGTCTGATGACATCCTTGGCCGTGAAATACCCCGGCGCGGCCTTGCCCCCAAAAATCTTAACCCGTGGTGTCCAGTTTGCATCCGGGTTGCTGCGGATGGCGCTCCAGCGTGCAATCGTCTCGAAGATATTCATCAACTGACGTTTGTATTCGTGGATGCGTTTGACCTGCACATCGAACATCGCATCTGGATTGATGATCTGGCCGGTCGTGTTTTGTAACCATGTGGCAAAGGCCTGTTTGTTTGCTGTCTTGGCGGCACGGATATCGCCATGCAATCCTGCATCCTCGGCGTGATCGACCAACGCGCTAAGCCGCCCCAAATCGCTTTCCCAGCCAGATCCAATCCGGTCGGTGATGACGCGAGACAACGCAGGGTTTGACAGCCGCATCCAACGGCGGGGCGTAACCCCGTTGGTTTGGTTCAGTATGCGCCCCGGATAAAGCATGTGCAGATCGGCAAAAACGGTATCTTTCATCAATTCCGTGTGCAGCGCCGAGACCCCGTTCACATGCTGCGCCATGACAAAGGCCAGCGTGCCCATCAGCACCTGATCCTGCCACACGATCCGTAGATGTGGCGCACAGCCAGTCGCCTGCGCATGTTCGGCATCAATCCGTTCGATAATCTGCATATGGCGCGGCAGCACCCGCCCCATCAGCCAAGTCGACCACCGTTCCAGTGCTTCAGGCAAAAGCGTGTGGTTGGTGTAGTTCAGCGTCCGCCCCGCAATGTCGCGCGCGCGCGCCCAATCCAGCCCATGCACATCGACCAATAGCCGGATCAGCTCTGGCCCGGCCAGCGCTGGGTGGGTGTCGTTCATCTGGATCGCTACCTTTTCAGGCAGCAACGATAGGTCATCATATTCCGACAGGAAGCGACGCAGGATATCCTGCAAAGCAGCAGAGGTCAGAAAGAATTCCTGTTTGAGACGCAATTCCTTCCCGCTATCCGTCGTATCTTCTGGGTAGAGCACCCGCGACAACGTCCGCGCGAGCGCCTCTGGTGCGGCGGCGGCGGTGTGGTCGCCCGAGTTGAAACGCTCCAGATCGAACAATTCTGTGGGATGCGCACCCCACAGGCGCAAGGTATTGGACCACCGCCCCTGCCAACCAACAACTGGGGTGTCATAGGCGCGGGCATGAACCGTTTCTGCCGGGTGCCAGACGCTCTGCCCATCTTCATCGGTCACATAGCCGTTGAAAGGGATGGTATAGCTGGCCTCTGGCCGTTCGAATTCCCACGGGTGAGGTTGGTTCAGCCAATCTTCTGGAGATTCAACCTGTTGCCCGCCCGAAAACCGCTGGCGGAAGAGCCCGTGTTCGTAGCGGATGCCATAGCCATGTGCGGGGCAGCCCAGGGTGGACAGGCTTTCCAGAAAACAGGCCGCCAACCGCCCCAATCCACCGTTGCCCAGCGCCGCGTCAGGTTCATCCGCGATCACATCATCCAGGGCGATGCCATCCTCGGCAAGCACCGCCTTAATCTGATCATGCAGTCCAAGGTTCACAACCGCATCATCCAGAATGCGGCCGATCAGAAACTCCATCGACAGGTAGTAGACACGCTTGCCCTTCGCCTCATAGGTCTTACGGGTGGCTGCAAACCAGCTGTCCACAATCAGATCGCGCACGGCATAGCTGACCGCCATACGCCAATCAAAATGGCTGGCGTGGCCTTTGTCTTTGCCGATCGTATAGGTCAGATGCCGCTGGATTTGGTCGCGCAGGGCATCTGCAGCAATTGGTGTGACAGCGTTCATATGGCTTTTCTTTCTCGGGGCGGGTTTGGCCCTGAACTGTTGCCATTCCTGAGAGGACTTGAAAAGCCTCAGACGTGGTCAGGTGATTACATTCGGCGCTTCACGTCCCGTCATGGCCTTAATATCCGACAATGCCAGCGCTGCAGCATTGATCGGGGCTAGCACATCCTCGGGCGAAAGTGCAAAGCGCGCCGGGTTCGTTTCAGGGTTTTCAAGGTACAGGCGGATCGTTGCCCCAACCGTGCCTGTGCCAGAAAGCCGGAACACGGCGCGCGCGCCGCCTTCAAATCCGATGCGCAGACCTTGGGCAGCTGCATGGCTCCCGTCTACCGGATCGTCATAGGCAAACTCATCCGCCCAAGCCACCGTTTGCCAAGCGAACACCTGCCCCGGCAGCGTAACAAGCCGCGCGCGCAGGGCGTCCATCATCGCATTGGCCTTACCCGCATCTACATCTTCGTAATCGTGGCGCGAATAATAGCAGCGCCCGTACTCTGACCAAAGATCGGTCATCAGTTCCTGCACTGATTTCCCAGAGGCCGCGAGTATGTTCAACCACAAGAGCACCGCCCAAAGACCATCCTTTTCGCGCACATGGTCGCTGCCGGTGCCCGCACTTTCTTCGCCACACAACGTGGCCTTGCCCGCGTCCAATAGTGTGCCAAAGAATTTCCACCCGGTCGGGGTTTCATAGCACGCAATCCCCAGCCCTTTGGCCACGCGGTCCACGGCACCCGAGGTCGGCATGGAACGTGCGACACCGGCAAGCCCATTACGGTATCCCGGCGCGAGATGCGCCTTGGCCGCCAGCAGCGCCAGACTGTCAGAGGGCGTGACATACGCCCCCTTGCCTACGATCATATTGCGGTCCCCGTCCCCGTCAGAGGCTGCGCCAAAGTCCGGGGCATCCTCGGCATACATGGTGTCCATCAGGTCCTTGGCCCAGATCGGGTTGGGATCAGGGTGACCCTTGCCAAAATCAGGACTTGGGATGCCGTTCATCACGGTTCCAGCGGATGCGCCCAATCGCTCTTCGAGGATCGCTGTGGCATAAGGGCCGGTCACAGCATGCATCGCATCAAAACGCATGCGAAAGCCCGATTGGAACAGCCCAGCGATGGCGTCAAAGTCAAACAACTCTTCCATCAGTGCCGCATAATCGGTCACCGGATCAACAATCTCGACCACCATGTCGCCCAGAGATGTCTCGCCCAATGATCCAAGATCAGCGTCTGCGGCGGTCATGATCTGATATGCAGAAATATCCTGCGTGCGGGCAAATATCCTGGCGGTCACTGCCTCGCTCGCCGGGCCTCCGTTATGCCCGTTGTATTTCAATCCGAAATCGGCATCCGGTCCACCTGGATTATGGCTGGCCGACAGGATCAGCCCGCCATCCGCACTGCGTTTGCGGATCAGATGAGAGGCCGCAGGTGTCGACAGCAAACCACCCTGCCCCAAGATACAGCGCATAGCACCGCCTGCCGCAGCCATGCGCAGGATCACCTGAATGGCGCGGTCATTGAAATAGCGCCCGTCGCCACCAACCACCAGGGTCTTGCCGATGACACCACCGGTGCCATCAAAGATCGCCTGCACGTAGTTCTCAAGGTAGTGGGGTTGCATGAAGACCTTGGTCTTCTTGCGCAAACCGCTGGTGCCGGGTTTTTGCCCTTCGATCGGTTGTGTGGTGACTGTCTCAGACATGGTCCGTCTCCCCCTATGGTGATGGTGTGCTGTCGCGCTTTTCAACAAAGACAACAACAGATGTAGCCGCAATTTGGGCGCCCTCGTGGTGGCCCCAGGCATCAGGCTGCGCAGTGTCAAATGCACGTAACCAGTGACTGCCCGGCGTTGGTGCGCTCAAGGTGATATCCACCTCTGGCCCGGCATTCAGCACAATTAGCAGCGCGCCTTCGCGTTCGACATATTCCGGTGTGCCCGAGGCCATGCGCATCTCGGCCACGATGGTGCGCAGATCGGGGTCGTCCCAGTCTTTTTGCGCCATGGCCTGCCCATCGGCGCGGCGCCAGAACAAATCAGGCGCGCCATCGACAAGCCGCGCCTGCGAGTGCAAGAACCGCCGTTGGCGCAGGATCGGGTGGGCCTTGCGAAAGGCGATGGCCTGTTTGGTGAAAGCCAGAAAATCCGTGTCCTTGTTAGCCCAATCAAGCCAGCCAATCTCGTTATCCTGACAATAGGCGTTGTTGTTACCCTGTTGCGAGTTCCCGATCTCATCCCCCGCAAGGATCATCGGTGTGCCCTGCGAGAACAGCAATGTTGCCATCAAATTGCGCCGCCGTCGCGCGCGGGCGGCGTTGATGTCGGGATCATCCGTTGGCCCTTCAACGCCCATGTTATCCGCGTGGTTTTCGGAATGCCCATCGCGATTGCCTTCGCCATTCGCCTCATTGTGCTTTTCGGCATAGCTGACCGTATCGGTCATCGTGAAACCGTCATGCGCTGTCAGGAAATTCACTGATGCATTGGGTGCGCGCCCATCGTGGTCAAAGAACTGCGCAGACCCTGCCAACCGCGCCGCGATCCCGGCCACCATGCCCTTATCGCCGCGCCAGAACTGGCGGGTGTCGTCACGAAACTTGTCGTTCCATTCGGCGAATGGCGCAGGGTAGGCACCCAATTGATAACCATCGGGCCCCAAGTCCCAAGGCTCTGCAATCAGCTTGGTCCGGTTCAGCACAGGGTCCTGCCGGATCGCGCTGAAAAATGGGCCAGTGCGGTCAAAGACGCCATCGGTACGCCCCAGTGTCGAACACAGATCGAACCGGAATCCATCAACCCCCATGACCTCAACCCAATAACGCAGTGAGTCCAACACCAGACGCAGTACAAACGGATTGTCGAAATCGAGCGCATTGCCACAGCCCGTCGTGTCTTGATAAAAGCGCGGGTTGTCAGCCAGCCGATAATAGCTCGCGTTATCAAGACCTCGGAAGGCCAATGTGGGACCCATCTCGGATCCTTCGGCGGTATGGTTATAGACCACGTCCAAAATCACTTCGATCCCGGCGCTGTGAAAACGGGCAACCATCTGCTGAAATTCGGTGATTTCGCTGCCTTGCATATACCGCGGATCAGGCGCGAAAAACCCGTAGGTCATATAGCCCCAATAGTTGCTCAACCCTTTTCGGACAAGGAACTGGTCATTCAGAAAGGCCTGCACCGGTAGCAACTCGATCGCGGTAACGCCAAGATCGGTCAGGTGATCCAGCATCGGCTCTGACGCAAGACCACGGTATGTGCCGGGGAATTCCACATCGCGCCGCCCGGCAGTCAGGCCTTTGACATGGCCTTCATAGAAAATCGTGTCATCCAGCGGGGTCTTGGGTGGGGTGCTGCTACCCCACGTAAACGCGGGATCCACGACGACAGAGCGTGGCATATACGGCGCGCTGTCGCGTGCGTCAAAGCTGAGGTCGCGGTCCTTGTGATCCGCCTCATAGCCAAAAAGCGCATCATGCCAGACAGGATGGCCGGTCAGCTTCTTGGCGTATGGATCGATCAGCAGCTTATTGTGGTTGAACCTGTGCCCCTCTTCTGGCGCATAAGGTCCATGCATCCGAAACCCATATTGCTGGCCGGGATGCATCCCCGGAATATAGCCGTGCCAGACATGACCTTCGCGTTCAGGCAGAATGACGATCTGCGTCTCAATCCCATTGTCGTCAAACAGACACAGCGACACCCGCGTCGCATGGCGCGAGTAGACGGCGAAATTGACGCCGTCGCCATCAAACGTCGCACCAAGAGGCGACGATGTGCCCGGTCGGATGGGGAAACTGCCTGCCATTGTCAGCCTTGTGTCAGATCACTGTAAAGCTGGCCATAGGCCTTGGCCGACGTCTCCCATCCGACGGGTTGCTTCATGGCGTTGCGTTGCAGAACGCCCCAGGTTCTTGGCGCGTGATAAAGGTCGCAAAGCCGGGTGAACGCATTTGATAGCGCCTCTGCCGTGATCGGGAAGAACTGCACGCCAGTGGCGGCGTTCTTGGCCAATGCCGCCGGGCTAGCGTTGATCACCGTATCCGCCAAACCACCCGTCAGCGCCACCAAAGGGACGGTCCCATAGCGCAGCCCATAAAGCTGGGTCAGCCCGCAAGGTTCAAACCGCGATGGCACAAGAATGGCATCACCACCCGCGATCATGCGGTGGGCCAAAGCCTCGTCATAGCCGATTTTGACCGCGACGTTTTCATTCTGTGCCGCCAACGCGTGTAAGGCCACTTCTAATTGCGCTGCACCCGAACCAAGCAGCGCCAGCTGCCCACCCCGGCCCAGCAGCGTCGGCACGGCCTTAATCAAAAGGTCGATGCCCTTCTGCTCGGTCAGTCGTGACACCAGAACGCACAGTGGGCCATCTGACTGCCCCAATCCGAACTCTGCCTGCAATGCCGCTTTGTTGGCGGCCTTGCCACGAGGGGTTTTGTAGGGGGTGATCTCCGCGTCCGTTTCTGAGTTCCAGACATCCAGATCAATACCGTTGACGATCCCTGACAGATCACCGCGCCTTGCCCGCAAGACCCCATCCATCCCCATGCCGAACTCGGGCGTCATCAATTCTTCCGCATAGGTCTGCGACACGGTTGTGATCCGCTGCGCCCCGGTCAATCCAGCCTTGAGCGCAGAGATTTGCCCCCAGAACTCGAAATGATCCGCGTTGAAACGCCCTTCATCCAGTAAAAGCGCCGCGCGCCGGTCCGCCGCGCAATTGCCATGAAACGCGATGTTGTGGACGGTAAAGACAAAAGGTGCCGTCGGTTGCCCGTCGGCCAATCGGTGCATGAATTCGGGCACAAATCCGGCCTGCCAATCATGGCCATGCACAATGTCAGGCTGCCAGCCATCGGCACCGTTCTGGGCGATATGCGCGGCCGCATAGCTGAGCGCTGCAAAGCGTTCTGCATTGTCTTCCCAATCTGCGCCGCTATCATCCAAGTACGGCGATCCGGCACGGTCGAATAGATGTGGTGCATCCAGCACCAGCAAATTCAATCCAGCCACTTTGGCGGCAACCACACGCGCCGGACCACCAAAAAGATCATCAAAGGCGACAACCGCTTTGGATGTTTTGACCTGCTTCATCACCGATCGGTAGCCCGGAATGAGCGCGCGCATCTCGTAACCCAACTGCGCCATTGCCGCAGGCAAGGCCCCCACGACATCCGCCAGCCCACCAGTTTTCACCAGTGGCACACATTCCGATGCAACCGACAGAACACGTGTCATTTTCCTGCAGCTCGTTTGTTCAGCATATCTTGCGTAATCAGTGTCGTACCGCGTTCGGTCACCCGGAACCACTTGTTATCTTCTGCCGGATCCTCACCAACCACCAGCCCCTCGGGGATCGTCACACCACTGTCGATGACAACCTGCCGCAGGCGCGCGGAGCGGTTCACAACGACGTTCGGCATGACCACAGCATGATCGAGGACAGCGTAAGAGTTTGTATGCACATTGGTAAAGAGCACCGAATTGCGTACCTCCGTCCCCGAAATGATGCACCCACCCGACACCATCGATGAAATCGCCATGCCGCGCCGGTCGCGTTCATCATGGATGAACTTCGCCGGCGGCACGCTTTCTGAGTATGTCCAGATCGGCCATTGCTTGTCCCAGAGGTCCAGCTCCGGTGTAAAGTCTGTCAGGTCGATGTTGCTTTCCCAGAAGGCATCAACCGTGCCCACATCTTTCCAATAGGCTGGCGCACCTTCGGCACGCACGCAGCTATCGGTAAATCGATGTGCTACCGCTTTGCCGTTCTTCACAATCTCGGGGATCAGGTCACCGCCAAAATCGTGTGATGAATTGGGGTCTTCGGCGTCTTTCAACAAAAGGTCCCGCAGGAACGACCATTTAAAGACGTAGATCCCCATCGAGGCCAGCGCCTGATCGGGATCCTCTGGGGTGGCGGGGGGATCGGCGGGCTTTTCCAGAAACGAGGTGATTTGCCCGGATTTGTCAGTGGCCATGACACCAAAGGCCGTCGCCTCCATCCGGGGCACTGTCAAGCAGCCAACGGTCACGTCTGCGCCGCTTTCTACATGCTGGCGCAGCATAATCTCATAGTCCATTTTATAAATGTGGTCGCCCGCAAGGATGATCACATAATCCATGCCGTAACTGTCGACGATATCAATGTTCTGGGTTACTGCATCTGCCGTGCCCAGATACCAGTTTTCATTGCCCGTGCGTTGCGAGGCGGGCAGGATATCAAGGTACTCGTTGCGTTCGGCCCGGAAAAAGCTCCAACCGCGCTGCATGTGTCGGATCAGGCTGTGCGCCTTGTATTGCGTGGCAATCGCCATACGGCGAATACCAGAATTGAGTGCGTTAGACAGAGCAAAGTCGATGATCCGCGCCTTGCCTCCAAAATAGACCGCCGGTTTCACCCGTCTGTCCGTCAGTTCTTTCAGGCGGCTGCCGCGTCCACCTGCCAGCACGAACACCATTGCGCGTTGTGAAAGCCGTTTGGTTTCCATCGTCTCTCTCCCCTTAAGTCTCTTTTGTCCGCAAGCGCAGCACCACCACAGAAAGCGGCGGCAGCACAAGTTGAACAGATTGCTCCTGACCGTCGGCTGCCTCTGGCACACTGTCCACACCGCCAAGATTGCCCCTATTGCCACCGCCATAGGCAGCAGCGTCAGTGTTCAGCACTTCTTCCCAATGTCCGGCCAAGGGAACTCCTACGCGGAATTCGGACCGCGTGACTGGTGTGAAGTTGCACATGACAATCACAGGCGGATCACCCTTCGCACCCATGCGCATGTACCCCATCGTGGATTGCGCGGCATCACCATTCAGCCACTGGAAGCCGTCTGCCTCGCAATCCATCACATGCAATGCAGGCGTTTCGCGATAAAGCCGGTTCAGATCACGGACCAGATTTTGCACGCCCTTGTGGGCGGGTTGATCGGCCGCCTCCCAATTTAGCGCAGCATCGTGATTCCATTCCTCGGGTTGGGCAAATTCGCACCCCATGAACAGCAACTTCTTGCCCGGGTGGGTCCACATGAAAGCATAGTAAGCGCGCAGGTTCGCGAACTTCTCTTCATCGTCCCCTGACATCTTGGTCAACATCGACCCTTTGCCATGCACCACCTCATCATGACTGATGGGCAGGATAAAGTTCTCGGAAAAGGCATAGTGGATGCCAAAGGTCATGTTGTCATGGTGATACTGGCGGTGGATCGGATCGTGCTGCATGTAGGACAACGTGTCGTTCATCCAACCCATATTCCACTTGTAGCCAAAGCCCAGCCCGCCGTGATCAACAGGCCGCGACACACCTGGAAAAGACGTGCTTTCCTCGGCTACGGTCATCGCATCGGGGTGGGCTGCGTAGACGGCGGTGTTCATTTCCTTGAGGAAATCGATTGCCTCGTAGTTTTCGCGTCCGCCATCCTTGTTGGGCACCCATTGTCCCTCATCGCGCGAATAGTCGCGGTAAAGCATTGATGCCACAGCATCGACGCGCAGCCCGTCAAGGTGGTATTCTTCGATCCAGTACAACGCGTTGGACACCAGATAGTTCTTCACCTCGGTGCGCCCGTAGTTGTAGATCAGCGTGTTCCAGTCCTGATGAAACCCCTCGCGCGGGTCGGCGTGTTCATAAAGCGGGGTGCCATCAAACTGCGCTAAACCGTGGTCATCGTTAGGGAAATGCCCCGGCACCCAATCCAGCAGCACTCCGATGCCTGCGCCATGGGCGGCGTCAATCAGGTCCCGAAACTCGTGTGGCAGGCCAAAACGGATCGTAGGCGCATATAGCCCAACCGGCTGATACCCCCAGGACCCATCAAACGGGAATTCAGAGATCGGCAGAAGTTCAATATGGGTAAAGCCCATGTCGTTGACGTAGTCGATCAACTCTTGTGCTAGTTCTTTGTACGAAAGCGGACGCCCCGCCTCGTCCCACCTGCGCCGCCAAGACCCAAGATGGACTTCGTAGATAGAGACCGGTGCCGCGACACCACTCGCAGCCTTTCGGCCCTGCATCCATCCGCTGTCTTTCCAGCCGTAGCCCTCGATATCGCGCACAACCGAGGCTTTCTCGGGGGGATGCTGCGAACCGAACCCCACAGGGTCTGCCTTGAGGCGCGCAGCGCCGTCCTGCCCAATAACCTCGTATTTGTAGAGCGTACCCTCAGTCAGTCCGGGCAAGAAGATTTCCCAAACCCCGGTCTCGCCGACCGGTCGCATCACATGTCGGCGGCCATCCCAAAGGTTGAAGTCTCCAACAACCGAGACCCGCTGGGCATTGGGCGCCCAGACCGCAAAATGCACGCCCTTCGCACCTTGGTGTTTTATGACATGCGCCCCAAGCGCACGCCAAAGCTGCTTGTGGGTGCCCTCACCCAGCAGGTAGGCGTCAATATCGCCCAACACCGGACCAAGGGCATAGGGATCTTGCAGCGTGATCATGTTCCCATCGGGGTAAACCACGACAAGCTGATAGGTTTTTCCGGGCACAACGGCGGCAAAGACATCACCAGATATGCGCGCAAGCGGCGTTTCCTTCGTGCCGACGCGCGCAGAGACCGACTGTGCGCCAGGTTGTAGTGTCACGACCCAGCGGCGATTGCCTGATTTATGCGGCCCCAGCACATCAAAGGGGCTTTGATGGGTACCCGCGTTCAGCGCGCTCAGTGTTTCTGTCGATAGATGCTCAGGTTGGGCTGCGCCCGTTGGCTTTGGTCTTGATTGATCCGTCTTTGGATCTGTTGCCATCGACGCGCTCCCTAACTTGCGGGCGCTGCAAGTGCCCGGTCGCTTCACCCTAAACGCATTCGATGCACTATGCCAAATCGACGCAAGGCAATAAGGGAACAAGGCTTGGGCTTTGATCGGCCGCTTGGTCGAGGGCGACCGAAGGTTTGAAACGATCGACTTGATGTATGAAAAATCATCCATAGATGGATGAAAATTAACCCAGCGAAGTTACAAATTTGGAGAATTGTTATGAAGCTGGATTTTCTTCAAAACTGAATCATCGGACGGGAGTGGTGTGTCCGATAGTATAACGAGTGAACGTAGTGAGTGATCGTGGTTTAGCGATTTGTTGTACGAGTGTAGTTTTTGCCAGTGGGCAAGAGTGTTGATTTGATGGGACCCACAGTTGTGTGAGTCTGCGGGAGCTGTCAGGTCTAAGGTGACGATTGAAAGTGTTTTGCGTTTGGCGCCCGTTGCGGCATCGCTAGATCGTATCATGAGAACAGTGCCCTGCTGGGGGCACTGTTCTTCTGCTTTGTACAGATGCGCACAACAAAATTGCGGTAGAGCCGCACTATGTGACGAAAGACTTTCGGTAACGGCTTATGCGGCGGCTGAGGATGCCAACTCGATCGCACGAGACAGGGCTTCCCTTGGGCAACGCAATGGCACGCTGGCCGCACAGACCTGCCGTTTGCCGGGCCCTACTTGAAACAACCCCGAATAATAGGATCCATCAACCGTTTTCGTGGCACATGGGATCCATTTTCCGCCCGGTCCATCGATCTTGGTTCCCAAAAGAACGTTGATGGACCCAGGTGGTGGACTTGAGAGCGTTGCAGATTTACTAAGAAAATTAATGATATTCATGGCAACTCCTTTCGCTGCTCGATACTCCAAAGCAAAGTGTTCAAACGATGGCGACAGTTTGAAGAATCTCTGCCTGTCTGTCGATTTCGGACATCAAGAGTAAGGAGCGGTCGGTTGAATGGTGTTCGTTTGAATGGTACGTGTGGAAAAATATTACAAAAAATCGGTGCCTTCGTGTAACAAAATGGCCAAGCTGTCGCAAATGCATTGTTTCAGCCCCTATTAATTATCCCAACCTACGATACGCTTGTCGCCGGATCCGATTTTGTTGATCCACTGCGTTTAAGTCCTGCGAATACCTTGGAGACAAGTTGTACCAATCGAAAAACAACGGCGGTGTTACGGTAGCCATGCTGCGCGCGTTTGTGTGCATGAGTAAGAACCTCAACCTGTCCAAGACCTGTGCCGAGCTTGGTGCCACCCGTCAAACCGTGCGACGTCACATCACTGATCTGGAGACGATCCGAGGCGAGAAGTTGTTTGAAGTAGTGGATCGCCACTACCACCTGACACCCGAAGGCCTAGGCTCGCTCGACGATGCCAAGTCGCTGCTTTTGCAGCTGGATTTGTGGGCTGGCCAATCTTCGTTGAAGAAGAACTCTTCACATGGCCTCGAAAAGTTCCAGTACACCGACGAAAATGGTCTGATGTTTTTCTCGCAGCAGCATTCGGTTTCGCAGGTTGCGCTGAAAGGTTTGCCACTGATGCGCAGGGCCTTTGTGGCATGGGGCAATGCGGAAACCCGTATCGAACATGAACAAATGGAGGTCATTCGACCTTATTCGCTCCTTTACCGGATGAGCCCGGCGGGTTGGGTCTTTGTCGATGTTGGATCGGAATCGGCCTATGCGAGATGGTTCGGCTGGACATGGTCCAGAAGTGCCATCGGCAAGTTGATGAACGAAGATGACGTCGGCGACGAATATAACGAATTCATCGCTGGCGCCTATTCCCGCATCTATGAAGAAGGCGGCGTGCGCCTTGACCACATCTACGCCTATCTTGCCAAAGATGGTGGAGAGCCGTTGCCCGTCACGTTCCAACGTTTGCTTCTTGGGTGCGTGTTTCCAGATGGCACGCCTGGCCTGACCGTGCTTGCCGCCATCACCAATCAAGTCGAAATTGATGCAGTCAAAGACATCGCACCGCCGGTCTTGCCGGATCACATCGTGATGGATTCGCTACCCGAATTCGCGGACGAGGTGTCCTAACTGCACCGTTCATGGCGAAATTGTCCAATAATTTCGGTAATTTCGCCAAAAAGTAGTGCACAATATTTACGATCTGATAGTAGTGTTGCTCAACTCGCACGAGGCGATGAAGGAACCAGAGATGTCAGCGCGCAGTATTTTTGGCATGATCAAGAACGTATCCGGTATTCTCCGTGAACTCGAAGACGCAGGAATGCGGGTCGAGGTTGGCGGTGATTTTTCAGTGTACCGGTCCCATCGGAACTCTCAGATTGATCGCGGTGGCTTGTATCCAATCTTTGATACCGCCAGCTCTTTCATTGATGAAACCAACGGGTTCTGGATCTGTGGTTTCAATGACGCCAACGAGGTGATCCACACGCAAGCCGTGCGCCTGCTGGACCTGCCGGGCATCTCGCTAGGCAAGCATTTCGAGGTGCATCGCCACAAATATATTACACCTGACACAACGCCGGATCCTGACCTGACATTCTACCGCGGGCCAGAGGCGCTAAAATCCGTCACCGGTCGGGTTTGCTATCAAGGCGATTTCTGGTTGCCGAACCGTGGGTTGGGTGGGCCGCGCAGCCGTGGTGCAACAAATCTGTTGTCGCGCCTGCTGTTTGAGATTGTGCAGCAGACCTGGACGCCAGATTACATGTTTGCGCTTGTGCCCAAACAGTTGGCGGCGAAGGGTGCGCATTTGCGCTATGGCTATAGTCATTGTGAGCCCGGTAAATGGATCGGCCCAGATCAGCAGGTCACAGATGAAGATTACTTGATCTGGATGAATGCCAACGACATGGCAAACGCACTGTCACATGAAGCAGAAACACTTCAGGAAGGCGCCCAAGTGGCAGCCATTCGTGCAACTTTGACACCTGTAGATTCAAAAGGTTAGCTTTTTGGCTTTCAACCTTAGGTTGAGCGTGTAACAAGACCCCTATTATTTTATTGAAACCACTTCGATTGGCCGGTCTTTAGTGTCATCCCGCAGAACAATAATCGGATCCATTGCTGTGAGCATCGCATTCGTGATGGAGCTCACACTGGTTCCGTTGTTTCTGCCGACGATCCAGGCTGAATTCGGGCTGACAATCCGTGAACTGACCTGGTTCTTCAACTCCTACGGCATTGCCGTGGCTGTTGGGGTGCTTCTGGGTGGATGGCTCGGTGATCAGCTTGAAGCCAAGATGGTCTTTGCCGTGGGCGTGCTTTGCTTTGCATTGGGATCGGCATTTGTCGCTTTGGCAGAGAGCTATCAGCACGTGATCAGTGCGCGAGCACTGCAGGGGTTTGGGGGTGGGATGTTCTCGCCTTTGGTGCCCGTCCTTTTGACACGGGCGTCGCCGGACAAACCGGGAAAGATACTTATTCTCTGGGGGAGTGTAGCCGGCTATGCAGCTGCCCTTGCACCACTGCTTTACAGCCGTGTTCTTGTAGGATTTGGCTGGGGCTTTGCCTTCGGAATTTTTGCTGTCGTCTCTCTGGCAGCGCTCGCCGTTGTTCAAAGCGCCCGCATCCCGACTGAAACCCGAGCTAGGCCCGCAGCCCGCAAGAACCAGGTAAAAGCCCTGCGCACCCCTGATCTATGGCTGATGTTTGGCTATATCTTCTGCACATATGGCGCGATCTCCTTTTACCTCTTTTGTATCCCTATTCGATTGGCACAAAGCGATGTCTCGGTCGTGAGCATCGGGTTTGCACTGTCGATCATGTGGTTGACATTCTCCACCGCGAGCGCGCTGCTAAGAAATGCCGTGGATGAACCGCATATTCGCAGCATCCTGACAATTGCACCGGTCTTCATCGCTGTAGGCTTTGGTCTTGCCTACTACGCCGACACCTTTGTCCTGTGGGCGGTGTCATCCATGCTGGTGGGGGCTGGCTTGGCCTGCAGCAACGCCCCCTCGACCATGCTGGTTTTGAAATTTGCCCCCAAGGGGACATCCGCCCTTTCTGCAAGCCTTGATATCTCATTTGCGCGTGTAGGTGGTGTTGTTACGATCCTTACTCTGGCTCAATCTATGCCACTTCTAGCGGTCACCGGCGTCAGCATCCTGTCCGCTTTGGCCCTCCTCTTTGCCTATAGGGCAACAAAGAAGCTCCATCAGATCGACAATCAAGAACGCGAAATGATCAGCAACTGATCATCGCCAACGGTGTCTTGCGGCACAGAGTCGGCAGCCATACGTCCTGAACAGGATAGGCGCCGCTTTCGAAAAAGCGGCGCCTTGCTGGGATGGTCAGGGGGTGAGTGTAAACCGGGTGTGTCGCGATTTAGTCCAAAACAACACTTGAATGTGGCCAAAATTTGCGAAAACTGCGCCCAATTTCTGCGGCCCAAGACTTTTTGTCGCTGATACCTGCCTTAGTTCGCTTAACGTTGCGGCAGGAAGGACGCAGCTGCGCCTTACCCCTCGCCTCCAACGCACCAAACCGGTGCAAGAGATTCGAATCTCATCATCACAGAAAACGATCTACTGCCACGTTCTCTTCGGGCCCGGCGTCCAATGCCATCTCCAGCGTTTCCTTGGTGTCGATGAGGCGCATGTCACGGCCGGCATTACTGGACGTCCCACCACAGTAGCACCGTAAGCGTTGCATCTGGGCCTGAAATCGCGCCTGACTCGAAGCCGCCTAGAAGTCTATGATGCATCCAAAAGGAAACAGGCATCATGAACTCTCAAACACTTGGGTCAGGACCCAATATTCGGCTTGATGCTGGGTTGTTGGGATGATCCACGAACCCCAATGAATTGGAGACAGATGAGTAATCTCTATTGGCTGACTGAAGCGCAGATGGTGCGGCTTCGACCGTTCTTTTCAAAGAGCCGAGGTCGACCACGCGTTGATGATGGGCGTGTATCAAGCGGCGATACCTTCATCAATCGCAACGGCTTCACTGCGGTTGGCACAGGCGGCGGAAGGCGCTTGATCTTCACGGGTTCAACGGTTGTTTCTTCTTCGTCGTCACGCAGCAACCAGAGCAGTCCTAGCCCGAGACCAACGACAGTCGCTGTTGCTGGATTGAGAAGCGCGGGCAATGTCAGCCCGAGTTTTGCTGTATCGTTCATTTTCGTATCCCTTTTCATTTGTGACTTTTCTCGAACCGTTTGCAACGGTTTGGTTGAACGGTTCTGGACGATCAGGATAGGGGATTCGAACGGTTGGAGAATCTACGTTGTTTTCGCTGGTATGCGATGGGTGACGGATTTTCACCGTTTGAACGGCTAATCACTGGTGAGGCGTGACGGAGCCGAGCTGTAATCTGTCCACGCGTTGCGCTGTCGCCACAGTCCTGAATGCGCTCCGCTTGCTTCCACAGTGCTTCCAGCGCGGGAACGGGAACGCAAAGAGCCACCCGAGGGCGGCGCTTAACATACTGATATTATTCCGTTATTTTGGTTGCGGGAGTAGGATTTGAACCTACGACCTTCAGGTTATGAGCCTGACGAGCTACCGGGCTGCTCCATCCCGCGCCAAAAGCGCACCTCAATGTATAGATATGAGGTGCATCGATAGAGAGATAACTTGTACTTCTTATTAGGTTTGGCAATGACTTACTCTCCCACGCCTTAAGACGCAGTACCATCAGCGCTGCGGCACTTAACTGCCGAGTTCGGGATGGGATCGGGTGTTTTGCTCGCGCTATGATCACCAAACCAAAAAAGAAGTACAAAACATCAGCTGGTTCACGCTGTGAACCGCGTTGTTCCTTGATCATCGTATACTGATGATTGTGTGTGTATGAACTTTGATTTGCCAGTCTTACTATTACTGGATCAAATCAAGCCTATCGAGCAATTAGTACCAGTCAACTGAACGCCTTACAGCGCTTACATCTCTGGCCTATCGACGAGGTGGTCTACCTCGGCTCTCAGGGATATCTTGTTTTGAAGGGGGCTTCCCGCTTAGATGCCTTCAGCGGTTATCCTGTCCGATCATAGCTACTCAGCACTGCCGTTGGCACGACAACTGATCCACCAGTGGATCGTTCACCCCGGTCCTCTCGTACTAGGGGCAACTCTTCTCAAATATCCTACACCCACGGAAGATAGGGACCGAACTGTCTCACGACGTTCTAAACCCAGCTCACGTACCTCTTTAAACGGCGAACAGCCGTACCCTTGGGACCTGCTCCAGCCCCAGGATGAGATGAGCCGACATCGAGGTGCCAAACGGTGCCGTCGATATGGACTCTTGGGCACCATCAGCCTGTTATCCCCAGCGTACCTTTTATCCGTTGAGCGATGGCCCTTCCACTCGGGACCACCGGATCACTATGGCCGTCTTTCGACTCTGCTCGACTTGTCAGTCTCGCAGTCAGGCTGGCTTCTGCCATTGCACTCAACGAGCGATTTCCGACCGCTCTGAGCCAACCTTCGCGCGCCTCCGTTACAATTTGGGAGGCGACCGCCCCAGTCAAACTACCCACCACGCAGGGTCCCGGACCCGGATAACGGGCCGCGGTTAGACATCAAGCAGAATAAGGGTGGTATCTCAAGGGAGGCTCCACAATGACTAGCGTCACTGCTTCAAAGCCCACCACCTATCCTGCACATACTGTGCCTGATGCCAATGCGAAGCTATAGTAAAGGTGCATGGGGTCTTTCCGTCTAACCGCGGGTATCCTGCATCTTGACAGGAAATTCAATTTCGCTGAGTCCACATTTGAGACAGCGGGGAAGTCGTTACGCCATTCGTGCAGGTCGGAACTTACCCGACAAGGAATTTCGCTACCTTAGGACCGTTATAGTTACGGCCGCCGTTTACCTGGGCTTCAATTCGGAGCTTGCACTCCTCCTTTTAACCTTCAGGCACCGGGCAGGCGTCAGACCCTATACGTCGTCTTGCGACTTCGCAGAGCCCTGTGTTTTTAGTAAACAGTCGCCACCCCCTGGTTTGTGCCCCCGCCCAAAAGTTGCCTTCTGAACGGGCCTCCTTCTCGCGAACTTACGGAGGTATTTTGCCGAGTTCCTTAAATGTGGTTCTCTCAAGCGCCTTGGTATTCTCTACCAGTCCACCTGTGTCGGTTTAGGGTACGATCTCATGGAGGGCTATTTCCAGGAACCTCTAAGCAGCCTTCCCAATCCGATAAGGGAAAACAACCTTCGAGATCCGTCACATCCTCCTGGCCCAGGAATATTAACCTGGTTCCCATCGACTACGCCTTTCGGCCTCGCCTTAGGGGTCGGCTTACCCTGCTCAGATTAGCTTTAAGCAGGAACCCTTGGACTTTCGGCGAGGGAGTCTCTCACTCCCTTTGTCGCTACTCATGTCATCATTCTCACTAGTGATCTCTCCACCGGATCGCTCACACGCCGGCTTCACAGAAAATTCCTTGCGTCCAATGTACCCGAAGGCACTAAGGACGCATGGAATTATGTCACACTACGCTCTGCTACCATGCACTATGTGCATCCTAGACTTCGGCTCATGGCTTGAGCCCCGTTACATCTTCGCCGCAGGACAACTTATTTAGACCAGTGAGCTGTTACGCTATCTTTAAAGGATGGCTGCTTCTAAGCCAACCTCCTGGTTGTTTTGGTCGTCCCACCTGCTTTCCCACTTAGCCATGAATTAGGGGCCTTAGTCGTAGGTCAGGGTTGTTTCCCTCTCCACAACGGACGTTAGCACCCGCTGTGTGTCTGCCGGATATTACTCCTCGGTATTCGGAGTTTGATTAGGATCAGTAAGGCTGTGGGCCCCCATTACCCATTCAGTGCTCTACCCCCGAGGGTATTCGTCCGACGCTCTACCTAAATAGATTTCGCAGAGAACCAGCTATCTCCGAGTTTGATTGGCCTTTCACCCCTAGGCACACCTCATCCCGACCTTTTTCAACAGGTGTGGGTTCGGACCTCCAGTAAGTGTTACCTTACCTTCATCCTGGACATGCCTAGATCACTCGGTTTCGGGTCTAATGCATCTAACTCAGTCGCCCTATTAAGACTCGCTTTCGCTGCGCCTACACCTAACGGCTTAAGCTTGCTAGATACACTAAGTCGATGACCCATTATACAAAAGGTACGCTGTCAGACCTCAAGGGTCCTCCAACTGATTGTAGGCGTTCGGTTTCAGGTACTGTTTCACTCCCCTCGTCGGGGTGCTTTTCACCTTTCCCTCACGGTACTGGTTCGCTATCGGTCAGTAAGGAGTACTTAGCCTTCGAAGGTGGTCCTCCGATGTTCAGACAGAATTTCACGTGTTCCGCCCTACTTAATACGTCTGATCATGCTTCTTATACGGGACTGTCACCCACTATGGTTGGCCATTCCAGACCATTCTAATCACACTTACAGCTCGGCTGGTCCCCGTTCGCTCGCCGCTACTAGGGGAGTATCTATTGATTTCCTTTCCTCCGGGTACTTAGATGTTTCAGTTCCCCGGGTTTGCTTTTTTAACCCTATGTATTCAGGTTAAAAATACCTGGTTTACCTTATTATTAATCATCCCGAAGGATAATAATAACAAAGTATCAGGTGGGTTGCCCCATTCAGAAATTCATGGATCAAAGCTTATTCTCAGCTCCCCATGACTTATCGCAGAGTATCACGTCTTTCATCGCCTCTTACTGCCAAGGCATCCACCAAACGCCCTTTTCGCGCTTGATTTGATCCAGAAATAGTCAGACTACTTCTGTGGGCCCTCCCTTTTGTAAAATCAAAAGGGCCCTTAATCAAAATGCATACATTGCAGTGCTTGCCGCTGGTTCGCAACAAACACTGTTCGAACAGAATTACTTCTGTTCCGGTTAGTGTACTTGACTTGGAACAAAATAGATTTGTTGCACGAAGCAACTGGTAGATCCTTACGCGGACTACCATCTATTCTGATGTTTTGTATCTCTCTAAACGATGTCAAATGATCCGAAGATCAAGTCGTCCGATTGGACGGCAAAGCAGCGAACTGCTTAACGGTCAAATCGTATGTTTGATGTTGATGGTGGGTCGAGGAGGACTTGAACCTCCGACCTCACGCTTATCAGGCGTGCGCTCTAACCACCTGAGCTACCGACCCATCTGGTGGAGCGTATCGGGATCGAACCGATGACCCCCTGCTTGCAAAGCAGGTGCTCTCCCAGCTGAGCTAACGCCCCATTAGGTGCGTCCCACTCTGGGTGGAACTGAACTGAAGAGATATGAGGACGGCTTGGCTCTAGGTCACGTCCAAGGAATACAAGAACGTGCCTGAATTGACCGGCTTTGAATGCCGATCTTGCTAAGTGTTTCACGAAGATTGCGAACAATCTTGACTAGAAACATCCTTAGAAAGGAGGTGATCCAGCCGCAGGTTCCCCTACGGCTACCTTGTTACGACTTCACCCCAGTCGCTGATCCTACCGTGGCCGCCTGCCTCCCCGAAGGGTTAGCGCAGCGTCGTCGGGTAGAACCAACTCCCATGGTGTGACGGGCGGTGTGTACAAGGCCCGGGAACGTATTCACCGCGTCATGCTGTTACGCGATTACTAGCGATTCCGACTTCATGGGGTCGAGTTGCAGACCCCAATCCGAACTGAGACATCTTTTGGAGATTAACTCACTGTAGATGCCATTGTAGCACGTGTGTAGCCCAACCCGTAAGGGCCATGAGGACTTGACGTCATCCACACCTTCCTCCCGCTTATCACGGGCAGTTTCCCTAGAGTGCCCAGCCGAACTGCTGGCAACTAAGGATGTGGGTTGCGCTCGTTGCCGGACTTAACCGAACATCTCACGACACGAGCTGACGACAGCCATGCAGCACCTGTCACTAGGTCACCGAAGTGAAAACCAGATCTCTCTGGCGGTCCTAGGATGTCAAGGGTTGGTAAGGTTCTGCGCGTTGCTTCGAATTAAACCACATGCTCCACCGCTTGTGCGGGCCCCCGTCAATTCCTTTGAGTTTTAATCTTGCGACCGTACTCCCCAGGCGGAATGCTTAATCCGTTAGGTGTGACACCGAAGGGCAAGCCCCCCGACGTCTGGCATTCATCGTTTACGGTGTGGACTACCAGGGTATCTAATCCTGTTTGCTCCCCACACTTTCGTACCTCAGCGTCAGTATCGAGCCAGTGAGCCGCCTTCGCCACTGGTGTTCCTCCAAATATCTACGAATTTCACCTCTACACTTGGAATTCCACTCACCTCTCTCGAACTCTAGACTGATAGTTTAGGAGGCAGTTCCAGGGTTGAGCCCTGGGATTTCACCCCCTACTTTCCAATCCGCCTACGTACGCTTTACGCCCAGTAATTCCGAACAACGCTAACCCCCTCCGTATTACCGCGGCTGCTGGCACGGAGTTAGCCGGGGTTTCTTTACCAGATACTGTCATTATCATCTCTGGCGAAAGAGCTTTACGACCCTAAGGCCTTCGTCACTCACGCGGCATGGCTAGATCAGGCTTTCGCCCATTGTCTAAGATTCCCCACTGCTGCCTCCCGTAGGAGTCTGGGCCGTGTCTCAGTCCCAGTGTTGCTGATCATCCTCTCAAACCAGCTATAGATCGTAGACTTGGTAGGCCATTACCCCACCAACTATCTAATCTAACGCGGGCCAATCCATCTCCGATAAATCTTTCCCCCGAAGGGCGTATACGGTATTACTCTCAGTTTCCCGAGGCTATTCCGTAGAGAAGGGTATGTTCCCACGCGTTACTAACCCGTCCGCCGCTCACTCCGAAGAGTGCGCTCGACTTGCATGTGTTAGGCCTGCCGCCAGCGTTCGTTCTGAGCCAGGATCAAACTCTCAAGTTGAAAGCATCTTACGATGCTGTCCTTGACGTTCGAACCTCTGCACATCACCACTTGGCCTTACTGAAACCAAATGGCGTTTCTCTGTTTATCGTGCTTCAGTTATCAAAGATAACTGGAAGCCGTCCAAACAGTGAAGCTGACACTCTATGATCGAACCGAAGTTCTAAGAGCGTTGATATACAGACGTCTGATCCATCGAACTGAACCAAACCGCCCACATATCTCTTCAGATATATCAATTTCAAACAGCGTAGAGACAAAAAGGAACCAGATGCGCCCTAACTTCGTGGCGCGCCTCGCCTGTATTATCTCTGTTTTTAGTCTCGCGTCTCGTTGCCGTCTGTCTGCGTTTCCGCTTCCGTGTGGCCCGTTTGGCGCCCCGTTGGAGCGTCTCAGCTCGTCCGGTAAGGGGGGTTCTAAGGTTAGTGGGTGGGGGCCGCAACCCCTTTTTTCGGTAAAGATGCATTTTTTATGACAACCCCTGTTTTATGCATGTTTTGAGGGGGTTACGGCATTTTCATTGCGCCGACCCTAGGTCAAATCGCAATTTTCTTAGGCAGAGTGGGAGGGGGACATACCAGATTTTGGGTTATCCACAGGGACTCCCACAAGACTCTCTGAGACTCAGGGGGGCACAAGGCCGCAAATCACCCTGAATCGCGGTGATTCACCCTTTCTGAATCGATTCACTACCGACTCGCGGCGGTGAATCGGACCGATTCACCTCGGTTTCAGTCCGCCGGCGAGGAATATGCCCGCAAAAAGCCCCGGCAAAAGCGCAGCTAGCCCTGTTCTGAGGGTAAATGCTTCGGCCAGCGTACCGATCAGAGGTGGACCGACCAGAAACCCGAGCATTGTGACCGTCGAAACAATCGCAATGTTCGGTCCTTCATGGGTATCATCAAGACCCGCCGCGGCTGAGACACCCAGCGGGAACCCAACCGACACACCCAAACCGACCAGAGAGAATCCTAGATAGGATGTCCAAAGCGGCAGTGGCACGATCAGCAGTAGCAACCCGACCACGGCCAAGCCCAAAGCGGACCTGGCCAGCACGACCACTCCCAACCGGACCTTGCCCCAATCGCCAAGGAACCGGCCCGCCGCCAGACAGCCCGCAAAAATCGAAACTGCGATCCCGGCGTGCGTCGCTCCTTCGGGCAGGCGTTCGGCAAGATAGATAGCGGCCCAATCCGACATCGCCCCTTCGGCCATCGACACCGCAAGGGTGCAAAGCGCAATCAAGGCAAGGCGCGGTGGCAGACTGCGCAATGCGCGGCGCGGTGGCGCCGGACCGCCCTCTTGCCCTGCCAGTCGTTCCAGCGACAGCGCCGCCCAGATGCCCATAATCGCAGAGGGTACACTTATATAAGCCACAGCAAGCAAAGGTGTGACGCCCGGCATCAGCGAGATCAGCAAGGAACCCACCATAACGCCCAGCGCCCAAAATCCGTGACACCTGCTCATCACGGTAATACTGCGCTGTTTCTCCAGTCGGCCAGCATAGACGTTCAGACTGACCTGTAGCATCGCGACAACGCAGCCAAAGCAGATCAACGCCAGAAAAAGGCTGAACAACCCGGTTGCCAACAGCGGCAAACACAGGACCAGCACTTGAACCGGAAAGGCGACCGCCAGAACGCGGCGTGGCCCCACCCGTGTCATCAGCCAGCCTGCGACCTGCAAACTGGGGATGACCCCAATGGGCATCCCCAGCAATGCAATCGCCAACTGCGCCTTATTCAGGGCCAGCTGCTCTTTCACAAATGGGATCAGCGCGAGCCACGCCCCAAACGGGAGCGGCTCCAGCGCGAAGACTGCCATAGTCAGCAGAACGGTCTTGCCTGTGCCTGTCATGCCGCGACCTTAGCGGCATAGCGTCAGATGGAAAGGTCAGGCCGCGACGCGGGCTCGGTTCCATTTCATGCGCAGCGAAAGCAGGCCCAGAATGACCACCAGATAGATGATCGGCTCTAACTGAAAGCCTTTGACCAGCCACAGATAATGGATCGCGCCCAAAACAGCCGCCGGATAGGTCAGCTTGTGCATCTTACGCCAACTTGCAGCACCCATCTTTCGGACCGACAGATTGTTCGAAGTGACGGCTAAAGGGATCAGCATTAGGAACGATGCCATACCAACGGTGACATAAGGCCGTTTGACGATCTCGGTCCAGACGCGTTCAAGGCTTTGGACATCAAGAATGGCGAAGACAAGGAAGTGGGCCAGTACAAAGAAGAACGCCGTGACACCAATAGCGCGGCGAAACTTGATCAGGTTCACACCCGCCCATTGCCGCAGTGGCGTGACCATCAGGCCAACGACCATCAGGATTAGGCCGACCTCACCATAGGCACGCTCTAGCACATTGATCGGTTCCACCAGATAGGGACCGACCTGATTGAGGGCGAGCCAGAACTGCCAAACCGCATAAAGCGCCCCTACTATATATATAGTCCACGCTGGGAGAGTGCGCAGGGCACGGTTGATGGTTTGGGAAACGGCCATCTTAGAACTCCACCGACAAATCCATGCCGTCATATAGGCTGGCCACTTCGGGGTAGCCGTTGAACATCAGCGTGTCCTGGCGTGCTGCAAACAGGCCGCCACCGATGCGACGCTCGGATGCCTGGCTCCAACGTGGGTGATCCACTTCTGGGTTCACATTACTATAGAAGCCATATTCGCGCGGATTGGCGACGTTCCAGCTGATCGGCGGCTCCTTGTCGGTCAGGGTGATACGGACAATCGATTTGATCGATTTAAAGCCATACTTCCACGGCACCACCAAACGGATGGGTGCGCCGTTCTGATTGGCCAGCGGTTCATCATAGAGGCCAGTCGCCATGATGGTCAGCGGATGCATCGCCTCGTCCAGACGCAGACCTTCGACATAAGGGAAGTCCAGCACGCGGCGCTGCACGCCGATCATGTTCTCTGGCTGCACAACAGTTTCGAAGGCTACATATTTAGCACCCGACTGCACGCCAACCTTGTTGAGGATATCGGCTAGCTCAATCCCGTTCCACGGAATGACCATCGACCAGGCTTCGACACAACGGAAACGATAAAGGCGATCTTCGACGGACAATCCCGCCAAGAGATCGTCCAAGGCATAATCACCGGGGTTATCCACCATACCGTCCACTTTGATGGACCACGGCGATGTCACCAGTTGATGCGCGTTTTGTGCGGGATCACTCTTGCCGGTGCCGAACTCGTAGAAGTTGTTATAGCTGGTGATCTCTTCCAGCGTGTTCGCTTCAAGCTCCTGCGCATTCGCACGCCCTGCCAGACCAATGGCGCCAAGACCAATAGTGCCTGCCAATATCTGGCGGCGGTTCAGGTAGGCCGCCTTGGGCGTGATGTCGGCCTGTGTCAGGTCGTTGGTCCAGCGATATGCCATTTGGGTCTCCGTTCTTTTCGATTCTGAAAATCATATAGGTGAGAACGCCTGAAAGATGTCTCACGATGCCGCCAGAACATTGAAATGTTCCAAAAATAGGGCGGATCAATCACGAAGACTCACGCAGCTGTGACTGGAAACGCGAAATCCTCGTGGCTTAGGCGTGATTGCAAGACCGTCAAGTTGCGTCGGCGGATTCTCCCGGTGATCCACACGCCAGCCCCTTCGTAGAAATCACATTGCCAAACATGATGGCACATTCAAAATCTGGGAGACTACCAATGCTACGCAGAACTTTTGTCGCACTCGCAACAACCGCCGCACTTACAACATCCACATTTGCGGGTGGCCACTCCAAAGATATCGTGGATACAGCCGTTGAAGCAGGCACATTCACAACGCTGGTGGCCGCTGTTGAAGCCGCCGGTCTTGTTGACACGCTGAAAGGCGACGGTCCTTTCACAGTGTTCGCCCCAACAGATGACGCCTTTGCCGCACTGCCCGCGGGCACTGTTGAGGGGCTTTTGGCCGATCCAGAAGCGCTAGCTGCGATTCTGACTTACCATGTCGTGCCGGGCAAAGTGATGTCCACGGATCTGAGCAATGAAATGATGGCTACAACCGTGAACGGTGCTGACGTCACAATCATGACCGAAGGTGGTGTGATGGTTGATGGTGCAAACGTCGTGGCTGCCGACATCGAAGCATCCAACGGCGTGATCCACGTCATCGACGCTGTGATCCTGCCGTCTAGCTAAACCTTTGCATCAGGTTTGATCCGAAAGCCCCGGCCCAGCGCCGGGGTTTTCTTGCATGGCCTGGCCGCTACCTGGATGCAACCTGCTTGAACCGTATCAGAAGATAGACCGCAAATGCGGTTGCTACACCGGGAACCGCGCAGAGCGTGATCGCGATCCACCCATGACGGATGTTCAGCGCACTCTTTTCGTAAATGATCCAGACGATCAGAATGGCCGCACATATGATGGCATCAAGCGAATACCCGGTTGAGAACGGATTGACGAAACCCGCTGCAATGGCACCGACGATATCCCTGCTCTGCAACAGCGCAGGCACCACAACAATGCAGAAGACCAAAGCGAAGACAGCCCCCAAGGTACCGACGAGGATTTTGAAAACGGTGTCTGACATCGGTGAACCTCTTTGCCTTGCGGTTATGTCTGGCAAGTTTCGGGGGCGCCCGGTGCCAAGTCAAACGGCAACTGCCCGGCGCAAGACGAACCCTAAACGGGGGCAAGCCCGCCGAACTGCACCCCAGACAGGTCCGCCATGTCGCGTTTCCATGTGGTCAGGTCTGCGGCATTGAATTGGGACAGATGATCGTGTCCACAAGCGCGCGCCATCACCTGCATCAACTCTACGCTCGCCTCAAAGAAATTTGCGAGTTGCTTGGCTGAGTTTTCAACAATGACCCGGCTCGCCAGTTCCGGCCGTTGCGAGGCAATCCCGACAGGGCAGTTGTTTGTATGGCAGGCCCGCATCGCGATACAACCAATCGCCTGCATCGCGGCATTCGACACCGCAATCGCATCCGCCCCCATCGCCAGCGCCTTGATAAAGTCAGCCGGCTTGCGCAGCCCGCCCGTGATCACCAGTGACACGTCCTGCCGCCCCAATGTATCGAGATGCCGCCGCGCCCGTGCCAGCGCTGGGATCGTGGGGACCGAGATATTGTCGCGGAAGATGATCGGCGCAGCACCGGTGCCGCCACCGCGCCCATCAAGGATCACATAATCGACGCCGACAGCGAGGGCAGCATCAATGTCCTTTTCGATATGCTGGGCTGAGAGTTTGTAACCGATGGGAATGCCGCCGGTCCGGTTGCGCACCTCATCAGCAAATGCTTTGATCTGATCGGGTTTGGTCCACTCTGGGAAACGTGGGGGCGAGATCGCGTCCTGCCCTTCATCAAGGCCACGCACTTCGGCAATCTTGCCTTTCACCTTATGCCCCGGCAAATGCCCGCCAGTGCCGGTCTTGGCGCCTTGCCCACCTTTGAAATGGAACGCTTGAACCTTATCCAGCTTTTCCCAATCGAACCCAAATCGGCCTGACGCCAGCTCATAGAAATAGCGACTGTTGGCCGCCTGCTCTTCTGGCAGCATCCCGCCTTCGCCGGAACAAATGCCTGTGCCCGCCATCTCGGCCCCCATGGCGAGGGCAACTTTAGCCGGTTCTGATAGTGCACCAAACGACATGTCCGACACAAAAAGCGGGATTTCGAGGCGCAGCGGTTTCTGCGCATTCGGCCCGATCACAACATCCGTTCCCACTGGATCGCCATCCAGTAACGGTGCTTTGTGCAGTTGCGCCGTCAGCAGCTGAATATCATCCCAATCCGGCAACTCATCACGCGGTACACCCATTGCATCCACCTTGCCGTGATGTCCGGTTTTGGACAGACCATCACGGGCGTATTGCTGGATCAGCTTGGTATAAGGTTCCTCGGCCGCCCCGCCGGAATGGTCGGCGTAAAGGCCCATGTAAGCATCGCGATTGTAAGGCTGTGGATTGTCTTCTGCCCAGGCGGCAACTTCTTTGGCGTCGACAAGAATATCGTCGCCCTCGACCCATGACTTGAACTTGGGCAAGACCTCTTCATTGTTATAGGCCGACACCCCGGTATCAAGCCGGTAGTCCCAGTTATGCACCCCGCAAATCAGATCCTTGCCTCGCACAAACCCGTCCGACATCAGCGCGCCCCGGTGCAGGCATCGCCCATAGAAGACAGAAATCTCATCATCGAAACGCACGACAACCAGATCGACCTCGCCAACCAACGCGTATTGTGGATTGCGATCAGGAAGTTGGCTGAGGCTGGCGACTTTGGACGGTGTCATATGGCTTCCTTTCACTGCTTTGATCAGATCAAAGCACAAAGGCGCCACACAGGCATAGTCCGCAGTTTCGCACATGAGAAACTGGAAGGTGATAAGAAAAGGGGCGCCCAAAAGCGCCCCATTCCATTCTAATGAACCACCGCGTCCTCTGGCGGTTGTCTATTGCTGGACGACACCCTGTCACCCACCAACAGCCCATCAACGCCGGCACTCACGTTAATCGTGTCGCCGTCCATGACGTCACCAGCGAGGATCATCTCGGCGAGCTGATCTTGCAGCGCGCGTTGGATCACCCGCTTGAGCGGCCTTGCACCAAACACCGGATCATAGCCTTCATCGGCCAACCATTTGAGCGCAGCATCATCCAGATCAAGCTGGATGTTCCGGCCTGCCAGCCGTTTTGCAAGCAGCCCCAGCTGGATCGTCACGATCCCGGCCATGTCTTCGCGTGCCAGACGGTCGAAGATGACAGTTTCATCCAGACGGTTCAGGAACTCTGGCCGGAAGTGCGCACGGACAGCGTCCATCACATCGCGCTTGGCCTCGTTCGCATCGGCACCATCAGGCAGTTGGCTCAGCGCCTGCGCGCCAAGGTTTGACGTCAGGATGATCAGCGTTTGCTTGAAGTCCACTGTGCGGCCCTGACCATCGGTCAGCACACCATCATCAAGTACCTGCAGCAAAACGTTGAACACATCCGGATGCGCCTTTTCAACTTCGTCGAAAAGCACCACCTGATAAGGACGACGGCGCACCGCTTCGGTCAACACACCGCCCTCATCATAACCAACATAACCCGGAGGTGCGCCGATCAGCCGGGCAACGGCGTGTTTCTCCATGAACTCGGACATGTCGATGCGGACCATTGCTGCGTCGTCGTCAAAGAGATAGTCGGCGACCGCTTTCGTCAGCTCGGTCTTACCCACGCCGGTTGGGCCGAGGAACAGGAACGAGCCCAAAGGCCGGTTCTCATCATTCAGCCCAGCGCGCGCACGGCGTACGGCGTTGGCGACAGACCGCACAGCGGGCTTTTGACCTATAACACGCTTGCCCAGTTCTTCTTCCATACGCAGCAGCTTGTCGCGTTCGCCTTCGAGCATTTTGGAGGTCGGGATACCCGTCCACCGCTCGACGACTTCGGCGATCTGCTCTGGCCGCACGGCCTCTTCGACCATCAGGTCGCCGTCGCCTTCTTCGACTTGCGCAACCAGACGCTCCAACTCCGGGATCACACCGTAAGATAGTTCTCCCGCTTTCGCGAGATTGCCTTCACGCTTGGCGATGTCCAATTCGGCCCGAGCACGGTCCAGCCGTTCCTTCACGTCGCGCGTGCATTCCAGCTTGTCCCGTTCGGCCTGCCATTTCGCGGTCATCTCGGACGCGCGATCTTGCAGGTCGGCGAGCTCTTTCTCCAACTTCTCCAAACGATCCTTGGAGGCCTTGTCGTCTTCTTTCTTCAACGCCTCGGATTCGATCTGCAGTTGCAGGATTTGACGATCCAACGCATCGAGCTCTTCCGGCTTGCTGTCCACTTCCATGCGCAGGCGACTCGCCGCCTCGTCCATCAGGTCGATGGCTTTGTCAGGCAGAAAACGGTCTGTGATGTAGCGGTGCGAAAGTGTCGCTGCAGAGACCAGCGCGTTGTCGGAAATACGCACACCGTGGTGAAGCTCGTACTTCTCTTTGATGCCGCGCAAGATGCTGACCGTATCGGTGACTGTTGGTTCCTCAACCATCAATGGCTGGAAGCGGCGGGCCAAAGCCGCATCTTTTTCAACATACTTGCGGTATTCATCAAGCGTCGTGGCACCCACACAGTGCAACTCGCCCCGTGCAAGTGCTGGTTTAATCAAGTTGGCCGCATCCATCGCACCATCGGCCTTACCGGCACCCACAAGGGTATGCATTTCATCAATGAACAAGATTATTTCGCCAGCAGCGGCCTCTATCTCTTTCAGGACCGCTTTCAGGCGTTCCTCAAACTCACCGCGATACTTTGCGCCAGCGATCAGTGCACCCATATCGAGCGCCATCAACTTCTTGTTGCGCAAACTCTCAGGCACATCGCCGTCTATGATGCGCAGGGCCAAACCCTCCGCTATCGCTGTCTTACCCACGCCCGGTTCACCGATCAGAACGGGGTTGTTCTTGGTCCGACGCGACAACACCTGCATTGCGCGACGAATCTCTTCGTCGCGGCCGATGATCGGGTCGATCTTGCCTTGCTCGGCAGCTTCGGTCAGGTCGCGGGCGTATTTGGCCAGCGCCTCGAAACTATCCTCGGCGGATGCACTATCAGCAGTACGGCCTTTGCGGATGTCATTGATCGCGGCATTCAAAGCCTGCGGCTTGACGCCCCCTGCATCCAAGGCGTCCTTTGCCTTGGATTTCACCAATGCCAGCGCTGTTAGCAAACGCTCGACCGGCACAAAACTGTCGCCTGCTTTCTTGGCAATCTTTTCAGCCTCGTCCACAACTTTGGCCGTGACGTTATCAAGGTATACCTGAGCGCCCTCGCCCGACACCTGCGGTATCTTGGCAAGGCTTGCATCAACAGCGGCCAACACAGCCCCTGCGTTCCCGCCCGCACGGGTGATCAGGTTGGAGGCCAACCCCTCGTCATCATCCAACAGTGCTTTGAGCAGGTGTTCGGGCGCGAGCCGCTGGTGGCTTTCGCGCATGGCGATCGTTTGGGCGGCTTGTACGAAACCGCGCGACCGCTCTGTGAACTTGTCTAAGTTCATGGGTCTCTCCTTTGTTAAGCGCCCGGATTTTGTGGTGCCCGCTATGCAGCACACCCTGTTTGGGCCTTGGCATATAGATGGGAACGCGAGGCAGGTCTCGCAAGTCTTGGTTTGCGACTTTTACTTTGGGGGGAGAGCGGTGTGTTCTTTCCCCGCGCATCAAAACGCTGGCTCTGCCAAGTTTATGGCGGAGAGTGGCCCTTCCTCCAGCGGGGCCTTACCTCCGCTCACGAGACCCGATGGTCATCTTTGGTTACAATGATCGTCGGCGCAATGGCGCATCCCCGGGAGAGGTGCGTCATTGCTTTTTGAGCAGGTTGCGCGCGCGGGCACGGACCGACGCTGCCGGATCATCAGCAGCGACCCGCAAGAGCACCAGCGCATCAGGTGCGCCAAGTCGCACAGCAGCATCTAACGCCCAAGCGCGGATCATTGGCTTTTGATGCGTCAGATAGGGCCGAACAATCTCGGGTGGCATATCAACCGCGCAGTGCTGAATGGATTGCAGTAGATGTAGTGCAATTTCCCAATGGGGCTTTCCAGCCAGCACATCGGCGGGAAAGGCGACTTCGGCCCCATCCTCATAGGCTGCTTTCAGCACCCAGCTTGCAGCACGGGCAATGACCGGATCAGCGCTTCGACAAGCACAGAGCAACGCGGGATAATCGTTTGGGGCAAGCTGATCCGCAATGCCGCGCAGGTCGGCCACGGTTTTCCCATCCCAGTTCTGAAACACGGCCATCATATCCATCGCTTCAGCATAGCGTGATTGCACAACACCCGGCCAGTCGCTAGACCGCGTCCAATCACAATAAGGAGCTTCCCCATGTCTGATGACCGTTTGATCGTGGCCATGGATGTGCCCAATGTCCTTGACGGGCTGGAATTGGCAAAGACGCTTGGCGAAACGGTCAGTTTCTACAAGATCGGTCTGGGCATGCTGACAGGGGGTGGTCTGGCGCTGGCCAATGAGCTGAAGCAGGAACACGGCAAACGCATTTTCCTTGATATGAAGTTCTTTGATATCGGTGCAACGGTCGAGGCAGCCGTGCGCGGTGTGGCGCAGTTTGATCTGGATTTTCTGACAGTCCATGGCGACCCGCATGTGGTGCGCGCCGCCCGTGAAGGGGCTGGCGGGTCCGACATGAAAATCCTTGCTGTGACGATCCTGACATCGCTGGATCGGGATGATCTGGATGCGTCGTGTATCAAAGCAGGTGACGTGGCCAACCTTGTGCAGGAACGCGCAGGCATCGCCTTGTCCAATGGGGCTGACGGGGTGATCGCCTCACCGCAAGAGGCCGCCTTGATCCGCGCATTGCCCGAAGCTGACGGCAAGCTGATTGTTACACCCGGTGTGCGCCCGGCAGGGGCCGATTTGGGTGATCAGAAACGGGTGATGACACCGGCACAGGCCATCGCAAACGGGGCCGATCATGTGGTCGTGGGCCGCCCGATTTGGAAGTCCCCCGACCCGCGTAAGGCGGCTTTGGAAATTCAGGCTGAACTGGCCTCTCCACAAGCAAAAACCCCCAACCGCTAGGGCTGGGGGCTCTTTAACTTTCCCGGTGGGATGGCGCTTAGTCGTTTACATCCGTGTCCCAAATCTTGACCTGCCCAGTGCGCAGGCCAAAGACCTTTCGCATCACCAGATATGAGATCAGCGAGAAGATCGCGAAGATCACGAGGGTCAGCGCCAGACCACTGGCCGAGATCCCAAAGAGGGTCAGAAATCCAACCATGGCAGCACCAATGGCAAAGCCAAGGAAGATATAGCCGGGGACCAACACCTCAAGCGTTGCGAGGATCAGCGCCCCGGACATCCAAACCCACCATTCGGTCCAAAGTGGCATTATCCACGTCCTTTCAGCATTGTGAATGCATTGGCAAAGGCATCAACCGCATTCGCGGGCAGCACAACCGTCTGGCTGCCTTGACCTTCGCCCAGCTTATTGAGCGCCTCAACCTGCTTGAGCGCGACCTGATACTGCGCAGCCTCAAGGCCGTTTTCGGCAATCGCCACGGCAACCACCTGGGTCGCGTAGGCTTCAGCATCAGCCAGCACACGACGGGCCTTGGCGTCCTGCTCAGCGGCATAAAGCTCTGCATCTGATTGCAGCTCAACGGCCCGTTTTTGACCTTCGGCCTCGGTCACTTGCGCACGACGCGCACGTTCCGCGTTCAGTTGCTGTAGCATGGCCTCACGTGTGGCTTGGTCCAGGTTCACGTCCAAAATCTCGGCGCGCGTCACTTCGATACCCCAGTCGTCGACTTGCTGGGCGACTTGCGTACGCACAGCCTCAATCAGGTTCGAGCGGTTCGCCTGCACCTGATCCAGCTCCATCCGGCCAATTTCGGAACGGACAATACCGGCAACTGTGGTTGAGATCGCACCGTCGACGTCGCGGATACGGTAAACGGTCTTTTCAGGCTCGATAATCCGGTAAAATACGGATGTTTCGACTTGCACCAGCACGTTGTCCGATGTAATCGCGTCCTGATTCATCGACGGCAACTGACGCTCAAGGATCGAAACTTTGTGCCGGACACGGTCCAGAAATGGCACGATAAAGTTGATCCCCGGCCCAAGCACCGACCGCAAACGCCCAAGGCGTTCCACGACGAATTTTTCAGACTGCGGCACGATCCGAACACCGGCCAGAATACAGACGACGATGAACACCGCCAGCAGCAGATAAAGCACATTCTGGCCAAGGAATTCGGAAAACATTTCTTCAATTGGCATATATCTATCCCTCTTTTGTTATGACGGACAGATAGGCACGATTCGGTTCGATTTCAATGTATGCTACTGTATACCATTCGATTTGTAGCGTGCTGTGACAACCGCGCCGATTGTATCTGCCGTAGCCGGGCTGAGCGTCCAACCAAGGTGCCCGTGGCCTGTATTGTAGAAGACCCGATCATTTTTGCCCGGCCCCACACGTGGCATCATATTCGGCATCATCGGGCGCAATCCGGCCCATGGCACGCAGTTTTCCGTAGAGACATCGGGGAAGTGCTCTTCGCACCAGCCGATCAGCGGACGCACTCGGCGTTCAAGGATATCGCGGTTTTCTCCGTTGAATTCCGCCGTGCCCGCAATCCGAAACCGATTCTTGCCCAAACGGGACGAAACGATCTTGGCCTTGTCGTCCAGCAATGAGGTTGTTGGTGCAGCAGCCTGACTGACCTCATCATCAAGGTTCACAGTGATAGAATAACCTTTGACAGGATAGACATTCACCCTGTCGCCCAGCATCTGCGCAAACTTGCGGCTGGCTACACCGGCAGAGACCACAATGCCGTCATAGCGCTCTTCCTGACCACATTCGACGTGAACACCATCATCACGCACATGCAAATCGGTGACAGGGGCGCCCAGTTTGAACGCAACACCCTGTTTCTTCAGCCAATCGGCCAAACCGATGGTAAACTTGTGAATGTCGCCGGTGCTGTCACTTTCAGTCCAGAAGCCACCAATGATATCGCCGTGCAACGTTGGTTCGCGCTCCATTACTTCTTCAACCGACAGCTCGCGCCGCTCCAGCCCGCCTTCGGCAAGTAAGCCGTTAACCATGCGCGCGTGCTTGAGGTCCTTCTCGGACTTGTAGAAATGCAGGATACCGGCCGGGCTGAAATCAAAATCAACGCCTGACTTTTCCGCCATCTCGGCCAGACCGGCACGGGCGGCAACGGCCATAGCGGCAGTTTTGGTGGTGTTGGTCTTGTAGCGGGGAATATTGGCCAGAAACTCTGTCATCCAACTGACCTTGTGCCAGCCCGGACGCGGGTTCACGAACAAGGGCGCTTCGCCCTCGAACATCCACTTGATGCCCTTCAGGACAGTTGACCATTGGTTCCACACCTCAGCGTTGGACGCGCTCAACTGGCCACCGTTGGCGAAACTGGTTTCCATTCCGGCATAACGCTGCCGGTCATAAACCGTCACGTCAAAGCCGCGAACGTAGAGTGAATAAGCGGTGGTCACACCGGTGATCCCGGCACCAAGAACAGCAATTGTAGGCATGGTAAGTCTCCTACCATATGCCCCCACCGTCTGTTGTACCTGAGAGATTCGCCCGGTTAAGCAGGCTTGCTCCTTCGGCGGACCATCAAAGGTCACTCTTCGGCGTGTTGCACCCCAACCGGTCCTTTTGCCTGAGAGTGACCGGGGCGGTTGCTCCTTCGGCGACGGACCTGACCGTTCTCTCCCGGTCGGTGTGTTTCCTATTGGAAACTTCATAGACAGATTGCGAGACAAAGCAACTAAATTCTCGGGGATGTGTATGTCACGTAAGAACACGCAAAATCCGAGTGATTTAGAACGCAAACCCGCCTGTTTCGCTTTGCCAAACGTGCAAACGCTTCCCATAGGACGGCACACGATTGGGTAGAGCCAAAAAGGCATCCAGATCGAAAAGCGCCCAACGCTGGCCTTCATCGCCAAACACGACATCCTGCGCGGCCTCTGTGGGCAATCGCGCCACAAAGAACGCCACCCACTTGCCCGGCGCAAAATTGGCAGGAAACGCACTTTGCCAATGTACGGCGGACGCTGGCAGGATCAGCCCAATTTCCTCTTCGACCTCGCGGGCCACCGTTTCAAACGGAGTTTCACCGGTGTCACGCGCGCCGCCGGGCAGGTCCCATAAATTGGGATAGGGGATGTGGTCGAAATCATCGCGCAGAATACTCAGCATTTGATCGCCCAAAAACAACGCGACCTTTGCGCCATCATGCGGCCCTTCCATACCTGACAACCCCTCATCATCTTGCCCAAGCAAACCTCGCCAGATGATCCTGCCCCAGCTACGTCACTCAGACGCTTGTCAGTTGTGCCCCCGGCCAGCGACACATATCTTAGTGCCATGCCAGCCATCTGCCGCGATTGCCTCACCACCTTTGACAGCGAAACCCGCTGTCCCAAATGTCGTAGCCCGCGCGTAACCCGGCATCCTGAACTCTTTGACCTTAGCATCGCCTATATGGATTGCGATGCTTTCTATGCCTCCGTGGCCAAGCGCGACAATCCAGATCTGGCGGATAAACCCGTGATTATCGGGGGCGGTAGGCGCGGTGTAGTGTCCACGGCATGTTATGTGGCGCGGATCAAGGGTGTGAAATCAGCAATGCCGATGTTCAAAGCACTCAAGCTTTGCCCGGACGCCGTTGTTGTGCGCCCAGATTTCGATGCCTATGTGGAGGCCTCCAAAGCAATTCGCGCGATGATGGATGAGCTCACACCCATCGTCGAACCGCTGTCACTGGACGAGGCGTTCATGGACCTCACTGGAACAGAACGTCTGCACCACGCTCCACCTGCGGTGATGCTGGCACGGCTCATCAAAAGGATGAAGGATGAATTGGGGCTCACTGGCTCTATCGGGCTGTCGCACAACAAGTTCCTCGCCAAAGTCGCCTCGGATCTCGACAAACCACGCGGCTTTTCTATCATCGGAAAGGGAGAAACGACCGCTTTCCTACGCCCCAAACCCGTGCGGTTAATCTGGGGGATAGGCCCAGCCGCACAAAACAGCCTTAATAGTGCAGGCATTCGCACCTTTGATGACCTTCTGCGTTGGGACAGGCGCGACCTGCACGACCGTTTTGGCGGTATGGGCGAGCGATTGTACAGTCTGGCGCGTGGCGAAGACGGGCGCCGTATTACGCCGCATGACCCGGTGAAGACCCTGTCAAACGAAACGACGTTCAACGAAGATACCGGCGATGTGGACATCCTTGATGGTCACCTGTGGCGCATGGCCGAAAAGGTCAGTGCGCGCGCTAAGGCCAAGGATAAAGCAGGGCGGGTGGTGACGCTGAAACTGAAGACGTCTGACTTCAAACTGATTTCAAAACGGCAAAGCCTGCATCACCCGACCCAGATCGCTGACACAGTTTATCGGACAGCGCGCGGATTGTTTGATCAGGTCAGTGGGCGCGGGCCTTTCCGACTTTTGGGCGTCGGCCTGTCTGACATCTCATCGGACGCAAACGCCGACCGCGAGGGTGACCTGCTGGATCCAGGCGCACAAAAGCGGGCCAAGGCTGAACAGGCCGCCGACAAGATCCGCGCGAAGTTTGGCAAAGATGCAATCATCAAAGGGCGGGCCCTGCGATAAGGGTAAGGTGGGTCTTGACCCACCTTACATGCGGCCCTTACGGTTCATTCATGGTCACACACAACAATAGGAGGACAGTGCTGAGCATGCGCATCACCCGTCGCCTTCAGCATGGTCCCCGTTCCGCCCTGTAAATCCGTTTGCAGGGCTGATCAGTCCACGATCTGCCCAAACGCCGCCTTTGCGGCACCATCTCTGTTTGACTGAGACCTCTTATGACCATCATCAATATTAATGCCCTTGGCGTGACGCTGGGCGATCCGCTTTTTACCGACCTCAATCTCACCATTTCCAAGGGCGACCGCATCGGGCTTGTCGCTGCCAACGGGCGGGGCAAATCCACGTTGATGGGCTGCATCGCCGACACGTTTGAACATACCACCGGCGACATCACCCGCGCGCGGGGTTTGCGCGTTGGATATGTGGAACAATATGTGACGGACACAGCGCTGGGCCAAACCCTTTATGACATGGTGCTTGCCGCCCTCCCGCAAGAACAGGTCGACTATGAAAGCTGGCGGGTCGATGTCGTGCTGGACGACCTTAAGGTACCATATGAATTGCAACAAAAGCCGTTGAATGAACTGAGCGGCGGCTGGCAACGCACAGCACTTCTGGCAGCGGCGTGGATCAACGAACCCGACATCCTT
Organism: Loktanella sp. Alg231-35; assembly: GCF_900143545.1. Lineage (GTDB taxonomy): Bacteria > Pseudomonadota > Alphaproteobacteria > Rhodobacterales > Rhodobacteraceae > Yoonia. The sequence goes on along the minus strand of NZ_FREV01000002.1, from coordinate 152,614 downwards.
CTGCTGGATGAGCCAACCAACCACCTTGATCTGCACCGCATAGGGCTATTGCAAGATTGGCTAGGCGCCCTGCCCCGCGACACACCTGTGATCATCACCAGCCATGACCGTGCATTTCTGGACGCCACCACCAATCGCACGCTTTTCCTGCGCGCAGAACGATCACGCGTGTTCCAACTGCCCTTTACCAAGGCCCGCGCGTCATTGGCGGAAGCAGACGCCGCCGACGAACGCCGTTTCGCCAATGACCTCAACAAAGCGCAACAGTTGCGCAAACAAGCTGCAAAGCTCAAGAACATCGGGATCAACTCTGGCTCTGATCTGTTGATCAACAAAACCAAACAGCTAAGCGAACGCGCCGCCAAGATCGAGGCCGCGGCCAAGCCGGCCCATAGTGAACGCGGCGCAGGCGACATCAGGCTGACCAACAGCGGCACCCATGCCAAGGCACTGATCGCGCTGGATGATGTGGGGGTTGAAACACCGGACGGTCGGTTGCTGTATACCACCGGCAAAAAATGGATCGGTCAGGGGGATCGGGTTGTTTTGCTGGGCACCAATGGCACTGGCAAAACCCGTTTGGTCAAGATGATCCACCGGGCTGTCACCAGTGAGGCCATCGGGATCAAGACCGCACCGACGGTCGCAATGGGCTATTCCGATCAACACCTCAGTCAATTGGATGATGCAGATACGCCTATGACGGCTGTTGCAGGCCAGCATGACATGGGCGATCAACGCGCGCGTGGGTTGCTGGCGGGCGCTGGCGTCAATATCCAGATGCAGGACACCCGGATCGGGGCGCTGTCGGGCGGGCAGAAGGCCCGGCTGGCGATGCTGATCCTGCGACTGCAACAGCCAAATTTCTACCTGTTGGACGAACCGACGAACCATTTGGATATCGAAGGCCAGGAAGCGCTAGAGGATGAGTTGATCAACCACGGCGCTACCTGCCTGCTGGTCAGCCACGACCGGAGCTTCCTGCGCAACGTGGGCAACCGGTTCTGGCATATCGAACGCAAACGGCTGGTTGAAGTGGATGATCCCGAGGCGTTCCTGGCCTCTGAGATGACAAGTTAGACGTGCCGTCTGAACGCCGGAACATTCTCCGGCGTCAGCACCTGCGCTGTGGAGAGTGGCGTTTCGGCCTGATCGTTTGACAGCCCGTGGTACGATAGGAACGCGCCAAAGGCATTGCGGATGTTCATCTGCAAATCATGATGCAGAATGAAATCCAGCCGTCCTTCAAGGATCAGTTGTCGGTTTTCCCAATCCAGATCATGGGCCACAAATATTTCTGGTTTCAGGCCCTGATCCGCAAGCGCATTCAGGATCGACCGATTGCCGCCGCCCATCGAATAGACAGCGCACAGATCACTTATGCCCTTCAACGCATGTGACAATAGGCGCGATGTATCATGATCAATTCCCCCGCCACCCTGTACGGCCACGACATGCAGCTGTGGGCATTGGCTTCGCAATGCTGAAACAAAAGCGGTCTCGCGCTCTTTTTCGCCCAGAAAGCCTTCTTGGCTGCGCGTCGCCAAGACCGCTCCGGGGGTGTTGCTGACCGTTTTGCTGATCAGGTAGGCCGCCGTGCGCCCTGCACTGGCGTTGTCCATGCCCACATAGGTTAGGTGATCAGTTCCACCGATATCTGTGACAAGCGTCACGACGGGTATTTTGGCTGCGGTCAGCGTGTTCACGGCCTCTCTGATTTTGGACGTGTCGCGCGCTTTCAGGCACACTCCATGACTGCCGCGCTTCATGATCCGCGCGAGGGTGCTCACAACCTCGTCGTCATGCATGATCTCCTGCTGTACAAATCGCGGGCGACAGACGGCCTTTCCTATCTGAGGCAAAACGGCCTCAGCCGCTGCTTTGACTTCGCGGCTGAAACGGTTTGGCGCTTCCACCACAAAATCAAAGAACAAACGCCTGCCGCGTGCCGCAAGCTGGGCCTCTTGTGCGGTCAGTTCCTCAATCGCGGCCGTCACACGTAACTTTGTTTGCGGGCTCACATGAGCCCGACCATTGAGAACTCGATCAACTGTGGCCGTGCCCAATCCCGCTTGCCGGGCAATCTCTTTGATTGGAAAGCGATGTGTCATTTGATGTGTTTTTGATGGGTTTCATACCACAATGCAATCTTGGCTCCGCTATGCTGGTTTTCAGAACAGGAGGAATGGATATGAAAGACAGCGCTGAAAGCACTCACGGCTACTATGACCCGGACAGCTGCGACCTGCAGGCGTTCACAGCATTGATCGACCAGACCACGGGTGCCGAACAGGTGCCATACGCAGCAGCAATCGAGCAAAACATCCCGGTCTACGACATGTCCACACTGCGCCCTGCGCTGGAAGAGGACGGGACCCGCCGCGAGATCATGGCGGAATGGACGCGTGTGCTGCATAGCGGCGCCGGGGTTCTGGCGCTCAAGAATACCTACACTGACACGACCGTGTTGGATGCTGCGACGCGTGTTTATGAAGACATTATTGCAGATGAAAAGGCAGGTGCAGCAGGCGGAGCAGATCATTTTGCGGCGTCCGGGGCCAATGATCGGGTCTGGAACGCGTTGCAAAAACTTTGTGAAGCATCGCCCGAGGTGTTTCTGAACTACTTCGCCAACACCGCCATCGCGGCGATCTGCGAAGCATGGCTTGGCCCGAACTACCAGATGACAGCGCAGGTAAACCTTGTGCATCCCGGCGGGGCGGCCCAACAGGCGCATCGCGACTACCATCTGGGCTTTCAAACGGCTGCCATCAGCGCGTCCTATCCGGCCCATGTGCATGATGTGTCACCTATTCTGACGTTGCAGGGTGCGGTTGCGCATTGCGACATGCCTTTGGACAGTGGGCCGACAAAATTGCTGCCATTCTCGCAGGCCTATCGCCCCGGCTATGCCGCATGGCGCAGGGATGACTTCCGCGCGGTATTCGAGGACCGCTATGTGCAACTGCCCCTCGCCAAAGGCGACACCGTATTTTTCAATCCAGCCCTGTTTCATGCCGCAGGTGCAAACACGAGCACGGACATTCACCGATTTGCCAATCTGCTACAGGTGTCGTCGGCATTCGGCCGCGCCATGGAAACGATTGACCGGGACAAAATGTGCAAACTGCTGCTGCCCCACGCTATGAGTGCCAAAAAGGCAGGCAGATTGAGCACAGCCGAGCTTTCCGCCGCGATTGCGGCCACCGCAGAGGGGTATTCCTTCCCGACCAATCTGGATCGTGACCCGCCAACAAATGGGCTTGCACCGGAAACGCCTGCTGCATTGTTCCGGCGCGCGTTGTCTGAAGGAATGGATGCAGACGGCTTTGGGGAACAGCTTGACCAGATGAAGGGACGACGCTTGTCCTGAGGCGCGCGAGCGCCGGGAAGAACCCCAGCCGACGGTCGCTATTCCGCTGCCATCTTTTGATCGCTTGCAGCACCGATTTGGGCGATTTCGGCAATCACGCTTGTGAGGGCAGATTTGAAGGCATCAAAGTCACTGCTCAGTTCAAGGGTCCGTTCGTTCATATAAAGTGCGCGGTCAATCTCGACCTGAATGGCGTGCTGACCGCGCGAGGGCCGCCCATAATGTTGCGTGATAAAGGCACCGGCGAAGGGCATGTTGCGGGCGACCCGCAGCCCGGCACTGGCAAAAGCAGCCTCGACCTGTTCGACGATTGATCCCGCTGCCGTTGCCCCGAAACGATCACCCAAGACAACGTCAGGGCGGGCCGCACCGGGTGGGCCGACATTCTCAAGCGCTTCATGGGGCATTGAATGACAGTCAATCAGGATCGCCTCACCAAAGGCGTTGTTGCTTTCATCCAGCAGTGTTTGCAGTTGGTCATGATAGGGGCGCCAATATCGCGCGATGCGCTGGTGCGCCTCGGTCAGGCTCAACTTGCCTCGATAAATCTGGCGGCCATTGGCCACGACGCGGGGGATCACACCCAGACCACTGGCAATGCGCGGGTTGTGAGCACTGCGGCGCACGCCCTCGATCAGGGCTGAATCCAACTCATCCGGGCCGCGGTTCAAGTCAAGATAGGCGCGCGGTGCGCGGGCCGTCAAAAGCGGCGCGCCATGCTCTGGCACGGCAGAAAAGAGCTGGTCAACATAGGCATCCTCGGATGAACGGATCTGACTTGCATTGAGCACGGCCTTGCGTAAGAACGCCTCTGGATAGTGCCGCCCGCTGTGGGGTGAGGCAAAGACAACGCTTGTCGTGCGCTCTGTCGGGCGTGTCAGATGATAGGCGCTGGAGTGCAAAATGACGTCCTTTCTATCCCCTAGATAGCGTGTTTTGTGAAATTACCAAAAGCCCTTGATCCCTCTCCCGACTCCTTTTATAGACCGCACGACTGACGCGGTTCGCCCCGCGTCCTATTTCGTTATGGGATGCAGGCGGGCGCAGACGACATGGATGATTAGCTCAGCGGTAGAGCACTTCGTTGACATCGAAGGGGTCACTGGTTCGATCCCAGTATCGTCCACCATGAATTCACCGGGCTTTCGGGCCTGAACAGCAACCCCAAGGCGCAATTCGCGCGCCGCGACAGATAGGAAACGAACCCATGAAGGTACGTAACTCCCTCCGCTCGCTCAAGCAGCGCCACCGCGATTGCCGCATCGTGCGCCGTAAGGGCCGCGTCTATGTGATCAACAAGACGCAACGCCGGTTCAAAGCCCGCCAAGGCTAAACCAAGCGACAGCAATTTGAAAAGGCCGCGACCCAGCATTGGGCGCGGCCTTTTTCGTTTCGGTGCGCGTTAGGATCAGGTCAGGTTTTCAGTAGTTTGACGCATCTGGGCTAGCCAACCAGGCCACCGCCGCGTTACGCTTACGCCAGATCTTGATCCGCAAAGGCAAAGGATACCTTTTTATGACCTCACTCAATTTGAAATCAACAACTCTGGCAGCGCTTTTGCTTGGTGCCGCGTCGCCTGCGCTAGCGCAGGCCAATATCTGCGGGGGCTTTGGTGATAGTGGCATCTGGATCGGCGGGGACGAGGCCACATCAGACATCACCACAGCCGACACCTATCAGGAACAGATGGCGCTGGTTCTGGGGGGCAACGAATATGTTTCGCTTTTCACCCTGTCCGCACCCACTGATGTCCGGGTCGAGGCCGCAGGCCGTGGCGCCGGTGATCCGATCATTGATTTGCTGGACGCCAACGGCGGTGTGATCCTGTCGGATGATGACAGCGGTGGCAACGGTGCATCACGCGCGGAAACAAACCTTGATGCGGGCACCTATTGCATGTCCATGCGCAGCTATGACGGCAGCCCGATGACCGCCTTTGTACGCGTAGGCCGTCAAGAGCAGGACCCCCTGACCGCAGGCATCGATGCCGGCGGCGGCAGCGAAAATGCCTTTGGCAGCTGTGATACAGCGACACCCTTTGGTGATATCGGCGGCCTCGCCACAGCATCAGTCAGCGAAACCCCTTATTGGAGCTTCACCCTTGATGCCCCAACCGCCGTTACCATCACCGCCGAGAATGAGACGGCAGATCCCGTGATCACGCTTTATGGACCAGGTGAAGTCTATATCAACGACAACGACGACTATGACGGGCTCAATTCTCGTATCGATGTGACCGACCAGCTTGCACCGGGCACTTACTGCCTTGCGATGGAGGCTCTTAGCGATGAAGGCGCGCCGATTACGGTCAGCATAAGCGCTTATGATGCCGAAGAGGCCCTGCGCTCGCTCTATGCGCGTGGTGAAGCGGCCCCACCATTGGACGGCACAGTACCGGTGACTGACTTGGGCGTGTTACAATCGCGGCTGCGTCAGGATGTGCAGGCCACGTCTGATGTGCAGTGGTTCAGTGTCGAACTGACAGAGCCCGGCCTTTTGGTCACCGAGGCAATTGGCGGCGGCGGCAGTGATCCGTGGTTGGTCGTCTTTGACGATTTTGGCCGTCAAGTTGGCCAGAACGACGACTATGGCGATGGGCTGGACAGCCTCGTGATGGCGCGCTTGCAGCCGGGGATCTATGTCATCGGGGTGCGCCAGTATGACAGCGGCCAAGGTCTGATCCGTCTGCTGTTGGAACGCTACGTGCGCGCCCAATAAGATATCCGCTAAGAATTGCGAAAGGGGCGTGCCTGCTGTCAGGCGCGCCCCTTTTTTCATGTCACGTGCCTGCCCATGTGGGCGCAGCAGCCGTTACCGCCCGATGGTATCCGCCAGCAACCGCGCCAGTGTGCCCTGATCAAGATAACCCGTCGCAGGCAGGTTATAGCGTGACTGATAGCGGCCAATCGCACCGCGTGTATCGCGGTCAAACCGTCCATCGACCTGACCGGGGTTGTAGCCCAGTTGCGCCAGACGGCTTTCGATCAAACGCCGCAGCACCGGGTTTACGCCCAGCGCGCGTTCGCGTTCGCGGGCTTCTTCGTTGTTGCTGGTGTCAAGAGCACCCAACTTCTGACGCGCCTCATTGGCAAAAATACCCTCGGGGTAACGGTCCAGATAAGCGCGGTACCCGGCCTCGGAACCGCGCGCGCCGGTTTCTTCCCAATAGTCACGGTCCAGACGCAAGGCCTCTTCGCGGGCGCGTTCTTCTTCAGCTTCAATTTCAGCAGCGCGGCGGCTGGCCTGCGCGTCAATCCGGTTGATCTGTTCGGTTGTCAGATAGGACGTCTGGGCAAAACCGTTGCTTTGCTGCCAGTTGCGGATCGCGCCCCGGCTGCCTGGGCCAAAGATGCCATCAACACCGCGCGTGCTGAACTCAAGCAAGGTCAGATTGCGCTGAATCGCCCGGCGTTCGTTTCGGGTCAGGTTCAGCCCGTCTTCCTCGATCTCGGCCATGCGGATTGGATCGCTCTCGATCTCGTCCAGACGGCGGCGCGCCTCGGCCGCATATTCGCTGCGCGGGTGGTCAAAGATGAATTCCCGATAGGCATCCGCGGCGTTTGCCTCTTGCGCGTCATTCCAAGCGCGCAGGCTGGGGTCTATGGTAGGCAGCGGGCGTGCGGTTTCAGTAAATTCAGGCTCCATCACCAGCGTGCGGGGCACATAGCCGACCGCACGCACACGCCGACTATCCCGCACAAACGCCATCACATCGCCGCCCGGTTCGGTCAGTGCGTCCATCACCACCCCATCGGTCGAAGACGGATCAGCCAGCAAGACCGTCACACCCTGCGGGACGTCCAACGCGCCGATGCCCTGACGCAAGTAGCTACCAATCGCATCGTCATCACCCTGATTATAGCCAAGGATCAGCACCGATTGTCCCGGCGCCTGAGCCATAACGTTCATGATCATCTCGACCGACACGGCGTCATCCAGCCCAAAGGGCGTCGGGCGATCTGCATCTTCGGCCAGCAGCCAACTGCGCGTGCCGTCGGTTACAAAGCGCCCCGCCAGACCCACCACCAGACGTTCGGCACCCGCCGCCTGATTTGCAAAGCGAGCCAGCAGGCGCTCCATCGCGTCGGCTGACCCATTGGCCAGCGTGCCAACGGTATAGCCTGCGTCACGCAGGCTTTCGGCAGAGTTGAGCACATCAAGACCATTGCTGACCCGGCGAAATTCATCATAACGCGACACCCCCATCAACAGGGCGGCATCGTCGGCCATGGCTGGCATGGCAAGCGCGGACAGAGCCGCAATCAGGGTCAGTTTGCGCATTGCGCATCTCCTTGGTTGTTCACCGCAAACCGCCCGGCATAACGCACGGTTTCCACCAAGGAAGCTAGGCCAGCGGGCCGTTGCTATTCAATAGCGATGCTGATTACTCGGCTGCTACGCTGGATTGCGCCTTTTCGACCTTCACCGCAGAGAATTTAAACTCCGGGATTTTGCCGTAGGGATCAACCGCCGGGTTGGTCAGGACGTTGGCCGCCGCTTCGACATAGGCAAAGGGCACAAAGACCATATCCGGCGACACCGCCCGATCTGCCCGTGCCATGATCGTGATGCTGCCACGACGGCTGGACACAGTGACCATCCCGCCCGGTTCGACGCCGAGCTTGCGCAAGGTGGACGGGTGCAAGGAACAGTTCGCCTCAGGCTCGACCGCGTCCAGAACCTTGGACCGCCGCGTCATGGACCCGGTGTGCCAGTGCTCTAACTGCCGTCCTGTCGTCATGATCATTGGGTAGTCATCATCGGGCGCCTCATCCGGTGCAATCACACTGGCGGGGGTAAATTTTGCCCGCCCGTTTTCGCGTGGGAAACCATCGCCGAACACAATCGGCTGACCGGGATCTTCGGGGGATAGCGACGGGTACGTCACTGCGTTTTGATCTTCCAGACGGTCCCACGTGATGTTGGACAGCGACTTCATCGACAACGCCATTTCCGCGAAGACCTCTGATGGATGCGTATAGGTCCACGACAGCCCAAGGCGCTTGGCCAGTTCAACAGTGATCCACCAATCCTCTTTCGCATCACCTGGCGGCGGTACAGCCGGGCGACCCATCTGGACCTGACGGTTGGTGTTTGTCACAGTGCCTGACTTCTCTGCAAAAGCAGAGGCGGGCAGGATCACATCGGCATAGTTTGCCGTCTCGGTGATGAAAATGTCCTGCACGACCAAATGATCGAGCTTGGCCAGAGCGTCGCGTGCATGTTCGACATCGGGGTCCGACATTGCCGGGTTTTCGCCCAGAATATACATGCCGTGAATATCACCAGCGTGGACCGCATCCAGAATCTCGGTCACGGTCAGGCCCTTGTTGGAATCAATTGACCCCTCTTTCCAGATTTCCTGAAACGCCGACCGCACGCCATCATCGCCCACAGGCTGATAATCGGGCAGGAACATCGGAATCAAACCTGCATCAGACGCACCCTGCACGTTGTTTTGTCCCCGCAGCGGATGCAAGCCCGCGCCGGGGCGACCCACCTGACCCGTCATCAGCGCGAGGCTGATCAGACAGCGAGAATTGTCGGTGCCATGGATGTGCTGGCTGATACCCATGCCCCAGAAGATCATTCCAGCCTTGGCACCCGCAAAGGTGCGGGCAACATCGCGCAGCGTCTCGGCATCAATCCCGCAGATGTCCTGCATTTTCTCTGGGCTGAAATCGGCCAGATGTGCCTTCTCGGCTTCCCAGTTTTCTGTGTAGGCCTCGATGTATTGCTGATCGTAGAGCTTTTCCTCGACGATCGTGTGCATGATCGCGTTCAACATCGACACGTCTGCACCGGGGCGGAACTGCAGCATGTGGGATGCAAACCGGCGCAGGCCGACGCCGCGCGGGTCCATCACGATCAGCTTGCCGCCGCGTTTGGTGAATTGCTTGAAATAGGTGGCCGCAACAGGGTGGTTTTCAACCGGATTGGCACCGATGACGATGGCGACATCCGCATTTTCAATTTCGTTGAAGGTCGCGGTTACAGCGCCGGAGCCTACGTTCTCCATTAACGCCGCAACGGATGATGCGTGGCACAGGCGCGTGCAGTGGTCGACGTTGTTGTGGCCAAATCCCTGACGGATCAGTTTCTGGAACAAATACGCCTCTTCATTGGTGCATTTGGCAGAACCGAAACCAGCCACGCCCTTGCCGCCAATGTCCTTGAGGCCCTTGGCCGCCACATCCAGCGCCTCTTCCCAAGATGCTTCGCGGAAGTGCGTTTGCCAATTGCCGGGATCGACGTTCAGGCCCTTGGCGGGGGCATCATCACGACGGATCAGCGGTTTTGTGACGCGGTGATCGTGGTGGATATAGTCAAAGCCAAAGCGCCCCTTGACGCAAAGCCGTCCTTCGTTGGCCGGGCCATTGATGCCTTCGACAAACTTGACCTTGTTGTCCTTGATCTTGAGGCTGATCTGACAGCCGACACCGCAGAACGGGCAGACGCTTTCGACTTCTTTGTCGTAGTCCTGGGTGTCACCCATCTGGTTTTCATCAGTGACAGACGCAGGCAGCAGCGCCCCTGTTGGACAAGCCTGCACACATTCGCCGCAAGCGACACAGGATGAGGCGCCCATCGGGTCATCCATGTCAAAAACCGGGTAGGCATTGCCACCGCGTCCGGCCATGCCGATCACATCATTGACCTGCACTTCGCGGCAGGCACGCACGCATAATCCGCATTGGATGCAAGCATCAAGGTTCACCGACATCGCAACGTGGCTGTCATCAAGCAGTGGGATGTGGTCAGGTTCTTTCTGCGAGAACCGGCTTTCGCTCACGTCTTGCTTGGCGGCCATATCCCAGAGGTGGGAGGATTTGTCGTGGGCCATATCCTGGGCAGGCTGGTCCGCAACCAGCAGCTCCATCACCATGCGACGCGCCTGTTTCTCGCGCGGCTGATCGGTGGTCACAACCATCCCTTCAGCAGGTTCACGGATACAGCTGGCGGCCAAGGTGCGTTCGCCGTCAATCGCGACCATGCATGCGCGGCAGTTACCGTCAGAGCGATAGCCCGGTGCGGGCTTATGGCACAGGTGCGGGATCACAAGGCCGCGCCCATTGGCAACTTCCCAAATCGTCTCGCCGGATGCGGCGGTCACGGTTTCGCCGTCGAGCGTGAAGGTAATGCGGTCTGCCATCGGGATTCTCCAGTGTTCTTGGGCAGACTACACCATCTACACCGCAATTTCGAAACGCCATGCGCGACTGCCAGCGGCGCATTTGCGCCATAGCGTCTTGCCAGAAAGTAACTTGGGTTTCGGGCCTGCGCCTTTAGCCTGCTAGTTCGGCCTCAACAAAAGCTAAATTGGCACGAACTTCGGGAATATCTGGCCCAAGCGAGCGAGCGCGCCGCAACGCTTGCCGCGCTCCGCGCAAGTCACCTTTGGCATATCGGGCATTGCCCAAACCAAACTGCCAGAGCCAGTTTTCCGGCCAGCGTCGCCCCCCCGTTTCATAAAGGGTCTCAGCAGCATCGAACTGCTCTACCCGCTCAAGCGCGGCACCGGCGGCGAGGACCTCGGCTTCGGGCACGCTGACGGCCAGTTGATCCGGGGGCAGTACAACCAACCCCCAGAAATCACCCCTACGCCATGTGCGTTCAAAGACCGCAAAGGGCATGATCATCTGATCCAATTGCCCTGAATTGAGGTACACCTCATCCTTGGCAAAATCATACCCGGTGACGACGCCGTAATGCCACACAGGCGCGATCCCCAACCCGAGGTTCTGAAATACGATCACAGGATGACCGGCAGAGACTTCGCTTAGCAGTTGATCAAATGTCGACACTTCGACGGCTATTTGCCCTAAGCGCCGACTGCTGCCAACCATATCAGCCAGATAGGTTCCGCCCGCACCGGGATTAAAGGCCAATCCCGCAACATCATCTTGCGAAATGTCAGCGCCAGCCCATTGCATCACCATCGCGATGGATGTGGGACCGCAATAAAAGTCGGCCTGCTGGATCAGGGGCACATCTGCAACCTGCGCCCGCGTGGGCACATCGGTCGAAAGTTGCGTGTCAGGGTCAAAAGGTGCGGCACAGGCCGCCAGCCAGCACAGTGCCAGCGTGGCGGCGATGCGGCCAAACATCCGCCCTAGCGGACGCAACGCACCCAGCTAAAGACGCTGGTAAAGCACAAAAGATCGGTCACTAGCAGGATCACGAAAACCGTGAACAACGTGCCAACGATATCAGCACCGGCGCTGTCGTTTTCCATCTGTGTCAGGATCGTTGCGACCTCTGCATCAGATAGGGCGGCCAGACGCGCCTCTGCCTCTGCGAGATCGACGCCCATGGCGACCATCTCGGCCTGCACGTCACCGCGGTGCAGTTCATCCATCAAGGCTGTGCGGTTGTCCAAAGCAGTGTATTTGCTGATCGCGGCATCGGTGCCCAGCATCTCGGCTTGTGCGAGTGTCACCGCTTGCGTGGCCAGCACCAATTGCGCGGAAAGCGCAATTGCCATGCTTTTCTTGCTGATGTTGAGAAGTCCCATACTAAAATTCCTTTGTTTGCGAGCACGTGCAAAGCGCGCCGCGCAGCCCCTGTTCATGGACAGTTTTTAGGAATTTGGTGCGCGACGCAACCGCTTGTGCCGCTTTGCCAATCACAACGGCAAGAAACGGATCAGACAAAAGCCGTAAGGTTGTTGATCAGGAAGATGCGCAGAATCTCGATCCCAACCAAAACGACGATAGGCGATAGATCGATCCCGCCGAGGTCGGGCATGAAACGACGCACACGGCTGTAGATCGGATCTAGTATACGTCCGAGGCCATACCAGACCTGCCCTACAAACTCTTGCCGGATATTGAGCACCTCAAATCGGATCAGCCAGCTCATGATGAAATGGGCGATCACAAAAAACCGAATCACACTGAGGATCAAAAGGAGCGCTTGCAGAATTGTGAGCATCAGATCAGGGCCTTTCATTTGGTCAGCAAGCACCTAAGCCTTCCCCGTCCGCACGACAAGTCTTTGGTTGCCGTAAGGTCAAAGTTGACGTTTACGTCAAGGGAACACATCTTTTGAGCAACGCAAAGGATCAAACCCATGTACCCGATAGTGCGCCTTCTCAAAGAAGTCTTCAAAAGCAGCCGCATGCCCCCGCTGCCTCCCTTGGACAGCCATGTGTCCTATCATCGGTGCTGGCCGCAAGACATCGACCAGTTCATGGAAATGAACAACGGACGCATTCTGTCGATCCTTGATTTGGGGCGCACCGGGCTCGCCCAGCGCGTTGGCCTTTTGCGGGCGTTGCGCCAGAACGGCTGGGGCATGACAATGGCTGGTGCCTCGATCCGCTATCGCAAGCGTATCCGCCCTTTTGTGAAATTCCGCATTGTCAGCAAGGCCGTGGGCTGGAGCGATCGTTTCTTTTACATTGAGCATACGCTTTGGATCGGTGATGAATGCGCTGTGCAAGCTCTGTTCCGTTCGGCAGTGACTGACAAGAACGGTATCGTTGACCCAGCCAAAGTTTTTGCCGCCGTCGGCGTCGATCACCCCTCACCAGAGAAGCCTGCCTGGGTGCAGGCCTGGATTGACGCGGACAACATCCGCCCCTGGCCACCAGAAGACGACGGAACGTCCTAAGAAAGATTTCTTGCCAGCCCGAACGTTATCTGTGTCTTATCCCCGGAAAGAGCAGAGCAGGATCAGCGACATGGCAGTGAGTAAGAAACGCATCTGGGGATGGATGGCCTTTGATTGGGCATCCCAACCGTTCTACACCCTTGGCCTGACCTTCATTTTTGGCCCCTATTTTGCGGCCGTCGCCACCGAATATTTCATGTCAGGCGGGCAAGACAGCGCCGCCGCAAAGGCAAGCGCACAAGGCATCTGGTCGGCGGGCCAAACGGTTGCCGGTCTTCTGATCGCATTCACGGCACCATTTCTGGGTGCGTTTGCGGACAACTCAGGGCGCAAAATGCCGTGGATCTTCTTCTTTTCAGTCATCTATGTCGGCGCGACCTTCGCGCTTTGGGGGCTGACACCGGACGGGTCGGCGCTCATCCTGATGTTGGTGATCTTTTATGTCGGGTTCTTTGCCGCCGAAAGCGGTCTGAACTTCGTCAACGCGATCTTGCCATCCTTGGGCAATGATGAAGAGGTCGGGCGCATTTCTGGCTCTGGCGCGGCCTTTGGGTATTGGGGTGGCGTTGTATCGCTATTTATCATGCTGCTGCTCTTGGCCGAAAACGATGCGGGCGTAACCCTGTTGGGCAACGCGCCATTGTTTGGACTGGACCCAGACCTACGCGAAGGCACGCGGTCAGTGGGGCCGTTCATCGCGATCTGGTACATTGTCTTTATCATTCCGTTTTTCCTTTATGTCCGTGACGATCCGAAGGCCGAAAAAAAATCGACGAAGCTGAGCGCCGTCTGGTGCGAGTTGGTAGAGACGCTACGGTCCGTGCTTCATCGCAAAAGCCTGCTGAACTTTCTGGTAGGGTCCATGTTTTATCGTGACGCGCTGAATGCGCTTTATGCGTTTGGCGGCGTCTATGCGGCGCTTGTGCTGGATTGGACCATTATTCAGATCGGTGTCTTCGGCATCATCGCGGCCATCGCGGCGGCAATTACGACGTGGTTGTCTGGGCTGGCGGATGCCCGCCTTGGGCCCAAGCCAGTGATCCGTGTTGCCGTCTGGGTGCTGATCCTTGTGTCTGTCATTATCGTTGGCATGTCGCGCGAAGCAATCTTTGGCATCCCCCTCGCCGAAGGGTCCGGCCTGCCTGATATTATCTTCTACATTTGCGGTGTGTGCATCGGTGGTGCGGGTGGTGCTGTCTATGCCTCGTCCCGTTCGATGATGGTGCGCCACGCGCATCCAGAGCGTCCGGCAGAGGCCTTTGGCCTGTTTGCGCTGACCGGCAAAGCGACCGCCTTTTTGGCCCCCGCCCTGATTACGCTGTTCACTTTGATGACCGGTAACAATCAATTAGGGTTTTTGCCCGTAATCTTCCTTTTCCTGATCGGGCTTTTCTTGTTACGCTGGGTCAATAAAGACGGAGATCGCGCAGAATGGTCCGCTTCTTAGCCGCAGTAATACTCGCCTTTGGATTTGCCGCCTGTCAGGCTGACGACCCACCCGTCGTCAGCCTTGCGACGCAGAACTCAGGCGACACACGCATTGCCAAAACCCTGTTCGGTGCCGAACCCGTCAGTTCCGAACAGCCTCCTCAATCATTTGGCGGATACGCCCGAGGCTGTCAGGCAGGCGCGCAGCAACTGCCCGAAACCGGCCCGACCTGGCAGGCGATGCGCCTGTCGCGCAACCGCAACTGGGCACAGCCGACAACGATCGAATATGTACGTGATCTCAGCCGATTCGCCGCAACCCAACCGGGGTGGGAGGGGCTTTATATCGGCGATATGAGCCAACCACGCGGTGGCCCAATGCTGACCGGGCACCGCAGCCACCAAACCGGGCTTGATGTTGATATCTGGATGCTGCCCCCGGACCGGCTCAACCTGACATCGCAAGAGCGCGAGAACCTCTCGTCGATTTCGATGCGCCGCAGTGCGGGTGCGTTTACCAATGACCGTTGGACACCTCAGCATGAGGCGATCATCCGCGCAGCTGCTTCCGATCCGCGCACGGCCCGAATCTTTGTCTTTCCCGGCGCAAAGGTTGCCATGTGTAATTCAGCAACAGGCGATCGTAGCTGGCTGAACAAAGTGCGCCCTTGGTGGGGGCACCACTACCATTTCCATGTGCGGCTTAGCTGCCCGCCCGGCACCGCTGGCTGCACCAATCAGGCACCGCCACCACCGGGCGATGGCTGCGCCGACGCGCAGGGCTGGGTCGACCGTATCCTGAACCCACCCCCCCCTGACCCGGACGCGCCACCGCCCACACCGCGCCGCGAGTTGACGATGGCGAACCTTCCAGGTCAGTGCCTGAACGTATTGAACGCCAACTAGGTGCAGCATTTCCTACTTTCCTTGTTGGCCCTGCTTTGGGCCGGACCGCTGCTGGCCGAGGCCCAGTTTGTCGGCAGCTATCACTGGACATCACATGATGATCGCTTTGGCGGGCTCTCCGGGATTGAGGTGTCGGACGATGGCACAACACTGACCGCGCTGAGCGATCGGGGGCATTTCTTCTTTGCCGAGGTGATCCGCGAGAACGGTGTGATCACCCATCTAGACACATATGCCCCGTTGCGCCTGCGGGGGCCGGGTCGCGTGCCTTTGCCCCACGCCCAAAGCGATAGCGAAGGCATGGCGATTGGCCCTGATGGCACTGTGCACGTGTCCTTTGAATGGACCCATGGCCTCCGCAGCTTTGCGGCCATTGATCAACCAGGCGGGCCGCTGTGGGCATCGGATAAATTTACCGCACTGCAAGACAATTCATCGCTTGAAGCATTGGCAATTGGCCCTGATGGGGCGCTTTATACCATCCCCGAACGCTCCGGCCTTGCGACGCGACCGTTTCCCGTCTTTCGCCTTTTGGATGGCGAATGGGATCAACCTTTTGCGATCCCCCGACGTGGCGCCTACCTTGTTGCTGGCGCCGATATTGGGCCAGACGGGCGGCTCTATATTCTTGAACGGGATTTTGTCGGGATCGGCTTCCGCAATCGGGTGCGCCGCTTTGATCTGGATGGCAGCGGTGAGGCGACAATGCTGGAAACCGGACTGCGCACCCATGACAATCTGGAAGGGATCAGCGTCTGGCAAGACGACGAAGGGCTGCGCGTGACGATGGTGTCAGACGACAATTTTCGCGCTTTCCAGCGCACAGAGGTTGTCGAATACAGATTGACGGGCCAGTAGCCCGGCGTTAGATCGCCTCCGTCCCCGATGATCGGGGGCCAAGTGCCGCACCCTTGTCAAAACGGATTAATCAAATGACACGTATCCTTCCCGGCGTTCTCGCCATGGCCACAATCGTTGTGGCGTCCAATATTCTTGTGCAATTCCTCATCCTTGATGGGCTGCTGACCTGGGGGGCGTTCACCTACCCGTTTGCGTTTCTGGTGACAGACGTGATGAACCGTGTCTACGGCACAGCGGCAGCGCGCAAGGTTGTGTTCGCAGGTTTGGTCGTGGGCATCATCTGTTCGCTGATCGGCAGCCAAATCATGCTGCAGGGCGATGGTTTCGAATACCCCGCAGTGGCACTGCGGATCGCCATTGGGTCGGCGACGGCGTTCCTGATCGCACAACTCCTTGACATTGCTATCTTTGATCGCCTGCGCCAAGGATCGTGGTGGAAAGCGCCGCTTGCCAGCACACTTGTTGGTTCAACCGTGGACACAGCCATCTTTTTCTCGATCGCTTTTGCCAGCGTTTTCAACGGCTTCAGCGCACCTGCCGCAGAAGAAGTCATCTGGGCGCAGGACATGGTGCCGTTCCTGAACAGCGGCCCATTGGCCCCGCTTTGGGTGTCGTTGGCGGTCGCGGATTGGGCGGTCAAACTGTCGGTTGCCCTGATCGCATTGGTCCCATTCCGCATCATTGTGACACGTCTTTTGCTCCGTGCGCGATAAACACGACATCAAGTATCTTTTTACTTGAAATATACTAAATCTGTGCGAATCTCTTTTCAGGCGAAACATTTGAAAGGAGGTGATCCAGTGCATCATGAGGTATTGGAGAAGTGTGTCGGGACAACTTGGGGGAATCGCAGCTAGGGCAGCCCTTGGCTGAAGAAAACCCAAGGTGGAGATCCTAACCGACCCACCTCCGTAATTCAGGAAAGGGCCAGTCCATCGTCGGGCTGGCCCTTTTTCTTTGGCAGAACTGCCGTATGTTCTGCGCACAAAGATTGTACACACATCGGGCAAGCCATGCGGATCAATGATCAGATCGAAATCGCCGATTGGGAGCTGACAGAGAGTTTCACACGCGCGTCCGGCCCCGGTGGGCAAAACGTCAACAAAGTGTCCACAGCGGTCGAGTTGCGGTTCGAGGCGGAACGCTCGCCCAACTTGCCCCCAGCGGTCAAGGCCCGGCTAAAGCGGCTTTCTGGGCGTCGCTGGACCCAAGACGGCGCCATCGTGATTTTTGTGCAGGAAACCCGCAGTCAGGCGCGCAACCGCGATATCGCAAGGGAACGGCTGACCGAGCTGATCCAAAAAGCCTGCGAAAAACCAAAACGGAGGGTTGCGACCCGACCAACCAAGGGGTCAGTCCGGCGGCGATTGCAGGCAAAAAAAGAACGTGGTGAAGTCAAAGCACTGCGCGGCAAAGTTGATGAATAGCAATCTGCGTCATCGAGAATGATTTCAGCGGTGATTACGCGTTCTTAACGGATATCTGACATCATCCAACTGGGCCGTTGCGGAGTTAGTTACCCATGTCGCATTTTCAAATCCTACTCACACCAAGCATCGCATTGATGAGTTTGGCATTCTTGTTCAATGTCGTCTTACGCCGCTTTCACGGCACGCGCTATGAGGCCCCAGCCTTTGGCACGCTGTTCGGGATCGCCATTGTGGTGGGGATGATCAATCCGCTCTCTCTTGGGGAAGGGCTAATCTTCGATACCCGCACGTTGTTGCTTGGTGCTGCGACCACCTTTGCGGGCCCGGTTGCAGGCGTCGTCGCCCTCGTCTTTGGTGTCATTTGCAGGCTGGTTCTGGGGGGCGCGGGGGTCACATCAGGGGTGGTCGGGTTGTTGACGGCATTTGGCCTCGCCCTGGCGTTTGAGCGATACTTGCGGAGCAAAATCTCCTACCCGGCCGTTGGTGATGTAGCACTGGGCGCGGTTATCACACTTTCTATTGGTGCAATTTTCCTAATCCCTTTTGACATCGCATTGGGTCTATTTCTGGAAATTGCTCCGGTGCTGTTGATCTGCAACGTGGTTGGTATAGCTGTCATCGGCATGGTTTTCCGCCGAGAGAAACGCTATTTCGAAGCGACAAAAGCACTCGAAGAACACGCGCGTCGGGATCCGTTGACCAACTTGCTGAACCGACGTGGGCTTGACGCCCATGTTGGGGAGAGTCGTTTTGACGCGCAGAATGGGCATGCGTTTTTTTTCTTCGACATCGACAACTTCATACGCATTAATGACAGCTATGGTCATGATGCTGGCGATGCCACATTGGCCATCATTGCAGCACGGCTAAGAAACAGCCTGCGTGAAGAGGCGATCTTTGCCCGTCACGGCGGGGACGAGTTCTCTATCTACCTCCCAAGTGTGAATGCCGCTGATGTTGAGGGGATTGCAGAACGGCTGTGCGGTCTCGTGTCTGACAAACCAGTGGAACGCGGCGGCACGTCTTTTGACGTGTCGATCAGCATGGGCGTCTTTTGGTCGCGCGTGCATTGCCCGCTCCAAGAGATGATCAATCAGGCCGATACTCAACTGATGATGGCCAAGAACAAAGGAAAGAACCGCGCACAAGTTACCTATAGTGCCGAAGGGGTCAATGCGCTTGCCGCATAGCAGCGCGCAACTTTGCTGACTGCAATTGCGTGGGGTCAGACCAGCACTTCGACTGCCTCTTGGGCACCAACATCAAAAACACGCTTGTAGCGTGCAATTTCATCATCAGGGCCCATTGCCTTCTTTGGGTTGTCGCTCAATTTGACTGTCGGTTGTCCGTTTGCCGCGATCGCCTTGCACACCAGCGAAAAGGGCGCGAGCGCATCATCAGCGACCAGCCCTTTGAAGTCATTGGTCAACATGGTGCCCCACCCAAAACTGACCCGGCAACGCCCCTCGAACTGTTGATGCAGTTCTGTGATCTTATCCACATCAAGACCATCGGAAAAAATGACCAGTTTCTCGCGTGGGTCTTCCCCCCGCGATATCCACCAATTTATTGCCGTTTCTGCGCCTGTCGCCGGGTCGCCGCTATCCACGCGAATCCCCGTCCATCCGGCCAGCCAGTCTGGCGCGCCCTCCAGAAATCCTTTCGTCCCAAAGGTATCGGGCAAGATTATCCGCAGATTACCGTCATGTTCTTCGTGCCAATCGGCAAGCACATCGTAAGGGGATTGGCGCAGCGCAGTATCCGTCTGCGCCAGTGCAGCATAAACCATCGGCAACTCATGCGCGTTGGTGCCGATCGCCTCAATCTCGCGCATCATGGCAATTCGGCAGTTTGATGTGCCGGTAAAGTTGGCCCCCAGCCCTTCCATCATCGCTTGCACACACCAATCCTGCCAGAGATAGCTGTGCCGCCGCCGCGTCCCAAAATCGGCGACGCGCAGGTTATCGATGGGTTTCAACTCCTCGATCTTGCCCCAGAGTTTTGTCATCGCACGGGCGTAAAGCACTTGCAGCTCGAACTTTCCCATATCGCGCAGGACAGCGCGGCTGCGTAGTTCCATGATCACAGCAAGGGCAGGAATTTCCCACAGCATGACCTCGGGCCATGTCCCCTCAAAAGTCAGCTCGTACTGACCGTCTTTCTTTTCCAGATGATAGGGCGGTAACTGCAAGTTCTCGAACCACTCCATAAAGGCCGAGGTGAACATCTGCCGTTTGCCATAAAACGTATTACCACGCAGCCAGGTGCTTTCGCCCCGCGTCAGCCGCAATGAGCGGATATGGTCAAGCTGCTCGCGCAGCTCGCCTTCGTCCACCAGTTCTGCCAGGCGGATCTTTTTGGTTCGGTTGATCAGCGAAAACTGCACATGGGTGTCGGGATGATTGCGAAACACCGACTGGCACATCAGCAGTTTATAAAAGTCGGTATCAATCAGCGACCGCACAATCGGATCGATCTTCCATTTGTGGTTCCAGACCCGCGTGGCGATGTCGACCATATTCAGTTCCCCCTCTTGGCGCTTACGTGTTAGATCAAGTGGGCGCAGGGGTGGCAAGGGGGCCAAAGCGATGGCATTGCGTTACGATTTTGACATGGTCGCGATCACACCCGAGGGCCTGCCGGGCCAATTCGGTGATCTGGATCTGACCGGTGTCAGCGCCGAAAAGGTAGCTATGTTCCGCGATCCACAGACGATCGGCGCATTGGGGCAGGCCGACGAGGCCGTACGAACCTTTTTCACCGATAGTGGGTTCGTGCTGAAAACCCATGACAGTGGCGCCCCACCCGGCACATTCCCAATGCGCGACGAAGGCGACCGGGTGGCGCTGGTAGATCGCCTGTCACAGAATCTCGGTACACATAACCTCAAGGGGGCGAACTGGGGTGGCTTTGATTTCCCGGCCTTCATGCAGTCCCTCTCAGCCGCGAAACCGATTGAAGAGCAGTTGCTGGCACCAACACAGCGCGACACTGGCCTGAACACGGAACGGGCCGCCGCGCGCATCGCTTCGCGCCAGAAACAAGGGCGGCGAATGATGGCCTTTGGGGGGTTGTTGCTAGGGCTGATCTTGCTGCTTTATGTGGCCGGTCAGCTGCTCTGACGGGTTTGACCATCATCATGGCTGCTGGCGTGTCGTCGGTGTGGTTTGTCCGACGCGGGCGTTAGATCAATTTGACCCCTGCTGCGCGCATACCCTCGGCGGCGGCAGCCAGTGATCCGTCAAAATCAATTGCCCGGCACAGATCCATCCTGACAGACACGTCGAACCCCAAATTTGTTGCATCCACAGCCGAGTAATTCACGCAGAAATCCGTGGCCAACCCCACAAGCGTCAACTTGTCGATACCACGGGTGCGCAGATATCCTTCCAACCCGGTGGGCGTCGTTTTGTCATTCTCGAAGAATGCCGAATAGCTGTCGATGGCCGGGTTATAGCCTTTGCGGATGACTAGATCGGCCCGGTCCGTTGCCAGATCGGTGTGAAACGCGGCACCCTGGCTGGCTTGAATACAGTGATCCGGCCACAGAACCTGCGGGCCATAGGGCATGTCGACCATGCTCATCGGTGCAGCGTCATGTGTTGACGCGAAGGAAGAGTGCCCCGCCGGATGCCAGTCCTGCGTCAGGATCACCGCATCAAAACCGGCCATTGCGGCGTTGACCCCTTCCACAATTTCATCCCCGCCTGTCACGGCCAAAGCGCCACCAGGGCAAAAGTCATTCTGGACGTCAATCACGAGCAAGGCGTGTGTCATGGCATTTTCTTTCCGGGGCTGAGTTGCGCGCAGTTTGCCGGGACGCAGAAGGGGTTGCAAGTCGTCCAGAGATTTCATATCGGCCGCGTCTTTCACACATGAAATGGAGGCCGAAATGGCGACTCTGGGTATCGACTTTGGCACCTCCAACACGGCAGCGGGCATCATGAAAGATGGCCGGCCACATCTGATCTCGGTGGAGCCGGGACGTACAACGCTGCCCACATCGGTTTTCTTTGACTATGACCGCAAGGAAACGACCTATGGGTCGGTGGCGAATGCCGCACTGATTGATGGCCGCGAGGGGCGGTTCATGCGGGCGTTGAAATCGGTTCTGGGCACGCCGTTGATGCGGGAAAAACGCCAAATCGCTTATGAGCGATTGACATTGATCGAGGTGGTCGCCCGGTTTCTTGCGATGCTGCGCGAGCGGGCAGAGGCGGAAACTGGCACACGGTTTGATACCGCGCTGTCAGGGCGGCCTGTACGGTTTCATTCCTCAGATGAGGCGCGCAATGCGCAGGCCGAACGCGATCTGCGCGAGGCTTATATGATTGCCGGATACGACGATGTTGCCTTTATGTTTGAGCCAGAGGCGGCAGCTTTGGCCAGTGGACCGCTTGCCAAGGACGAGCTTGGGTTGATCGTGGATATCGGCGGTGGCACCTCCGATTTCTCGGTCTTTGCCCGCGATGGGGATGCAACCCGGATCATCGCGAGCCACGGTGTCCGCGTCGGTGGTACGGATTTTGACCGCGCGATCAGCATAGCAGAGGTCATGCCACTGCTAGGCCGCGGTGCTGAGGTGCGTAACGCCTTGGGCGCTGGTCGTCATGTGGCACCAAATGCGATCTTCAATGATCTCGCGACCTGGCAGAAAATCCCTTTTGTTTACACACCCGAGAACCGGCGCATGGCCACCGATTTTGCCAAACTGGGGATTGATCCGGCCTTGTTTGCGCGGCTCAAGACGGTGCTAGAGATGGAATTGGGCCATGACATTGCCTTTGCGGTAGAGGCGGGCAAGATCAGGATTAACCAACCTGATGCGCAGACTGCGGCGATTGATCTGGACGTGATCGAAACACGATTGACGGCAGACATCACCAAGGAAGCGATGCGCGCAGTGTTGGCAGATCATGCTGCGCAGATTGCAGCCTGTGCGGAGGATACTTTGGCGATGGCGGATGTCACGGTAGAGCGGATCACCAAGATCGTCTTCGTAGGCGGCTCAAGCCTGTTGCACGTTGTCGAGGACGTCATGGTCGCCATGTTCCCGCATGCCGCATTGGAACGGGCCGAGGCATTCACTGCCGTCGCAGATGGATTGGCAATTGCTGCCGCGCGTGGCTTGCCCCGCTGAGCACAGAGGCGTATTTGACCCATATGTTTACCGTTGCAGCACTTTATCACTTCACCCGGTTTGACGAACCCGCCGCCCTACAAGGGCCACTGCTAGACCTGTGCAAATCACGCGGGATCACTGGCACGTTGCTTTTGGCAGGAGAAGGCATCAACGGCACGATTGCCGGGGATCGCGGGGGGATCGACGCCGTCCTCGCCCATGTTCGCGCCCTGCCCGGTTGCGCAGATCTGATGTGGAAGGAAAGCACCGCAACAACGCCGCCCTTTCACCGTATGAAGGTACGGTTGAAAAAGGAAATCGTCACCATGGGACAGCCGGATGTGGATCCGGTGGCAAAGGTCGGTCAGTATGTTGACCCTGCCGATTGGAACGACCTGATCAGCGCGCCCGATGTCGCCGTGATTGATACGCGCAATGATTATGAAGTGGCGATTGGTACCTTCGAAGGGGCCGTTGATCCCGAAACCAAGAGCTTTGGCGAATTCCCCGAATGGTGGGAAAAGAACAAGCACCGCTTTCTCAACAAGCGCGTCGCAATGTTCTGCACCGGTGGGATTCGCTGCGAGAAGTCAACGAATTACCTGATGGGCCAAGGGGTGGAGGACGTATACCATCTCAAGGGTGGCATTCTGAAGTACCTCGAAGAGGTGCCGCAGGATGAAAGCAAATGGGACGGTGACTGTTTTGTTTTTGATGCCCGCGTGAGCGTCGGACATGGGCTGGCGGAAGGTCCGCATATCCTATGTCACGCCTGTCGCCGTCCGCTGCTGCCCCAAGACCGTGATCATCCCGCCTTTGAGCAGGGCGTGTCTTGCCATCAATGCATTGATGAGACGAACGACGCCGACAAGGCCCGGTTCCGAGAACGCCAAAAGCAGATGGTACTGGCCAAAGAACGCGGCACCCATCACATCGGCGGGATTTAGGGCTGGCGCATTGATCACACCCACCGCCCTCGCGCCGCAACTGCTGGCGCTTGCGATTGGGATCGCGGGCGGGGTTGCGGCCTTTCAGGCGGGCATGCCCCTGCCCTGGATGTTGGGGCCAATGATTGCCAATACCATCGCGGCCCTGCTCCGCTTGCCGATAATGGGCCCGATGCGCCTGCGTCCCCTTGTGATCCCCGTTCTTGGCGTGATGCTTGGGTCCGGCATCACAGCAGAGGTGTTCGGTTTACTTGGGACGTGGGCGTTTACGCTGTTGGTGCTGCCGTTCTTTTTGGCCTGTGCCGCCGGCATTTCTTATGCCGTTTACCGCAAGATCGGGCAGTATGACCCGGTGACGGCCTTCTATGCGGCCATGCCCGGCGGGCTGAACGAAATGCTGATCCTTGGGATCGAAGCAGGTGGGAATGAGCGCCGGATTGCTTTGGCCCATGCGGCCCGTGTGATGATTATCATTGTCTTTGTTGCCGTGATTTTTGGCTTGGTGATGGGTGTGTCCAGCGGCGGCGCGGGGGCCGCTCGATGGATTGCCTTGGTTGAGATCACCGTTTGGGATTACGCAGTCTTGGGGCTTTGTGCGCTGTTGGGGGCGGTTTTGGGCAAACGGCTTGGCTTGCCAGCCGCACCAATATTCGGCCCAATGATTCTGAGTGGCATTGCCCATGTTGCAGGATGGGTCACTGTCGCACCGCCCACATTCTTTGTCGTGGCCGCCCAGATCACCATGGGCACCATCATTGGGACACGGTTTGTTGGGGCCACGCTGACCGAGATCAGGCGCGATCTGGGCCTTTCGGCAATTGCGTCTGTGCTGATGCTATTGGCAGCCGTTGGCTTTGCCCAAGCGATCTTTCTGGTCAGCGATGTGCCCTTAACGCAGGCCTTTCTGGCTTACTCTCCGGGCGGTTTGGCCGAAATGGCATTGCTGGCGCTCGCGATGGATCAGGACCCGACCTATGTGTCGGTCATGCATATTATCCGCATCACGCTGGTGATCGCGATTGCGCCTTTTGTGTTCCGCATGGCCCGCGTCTAAAAGTCGAGGTTCTCGACGTTCAGCGCATTGTTTTGGATGAACTCGCGCCGTGGTTCGACGACATCACCCATCAGCTTGGTGAAAAGGTCGTCGGCGTCTGCCACATCTTCAACCTTTACCTGCAACAAGGTACGCGCGTCCGGATCCAGCGTGGTTTCCCACAGCTGATCAGGGTTCATTTCGCCCAAGCCCTTGTAGCGTTGCAGTGACAGCCCTTTTTCGCCTTCTTCGAGGATGGCCTTGAGCAGATCAAGTGGACCATGGATCATCTGGCTGCGATCCTTGCGGACCAGCGTTGCTGGAAGGTTGTAGACATCTTGCAAGCCTTGGGTGAACGATCCCGTGCGTCGGGCCTCGCCACCGCGCAACATCGGACCGTCCAACGTGCGCACTTCTTCGACACCGCGTAGGATGCGCGCCAAACGCATACCTTTGTCTTGCGTAATCCGGCCTTGCCAGCCGCGTTCCCATTCCAGTGCAATCAGGTCAAGCCGCTGGGCAACCCGATCAGCCGTGCCTTGCAGGTCATTGTCGACAACGCCGGGCACAAAGGCACCGGCAATGGCGGCTTGTTCCAGAATGTGCCGTGGATAATGCGTTGGGAAAGCTTCAAGCACGCGCTTGAGCTGGCGCGCTTCATCCACCACGCGGCGCAAATCATTACCGGTGATTTCCTCGCCGTTGCCCTGCCGCAGCATCGCCCCGTCGATGCCCTGTTCGATCAGGTATTCATCCATCGCGGCCTGATCCTTGAGGTAAACCTCGGATTTGCCGCGCGACACTTTGTAAAGTGGTGGCTGCGCGATGTAGAGGTAACCGCCTTCGATAAGCTCCGGCATCTGACGGAAAAAGAAGGTCAGCAGCAAGGTACGGATGTGCGCGCCGTCAACATCCGCGTCGGTCATGATAATGACCTTGTGATAACGCAGCTTGTCGATGTTGAATTCATCCCGGCCAATCCCGGTGCCCAGCGCCATGACGAGGTTACCGATTTCCTGTGACGACAGCATCCGGTCAAACCGGGCGCGTTCCACGTTCAGGATCTTACCCTTCAGCGGCAGGATCGCCTGCGTACCACGGTCACGGCCTGTCTGGGCGGAACCACCGGCAGAGTCACCCTCCACCAAGAAGACTTCGGTCTTAGAAGGGTCTTTTTCGGAACAGTCTTTCAGCTTGGAGGCGTTGAAATTCACATCCATCGCGGATTTACGGCGAATTTCACGGGCCTTGCGCGCAGCCTCGCGGGCGGCGGCAGCTTCGACGATCTTGGTGATGATCATCTTGGCCTCGTTCGGGTTTTCCTCGAACCATTCGTTCAGTTTTTCACCCATGAGGTTTTCGACCGCCGGACGCACCTCAGAGCTGACCAATTTATCCTTGGTCTGGCTGGAGAATTTCGGATCGGGCACCTTAACGGACAGCACACAGGTCAACCCTTCGCGCGCGTCATCGCCAGTAAGCGATACTTTTTCCTTTTTCGTGATCCCGGTTTCTGTCGCATATTTCGCAATCGCACGGGTCAGCGCGCCACGAAAGCCCGCCATATGCGTGCCGCCATCGCGCTGCGGGATGTTATTGGTGAAGGGGAGCACCATCTCGTTATAGCTATCGTTCCACCACATCGCGACCTCGACGCCGATCTCGTCGCGTTCGCCCTGCACGTAAATCGGCGCATCCATCAGTGGGGTCTTAGAGCGGTCGAGGTATTTGACGAACTCCTTCACGCCGCCTTCGTAGAAAAGCTCGGTTTTCAGTGGCTCTGCGGGCCGCAGGTCTTCGAGGATGATTTTGACGCCAGAATTCAGGAACGCCAATTCGCGCAGGCGCTTTTCCAGCGTGGTGAATTCATAGTCACGGTTGCTGAACGTGTCTGTCGAGGCAAGGAACGTGACCTCGGTCCCTTTACGACCGTTTGCATCGCCTTCGACACGCAAGTGTTCTGTCGTGAACCCGCCCTCGAACCGGGCATAGTGTTCTTTGCCATCGCGCCAGATGCGCAGTTCCAAGAAATCAGAAAGGGCGTTCACGACCGACACACCCACGCCGTGCAAACCGCCAGAGACCTTGTATGAGTTGCTGTCGAATTTCCCGCCCGCATGCAGCTGGGTCATGATGACCTCGGCCGCGGAAACGCCTTCTTCCTCGTGAATGCCCACCGGAATCCCACGCCCATTGTCACCCACGGTGACCGACCCGTCGCCGTTGATTTTCACGTAAACATGGTCAGCGTGCCCGGCCAGAGCTTCATCAATGCCGTTGTCCACGACCTCATACACCATGTGGTGCAGACCGGACCCGTCATCAGTGTCGCCGATATACATACCGGGGCGTTTTCTAACCGCCTCTAAGCCTTTGAGAACTTTGATGGAATCTGCGCCGTAGTCTTCGGGTTTTTGCTGCTCGTCAGCCATCGGGGAAATCCTGTATTCTTATGCCCAAAATATACGTGTTTTAGGGGGTAATGTCACGCAAATGACACAAGATTTTGTGGTTTTTGGCGGTCTGCGAAAAGCTGCCTACGTCAGTCCGATTACAACGCCCACGCCGATCAAAAGACAGCCCGAAATGAGGTTGATCCGGCGGATTGTTTTTGGCGATTTCAGCACCCCGCGCACCCGATCTACGGATGCTGCCAAAATCAGGTTGCCGCCCATCGGAACGACAAAGCTCAGCGTGCAGATGGCGACCATGTCGAGTGCTGTGACCGCACTCAGGTCAAAGAAGCCCGGCAGAACACCCATGTAAAATAGCACGGCTTTCGGGTTGCCGATGATCACGGCTACACCCGCAAGGAAACCCGCCCACATGCCCGGGCGCGTTAGACGGCTGTTGGCGTCCAGCGCATGGTCGGCGTTGCGTATCAGCGCCGCCCCCATCAGCATGAATACCAGCACAGCAACGTATTTCAGGACCTCCATGAAGCCCGCGAATTCAGACACCAGCCAAGCGACCCCTAGAACGGCCACAAGCGGCCACAGGATGTCACCGATGGCCACCCCCAAGGCAAGCGGCCACGCCGCCTGAAACCCTCCAGAAAGCGATCGTGCCAGCAAGGCCACCCAGACCGGGCCGGGCGTCATGAACAGGATGACAAGCGCACCTGCGTACAGCAGCATGTCATAGGCGGTGATGGTCATGTCAAAAAATATGCCCCAAAAGGTCAAGTTTGGCCGTGTCATCCCACGACTGGTCGCGCAGCGCCATGACCTTGAGGTGTTTTGTCACCTGCGTGATCACAGTGTTGATATGCCCGTCTTCGATGCCAACATAGCGCAGCTCGTTTTGTGCGGGCAGGAAACCACGCCGCGTATAGATCGGGTGATCGCCAAAAAGCAGGATAAACGTGGCCTGCGCGTCCAAGGCCAGCTTGATCGTTTCCTCCAGCAGCGCGCTCGCAACACCTTTACCGCCGTGATCGGGATGTGTGGCAACCTCGGCCAATCCGATGATGGGCAGGGTTTCATCGCCTAGCGTGACCATGCGAAAATTCAGCGCGATATGCCCGATAAGGTGGTCACCTTCCCAACCCAGAACCCGGAGATGGTGGCGTTGCTTGTAATACGACCGCCCTTCAAAATCATCGTCACCGATCTGACCAAATGCGCGGGACAGCAAAGCGCCAATGGCGGCATCGTCATCTTTTGTCAGTTGGATTTCATGGATCGTTTTAATCTGCATGGGCGGGTAAGGTCAGGCTACCATCTGCGTTCAGTTCCCAAAACGGGTTGTGGGCGACCTCCCAGACATGTCCGTCGGGGTCGGCGTAGTAACCAGAGTATCCTCCCCAGAACACCTTTTCAGGAACCTTTAGCGCCGTCGCGCCAGATTTGAGGGCCAGTGCATAGGCAGCGTCAACCTCTGCCTCTGTCGTGAAATTCTGCGCCAGCGTCATCGCCCCGGTACCAAGTTTCGCATCAGGGCGGCCCTGATCCTTGGCGAGCGGCCCTCGCCCGAAGAACCCCAGCACCATGCCGTTGATCTGGTAAAAGACAACTTCGCCTTCGTCCGCTGTCGGGGTCCAGCCCATCGCACCATAAAACGCTTTTGAGCGCGCAAGGTCAGCAACACCCAGTGTGATCAATGTAACGCGCTGCGGGGTCATGGCTTGTCCTTTTGGGTGACTGCGGATTGTCCGTCGGTTTCGGTGACTTCGGCGTATTGGGCGCGCGGGCCAAGTTCTGTGAACAGTTCCGGCCCGGTGCCAGTCATAAAGGCCTGTGCGCCAAGCGCACAGATCTCATCATAAAGCGCCGCACGGCGGGTGGCGTCAAGGTGGGCTGCGACCTCATCCAGCAGCAGAAGGGGTGGCGCGCCGAAATCGTTGGCGAGCGCGCGGCCATTGGCAAGGATCAGACTGATCAGCAGCGCCTTTTGTTCGCCAGTTGAACAGTCTTTGGCTGGCACGCCCTTGTCGGCAAACACCGCATCCAGATCTGCGCGGTGCGGTCCAATCAGCGTGCGCCCGGCGGCCATGTCGCGCGAGCGATTGTCGGCAAGAGCGGTTTGCAGGTCATCGGGAATGGGTTCGGCTGAAGTCAGCGCAAGAGCTGCCGTTGGGAACGCCGTTTGGGCAACCTTTTGCGCCGCCGTCAGTTCGTCGATCGCGTGTCGTCTGTTGCGTTGAATGGCGGTGGCGGAATCAGCCATTTGCGCCTCAATCGCGGTGTACCAATGCGGGTCGCGGACCATGTCTTTGAGCAGCCGGTTCCGTTCGCGCATCGCCTTTTCATAGGTCAGCACAGCCTCTGCATGGGTGGGTTCAAAGCTCAGCGTGGCGCGGTCGAGAAAACGCCGGCGCCCCTCTGCCCCTTCGATCCATAGCCTGTCCATCGAGGGCACCAACCAGAGAATGCGGGCGACACGGCCGAGGGCCACCTGCGGGGCAGTTTTCCCATCAATGCGTAACTGACGCGGGCTACCCACCTCGGCCCATGTTTCCAGCTCATGCGTTTGGTGCAGCGATTGCAGGATGGCGGTGATCTTCCAACCCAGCGCCTCTGGCCTACGCGTCAGATCATCAGCGCCAGCACGACGCAAGCCGCGGCCGGGGGACAGCAGGGATATTGCCTCAACGATGTTGGTCTTCCCCGCGCCGTTCGGCCCAAAGAGCACCATAGGCCGTGCGTCAAGCGTGAGCGCCACGCGTTTGTGCGAGCGGAAATGCGAAAGCGTCAGCTCTTTAAGCGCGAGCGTTTTCACGGGCGGCTATCAGGATTCGGAAAAATCCTGCCTTCAAAATCTTCGAGAACTTTGGGTCCCGTCACACGCGCATCGGCATGACGACATAAACCGCCGAGGTGTCATTGCCTTCACGCATCAGTGTCGGATCGCCCGATGAGTTGAACATAAAGACCGCGTTTTCGCGATCCACCTGGCTTGCGATTTCCAACAGGTATTTGGCGTTAAAACCAATCTCCAAGCGCTCATCACCATAAGCTACGGCCAGCTCTTCTTCGGCCGCACCGCTATCCGGCGCATTCACCGACAGAACCAGCTTGTCCTCGTCCAACGACAGCTTCACGGCCCGTGATCGTTCGGACGACACCGTCGCAACCCGATCCACGGCTTTGGCGAATTCGCTGGCGTCTACTTCCAATTTGCGGGTGTTTCCTTGCGGGATCACGCGGGTGTAGTCGGGGAAGGTGCCGTCGATGACCTTCGAGGTCAGAGTGATGTCAGGCGTCGCAAAGCGGATCTTGGTTTCCGAGACAGAGACGGCGATTTGCATGTCGTCGTCGTCCAGCAGTTTACGGAGCTCGCCCACGGTCTTGCGGGGCACGATCACGCCTGCCATGTCAGCGGCGCCTTCGGGCAGGTCGGCGTCGATACGGGCCAAGCGGTGCCCGTCAGTGGCCACACAACGCAGCACTTTGCCGCCATCACTGTCAGAGACATGCATGTAAACGCCATTCAGGTAATAGCGCGTTTCCTCGGTCGAGATTGCAAATTTGGACTTGTCGAACAAGCGACGCAGTACCGGTGCTGGGGCCGAGAAATTGGCGGCATATTCAGAGGACGCCATCACTGGGAAATCCTCTTTTGGCAATGTGGCGAGCGAGAAGTTGGAACGCCCCGCCTCAATGCTCAACCGGCCCGATGCGCCTTCTTCGGTCAGGGTGACCAACGCACCGTCAGGCAGTTTGCGCACAATCTCGTTCAGTGTCACGGCGGCCACAGTTGTAGCGCCGGCGCGTTCCACTTTGGCAGGAGCCTTGTCCACGACTTCGATATCCAGATCGGTAGCGCGGAAGTGCACATCATCGCCTTCGGCTTCAATCAGAACATTGGCCAAAATCGGGATCGTGTTGCGCCGTTCAACCACGGATTGGGCCTGTGCGACCGCCTTAAGAAGCACTGCGCGTTCAATGCTGAATTTCATATCCCAATCTCCGCATATCTTGTTGCCGGTCTTGGCCGGGACGCGGAATGTACCCTATTCCACGCCACTCTCAAGCGTTTTGTTGGACTGTTGACGATGGGTTTGGCCGCGTCAAGCGCCGGGGCTGGTTTATTCCTGCAAGGCGCGGCGCAACAGTTCCAGATCATCCGCGATCTGGCTATCAAGCGCTTTGAGTTCCTCAATCCGCTTGACCCCGTGCATGACAGTGGTGTGGTCACGACCACCAAAGCGACGCCCGATTTCAGGCAACGACCGGCTGGTCATTTGCTTAGCCAGATACATGGCGATCTGACGGGGGCGTGCGTAGTTACGTACGCGCTTGGGCCCGATCATGTCGGACAGGCGGATGTTGTAGTGGTCGGACACTTTGCGCTGAATTTCCTCGACAGTGACCTTGCGGTCCGAGGCTTTGAGGACGTCAGACAGGCAATCCTGCGTCAGTTCCAGCGTAATTTCGCGGCCAACAAGCGACGCGAAGGCAAACAGACGGGTCAGTGCGCCTTCGAGGACACGTACGTTTGTCGAAATCCGATGGGCGAGGAATTCCAGCACGCCGTCAGATATCTCAAGTTCTGGGTATTGTGCGGCATAGACGTCGACCTTGGACTGCAGGATGCCAAGGCGCAGTTCATAGTCGGTTGGGTGCAGATCTACGACCAGACCGCATTGCAGGCGGGATTTGATCCGCTCTTCAAGGTCCTTGATCTCGCCCGGTGCGCGGTCGGCAGAGATGATGATCTGTTTCTGCCCATCAACCAATGCGTTGAAGGTGTGAAAGAATTCTTCCTGCGTACTGTCCTTGCCACCGATAAACTGGACGTCATCCACCATCAGCACGTCTACCGAGCGGAACAGCTGTTTGAAATCCATCATCTTGCGTTCGCGCAGTGCAGTGATGAAGCGGTACATAAATTGTTCAGCCGAGAGGAACAGCACGTTCAGCTCTGGCGAGCGTTCTTTCAGCTCATGGGCGATGGCATGCATCAGGTGGGTTTTGCCCAGGCCAACGCCACCGTAAAGAAACAGCGGGTTAAAGGTGACAGGGCCACCCTCGGCGACACGGCGCGCGGCGGCATGGGCCAGCTCATTCGGTTTACCGACTACAAACGTGTCAAAGGTGAAGCGGGCATCCAGCGGAGAGCCGGAGGCGGCATCGACACCATTGGTTTTGCGAGCGGCTGCGACTTTGGGCTTGGGGGCGGCGGCGGATTGGGAAGGGACACGGAATTGCAGGCGCTGAACGTCACCGCCCTTCTTGTTGAGCTGATGAATGATATGGTCACCAAAATTCTGCGACACGTAGTTGCCAATAAAGTTTGTCGGCACGTCAAAGACAGCGACGCCATCAGACAGGCGGGTCAATTCGAGTGGTTCAATCCAATTTGAAAAGTTGTTGGCGCCAAGTGCCCCTTTAAGTGTCGCCAATACATCTGCCCAAATTGCCTTACTCATTTTGACCTTTGTCCCATTTCAATGTGCCCACATTCGAGCGCCAAAAGGCGCCCACAATACCATCATCCGGCACAAAAAGCATGTACACACGAGATGCCCCTCTCGCGTGGCTTGCCCTTCACCATTACATAAGGCCTAGCATCAGATCGGCACCTCAAACGGATGCAGTTAGACGCCAAACGGCAGCAAAAGGGGTCATGAAACAGCAACAAACCCAGAGAGCAGTCTCTGGTTTTCTCACAGACACAAATGGTTCGGGTCGCGCGGCTTTTGCCGCTTCATTTCCCGCCCATATTGCGTGATGCCTACAGTCAGTTTGACGCCACAGACCCGCGCATCAGCGCAGTGTCGCCCCGTCAAGTTACCTGCAAACCCCCTCACGTCCCCCCGGAACGATGTGAATCGCAGGGCCAACGTAGCAAGGGGTTTGCGGACGTATCAATACAACAACGGACTTGACTCAATGATTGGTCAAAAAGAATCTATCGGTCCGTTGAAATGATACAACTTCTACACAACACGGTCACACCGGAAAGAAAAAAGCGCGCCCGTTCAGGACGCGCTTGCACTCTTTCAATTCTACCTGCGGCAGTAGAATCGGAGCTTAGCCGATCGCTTTGACTCGCGATGTCAGACGCGACATTTTGCGCGCTGCTGTGTTCTTGTGCATCACACCTTTGGTCACACCGCGCATCAGTTCTGGCTGTGCGGACTTCAGCGCTTCGGCTGCTGCTTTTTGATCGCCAGAGGCAATCGCCTCTTCAACAGCGCGCAGATATGTGCGGATGCGCGAACGGCGCATCTTGTTGACCGCAAAACGTGCTTCGTTCTGACGGGCGCGTTTTTTTGCCTGTGGTGAATTTGCCATGTGTTCGTTTCCTAAGCTGGGCCGGTGGTGAGCCTAATCAAAATTCGTTAGCGCAGTCAGCCCAAGCCCCGGGTTTTCGAACCGGTGATTCTGGCCAAAGCGGGCCTCACGCGCATGTATGACGGGGCCTATAGGACAAACCGCCTCGAAAGGAAAGCCCTACTTGTCGCGGAACTGCGCCTCGCGCTTTTCGGTAAAGGCGGCCATGCCTTCGGCCTGATCATCCGTTGCAAAGAGCGAATGAAACAGGCGGCGTTCGTAGTTGATACCTTCGGCCAGCGTCGTTTCATAAGCGCGATCAACGGCATCTTTGGCGGCAATCGCCGCAATCTGTGATTTTTCGGTGATTTTGTCGGCGGCAACTTTCGCTTCGCTCAGCAGTTTCTTGGCAGGCACGACGCGGCTGACAAGCCCGCTGCGCTCGGCCTCTGCGGCGTCCATGAAGCGCCCGGTCAGATGCATATCCATTGATTTTGATTTGCCAACAAAACGGGTCAGACGCTGGGTGCCACCAAGACCTGCGATGACGCCAAGGTTTATCTCGGGTTGGCCGAATTTGGCGTTCTCAGCTGCAATGATGAAATCGCACATCATCGCCAGTTCGCAGCCACCGCCCAGCGCATAGCCGGCCACAGCAGCGATGATCGGCTTGCGGGTGCGGTTGAAACGGTCAGTTTCGTTTTCAAAGAACCGCTGGGTGTACATCTCGACGAATGACTTGTCCGCCATCTCAGAGATATCCGCACCGGCGGCAAATGCCTTTTCGGACCCGGTGACGATGATGCAGCGCACTTTGTCGCTTGCATCGGCATCCTCTAGTGCGGTGCAAAGCTCTTTGAGAAGCGCGCTATTGAGCGCATTCATCGCGTCCGGTCGGTTGAGTGTGATCGTCGCGACGTGGTCGCTGATATCTACAATGATGTTGTCAAAGGCCATGCTGCCGTCCCTGTTGCCGCTGGTCAGGCCCTAGTGCTTAGCAAAGCGTTCACGCGGATCAAGCTATCTTTGGCATTGCGGACAAAAGAAACTTGAGCGTCCCGATTGCACGATTCGGGTAATTGTTCTGTCACATCCAGAGGTTACGCAGGGTTCACCTTCGCGATCGTAGACCTGAAAAACATGCTGAAAATAGCCCAGCTCGCCATCTGTTTGGCGATAATCACGCAAGGATGACCCGCCTGCGGCGATGGCCTCTGACAGAACATCCCGGATCAGCGGCACCAGCGTGGCAATACGTGACGCACTGATCTGCCCGGCCTTGCACGCCGGATGAATGCCCGCACGAAACAGCACTTCACAGACATATATATTACCCAGCCCCGACACGATGCGCTGGTCCAGTAATGCCGATTTGATCGGTGTATTGCGCCCCTTCAGGCGCGCGATCAGATAGGCTTCGTTGAAAGCATTGCCCAAAGGCTCCGGCCCCAGATCGCGGATCAGCCAGTGATCCTCCTGCGTCGCCGTTTCCATCAGGTCCATCGCACCAAAACGGCGGGCATCATTGAAGGTAATCCGCGCACCATCATCCATGTGAAGCACGACATGGTCATGTTTGGCGGGCGCCGGATGCGGGTGATGGAATTCACCCACAGTATGGCCCGAAATCAACATCCGGCCTGACATCCCCAGATGGATCAACAGCGTCTCTGCACTGTCCAGATCAACGAGAATGTATTTGGAACGGCGGCGCAGCCCCAACACGCGCTTGCCCGTCAGCCGTTCAGCCATGCGGTCTGGAAACGGCCAGCGTAGATCTGGCCGGTTGACATCGGCCTGTGCAATCACACGCCCCTCCATGACGGGGGCGATGCCAGATTTAACGGTTTCGACTTCGGGCAGTTCAGGCATCTACATCTGGTTGCTGGGGCAATTCGGTCTTTTGCATAGGCGAGAAAGGCTGAAATACCCACCAAATATTTTTTGCGTTCAACTCTTTTCCCGCGCTCGGAGCGCAGAGCATCGAAAGACGGTGATGCCCAGAGCTACCAGGTTCACCCCGTGTCACATTGACAGTTTGTCTATCCGTCCGCTTGGGTATAACCCGATGCGGGACAGTATTCGGGCGAAAGCATGACATGACCGACAAGCCAGAGACCACCACCCATTTCGGGTTTGAAACCGTCCGCGAGGATGAAAAAGCTGGCAGGGTGCAGGGCGTGTTTTCGTCCGTGGCGAGTAAATATGACATCATGAACGACGTGATGTCCGGCGGCATTCACCGGGTATGGAAAGACGCCATGATGGATTGGCTGGCCCCGCGTCCCAACCAGCGCCTGCTGGATGTGGCCGGTGGGACGGGCGACATCTCGTTTCGTTTTCTCAAACGTGCGGGGCATGGCCATGCCACTGTGCTTGATCTGACCGAGCCGATGCTGGTCGAAGGCCGCAAAAGAGCCGAGGCAGAACGCATGTCAGACAGCCTTGATTGGGTGGTTGGCGATGCGATGGCCCTGCCGTTCGAGGCCAATACATTTGACGTCTACACCATCAGCTTTGGCATCCGAAATGTAACCCGCCCGCAGGATGCGCTGACTGAGGCCTACCGTGTCCTACGTCCCGGCGGCCGTCTGATGGTGCTGGAATTCAGCCAATTGCCCAACCCGATGATGCAAGCCGCCTATGACGCCTATTCCTTCAACGTGATCCCGCGCATGGGCCAGATGATTGCGGGCGACAGGGACAGCTATCAATATCTAGTGGAATCGATCCGCAATTTCCCCGATCAGGATACGTTCCTTGGCATGGTGCAGGATGCCGGTTTCGGCAACGCCAAATACCGCAACCTAACATTGGGTGTGGCAGCACTGCACTCAGGTTGGAAGCTCTGACATGCGGGGCCCACACAATATTATCCGCCTGATCCGCACAGGTGCGACGTTGGAACGCACGGGTGCGATGAACGTGGTGCTTGATGCCTTTGACGCAGGCCCTTTGTTGCGCGTGACCTTCCGCACGCTGGTCTGGCCGTTCCAATGGCTGGGCTTCAAAGGCGATGTGACGATGCCACCGGCGGTGCGCGCGCTTACAGCGTTGGGCCCGGCATACATCAAATTCGGACAAGTCCTGTCAACCCGCCCTGACGTGGTGGGCGACGAGTTGGCCGTGCAACTGCGGGTGTTGCAGGACAAACTGCCACCGTTTTCAATGCGCGAAGCAAAGGACGCCATTCAAACTGAATTGGGCCAGTCATTCGACACGCTGTTTTCCTCTTTCTCAGAACCCGTTGCTGCCGCATCTTTGGCGCAGGTTCACAGGGCCCATCTGGCAGAAGATGGCGAGGCCGTCGCCGTCAAAATCCTTCGACCCGGCATCGAAAAAGCCTTTCACAAGGACATTGACGCCTTCTATTTCGCCGCCCGCGCGATTGAGTTGCTGTCACCTGCATCGCGCCGCCTGCGCCCGATGGATGTGATCACCCATTTCGAAGGCATAGTGATGGGCGAGCTGGACCTGAGATTGGAAAGCTCGGCCGCCGCGGAATTTGCAGCCAACACCGACAAAGACTTGGGGTTTCAGGTCCCGCAGGTGCGCTGGCATCTGTCCGGTCGGCGGGTCATGACATTGGATTGGGCCGAAGGCACGAATATCGGCCTGAACGACGCCTTGGATGCAGCCGGGCAGGATCGGCGCGCCTTGGCCACGCGGGTGATGGAGCTGTTCCTTAACCACGCGCTGCGCGATGGGTATTTCCATGGCGATATGCATCAGGGCAACCTAAAAGTGGCCGCAAATGGCGATATCATTGCCTATGATTTCGGGATCATGGGCCGGATCGATGAATACACCCGCCGCGTCTACGCCGAGATCCTCTTTGGGTTTATCCGCAAAGATTACCAGCGTGTGGCCGAAGTGCATTTTGAGGCTGGTTATGTCCCTGCTGACCGCGATGTCGATGAATTCGCGCGCGCGCTGCGTGCCGTGGGCGAGCCGATTTTCGGCATGGACGCCAGCCGCATTTCGATGGCTCGGTTGCTCAGCTATCTGTTCGAGGTGACCGAACGTTTTGGCATGGAAACCCGGACCGAGTTGATCCTGCTGCAACGTACCATGGTTGTGGTCGAAGGTGTCGCGCGGTCGCTTGATCCGCATATGAACATCTGGCAGGTGGCCCGCCCCGTGGTCGAGGATTACATCAAGCAGAGCATCGGGCCAAAGGCCTTGCTGCGTGACCTGAGCAAGACTGCCATGATCCTCGCGCGCTTTGGTCCGCAACTGCCGCGTCTGGCCGAAGACGCGCTGATCCGCCTCAACAATCCGCCGCCGCCGTCCAAACCGCAGCGCCACATTGCGCGTCTGTCCTGGATGGCGCTGGGTGGCGTCTTGGTTGGCGGTGCCGTCTGGATCAGCACATTAATCTAGGGCCCGGCTAAACCGCTCCGTCACGCACGGCCGTCACCACACTGCTGGGCACTGTGGCGCCACCTTGCAGCACCAACACGTTTGCACCGTCTTCAACGCGCACTTCGGTGATCTGGCCATAGGTTTCGACCGGATCCTCTGCTATCACTTGCCCTTGTGACAGCGTAACGATCTCGAATGTGTAGGATCCAGCCGCCATCGGCTCTCCTCCGGGGCCGACACCGGCCCATGTAATCGTGTCTTCGCCCGCATTTACCGGCAATCGCTGCACTTCGTTTCCTGCATCGTCGGTGACGACAATCTCTTGGCTGTCACCAATGGTTGAAGGTTGCGGATGCAGCGTGAGTGGTTGACCGTCAAAATAGGTCGGCGCTGATGTGCGCGCTTGCTTGCCCACAAGCCCGGCCATTTCCGCAAGCCCCGAAACACCCATTTGTTCGGTCAGCGCGCGCAACAGATCGTTCGTCTGCACCGCCTGTTCGACACCAGAGAATGTCGCCAGTTGTGTGGCATAGTCGGTCGAGTCGATCGGATTGAGCGGATCTTGATACTGCATTTGTGCGGTCAGCATCTGCAGGAACATCTCAAAATCGGAACTGATCTGCGTAGCCGTAGCAGATGCTGGCGAAGTAGGCGCCGACGATGCCGTCGTTGTCGTTGGAATGTCCATGGTGCCTCCTATAGGCGTAGATCAAGGCCAGCGCTGGCCAGCGGTGAATGCAGGGCCACAGGTTGGTCGGCCACTTCTTCCACTTGGATGGCGGCGAATTGATCAACCTCTGCCGTCTTTTTATCGGTGCTGTCTTGCGATTGCGATCCAAAGGAAAATGTCAGACTTTCATAGCCCAACTCCTGGAATTCTTGCGCGAGTGCATCAATATGCCGGCGTAGCAGGTCCATGGTTTCGGGCCTGTCCGCGGCGATGTTCAGCGTGATCCCCCCCTCGGACGCTGTCATGCTGAGCCGAACGCGCCCCAGCTCTTCGGGGTTGAGAGAGATTTCTGTGACATTGTTGCCCGTATTGGTGACTGCCATAGCAATCTGATGCGCGGTATGGCGAGCCACCTCTGGCCCGGCGCCCGGGGTAGAGTTTGATACAGCTGCGCTGATAGTTGCCGGCCTGTCACCTGCTGCTTGCCCAAGTCCAATATCAGGGTCTATGGGTTTGATCTGTCTTTCAATTTGTTGGCCCAATGGCCCCTGCGCCACCTGCGCGATTGCCACCGCAAGCGGCTGCACCATTCCTGAATGCGCCGCTGCGGCTTGTATCTGCGAGGCAGGTACCTGGGTTGATGGCCGCATCCGTTCTGCCAATAACTGTTCCGCTTTTGGTTCACCCTGCGTTCCGACGGCTACTGCCGGTGCAGCCGGTTTCGCACCCTTGTTTTGCGTTGCCAAATGCTCTCGCGGTAGGGGTAACTGCGGGCTGTCAGGACGGGCCTTTTGCTGGACCATTGACGGTGGTTCTTCTGGAGCTTTCGTGCTCCCGGCGACCTGCCCCTGTGGATCTATTACGACTTGTTTCCCTTGTGGTATTTGTCCCTCGACCACAGATTGCGCAACCGTGCCGCGTTGTGGTTGATTGGGCTCACCTGACGACTGCGACAGAGCTTTCTCCGCCCTATCAACCATTGGCAATGATGCGCCGTTTGCAGGGTGGGAGCGGCTTTGGTTGCGAAGCCCCGCTTCATCCTCTGGTCCGCTTGCCAGCTTTGACGCCTGCGAAACAGGCTTGTCCCGAGGCACAGGCGCCAAGACGACTGGAACCAAATCTGCATCGGCCGCAGTGGCCTTCTGACTGGGAATCGCCGTTTCATCACTGTCCGGTTCTGCGGCCAGCAAAACGTCGCTCTTGCCGACCGGCATCACATCGGGATCTTCGGCCGCAAAGATAACACCAAAACCGGAGACATCCTCTGTATCCCCAACCTCAGCCAGAGCGTCAGGTGGCAGACCGGTTGCGACGGCTTCTTTTGGTGCAAGCAAAGGTATCATCGGTTCTCCGATAGAATCTGACTGATCACAGCTTTGCCGCAAAAAACTTACTGAATGTTTAGGACTATCCCACATTCTGTCGTCAATCAGACAACGGAGAACCCGATGACAACGATTCCTGTGCTGCCGCCGCCCCGGCCCACGACCAACCTGCCCGACTATATACAGTCCAACCCCAAACTGCGCGACGCTGCCGAAAAGCTGGAGGCGACCTTTTTGGCCGAGATGCTCAAATCTGCAGGTGTCGGCGCACCGCAGGACGCCTTTGGCGGCGGGCATGGTGAAGAACAGTTCGGGTCGTTCCTGCGCGACGCACAGGCCGAAGAGATGGTGAAGTCGGGGGGCATTGGCCTGGCAGAGGCCCTTTTTGAGGCGATGAAGGCGCGCGGCTATGACACGGTCAACAATTGATGCCCTTCTTGAAACGCTTGATGCTGAGGCCGATGCGATCCGATCTGCTCGCTATCAGCCGCTCAAGGTGATCCAGACGTCCATCGAGTCGCAGATGGCGCAACTGCGCCCTGATCAACATCCGCAACAAGCGTTGCAAAAATTGAAATCCAGATTGCAGGCCAACCAGGCGCTTTTGCAGGCTGCGGTTGGTGGCATGGCTGCGGCGCGCGCACGAGTTGCGGAACTCTTGCAAGTGCAACAAGGGCTGAGCATTTATGACCAATCCGGCACTCTGGCAACGGTCCCGACACACAACAAAGGTCTTGAAAAGAAGGCATGAATTTCGCTCAAATTGTCCGCATTTGAGCTGGGCGAATTAGGAGTTTGTTCAGGCTAGACCGGCTTATTGAGGGCAACGCCAAAACGGCTGACTGGCGCGAACATTCGCCAGTGCCTTCCGTCAGAATGACGCTTCAACCTGCAGCAAAGCTGTAGATTCCTGAAATCACACGGTGCAAAGCGCCTCATTCGAAAGACCCACACAATGTCCAGTATCCTTACGAACAACAGCGCGATGGTCGCGCTGCAAACCCTCAAGTCCATCAATAATGACCTGTCCAAGACACAGTCGATGATTTCCACCGGTAAAGAGATTGGATCCGCACGGGACAATTCGACTGTCTGGATCACTTTGGCATTAGATGAATAGGCCCGCTGGGTCTGGATCAGTTCCGTCAGTTCACCGGCGACGTCTGTCGCTGATTCCTCAAGCGCAAATCCGACGATGTCACCGGTGGGGCCGTCCGACGCATCCCACAGGAAGAACGAACCACTGTCTGGAGTGACCCTGAAACTTTGCTGATCATGCGATTCAAGCCCGTTCACATTTGCCACATCCACAAGTGGTATCTGGTACAGAACGCGGTTGATACCAATGTCAAATGACGCCCGCACGAACCCATTCTGGTCCACCTCAATCGATGTCAGGCTACCAACCGGCGTCCCGTTTTTCGA
The DNA here is from genome assembly GCF_900143545.1 of Loktanella sp. Alg231-35. GTDB lineage: Bacteria > Pseudomonadota > Alphaproteobacteria > Rhodobacterales > Rhodobacteraceae > Yoonia. The sequence goes on along the minus strand of NZ_FREV01000002.1, from coordinate 111,394 downwards.
AATTGATACTGGTGCAAAGGCGTCCGATAGTTGGGTCAAGCCGATAGAACTGCCCAGTTCGCCTATGTTGATCTCCATCGGGCCGCCGTCCACGTTGATGGTAAGAACGCCAGTGGCTGGGACGTAAGGGCCGCCGACGGGTGTGACAGGGTCAGCAAAATCGACGTTGGCCAAGGTACCGCCGCCACCGCGGGTATCGTCAAACGTCAGTCGATACTCACCAACAACGTCAGGCACACCATTTGCATCAACATCGGTTTCACTATCGCTGATGCTCATTGTCCATTCGTTGGAAGCACCGTTCGCAGGTACAGTCGGCGTCAAGACAATGATCAGGTTTGAAGAAGCCCCAAGGTTATCAAAATACTCAACCGTAAGAGATTCCGTATCGCCCGGTGCCCCTTCGCGCGTCGATGTTGCAGGCAGGTTTACAGATAGGTCAACGCGCGTTGTCGGTTCTCCTGCGAATTGGTTGGCGTTGATCTGCACTGGCACTAGCCCGTCAATCGAGTCGCGTGGATAATTGGGGATCGTGCCGTTCGGTGCGGCGGGCACGCCCAGCAATACCAGACCACCCGTGGTCCGCAGAAAACCTTGTGCGTCAGGGCGAAACGACCCGGTTGTCGTCAGGAAAAGAGGGTTGTCTCCGTTGTTGACGTTCACTGACGTTTCAGAGGTCACTGGGAGCATCCCCCGCCCCCGCACGGCCAAATCTGTGGGATTGGTTGTTGAAACCAACGCCCCGCGTTCATCAATCAACCGCGTGGTTGTTGTGCGAACGCCACCCGCAGAATACGAACCCTTCCCGCCTTCGATCACCATCGATTGGAAATCGGTCACGGCACGCTTGTACCCATACGTGGAGGAATTTGAGGTATTGTCTGAGATCGTCGCCAGGCGAGAGGCATTCGCCGCCAGCCCAGCAACACTGGCGTTCAAAGAAGAGGAAATTGACATGAGGACGGCCTTTCTGCAGCGAACCAACGTGTGTTGTAGTCAGGCATAAAGCCCCAGTCTTAATGCCTCCCTAATGTCTAAAATGCGCTGTAAATTGTGCGCCTCGTCCCTGCTAGATGTCACTGCGCAACAGGATCACTTCGATCCGATTGTTGCGCGGCGCCGTCGGATCACCCACCGCAGGGTCGCGATCACCAGCGCCGGTCAACCGCATGATGCGCCGCGGATCCAGACCACCCGTTTCCAGCATCAGCCGCATTTGCGCGGCGCGAGCGGTCGAGAGATCCCAAATCGGGTTATCAACCTGCAGGATTGGTTTCGCGCTTAGATGTCCCTCGACCACAACCGTGTTGCTGACCGCAGCAAAGAGCCGGGCCAGAATTGCTGCGATCTCGGCCACCACCGGGTTAGCGATGGCTGTGTCACCTTCAAAAAGCGCCACATCGGGAAGATCAAAGATTTCGATGATCAGGCCCTCATCGGTCAGACGCGTAATGATGTGGCGCAGCGCCTGATCCGACAGCATGCTTTCGCCACCCTGTGCCAGCAACACTTCTTCAAGATCACGCAAGGCGGCGACCTGTGCTGCGATGACTGCATCAACCTCAGCGTCACCGGGGGGCGGCATCGCCATTATTGCCGGTCGCACCACGCCTGCACCACTTTGGGCCAGTGCTTCCTGCGTGAACATATTGTCACCGCCAAAGGCCCCGGACCCGCCGCCTGACACCCTGTTCACGGCGATCGACGGCGAAAAGTAGTCAGCAAGACCTTTGCGCTTCTGTTCTGTTGTGGCGTTGAGCAACCACATCAGCATAAAAAACGCCATCATTGCCGTGACAAAATCCGCATATGCCACTTTCCATGCTCCACCGTGGTGGCCCCCACCAGCGATGACTTTCTTGCGTTTGATGATCGTCGGCGCATTTGTTCCCGCAGTCATGGCTCCACCCCTCTTTCCAACTGAAATCAGGGATAGCGGGTGGAAAATGAAAGCAGGCTTAACGGAACAATTCGATGAAAATGTCGTAGGTCAGACGGCCTGATCGCAGGCGCCTGCAGCATCTGACGCGACAGCCAGATCCAACACCCGCTGCAACACAGCGCCGCGCGCAAAATCCGGCATGGCAGGTTGCCCTGTCTTGACCGCCTCAATAAACCGGCGGAAATTAGGTACAACCGGGCTGGGTGGCACTTCCACCCAGTCCCCGTTGTGCAAATCATCGCCCACACAGATCGACAGGCTGCTTTTCCACCGTTCAAAGCGCACATCAAGCCCGCCGGTGGTGCCAAAAAGACGCAAACGCAGGTCATTGATATGACCACTGGCAAAGCGGCTGGCGTGGATCACGCCAACCGCCCCATTCGACAGTGATAGATGCATCGCCATGCTGTCGTTGGCGTCCAATGTATAGTTGCCAATCTTGCCTCCCGCCGCCTTGTCAAAGGTCTTGAGTCTGCACGAAATCCGATCTGGATCAGCACCCGCTGCGAAACTGGCAAAATCGAGGATGTGAACACCGACGTCGCCCAAAACACCCATTGATCCATGGTCAGTAGACAGACGCCACAACCATGCGTCCTCGGTCTGCCAATCACCCCAGGCATCCTGCGTCAGCCAGCTTTGCAGATAGGACGCCTCAAAATGGCGCACCTCACCGATCTGGCCTTCTCTGACCATTTGCGCCGCCTGCATCAGTGCTGGCACGTTGCGATATGTCAGGTTCACCATATTGATGACATCGGCATCTTTTGCGGCCTGCGCCAGTTCGGCAGCATCCGGATAAGAGGTGGCAAGCGGCTTTTCGCAAAGAACATGCTTGCCCGCCTTCAGCAGCGGCAATGTTGTGCGATGATGGATAGCATCAGGGGTGACGTTCGAGGCCGCGTCAAACTCACCCCAGACAATGGCGTCCTCAACACTGGAAAAGCGATGCAGGATGCCGAATTCTGCAGCAAAGGCGGCCAGATTGGCCGCGTTGGGATCAACACCACCGACAATCGTGACATCATCCATGGCGGCATATGCCTTGGCGTGGTCATGCGCCATGTTGCCGGTGCCCACAATCAGAACACGGATCACCGGAAGCCATCCTCGCCGTCGGCATGCAGTTTGGGGCCACGTTCCTTGATCGGCTCCAGCGCCTGATCAACGGGCACATTGGGCGCATCGTTGACCCCGATCACGCGCGGCGCAGGGTTGTAGGCCCAGCGCACTGCATTGCGCAGCACGGTCTGTACATTGGCATCATGATAGGTCGGATAGGTTTCATGGCCGGGGCGGAAATAGAACACATTGCCAGCACCCCGCTTGTAGGTCAGCCCAGAGCGGAACACCTCTCCTCCCTGAAACCAGCTGATGAACACGGTCTCTAGCGGTTCGGGCACACCGAAGGGTTCGCCATACATTTCTTCGGTTTCAAGCTCAAAATGATCAGGCAAACCAGCAGCAATCGGGTGATTGCGCGAGGTGACCCACAAACGCTCGCGCTCGCCCGCCTCGCGCCAAGTCAGGTTGCAGGGCGTGCCCATCAGCCGCTTAAATATCTTCGCAAAATGCGCCGAATGCAGCAGTATCAGGCCCATGCCGGCGTTCACGTGATCCGCAACACGTTCCACCACCTCATCGGCGACATCACCGTGAGCGGCATGCCCCCACCAAAGCAAAACATCCGTCTGGGCCAGTCGATCGTCCGACAGCCCATGTTCGGCGTCCTGCAACGTGGCTGTTGTTGCATCAATCCCGTCAAGGCACAGGGCCTCCGCGATGGCGCCATGCATACCATCAGGATACAGATCAGAGACGATCTTGTTGGTTTGTTCATGGACGTTCTCGCCCCAGACGATAGCTCGGATAGTCACGCGATTCACCTTTTCAAAGCGCTTTGAGTCGACGTTGCGCTAGGCCCGTGTGAAATACAAGGATGAAAGTGAGCAGGCCGGTTTGCGGCAGAATTGAACCGATGCGAGGCACGCCTGTGATCTATCTGGACAAGACCAGCGGCAATGAGATGAAATTCGACGCTAAACTGGGGATCCAGCTGATGGCGCGAACTCTTCATGCGCGAACACAAACAGGTTTTTCGGGTTCTCGGCCCGATGCAAAACGCCTACTATCGCAGCGACGGCCGGTGCGAGCGGCCTGTGGCCCTGCGTCAAGATGTCGACGTGTAAAAGCTGACGTTTGAGGCCTATATGAACACGAATTTGGCAAAGGCGCGGCCCATGGCACACCTAAAGATCGGCATCGATAACCCTGCCCAACTGACACGGCTTGTCTCTTCGCTGCGCACATGACGATCATGATCCCGGCCTGGGAAAACGGCACGCTCAAACCCGTTGAAAAACTCGATGCGCATCTGCGCGGGCTAAAACATAAGGCCGTCAGTGTCTTTGTTCTGAACCGGGGGCGTGTGCTGATCCAACAGCGCGCAATGGGCAAATATCACACGCCGGGGCTTTGGGCGAACACCTGTTGTACCCACCCAGAGTGGGACGAAGACCCCGCAGATTGCGCCGTACGGCGCCTGAACGAAGAGCTGGGGATTATCAGGCTCTACCCTACGCACCGCGATCAGATTGAGTACCGCGCCGATGTAGGCGGCGGGTTGATCGAACATGAGGTGGTCGAGGTCTATGTCACCGACTCGCCGGACGATCTGACACTCGCGCCGAACCCGGACGAGGTGATGGCGACCCGTTGGGTTGATTTCTACGACCTTTGTGCAGATGTCGCCCGGAACCCTACCCACTACACGCCATGGCTAAAGATTTACCTGCAACAGCACGCTTCTGCGATCTTCCCTGATCTCGTCCGCGCCCGCTGACCCCTTTTCGTTTCGTCCCGAACAGTGTTTATGGGCAAGAACGGCAAAAGGGACGGCAAAGATGGCATTTTGGGTTTTTGGATATGGGTCACTGCTGTGGAACCCCGGCTTCACCCCCGAAGAAACCATCAAAGCACGGCTGCACGACTACCACCGTAGCTTTTGCATGCTCTCAATCCATCACCGGGGCAGTGAGGATGATCCGGGGCTGGTGCTGGCATTGGACACGCAGGCAGGCGGACAATGCACCGGCGTTGCCTTCAAGGTACGCGACAGCGAAGCAGACACTGTGCTTGCGATGCTGCGCGAACGCGAGCTGATCTCATCTGCCTATTACGAAGACACTGTTGAACTGACCACGGACGCGGGCAAGACGATCCCGGCGCTGGCCTATATCATCAACCGCGGTCACCGGCAGTATTGTCAGTTTGATCTTGAAAAACAGGCGCAGATCATCGCGCGTGCCGTCGGCGGGCGCGGACCCAACACTGAGTATCTTTATAACACTGCCGATCATCTGACCGAACTGGGCATCAAAGACGACGATATGGCTTGGCTGACACAACGTGTGCGTGCTTTGACAGCAACATAGGCCGGGCTCGAATTTATTTGGGTTTGCAGAGATTCCGCCATATGGTGCTATGGGGGCAGCAACAACACACTATATGAGGACTCCCATCCGTGTCGGAAAAACGGGAACCCAAGGCGCAACCGCAGTTTTCACAACCTATTCGCCAGCTTTTGTTCATGCTGATTGTGCTTGGGCTTGTTGGGTCTGGCTTTTATCTAGGGTTGTCCCAGATCACTGCGATCTATCAATCTAACCCCTACCTGAACGGGGTCATTCTTGGCGTCTTCGTTCTGGGTGTCCTGTCCTGTTTCAATCAGGTCTTCTTGTTGATGAACTCGGTGCGCTGGATCGAACGGTTTGCACGGGATGCAGGCGGACACTCCTACAGCGCGGCACCATCGCTTTTGGCGCCACTTGCGACACTCTTGCGGTCACGTGGCGCACGCACGCAGGTTTCATCATCTTCGGGACGGTCCATTCTGGATTCCGTTGGCCAACGGATCGATGAAGACCGCGAGATTACCAGATACATTGGTAACGTACTGATTTTCCTTGGCCTTCTGGGCACATTCTACGGGTTGGCCACAACCGTTCCGGCGTTGGTCGAAACCATCCGCTCGCTCAACCCCGGTGAAGGTGAAAGCGGGGCTGACATCTTTGCGCGGCTCCAATCAGGGCTAGAGGCCCAGCTTGGCGGCATGGGCACAGCGTTCTCAAGCTCACTCTTGGGATTGGCTGGATCGCTGATCGTCGGCCTGCTGGAACTCTTTGCAGGGCACGGCCAAAACCGGTTCTACCGCGAGCTAGAGGAATGGCTGTCCACGATCACCCGCGTGGGCATCGACGGCGAAGAAGGCGGCGGCGCTGATATGGGCGTCATGGGTTCATTCGTGGATCAGTTGGGCGAGTTGATGGATACCATCCAGATGATGATGGGCCAGACCGATGCGGATCGCGAAGAAAACGACAGGCGATTTGCCACGCTTGCGCAAGCTGTCGAACAAATGGCGCAAAACACAGCCGCCGACACAAAATCCGAAATGCTAGAACGCGTGGCCGTTAGTCAGGAAGCGCTGATCAAGAAACTTGATGACAGCGGGATGGAAGGCATCGATGCCGAAAGCCGGATGCGCCTGCGCTCTATCGACGTCCAACTGCTGCGCATTCTTGAGGAGATGTCAGCCGGGCGACAGGAAAGCATCGGTGATTTGCGCGCAGATATCGCCAATCTGGCGGGCGCGATCCGGGACAGAGGCTGATCCATGGCGCTGAGCCGCAGATCATCGAACAGGTTTCAGAACGCCATTTGGCCGGGCTTTGTGGATGCGATGACCGGGCTTTTGCTGGTGCTGATGTTCGTTCTGACCATCTTTATGGTGATCCAGTTTGTGCTACGTCAGCAGATCACTGGTCAGGAAAGCGAGCTGGATGCGCTCAGTAACGAGGTCGCGGCTTTGGCTGCAACCCTTGGGCTTGAACAGGACAGGTCGGCGTCTTTGAATGCCGACCTTGATGCAGCCAACGCAGAGGCCACGCGGCAGGCAGGCCGGATCGCGGCCTTGATCGCAGAACGCGAAACGCAGGATCAGGCGCTGGCCGCAGCCCAAAGCGAGATCACGCAGTTTGAGGCACAGGTCGCAGGCTTGCTGAGCGATCGTGTGGATGCACGTGCCAGCATTGCCGGACTGGAGACCGAACAGGAACGGCTTTTGTCACAGCAAGAGGCGCTCAACCTTGCACTGGCCGACGCGCGCAGCGAAATCGATGCCGGGACCCAAGCCGCACGTTTGGCCGCCGCCCGCCGCGAAGCGTTGGAGGCGATGATTGCTGACCTCGAAACCGAGCAGTCAGAAGCAACAGCACGCATTTCCGCTTTAGAAGCCGAAATGCTGACGGACGCGGCCGCTGCAGAAGCGCTGCGAGAGCGGCTGGCCAATGCCGACACAGAACTGACGGCGATGACGCTGAACCTAGAAGAACAGCGTCGCGAAGCCGAGGATACGCTGACGTTGCTGGCTGCTGCGCGTGCCGCACAAGAAGAACTCGACACGCTGCGCGGTTCATTGGCGGGTGAGAATGACACGCTGACAGTGCAACTTGCCGAAGCCCGCTCAGAGCTTGCACTTCTGCGTGCCGACGCACAAATCGGCGCAAACTCAGCTGACGAACAGGCGGCCCTGCTGGCACTGGCCAACGAAGAACTTTCGAAGCAAGAAGCGCTTTCTGCCGAAAGCCAGCGTGAGGTTGCTTTGCTGAATGAGCAAATCACGGCCTTGCGCACGCAGGTCGGTGACCTGCAGTCCTTGCTGAACCTAGCTGAAGAAACAGACCGAGAAGCGCAAGTGCAGATCGAAACATTGGGCGCGCAACTCAATACCGCCCTCGCCCGCGTCGTCTCTGAGGAACGGCAGCGGCGCGCGCTGGAAGAGGCAGAGCGCATCCGGCTAGAGACCGAGACAGCACGGCTTGAGGAAGAGGCCGAACGGCTCGCCGCCGAAGCAGAAGATTTGTCACGGTTCAAATCGAATTTCTTTGGCGAATTGCGCCAAATCCTTGAAGGACAAGACCGAGTGCGGATCGAAGGCGACCGCTTCATCTTCAATTCCGAGGTACTGTTCGAACCGGGCAGTGCCACGCTCGCGCAAGCGGGCGAGGTTGAGATCGCCAATATCGCCGACATCCTGCGGGGCATCGCCGATGACATTCCGGCGGGGATCGATTGGGTGATCCGTGTCGACGGGCACACCGACAACATCCCTGTGAACCGTGGCGGACGTTTCGCCGACAACTGGGAACTAAGTCAGGCGCGCGCGCTGTCCGTGGTGCGGTTTATGTCCGAAGAACTGGGGATCGACCCACGACGTTTGGCTGCAAACGGCTTTGGTGAATTCCAGCCCATCAACCCACTGGACACACCAGAGGCTCGCGCGCAGAACCGCCGGATTGAGTTGAAATTGACCGAACGCTAGGCCGGTTACCTACACCCGGTCCCGCCGATGCCGTCATGCGCGGCCACCTCGTTGATATTGCAAGGCACCATCACGGGCGCCGCCATTACCGCAGGCGACTCCAGAACCGGCGGCGCTATGGCTGCCCGTTCTTCCTGCGGCAAGCTACATGCGCCCAGCGCCAATGTCAGACAGATGATCAGGCGTTTCATGTTTCGTCTTCCTGTGTTGCGTAGAAATAGCCACCCGCGCGGAAGCACGCAATTCGGTCCTCGGCTGGCAGTTTCAGGGCGTCTTTCTTCATCTCAGCCGCCCGCGCGCTCAGACGCTTGAGCAAGGCCATCTGCGCCGCATCATAGTCCGCTTTTAGCGCAGCGATATGATCATTCGTCAGCTCAGTGTAATGCACAGCGCGCTCAAAATGTGGCGGGTCCTGTCCAAGCACATTGTCAGTCGCTGCATCAAAATGGTCACCAAGGTTTTGCGTCAGATAGGCCAACTGATCCTCAGACCCCGACAAGGGCTGATATGAGGCCTGCAACAGGCGCACGTTCTGGGTTTCGCCGTCAATTGCGACGGCGCCCGCCGCTTCCAACGTGTCCAGCATGGTACGCGGATGGATATCCTTGCGGACAATCTTGGCCAGCGCCTCAAACGAGGGCGCAGGGCCATTCCGTGGCAGGTCGCGGCCATCAAAGGCGGGTTCATTTTGCCAAAGGGCCAACAGACGCGCGAGGTGGTGTGTACGCGGTTCCGGCGCCGGCAATGCGCGCAGCCGTGCGACGTCACGGCGCTGCAAACCGGTCAAAATTGACAGGCGACTGTCCGTCATCTTGCCGTCCGACATGCCCTTCGCCGCGTCCACATAGTGCGCCTTGAGCCGTTCGGCCAATTCGGGAAACTGAACACCCCGCGCCACCATCAGTCGGGCGAATGGGCCAAGCAATCTATCGAGCAAATCAATCATAATGTGCAATTTACACATTTCTATTGACAAGTCCATAGGATTCAAAATATGTGCAATTTACACATTTTATGAAACGGATCATGATATGAAACTCAGAACGCATTTGATCATCACAATCGCCACACTTATCGGGGGCTGCTCGACCACCGACTTGCAGCAACGACCGGCCATCACCGGCGCGCAGACGCAGGCGGTCATCGAAGCTCCTGTTATGGCTGAAGCAATGCCAGTAGCCCCTGCCATGGTCATTGTCCCGCCGCCATCGCCACGGGTCGCACCTGCGGCGGGGGTCGTCACAGCTGGCGATATTGACGACACGCTGAACCTTTCGGCTTTCCTACGTTATCAGGGCGAAGCAAGCTCCGAATTGCGCCTGCCCAAGGCTAACTTCAACCGTCCTGTGCTGGCGCAATTGCGCGGCTCTGATGGCGCACCCGCGCCCGGCGTGCGTATCACCCTGCACGAACCCGGCGCCGCCGACCCGTTCTATGATGGCTATTCCGGTGTTGATGGAAACGTCACAGTATTCCCTGCGACATTGGGCCAGTCACGGCTTCGCACGGTCGAGATGCGCGCGTTTCCTGACACTGGTGGTCCCGCAGTCGTGACGACGCTCCAAACCGGACAAACGCAGCACGCCGTGACCTTGCCATTTACGGGCACATGGTCGCCCGACTTTCTTGATCTTGTCTTTGTCGTCGACACCACCGGCAGCATGGCGGATGAATTGTCATGGCTCGCCCAGGAAATCAGAGAGATCACGCGCAACGCTCAAAGTGCGGCACCAGGCGTCGACATTAGGTTTGGGCTGGTCGTCTACAAAGCGCCCGCCGACCCTTATGTGATCAAAAGCTACGGTTTCACCCGCAATCTGACGCAATTCAGGCAGTGGGTCGCGTCAGAGCGCTCCTCAGGGGGTGCCGGCGGGCCAGAGGTGGTCGCAGACGCCTTGCAAGCCGCGATGCAGCTGGACTGGCGGCGCGGTCGTGGTGAACGCTTATTGTTTCAGGTCGGAGATGAGCCACCGCGCGCCTCCCAAACCCGGACCTATTACGATGCAGCGCGAACCGCTGCGGCCAATGGCATTCAGATCTTTGGGCTGGCGGCCAGCGGGGTTGAGGATCGATTGGAATTTCTCATGCGCCAAGGATCAGTGGTCACCGGTGGTCGTTACCTGTTCCTGACTGACGACAGTGGGGTGGGCTTTAGCCACGCGGAACCCACCGTGTCGTGCTATCAGGTGACGCGTCTGAACGACCTGATGGTGCGTGTCCTGCGTTCAGAACTCACCGGTCGCCGCGTTGAGGCGGCACCCTCTGATGTTATCCGCGAGGTTGGCAGCTACGACAACGGCAGGTGCCGAAACTAGCGCGGTGCGGCTTAATCGTAAGCCGCGTCCACGATAAATTCGACCTTCAACTCTGTCCGCGCCAGCTTTGCCTCTCCGCAGGCGCGTGCAGGGGCATGACCGGCAGGTACCCATGCGTTCCAAACTTCGTTCAAGCCGGCAAAGTCCTTCATATCCGCAAGCCAGATGGTGACGCGAAGCATTTGTTCACGTGAAGATCCGGCTTTGATCAGCAGCGCATCAACCTTTTCAAGGCAAATACGTACCTGTTCCTGAATGGTGTCACCTTCGGCCACCTGCCCGGTCAGATATGCCACGCCATTGTGCTTAACGATTTTGGAAGAGCGTTCACCGGTTTCGATACGTTCGATCATGTCTGACATTCCTATGTGCGTTTGCTCTCTTATGGACACAACAACAAAGGCAAGGCAAACTTGAATTCGTTGAATGTATTTCAGGAAACCTGAAAATGGCGATCAAGATTGAAATGCTCAAGTGCTTCACCGCAGTTGTGCAACATGGCAGCCTGTCAGAGGCGGCGGAAGAGTTGGGGCGCACGTCTTCGGCGGTGTCGATGATGCTCAAACAATTCGAGGATCACGTTGGGGTGCCGTTGTTTGAAACCGCACGCAAATCGAAACTGACTGCCTTGGGTGCCTTGATCTACGAAGAGGCGCGCCGCGAAGTCAGCCACTTTCAGAACTCTGTGGCGGTTATCGAAGGGCTCAGCCGGTCCGACTTTGGCTATCTGCGCCTCGTCGTCACGCCATCAGTCGCCAAGAACCTGCTGCCCCATGTGATCCTGCGCTTCACACAGCAATTTGCCGGGGTTCAAATCGATATACGCGACATGGATTCCGCCGCAATCGAGCATGAGTTGCTACATGAACGTGCCGATATCGGCATTGGCACCTTATCACCCGTCGGCGATCTGACCCGGCGCGAGCTTTTCAATGACCGCTTTGGTGTGGTGTGTCAAAAAGACCACCAGCTGGCCCGCGACTGGGATCAACTAGGTTGGCGTGACATGCAGGATCATGTGTTGATCGCTAACGGGCTGTCCAACCTGATCACCGATCCGGACTTTGAACCGATCCTCGCCAAATCCCGCCTGATGGTCCCCAGCATCACCTCGCTGTTGGGGTTGGTGCGTGCAGGCGTCGGCATATCGGTTCTGCCGCGCTTGGCCGTCTCGCAGGAACAGGATGATATCGTTTTTCTGCCACTGCGGGACGTCACCGCCCGTCGCACGGTGCACATCGCGTCGCAGCCGCACGCAAAGCTGATGCCCGCGGCGCGCGAGTTCCTCGCATTGGTGTCAGAGATGCAGCAAAGCGGCACGCTGTTTCCCGACCCATAATTCAGCAAGGCTGAATTAATCTACACTAATTCTTGCGTGCCTGAATCAGCTCTCTCGCGTATTGTGCCAAAGAGCACTTATGCGAATGCAAGAATTTGGGGACATGGCATGCAAAACTTGAACTATATCGCAGGCGAATGGGTTTCGGGCAGCTCCGAGATCGAGAACAGAAATCCATCCGATCTGAGCGATCTGGTCGGCACCTTCGCGCAGGCCTCCTCTGATCAGTTGGTTGCCACCCTTGATCAGGCCCGCCGGGCGCAGGCCGAGTGGGCCGCTTATGGTCTTGAGCGCAAGCAAAACGTTCTGATGGCTATCGGCAACGAAATGATGGCCCGCGCCGAAGAGTTGGGCACATTGTTGTCCCGTGAAGAAGGTAAACCGCTTGCCGAAGGCAAAGGCGAAGTGTTCCGCGCCGGTCAGTTCTTCACCTATTACGCCGCCGAATGCCTGCGTCAGATCGGCGAAAATGCCGATTCCGTGCGCGACGGCATCGAAATTGACGTGCGCCGCGAGCCGGTGGGCACAGTCGCGATCATCTCGCCTTGGAACTTCCCGACTGCCACAGCATCGTGGAAAATCGCGCCCGCGCTTTGCTACGGCAACGCCGTGGTCTGGAAGCCCGCGAATGTCACACCCGCCTCTGCTGTTGCACTGGTCGAAATCATCTCTCGTCAGGACATCCCCAAGGGCCTCGTGTCTTTGGTCATGGGGGCTGGCGGTGCCATCGGTCAACGTCTGGTCGAAAGCCCCAAGATCAACGCGATCAGCTTTACCGGATCGGTCCCCGTCGGCAAAGGTATCGCCGCAGCCGCGATCCAGAACCTGACCAAGGTGCAGATGGAAATGGGATCGAAGAACGCGCTGGCCGTCATGGACGACGCGGATCTCGACCTTGCCGTCACGCTGGCACTTGGCGGCGCGTTTGGGGGTTCTGGTCAGAAATGTACCGCGTCCTCGCGTCTGGTTGTGCATCAGGGCGTGCATGATCAATTCGTCGAAAAACTTGTCGCCGGTGCAAAGGCGATGAAGGTTGGCCACGCCTTGGAGGCAGGCACGCAACTGGGCCCAGTTGTATCCGAACAGCAATTGAACGAAAACCTCGCCTACGTCGATCTGGCGGCAACCGAAGGCGCCGAACTGCTCTGCGGCGGTCAGCGGCTAGAGATGCCGACCGAAGGCTATTACATGTCCCCCGGCGTGTTCACTGGCACCACCAACGACATGCGCATCAACCGCGAAGAGATGTTTGCGCCACTTGCATGTGTTATCCCTGTTGGCGGTTACGAAGAGGCATTGCATGTCGTCAACGACACCAACTTTGGCCTGACCGCTGGCATCGTCACTACAAACCTTGCGCGCGCCACCCACTTCCGGCGCAACGCGCAATCGGGCTGCGTGATGGTGAACCTGCCAACCGCTGGCACCGATTACCACGTACCATTCGGCGGGCGCGGTGACAGCTCTTACGGGCCGCGCGAACAAGGCAAGGCGGCGGCTGAATTCTATACCACGGTCAAGACCGCTTACATTTCATCGGGGACACCGCTCTGATGCGAATCGACAATCTCCAATATGCCAATTGGTCGGAGAAAATCTTTCGGCAGATGCGCGAAGGGGGCGTGGACGCGGTTCACGTCACCATCTCGTATCACGAGAATTTCCGCGAAACCGTCCTGAACTTTGAACAGTGGAACAGTTGGTTCGAACAGTACCCTGACCTGATCATGAAGGGCCAATGGGCGGGCGACGTGGACAAAGCCCGCGAAACCGGGCGCACCGCGATCTTCTTTGGATTTCAGAACCCGAGCCCGATTGAGGATGACATCGGCCTTGTCGAAATCGTCCACACATTGGGCGCGCGGTTCATGCAGCTGACTTATAACAACCAGTCGCTTCTGGCGACGGGTTGCTATGAAGCCGAAGACACCGGCATCACCCGCATGGGCAAACAGGTGATCAAAGAAATGAACCGGGTTGGGCTGGTCGTGGACATGAGCCATTCCGCAGATCGGTCGACGATTGACGCCGCGGACATCTCTGAGCGGCCTATCGCGATTACCCATGCCAATCCCTACGAATGGTCGCCCGCGTTGCGCAACAAAAAGGATGATGTCATCCGCGCGGTCACCGAAAACGGCGGCATGCTCGGCTTTTCGGTCTACCCGCATCACCTGAAAGACAAATCAGACTGCACGCTGGAAAGTTTCTGCGAAATGATCGCCCGGACAGCCGAGAAATTCGGCGCAGAGCACCTCGGGATCGGCACAGATCTGTGTCAGGACCACCCAGACAGCGTTGTCGAATGGATGCGGGTCGGGCGCTGGAGCAAGGAAATCGACTATGGCGAAGGCTCTGCAACCGCCCCCGGTTTTCCGCCAATGCCGTCGTGGTTCAACGACAACCGGGATTTTGACAATATCGAACGCGGATTGCGCGCGACCGGTCTAAGCGAGACAGAGACGGCCGGGATCATGGGCGACAACTGGCACCGCTTTTACGCAGAGAACTTTATCCCAACGCAGTGAAAGGACACATCATGGGCGCAGCTCTGAACCCTGCATCAGACATCCCGCAGCGCGACCCGGCAACGGTCATGCGGCTTGCGCGTCTTGGGTCCTTTCACCAGTCGCGCCTGTCGTTCATGCGGATCCTCACCCGGCGGATGAAGCGCGAAGCCTGGACCTTTTCACGGCCAGTTTTCGAGATTGATGCAAAAGGTGTTGGACACGCGATCTATTGCACGCATACGCCTGATCGAACCTATTCGCTTGTGGCATTTGCCCATGATCTGCCAGCAGAAAAACGATCAGACCGGGTGATCGCAGAGGCTTGGGACAGCACTTTCACCATGTTTGACGGCGTGCCAACCGACGCCGATATCGAACGCCTGCGCGCGAATATCCCTCTGCAAGAGGCAGGACGTGTCACCGAATCCGAACTTTCTGTGTCGCGGGCCAACCGATCCGTGCGGCTCTGGGACTATATGGTGTCCTGCCTTGCCGATGGACAGCAGCCCGATCCGGCCGAGGTGGCCAAGGTTGGCTACTTGATGCGCACAACGGCGGTCTATGGGTCTGGCAAACTGGGCGCTGCCGACCGTGAGGTGATCGCAGGACGTCCTGAATGCGCGGCGCCGTTCCAGATCGAGATGCTCTCGGTCTTCCTCACCCGCACTTACGTGCGCGATCTGATGCAGCATATGGCAAACCTAAAAGGTGGCGACCGCACCGCAACGCTTAGCCCCGAAACGGCGCGCAGCATGGGAATCGGCAACTCGACCGGGCTTGGCATGGCACCATTCATCGTCAATCACCCAATGCTGTTCAACAACTGGATCGCCGCCCGAGAAGAGGCAATCGCACGGGTGCGTAGTCTGGCAACGGCAACTGTCGCCGATACCCGGCTGTTCACCGATCTGCTAGCGCGCTCTGTACAATCTGCGGCGCTGTGGCGGTCCGAACACCCCATCCAGATTGAGAAACTGGATGAATTGCGGCAGGATTTGGCGACACTAACCGCACATGTGAACAGCGCTGATTTGCAGTCTGATCACCCCTGGGATCGCCTGTACCAATGGGCCGCCGGTCATCTTGGCGTTGATGCTCAGGAATGCCTCGCGTCACTGATGCTGGAACCCTACGGTAACATCGTTGACGATTTGGCCGACACGATGGCCCACACCCAAACCGACACATTCCGCATTGATGGAACAATGTCTGTTGGCAAGCTAAAAACCGTCTTGGATGATGCCTACGACTGGGCGCTCGACGTTGATTGGAACGCCAAAGAGCACTGCGCCCGCGCATGGTATGTCTCTGCCGAAAAGCTGGAACCGCGTTTAGGTGAACGGTTCGAAGAACCCATCGCACCATACGAACAACCACTGGCCCCCGGCAGAGATGCAGCGGCACTGCGCACTGCCCTTGCCGATTGGGCACCTGATGACGCCATCGCGGGCTTCCTGCTTGCCTGCCCAGAGCATCGCCATACGGTCAGGCGCGCGCAGATCGTCGCGCGCGCGCCCTATGCCGAAATTCGCGACAACACTATCGGATCGGATCTGCTGCCTATCGATATGCTGCGCTGTAAACTGTCGTTCTTTGGTGCGATGCATTTTGATCCACGCTCGGACCGTTGGGTGCGAATCTGCATGTTCGGCAACGCGCCCTACCCCGAAGAGCTGCAATCGCGCGACGCTGATCTTTGGCCCTACCCAAACGGTGCTGTTGAGACATCATGAGTTACTCTCTCAATGAAATAGAGGCCTTGGCCAAACGGGCCGCTCGCGGCGGCGGGTTATCCTGGGGCATATCCGAAGAGGCCGCAAAGGCGGTGCGCTGGCTCACCTCGCACGGGTTGCCGGGTGGCGAAGCACTTGCGGGGCTTCTTGGTCAGAATGATGGCGTTGCATCGGATCAGGTCGCACCGGGTGATCTAGATGACGTGTGGCATGCGTCCAACGGCGCGCTTTGCCCCTTGATCAGCGGCGCGGCCCTGAACGATTACGCAGAGCGATTGGCGGCCGGCACCGATATCACCATGCGCGATGTCAGCTATCCGTTGCTGGTGGTGCCCTTTGCCGCTTGGGCCGCGATGCACATCAAGGCGCAGGTTGGTGTGTCATGGGGTGGAATGCGTGTTGTGACGGACGGCAATGGGCTAGGCATTTCTGACGCGGACGACGCGCTGCTAGTCACAAAAACCCCGCAATTGTCCTGCGCACAAGTGACTACTGCCACTGGTGCGTTTTCTCAGCCTCTGTCGCGTGGAGAGGTCAGCCCAGGCGCTTGGGCCACACTGAACGACTTTGCACAACGGACCTACGCCCCCGCAACCGAAGCATCCCGGCGCCTTGGGGCTGGGGCGGGTGTGTCAGACAACGACTAGGGTCAGGCCACCGCTTGGGCGATCTGCTTCATATGTCGCAAGTCCGTACCACAACACCCCCCAAGAACAGCAATGGCGGGGTGTTTGCGATGGATCTCGGCGAGTTGCTGACCCAGTTCTTCCGGGTTGCCGTCATCAAGGACCTCTGCCTTATCTAATTCTGCGTGGCTGCATCGCGATGCGTTGGCGACCACACCCCGCAGACGTTTCATCCAAGCCTGCCCTGTCAGCGTTCCTGCTATATGGTCAGGATGGGCGCAGTTGATCATGAAGTATGAGGCATAGCCCTCGGTCGCCGCATCCACGGCCTCAATCGCGTTGCCGATGGGCATGCCGGTCGGCAGGCAGCCATCTGTTTCCACGGTGAAGGAAATAATGACCGGCAATTGTGACTGCTGCGCGGCGCGGACAATGCCGATGGCTTCCTCTGGATAGGCGAGCGTGTAGCCACTGATCACATCCACCTCCGTCTCGGACAAAATGCCGATCTGTTCAGCGTGATAGTATTCAGCATCTTCGGCTGACATCTGCGCCGCAGGCGCATAGGCATCACTTCGGGGGCCGACATTTGCGCTAATGATGATCGGAACGTCGTCTTCTCCTGCTCTGGCATCAGCCATCAGCGCAACCCCCTGCCTGTTCCTTTGGGCCAAGGTTTGCAGATCATAACCGATCGCCGCGCCGCGGTCGCGATTCGCCACCCACGTGGGGCTCTCAAGTATGACGCCAAGGTTATGAGCACGCGCCAGGCTGATCATATCAGTGCAGTACCCGCGCAGACGCCTGCGTCCGTCCTCTGTTTCCAGCAGCGGAAAAGACGCAAAACCCGGCAGATCGATCCCCTGATTGAATATCAGGTCCGTTTCCATACCGACATACGCCAGAAAGACGCGCCCGCCTGCCTGTGGCAAATGACCATTCTGCGGTGTCATGACGATCCCCTCTATCCCAATCAGGATAAGCCTGAGGCGAAGGCTCCGGTGACGCAATATCTATATGGTGCGCGAACGCACCAAAAAAGCCACCGCATCAAAGATGCGGTGGCTTTTCCATCTCTATCTGTTCAGGGTCAATCCGCGGTCAGCAACGGCGGCTTATCTCCACCACCCGTAATCCGGCCCTGTGCAGGCGCTTCATACTTGAGGTCCAGCTCGCCTTTCTTGACACCAACCTTGACGATGCCACCTTTGACCAGTTTGCCAAAGAGCAACTCTTCCGCGAGCGGTTTTTTGATGTATTCCTGAATGACGCGGCCCAACGGACGCGCACCCATTTTTTCATCATAGCCTTTGTCGGCCAGCCATTCAGCCGCGCCCGTTGTCAGTTCAATATGCACGTTGCGATCAATCAGCTGCGCCTCAAGTTGCAGCACAAACTTTTCAACGACCTGCATGATCACCGGTTTCGGCAGCGCGCCAAAGCTGATCACCGCATCCAAACGATTGCGGAATTCTGGCGTGAACGTCCGCTCAATCGCGGCGGTATCTTCGCCCTCTCGGGTTTCACGGCCAAAGCCCAACGCGTTCTTCGACATTTCAGCCGCACCCGCATTCGACGTCATGATGATGATCACATTGCGGAAATCGGTAGTGCGCCCGTTGTGATCGGTCAGTTTTCCGTGGTCCATCACCTGCAACAAGATGTTGTAGACGTCAGGGTGCGCCTTCTCCATCTCATCGAGCAGCAGCACGCAGTGCGGGTTCTGATCGACGCCATCGGTCAGCATGCCGCCTTGGTCAAACCCGACATAGCCGGGAGGCGCACCAATCAGGCGCGAAACGGCGTGCTTTTCCATATACTCAGACATGTCAAAGCGCATCAGCTCTACACCCAGCGTATCGGCCAGTTGCTTTGCCACTTCGGTCTTACCTACGCCGGTTGGGCCCGCGAACAGGTAGTTGCCAATCGGCTTTTCAGGTTCACGTAGCCCCGCACGCGCCAGTTTGATCGCAGACGACAGGGCTTCAATCGCCGTATCCTGACCAAAGACAACGCGCTTCAAAGATTTCTCAAGATCCTTGAGAACTTCTGCATCGTCTTTCGACACGTTCTTAGGCGGAATGCGTGCAATCTTCGCCACGACATTCTCGATCTCTTTCGTACCGATCGTCTTACGACGTTTGCTTTCAGCGACCAGATGCTGTGCCGCACCCGCTTCATCAATCACGTCAATCGCCTTATCGGGCAATTTCCGGTCGTTAATATAACGCGCCGACAGTTCCACAGCAGTTTTGATCGCATCCGCCGTGTATTTGATACTGTGATGCTCTTCGAAATAGGGCTTCAAACCCTGCAAAATCTTGATTGAGTCAGGGACCGAAGGCTCTTTCACGTCAATCTTCTGGAACCGGCGTGACAACGCGCGGTCCTTTTCAAAGTGCTGGCGGAATTCCTTATATGTGGTCGATCCCATGCAGCGCAGCTTGCCACCCTGCAACGCTGGTTTCAGCAGGTTGGACGCATCCATGGCACCACCAGAGGTCGCACCAGCGCCGATCACGGTATGGATTTCGTCGATGAACAGCACCGCATCAGGATGTTCTTCCATCTCGGTCATCACAGCCTTTAGGCGTTCCTCAAAATCACCGCGATAACGTGTACCAGCCAGCAATGCGCCCATATCAAGCGAATAGATCGTTGCCTTCGATAGCACCTCTGGCGTTTCGCCATTCACGATCTTAAAGGCCAAACCTTCCGCAATCGCGGTTTTACCAACACCCGGATCACCTACCAATAATGGGTTGTTCTTGCGACGGCGGCACAGCACCTGGATGCAGCGTTCCACCTCATGCGCGCGGCCGATCAAGGGATCAACATCACCCTTGGTCGCCTTGGCATTCAGATCGACGCAGTATTTCGCAAGCGCGCTTTCCTTTTCTTCACCAGCTTCACTGGGCGCAATCGTCTCACCCTCCTCAGTGGAACCGGTCACAGGGCGCGCCTCACCAAAGGCGGGGTCTTTGGCTACGCCATGGGCAATGAAGTTCACCGCATCATAGCGGGTCATATCCTGCCCTTGCAGGAAGTAGGCGGCGTTGCTTTCACGTTCTGCAAAGATCGCGACCAATACGTTGGCACCGGTCACTTCACTGCGGCCAGAGGATTGAACGTGGATCGCCGCACGCTGAATAACGCGCTGGAACGCTGCCGTGGGCACGGCTTCTGACCCTTCAACATCCGTGATGAGGGTAGAAAGGTCATCTTCGATAAAATCTTCCAGATCCTTGCGCAAATCATCCAGATTGACCGAACAGGCGCGCATGACGCGGGTGGCATCAGGCTCGTCAATCAACGCCAAAAGCAAATGCTCCAGCGTGGCAAGTTCGTGTTTGCGTTCATTTGCCAGCGCAAGGGCGCCATGAATGGACTGCTCTAATGTGGTCGAAAATGATGGCACGTTCCGTGCTCCTTCATATCGGGGGTCGATGCTTGCCTTGGGCTTGCACCAACCGTGGCCTTATATCTTTAAAGTTTGGTTTTATTCGCCAACCTTCAAGGACTTTTTTTCATTTCGGCATCACAAATCTTGTGAAGCCCGTGATTTGACCCGTCTTTTGGCACTACAGCACAGCAAGATGGTCAAAATTTGTCTTTGCTGGCCCGGACATGTGCAAAGACCTCTGCATTTGATGCATCTGCCATGCCCAGCGCAGCCTTGAACGCCGGATCATCAGCGCGCAGGAAGGGGTTTGTGCGTTTCTCTTCGGAAAGGCTTGATGGGACAGTCGGCTGACCCGCATCGCGGGCCTTTGTGATTGCCTTGATACGAGAGATAAGGTCAGGATTATCAGGATCAAGGGTTGCTGCAAACCGGGCATTGGCGGCGGTGTATTCATGGCCGGAACAAATCACCGTATTGTCGGGCAGGGCGCGCAGTTTTTGCATACTGTCCCACATCTGGGCGGGCGTACCCTCAAACAGGCGGCCACAGCCCAGCGCCATTAGGCTATCGGCGGTAAAGGCAAGCCCGGCACTCGGCATGTGAAAGGCGATATGGCCGATGGTATGGCCTGAAACATCCATCACATGGGTGGCCTGACCGCAAACTGTGACGACGTCGCCTTCACGCACCGCCAGATCAAGATCGGGCAAGCGATGGGCATCTGCGGCGGCACCAATGACACGGGCAGTTCCGCGCAATGCGGCAACGCCAGCAATATGATCATCATGATGATGGGTGATCAGGATATCGTTCAGCACCCACCCCCGCGCGTCCAATGCGGCCTGAATCGGTGCGGCTTCGGGGGCATCGATCAGCGCGGTCTCGCCCGTTTGGGTGTTATGGACCAGATAAGCATAGTTGTCGCGCAGGCACGGCACGGTGACCAATTCAATCGCAGATGTCTTTGGCATGGAAATACGGCCTTTGCTTGATATGTTGCGAAAGTAGCTTTGCCCAAGGAGCGCTAAACCGCAATGCACCTCGATGTTTTGGATCTGCGAAAGTTCTACTATCGCAGCGCGCTTGGGCGGGCCGCGCAAAAGGTGATCCGTGATGAACTGGTGACCATGTGGCCCGAGGCAAAGGGGCAGATGGTTGTGGGCTTTGGCTTTGCCGTGCCCTTGTTGCGGCCCTTCCTGAAAGATGCACGCCGGGTGATCGGGCTGATGCCGGGGCCGCAGGGGGTGATGCCATGGCCTGCAGATGGGCAAAACGTCAGCGTGCTTTGCGAAGATACGTTATGGCCGATTGAAACCGGACATGTGGACAAACTGGTGATGCTGCACGGGTTGGAGACAACCGAACAGCCATCATCCTTGCTTGAGGAAGCCTGGCGTGTGCTTGGCCCCGGCGGGCGGGCGGTGTTTATCGTACCAAACCGGGCGGGGCTGTGGTCACGGTCGGATCAGACACCATTTGGCTTTGGGCGACCCTACTCGCTTAGCCAACTAGAGGCGCAACTGCGCAAACACCGCTTCGTGACGGAACGAACGCTATCAACGCTGTATCAGCCGCCTTCGGCACTTAGGGTCTGGCGCAAGTCAGCCGGATTTCTGGAACGAGTGGGGCATAACCTGCCGGTGATCGCAGCAGGGGGTGTGTTGATGATTGAGGTCAGCAAACAAATGGCAGCACCATCCCGGCCCGGCCTGACCGAGGCCGTGCGCAAACCGCTCAAAGCGCTAGAAGGGATCGCAAAACCCAAACCGAAACCCGAGAACGTACCAACCCGCGATATCGCGGACGATCCGCTTGCCTAGCTCTCTGAGGCGAGGACGAGCACCCAATAGAGATTACGACCCGAACCAGCGCGCGCGAGGGCGAAATCTTCAAAATTGGGGTTCACGTTGTTGCTCTGGTGACCCGGTGAATTCACCCAGGCACGCAGTGCTGCTTCTTCGCTCTGTTGGCCTTGCGCGATGTTTTCGCCCCAAGTACGCCAGTTATAGCCGGCGCGTTGAATACGTTGACCTGCATTCGAGCCATCGCTGCCTTGGTGACTAAAGAAATTGTTGGTCAACATATCATTCGCATGCGTTTGCGCAGCCACACCCAGACGGGCATCATATGTTACGCTATTGGCCCCATTCGCTGACCGCACACTGTTGAGCATTCCGCCAAAACTACGGTCCGTAGAATTGTCCATCGCCGTCATAGAGGCCTCGACGGAGGAGCCACCTGAACCACTAGAACCACCAGAACCCATACAGGCGGCAGTCATACAGATGGCGGCGGCGCAAAAAATACGGTTTTTCATGGTGATTCCCTCATGTTGCGTTACTGGCCTAAAACAGGCGGAACGGGTCACACAACATCAGTTCCCGAAGGACGCAGGTTCGGCAGGCTTATGCCGTTTTGGCATGGTGGGAAGGCGGAAACTGGTTAAATCAAGCTGGGATAATCCCAAAGCCCCTATGGTCCGGCCAGCCCCGGCGATAAGCTCAACGGTCTGACCAGAACGACATCGGGTGCACTAGCAAGAGCGCAAACTTCTGATCCGAACCGCTCCCGGCCTTACCAATTCCAAAGAACTCGAATTCGGCCAGTTCAAGAACGTCATCCATACCCTGATCGATACTACCTTCGATGGGGCCGCCAATCGGGCGGTTGCTAAATTCGTCGAACAAGACAGCGACGGTTTTATCGCCTTCAGCCACGAATTGCTCGATCTGTTCCCATCCAAGGCCAGCAGCATTCAAGTCATCGCCCATGTCTCGTTCGCCACCTCGTGGCCCACCAAAACCAGTGCTACCCATCTCATAGATGCTTAGGTAGTCCCGCTCAAACATATCGTTTGCATGGTTTTGCGCGATCTGACCGACCCGACCGTCATATACGAGGGGATCCAATCCTCCGGTACGCGCACCATTCAAGGTCATACCCATCTCAGTGTTCATACTCGCGCTCGGTGTACTAGGCGTGAGGTCAACGTCTCCACCTCCGCCACCACCAATACAAGCAGGCAGAGCCGCCAACGCCAAAACCGATACAAGATACTTCATGAATTCCCCTCCAAGACACCCCCAACACAGCTAGCCGCAAGCCCTTACATTCGAAAAGGAAAACTGCACGCGACAGTCTGCGAGGCGGGTTTTCGCCAACCGATGGGCGGCAATAAGACGCGATCCGCCGCAATTTTCGGCTAACTTGCGCAAATCCCAGAACTTTGTTTTGCTTTGGCGGCAATGAACACAGGCCCCACATAATGCAAAAACTGCTCTGCCTTTGCGGCCTTGTCCTTGGGCTTGGGTTGACCGGCGCGCCCGCCCTGAGCCAATCCAATCTGGCCGATCTACAGGCCGGGGCCGAAGCATCGCTGGTGGCCGGAGAACCGACACAAACGGCGGCGCTGGCCGAACAAATGCTCGCGCAAGACCCTGACAGCTATCCCGCCCTGTTTCTGCTTGCCGTCGCCCAATCCGAGCTTGGTCAGGACGCCGCATCGGCCAAAACTGCCGCTCGCGCCTATGACGTGGCCCCAGATGAGCAAAGCCGCCTGCAAGCGGCACGGCTGGTGGCGCGCGGGCGCGGGAGGCTGAACCAATTCGTGCGGGCAGAGTTCTGGCTGCGGCGGGCCGCCAACAATATCTCTTCCGAAGAAGACGCGCAGGCGGTGGTCACGGAATATGTGCGCATCACCGCAGCAAACCCGCTTTCGGTGCAGCTGAATGGCTCTATCGCGCCTTCGGACAACGTCAACAACGGGTCTGACGACGGGATTTTGGAGTTTGAGGGTATCCCCCTGACGTTCCTGTTGCCCGAAGATCGGCGCGCCCTGTCGGGGGTTGAGTATTTCGGCAGCGTGCAACTGGCCTATCGGCTATCCGAGGATGAAACGCAGCGCACATCGCTCAATGCCGCGATGTCTGGTCAGGCGTACACATTGTCTTCCGAAGCAAGGGGCTTGCTCGATTCCTCGCCCAATGCTGATATTCGATCTGTCACTGGCAACGATTTCTCGACCTTTCTTGCCCAGATTGGCGCAAGTCACACCCGCAAGACCCTTAGCCCGCTTGGCCCTGTCACATTCGGTTTCAATCTTGGCAGCTATTGGTCGGGCGGTAACCGGATCGTCGATTTCTCTGATCTGATTGTCAGCCATACCATTCCTGTGAACAACCGGGCGTTCTATTCCATACGTGGTTCTGTACGCGACCAGAACGTATTGACTGATGCCCTTGTGGATACCCTGACCTATGATCTGAGTGGCAGTTTCAGTTCCGCCTTGCCCAACAATGACAAGATCCAACTGACCCTGACGAGCCGCAAGAACGAGGCCGGGCCGGAAAGCAGTTACACCGAATACTCCAGCGAGGTCAGCTATGAGTTTGCACAACCCGTCCTTGGCACCCGCTGGTCCAGCTCGCTAGAGCTAGGCTACCGCAACTACCGGGTCTTTACGACGACGCTTGACGGGCGGCGCGATCATTTTGTGACCATTGGTGCCAATACCGTCTTTGAAGACATCCGGTATTTCGGCTTTTCTCCCAGCCTTGATGTGTCCGCCACGCGCACCAGCTCTAACGCGGAAGAGGTCGAATCCTCGGCCCTTCAGATCCGCTTTGGTATCGTTTCGAATTTCTGATCCACGCACGGCATTTGCATCTGCCACACCAATGCACGTATGGACGCCGCATGAGCGCATCATTTGAGATTTTCATCACAGGCACGCCGGGTCTGGAAGCGGCCCTGCTGGCCGAGGTCGCCGCCAATGGCTTTGCTGAGCCGCAGCAAACCACCGGCGGCGTGACAATCACCGGCACTTGGGACGATGTCTGGCGCGCCAATCTGGTCTTGCGCGGGGCGACGCGGGTGTTGGCACGGATTGGCAGCTTCATGGCCTTTCACCTTGCGCAACTGGACAAACGGGCGCGCAAGTTTCCATGGGGCGATGTTCTGCGCAGCGATATCCCGGTCCGGGTAGAGGTCAGCACCTCCCGCAAGTCCAAAATCTATCATGCGGGTGCTGCTGCCCAGCGGATCGAGACGGCGCTGAAAGAAAGTCACGGGATGACCATCAGCGCAGATGCCACCGTTGCGGTGAAGTTGCGCATTGACGATAACCGCGTGACGATCAGCGTCGATACGTCCGGCGACAGCCTGCACAAGCGCGGCCACAAAGAGGCCGTTGGCAAAGCGCCCATGCGCGAAACGCTTGCTGCATTGATGTTGCGCGAATGCAGCTATGATGGGGTAGAGCCGGTGCTGGATCCCATGTGCGGCTCGGGCACGTTCGTGATCGAAGCGGCGGAAATGGCGGCGGGTCTATACCCCGGACGCAGCCGCCGTTTCGCCTTCGAGGATCTGGCGACATTCAACGCCACCACGTGGGACACCCTACGTAGGGTGGGTGCACCCCACACGCCTACCCAACAATTCCACGGCAGCGACCGCGACGCAGGTGCCATCCGCATGGCAACCGCCAACGCCGAACGTGCTGGTGTGGCCGAACATATCGCCTTCCAGAACATCTCAGCCGCTGACATCACCCGCCCGGAAGGGCCGGCCGGTCTGATCATGTGCAACCCGCCTTACGGTGGCCGGATCGGCAATCAAAAGATGTTGATGGGGGTCTATGCTGGGCTGGGCACGCGGCTGAAATCAGAATTCTCCGGTTGGCGGGTGGGACTGGTCACCAGCGACCCCAACCTCGCCAAGGCTACGGGGCTTCCGTTCAAACCCAAAGGCCCGCCGATCCCACATGGCGGTTTGAAAGTGTGGTTGTTTCAAACAGACACGCTTTAGCCGCCCAGCGTCACAATCACCCCACCCGCCGCCTGCGCGTCGTCGGCATCATGCGTCACCATCAAGACCGGCAGTTGCCGCGCCTTCGCCCGATCAAACACCATATCGCGCACTTGCGCCCGCAAGGCCGCGTCCAACCGGGAAAATGGCTCGTCGAGCAGCAATCCACATGGCTCCGACAGCAGCATCCGCATTAAGGCAACACGGGCCTTTTGTCCTCCTGATAGCGTCGCAGGGTCGCGATCTTCAAAACCGCTCAGGCCGATCTCGTTCAGGGCCTCCGCAATTTTGGCCGCTCGCTCTGCCCGGCTACCACCCGGTTGCAAACCAAAGGCAAGGTTCGCCCCAACCGACAGATGTGGAAACAACAGATCATCCTGAAACAGGATACCCACCCGCCGTTGATGCGGGGCGGCGTGGGTGATATCCTGCCCGTCCAACCAAACGTCGCCTGTCGCGTGAAAATCAGGCGCCAAAGTGCCGGTGATGAAGGCAAGCAATGTGGACTTGCCCACGCCGGACGGCCCCATCACCGTCAGCACTTCTCCGGGTGCAATGTCGTGGCTCACCGACAAAAGCGGAGCGCCGCCCTTGGTGATCGTCACATCGCGCAGCGAAAGCCCCTTATCCATGCCGCAGTCCTTTCCTGTTGCGCCACACCAGCGTCGGGATCAGCAGGGCCAGCGCAAATGGCACCAAGGCTGCCCCCGTTTGCATCAACCCGTAAACCCCAATGGCCCGTCTGTCGCCACCTGAGGCGAGTGCGACCGCCTCGGTCGTCAGTGTCTGGACCCGGCCCCCGCCAATCAACAGGGTCGGCAAATACTGCCCCACGGACACCGCCAAACCCACAGCCAGAGCCGTCAGGATCGGGCGCAGCAGCATCGGCAAGCGGACACGCCATAGCACCCCATTGGGGCTGGCACGCAAGGCCGCAGCAATGGTGCCCATCCGCGTGTCCCATGCGCGGAATGGATCGGCCAACGATAGGAACACGTAGGGCAGCACAAACACCAGATGCGCCAGCATAACAGGTGCCCGCCCCACATCCGCCCCAAGGCTTAGCATCAGTGTTTGTAGCCCCGGCAGAAACGCCGTTTGCGGGATCAAAAGTGGCAAATACAGCAGCCAGACCGCCCGCTGGCTGAAGGACAATCCAAAGCGGTACTCGGCCTCTAGGCACCCGATGGTCAGGATCAACGCAGTCATAGCAACCGTGACGGCAATCAAGGCTGTTTCGCCCAGCGCCTCCAGCGTGCCGGGCCCAAAGCGCATCCAGTTGCGCCATGTGAATGCATCGGGCAGAGCGTCAGGAAAGCCCCAATAGCCCGCAAATGACCAGATCGTCAGTACAACCAACCCAAGCATGACGCTAAGCGCACAAACCGCCCCAGCGGCCAACGCCCCTTGGGCGACCAGGGGGTCAAGCCGGCCACGCGCGCCAGATGCGATCCAGCGCTTACCAACCCGCCCCACGACATGTTCTCCCAACCGCCAAAACACCAAGGCACCAATCACCAGCCCCAGTTGCAACAAGGCCCCCGCCGCCCCTTCCAGCCGCATGGCAAGGTCAGGGTCAGACATCCATTTCACGATCTGCACCGACAGTGATGGCGGGGTGTTGGGGCCAAGGATCACGGCGACGTCGACCACGGACATTGAATAGGCCAAGACGACATAAATCGGTGGTCTGATTTGGGCGTAGACACGCGGGAACACTGTTTTGAGCCACCCTGTGACCCGCCCGTACCCCAAAGCCTGCGAAATCGCGACGCTGCGCTGCGCGTCGGCTTGCCCAAGGGCGGCCAAAGTGATCAGCAACAGGAATGGCACCTCTTTGACGATCAACCCGGCGGTCATTGTCAGGCCCCATGTATCCTGCACAATCAGCAGATCAGGCGGACGGTCCCAGCCAGTGACCATGGGCGACAACAGACGCGACAACCACCCCGACGGCGCAATCAGAAAGGCCAACCCAAAGGCAGCGGCGGCATGCGGAACGGACAAGAGCGGCGACAAGAGCCGCTCTAACCCGCGGAACGGCTTTGTGCCGGACCAGCCAGCGTTGATCAGCATCACAATGACCAGTGATATGCCAGTGGCCAGCAACCCCGTAGAGATCGACAAGAACATTGCTCGGGGCAAACCCGCCCAGTCAAACAAATCGCGGAACGGATCCAGTGATGGGCCGGTCAGTCCCGCCGCAGGCAAATGCCCAAAGGCGGGCAGCAGCGTCCCCCACAGCCCGGCCACGACCGGTCCTAGCATCGCGAGCAATGTCAGGATTGGCAGAATGGGAAGGAGGCGGCGGCTGTTCATATCTTACGCTGTCCCGGACTTGATCCGGGACAGCGTATCATCAATTCTGACACTCTTATTCGGACACACCGTAGCGGGTCATCCAATCATCTGCGATGCGCGTGGCCCAGCTTGGGTGCGGCTCTGCCTGTACTGAACCCAGTTCAGCCGGGGATAGCGTGGCAACGCCCAACTCAAGTGCATCAAACAGCGCCCGGTCATCGTCGGAGAGGGCCGCCATGTTCAGCACAGTGCCATAGCCAAGGATCGATGGGTCCTGCGCGCGTGCCTGTGCCTCGGGTGACATCAGGAAGTTAGCGACAACCATCGCACCTTCTTTGGAGCCGGAGTTGTATGGGACCGCAACAAAGGACGCGTTGCCGATTGTGCCCTTGTCCAACACGAAAGTGCGCACAGAGGGCGGTAGTTCGCTGTTGGCAATGGCCGTGGAGGCAGCACCGGGGCTGAAGGAAATGGACAAATCCAGTTCTCCGTCAGCGATCAGCGGGAACATTGCCGTGCCGGTCGCAGGATATGCTTTGCCTTCGCGCCACAGATTTGGCGTCAGCTCGTCCAGATAGGCCCAAAGCGGGGCTGTAACTGCTTCATAGTTTTCATCCGTCGCCGGATCAGCCAGTACAGATGGGTCAGGCAGAATATCGACCAACACCTGCTTCAGAAAGGTCGTACCCAGAAAATCAGGCGGCTGTGGATAGCTGAAACGGCCCGGATTGGCAGCCGTCCATTCCAACAGCGCCTGCATCGAACCCAGACGGTCAGGCATATCGGCAGTGTCATGTACAAAGACAACCTGCGCCATGGCCCACGGGCTTTCAAAGCCTTCAACCGGTACGGTGAAATCGGTCTGCACTGTCTTGCCTTCGGCATCAACAACGGCCCAGTTTGGCAATTGCTCTGCATAAGGACCAAACAGCAGATCGGCCTCTTTCATGGCGGCAAAATTAGCACCGTTGATCCAGATCATGTCGATTGCGCCGTCGTCATCTTCACCGGCCTGCTTTTCGGACAAAACACGGGTGACAGCGTCGGCGGTGTCTGTCAGCTTCACATGTTCCAGCGTGACGCCATAGTCGGCCATTACGCGGTCACCGACCCATGCGATGAAATCATTGGTCGTGGTAGACCCACCCCATGCATTCCAATAGACGGTCTGGCCGTCAGCCGCTGCGGTCACATCATCCCAGTTCGCGGGATCGGTGTCGGCCAATGCAGGCACCGGGGCCAGCAAAGCGGCCAGAATGGCGAGATGTTTCATAAGTATCGTCCTTCAGTTCGTATAGATGTGTTTGGCGGCATAAATCCGCAGTGTGGCGGTCGCAAAGCATAAAGCCCCAAAGACCCATGCGAGCAATGAAAAATATGCAGGCAGCAGGCAAAGCAGGATAAAGAAAACGATGGTCTCGGTCCCTTCCAGAATGCCGTTGGAGTAGTAAAGCGACTTCTGCCCTTGGGCATCGGTCTTGTGACCATGCTTTTCAGCGAGGATGGCATAACCCAGAAAACTGGTTCCGTTGAAGTAAAACGCGGTTAGCAGAAACGCCCCCGCTGCCCCGTTCGTGGCAGGGTCATACAAGACAAAGGCCATCGGGATCGCCCCGTAGAATAGGAAATCAACGGCGATATCAAGGTAGCCACCAAAGTCGGTCTTGCGTGTGGCACGCGCGACGGCCCCATCCAGCCCATCGGCCAAACGGCTTGCCAAAAGCGGGATCAATGCCCAACCGGGCTGACCAACAGCAATCAACAAAGCAGCAAACAAACCAAGCGCCAATCCGATCAACGTCACCCCATCTGCTGTGAACCCACGCGCCGCAAGCGTCGCACCAATGTGGTTCAACGGCGGGTCGATGATCTGGCGGGCATAGCGGTCTAGCATGGGGTCCGGTCCAAAGTTCGCCTTCTTGTGAACGATGCGACCTGCTGACGCAATTCACCTGACAGGAATGTGAGAGAGACCGCCGGGATTGACACAATCACCTTTGGGTCTGGCCCCTAGCCCGAGGCAATGCGTGGGCGACCGCTGGCTTCAACCCGCATGGTTGCCTCAATGAACATCGCGCGCCCTTCAATATCAATTTCAGAGATATCGCTGCTGACGGAATAGCGGATGTCTTCGACACCCGAGGCGCGCACGCGCCGTTCGGCTTCAGTGCGCAGATGCGTCTCAAGCGCCGCCAAAGCCGCGTCCTTGTCTGCGTAAACCTGTGGCCCCTCCGGCAAATGGATTGAAAAAGCCCCTTCGCCCGCGCTGCTGACGGTGCCGATTGCTTGCATCTGCACCTGTCCAACAACAGCACCAATGGCGTTGGCCACGCCGCCATGCACGGGCAACACCATCGACGTGCCCAGTCGCTTGCCGACCGCGCCATAATACGTCGCCGCCGATGCCCCAAGCCCGACAACGGGCACGCCCAGTGACATCCGCGTCTGCACCAACCCTTGATGACCCTCAAGCCCCGCTTGCGTCAGCGGATGCCGTGCCAAGGCGGCAGGATCGTCCCAATCCAGATCATCTTCGGCAAATGCGGCCTGCAACAGACAATCCACCGTCTGTGCTGTCAGTTGATCAACGATCTGCCGCGCCAATGTGGTGCCATCCGGCGCCAACGGCTCGCCCCCGCCGGTACGTCGGCGCGCAAAAATGGCAAGCGCCTTTTCAGCGGCATCCGCATCCCACGCTGAAACAAGACCCAACGCATGTGCAGCATCAGATGGCGTCACACCAGCCAAAATCACCTGCCCGCGCGCGACCATACGCGCCAACGCAGGGCCCTCTAGCCGTGATTGTACCGCATGACCGACCCGCAACGGACCATCAGCCAAACGCTGTGCGACAGTTTTTTCGCGCGGGTCGAGCCCTTCTGGCGTCGCCTCCCACAAAGGAATCGCAAATTGCCCGCCATCGCTGGCCGGAATGTCCTGCGCCAACCCGCGATCAAGGGTTTGATGCACTAGATCAGGGTGATGCCGGGCCGCCAACGAAATGGGCATTAAACGACGAGGGCCAAGCCGCAAACCGCCATGCAGCCCCTCGACCACATGCACCTCACTGTCGCCACCTAGCCCCGTGGTGCGCATCGCCACAGCCTCAACCATTGTCCGAAACGGACCAACGCGCGCGCCCTGCGGATCAATCTTGGGTCGGCCGTCACGCAACAGGCAGACATCCGTTGTCGTCCCCCCGATGTCGCTGACCAAAGCATCGGTTTCACCGCTCAACCAACTTGCCCCGGCGACAGAGGCGGCAGGACCGCTGAGGATCGTCTCAATCGGCTTTTCGCGGGCTACATCGGCCGAGACAAGCGCGCCATCACCACGCACAACCATCAAACGGGCGGGAATACCGACATGATCCAGATGGGTTTCGCAGGCCGTGATCAACCGATCTATCATCCCGATCAGGCGGGCATTCAACACAGCCGTCAGCGCGCGCTTTGGGCCACCCAACGCCTGGCTTAACTCGTGCGAGCAACTGACCGGTTTGCCCGTCAGATCACGGATCATGTCACGCACAGCAATCTCATGGGCGGGGTTACGCGTGGCAAAGCTGGCAGCAACCGCAAACCCGGTTATCCCCGGCTCTAGCGCTTTCAAGCCGGCCTCAAGATCGGACAAATCAAGTACCGCAACTTCACCGCCTGCGTGATTGTGCCCGCCCGCTAGGCTGATCACGGGATCGCCGCGCAGGGCCTCTGCTAGGCCAGCCCGGCCCAGATCCGCCTGATCAAAGCCAATCACGACCAAGGCAACCCGCCCGCCCTGTCCTTCGACAAGGGCATTTGTGGCAAGAGTCGTGGAAAGCGACACCATCGCAATATCGGCAGGCGCAACACCGCCTTCTGCCAAGGCGGTATCAATCGCGGCACCCACACCTGTTGCCAGGTCAGGGCGCGACGTCAGCGCCTTAGCCGATGCAACAACGCTGTCGGTTGCCTCATCTATGATCACGGCATCCGTATATGTGCCGCCCGTATCCACACCCAGAAGGTAAGCCATTGCTGCTGTCTCGTCTCAATCCTGCCGCTCAGCTAAGCCGGGGCTTTGAACAAAATGCAACGCCAATTCACCATAGGGCTGCCAAAAGCGACATCTACGGCATTTTTCCAAACTAGCGCAGGATCTCAAAAAGCATCAGGTGCTCACCGTCGACGGCGACGGGGCGCAGCCAATCGGCTGTCGTGTCTCCGTGTGACAGGTCTGTCGCATATGCGCCGGGAAATCCACGGCCCCGGCAGAGCAGGAGATGGGTGGCATTTGACCCCTGCACGACGCTCATGAATTCCGCTTCATCCATGCGCCAAGGGGCCATGGCATGATACATGGCGCTGGGGCTGCGGTGGTAAAGCCCCGACAGCGCACTGTGATGCGTGGCCCAAAGAAGGGCGGGGCCAAGGTTGCCGGGCGACAGGATCCGCGCCGGGGGAATCGCATTCAATGCGGTGAGCCCGTCATATTGACGGCAGTCATTCAGTGCCTTTCGGGAACTGCCATTGTCACTGGCAATAAAGGCCTCAAACGGACGCAGGTAGAGCGCGGGGCTCGCGATAGCGATCGCAATGGCAAACATGGTTACAGCTGTCATGGGGCCGCGAGTGTCGAGATAGGCTTGCAACAGGACCGCCATGACAACACCACCAATGATCGGCACGATCGAGGCCACCATGATGACGGTTCGCATCTGATTGAACATCATCCCGATGCCCATGACCCCCAAGATCAGCAGCCAACCCAATGCCGTACTCTGCGCCTTTGGCCAATCACCCTGCCGTGCCTTGACCCGCCACAAGGCAAATCCCGCAATCATTGCCGTAACAACGGGCAACGTGAAAACAAATGCCGCAGCGCTATGCGCCTGAACATAGACCAAGGCCGGCTTGGCCTCGGTGATCTGCGAGCTGATCATCTCCTGCAGCTCTGGGGATAGGCTCCCGTAGGGCCCTTCAATACAAGACCCAAGCAAAGGCCAGGCAAGCGCAATGCCAATTGCAGTGATGATGACCGTACTTGCAATATGCATCACAGGTCCCGAGATCCATCGGTAAACCGCGAAAGGAAGCACGCTGCCAACCGCCGCCGCTGCCACAAGGCTTAGTACGGATGCGCCGAGTTGATCACATACCGGCTGCCCCCATGCGTTGGGCGCTGTCAGGCCCAGCCAGAGCAAGACACTGCCGAAAAACAGGGCCGAACAAAAGGATATCAGCAGACGCGCCGCCTTGGCCGTCTGACCAAAGACACCACGCACAAAAATAACCACGCCCGCGCCAACGATAAAGAGCAGCGCCTCCAATCCCGTTGAAAGCGAGAATGCAGCGGCCAGCCCGCCGACCACGCCTGCAGCAATCGGCCGGGTGGGCCAAACGGCGGCCATGGCCAGAATGATCATCATCAATAGTTGGATGTTGTGGTGGTCCAGATTGCCGGCCCGCGCATGCACATCGGCCGTCAGCGGCCACAGCACGGTAAAAAGTACCGCAAAACAGGCGGCGACAGCGCCGAACAAACGGCGCGTACCGAACCCCATCACCAACAGCGTGACGATCAGGATCAGCGTTGGCCAGACGGTAGCCGCAATCTGTTCGGCCGTTTCCATTGGCAAAAACAAAGACAGCGGCAAGATAATCGCCGCTATCCCAGCATCAATATAGCGTGACCAATGGACCAAAACGCCATCGGGCGGGGCCATCCGATATTGCGTGGTGTCATACCACCCTTGGCCCGCAATCCAATCACGCACCATCACCAAACGGGTGATGTCATCATTGCCCATCGTCGCAAAGTTGGCCTCCATCCCTAGGCCCGCAGCAATCGCCTTGGCAACCACCAAGGTCACAGACAAAACCATGACCAGCAGAAACGGGTTTTGTCGCGCCAGACGTGTGATAGGCAGATCGGACATTCAGCAGTGAGCCTCACTTTTGGTAGCAGCGACATAGCATGCACGCGCGCCGCACAACACTCTGACGCTATCCGCACGCGCACCCCAATGAGCGCTGTTGCACAAAGGACGCGACGGCCCAAGCGTCAGGCACGGCACCCAAAACCGAGGCCTATTGCGGCCTCGTCATCCTTGGCAGATAGTTGCGCCATGAATGACCAACTGCACTTGACCCAAGCCATCGTGGACCGCCGCGATGACCTGATCGCGCTAACCCAAGACTTGATCCGCATTCCGACACTCAACCCGCCGGGTGCGGACTATCGGCTGATCTGCGAATACCTTGATGCACGACTGAGCAAGGCTGGTTTCAACACCGAATTGATCCGCGCCCATGGCACACCCGGCGACAGCGACAAATACCCACGCTGGAACATCGTGGCACGGCGCGACGGGGGATCAGCAGGCGACTGCGTGCATTTCAACAGTCACACCGATGTGGTTGAGGTTGGTAGCGGCTGGAGCAAGGACCCCTTTGGCGGGGAATTGGAGGACGGCAAAATTTATGGTCGCGGTGCATGCGACATGAAAGGTGGGCTTGCGGCCTCGATTATCGCGGCTGAAGCATTCCTTCAGGTACACCCCAACTTCGCTGGCGCTATCGAAATTTCGGGCACCGCTGATGAAGAATCCGGCGGCTATGGCGGCGTGGCTTATCTGGCCGAGAAGGGCTATTTCGATCCTGCCCGCGTCCAACATGTGATCATCCCCGAACCGCTGAACAAAGACCGTGTCTGCCTTGGCCATCGCGGTGGCTGGTGGGCAGAAATCGAGACATATGGCGAAATCGCTCATGGTTCGATGCCATTCCTGGGCGATTGCGCAGTGCGGCATATGGGAGCGGTGCTTAGCGCGTTCGAAGACAAGCTCTACCCGGCCATGGCCGCGCGCACGACAGAAATGCCGGTGGTGCCCGAAGGCGCGCGCTCTTCCACGATGAACATTAACTCGATCCACGGCGGACAACCGGAACAGGACGAAGACTACACCGGTCTGCCCGCGCATTGCGTGCCCGACAGTTGCCGCATTGTCATCGACAGGCGGTTTCTGGCAGAGGAGAATATCGATGAAGTGCGCGGTGAGGTTACCGCGCTTCTTGAAGGGCTCAAAGCGAACCGCGACCGGTTCGACTATGACCTGCGCGAGATCAATCTGGTACTGCCCAGCATGACCGACCAAGAGGCCCCTGTGGTGCAGACCGTGGCGGCAGAAATCGAAAAAGTGCTGGGCAAACCGGCAGAGTTCGTGGCCTCACCCGGCACTTATGACCAGAAACACATCGACCGGATTGGGAGGCTCAAGAACTGCATCGCCTATGGGCCAGGAATATTGGAGCTGGCGCATAAGCCTGACGAATACGTCGGCGTGGATGATATGATTGACAGTGCCAAGGTGATGGCGGGTATGTTGGTGCAGATATTGCTGCCCGAGACGTAAAGTTCAACGCTCGATGCAAATGGGTTCGACAGTCAGACTCGTTCAAAGCCGTTGAGCGATCATCAACCACACAGATTCTGAAATCAAATACTAAGGTGCAATGGTGCTGGAGTGCGGGGTACCATTTGGCGGATTTAGCAATTGAAAGTTCGGTCAAATTGGAGTTTGCAATCTGAGGACATCGGAGGCCGAGAGCTTCCGGAAAAAGTGAAATTGCATCCCGGTGCACACAAAAAGGTACTCAACTATGCCTCTGAACATCCTTTGGACAGGCGGCTGGGACTCAACTTTCAGGGTTCTCATGTCCTCCATAGTCGAAGAAAGAGACGTCGTGCCTCACTACGTCATCGGATTCGGTCGGAAATCTAGTTTGCATGAGCTTCGGGCGATCGCCGAGATTAGAAACCGGCTCCAGAAAATAGATGCGCGAGCCGCTAACAGAATTGAAAAACTAAGGCTTACGCCCATCAATGAAATTGGACATTTGCCCGAAGTCACGGCTGCATATGAAAGGTTCGCGAGCCAAGCACCGTTAGGCATACAATACGAATGGTTGGCCAGATACGCCAGCGAAGCAAAAGTTAACGATCTCGAACTCAGCATTCATCGAGATGACCGAGCGTATGCCTTCCTGATGGGCAATGTCAAAGCAAACGCAGAGGGTACCTATAAGCTACGCGGCGCCTCAAAGGATCATTCAATAGTGTTTGGCAATTTTTCATTTCCGCTCCTGGAAACATCGAAGATCGAAATGAAGGCCGCGGCAGAGACGCATGACTTCATCTCTGTCCTTGAGGCATCGTGGTTTTGCCATAGACCTCTTGGCAAGCAGCCTTGCGGCATCTGTGGCCCATGCATATTCACAGTCGAAGAAGGTATGGCTTACCGTCTTCCAGAGTCTTCGCTGAGCAGATACTATCGCGCGAAAAGAAAACGCAGAATTTCAGCAACCCTAAAATCATTGCGAAATTCAATCGGCTTCGTTCGAAACAAATGAGCACGTATCAGCTTTGCCTATTTGATTTCACCATCTGTCTCTAGAAAAAGAGACTAGGCCAAACTGCGCGTTCAAACTGCCACATTATCGATCAACCGCACACCAGCCAGCCATGCGGCTGCGAACAACCGTGCATCGGGCTTGGTTTTGTCCAACAATGACAGATCACCACCATCACGCAGTTCCAGATAGTCGATCTCATTGAACCCTGCCGCCATGATCCGCGCTTGCGCATCTTCCCGGATCTCGCTCATGGCGTCACCGGCGGCGAGTTTTTCGCGCATATCCTCCATCACTTCAGCAAGGATCGGCGCATAGACCCGCGAACGGTCCGATAGCAGCAGGTTGCGCGATGACATCGCCAACCCGTCCTCTTCGCGGATCGTGGGGCAGCCGATCACCTCAATGGGAATATCCAGATCACGGGCCATCCGGCGTACGATCTGCAATTGCTGATAATCCTTTTCCCCAAAGAAGGCGAAATCGGCAGACGTCTGCGTAAAAAGCTTGGATACAACCGTCGCCACGCCATCGAAATGGCCCGGGCGGCTTTCTCCGCAGAGCATATCTGTCAGGCCCGCCACTGACACAGTGGTGGCAAAACCGTCGGGATAAATCTGGTCCGGGTCAGGCACATAGATCAGATCAACGCCGATACTTTCGAGCTTGCGCGCGTCTTGTTGCTCGGTCCGGGGATAGTTCTTGAGGTCGTCAGGATCGTTGAACTGCTTTGGGTTCACGAAAATCGTGACAATTACCCGGTCGCATTTGGCACGGGCGGCGCGGGCCAAGGACAGATGGCCCTGATGCAGCGCACCCATAGTGGGTACCACGCCAATCGTTTCATCGGCCTTGCGCCAGAGGGCCGTTTGTTCGCGCAGCGCTGCCAATGAGCGCACAATGGGCGCGATCATTTAGGTGCCTCGTCCGCGAAGATATGCTCTTCCGCCGGGAAATCACGCGCGCGCACGTCGGCGGCATAGGCCGCGATGGCTGCAGCACCGTCATCGCCCAGATGGGCATAGCGCTTTACGAACTTTGCTTTGAATGCGGTGAAAAGGCCCAACATATCGTCAAGCACCAGAATCTGCCCGTCACAGCCTGCACTTGCACCAATCCCGATGGTTGGAATAGGGATGCGCGCGGTCATTTCATCGGCCAGCGTCTGGGGTACTTTTTCCAGCACCACGGCAAAGGCACCGGCCTCTGCCACAGCCACCGCATCTGCCATTGCTGCGTCACGGGCATCACCGCGCCCTTGCACCTTGTAGCCGCCAAGCGTGTTGATCGACTGCGGGGTCAGGCCAATATGCGCCATTACCGGAATGCCGCGTGCGACCAGAAACGCGATAGTGTCGGCCATGGCCACTCCGCCTTCGAGCTTGACAGCACCGGCACCAGTTTCAGACATCAATCGGGCCGCGTTGCGAAAGGCCTGTTCGCGGCTTTCCTCATAGGACCCAAAAGGCATATCGATGACCATCATCGCCGAAGACAGACCGCGCGCCACGGCCTTGCCATGCATGATCATCATCTCCATCGTCACGCCAAGCGTCGATGGCAAGCCATGCAGCACCATGCCCACGCTGTCGCCTACAAGCACAAAATCGCAGTGCTCATCCATCAATTGCGCCATCGGTGTGGTGTAGGCCGTCAGGCTTACCAGCGGCGTGCCACCTTTGGCAGCACGTATATCGTCAGGCATCGGGGCACGTTTCTTAGCGGTGGCACTCATGGTCTTTTCCTGTTTGCTCTTTAGGGCAATATCAGCCCAGATTGCGCCTTGCCAGCCTGAACCGTCGGGATCAAACTGAACGTAGCGTGGCAACCTTTGTTCAAGACACCAGCATTTTTGCCGCGCGTGCGGCCTCTTGCCCCTTCAGGACAAAGTGATCGCGGTAAATCGCGATATGGTGGTCAGTTTCCTGAAAATGATGCGGGGTCAGGCTGACGGAGAGAACCGGCACTTGTGTATCAAGGCCCACGCGCATCAACCCGTCCACTACGGCACTGGCCACAAAATCATGGCGGTAGATGCCGCCATCAACCACCAATGCGGCACAGGCAATCGCCGCATACTCGCCGCTTAACGCCAATTTTTGTGCCAGCAAGGGCATCTCGAACGCGCCGGGCACATCAAAGACCGTAACCTGTTCTTTGGGAATTTCAGACAAGAACCCGTCAAGCGCACGATCCACGATATCGGCATGCCAACCGGCCTTGATGAATGCAAACTGGGGAAGTGTCATTGTGATCTCCTTTGGTTCGACACGTCACCCCAAGGCATCACACAACACATCCCGCACCCTTTGGCGCGCAACATACTGCATTCTCTTTCATCCGGACTATGACCGTCGGCTCAGGCATCTCACCTGATCTGCTGGACCAATGGGTATTCCGTCAGGGAAATCCATTGCGCTCGCGGGCTCATGGTCAGACCACATACCGCCGGTGGGGAGTTCCACCCCGCCCTGAGAATGCATGCGTTTTGACAGAGGCCCGGTGATTGGGCAAGAGTGCGCGTCATGCATGACCACGTCACCTTGCGTCCCGAACGGGCCGAAGATCAAAAGACGCTTCATGCGTTGATAGCAGCCGCTTTTGCGCCGATGAACTTCAGCGACGGCACCGAGGCCGACGCCCTGGATAGATTGCGCCGGGATGGCGACCTTTCGCTTTCGCTTATTGCAACGATAGAGGCCAATATCGTCGGGCATGTCGCCTTTTCTCCTGCCACTGTAAGTGGGGCAGAGGGGGATTGGTTTGCCCTCGGGCCCATCGCGATCAAGGCGCCATTCCAGCGACAAGGGATCGGCACCAAACTGTCGCTGGCCGGGTTGGACTGGCTAAAAGCAAGAGGTGCAGCAGGCTGCGTTCTGATTGGCAACCCCCATGTTTATGGCCCCATGGGGTTCGCCTCAAACGCCAGCTTGACCCACGGTGATCTGCCGCACGCTTTTGTGCAATTTGTGTCCTTCACCGGCACCGTACCGCAAGGCGAGGTGATATTCGCACCAGCACTTCGCTGACGCGACCCCAAGAAAAGAGATTGCGAGCCTGCCCAACACGGCTACCCTGCGCCCAAGGCAACAGCGGAGGCACCATGCGACTGGCGAACAAACGGGTTATCGTGACAGGCGGCGGGTCGGGCTTTGGTGCGGGGATCGCGCGCAAGTTTGCGGCAGAAGGGGCGCACGTCCAGGTGGTCGATATCAATCTGGCCGCGGCTGAAGCCATTGCAACCGAGATCGGCGGTACTGCCTTGGCTTGTGATGTCGCGGACGGTGCGAGCGTCAACGCATTGGCGCACACAGTTCTTGCCGATGGCCCGCTTGATATCCTTGTCAACAATGCAGGCGTTACCCATATGCCCAGCGCACTTGAGGACGTCTCGGAGGAAGATTTCGACCGCGTCTACAACGTCAACATGAAATCGGTGTTTCTGCTGGCGCGCGCCTTTGTTCCGCATTTCAAAGAGCGCAAGGCGGGAGTGATCCTGAATGTCGCCTCTACTGCGGGCATCTCGCCCCGGCCGCGGCTGAATTGGTATAACGCTTCAAAGGGTTGGATGATCACGGCGACCAAGACAATGGCAGTTGAACTGGCCCCCGAAGGCATCCGCGTGAACGCGATCAATCCAGTAGCAGGCGAAACACCCTTGCTGAAATCATTCATGGGAGAGGACACACCCGAAATGCGGGCAAAGTTCCTTGCCACCATCCCGATGGGGCGCTTTTCAACGCCAGAGGATATGGGCAACGCCGCCTGTTTCCTCTGCTCGGACGAAGCCAGCATGATCACAGGCATAGCCATGGAGGTGGACGGTGGGCGATGCATATAAGCGCGGGGCGCGTAATCTGATCACGGATGTGGCCGGGCTAAGGGTCGGCAACGCACAGGATGATCACATCAAGACCGGGACAACAGTGCTGGTCGGCGACGGGCCGTTTACGGCTAGCGTGCATGTCATGGGCGGAGCACCAGGAACCAAAGAAACGGATCTCTTGGCACCGGACAAAACTGTGCAGGAAATCGACGCGCTGGTACTCTCAGGCGGATCAGCCTTTGGTCTGGATGCCTGCTCTGGCGTGATGGACGGGTTGCGCGCGCAGGGTCGCGGCTTTCCCGTTGGCGCAATGCGTATCCCGATTGTACCGGGTGCGATCATCTTTGATCTGATCAACGGCGGGACCAAGGATTGGGATGAAAACCCATACCGCGCGCTGGGACGAAAAGCACTGGAAAGCGCGTCAGAGCATTTCACCTTAGGTACGGCAGGCGCCGGGACAGGCGCCATGGCTGCGATGCAAAAGGGCGGGCTGGGGTCAGCGTCTATGGTGCTGCCCAACGGCGCGTTGGTGGGGGCATTAGTGGTAGTGAATGCGCTGGGCAGTGTCACAACGCCCGGCGATCGGCATTTCTGGGCTGCACCTTTTGAGATGGAACACGAATTCGGCGGCACGGGGCCTGATCCCAGCGGCGGTCACGTGACCTCGGAATCCAGCCGCAAAGAGCAAGCGATGATGCTGCGCGCAGCGGAAGGGGCAAACACGACGATTGCCATCGTGGCAACCGATGCGGACCTGACCAAGACACAATGCCACAGGCTGGCTGTCACCGCGCATGACGGCATGGCGCGGGCGATTGTGCCCTCACACACGCCAATGGATGGGGATCTGGTGTTTGGGGTGGCAACCGGCAACGCTCAGGGCGTGGACAACACCACATTCCGCGAGATCACAGCCGCCGGGGCAACATGCCTCAGTCGGGCCATTGCGCGCGGGGTTTATGAGGCAACCGCAGCAGATGGTGACCTGATCCCTACTTATGGGGCTATGAACTCCGATTGACCGACGGCAAAACTGACACTGCCCACAAAAAACGGGCGCTGGTATGCCCAACGCCCGCCTTCGTTGTTCATGCTTTTTGCGTTAATTCAGCGCCTGATCCGTGATCGCGCTGGTCCATGCACCCACCGGTTCGGCCGAGATCACAGGATCAGACCCGCCTGCCAGCAATGTATCGACCGTGCGCTGATAATCTGCCGGATCAAGCGACCCGTCAGAGCCCGCGGTCAGCTTGGCAATCTCGCCCATCATGCGGATTTGAGCGGCCTCGGACTGTGCACCGGTTTCGTCGTTATCAAGGACGATACCCGCTGCATCTTCGGGGTTTTCCTCGGCCCATTTCCAGCCGCGCATGGAGGCGCGAACAAAGCGGACCATCTTGTCGACAAACACCGGATCCTCAAGGTTCTCTTCCAGCGCGTAGATGCCGTCCTCCAGCGTCGCCACACCTTGATCTTCGTACTTGAAGGTCACCAGTTCATCCTCGGACACACCCGCGTCCAGCACCTGACCGTATTCGTTGTAGGTCATCGTGGAAATGCAGTCCGCCTCGCGGTTCAGCAACGGATCAACGTTGAATCCCTGCTTGAGGACAGTCACGCCGTCTTCGCCACCGTCAGTGCCAATGCCTTCCTGGCTCATCCAGCTGAGGAACGGGTATTCATTGCCAAAGAACCACACGCCAATGGTCTTGCCCCGGAAATCTGCAACCGATTCAATCCCGGTGTCCTTCCAGCAGGTCAGCATCAGGCCGGATGTTTTGAAAGGCTGGGCGATATTGACCACCGGCAGACCCTTTTCGCGAGCAGCCAAGGCAGATGGCATCCAGTTTAGCATCACATCAGCACCACCACCGGCAAGAACCTGCGGCGGGGCGATATCCGGACCGCCGGGCAGGATGGTCACATTCAACCCTTCCTCGTCATAGAATCCCTGATCTAGCGCCACATAGTAGCCCGCAAACTGGGACTGGGTGACCCACTGCAACTGCAGCGTCACATCATTGGCATGGCCATCCGCATGGGCGGCCCCGCCCAAACCTGCAGCCAGTGCCGCCGCCATCATTAACTTCTTCATTCTCTTCTCTCCTTGTTAGTGTTTGCCGTCTTGCTGGGGCTCATCTTTCTATTTGCGTTGCGATGGGTGCCAAAAAGTCACCCGCCCCTCTATCCATGCCATCAGCCCATAAAACGCGCTGCCTGCCAATGCGGCCACGACAATCTCGGCCCAGACCATATCCAGCGCAAGTTGGCCGACGGATGTCGAAATGCGAAAGCCCATGCCCACTGTGGGAGAGCCAAAAAACTCGGCGACAATCGCCCCGATCAACGCCAAAGTGGTCGCGATCTTGAGCCCGTTAAAGATAAACGGCATCGCCGCAGGAAGCCGTAGTTTCAAAAGCGTCGACCAATAACCTGCACCGTAGGTGCGCATCAGATCGCGCTGCATAGAGGTTGTATCACGTAATCCGGCAACTGTGTTCACGAGGATCGGGAAAAACACCATGACGCCGACAACGGCGGCCTTGGATTCCCAATCGCTGCCGAGCCATTTGACGAAGATTGGTGCCGTGCCAACGATGGGCAGGGCCGCCATGAAACCACCCACAGGCAGGATGCCGCGCGTCAAAAAATCAGACCGATCAGCGAGGATTGCGACACCAAACGCAGCTAACGCCCCAAGGATGTACCCTGTCATCGCGCCTTTGATGATCGTCTGCACGAAATCCGCCCAGAGAATCGGAATTTCACCCGCAAAACGGCTCGCTATCGCTGTCGGTGGTGGCAGGATCACCGGGCTAACCTCCAACAGTCGCACCAGCAGTTCCCACATGATGAGTAAAGTCAGGCCGAAGATCGCAGGCACCAAGAGCCGCGCCCAACGTGTCTCGGCCACAGAACTTGTCGCTATTCGCGCGTTCACGAACCACCCTGCGGCCCAAATGGCCAATGCCGATATGATCGCGGTGCCCGTCATGCCGCACGCATCCCCATCCGGCGCAGGGTCCAGCACTCTATCACGCTAAACAAACCTACCAAAGCAGCCGCCGTGATCGCCGCTGCAAACAGCGCCGCCCACGTCACAATCGGCTGCCCATATTGATCGCCTACCAGCATCCGCGCGCCAAAGCCCGCCCGCGCCCCGGTTGGCAGTTCGGCGACAATGGCACCCACCAAAGACGCAGAAATCCCGATCTTCAGCGAGGCAAACAGATAGGGAACCGAAGCAGGCAACCGCAGTTTCCAAAACGCCTGTGCCGGGCTTGCATGATAGGTGCGCAGCAGGTCCAACTGCATGCCGTCCGGGCTGCGCAGACCTTTGACCATGCCAACGACGACAGGAAAGAAACTCAGATACGCACTGATCACCGCCTTGGGCAACAGACCCTGAATGCCAATCGCGCCCAGCATCACAATGATCATCGGCGCGAGCGCCAAAATAGGAATGGTCTGGCTGGCAATGGCCCAGGGCATCACGCTCATATCCATCGCCTTGTTGTAAACAATGCCCACGGCCAGCAAGATGCCCAGCCCCGTGCCGATGGCAAAACCCAACAGGGTCGCGGACAACGTCACCCAGCCATGATAAACCAACGACCGGCGCGATGTGATCTTCTTCAGTGCGATCGTATCCCACATCTCAAGGCCTACCTGATGCGGTGACGGCAAGCGTGGACGGTCCAGCGCATAGGTCATGCCAAACAAATGCGTATTGCGCAGAGCCAGTCCAATCCCGGAATACTCTTGCCGGGCGGCAGGCGTATCAGGCGACACCG
The DNA here is from genome assembly GCF_900143545.1 of Loktanella sp. Alg231-35. Classification (GTDB taxonomy): domain Bacteria; phylum Pseudomonadota; class Alphaproteobacteria; order Rhodobacterales; family Rhodobacteraceae; genus Yoonia. The sequence goes on along the minus strand of NZ_FREV01000002.1, from coordinate 67,025 downwards.
CGATATCCTGCCGCTGCGCCAAATCCGCCGTCAAATGCATATTCATCGGCACAACAGAGACGATCCAAAACAACAGGATCGCCCCCACGACAGTCAAAACAGGCAGCAACGACTTCAAACGCTCCCCCTGACTTTCTTCGTCCCGTCAAACTTCCCCCTGAGGGAACCCCTACTCATCCACATGCCCCGCCCTCAGACCATCACGCACCCGGTGCGCTACAGCAATAAACTCTGCACTATCGCGAATATCCAAAGGGCGTTCCTTCGGCAGCGGGCTATCAATCACATCTGTGATCCGGCCCGGACGTGGCGACATGACGACGATCTTGGTCGAAAGATACACGGCTTCGGGGATCGAATGTGTCACAAACCCAATCGTTTTCTCGGTTCGCGCCCAAAGCTGCAACAACTGCTCATTGAGGTGATCGCGCACAATTTCATCCAGCGCCCCAAAGGGTTCGTCCATCAACAGGATATCGGCATCAAAGGCCAACGCACGGGCGATAGACGCCCGCTGCTGCATCCCACCAGACAATTGCCACGGAAACTTCTTCTCAAACCCAGCCAAATCAACAAGGTCGAGCACACGGCCCACCCGCTCATTCTGTTCGGCCTTAGAGAACCCCATAATCTCCAACGGCAGCTTGATATTGCGGCCAATCGTGCGCCACGGGTAAAGGCCAGCGGCCTGAAACACATAGCCATATGCGCGGGCCATCCGCGCCTCTTCTGGGGTCATGCCATTGACAGAAATCTGGCCGCCCGTGGGTGTTTCCAACCCAGCAATACAGCGCAAGAACGTCGTCTTGCCACAGCCCGAAGGGCCGATGAACGAGACAAAGTCACCCTTGTTGATCTCAAGGTTCACGTCCTTGAGGGCATGCACGGGACCATCGTTGGTTTGAAAGGTGAGGTCGAGATTGGAAGCCTCGATTACATTTGAGTGCATGGCAACATTTCTTGTCATATTCCGTCTTCTAGAGCGTCGGCTCTATGCCGCTTGCTTGCATCCCAAATCCTAACACGAGTAGTACCTTCTGATATGCAGGCATGGACAAAAGAAATGCAGCTCCCCAATAGAAAATCTTGTCTGGGTCTTGTACTTTGGCTCCACGAAAAACAGCAACAGCGTAGATCAACGCAGTGGCCATCTGAGCAATAATCAACGTAAGCCAATTCAATTGGTCGCCGCTCAGCGTTTCTTTGAAACCCGGCATGAGAGTGACCGCAAAGATAGCTGGCACTCCCAAAACACATTGCAGACCCATCCAACCCGCCAGATCCATTTTTTTCACGAAAATTGTGTAGAAAAATGTTAACGAAAAAGAGATTGCTAGAATTGTAAGTACCGTTGCCAAAATTGGTAACGCGGGTGAGTTGAGCGAAGCCACTGGTGGGACGAAGAAGTTGATCCCAAATGCAGCGAAACTAAGAACTGCTGCACTGAAGGAAATTGGACTCGATCGCCATTCGCTTGATATAGTCTCTCGAAAGCTAACTTGCATCAAACCCCACTCACCGGAATACCTGTCCGCTCCACAGGCCGTGGTGCCGTCAGTTCTTTCCAAGACGACAACGCCTTGTTCACCGGCGTATTCCCTTCACGCTTCACAAAATTGCCGTGGCCTTCCTGCGTGCGCACTTCGCCATCATGGATCGCCACATGCCCCCGCGTCAGGGTAAAGCGCGGCAGGCCGGTCACTTCTTTGCCCTCAAACACGTTGTAATCAATGGCCGATTGCTGGCTGCCTGCGGTGATCGTCTTGGATTTCTTCGGATCCCAGACCACCAGATCGGCGTCAGCGCCAACCATGATCGCCCCCTTCTTGGGGTAGCAGTTCAAAATCTTGGCAATATTGGTAGAGGTCACAGCGACAAATTCATTTGGCGTCAAACGGCCCGTCTCAACCCCATGGGTCCAAAGCATCGGCATCCGATCCTCAAGGCCCCCGGTCCCATTGGGAATCTTAGAAAAATCGCCGACGCCGGTGCGCTTCTGCTCAGTCGTAAAGGCGCAGTGGTCAGTGGCGACAACGGACAATGACCCCGACTGCAACCCAGCCCAAAGGCTATCCTGATGCTGCTTATTGCGGAATGGCGGCGACATCACGCGACGCGCGGCGTGGTCCCAGTCTTTGTTGAAATACTCTGATTCATCCAGCGTCAGATGCTGGATCAACGGTTCACCCCAAACGCGTTTGCCTTGTTGGCGGGCACGGCGGATCGCCTCATGCGCCTCTTCGCAGGATGTATGCACAACATACAGCGGCACACCCGCCATGTCGGCGATCATGATGGCACGGTTCGTCGCCTCGCCTTCAACCTGAGAAGGGCGCGAATAGGCATGCGCCTCTGGCCCCGTATTGCCTTCGGCGAGCAATTTCGCCGTCATCTCAGCCACAACATCGCCGTTTTCGGCGTGGACCATGGCGATGGCACCCAGTTCGGACAGGCGGTTGAAGGACGAAAACATCTCATCATCATTCACCATCAACGCGCCTTTGTAAGCGAGGAAGTGTTTGAAGGTGTTGATGCCCCGGTCTTTCACGACAGTTTCCATGTCGTTGAACACCTGCTCGCCCCACCAAGTGACCGCCATATGGAAGGAATAGTCGCAGTTGGCACGGGTCGATTTATTGTCCCAGCGCTTGATCGCATCCAGCAGGCCTTCGCCCTGATTGGGCAGGCAGAAATCAACAACCATCGTGGTGCCGCCAGCCAGACCCGCACGGGTACCGCTTTCAAAATCATCGGTGGAGTAGGTGCCCATAAACGGCATTTCCAGATGCACATGCGGGTCGATCCCGCCAGGCATAACGTAGCAACCCGTTGCGTCAAGTTCCTCGTCGCCTTTGAGGTTTGGGCCGATCTCAACAATCGTGCCCCCGTCGATCAGGACATCCGCCTGATAGGTCAGATCATGCGTAACGATGGTGCCGTTTTTGATGACTTTGGTCATTTATCTGTCTCCCTGTCTTCACCCATCCCGGACTTGATCCGGGGCCTCCCATCAATGGCAGGCAGAGGCCCCGGATCAAGTCCGGGGCGGGTATTCTGGGGGGGCATATTCACCCCACAATCTCCGCCGTCTCAACAACCGCATGAAACAGCACATCCGTGCCTGCCGCCGCCCATTCTGGCGATATCTCCTCCGCCTCATTGTGGCTTAACCCGTCCACGCAAGGACACATCACCATCGCGGTCGGATAGATATCGTTAATCCAGCAAGCGTCATGGCCCGCACCCGATACGATATCCATATGGGAATACCCCAACCGCTTTGCCGCATTGCGCACGGCCTTCACGCAGGTTTCGTCAAACGCCGGCGGGTCGAACTGACCCACAATCTCGGCTTCAAACGTTACCTCTATTTCCTCACATAACTTCGGCGCGCGCTCCATCAGATCCGCCACCATAGCGTTCAGCTTGTCCAGCAGATGCGTGCGCATATCGACGGTAAAGACGACCTTACCGGGGATGATGTTGCGGCTGTTGGGGTAGACATCGATATGTCCGATCGCCCCGACCGCGTTAGGCTGGTTCTTCATCGCAATCTCATGCACCAGTTCAGTCACCAGCGCCAAACCACGGCCCGCATTCTTGCGCATATGCATCGGGGTTGATCCGGTGTGGCTTTCCTTGCCAGTCACTGTGCATTCGATCCAGCGCAGGCCTTGGCCGTGGGTGACCACGCCGATGTCCTTGCCCTCAGCCTCCAAAATCGGTCCCTGTTCGATGTGCAGTTCAAAGAACGCATGCATCTTGCGGTTCCCTACTTTCTCTTCGCCCTTCCAGCCAATCCGCTCCAGCTCATCGCCAAAGCGTTTGCCATCCGCATCAACGCGATCATTGGCCCAATCAAGCGTATGTTTGCCCGCAAAAACGCCAGAGGCGAGCATGGCGGGGGCGTAACGTGTGCCTTCCTCATTGGTCCAGTTTGTCACGACAATCGGATGCTTAGTCTTGATATCCAAGTCATTGAGGGTGCGCAGAATTTCCAGGCCACCCAGCACACCCAGCACACCGTCATATTTGCCACCCGTGGGCTGCGTGTCCAGATGCGAGCCCACATAAACCGGCAACGCATTCGGGTCCGTTCCTTCACGTCTGGCAAACATATTGCCGATCTCATCGACACCCATGGTGCAGCCCGCCGCCTCGCACCATTTCTGGAACAAATGGCGGCCTTCACTGTCTTCATCGGTCAAAGTTTGACGGTTGTTCCCGCCCGCAACGCCCGGTCCGATCTTGGCCATTTCCATCAGGCTGTCCCACAGCCGTTCACCGTTGATACGCAGGTTCTCTCCTGGGGCTGGCATGGGTGGCTCCTTCGCTTGCATTTGACCAAATGGTCAAAACAAGGCTAACAGAGGGAAAGCACCAGTCAAGCTTTCCGCGCCGATATCGGGCGGATGTCGGTAAAACTGGCAATACAGGGCGCGCACGCCTAAATTACGCCCGGATTTCCAGCGAAGGATCAGCATGACCAAACCGCCCACCCGTATCCAGCAACGCAACCGTGCTGCAATCCTGTCCGCCGGGTTGGATGTTTTTTCGCAATTCGGGTTTCGCGGCACGACGCTGGATCAAATCGCTGAAACAGCCGGTCTTTCAAAGCCGAACCTGCTTTATTATTTTCCATCAAAAGAGGCGATCCACGCAGCCCTGCTCGAACGGTTGCTGGATACCTGGCTTGACCCATTGAAAGCTCTGGACGGGTCAGGTGATCCGATTGCCGAAATCATGGGCTACGCCCAGCGCAAACTGGCAATGAGCCGGGACTTTCCCCGTGAAAGTCGCCTCTTTGCCAATGAAATTCTGCAAGGTGCGCCTCGGATTGAACGCATTTTGCAGAGTGATCTCAAGGAGCTGGTCGATGAAAAAGCGGCCATCATTCAGGCTTGGGCAGACGCAGGAAAAATCGCCAAGATCGACCCACATCACCTGATTTTCTCAATCTGGGCGCTGACCCAACATTACGCTGATTTTGACGTGCAGGTCCGTGCAGTTCTTGGCGATAAGGCGCCATACGATGGCGCAGCGGTATTTCTTGAGTCGCTCTATGAAAAACTGCTACGGCCTTAAACAGTTCTTTACCAAGCTGTCGGACGTTGAGTTATGCAAATCGTCCACACCGCCACCGTCCGGCACCCCAAAACCAACCCAAGCTGGTGCGCTCGCATCTTTGATGCCAAGGCCGCCCGGACCGGTGGCATTGTGCGCCGGGTCGTGCGTGACGTGGAGCGCGAAATTGGTCGCCCAGCGTTCGTTTCAGAGGTCAGCCGCCGCGGCTTTCACCTGGTGGAATGCGGTGGGCAATTCATTGTCATCTGCAATGCGGGCAAGATGATCGTTCACACCTGAACGCAATAATCTTCGTACGAAGATTATTGCACCGGTCCCAAGAATTTTTGACAAAAATTCTTGCTCCTCACTCCGCAGCGACGGCCCCCGGATTATTCGGGTGCGTCGTCCAGTTGGCATAGTCTTTTTCAACGACCTTACCCGTCCGCGGATCAACCTCACCCGGCACCATAGCTTCCATCGTGATACAGTTCTCGACAGGACAGACATCAACGCAAAGGTTGCAGGCCACACATTCTTCATCAATCACGCTGAAAGTGCGATCCTCTGACATCGCAATCGCCTGATGGCTGGTGTCTTCACAGGCTGCATAGCAGCGCCCGCATTTGATGCAATCATCCTGACTAATCTTGGCCTTGGCGATGTAGTTCAGGTTCAGATACTGCCAATCAGTGACGTTGGGGACGGCGCGACCGACCACCTCTTCGACCGACGTGTAGCCCTTCTCATCCATCCACTGCGACAGCCCGCTGATCATCTCTTGCACAATCTTGAAGCCATAGGTCATGACTGCCGTGCAGACCTGCACATTGCCGCAACCAAGGCTGATGAACTCTGCGGCGTCGCGCCACGTTGTGACACCACCGATCCCGCTGATCGGCAGGCCATGCGTTTCGGAATCGCGCGCAATTTCGGACACCATCGACATCGCGATGGGTTTCACAGCAGGGCCGCAATAGCCACCGTGACTGCCTTTGCCGTCAATCGACGGCTCGGGTGACATGGTGTCGAGGTTCACGGACGTGATCGAATTGATCGTGTTAATCAGGCTCACGGCATCCGCCCCGCCGCGCTTTGCGGCAGCGGCAGGTTTACGCACGTCAGTGATATTCGGCGTCAGCTTCACAATCACCGGCTTATCGTAATACTGCTTGCACCAGCGCGTCACCATTTCGATGTACTCGGGCACTTGGCCCACGGCGGCACCCATACCCCGCTCGCTCATCCCATGCGGGCAGCCAAAGTTCAGCTCAATCCCGTCTGCACCAGTGGCTGCCACGCGGGGGAGGATGTCTTTCCATGCCTGTTCTTCACAAGGCACCATGATCGAAACGATCATCGCGCGATCCGGATAATCGGCCTTCACACGGGTAATTTCTTCGAGGTTTGTTTCCAGCGGGCGATCTGTGATCAATTCAATATTGTTGAGGCCCAGTAGCCGCCGATCCGCGCCGTAAATCGCGCCATAGCGCGGACCATTGACGTTGACGACTGGTGGCCCTTCGGCGCCCAGTGTTTTCCAAACGACACCGCCCCATCCCGCCTCAAACGCGCGACGGACGTTGTATTCTTTGTCCGTTGGAGGGGCCGAAGCCAGCCAGAACGGATTGGGGGATTTGATCCCCAGAAAGTCAGTCGTCAGATCAGCCATTGTTACGCGCCCTCCATCAAGGTTGCATGAATATCCATCGCCGCGTCGCGGCCTTCAGCCACCGCAGTCACAGTCAAGTCGTCGCCGCCACTGGCGCAATCCCCACCGGCCCACACGCCGGCAAGGCTTGTCCGACCAGCGCCCGTCACCGCAATTTTGGACCCTTCGAGCTCTAGATCACCATCGGTCGTCAACGTCTGGCCAATGGCTTTGAACACTTGGTCCGCAGCCAAGCGGATAGTTTCACCAGTGCCTTTCAGACCGCTGCCATCGTCAGCAGTATACTCCAATTCAATCTCGCGCACTGCACCGTTGCCATGAATGGCAACAAGTTGGGCGTTGAACATCAGGCGGACCCCTTTTGAGGCGGCGAGGTCTTGTTCGTAACCGCTCGCGCTCATCCGGTCGCGGCCACGGCGATAGGCGATGGTGACGTTCTGTGCGCCCAACAGCTTAGATTGCACAGCGACGTCTACTGCGGTCATGCCGCCGCCAATAACGACAACATCACGACCAACGGGCAACGCAGCTAAATCGCTAGCTTGCCGTAGCTCTTTTATGAATGCGACCGCATCGCGCACGCCTTCCTTGTCTTCGCCATCGTTGCGCAGCGCGTTCACACCACCCAACCCAACGGCCAAGAAAACGGCCGGAAAGCAACCAACCAAATCATCCATCTTAAGGTCGTCGCCCAACCGCATACCAGTCTTGATGGTGATGCCGCCAATGCCCATCAGCCAATCAACCTCGCGCGCCGCGAAATCATCGGTAGACTTGTAGGCGGCGATGCCAAATTCATTCAGACCGCCAGCTTTCGCCTCAGCATCGTATACCGTCACCTCGTGGCCGTGCATCGCCAAACGATGCGCGCAGGCGAGGCCCGCTGGCCCAGCACCAACAACGGCAACCTTCTTGCCGGTCTCGGGCGCTCGCTCGTAGGGGTGGCTTTGCTTCGCCATCAGGGTGTCGGTTGCATGGCGCTGCAAGCGGCCAATCTCAACCGGTTTGCCTTCGGCCATCTCACGCACACAGGCTTGCTCGCACAGATCTTCGGTCGGACACACGCGGGCGCACATGCCGCCAAGGATGTTCTGATCAAAGATTGTTTTGGCCGCCGCCTCGGGCGTGCCGGTGCTGATCTGGCGGATAAACAGCGGAATATCGATGTCCGTGGGGCAGGCTGTCACACAGGGCGCATCATGGCAAAAGTAGCAGCGGTCGGCGGCAACGGCGGCCTCATGCGGGGCAAAGGCCGCATGCAGATCGTCGAAATTCTCGGCCAATGTTTCGGTGGGCAAACGTGCCTTGGCGATGCCGGGCGTCATGGGTGTGGACATGGCTGCTTCCTGTCGTGGCTTGTCACCTACAGCCTGCCACAGTTTCATTTTTTATCAAATGGTAAATTTTTAGCAATGCGTGAAAGGCAAGGCTTCGCGCCCGACGCAAGGCATTGGAGCCTCCGGCGGAGATATTTTTGAACAAAAGAATGAAGGGCTTAGCCTACAAATGGAACGGTTCGGTTGTGACGCGCCTGCCCAAGGTCAATGCATCCGCTACATGTACCATCGGCATCAGATCAACGTCGGATGTCCCGGATTTCACCAGTTCTGCCATGCGTGCGTAAAGCGATGGGTATTCGCCAAGGCCTCCAACCAGCACGTCCGCACCTACGATTTGCAGCCGCGAACCACCATCGATCAGCCCCAGCTGTCCGGCGGTTGTTTCAACCGTGATGTCCCAACTTTGCGGGCCTTCCTGACGCCAGTCGAAATCGCCCGTCACATCGCCTGACCACTGCATTCGTGCCGCAATTGGGGTGTCGCAGTTTTCAGGAAACAGCAACTCTGCCGATTGCAGATGCATCGGCTGTGGCAGGATCTCGGTGATGATCGACAACGCATTGATGCCCGGATCAAAGACCCCCATCCCACCGGGTTCAAAGACCCAGTTCTGGCCGGGATGCCAACGGCGCACGTCTTCTTTCCAGTTGATATGCGCCCCGGTGATGGTCTTATCTGCCAGCCACGCTTTGGCTGGTGCGACCCCATCGGCCATGCGGCTGTGCCAGGTCGTGTAGAGCGTCACGCCAGCGTCTTTGGCCATACCGACCAGCGCATGCACCTCGGCCATTGTCGCACCGGGCGGTTTCTCCAGCATGACGTGCCGCCCTGCGGCAATCGCCTTGGCCGCATAGAGATAGCGCGGCACCGGCGGCAGACAAAGCGAGACAACGGGAATGTCTGGCCGTTCGGCCAACATCTGATCAAAGTCGGTGAAGGCTTGCACCCCATCCACCGTCCCAGCTCTGCTGACCGTTGCCGCCAGTTCCCAATCATCGCTACCGTTAATGGCGGGCACGTGTTGGTCAACGGCGATCTTGCCGATCCCCACCAGACAAATCGCTGTCATCAGTGCGCTTCCTTGCCAACCGCATTGCCACGATGCCCAACGAGGAAATCAAAATCTGCTCCGGTGTCTGCCCCCATGACACGGTCATGGTAGAGCATCGCATAACCGCTTTCGGGCCGTGGGTTTGCACCCGAATTCTCAGCCGACCATTTCGCCAGACGTGCGGTGAGTTCCTCATCCGAGATATCCAAGTGCAGGCGGCGACCTTCGACGTCCAGCTCAATCATGTCGCCGGATTGCACAACAGCGAGCGGGCCGCCACGCGCGGCCTCGGGCGAGGTATGCAGCACAACCGTGCCAAACGCCGTTCCCGACATGCGCGCATCAGAAATGCGCACCATGTCGGTGATCCCTTTTTTCAAGATCTTCGGCGGTAGGCCCATGTTCCCGACTTCGGCCATGCCCGGATAACCACGCGGGCCGCAATTTTTCAGAACCATCACGCAGGTCTCATCGATATCAAGATCGTCGTCATTGATGCGCGCTTTGTAGTCGTCGATGTCTTCAAACACCACGGCACGGCCCCGGTGCTGCATCAATTCCGGCGTTGCGGCCGAAGGTTTCAGCACCGCGCCACCGGGGGCAAGATTACCGCGCAGCACAGCAATACCGCCCGATTTGGTCAGCGCCTTTTCAACCGGCAGGATCACGTCCTCATTCCAGTTTTTGACGTGCTTGACCTCGTCCCACATCGACCCGCCAGAGACGGTGAGCGCATCTTTGTGCAGCAGACCCGCCTCACCCAGCCGTTTGATCACGACGGGCAAACCGCCAGCATAGAAGAATTCCTCCATCAGGTATTTGCCCGATGGCATCAGGTTCAGAATCGTTGGCACGTCGCGACCCAGCCGGTCCCAGTCGTCCAGCGTCAATTCAACATTGGCCAATCGACCCGCCATGGCGAGCAGATGCACAACGGCGTTGGTCGATCCGCCGATTGCGGCATTGGTGCGGATCGCGTTTTCAAACGCGTCCTTGGTCATCACGTCTGACGGTTTCAGGTCATCCTTGACCATCTGCACGATGCGGCGACCAGTGATATGGGCCATAACACGACGGCGGCTATCAACAGCAGGGATTGCGGCGTTGCCAGACAAAGCCATGCCCAGCGCCTCGGCCATGGAGGCCATCGTACTGGCGGTGCCCATCGTGTTGCAGGAGCCAGCAGAGCGCGACATCGACGCCTCGGCTTCGACGAATTCCTCTGGTGTCATTTCACCCGCGCGAACCGCTTCCGAGAATTTCCACAGATGGGTGCCTGACCCCACACGCTCTCCCCGGAACTGCCCGTTCAGCATTGGACCACCAGAGACAACGATCGCAGGCAGATCAACCGAGGCGGCGCCCATCAGAAGCGCAGGCGTGGTCTTGTCACAGCCAGCCAGCAAGACAACACCGTCCATCGACATCCCGCGAATGGCCTCTTCTACATCCATCGCACAAAGGTTGCGATACATCATCGCTGTAGGTCTCAGGCTCGATTCAGCCGGTGAAAACACGGGGAATTCCACAGGAAAACCACCCGCTTCATAAATTCCGAATTTCACCTTCTCGGCCAGATCACGCAGGTGGGCATTGCAAGGAGTCAGTTCGGACCAAGTGTTGCAGATGCCCACAACTGGGCGGCCATCCAGCAGATCGGCAGGCAAGCCTTGGTTCTTCATCCAGGAGCGGTGATAGATCGCATCCTTGGACGTACCACCGAACCATTCCTGCGAACGCAGTTTGCGGGGCCACTTGGCGGGCTTGAATGCCATATTCGGACTTCCTTTGATGGGGTTGTTGCGCCATCAATACCCCGTGCCGGAAACAAATCCAAGGAGCCGCCATGAACAGCCATACACAAAACATGACCCATTGGACCGAGCGGGTTGATTTGGCCGCAGCTTTCCGCTGGACTGCGCGGCTGAACCTGCACGAAGCGGTGGCGAACCACTTTAGCGTTGCCATCAATGATGATGGCACAAAGTTCCTGATGAACCCCAATCAGATGCATTTCGCCCGAATCAAAGCTAGCGACATGATCACGGTGGATGCCAATGATCCCGACACGCTCAGCGGGCCGAACGCGCCTGATCCGACGGCCTGGGGGCTGCACGGCGGTATCCACCGTTTAGTGCCGCACGCGCGCTGCGCGATGCATGTGCATTCGATCCACGCCACCGTGCTAGCCTCGCTCAAGGACAGCCGCCTGCCGCCGATCGACCAAAACTGCGCGACGTTCTTCAATCGCTATGTCATTGATAACAGTTATGGCGGGCTCGCGTTTGAGGAAGAAGGTGTACGCTGTGCGGCTCTCTTCAACGATCCGAAAAAGCGCGTGATGATCATGGGCAATCACGGTGTGCTGGTCATTGGCGCGACCGTAGCCGAGACCTTCAACCGGATGTACTATTTTGAACGCGCCTGCGAGACCTACATTCGCGCCTTGCAAACCGGTATGGAATTGCGCGTGTTGTCCGACGAAGTAGCAGAGAAGACAGCGCTGGAATTGGAGGAATATCCCGATCAGGACATCCGACATCTGGCAGAGCTTAAGACACTTCTTGATGCGGAAGGTTCTGACTACGCCAGTTGACCCTGCCAAAGCATATGCTGGATGACGGCTAGATCACGCCTTACGAAAGATCACCAGCCGCGCCATGTCATCGCTGTGCGCATCATCCGCGCGATCATCATAGATGCGCACGTCACGGGTGCAGCGGTCCGTGATCCGGTCACCAAGCTCTGCGAAAGCCGCTTCAAAACCAGCCGAGGCATAATGCGCGGCATTCACCGAGATCACAAACAAGGCCCCGGTTGCCGCGACCTTCAACAGGTGGCCCAGTGCATCGGGACCAACATGGCCCAAGGTGAACGTCCCCGCGCTGACGACACCCTGATACGGCCCATCAAGCCCTGTCAGCGGCTGTGTGACGTCGCAAGCGCTCAGCCCGCGATAATCGCCCTTGAGACGAGCTAGTTCCAGCATCTCCTCGGACAGATCGATCCCGTCTATCGGGGTGGCCTTCATCCGGTGCAGGAAAGTGCCGACAAGGCCTGTTCCGGCCCCTACATCCAGCACCGGCCCCTGACCGCCTGCCCCAATAAATGCCGTCGCCACCTCACGCGGGAGCTGATAGCCCTGCCCTTCGCCAAAGCCCACATCATAGCTATGCGACCACGTCCGATAGAGCGCTTTCACCTCATCAGGCGAGGTCATCGCATAGGCCTCATCAATGTCCGGATTCTTCCCCATGCGAAAACCTTAACACAGGCTTGCGCATTGGCCAGCGCTCAGGCACGACAAGTGCATGACAAAAACGCTTCTTTCCTTTGGGCACGGTTACAGCGCCCGCGCCCTGTCTCGCGTTCTGCTGCCGCAAGATTGGCGGATCATCGGCACCACAAGATCCGAGGACAAAGCACCCCGGCTGATGAAAGAAGGGATCGAGCCGCGCATCTGGCCGGGCGCCGATATGATCCCCGCATTGAATGCCGCGACGCATCTTTTGATTTCTGCCGCGCCCGGTGACGATGGTGACCCCGTGCTTGCCGCACTGCATGATGAGATCGCAAAACGGGCCGGGCAATTTGAATGGGTGGGCTATCTGTCTACCACGGGCGTCTATGGTGATCATCAGGGGGATTGGGTCGATGAAAACACCGCCCTGACGCCGGCAACGAAACGGGGTATCGCGCGCGTCAAGGCCGAGGCCGCATGGTCCGCCATCTCCGACCTACCGCTGCACGTCTTCCGGCTGGCAGGCATCTATGGTCCCGGTCGCGGGCCGTTTTCCAAAGTACGAAATGGCACAGCCCGGCGGATCATCAAGAAAGACCAACTGTTCAGCCGCACCCATGTCGCCGATATCGCCCGTGTTCTGGCGGCGTCCATCAACAAACCAAATCCCGGTCGCGCCTATAACGTCTGCGATGATGCGCCAGCGCCGCCAGAGGACGTCATCGCCTACGCCGCTGAATTGCTAGGTATGCCAATCCCCGAAGCGGTGGACTTCGAAACAGCAGAGATGACGCCAATGGCCCGCAGTTTCTATGCCGAAAGCAAGAAAGTGCGAAATGATCGGATCAAGAATGAGTTGGGGGTTGAGCTGCTCTACCCCGACTACAAATCCGGGCTCAAGGCGCTATTGGCACAGGAAATCGGTGCCTGAAGGCCCAAGCGATGCTGGCGTAGATCAGCAAAAAGACCACGCCGGTGGCAAAGTAGGACCCGTAGACGACGAGGCGGTCCGCCAGTTCCAGATTGTTCAGGAACGGATAGGGCAAACCGCTTGTCACAGTGCCTGAGGGGCTGGTGTTCAACCGCTCAAAGATCAGTTCTGCCGACAACAGATACACCCCGACGGTACCGAACAACCATGCAAAAGCTGCACCCATCCGCCGATAGCTGCGATGAATGAATATGGTATCAATGACCTGCAAAGCAGGCCCCAGCCCATGCAGGTACAGCTCCAGATGCCAGGCACCCAGTTGGCCATCACTGGTCACTGAATTCGGGTCCGCGAGGTATAGCCGCCAATAGAGCATCACAACCATGGTGTTGATCACGGCGGTCATACAGACAAAGCCGTCCCAACGCCGGCCGCTGCGCCCCTCCTCAATCGCCATCATGCGGCTGAAGGCAAAGAACGAACAAAACAACGCCCAGACCGTGAGGAACCGGAACGGTCCGCCAAAATGCTCCCAACCGCCAAAGATCAACATGCGGATGCAATAGCCTCCGGCCAGCAGAAACGCGGTCCAGCGGAATATCAGGCGGGGGTTCATTTTCATCAAAAGCTCACTTTTTCAGCGCAGCATGCGCAGCGCGGGCAGGATGCGTCCAGCACAACGCGACGTCCGCCGCAGGCCTTGCCCAATTGTTGCAAACAACCCATATCAAAGGCGCGTGAATCCAAAGGCCAAATACATGACTCTTCGCCAAAAAACCGCCGATCTGCTTGAAACTGCCAGGGTGCGCAACTTCATCGTTGGCGTGATCATTTTCAACGCCATTATTCTTGGGATGGAGACGTCAAAATCGCTGATGGCGATGGCGGGGCCATTGATTGAAATGCTGGATCGCATCTGCCTTGCGATCTTCGTGGCAGAACTGGCCGCAAAACTCTTTGCCCAGCGTCTGTCGTTCTTCCGCAACGGCTGGAACATCTTCGATTTTGTTATTGTCGGCGTGTCGCTGATACCCGGCAACGGCGGCCTGTCGGTGCTGCGCGCCTTGCGCATCTTGCGCGTACTGCGTGTGATTTCTGTGGTGCCATCATTGCGCCGGGTGGTCGAAGGTTTTGTAACCGCCCTGCCCGGCATGGGGTCGGTGTTCCTGCTGATGGGTATCGTATTTTACATCGCCGCAGTCATGGCCACCAAACTGTTCGGCGACAGTTTCCCCGAATGGTTCGGCACATTAGGCCAGTCCGGTTATTCGCTGTTCCAGATCATGACACTGGAAAGCTGGTCCATGGGCATCGTGCGCCCAGTGATGGAAATCTACCCCTACGCTTGGGCGTTCTTTGTGCCGTTCATCATGGTCACGACATTCGCGGTGGTGAACCTGTTGGTCGGTCTGATCGTGAATTCGATGCAGGACGCGCATGCAGAGGAAGGGAACGCCGCGACGGATGCGTATCGTGATGACGTGCTGGCAAAGCTGGACGCGATTGAGAAGCGATTGGACGAACAACAGCGAGTTGCAACAGATAGCTCCATTCTGCAAGTGCGATAAGGTAGACACGAACGAAGCATAGATTGCCATTTCCGCCGAACCGCGCGTTGGTGTCGGCAGTCTGTCTGGGGTTTGGAAATGCAACAATCGGTCAGATCGTGAAACACTTCAATGCCCACTCAACGCCGCCCAAACCCCAAACGCCCCCACCATTATCAGCGTCACGGCCCAAACCAGATCCAAATTGAACCAGGTCTTTGACAAGAACCGCAGGCCCAGCCACAGGTTGATCACCATGGCGATCAACCCACCTGCCAGTGTCATCGCGGCGGTATGCGCCAAAGCCACTGTGAACGCTGTCAGGATATTGCCGCGCATCAAAGCCTCTGCCGCCTTATGGCCAGTGTCCGCATCCACCGCACATATCCCCAAAAACAGTGGCACCAGCATCAGCCCCGCGCCATGGGCATTGGCCGCCAGAAACGACCAGAACGCCAGCCGTGCCGGATGCACCCGCGCCAGTGCTTTGGGGTGGCGGCGGTTGATCAGTAGATAAACGCCCATCGCGATCACTGACAGGCCCGCGGCGACGCGAATTTCCACCTCCCACTGCACCAAGAACAGCATGATGGAAAATGGCACAAGGATCGCGAGCATCGCCAAGAAATGGCCCAACGCCAGCAGGCCCAGCGCTTTTGGCAAGGCGCTACGCTTTCGCTCCATCAGAGCAGCGGAAACCGCCAACGGCCAGCCCATACCGGGGTTCAGGCCGTGGTAAAGACCGGACAAAATGACGGCCCACCAAAGGGCCGCCACTGTCGTCAGTTCAGAAATCACTTAGACGGGCGGGTAACAGAAACTGTCTGTCGAACAGTCACCACCCTCAAGCCGGATCTGGTGACTGCGATAGCCTTTGGGGAAATCGATGTAGAAATCCTTGTCCAGATGGAAGCCATTCTCGTCATTGTTGGCCATGACCATCTGCCCACCTTCATCATCAGGATAGAACTGATCATCCCATGTGGAATAAAGCGAGTTGGTCCAATAGACGCGTTTGCCGTCGCGGCTGATCTCGACCATCTGCGGGCCGTAGGCAAAGGGTTTGCCGTTGGGATGGTCCGCACCACGGGCAATGCCGCCCACCTCGACTTTACCGGCCAGCACAGGGTTCATCGGATCAGAGACATCGTACTGGTGCATCTCACCCAGCCCCCAGCAGGCAACGTAGAGGTATTTGTCATCAAGGCTCAGGTCGATGTCCGTGACCAATGGCGGCACCGCCTCGAACCCTTGCAACAACGGCGGCAGGTTTTCCGGCTTTTCGGGGCGCGGGTCGATGGTAATCGTCTTTTTCGACTGCCACTTGCCATCATCGTCACGCCACCAGGTAAAGATCGCGCCTTGCAAGTTTGTGGTATCCACGACGACGCCACAGAACCCATAGGATTTCGTGGGGTCGTGGGCAGGGCGAATTTCCAGCGCCATCTGATGGTTTTCGCCAAAATCCATCGTCTGGATGTTCTTGCGCGCACGCAGATCCCAGAAATGGATCGAATGGCCGTATTTGTTGGACAGCAAATCCTCGGCCACAACGCCATTTTCAAATTGTGGGGGCAGGCCCCATTCGGAACTGACCATGTAATCCTGCGGCAGGTTCCACCAGAAATCATAGTGTTTGTCCTGCTTGCCACGGTCCATCTCGTACTGGCCAATGATCTCGAATGTTTCGCAATCCATGATGAAGATACCGGGCGGTCCGTCGGTGCCATCTGCGCCACCGCCGCCTAGGCAGGACACATAGATGCCCTCTGGGCCGCAGTGGATCGTATGCGGGCGGGAATAGCCGGTCTTGGCGAACAGCTCTTCGGGTTCAATTGTTTTGTGAATTTTGGCTTTTAGCGGCTCTTTGACGTCAATCACATAGATGCGTGACGACCGGATACCCGGCACAATCAGATAGCGACGTTCCAGAAACGCATGCCCGGTCAAAGGCGAAAGCGAAGACGAACAGGCGTTCCAGCCAAAGTGGTGAAATTCGTCACCTTTGTTGGGCACAATCACCTGATGCACAATCTGGCCGTAGCTTTTGGATGATGGGTTCACATCGACCACAGCGATGCCATCCGACTGCGCCCCATCGGGGCTGAGCATCACGGTGAATGCGTAATTTTCGACCGGGGCCTGCATCGCCAGTTTCGGCGACGCGTGGAACGTGGGGTCTGGCCGTAAGTTCATATTAATCCTCCCTAGAAATTTGCGCGGCCGAAAGGGCCACGTTCAAATCTGCCAAGGAAGGCGCCGTCTGAAACGCAGGTGCCATTGGCGCAATATCGCCTTGGCACGATTTATCATATTCAATCTTTGTTTGGCGTATCCGATTTCACACAAATGATCCTTGGTCAGGTCGGCAGCTTGGCCCATTCCACCATTTGACGCAATTTTTTTCCGAATGTCTGAGACCCAGCCAGCGGGTTCCCTACAAGGTGCGAAACCGAACTTGAACACAGTCAGCGTTGATGCTTACCTTCTCACTCAGGCCAAATTTTATCACAGGCGGGTGCGTTCATGACCAACGAAGAGCGGGAAATGTTACCTGTCTACCCGGATCTTGATTGCTTTCGCGAGTATGACGACCCGCCCGAGATCATTCCGGGTCGTTCTTCGCGTGACTGGATGGACGACACCACGCAGCGGTTCGCCTATCGCTGCACTCCGCTACCCATTGCCAATGCCAGCGGGTGGGAGATCATCCTGCCGTTCACGATCGCCGCGCATTGGAATGGTGGCATGAAGCCGGAAGATGTAACAGTAACCTGCGCTGACCCGAACCAGCGGATCGACCACATTGTCGGGCCGGTGTTTGGGCATGGCATTCTGACTTTCCACCCCGGTTACCTGTTCCGCACCTCACCAGGTTGGGCAATTGTCGCGCGCGGCGCGCCGAACACCGTCAAGGACGGCATCACGGGGCTCGAAGGGTTGATTGAGACGGACTGGCTTCCTTTTGCTTTTACGATGAATTGGCGGTTCACTCGGCCCGGAACGGTGGAATTTGCGGCAGGCGAGGCGTTCTGCTTTCTCTCGCTTGTCCCGCACGCGGCGCTTGATCGTATCCAGCCACGCCTGCGCAGCTTTGAAGAGGCCGAAGACCTCAAAGCGAGTTACGATCTTTGGCGGAGCGAGCGTGCGGATTTTCAAGCGCGACTGGCCCGCGGCGAACCGGATGCGGTCAAGCTTGGCTGGCAACGCGACTACGTAAAGGGACGTGACCCATCAGGACGGGTGGAACCTGATTTCCACCTATCACGCCGGCAACTCAAAGCGCCGGAATAGGCGTCAGAGAACCCTTATGACTTTGTGCGTGATTTGCGCAGCTTCTCCGAAAGTTTGGTAACCTCATCCCGGATAAGATCAGCCCATTCGCGGAATGGGTAGATGTAGATAAGCAGCGGGTTCTTGTCCGGCACACCTGTTTTTAGCGCGCCCATCTCTTCTTTGCAGACGCCAGGGTTGTAGTACGTCCCGAACATCACATCAAACAGCGGAACAACACTGGCGAGGTTCTTTCCATAGGCCTCTGGAACGTCTGCATGGTGCCAACGATGATATCTGGGAGAGGCGAACAGATACTTAAACCGACCATGATCCCAGTCCAAATCCAGATGGATGTAGATGCCCTGCACTGCATAGAACAACGCGACGATTGGAATGATTTCCGGGATCTGCATCCATGTGAGCAGCAAGACATAGGCCATCGTCATCAGGAACGATTCAAGGAAATGAACGCGTAGACCCGTAAAGGCGTTTACATGCGTATCAGAATGGTGGGCGGCATGGGTGGGCCAGCCCCATTTGGTGTGCATGGCGCGATGACTCCAATAATCCGCGAAATCCTTGGTGATAATGCCAATGATGCAGACAACAAAGAGCGGCAGACCGTCCCAGATCGCAGGATCAAGGGTCGGAATGCCCAATGCGTCGTACTGTGCTTGCAGAAAGTCATTCACGTCATCAACGAAAAAGTACACAGCGACAAGATTGAATGAAGCGATCACAATCGAGGTCAGCATGTTCGCATCGGCGTGAGCGGTCAGTTCTGACGCCTTCTTAAAGGCGACATACAGCAGGTATTTCGCAAGCAAGGCCAGCAAGATTTGCGTGCCAAAGCCAACCTCAAAGATCCAGTCAAACCATTCCACTTGCGCGGTTCCACACCTTCATCACCTTCACGCCATCGTGCGCTCAACCGATTGTTAAGATCGCTGCGTTCAGCTGTCTAGCTGACTTTCAAAACAATCTTGCCTATATGCGCGCTGCTTTCCATGCGCGCATGGGCGGCTGCCGCTTCTTCAAGTGCAAATTCCCGATCCATCACGGGGGCCACTTTGCCCGCCATGATCAGTGGCCAGACATGGGCGCGCAATGCGTCTGCAATCTGCGCCTTGGCGAGGTCAGACTGCGGACGCAGTGTTGATCCGGTAACCGTCAAACGGCGCGTCATGAGCTGCACCAGGTTCAACTCGGCCTTTGGCCCTTGTAGAAATGCGATCTGCACGAGTTTTCCGTCATCAGCCAATGCTTTCAAATTTCTTTGAATATACGGACCTCCAACCATATCAAGGATCAGATCAGCCCCACCCAGAACTTGCATTTTTTCAACAAAATCGTTCTCACGGTAGTTGAACGCAGCTTCGGCACCCAAATCCACGCAAGCTGCACATTTCTCGGCCGATCCCGCAGTTGCAAAGACCCGCGCGCCAAAGGATTTTGCCAATTGAATGGCCGTTGTCCCAATCCCGGAACTGCCGCCATGCACCAAAAAGCGCTGCCCGGCCCGTAGTTCGCCGCGCATGAAAACGTTGGACCAGACGGTAAAGAAAGTCTCGGGCAGGCAGGCCGCTTGGCGCAGGGTCAAACTGCCGGGGATCGGCAAGCAATGGGCAGCAGGGGTCGCCACATATTCGGCGTAACCACCGCCGGGCAGAAGCGCGCAAACCTGATCACCAACCTTGAACGAAGACACGCCCGCACCGCAGGCCACAACCTCGCCTGCGGCTTCAAGTCCCGGCAAATCGCTCGCACCTTTTGGCGGATTGTAGAGCCCTGCACGCTGAAGTGCATCCGGGCGATTGACCCCGGCATAGGCAACCTTGATCACCACCTGATCATTCGCAGGTTCGGGCATGGGGCGATCCGTCAGCCGCAAAACCTCTGGCCCGCCGGGTTGTGAAATTTCGATTGCCTTCATGGGTCTGATCCTTTTCGCTGCAATCCAGCTATGCTGCATCAGACGGGCTTTGACAAACCCAACTTATTGCGGATCGCGCCACATACCCGGCAGATCGACATCTGGTGTTTTCGACGGTGCTTTAACCCCTGACATCATACGATCCAACGTGGCAGCAAAAGGTTTGGTCAGCGGATTATCCCGCAACTGCGCCTTGACCTTTTCGAACTGCATCACGTTGTCGATGCGCCGGTCGATAAACGCATCTGTGGTCTGTCCATCCAGACTGTCATCACCCAGCCAGAACAGCACAACCGAACTATAGACCCCCGACAGGGTCAGCCGTTTGGTGTACCAGTTCACATCTCGTGAGGTATCGCCCAGCGCATTCCAGATCTCGTCCGCCGTACCCCAGACCAACTTGGCCCCGTCTGCCGCCATATGGGGCAAGGCAAAAAGAGCCGTGCCACGACGCACGGCTTCTTTATCATCCACAGCACGAAGGCGCAGGCGGATCGCATGAGCAACCTTGTCGCGAAACCGCATGTCATGCAGATCGGCCTCTTTCAACGCGGCGACCATCGCCGCATCTCCACGTTTGTGATAGGCAATCGCCAGATCAATCGCCCCACGCGGGCAAAGCGTTTTGGCATGGGCCGGATCGATTCCGGCTTCGGCAACGGCGGCGTCAAATGTGTGAGGCGCCCAGCCATCAAAGGCCACATGGGGCAGTGCAGCATCCAAAAGCTGGTCCAATGCGGGATCAATTGGTGCGGTCATCATAGCGGCCTCCATCGGGTTATCCTGTACTGGACAAACTAGTATGTTCTTGCTATCTGCCCACTTCCTGCAATTTTTGCAAATCCAACTTAGAAAGGTGGTGTAAACCACATGCAGGTTAGTGTTCGTGATAACAACGTCGATCAGGCGTTGCGTGCTCTGAAAAAGAAGCTCCAGCGTGAGGGCGTTTTTCGTGAAATGAAGCTCAAGCAGCATTTCGAAAAGCCGTCCGTGCGTAAAGCGCGCGAGAAAGCAGAAGCTATCCGTCGTCAGCGCAAGCTGGCACGTAAGAAGCTCCAGCGCGAAGGTCTGCTGTAAAGCGTTTTGGGTTTGACTTGAGATAGAACATCACAAATCGCGTTCGACCGTCAGGGAGAGACAGCGAATTGTGATTCAGCTCAAACCACAAACGCCCAAAAGCGACCCTTCGACGTTACGATCAAAGAACCCCCGTCTGAGAGATCAGACGGGGGTTTTTGTTTGGTTTAGAGACCGATGCGGAACTGAGAGAACCCGGTGTCGCTTTGCCCGGCTTCCTCGATATTCACGCCCGGAACACCGTCGGCATAGGTCGCACCCGCCGGTCCCGTTTCAAAGATCACGGTGGTGTCGGCCAGTGGCGCGAATGACCAGTTCCCATCAGCACGCGGGCTGACAGTGCCTTGCTCCACGATATAACGCACAATGACATCGCGGTTGGTGTCGGGGCCCTCAAAGATCACAGTTGATCCATCGGCACCGGGGAAGCTGCCGCCTCCAGACGCGCGATAGTTATTCGTGGCCACGATGAATTCCTGATCGGGATCAATCGGTGCGCCGTTGAATTGCAGATTGATGATGCGGTTAGCATCTGCGTTGATCACGGCCCCTTCCCGGTCAAACCTTGACGGTTGCGACAGATCAATCTGATAGGTCACCCCGTCGATCACATCAAAGTTGTAGCTGGGGAAATCAGGGTTCAGCAAAACAGCGTCGCTGGCCCCTGCATCCACTTGATTGAACATACCGGCAGAGCGTTCCAGCCAGTCCTTGACCGTTGCACCAGTGATTTTCACGGCACGCACGGTGTTCGGATAAAGATAAAGATCCGCGACATTCTTGATCGCCACATCACCAACCGGCACGTCGGTATAATACTCTGGGCCACCGCGTCCGCCCGCCTTGAACGGCGCTGCGGCTGACAGGATCGGCAGGCCTTCATATTCAGTGCCAACCATCTGTTCGGCAATATACCAGACCTGCGCGTTTGAAACGATCTGAACCGACGGATCATCCGCCACCAGCGCGAAATAGCTGTGCAATGCCGCATCCGTCTTGCCTACCGCGGTGCGCACATAGGTCAGCGTTTCTTCATGCACGTCGGCGATTGAGGCCAGAACCGGCTCAAAATCTTCAACCAATGGCGTGATGCTGCGGTCCTCTTCGCGGCGCGAAATCGGACGTGCTTCGGCGGTGTGCGATAACACGCGCCACTGCCCGCCATCATTTTCCAACAACAAGTCGACAAGGCCCATATGGCTGCCCCAGAAGCCACCCATAACGCCGGGTTTGCCGCCGATGGTGCCTGCGGCGGTATCAACGCCTGCCCAGTCATCATAGTTGGACGATGGGAACACCAGATGGCTGTGCCCAGTCAGAATCGCATCAATCCCATCCACGGCAGCCAATGGGATAGCCGCGTTTTCCATACCGTCGCTATCATTTGCTTCACCAATGCCAGAGTGGCACATGGCAACGATGATATCAGCGCCCTGTTCCTTCATCTGCGGAACATAGGCACGCGCGCTGGCCACGATATCGCGCGCCTGCACGTTGCCCTCTAGATGCTTGCGGTCCCAGTTCATGATCTGCGGCGGGACAAAACCAATCAGCCCGATCTTGATCGGTATGGCGGCGCCATCGCCATCGATAATCTCGCGGTCCAGAATCACATACGGCGGCAAAAGCGTCGTGTCCGCGGTCGGCGACGCGCCCATTTCCTTAACCACATTGGCCGAGACAACCGGGAATGCAGCACCTGACACAGATTTCATCAGAAACGAAATGCCGTAGTTGAACTCGTGATTGCCAAGTGTTGAAGCGTCAAAGCCCAGCGCATTCATCGCGGTGATGACGGGGTGCATGTCCCCCTCTTTCATGCCCCGCTCATAGGCAATGTAATCGCCCATCGGGTTGCCTTGCAGAAAATCACCATTGTCCAGCAACAGCGAATTGGTCGATTCCGCGCGTACGCCTTCGATCAGACTGGCAGTGCGGGACAGGCCGACAGTGTCGACCGGCCGATCAGCGTAGTAGTCGTATGGAAACACATGCACATGCAGGTCGGTGGTTTCCATCAAACGCAAATGCGCCTGACCGGTGGCGGCATTGACCGAAAACGGGTGCATTGCGATCAGGCCAGCAGACCCGGCAAGAAAATGACGTCGGTTAAATGTAAGTTGCATAGTAAGACTCCCCATCCAGAATATTGTCAGGGTAGTCCCTCACACCCTCTTGTCACAAGGTTATGACGTTCGTGTCTGATCCATCAGCGTAAACTGACCCATCAAGGTGTATCCTGCGGGCGCATTCGTAGAACCAAAGGCGCGATCGCCGCAACAAGCAGCGCCCCGATCAGAAATGGCATTCCCGGCAGGTATAATCCGTCGTCATTCACGAAACGCTCGAACACGCCGGTCAGCATCAGGGGGGCCGCAACCGCGGCGACTGATGACAGCGATGCAATGACACCCTGCACCAACCCTTGCTGATCCTCGCCCACGCGATTGGCAGCAAAAGCTGTCATCAGCGGCGGCGCCATATCGGATAGTGCGGCCAAGGGCAGAAAGACAATAATCGCCCAGATCGCTCCTGCAAAGCCAAAGCCGATCATCGCGATGATGGCCGTCCCAATGGCAAACAACAGTGTGTTGTAATCGCCAAACCGCCGCGTCAGTTGCGGCAGGACACCGGCCTGTACCACGGCAATCAAGACACCATAGGCCGACAGCGTAAGCCCGATGGTAAACCCATCCCAGGCAAAAACCTCGCGCCCCCAGAACGCCCAGAGCGTTGGATAGACCATATTCGCAAATTCGAACACAAAGATGCAGATTAGCGGGATGGCAAGGCCGGGCACGCGCAAGGCCCGCAGGATCGTGGCAAAGGGGTTCAATTCGCCCCTGCCAAAGGCGCGGCGGTTCTCTGGTTTGAGGGATTCGGGTAAGATGAAAATGCCAAAGGCCACATTCGCCGCCGACAGGGCTGCCGCTATCCAGAACGGCGCCGTGATATGCCAGCCAGACGCCAGCCCACCCAATGCCGGGCCTAGCACAAAACCAATTCCGAATGCCGCACCAATCATGCCAAAGGCCGCACCGCGTTGGTCAGGCTTTGCAATATCCGCAATATACGCTGTGGCCGTGATATATGTGGCCCCCGCCATCCCCGCCACAACACGGCCCACCAACAATACCCAATAGGTCTGCGCCAGCGCCATGATCACATAATCAATCGTCAGGGTGACCAAGGCCGCGATCAGAATGGGCCTGCGCCCATAGGCATCTGATAAGCTGCCCACGATGGGCCCAAAAAGAAACATCGCGGCGGCATAAGCCGACATCATGATGCCACCCCAGAACGCACCTTCCGCGGTGCTGGACGCACCGACCCGGTCCATAAGATCGGGCATGATCGGGAACACGATGCCCACGCCAATGGCATCGATCATCAATGTCGCAAGGATAAACAAGAACGGGCCGGTCAGCTTCATGCCGCCAATCGATACCGCTTTGGTGTGGGTATCAACCCGCTATCGAAACACTGCTGACAGTTAATGCTGCTCCGGCACCAAAATCTCGCGCTTGCCGACGTGATTGGCGCCGCTGACCACGCCTTCGTCCTCCATCTGCTCTACCAGACGTGCGGCTTTGTTATAGCCAATCGCCAACTTGCGCTGGATGTAGGATGTTGAGCATTTGCGATCCTTGATCACAATCGCCACGGCGGTGTCATAAAGCGCGTTTTCACTGTCCGAGCCGTCACCAAGGCCCAACACCAGATCAATGCTGCTTTCAGCCCCGTCAGGCGGGCCTTCGACAACGCCAGACATATATTCAGGTGGTCCGAACCCTTTGAGGTGGTTGACGATTTCTTCAACTTCCTCATCGCTCACGAACGGACCATGCACACGGGTGATTTTGGAACCGCCAGCCATGTAAAGCATGTCACCCATGCCCAGAAGTTGCTCGGCTCCCATTTCACCAAGGATCGTGCGGCTATCGATTTTCGACGTGACCTGGAACGAAATCCGCGTCGGGAAGTTCGCCTTGATCGTGCCGGTAATCACATCCACCGATGGACGCTGTGTCGCCATGATCAGGTGAATGCCCGAAGCACGCGCCATCTGTGCCAAACGCTGAATGCAGGCTTCGATTTCTTTGCCGGCCACCATCATCAGGTCGGCCATCTCATCCACAATCACCACGATGTATGGAAGAACCTCTGGCTGGAACTCTTCGGTCTCAAAGATCGGATCGCCCGTTTCATCATCAAACCCGGTCTGCACCGTCCGGCTGAACATCTCACCCATGGCAAGCGCATCCTTCACCCGGCCGTTGAAACCGTCAATATTGCGCACGCCCATCTTGGACATTTTACGATAGCGTTCTTCCATCTCGCCCACGACCCATTTCAGGGCGACGACCGCCTTCTTTGGATCGGTCACGACGGGGGACAGCAGATGCGGAATGCCGTCATAAACAGAGAGCTCCAGCATCTTGGGATCAATCATGATCATCCGGCACTCTTCCGGTGTCAGCTTATATAGCAGTGACAGGATCATCGTGTTGATCGCCACGGATTTACCCGAACCGGTAGTACCTGCGATCAACAGGTGAGGCATCTTGGCAAGGTTCGCGATGATCGGCTCACCCCCGATGTCCTTGCCCAAAGCCAAAGGCAGTTTCTGGTTACCGTCGCCAAAGTCGCGATGGGACAGGATCTCGCGCAGGACAACTTTTTCGCGGTTCTCATTTGGCAATTCGATACCAATAACAGAGCGGCCCGGAACGGTGGATACTCGTGCTGACAGTGCTGACATGGAACGGGCGATGTCATCAGACAGGCCGATCACGCGGCTGGCCTTCAAACCGGGCGCTGGTTCCAACTCATACATCGTGACAACGGGACCGGGGCGGACCGAGACAATCTCGCCCTTCACGCCGTAATCATCCAGCACGCTTTCCAGCATGCGGGCGTTTTCTTCCAAGGCTTCATCGCTCAGATGATGGCGTTGGATTTCTATCGGATTCATCAGCAAACCCAAAGGCGGGTGCTCGTATGAGGCATATTTATCTTCAAACTTCAGCGCAGGCTGCGCTTCGGCCTTGGCCTGTTTGGATGGCTGCGGCGCACGCTTGGGCGGGTGCTGGACCACGCTACGCGGCTCTGCCGTTGGCACGGTGACCTCTGGGATCGGCATATGCGGCGCTGCCATGCGGGGGGCTTCTACCGGGATTTCCAGCAGTTCTTCCTCGTCCGAGGTGTCTTCTTCGAGCGGTTCAAACACCAACGGTGCAGGGCCGCGACCCGCGGTCAAGGCTGGTTCAATCCGCACGCCGGTAGGCGACGGTGCGGGCGTGCGGTTCTTGATGGCGTCGGCAATCCGCGCGCTGACGCGATCGCCGCTGCCCGCGTCGGGTAGGGCAACATCGACGGGTTCCGGCGTCACCAGCTCTGGCTCGGGCATCGCGTCATTGCGTTTCAGCAGGCCTGAGAGGAACCCACCCTGCGGAGCGTCCGGCTCTGCTGTGGTACGGGCAGATGCGGCAAGTGGTGGCGCTGCAGGGATCGCGGGGGCAGTGAGTGGTGGTTCAGCGGTGGGCATTGCAGGGTTGGAGCGCACAACAGCCGCCGCACGGGTGCGCGCGGATGTCAGAGGCTCTGGCATCGCAAACGGGGCAGACAAAGCAGGTTCTTGGGTCCGCGCCTCATGGGTTTCATGCATTTGCGCGCGGCGGGCCTGCACATTGGCGGACACGCCCTGAGCCGCCATGGCCGAGAATTCAGCGCTCTTGCCCAAAACGCGCAGGATCATCGCATACAGCATGACAGTGCCTAGAAACGTAAAGCGGCCAGCGGTCTTTAGCTCTGGCTTGGTAAAGCCCAGCACGAAAGCCATCAGCGCAATCAGCGCGATACCGGTCAATAGTGACAGCAGTTTCACGCCAAAGATCGCGCCAAAAGGCACAATGGTCAGGATCACACCCAGAACAGTGTCCCCAAACAAACCACCCACACCAAAGTTGGCGGGCCAATCTATGGCCGGGGTCAATGTGGCGGCATGAACGGACGCCACGACAATAGCCACAGGAGCGAAAATCAAACGTCCAACTGCACGTTCCTGCCCGTGATGCATGACAAAGCGCACGCCCCACGTGATCAGCACCACCGGCACGACCCAAATGCCAAGACCGATGATCATCATCAACGGGGCGGCAACCGAAGCACCAAAATGACCCAGCCAATTTTGCACCGGGGCGTCGGTGGCGGAAATCCAGCTTGGATCAGTGGGCGAATAACTGGCCACCATCGCGCCAATCAGCAGGCCCAACAGGACCAGACCAAGGCCCAACAGCTCTTTGCTGCGTTTTTCAATCGCCGCCTGCGTGGTGCTATCCAAAAGCGGGTCGCGCCGCCGTGTCTGATAAGAAGCCATGCTGCCGTTCCTCAACTATACAAACAGTCGCGGATCAGGGTGAGACCGCGCTGCATTTCTTGTGTTGGGGCCACCATGGCGACCCGAATGTATTTCTTGCCGGGGTTGCCCCCGTTTGTGTCGCGGCTCAGGTAGGCACCGGGCAGCACCCGCACGCCTGTCTCTTGCCAAAGTTTGACAGCCGATGTTTCGCCGTCATCCGTCGGAAGCCACAAAAAGAACCCCGCCTGCGGGGATTGGTAGCCATTGATATGGCCCAGAATGTCGTCCGCGATCTCATACTTGCGATGATAAAGCGCGCGGTTCTCTTCCACATGGGTCTCGTCGCTCCACGCAGCGGCGGCGACGGCCTGCAAGGGCTCTGGCAGCGGCGCACCAGCAAAAGCACGAAGCAGGCGGATGCGGGCGATGGCCTTGGGCCCACCGGCGCAAAACCCGGACCGCAAACCGGGCAGGTTTGACCGTTTGGACAGCGAATGGAAAATCAGGACCCGTTCTGGATCAGCACCCATGTCATGGGCGATCTGCAACGCACCGGGCGGCGGTGTGTCGCGAAAAATCTCGGAATAGCATTCATCGGCAAAGATGATGAAATCATGCTTCTCTGCCAATGCGATCAACGCGCGCCAATAGGTTTCATCGGCTACGGCACCCTGCGGATTTGCGGGCGAACAGATATAGGCGATGGCGGTGCGATCCAGCGTATCAGTTGGCAAAGCATGGAAGTCAGGCAGATGCCCTGTGGCTTTGGTCGCGGGCACATAAATCGCCTCGGCACCGACCGACAAGGCGGCCACAGCATAGACCTGATAAAACGGATTTGGGGTCAGAATGACAGGTTTGCCATTCTTCTCTTCCGGGCAAAGCGCCATCGCGGCGTTGTAAAGCCCCTCGCGGGTGCCGTTCAGCGCCAGGATTTGTGCGGCAGGAATGTCCAGATTGTAACGGCGCTTAAGAAACCCGCCAATGGCATCCAAAAGCGGTGGAACGCCATAATTGTCAGGGTACTTGCCAAATCCGGCAAGGTTGTCCGCGATGATGTCACCCACGAACGCTGGAAACGCATGGCGCGGCTCGCCAATGGTCATATTGATAGTCTCGGACGCCTGTGTCGGCACGTCCAAGAGCGCGCGCAAGCGCGGCCACGTTGCTGCTGGGAGGTCCGAAAACCGCTCAGGAAATACCATATCTGCCTCAATACGCCGGATCATTTCGCCCGACTTTTTTCCAAACTAGCGCGGCAGGAGCGGTCGTGTCCAGAAGAAGGGGCGAGTCAGGTGGTTTTTGTGGCTTTTCGGTCAGTTAGGGGATGTTTAGCCCGATTCGAAAACAGCGCGCAAAGAAGACATATCGTGATCCAAGAGCCATGACCCATGGAGCTGATACAAATCACTGAGATGCTTCTTGTCCATCGCAACAACGTCCATCCCACGGTCATCATATGGGTGGAGCGCGATACTTCTATCAAAGTCTACGATGTAGATACCCGCATTGACCCGCGGCTTGATTCCAAGTTCAGCCCCCAAGGCAAGCCACAAAATCTCGCGAATTTTCCTATGGCAATCCAGCTCAACTGCGTCCCAATGGCGAAAAACATCGGAACCAAACGCCTCAATGTGGTCTTCATCCTGTTGCGGGATGGCTCCAAGGTATTTGAATGAAGCGCCTTCAATCTCGCAAAGCTCGAAAGGCTTAAGGCGCTTCTTCTTGGGTGGTTCACCACCATAGGATGCTGACAGCATCCAGATAGACTTGGATTTCTCAAACAGTTCTGACGACACAGTATCTGCTCGTTCAAATGCTTGGATGAAGCGCTTAAGTGGACGAGAGGTCGGTACATCCTCCCCCCCAATGCGAAGCGGAGACCGATCTCGAACTCATAAAACATCGCGTGCGGAAATTCGTTGCAAGTGAACGCGCTTTTGAACTGCTGAATAATATTGCTGGCCATATGTGTTCTCTGGTCCTACCCTAAAACCCGCTCCACCGCAGCTGCCACCCGCAACAGCGCCTCCTCGGTCCCATTCTGCCCATTCAGCACAATCCCGCATGACGGCACCCCCGTCGGCAATGTGATCGAGCACACATCCATCAGGTTCGCCACCCGCGTGTTCCGAAGCGCCAGCAGATTCTCGGATTTGTAGTAGTCATCATCGTTCAGCAAACGCTCTGCATTGGGCGGCATGATTGGGGCCGACGGCATGATCACCGCGTCGAACTGCGCTGTCTCGGCGTGGTACTGTTTGCGGATGTCACGCAGCATATTCCAGCCAGCGCAATAATCTGGCCCGCTCACTGTCTGCCCACCGCGCACACGTTCCAATATTTGCGGGAACATCTTTTCTGGTTGCGCCTCGACCAGATCACGCCACCAGCCATAACTGTCGGCGGCATAAAGATTGCCAGCCACATTGAACGCATCAAGGAGTTGCGCAAAATAGCGATGTTCGACCTGCGCGCCGGCGGCCTGCAAACGTGCCACGGCACCTTCAAATGCAGCGCGGGGCGCATCACGCACATCGTCTGGCGCGATCGTGTCGAGAACCATCAAGCGCGCGCCTTCAAGGCTGCCGCCGGTCAGATCAGCAGGTTTGCCCCCCTCCAATACAGCCAAGAGCAGATTAGCATCCTCAACCGAACGGCACAGCGGACCAACCGTATCAAAGGTCAAGCACAACGGCACAACACCGTCCAGCGATAGCCGCCCATGCGTCGTTTTCAGGCCCACCAGATCATTCCAAGCCGAGGGTATACGCACAGAGCCGCCGGTATCAGAACCAATACCTGCCGCCGCCAATCCAAACGCAACCGAGGCCCCCGCCCCTGATGAAGACCCCCCCGGCACTGCATCATGATCATTCACACACGGAGGTGTGGCCGTAATCGGGTTTAACCCCAAACCGGAAAACGCAATCTCTGACATGTGGGTTTTGCCCAGACAGACCAATCCGGCGGCAGTTGCAGCCTTGAGAACGGCAGCGTCTTCGTCCGGCACGCGTCCTTCCATTAGTTTGGTGCCTGCTTCGGTGCCAATCCCGACTGTGTCGAACAAATCCTTCCACGACACCGGCACGCCATCCAGCAAGCCTCGGCGCATGCCCGATTGCACACGTTCTGATGCCGCTTTCGCCTCGGCCCGCGCGCGATCGTGGGTCACGCGGGCATAGATCCGGTCGCGATGTTCATGGGAGTCGATGGCTTCCAGATAGACCTCTGTCAGCGCTACGGGATCAATATCACCTGCCCCAATCCCGCGCCCAAGGTCTGCTGCGGTCATCCATCGCCAGTCTTGCATGTCACTCTCCTGTTCGGGGCGACGGTAGCGGCCATGTGGCACATGGACAATCCCGGCTGGGCGCGCATATTGCAGCACATGAAAACGGATCTGATCATCGTAGGCGGCGGGCTAAACGGGCCAGCCTTGGCACTGGCGGCAGCGCAGGCAGGTTTTTCGGTGACGATTGTCGATAGCCTGGCGCTCGACACCCGCAAACGCGTGGATTTTGACGGGCGCAGTTACGCTCTCGCCCATGCCTCCATGCGATTATTGCGCGGGATCGGCATCTGGGATGGCATCGCTAAACATGCGCAGCCGATGTTGGAGATCAAGGTCACAGATGGCCGTTCTGGCGAAGGACCGTCCCCTTGGATGATGCACTTTGATCATACCGAGATCGAAGAAGGACCCATGGGCTATATGGTCGAAGACCGGCACCTGCGGCGCGCCTTTCTGGATGCGATGGCAGACGCCCCGCTGATTACACATTTGGCAAGCGAAACCGTCGTGGCGCAACAGGTGGATCAGGCTGGCGTCACGGTCACATTGGCGTCGGGACAGAAGTTGAACGGAACGCTGCTGGTAGGATCAGACGGGCGCAAAAGCGGCACCGCCACGCGCGCAGGAATCAAACGCACCGGCTGGGGCTACGGGCAAACGGCCGTCGTATGTGCCGTCGAACATGAAAAGCCACATGGCGGGATCGCGCATCAGTTCTTTATGCCCGATGGCCCGCTAGCCATTCTGCCGCTGACCAAAAACCGCAGTTCTATTGTATGGAGCGAAGCAGACGCACGCGCCGCCGAGCTGATCTCGATGAGTGCCGCCGATTTCCTTGACGCCCTACGCCCCGCCTTTGGCAGTTTTCTGGGCGAAATCAGCCTGACAGGCGCAAGATTCAGCTATTCGCTTGGGCTGACCCTGGCCAACAGCTTTGTGGCGGACCGGGTTGCCTTGGTTGGCGACGCGGCACATGGGGTGCATCCGATTGCGGGGCAAGGGCTGAACGCGGGTCTGCGCGATGTCGCGGCCTTGGCGGATGTACTGGAACAGGCGCGTGGGCGCGGCGAAGATATCGGCAGTTTGCAGACACTCGCGCGCTATCAACAATGGCGACGGTTCGACACAACAACGTTGGCGTTGGCCACGGATACGTTCAACAAGCTGTTTTCAAACGACAACCCGCTGCTGCGAGCCGCACGTGATATTGGCATGGGGCTGGTCAATGCAGCACCGGGACTGCGGCGCGGATTTATCCGCGAAGCAGCAGGGCTGTCAGGGGACTTGCCGCGATTAATGCGGGGATAGCCCCATCACCCCAGGGCGGGCGTGTCCTGACTAAAGACATTGATCCAGCCCTGCCCTTTGCGCCGCCAGATGGAACTGACGTACATTGCCTCAGGTTCAGAGTGATGCACACGCAGATACGCTGCGCGATATGACAACACCGCATGATCTGGGCCTAAGGCCAAGACGCGCAAATCGAAAAGCTGAAATGACTGGATTGTTGGGCCGTCGGCAAGCTGCTGAACATGGTCGGCTTTCCCGGCAAACCCGTCAGAGTAGACCCCCAGAAAACCGTCATCCAAAGCCGCATCATCTGCGCGCATGTTCCCGATAACAAGGGCGTCCCATACATCAGTCTCACATCGCGTAAGCGCCGCGAGCAGCGTGTCTTCGTCGCCTCGTTCGCTCTTCATGTTAGATGCGCCTGATGCCGTCAGGTATCGCGCTGCTTGCGCGTCTTGTCGTCCTGCGATGAATCATCCGGCAGCACCGGGTTCTTGGCCAGCATCGCCGCTGTCACGGCTTCCATGTATTTTTGCAAGATGACGGGTGGGTCGGCAGGGGCGAGCTTGATGGTCAGGCGGCTGGCGCCTTCTTGGCTATATGCATAGCGCGACGAATAGCTGGCGTTGACCTGCGCGGCTACAGGCCCCCAGCCACCTTTGACCGAAGCACTGCCCGCCTTTTCGGTCTGCTTGCTCATCGAGATTGCCATTTTCACTTCGATCTCGGCTTCTTGGACGGCATAGAATGCAGGCAGGAACCCCATGGCGACCAAACTGAATTCCTTTGTTGCACCTTCGGGGTTGGACAGATCGGGTAGCTTGATTTTCTGATCCGCCATGTATTTGGCGACTTCCGTCGAATGGCGGTCCAACTCTGTCTGCCCTTCGGCAACCGAAAGCGCCAGTTTCTGCACCATTTCCCCAAATGGTACGTTCAGTAGTTCTTGCCCAATACTCATGGCTTAAATCCCTTTCCTGATATCTCTAGGTCCTATTCGATAATCTGTGTTGGTGTGCGTCGCCTGACCGAGAATGTGATCTTGGATGCGTTCTGACTGACGGCCTGCTGCTTGGCATTGGTGGTGATTTGCGCGCGCGTGCCATCCTGACCAAGCCCGCCCACGGCCTCGACCGTGACATTGTCGATGGTGAAGTCGCTGCTTTCATCCGACCCCGCAAGGATCTGTTCGCCAAGCGCCTGCGCAAATGTTCCGGCATCCACGGATTTGGTATCGGGGTCAGTGGCCATCGGGTTCACCACCGGCCCACCGGCACCAAGCAGCATGTCGCCTGTTCCAGCGTCCTCCAGATCATCGACCCGGCTTTGAAGCTCTGAAATCATCTCCAGCAACTTCACCTCGCGCGCTTCCATCGCCGTCAGACGGTCCGCCAGCGATTGCAGAAGGCTCGTGAATGCCTCGGGCAGTTCTGTCACCCGAACGTCAATTGGTCCGCTTTGTTCCTTCTCAACCATCGGATGCCCCATCTGTTTGTCCATCGGCAACCGGACCCGGCGCAAAGCGCATACGCATCGTCGACGCACTGGTCGTATCCACCGTATCAGTCTGGGTCAGCTTTGGCCCAAGAAAGAAGGCCGCAATTGCGCCGCGCTTTCCTTCCTCCATCGAAGAGCTCATCTCCATCACGACCTTAAGCTCTACATCGACATCCTGCATGTGGTAGAAAACCGGCGGAATGCCCAGATCGCGCAGTTCCTGAGGATAGTTCTCAAGCGCTTTCAACTGATCCAAGCTCAGCTGTTCGGCGGCCTGCGCGACACTCTTGCCGATATCCGCCACCATGTCGGTCAGCGTTGCACCAAATACCTTGTCCACGTCACCGTTGGCCAATTCTATCCCCCATCGTCAAAGGCACTTCTTGGGCGACCTGCTGATACATAGGCAGCCTAACGCATTGAAATTCCTGAATTTCAGGCAGCGTCAAAGGGTTCAGGTTCTCAAAAAGTGCTACAAAATAATCCCGAACCTAGCACGAGATCGCGCTTTCACAACGCATTTTGTGCGCGCTGCGGGAACACCCCAGCCGATCAATGGCCATCGATTTCATCGAAAAACTGCTGAAACGCACTAGTCTAGCTTGCGCGCCTCATCGACCAGCATCACTGGGATGCCGTTGCGGATCGGAAACGCCAGCTTGCCTGCACGGCTGACCAGCTCCTGATTTCCTGCATCATAGTCCAGAGTGCCCTGAGTCATCGGACACACCAATGCCTCAAGCATCTTGGGATCAAACAGAGTCTCGCTCATTGCATTACCTCTTCACCTGATCCACCCCGCAAGGCGAACTCGATCAGGGTGGTGAGGGTTTCACGGCGGGTAGTCAAGGACGGGGCTTCGAGCAGGGCTTGTTTGTCCTCGGGTTCAAACGGGCACAGCATCGAAAGAGAGTTGATCAACAGCTCATCCTCTGCCTCGCCCAGGCTTTCCCAATCGGTGGAAAGGCCATGTTCCGTCAAATAGCGGCCCAACGCATCCATGAAAGCAGGTCGGTCAAAATGCCCATCCTTTTCAACCGGGCCAAGATCGCGATCAAAACCGTCCCAACTGACCTTGCAGCGGCGATAGGGGGTGAACCCTTCGACCTCTTCAGCAATCCGAAAGCGCGACGCCCCAGAAAGGGTAATCATATAGCGCCCGTCTTCGGTCTCGGAAAACGCTGTGACCTTGCCGGCGCAACCAATGCTATGCAGTTTGCCTGCCCCGTCGGGGCCCTCATAAGGCTGCACCATGCCAATCAAACGATTGGAGGTTTTGAGCACATCATCCAACATCGCCAGATAGCGCGGCTCAAACAAATGCAGCGGCAAACGGGCCCTTGGCAACAACAGCGCACCGGGTAACGGGAACACCGGAACGACGTCCGGCAGGTCAGTCGAAGATATCATATTGACAAAAGTAGACCAAAGCCGTCCTCAGGCAAATATCATCGACGACAATTTCCGCCTTCCGTTCAAAACAATAGGGTCTTTGGCATCGCTGGCGTCAAAGATCGTAAACAGCTGGGCCTTGGCAGCACCGTCGTTCCACTCTCGGTCGCGGCGGAACAATTCAAGCAATTCGTTGACCGCACTCTCCACGTCACCATTGCCGTGCAAGGCCGTTGCCAGATCAAAGCGAGCCTGATGATCATCCGGGGCCGCATCGACCGCTGCCTGCAAATCTGCCACGGGACCGGCATTTGCCGCCTCTTTGGCAAGGGTGATTTGGGCATGCACCGCTTCAAGCAGCGGATCGGTGGAAATCTCGGCCGGTGCGCCGTTCAACACGGCCTCGGCCTGATCCAGATCGCCCAAGGCAATGTAGGATCGGACCAACCCGGCGTATGCGGCAGCATTATTGGGTTCTTCTTGCAGGATGGCGGCAAAGGTCTCTGCTGCATCTGCTGCGGCTCCTTCCTCTAACATCTGCTCAGCGGCCTCTATCGCGGCACTCAGCCCGTCTTCTTCTGGTTCACCGGCCAAGGCTGCAACTTTTTCGACAAAGGCGTTGATCTCAGAGGGCGGCAACGCACCTTGGAAACCATCAACAGGACGGCCCTGATAGAATGCATAAACAGTCGGAATCGATTGCACCTGCAACTGGCCCGCATAGGCCTGATTGGCATCCACATCGATCTTGACCAATTTGACCCGGCCTTTGGCATTGGTCACCGCAGCTTCAATCGCAGGGCCAAGCGTTTTGCAAGGGCCACACCATTGCGCCCAGAAATCCACGATGACGGGCACACTCTGGGACGCTTCGATCACATCCGCTGCGAAACTTGCGTCTGTGCCGTCCTTGATCAGATCAGCAGGGGCGCTTGGGTTTGCATCCAGTTCCAGCATGCTCTGTCTCCTTTATCCACTAGTTGCCCTCTATATGTGCGCAATACGGGCCAAGGCCAAGGGGCAAACCCGCTTTACCATTGGCAGCGGCCCTCCTAGCGTGTGGGCATGATTAAAACCATCCTCGCGTTCGGCGACAGCAACACCTATGGCACACCCCCAGCAAAGGCACGGGGCGAGAACCGGCGCTATGGGCCTGACACACGCTGGCCTTGTGTGATGGGGGCCAAGTTGGGCAAAGATTGGCAGGTGGTCGAGGCAGGACTGCCCGGACGCACAACCTGTCGCCCGGACCCTGTAATGGGAGCGCATATGGATGGGGTTGTCGGATTGCGGATTGCCCTTGAAGGCAACGGACCCATTGATTTGCTGGTGATCATGCTGGGCACCAACGATCTGCAAACTCATCACGCAGCAACGCCCACGCAGATTTGCGGGGGTTTGGCAGGTCTTGTGGCCCTTGCCCGGTCAGAGCCCTATCAAACGCGGCACAAGGGTTTCGACATTCTGCTGATTGCGCCTCCGCCGGTACTGGAACAAGGCACCTACCGCGAGACCCTGATGGGCGCCGCGGCCAAATCCGAAGAACTGCCCGCCCTGATTGGTACGCTTGCCGATCATTGGGGCATCGCATGGATGAATGCAGGAGACCACATTGGCGTAAGCACGCTGGATGGGCTGCATTTTGAGGCTCAAGATCACGTGACGCTCGGCCATGCGGTCGCGGCCAAGGTCGCCTCCCTATGACCCGCCCCACATTGGGTGCCATCGCGGTGGTCCGGCACGAAGGGCGCTTGCTTCTGGTCAAACGCGCCAAAGCACCAAACGCTGGAACCTGGGGGTTTCCCGGCGGCCATGTGGAATTGGGCGAAACGGCGCTTTCCGCAGCAGAGCGCGAATTACACGAAGAAACTGGAGTGATCGGCACGGCAGAACGCTATCTGACAAACATCGATGTGATCACGCGGGACGGACAGGGGAAGATCCGGTTTCACTATCTTTTGGCTGCTGTGCAGTGCCGATACCGATCCGGCACGCCTGTGGCCGCAGATGATGCGATGGATGCTGGGTGGTTCTTGCCGCAGGATGTCGCTGGGTTGCACCAAAGCCCGAACCTGCAAACCGTGATCGACGCGCTGGATGCGTAAGGTGGGTCTCGACCCACCAACCCTATTCGGTCACAGCGACCATCGGCCCAAGCTGAAAGCCAAAATCGCTGCGATTCATGTCGCGAGCATAAAGCCGTGATACTTTGCCATCAAAATAAAGCGCATTGGGCAACGCCAGATAGTCGCGAAAGAAGCTGCCAAATGCGTGAAATGACACCGGGTCATTCGAGATAACGAACACGGCGTCGCTTCCATCGGCGGTGGTGCCAACGCCATTGCGGACAAATCGCGATGTGCTGTCTTCCAGGAAACGTGGATGCAACTCGCCATCAATCACCAGCATCGGACCTGACTGGGTGGCGTCGCGACAAGCGGGCGCCGCCTCTACATATTGCAAGGTTTCATAGACCTGCGCATGCCCCTCGGAGATACAAAAGACCCCATTGGGCAACAGGCCAAAGTTTCCCGGGCCCGCATTGGTAATTACCCGCATCGTTTCCACCCCGTCTTCGACGTAGTGACCCACAGGCGAGCGATCATCGTGGTACATGCCTGCATTCATCGCAAAAGCCAGCTTCGTGACATCAGGCAAATCTTCCAACGCACTGAAGCTGCCGATTACATTGCCCTCAGCGTCTTTGTGAAACAAGCGCAGCGCCTCGGTGGTCACATCCACCGTGCAGGTGGTATAGCTTCTGTTCAGATAATCGACATCCTCGCAGGTCACCGCCGCAGCGGGCGCTGCCCAGAACAGCAATGCCAACAAGGCCCAGCGCATCAGTCGTCCAGATCCTGCCGCACATGATCCTCGTCCAGCAGGGCGCGGGTGGCATCCATCTGATCAAAGGTGCCGTCGATCTCAAACCGCAGCTCAGGCGCGAATTTCATCGACCCGCCTTTGACAACCAAATGCCGGATCTCGCGTGTATTGCGACGCAGCAGGTCCAAAGCCTCTTCTTTGTGTTGCCCGCCCAAAGGCAGGACAAAGGCCGTTGCAATACCAAGGTCAGGCGTCATCCGCACCTCACCTACGGTAATGGACATGCGCGCCAGATCATCATCATGCACGTCACCGCGTTGCAGCACCTCTGATAAGGTCCGCCGGATCATTTCGCCCACCCGCAGCATCCGCTGGGTTGGGGCTTTGCCATCTCTGTTCATGCTCTTTGCCATAACGCTCATTTAAGGGCTGTTGGGCCGGTTGCCAAGCTAGGCTTTGCACAGCGGGCCATCCGCCGCTAAGACGGGACGAAGGATTGAAGGACAAGACCATGACAGACTTACCCGGCATCGTGATCACTGGGGCATCGGGCAGAATGGGCCAGATGCTGACGCAGACGGTTCTGGCCTCTGACAAATGCCGCCTTGTGGGGGTGTTAGAGCGTGAGGGCCATGCTTGGGTCGGGCAGGACGTGGGCATCGCAACAGGTGGCGCGCCGGTCGGTGTAACAGTCACTGACGACGCGGTTGAGGTGTTTGCCAAGGCACAGGCGGTCATCGATTTCACTTCACCCGCTGCGACCGTTGGTTTTGCGGGCCTGGCCGCACAAGCGCGTGCGGTGCATGTGATCGGTACCACTGGGTTGTCGGATGACGACCTTAAAGCGATCAATGTTGCCGCTCGACATGCGGTAATCGTGCGCGCGGGCAATATGTCATTGGGCGTCAATCTGCTGGTGCAACTGACGCGCAAGGTCGCAGCGGCTCTGGACGATGATTTTGATATTGAGATCATCGAGGCGCACCACAACCAAAAGGTCGACGCGCCATCGGGCACAGCCTTGATGCTGGGCGAGGCCGCCGCTGAAGGGCGCGGTGTATCGCTCAAGGATGTCAGTGACAGCGGGCGCGATGGGATCACAGGTGCGCGCAAGAAAGGAGACATCGGGTTCAGTGCCATTCGCGGTGGCGACATCGTGGGCGAACATGATGTCATGTTCGCCGCAGCAGGCGAACGGATCGTGCTGCGGCATCTGGCCACGGATCGGGCGATCTTTGCGCGGGGCGCGCTCAAGGCCGCTCTTTGGGGGCAAGACAAATCCCCCGGAGAATACGATATGCTGGATGTGCTCGGCCTATAACCTCTGATCCATTCTGGTTCGAGTGAACCAGTTACGGTTTTCGTGCGTAACAACCATGTCCTTTCAAAAAAGAGGTGCATGATGAAACACGCGATTCTATCTCTGGCGCTTATTGGTGTGGCAGCCCCTGCGGCGGCTGACGGCTATGCTCCTGTGAAAGACGAACAGACATTCGTTTCACTGATCCAAGGCAAAGAGCTGCGCAACTTCTTCTATGGCGTGCGATTAAACGTGCGTGAAAATGGCCAAATCGACGGTTCTGCCGTGGGTTGGGACATCGCGGGTACATGGTCATGGGAAGACGGGTTTTTTTGCCGCGAGATGAGTTGGGGCGGTGATCCTATCCCCTACAACTGCCAGCTTGTCGAAGCACAAGGCAACGAGCGGTTGCGTTTTACTGTGGACCGTGGCGCGGGCGACTCAGCCTTTTTCAGACTGCGCTAGACCGACAGAAAGACGCGCTGAACAAGCCGCAGAACGCCCTGCGCCCGATGGCATTGCGCCCGGCCGCAGTCAGAAAATTCCATCTGCACCGCAGATTTGATCACCATTTTGCACGACAGCGGGCCAAAACCCGCCGAAGTAGCTTGTCATAGGATCCTGCCGGAAATCAGCTTGCCATTCCCCCTCTGACAGCAAAAGATATCTCTACCTGCGCAGCAATCGCGCAAATTAGCCACTGATTGTGTCCTTCAGAGACACAACAACAGGGAGATCTTTAATGACATTGAGAACCAAACTTCTGGCCAGCACCGCGGCCTTGCTCATCGCAGGCACAGGCGCCGTTTTTGCTGACGCCCATGCCACACATCCAGAAACAGGCGAGCCGCTCGCCTCTGATCAGACATTCGTTTACCGCGATCTCGACGAAAGCCCGTCGATTGATCCGGGTCTTGCAGAAGACAGCGCCGGTGGCGACATCCTGCGTGACCTGTTTGAAGGTCTTTATAACCAAGACCCTGCTGGTAACCTTGCCCCCGGTGTCGCGCTGAGCCACACAGTCAGCGATGACAATCTAGTTTACACGTTCACCCTGCGTAATGATGCAAAGTGGTCCAACGGCGACACTGTCACTGCCGGTGATTTTGAATATGCATGGAAGAGGGCCGCGTCTCCCGAACTTGCATCCCCTTATTCATGGTTCATCGAAATCATGGCGTTGGAAAACGCGTCTGAAGTTATCTCGGGCGATGTCATGCCTGCTGATCTGGGTGTGACTGCAATCGACGACACCACATTGGAAGTGCGTCTGACACAGCCACTGCCTTACTTCCCGCTAATGCTGACCCATTTTACCACTTTCCCAGTGCATCAGGCGACCGTGGATGAGTTCGGCTCTGACTGGACCAAGCCGGGCAACATGGTGTCCAACGGCGCTTATATGCTGACCGAGCATGTGCCGCAGGAAAAGCTCGTCCGGGCGCGCAACGAAATGTACTGGGACAACGAAAATACGATCCTCGAAGAGGTCACATCGCTGGTCATCAGCGATGAAAACGTAGCCCTGACACGCTA
This sequence comes from Loktanella sp. Alg231-35, assembly GCF_900143545.1. GTDB lineage: Bacteria > Pseudomonadota > Alphaproteobacteria > Rhodobacterales > Rhodobacteraceae > Yoonia. Next base: position 26,396 of record NZ_FREV01000002.1, on the reverse strand, counting down.
TCTGGCGGGCGAGTTGGATCGCACCCACGTGCCAGCCGGCCAGTTCCCGCGTCTGTCCGAGGAATTCCCTGATCAAGCCGTGTCCGTGCCGGAAGCATGTTCTTACTACTATATGTTCAACCTGCGCGATGCTGCGTCCGAAGATGTGCAAGACCCTAACGTGCGTAAAGCCCTGAGCCTTGCGATTGACCGCGATATCATCGTGGAAAACGTCCTCGCCGGTGGTCAGAAGGCCGCTTATACGTTCACCCACTGGGCGACTGCTGGTTTTGAAACGCCAGATATCCCGATGGCGACGATGACGCAGGAAGATCGAAACGCCATGGCCGCTGAGCTGATGGCAGAGGCCGGTTACGGTGCCGACAACCCGCTTGAGATCGATTTGGTCTACAACACATCCGAAAGTCACAAATCCGTGGCGGTGGCTGTCAGCCAGATGTGGAAGCAGACACTGGGTGTTGAAACAGTGCTGGCCAATCAGGAATGGCAAACATTCCTCGAGGCCCGTTCAAACGGCGACTACGAAGTTGCCCGCGGGGGTTGGTGTGCGGACTATAACGAAGCGTCCACCTTCCTTGACCTGATGCAGTCCGAGTCCGGCTATAACGACAGCAAGTACGTCAACTCGGAAGTTGATGCGCTGCTGGAAGAAGCCAAGACGTCCGACAACGCGCAGGCCAACTATGACCGTGTAGAGGAATTCATCGCGCAAGACACGCCGATCATTCCGATCTACCACTACGCCTCTGTCTACATGTACGCAGAGAACCTCGAAGGTTGGCCCTTCGAGAACTTCCAACAGCAATGGTACTCCAAAGATCTCTTTAAGATCGCCGAGTAATCACACCACGTGATAGACCGCGCCCCCACAACGGGGCGCGGTTTTCCCATTCTGTCTGGATACCTGACCCATGCTGAGCTTTGTTGCCCGCCGCCTTGCTGTGGCCATTCCGACCCTTTTGATACTGGTCGTCCTATCGTTCGTACTGATGTATTCCGCACCAGGTGGCCCGTTCAATTCTGAACGCCCTTTGCCGCCCGAGGTGTTGGCCAATATTGAGGCCAAATACGGACTGGATCAGCCGTTCTGGAAACAGATCGTGAACTACGTCGTCGGCGTGGTAACCCAATTCGATTTCGGACCGTCGTTCCAATACAAGGATCGCACCGTCAATGACGTGATCGCACAAGGCTTCCCTGTGACACTCACCTACGGGTTCTGGTCATTTGTCGTGGCCGTCACCGTTGGTGTTTCACTCGGTGTTGCAGCGGCGATCAAGCAAAACACATGGCTCGACTACCTCGCTGTTGGCATTTCCATCGGCGCGCAGGTTCTGCCAAATTTCGTGATGGCCCCAATCCTGTTGCTGGTCTTCACGCTTTGGCTAGGCTGGTTGCCCGGAGGTGGCTGGGAAGGCGGGCAGTGGAATTACCTGATCATGCCGGTGATTGCCCTTTCCACATCTTACATGGCGTCGATTGCGCGGATCACGCGCTCGTCAATGCTGGAAGTTCTCAACACCAACTTCATCCGCACCGCCCAAGCCAAAGGCCTACCGATGCGCCGCGTCATCTGGCGGCACGCGATGAAACCGACCATCCTGCCGGTGCTGTCCTATCTGGGGCCAGCATTTGTGGGCATGATCACCGGGTCGGTGATCATCGATGTGTTCTTTTCTACAGGTGGCATTGGGCAGTTCTTTGTGAACTCTGCCTTCAACCGCGATTATTCCGTCATCATGGGGATCACCATTCTGGTGGGCACCCTGACGATCCTTTTCAACCTTGTGGTCGATATCCTTTACGCCTGGATTGACCCCAAGATCCGCTATTAAAGGGGGCTGACAAATGTTTCCCAACAGAGCTGCCGTCGAAGGTGTCGGCGACGCGATGGAACTGGCCGAAGTCAAAGGCCGGTCGCTTTGGGCCGATGCCCGCACCCGGTTTTTCCGCAACAAGGCCGCGGTTATTTCCCTGATCATGCTGATTATGGTCGCAGGGTTTGCCCTTTTTGGTGGGGTCTTCGCACAGTACGAGAACGACTTTGTCGATTTCAGCCTGATCGGCAGCAACGCCTACAAGGGTGTGCCATCTGTTGAGACCGGGCACTACTTTGGTACTGACAGCAACGGGCGCGACCTGTTTGCGCGAACCGTGCAGGGCACTGGCATCTCACTGATGGTGGGTGTCGTCGGTGCTTTGGTCGCGGTGATTGTCGGCACGCTTTATGGTGCTACGGCTGGATACTATGGCGGCCGCGTTGACGGGCTGATGATGCGCATCGTGGATGTGCTCATGTCGATTCCCTTCATGTTCGTGCTGATCTTGATGCTGGTCATCTTTGGGCGCTCTATCTTCATGCTTTTCTTGGGGATCGGGCTGATCTCATGGCTGGATATGGCCCGGATCGCGCGGGGTCAGACGCTGACCATCAAGAACAAGGAATTTGTCGAGGTCGCTGTCGCCACTGGCGTGCACCCCGTCAAAATCATCCTACGCCATATCGTACCCAACCTGCTGGGAATCGTGATCGTCTATGCCACCTTGCTGGTCCCCAACATGATCATCTTTGAAAGTTTCATCAGCTTTCTGGGCCTCGGTGTACAAGAACCTGCCACATCACTGGGTGCCTTGATCAACGAAGGATCGCGCACCATGCAGTTCGGCTATTACTGGCAGATCGCCTATCCGTTGTTTTTCTTTGTCGTCACCATCTTCGCCTTCTTCTTTGTCGGCGACGGTTTGCGCGATGCACTCGACCCTAAGGACCGCTGAATATGAGCCTTCTGGAAATCGAAGACCTGCGGGTCACTTTCACCACCGCCGATGGCGATGTACATGCCGTAAACGGGCTCAGCCTGAATATCGACAAGGGTGAAACCCTCGCGATTGTGGGTGAAAGCGGGTCGGGCAAAAGCCAGACTGCCTTTGCTGCGATGGGGCTTTTAGCCAAGAACGGGCAGGCCACAGGGCAGGCCCGGTTTGACGGGCAAGATCTGCTGGCGATGAATACCCGTCAGCTGAACAAAATCCGCAGCAAAGATATGGCGATGATCTTTCAGGATCCCATGACATCGCTGAACCCTTACCTGCGGGTGAGCGATCAGATGGCCGAGGTGCTGATGCTGCACCAAGGCCTTAGCAAATCAGCGGCGGTGACTGAGGCCGTACGCATGCTGGATGCGGTCCGCATTCCTGATGCCCGTGCGCGTATCACCATGTTCCCGCATGAGTTCTCCGGCGGCATGCGCCAACGGATCATGATTGCGATGTCGCTGCTGTGTCAGCCTCGCCTGCTGATCGCGGATGAACCAACGACAGCGCTGGACGTGACCGTGCAAGCCCAGATCATGCAGCTCTTGGGCGATATCCGGCAGGACTTTGGCACTGCAATCATTCTGATCACCCACGACCTTGGAATCGTGGCGGGCTTCTGTGACCGCACGCTGGTCATGTATGGCGGGCAGATCATGGAGGAAGGTCCCACCGACGATATCTTCTCTGATCCATCGCACCCATACACTAGCGGATTGCTGAAAGCCGTGCCGCGTTTGGACAAGGAAACCGCCGAATTGGCCACGATCGCAGGTGAACCACCGGACATGTCACGCTTGCCTGCTGGCTGTCCATTCTCGCCGCGCTGCGCGCAGGTTCTGGACAATTGCCGGGCCGAGCGTCCATCGCTTGAGGTGACGCCGGGACGGCGCCGCGCCTGCCATCTACCCGTGAAGGAGGTCGCGTAATGGAGTCGCTTCTTTCTGTCCGTAATCTGTCTGTCACCTTTGACGTGCGAAAACCGGGATCATGGCCTTGGACACCGCCGCGCAAGCTGCATGCCGTGTCCGAAGTGTCATTCGATCTCAAACCCGGTGAATGCCTTGGCATCGTTGGGGAATCAGGGTCGGGGAAATCGACACTCGCCCGTGCCATCGTTGGGACGATCCCATCATCCGACGGGAATATCATGTTCGAAGGGCATGATCTGGCGAACATGGACCCCAAGCAGCGCCGGGTGCATCGCCGCGACGTGCAGATGATCTTTCAGGATCCGCTGGCAGCGCTGAACCCGCGCATGACCGTGGGCGAGATTATCGCCGAGCCGCTGATCACCCATGAACCAAACACGCCGCGCGACGAGGTCAAGAAACGCGTGCGCGAGCTGATGGAACGGGTCGGCCTGCTGCCCAACCTGATCAACCGCTACCCGCATGAATTCTCGGGCGGACAATGCCAGCGGATCGGGATCGCCCGTGCGCTGATCCTGAAACCAAAGCTGATTATCTGCGACGAACCGGTCTCGGCGCTAGACGTGTCAGTGCAGGCACAGGTCATCAATCTGTTGATGGAATTGCAGCGCGACATGGGGCTTTCGATGATCTTCATCGCCCATGATTTAAGCGTGGTAAAGCATATCAGCGACCGCACTCTGGTGCTGTATCTGGGGCGCGTGATGGAAACGGCGGACAGTCGTAAACTGACCACCGCGCCAGAGCATCCCTATAGTCAGGCGCTGATCGCCTCGGTGCCGATCCCTGATCCTGTGCTGGAACGGGCCCGACCGCGCCCTATTCTGGAAGGTGAATTACCCTCGCCACTTGCACCACCAAGCGGCTGCGTGTTTCGCACGCGTTGTCCCAAAGCGCAGGTCTCTTGTGCCGAAACAAAGCCCGCGTTGGAGGATATCGGCGGCAACCATCTGGTTGCCTGCCCCTTCCACGAAGCCGAAGAGGTGCTGGCGGTCAACGGATGAGGCCAGCACATTTTTGGTTCACTTGATGGGGACCGAAAGCTCTACAATGCTTGCGCCGTCAGCCCGTGCCATGAGGCGCGCAGCTTTCGTCGGGCTTGACCCAAACCGCCAGATCGCCCGTAGATTTCCACCCCGACGCAAGTGCTGTGGTCAGGTCATCACACCACTCGTACCCCACGAGCGGCAACCCACCGCCAAAACCCGCACAAAGTGCCGTGGCCGCCGGCCGTGCCTTTGTACCAAACAGGTTGGACAGGCCTACGCAATCCTCTGACAGATTGGCAATCACACCCGCGTCATAGCCTTGGGGCGCCTTACGCCCCCATAGGCTTACGTCTTCACGCGCCAAAATGGCATCGGGAAATTGGCGTTGATCCGCAGGGGAACTATCCCTCCACGCCACCTCCCACCGGGCAAGAGCGGCAGGGGTTGTGATCTGCTCCCATCCATGCGTCTCAGCACCCGCATCGGGGGGATGCCATAACCATGACGCGGAAATGAGCCTGCGCAAGGCGAGGTCAGACAAATCAAACTGACCGCTGGCATCTTTCACGCCAAAACCAGGGCGGTCCAGCAGCGGCGCAATCAACTGTGCAATCGGCGCGCCTTGAATCGCTGTGACCCAACTATGATACGGCGGTGGCGGGTCAATCGCCCGAAACCCATGCGCATCGCGCAGGTAACGTAGCCCGCGAATATCCCACATCATCGCATACCAATCGGCATTGTTCTGTGCGGCCATTACAGCGCGGGGATTAGTGATCGCCTTAATAGTCACGCTCAAAAAAAAGCCCGATCCCGGTTTCGCCGTCCTGATCAACACTGCCCTTGGCTGTGATTTCATCGGTCAGATCAAGGTTCAGGTTGACCTCTGTGCCGCCTTCGCTGGTGACCGTCACATCCGTATATATATTTTCACTCAGGTATTTGCCTGCACGCACGGCAGCAGTGCCTTCTTCATCGGTGGTGACGTCAAAATCATCTAGGCCGATGTTCGAGCGCAGATTGTCCAGCGCCCCACCGCCACGCCCAGCCAATGTGCTGATGGCCGAGGCAAGCTGGATCGCTTGCAAGGGGCTGATGCTTTGCAGGTCGCGACCAAAGATCAGTTGCGACAGCACCTCGTCCTGCGGCAATTCAGGAACCGACAGAAAACTCACCTCAGGCTCGCCCGCTGGCCCCTCAACAACAATACTGATCACGGTGCCAGTTTCGGTTTCCGTCGTCGCAACCAACCTGATGAACGGATCAAAATCACCCTGCAAAGCGGCCACGCCTTCGGTCAGTTGGAACCGCTGCTGCAAGATATCAATACGCCCCCGGACCAGCGCAAACCGCCCCACGGGGATCACATTATTCGTGGTACCGCCAATCGTCAGGCGGCCCCCCAATTCCGCGTCCAATCCGCGTCCCCGAATAAAGATACGCGACGGCGCGTTGATCACGATATCTAACGGATAGGCCGGGCCGCTGCTGCCGCCGTTGCCGCCGCTCTCGCGGCCGTCACCAAGCAACCCTGCACGGGCCAATGTCCGGCGCACATCGACGGGCGCGCCAACATGGGTAACCGCGGGCAGTTCACCCAAGGTGCTGATCGATGATGATGGCACCTGAATATCGGTCTGCCCAAGCTCCAGTCGCCCTCTGATCCGCGCCCCACCCTGCAAGGGTCCGTTCAGGGTAATGTCGCCTGACACCCGCGAAGAATATAGTTCCGGGTCCTGCAGCACGACATCGCGCAGCGCGACGGTCACCTCTGCCTGATTGGTACCGCTTAGCGCGATGGGGCCACTCACGGTTACTCTGCCGCCGCTTTCGACCCGCGTCGTCAGATCGATACGTGCCGTACCTCCGCCCAGCGCAATCTGCCCGCCGATATCCGTCAGAGCCTCGCCCAGATTTGGCGCGGCCAGACGTCCATTGGCAAAGGTGATCTGCCCGCTGAGGGATGACACATCCGCCGGACCATTCACACTGAGATCAAAGTTGGCGTTCCCGCTCAGCCTGCGCGGATCAATGGCAGTATTGGCCAGCGCCAAGGGTGCGCTGCCGTTCACATCAATATCCAGCGTGCCGTTCTGGCGATAATCACCCACAATCCGCGCGGCCAAACCGCCGGGACCAGTGCCATTGGCATCAATCCCCCAATTCCCCGCGTCATCCAGCGACGCACTACCGGTGGCGCGCACAGGGCCGCTGATCTGGTCGGTCAGCACGCCAACATCGCGCAAACTGGCGTTGAACCTGCCCTGCCCAATGCCAGCGTTGCCGTTCAGCGCCGCAACAATCGACACCTCGCGCGTGGAGACTTCCAAGGTGCGCAAGGACAACATTTCGTCTTCAAGCCCAATATTGGCGTTGATCCGGCCAGTGCCAGCCAATAGCGCATCAAGTGTCGGGTTACCGATACCAAGGTCTTCGCTGCGCAGGGTGACTTGGCTGTCAAAACGGGTCAGGTCGGGCAGAATGCGGCCAGAGGCCGTCAGATCGATACTGCCCTTGACCGGTTGTCCAATCATGCCCGCGTAGGTGGCAAGGCTGTCAACCTTAGCGGCCAGATCACCGACAACCTCATAGCCATTCGCGGGCGCGGCAACGACCGCATCTAGGCTCAGTTCCGTCCCCGGCCCAGCGATGTTCAGCACCGCGGCAGTCGCATCATCGGGCGCCGGTTCGGCGTTCAGGTTTAGCGTGATCGGCCCACTCAGGCTCGCATCCAGCAAGCTCGCGTCATTGATGCGAAACGACAGATCAGCACTGTTCGATCCTGCAAGGTTCACATCTGCTTGGCCCTGTAGGCGCATCTGGGGCGTGCGGACAAGGAGGTCCGACAAACGGTAGCTATCATTTGCTGGCCGCGCTATCGCCGCCTGAAAGCTGCCACGGCCCGCCAGCAGCGGATCGATCTTGGGTGTGCCAGTCACAAGGTTGCGGGTATCGCCGCTGATATCTGCATCAAACCGCAACCCATCGCTCAGCAAAACACCGCGGGCTTCCAGATTGACCGCTCCGGACAAAGGACGGTTGGTCAATGCGGCATAGCGGCTCAGATCTCGGATATCGGCAGCCAGATTGGCGTTGATCGTCTGGCCCACCTCAGCCGGATTGACTGTCCCGCTCGTCGAAAAACTGGTCGCTGGGCCATTGCCTGCAAGGTTAAATGCAATCGTGCCATCCGCGCGCTGGGCCACATCACCCGCAACGATTGCCGGGCCGGTCAGCTCTTGCACCACCAGCGATAAATCATTGAGTTGGGCAGATAACTCCGCCTCTGCCCCATCGCTTGTCAGTTCGGCTGAGGCCCGCAGATTGGCGGCATCCGTCCTGACCGACAGATCCTCCAACCGGGTGCCATCCGTGTCGCGCACAGCTGTGGCCGCAATGGTGCCCGTCCCGGCCAAAACACGGTCCGCCTCGGGAAAACCAATCGACAGATTGTCGGTGTCACCGGTCACAACGACATTGAACAACCCATCCAACGGCGTGGTGTCCAGTTGTACGTTGACGGCAGCGCCGCCGCCCAAGTTCTGACCAACAAAGGTGGAAAAGCGCGCCAGACCAGCGACATCAGCGTCCAATGTGGCAATTGTCCGAAATCCAGCATCAGGGCCCGCGATTGTTGCCCGCGCCTCGGCTTCAAGGCCTGCACCGCTTAGGGTAAAGCGGCCAATCTCGGTCTGCTCGCCCTCACCGCGCGATGCTTCAAACACACCGCCAATCGCGTCGCCAAAGGCCTGCGACGCACCGGCGTCATCCAGCGACAAGCCTTCCGCGCCATATTCCAACGTAGCAGTGAAAGCACCCACATCTGCACCTTCTCCGGGGCGCAAGACACCCCCGCCGGTCAGGCTGAGCGTTTCAATATCAAGCCCCGGACGCGCAAACCCTGCAATCCCGATATCAACCTGCCAATCCTCTGACCGGGTGGCATCATAAGCAACGGTCAGGTCCATGCCATCAACAAGGGTTTCTGGGCCGGACAGTGGCAAAAGCACCTTCTCACCACCCAAAGGGGTGATGCCTCCGCGCAGATCAATCAATTCCGGCCAGCCTTGGTTGCCGATCCGCAGGGCTCCAGTCAGGGCAACGCGCCCTGCATCCAAATTGAGCGCCGGGATATCGATACCGCCATCCGCGGTTTGGATCACCTCTGCCGACAGGCTGGCATCGGTACCAAAAAATCCCTGATACGCCGGCTCAAACAGCGGCGAAACATCACCGCCAACGTTCAGAGAAATCCGCTGCGCACCATTGGCATTCGCCAGTGCGAACTCTCCCGTCAGCCGGTCCTGCCCATCGGTGGCAATCGCAAGGGTCGCGGCGTAGTCATCAACGGGTGCATTGCCCTCAACCGACAAACGCACAGCCGGCCTACCCGGCAAATCGATGATGCGCGCGGCAATCCCGTCGGGGCCTTCCTCGAGGTTCAAAAGCAAGTCCAGCACGCGGGTCGCATTGGCGTAGGCGCCATTGAGTTCGAACACACCTGCCTTGGGGCCCAAACGCGTGGCGATGATGTTGGCAGCTCCTTCGCCCCCGCTTAGTTGGGCCGACCCGGTGAGTGACACGCTGATCTCTTCACCCAGGAACGCCTCGCCCAATGCAATTTCAGCGATGTTAAGCTGATCAAGCGATACGCTGACGGGCAGTTCTGGCAACGAAAAAGGTGCCGCTTCCGGGGCAGGTCCTGTGTCTTCGGAAATTGGCGGGCGGGCCACGATGATCCGCGCGGCGCTCAACTCTTGCACATCAATCGCACCACGCAAAAGCGCTCTGCGGTTCCATTCCAGCACAATGTCTTCGAGCGTTAGCCAGATCCCTTCGGCGTCGGAAATTGTCAGGCTCTGGATCGAGGCGGCGGAACTCAGCGCGCCTTCAAACCCCTGAATATTCACTTGGCTGCTGACGCTTGACAGGTTGTCTTCGATCAAGGTTGTCAGATAGCCCTTATCTTCGTCTTCCTGGCTTTGGGCCGCGGCCCAGACAGGTGCAAGGTTCAGGGTACATATGATCAAAAACCGCATCAAAACGCCTGCCCAATCCCGATATAAACCTGCAAATCCTCGCCCGCATCATCGCCACTGGCCTGCGTGCCCAAATCAAGACGAATGGGGCCGATTCCGGTGTTGTAGCGCAGACCCACGCCTGCGCCCGCATGCCAGTCGCCATCCTCGCCGGGGGTAGATCCGGCACTCACGTGGCCCACATCATAAAAGCCTACCAGCGAGATACTCTCGCGGACCAGAAAACGCGCCTCAAGCTGGGCACCGACAAAAGACGCGCCACCGCTGGTGACGATTTCGCCACCATCCAGACGTTCAACATCCAAGGACTGATATGGTTGGCCGCGCACGGTACCGCCGCCACCCGAATAAAACAGAAAGTCAGCAGGCGCCTCGGACAGGTTTGCCCCCAGAACGCTACCCATCTGGCCACGGGCCGCAAATGTCAGCCCGTCTTCTTCGCCCACGGAATAGTAACCGCGGATATCGCCATAAAGGCGCGCGCCGGTGATCTCGCCATCGATGCTGACAAAAGGTGTTGCAGTCAGGTCAATGTAGTAATCCTCTTTGGCATCTCCCGGCGCATCCCGCCGATCGAGCGTTGCATCAAGGGGCAGCGTGAAAAGCGTATATTGCCGGGTCTCTGCATCGGTTTCTTCGCGCGCGCGCAGCAGTCCAACACCAGCGCGCACGGTGAGGTCATCGCTTAGGATGCGGGAAAACCCGGTTTCTACCGCGATCTTATCAAGCAGGAACTCCGGCTCATCCTCGCGCGATACCCGACCGGTGAGAAAGTACTCTGTATCCGGTCCAAAAGTGGCCGGACGCGTGAATGTGCCGCCCAGCGAATAGTCGATACCACCCGTTTCACCCGAAATGCCTGAAACCTCCGCATCGACCCGCAGACGCTCTGCTCCGCCAAAGAAGTTTCGATGCAGCCAGAAACTCGAAACGGTCAGACCTTCGATCGAAGATAGCTCTAGCCCAAAACCAAAGCGGCGCGGCTTGGCATCAGACAGTTGCGCATTGATGGCTAGCGTATCGTCTGGGCCGATCTCATCGCTTTCGGTAAACGACACGCTGTCAAATGTGCCGGTGCGGCGCAAACGCCGCGCCGCCGCTGAGATCTCATCGGGGGAATAGACGGCACCTGCGGGCAGGCCTGCAATCTGTCGCACACGTGCATCGCTGACGGTCTTTGTTCCCGATACATTCAGGGGGCCAAAGCGCAGGCGCGGGCCGGGGGCCAGCGTGACGGACACATCCAACGCATTGGCCTCGTGCCGGGCGATGATCGACTGCTCTGTCACCGCGGCCTTGGCATAGCCCAAATCGCGCCAATCGCGCAGACTGTCCGACACGCCGTCACCAATGGTGCCAGACCGCGCCCTTTCTCCGGGCGCAAGTTCGACCGGCAGAACGCTTTGCGGTGCCAGCGGCGCGATATCAACCTGCCCAAACCGGAACCGCGGGCCCGGTGTGACAGCGATCACCACCTCGCCAATGACATCAGGTGCAGCGAGTGGTGCGATATTGGCCGCCTCTACACCATCCACAGTGATCGAAATGCTGCCCGAGTAATAGCCCGAGGCATAGAGCGCAGTCAGCAATCTGCGATAATCGGCACGGGCGGCAGCAATATAGTCCTGCGGGGCGGCATCTTCATCCAGATCGTGCAGAAGCGAGGCTTCCCTCAAGGCACTGCGGGCGGAATCGGAAACCAGCCTGACGTCTTGTGCCTGAACAGAAGATGCGCAGAAAATCGCGATTGCGCTAAGCTGTTTCAACATAAACGACTGACCCCTTCACTCTACTGCACGCAACAACATAATGCGTCACACAAGGTGTAGCCAACCGATAGGCCATTTGCCATTCACTTCACGGTCAGGGATGGTTTTACGCTGGGTCAAAGGGATTGGTTGGATATCGAACAGCAGCAAGGTACAGACCCTGCGGCGGGCTGACCGGCCCACAGGCAGATCGGTCCTTTGCGGCCAGCGCGGCACCGACATCATCTGGCGTCCATGCCCCCGCGCCGACACGTTCCAACGTGCCGACAAAGCTGCGCACCTGATTGTGCAGGAATGACCGCGCCCGGACATAAAAGCGGTATTCGGTACCCACGCTGCGTGGCACGACTTCGACCTGCAATTCATCAAGCGTTTTGACCGGGCTTTGCGCCTGACAAATCGAGGACCGAAAGGTGGTAAAGTCATGCTGACCGATCAGCTGGTCCGCCCCGGCCTGCATCGCGGCAGCATCAAGGGTGTGATTGACCCGCCATAGCTGCCCCGCCTCTGACGTCAGAGGCGCACGCCTTGCAATTAGCCGAAACAGATACTGCCGCTCAATCGCATCAAAGCGTGCGTGCCAATCGTCCGCCACCTGTGCGCAAGCCACAATGGCCACCGGATCAGGTTTCAGATGGAAATTCAGCGCCTCGGACAGGCGAAACGGATCCCAATCGCGTGCCAGGTCGCAATGGGCCACCTGCCCTTTGGCATGCACGCCTGCATCGGTACGCCCGGCGGCGGCAATTGTGTGTTCACCCGGTTCCAGCTTGGCCAATGCCGCCTCAATCGCGCCCTGCACCGAGGGCTGGTCACGCTGCCGCTGCCACCCTGCAAAGGGTGCGCCATGATATTCAACAAGAAGGGCAAAACGGGGCATCCGACCCGATTAGGGGGACGAACCGCCAAAATCAATCCCTACACATCGCGCCGCCGCGCCCCTATCTTCGGTCAAAGCACTGAAAGGACCCACATTGGTCATCGCCTCTATTGCCGATCAGATCACGCGCACCGTTGAAGGTGTCAGCGACACATTGAGCGCACCATTTAGCGATCCTGTGATCCGGCTTGGGGTGACAGGCCTGTCGCGGGCGGGCAAAACTGTGTTTATCACCTCGCTTGTGGCCAATCTGATGGACCGGGGCCGCATGCCCCAGCTTGAGGCAGCAGCGAATGGGGCCATCCGCACCGCCTATCTACAGCCGCAACCCGACGACACTGTGCCGCGTTTTCGCTATGAGGCGCATCTGGATAGCTTGACATCGGCCACACCAGAATGGCCCGGTGGCACGCGACGGATCAGCGAATTGCGTCTGTCGCTCAAGGTGCAGCCTAGCGGCCTGCTTGCGGGCATGTCGGGGCCGCGCACGGTGCATATCGATATTGTGGACTATCCCGGCGAATGGCTGTTGGACCTTGGTTTACTTGATCAGAGCTTTGCCGCATGGTCGCAGGCCGCCCTTGCCCGCGCCAAAGGGCGCCCGGGTGGCGAAGATTATGTGGCCCTTGTCGCCGGCGTCGATCCTACGGTCAAACTGGACGAACCCGCAGCGCAGGTGCTGGCAGAGCGTTTCACTGCGCATCTGCAAGAGGCACGCGAGGCGGGTTTTTCCGACTGTTCGCCGGGGAGGTTCCTGTTGCCGGGTGATTTGGCAGGATCGCCGGTGCTGACGTTTGCGCCCTTGCCCGATGGACGGTATCCGCGCGGGTCTTTGGGGCGGGAATTTGAACGGCGCTTCGAAAGCTACAAGCGCAACATTGTGCAACCTTTCTTTCGCAACCACTTTGCCAAAATTGACCGGCAGATCGTCTTGGTTGATGTGTTGGGGGCGATCCACGCAGGCCCTGCCGCGTTGGACGATCTGCGCGGCGCGATGGCGCGTATCCTTGGGGCGTTCCGACCGGGTCGCAACGCCTTCCTGTCGCGCATTTTTCAGGGACGGCGGGTGGAAAAGATTCTCTTTGCCGCAACAAAGGCCGACCATCTGCATCACAGCCAACACCCACAACTGACCACGATCACGCAGGCCCTGCTGCGCGAGGCCAAGGACCGGGCCGACTTCGCCGGAGCGCAGACCGGTGCCATGTCGATTGCAGCACTCCGCACGACGGTTGAACAAACCGTCGACCATCGCGATGGGCCGCTTAGTGTTGTGCGCGGGCGACTACTTGAGAACGGCAAGCAGGCGGCGTTCTATCCCGGCAAACTGCCCGATGATCCTGCACAGTTGCTGAGTGCTGCGCGCAATGGGTCCGATAGCTGGCTTGATGCGGACTATAGCGTGATGAATTTCGCCCCAGCAACGCTGACCCGGCGGCCCGGTGATGGACTGCCGCACATCCGGCTGGACAAGGCGGCACAGTTTCTGTTGGGGGATAAGCTATGACTAACGGACCGGTGCTGATCAACCTTGATGATCAAGAGCCAGCACGCCCCGAGATCGCACCAGCATTGATTGATGCGTCAGAGGGACCGCAAGGGGCCGCAATGCAGCAGGTTGCAGCCATTGCCGCACGCAAGCCATCGCGGCTGGCACGTTGGTTCTGGTCGCTTTTGCTGGCGCTTGTCGGGTTTGTCGTCTCGTTGGCTGCTTGGGACTACATCTCCGGGCTTCTGGCGCGGTCACCCATTCTGGGCGGGATCGCGACGGGGCTGATCGCGCTGTTGCTACTGGTCTTACTGGTGATGGGCCTGCGCGAGTTGGCGGCATTTGCGCGGTTGCGCAGGCTGGATGCCATCCAGCGCAAAGCCAGTGAAGCGCTAACCAGCAACACCTTGGGCACGGCGCGGGATGTGGTCACTTCACTAGTCGGTCTTTATGGCGACCGCGAGGACACATCGTGGGGCCGGGCAGAGCTGCAATCGCGTCAGGCCGATGTGCTGGATGCTGACGGGTTGCTGGGGCTTGCCGAAATGACGGTCCTCGCGCCGCTAGATGCCCGCGCCCAGCGCGAGGTCGAAGCGGCAGCGCGACAGGTCGCAACCGTAACCGCCATCGTCCCGCTTGCCCTTGCTGATCTTTTCACTGCGCTGACGGCAAATCTGCGCATGATCCGACGGATTGCCGAAATCTATGGCGGTCGGTCGGGCACCTTGGGAAGTTGGCGGTTGACGCGCAGCGTACTAACTCACCTGGTAGCAACCGGAGCAGTGGCGGTTGGAGATGATCTGATCGGGTCCGTAGCCGGTGGCGGTGTGCTGTCGAAAGTATCCCGGCGCTTCGGCGAAGGCGTTGTGAACGGAGCGTTGACGGCACGGGTTGGCGTCGCTGCGATCGAAGTCTGCCGCCCCCTACCTTTTCATGCCAGCAAACGCCCTTCGGTCAGCGGTTTGGTAGGCCGTGCGCTCAGCGGCTTGTTCGGGCGGAGTGGCAGCTAACCATGGTCCAGTGAGCTGCTTCCACTGCTGGGCAAACGAACTACAGCCGACAAGCCACCCAACACCTCAGAACGGCTCAGAAGGATATCGCCGCCATAGGCATTGATCAGGTCTGACGCGATAGCGAGGCCAAGGCCGGTGCCGGGTTTGGACACATCGAGCCGATGGCCACTGCGTGTGACCTGCGCAATCTCTTCTTGGGGGATACCTGGCCCATCGTCGGCAACCATGATTATGACGGAATTGTCGTCGCTACGCTTGGCAGTCAGAAGAACCCGGCCTTCAGACCATTTCAGCGCATTGTCGAGCAGATTTCCCATGACCTCCTCAAAGTCACTTTGATCCATGCGGACGCGCAAATCTGGCTCATAGTCCGCCGAAAACTCTTTCTCGGCGTTGCGTGCAAGAGCGGAAAAGGCGCGTTGCATGCGACCCAATGCAGCGTCCAGATCAGTAAACACACCCACAGCATTTTCGCCACCATCCGCACGCATACGGGCGAACGAACGTTTGAGTTGGGCATCCAAACGGTCAAGCGCCTCAAGCGCATCTTGCACCGGCATGCCCTTGTTTTCCAATGCACCCAATTCATTACGCATAATCGCCGATGGCGTTTTGATCGCATGGGCAAGGTCCGCCGCCTGCCTACGCGAGCGTCGAATGATATCGCGATTGCGGTCCATCAGACCGTTGATGTCTGTGACCAGTGGGGCGACCTCGACGGGGTAGCTTTCCACTTCCAATCCATTCTCACCCTCCCACCGAGCCGAGACATCTTTGCGCAGCGCATTTAGGGGCTGCAGGATCATGGCCACCTGCGCGAGGGCACCCAACACGCCAACAAAGGCAACGATGGCAAAGGCACTGAGAAGGGACTGACGCACAGCATCGAGTTCGGCCTCCAGTTGGTCCAGCGAGGACGCAACCTGGACATGCCAGCGCGACCCATCGTCCAATATGATCCATTGGGATATTCCGACAACCAGGTTGCCCGTTGGGCCGACATATTCAATCGAACGACGCTCTGTGCTTGAGCCTGTAGGCGCTGGCAAAGCAGCCTTGACCAGGGATGGCGACCTATAGACGGCACCTTCGGGTGACTGGATTTGCCAGTATTCGCCAGAAAATGGGCGCTGGTAGGCTGGATCACCAAGCGTGCGGCCCAATTTATCAGGTCTGTCCAGATAGCTCGCCGCTGCAACAATCGCCTGCGAGTGACGGTTTCGCAGCAAATCGGTGAACCGTGTCTGGGTCTGGGCGTTCATGAACGACCCCAAACCGGCAAGCGCCAGAACAATCGTCACCACTGCCAACAGGATACCGCCGGTAACAGCGCGTGTCCGCAGAGAGGTCATGCCACCGCTTTGATCACGTAGCCGCGGCCTCGGACGGTTTCGATCAGATCGCTGCCCAGCTTCTTGCGCAGCCGGTTCACAAACACCGCTATCGTGTTGGAAACGCGGTCGCCCTCGTATTGATAGATGTGTTGCGACAGCTCTGTCCGTGACACCAAGCGTCCGGCATTGTGAAAGAGATAAGACAGCACTGCAATTTCCTGAGCGGTCAAGTTGATAGGAACATTATTGACCATAACCTGATTTGTGCGGCTATCAAAGCTGACCTCATTACGCGAAAAGACGGGATTGGCCTTGCCAGCCTTGCGCCGGATCATTGCGCGCACACGGGCTGACAGTTCAGCCATGTGAAACGGCTTGGTGACATAATCATCGGCACCAGCATCCAGACCATCAACGCGGTCGGTCCAGTCGTTGCGCGCTGTCAAAATAAGAATTGGCGTATCATTCCCACCGGCCCGCAGGTTCTTAAGCACCGTGATTCCGTCACGGATCGGCAATCCCAGATCCAAGACAATCACGTCATAGGGTTCTGTTTCGCCCAAAAACTGAGCCTCGGCCCCATCTACGGCCAAATCCACAGCCAGTCCTTCGGTGGACAGGACTGATTTGATTTGATTTGCGAGCATTGGCTCGTCTTCAGCAAGTAAAATACGCATAAAATTCTCGTAGCCCTGCCAAATGGCAGAAATTTGGCGATTGTGAGACGCTTGTTGCCGTTCTTCGTCCTGCTCAAAATTTGATTCGTTGCACAAGTATGGCGGGAAACCACAGACACCACCTCAAATAAGAGTTGCGCATCCATTTCGCGACCGCTGTTCAAACAAATATGCACAGCAAAGTGCGCCACATCCTTGGAGAATACTGATCAGATCATGGTAAAACAATATCAGCGCTCGGTGCTGAGGGTCAGGCGTAGACTCTGGATGCTTTGGCCAGCGCGGTATTGCTCAGCCTGCCGACGAGTTCATCAACATTTGGAAAGCGGGCGCTGTGCGTGGCGCGATGAAAGCGCAGGCCCTCAACAAGGTCTGGTTTGCCTGCGCTTTCATCGGCCTGGGCCTGAGTGTAGTGAAACTGATTCATATCGACGAAGGCGTTTCGTGAGTGGTGTTTCGTCATCGGGTCAATATGTGCGCCTTGCGCGGGTTTCGGCTCCAACACGGAGAACATGGCAATGCAATTGTGAACATGGACGGAACTAGATGTTAATTTTCAGTTCACTTGATCCACAAAAAATCGGGAGCGGCCTATATGGGTGAATATTTTGCAGTTAATTTCAACAGCTTAATGTCTTTGCCGTTCGCAAAGAAAACTCCAAAAGAATAATAATAACATGAAGTTACCTGACGTCATTAAACCAAAAAACCAAAGAGGATGTGAAAAACTGATGGCGAAATACCGAAACGAATCGTTTTGACTAGTTGCGTTCATTGACAGTCTGGCGGCCCTTGCCCAGTCTTTTGCTGTCATGCTCGTCAAATATCCCACATTTGCTGAAACCCGATCCCGTTTCGGATGGGACGTTCCGCAGGCGTACAATATCGGCGTCGATATCTGTGACAAGCATGCGGACAGTACACCTCAGAAACTTGCCATCATCGATGTCGCGGCCGATGGCCAATCGGTGGACTACAGCTTTGGCGCTTTGCGTGACATGTCCAATCAGCTGGCCAATGCGCTGACGCAAATTTGCGATAGGGGTGACAGGATCGCGGTCCTGCTTCCGCAGTGTGTTGAAACGGCTGTGGCCCATATCGCGATCACTAAGATGGGCTGCATCGCGCTGCCACTGTTCACACTTTTCGGCCCTGATGCGCTGCATCATCGGTTGAAAGACGCCGGTGCGCGGGTGGTCATCACAAATGCAGATGGGGCGAAAGTGCTGGCAGCGCTAAATCTGACCCTCCCTGCACTTAACCAAGTCCTCTGCATTGACGGTGCGCAGCATGGTGCCGTTGACTATCGCAACCTCTGTGCAACCCAACCGACCACCTTCAATCCGGCACAAACCGATGCCGATGATCCGGCGGTTCTGATCTACACTTCCGGCACTACCGGCGCTCCCAAAGGGGCGTTGCATGCGCACCGCGTGCTGTTGGGGCATCTGCCGGGTGTGGAGATGAGCCATGATTTCTTTCCTCAACCCGGTGACAAGATATGGACGCCCGCAGATTGGGCGTGGATCGGCGGGTTGCTCGATGTGCTGATGCCTGCACTGCATCATGGTGTTCCGGTGGTGGCCTGTCGGTTTACTAAATTCACGGCCAAGGCAGCCTTCGATCTGATCCGCAAATGCGGCATCCGCAACGCCTTCCTGCCGCCCACCGCGTTAAAGCTGATGCGGCTTGATACGCCCACCAACCCTGTCCCGATGCGATCGGTCGCCAGTGGCGGCGAAACGCTTGGCAAGGAACTCATCGCCTGGGGCCATGACGTTTTCGGCACGACAATCAACGAATTCTACGGGCAAACGGAATGCAACATGATCGTATCGTCCTGTGCGGCCCTCGCACCGGCAGAGCCGGGCGTGATGGGGTTTGGCGTCCCTGGGCATGTGGTCGAGGTCATTGATGATGACAACCGTGCGTTCTGTACCGTTGATGAGGAAGGCAGCATCGCTGTGCGCGCACCGGACCCTGTGATGTTTCTGGGCTATTGGAACAACCCCGAGGCCACACAGGAAAAGTTCGTCACGGTCGATGGTCATGACTGGCTGCTGACCGGCGACAAAGGCTGCAAGACGCCAAGCGGGCGTATCCGCTTTATCGGACGCGATGATGACATCATCAGCTCTGGTGGCTATCGCATTGGCCCGGCTGAGATCGAGGATTGCCTGCTAACACATCCAGCCGTGCAACTGGCCGGTGTCGTGGGCAAACCCGATCCTGTCCGGGGCACAATCGTCGCTGCCTATATTCAACTCGCCGCAGGACATGCGCCAAGCGACAGGCTTGCCAATGACATCGCAGCGCACGTCAAGACACGACTTGCCGCTTATGAATTCCCGCGCGTTGTGCGTTTCATCAAAGATATGCCGATGACGACAACGAGCAAGATCATCCGCGCAAACCTGCGCGCCCGTGCCGAGAACGAAGCCCCGGATGAGCAATGAAACCGTTCTTTAGGCAGCATAGGATGGGGTCGCCACCAGCACCCTGAACAGCGCAAACTGGTGTGGCGGAGAACGCAAACCAGCGGCCGAAAACCGAAGTCTGTGCGTTATGGCACTGACTTGGTCTTCGGAATGGCGCGTAGTGGAATGACCACTCAATCAGCCAAAGGCACACTGGATATGGAATCGTTGATCGGTCAGATCATCATGTTCGGCGGGAACTTTGCCCCTCGGGGCTGGGCCTTTTGTGATGGGCAGGCTTTGGCCATTGCCGATCACGAGGCGCTTTATGCGATATTGGGCACAACATATGGCGGCGATGGGCGCACGACATTCTGCTTGCCTGATCTGAGGGGGCGTGTGCCGATGCACGCTGGCCATGCGCCTGATTTGTCACCTCGCGGTTTGGGGCAGAAACTGGGTGCGGAAAATGTGGCCCTGTCTGCGAAACAGCTTCCTGAACACCGCCACGAGCTTTTGGTATCAGAGGCCGAGCCCGACGGCACAGAACCGGAGCGCGCAGCGCTGGGCAAGGCCAATATCTATGTGAATGCCGCCAGCGGCACCCATGTGCAAAAAAGCGAACCAACAACACCGCTTAACAGCAAGACCGTTGGTCTGACCGGCGGCAGCGCTCCGCATGAGAACATGCAGCCATCGCTCTGCATCAACTACATCATTGCTGTGCAGGGTGCGTTCCCGGCCCGCGGTTAACAGAATCTGAAAAGTTACGGCATCTGTGTCCAAACACACATTGCGCGGGATCGCGCGCAGCTAATGTTGCTCGTGGCGCTGATGCGCCAATCCTTCTCCCGAGGCGAACCAATGTCGAAATTTGAGACAATCATCCCATCCCGTAGTGACCTGGACTGGTGCTGGTATTTGCGCAAGCAAGGCCGGATCGGTGAGGCACTGGAAAGAACTCTCCATGATATTGGCGTCATGCAGCCGGGGGGCTGGGCGCAGTGGCGCAACAGCACCATGACCGACACTGGTTCCCCGGTTGAAATGATCTTTTCCGCCCATGGCACATGTTTGTCACTGCGCACAGAAGTGGACGATCCGGCAAGCGATCCACACGGGCGCGTGGCCAAGGTCTGCGATTTCATCAAGACGCTGGGCCACACGCCACCACCTGCCGCCCTGCGCGAGGTGATTGGCGCGGCACAGGGGGATGCTGATCTGCGCTTTGGCGCATGGCTTGGCCTGGACAAATGCGATGAACACGAATCTGCAACGCTTTATGCGGAATTCCCTGGCACGGCAGCAGACCTGACTGGGCTTGTGTCCTCGCCTAAGGTCAATGCCTGCCTTAGGGAACTTGGCACCGATGCGACCATCCAAATGCTGTCGTTCAACGCCAGCACCCGTCAGATCACACTGTTTTGCGAAACCACGCTTGATCCACATGCGGTCGTGCCAAAACTGGCGGACGTCGCTGGCGTATCCGCCACGCCACTGTTGAGCACCATCAACCAGATGCGGGAAGTTGGTTCACCAAGGCTGGGCAAGCTTGGCTTTAGCTTCACAATGCAGGACGACGGCACAGCGCCGCTGCTGTCATTGCAGCTGTCCTCCAAAGATATCTTTGCAACCGATGGCATCATCGGGCCTATCGTGCGCGACTATGCAGGCGATCACTTAGCGGCATATCGTGGCTTGGCAGATATGCTCTGGCCGGCGCCCAACGGGCAAATGCACCACGGCGATATCGGCCTACAGGCACTTGGCAACGACATACCATTGTTGTCAGTCGGTGTTGCAGCCCCTTGGGCCTGTCCACTTTCTCCGATATAATTTCAACAATCTTTTCAGTTCCTTATCACAGCCTCATTCGTGAACAATTTTTGACAATTTTTATACTCAGAGTCTCGTCGAGTATAATATTTCAATTGTTGCAAGAGCGATCGGGAGAAGTGAATTGTCTGGAAAGAAGAAAATTGCCGTCATTGGCGGCGGTGTTGGTGCAATTACTGCGGCCTATGCCATCACACAGCAGCCAAACTGGCAGGACGAGTATGAGATCACTCTTTATCAACTAGGCTGGCGCCTAGGTGGCAAGGGGGCCAGCGGGCGCAACATGAAGCACGCCGGCCGGATCGAAGAACATGGTCTGCACATCTGGGCGGGCTTCTATGAAAACGGCTTCCGGCTGATGCGCGACTGCTATGACCAGTTGAACGCCACGGGCCTGCGTAGTCCTGATGCACCGCTGGGCACTTTGGACAAAGCCTTTACCGGGTTGAACCGCTTTCTGCTCGCCGAAGAGGTTGAAAAGGATGGGGTGAAGGAAATTCATCCGTGGTTCCTGGAGTTCGAGCCCAATGACAATAAACCCGGCACGGGCGGAGTGCTGCCCACGCCATTTGCCTATTTCCAGATGGCGGTCGAAACCATCGCTAACTTCATCGAGAAGATACTCGAAGAGCTAGGCAAGGACGTTCCGCACACGTTGCCGCCGAAATTCGCTGGCCCAATGCGAGCGGCAAAGCTCGACCTGAAGAAGGCGTCTCCGCTGCACCACCTTCGCGACTACGCAAAATCACTGTCTGACAACGCATTCGACCATACAGACAGCCAAACCCAAACCCTTGCTGCGCTGACCGGGCACGCGCAGAACTGGTTCAACGAAGAAGCCTTCCCCGAAGGTATGTTGTCCGACGAAGCACGGCGGTTGAAATACCTTGTCAGCCTCTCAATGGCTTTCTTCAAAGGCACCATCGACAACGGATTGTTCCGCGATGGCTTTGACGCGATTGACGATTGGGAGATCAGCGAATGGTTGCTGCACTATGGTGCCAGCCAGGAAGCGGTTTACTCTGCCGTGTTCCGTGGCTGCTATGACTATGTCTTCGGCTATCCTGCTGGCGTCACAGATCACCGCAGCGTCGGCGCGGGCACGGCCATTCGCGGGCTGCTGCGCCTTGCATTCACCTACAAGGGGTCGCTGTTTTTCAAGATGATGGCGGGCATGGGCGACACCATCTTTGGGCCCTACTATCAGATGCTCAAGCACCGTGGCGTGAAGTTCAAATTCTTCAACGCAGCCACCCATTTGGCGCTGGACGAAACCAAAACCTACATCGACCGCATCGATATGGTCGAACAGGCCGCGCTGAAAAAAGAGCACGAAGAGTATCACCCCTTCGTCACCGTCAAAGACCTGCCCTGCTGGCCGTCAGAACCGCATTGGGACCAATTGATCGACGGCAAGAAGTTGGAAAAAGATGGCGTTGATTTTGAATGTGAAAAAGAGGCCCCCAAGGGGCGTAAATACGCATTGAAGAAAGGTGAGGATTTCGACGAAGTCATCCTTGGTGCCTCTCTCGGCTCAATGCCTTATATGGCCAGTGAGTTGGTCGCCGCAAGCAACCGCTGGAAGATGATGATGGAAAAGGTCGGCACCGTAGCGACCCATGCCGCACAGTTCTGGGTGGACAAGACCGCCGCCGAAATGGGCTGGAACGATCTGGTGGCTAAGCACAACATCGGCGATATTCCTGCCGATCTGAAAACCGTGATCACCGGTTTTGTCGAGCCACTTGATACTTGGGCAGATATGTCTGACCTGATCGTGCGCGAAGACTGGGCCGATCCCGGCCCCAAATCCATCGCCTATTTCTGTAGCCCTGCGCATGACGCAGGCGTCGACACTGTCCCCTTCGTGGATCAGGTTAAGGATTGGGCTAACAATGATCTGGTCAAGATGTGGCCGGGAGCCAAGAAGGCAGGCAAATTCGATATGTCCCTGCTACACGCCCAAGGCGCTAAAACTGGACCCGAGAAATTCAAAGCACAGTATTTCCGCGAAAATTTCTATGGCTCCGAGCGCTATGTCCTGTCAGTTCCGGGATCGGTCAAATACCGTCTGCCTGCTGATGGCACAGGGTTTGAAAACCTCTATATCGCCGGTGACTGGACACGCTGCGGCATCAACGCAGGCTGCGTTGAGGCGGCAACAATCTCGGGCCTTTCCGCGGCACGTGGTTTGACCGGGGCCGATATCGAAATCGTCGGCGAAGGTGACATCGCCCCCGACGCAGGCCCAACGGATGCCGCCAAACTGCAAAGCCCTTACGCGCAGAATGCCAACTGGCCGCTGACGCCGTTCTTTGGCGTGGGTGAGCTGGACGGCTTCTTTAGCTTCCACGCGGTTGACGCGAAGGAGCTTGAAAAATGCCTACCCGAAGGCATGACCCTGCACCCACAGGCGATCACAAAGGATGGCAAACACCCGGTCTCTATTCTGGCTAACCAACAGATGGGCGTGCGCCCGACCATCATGCCAAAGCTGTTCGGGTTCCGGAATTATTACGAAGCGATTGTCGCCATTAACTATGTGCAGGTCGAAGGCCATGACGGGGCCTACGCCTATCTGCCGAACCTTTATCTCAACAGCAAACTGCCGCAACTCGCCGGCATTTGGGGCTATGGCTACAACAAACGGATGGGCCAACTGAGCATGGGCAACCGGCATTATTCGGTGAAATCACCCTCCGGTTCGCCGATCTGGTCCGGCACCTATGCACAGCGTGATATGGCGCGACCCATGACAGACTATGCGACGCTAGGCGCGGTGGACCGACTGGCCAATCAAGTTGTCGTGACCAAAAACAAGTTTGGCAGATGGCAATTCTCCAACCTTGATTTCGGTCTGACGGCTGCACATGGCGCTGGTATTCATGCACAAATCGACGTCGAAGACGCCACGTTGGCCGATTTACCAGCTGGCAAAATGGTCGCGCAGCCACTTCGATTGAACAACCCGGCGGCCTCGGAAGGGCACGAATTACCCGGCGCTTTCCGCATCTGGACAAGCTGGACACTCTCCAACCCTTTCGATAGCGGTCGCATTGCACGCTTGGAAGCTGAGAAAACACGCATATAGTGGCTTTCGGGAAGTGTTAGGGGAAGTAAATGAGTGAGCCAGCAGGCGCCACCGCCACAAAAGGCCGGGGCGAGCGCAAGCAGATTACGGCTGTTTTTCTGGACGTCGTGGGTTTTAGCGACATGGCCAGTACCGCAGATGCAGAAGATCTCCAGTTTTGGCTGGAGGACTTTTATGCGCAATGTGATGCCGTCATTCGTGACCATGACGGCGAAGTGACCGAATATCTGGGCGACGGTGTTGTCGCCCTTTTCGGGCTTTCCCGCGCGGATGAGCTATCTGCCTCCAAGGCGGTTACGGCCGCCCTTGACGCAATTGCAAAAATCGACGCCAGCGCCAACCCAGACAGCAAAATCAAGCTGCGCATCGGCGTGGCCACAGGTGAGGTTGCCGTGCGCGCCGAAACCGGCAGAGACAACCTGCCGCGGGCAACCGGGATGGTCACAACCCTTGCCCAGCGCATTCAGGAGAAAGCCACACCCGGCACCGTGATGATCGCGGAAAGCACGCGCAATCTGTTGCGTGGCGGCATAGCTTTGGAAGAATTCTCTGGTGAGATGCTCAAAGGTTTTGCCGAGGCGCAAACACTCTTTCGGCCATTGCCCGCAACACCCGCTGCCAATCAAAACCAATCCGGTATCTTTGTCGGACGTCAGGCCGAACAGGACCGAATCGCTGCCAGCGATGATCCCTGTCTGCTGATCGGTCAGGCGGGTATCGGAAAATCCGCACTTGTGCGGCATATCGGACGCGGCGAAAAAGATCAGGCGCAATTCGCGGCTGACGGCGTGCATATCCGCGCCAGTTATCAACCGTTCACCCAATGGCTCATGCAGAAAACCGGGACGGCCTTGCCTGAATACAGCGATCTGGAGCGGTGCTTTGGGTCTCTTTCAAGTGAAACGATACAAGCCCTTGCTCTCGCACTTGGCCTGCCCGAAGGGCAACGTCTGCTGACGGAAAAGTCCAATGTCGCGCTGAAATCACTGATCGAGGACAGCCTGTGGCAGGCTATTCAATCTGTGCTGCCGCAAGGGTTGATGATCTTCGAAGACCTGCACTGGCTTGATAACGCGAGTTTTGGCGTGCTGGTCCATATCCTGCAAAGCGATGCCTCAAAAGCCTACCAGATCCTCATGACCAGCCGCGAGGACACAAAAATCGGCAAATACCTTGGGGCCTTGCCGATCACGATGATCCCGCTGGACGCGTTGAACAATGCAGAGGCGCGGGTCATGCTGGACGCGTTATCAATAGACGAGGCCGACGCAGACGAGCGGGCCGAGTTGATTGCCAAAGCAGCCGGTGTTCCTCTGTTTCTTGAACAATTGTCAAAGCGCAAACCAACGGCAGCGGACCAATCGTCGACCATTCCCGGCTCATTGATGGATTTGCTTGCCGACCAGATCGACGCGACAGGCCCCTCAAAACCTGTACTGCAATGCGCAGCTGTCATCGGACGTAAGTTTGACGCGGAGATGCTTGATGCCATTGCAGGGGACGCGGGCCCGCTTGAACCGCATCTGGAAAAGGCCCGCGCGCAGGGCGTACTGCAAAAGGATGACCAGGCAAGTTGGAGCTTTGCACACGCGCTTTTGCATCAGGCCGCCTATCAAGGCATGCTGCGCAGCACGCGCATCGACTATCACAGTCAGCTGGCCGCGCATCTGCAAGAGCATCACGCAGACGCGGTACACCGGAACCCAGCACTTCTGACCGACCACCTGCGGTTGGCCCAGCAGCATATTCCGGCTATTCAAAACTATCTTGCCGTCAGTCAATGGGCCCTGTTCCAGGGTGCCATGGAAGACGCCGAGGCGCACATCCTTGCAGCGATCACTCTCTGCGCGGAAGCCCCTAAAGACGTCGATGTGCGCGCGCTTGAAATCGCTTGCCATACCGCGCTTGGGTCGATCCGCATGCAAACGCTTGGCTTTACAGCCCAACCCGTGCGGGATGCCTTTGATGAGGTGCGCAAACTGGCCGCACGGCAAAACGACTATTCCGTTGCCAACGGCCCGGCATTTTATGGCAGCTTTACCCACGCAATCGTGTCCGGCGACAAGGCAGGCGCGGATGAGTTCAGCGCCCTACTGCGCSWGTCTCTTATACACCT
>NZ_FREV01000001.1 GCF_900143545.1 Loktanella sp. Alg231-35 | reverse complement strand
GTTGAAAACATCTGCGTCGGAGTGGATTTGAGCGAATGAATGATCGTGTCATTGTTGGTGCTATTTCAGGCGCATTTGGCGTTCAGGGCGAAGTGCGCCTGAAGTCCTATTGTGCCGACCCCCAAGCAATTGCAGAGTACACCCCGCTTTATGCCGAAGATGGGCGGGCCTTTGCGCAGGTGGTTCTGACAGGTCAGTTAAAGAACGGTTTTACCGCGCGCTTTGATGGCGTTGTGACCAAAGAGGACGCTGACGCCCTGCGCAATGTGAACCTCTATGCGGATCGCAGTATTATGCCTTCGCTGCCCGACGACGAATACTATTACAACGATCTGATCGGCCTCACCGTGCTGGATGCCGGTGGCGCAACGCTCGGCACCGTCAAGAACGTTATGGACCATGGCGCGGGTGACCTGCTCGAAGTTATCGTGCCCGGCGCGTCTGACACCGTTCTGCTGCCCTTCACCCAAGCCGCAGTGCCCACCGTTGATCTGACCAGCGGGCGCATTATTGCCGACCCACCAGAGGGGTTGTTTTGAGCAAGCCACCAAGATCCGCAGGCCGCATCGCCGTCCGCCCTACGCTGAAACCGCGTGAGTTGATGACAGACACGCCGGATATTGCCGGATCGTGGACCGCACAGATCATCACGCTGTTTCCGCAAGCCTTCCCCGGTGTGTTGGGCGAAAGCCTGACTGGCAAGGCGTTGCAGGATGGTTTGTGGCAATTGCAGACCTACGATCTGCGCGACTATGGCATCGGCAAGCATCGCAATGTCGATGACACCCCCGCTGGTGGCGGCGCTGGCATGGTGCTGCGTGCCGATGTGCTTGAAAAAGCGATCAAAGATGCCCGCAGCGGCACAAAGGGCATTGCCCCTTTGGTCTATCTTTCACCGCGCGGCCCGCGTTTCGATCAAGCCATGGCGCGCAATTGGGCGCGTATGGACGGGGTAACAATGCTTTGCGGCCGGTTTGAAGGTGTCGACGAACGGGTGTTGCAACACTTTGGCATTCAAGAAGTCAGCCTTGGTGATTTTGTCATGACCGGGGGCGAAATTGCAGCGCAGGCGATGATCGATGCGACCGTGCGCTTGCTGCCGGGTGTGTTGGGGAATGCAGAGAGTGCGGTCGAAGAAAGCTTTTCTTCGGGGTTACTAGAGCACCCACAATACACCAAACCCGCTGAGTGGGAGGGCCATTCAATACCCGATGTACTGCTGTCAGGTAACCACGCTAAAATCGCCAAATGGCGACGTGAAATGTCAGAGAAGATCACACGAGATCGGCGGCATGATCTTTGGGCGGCGCACAAGTTGGCGCAGAAGGAAAAGTAGTGCTCACGGCCAGCTTCATTTTCACAGAAACCGATCTGGATGATGAATTCTTCCGGTTAGACCAGCTGATTGCACAAGCAGCCGAGGACACCGACGGATTTTTGGGCAAGGAAAACTGGTTCAGTGAAGACCGAAAAACGCGAAATTCCATGTACTACTGGGACAATCAGGCCGCTCTAAAGGCGTTCTCGGCGCATCCATCGCACATTGAAGCCAAGAAACAGTACGAAAGATGGTACGGCGGATTTCACGTTGTGATCTCTGAAGTCACCCAATCTTACGGCGACGGCGCACTGAACCACATCACCCCCAACAATCGCCCCGTCAGACGCCCCAAAACCACTTGATCCACTACCCTTGTGCGCTTATACGGCAGCATTCCCGGTCAGCTTTGCTGATTCCGGGTGTTGGTTTATGGAACCAACTGGATCATGAGAGCACCTTCGTTGGTGCAGTCCTCACCAGTCAGGCCGGACAACCACAACAAAGAAATGATGACGCATCTCTGGCGGGCAGGCAACTGGACCCGGTAACGACGCAGAGCTCTGAGCCACGAAAGAAACATTGCGGATAACCGCAAGCATTTTAAAGGAGCGTTTCAGATGGACCTGATCGCACAACTCGAAGCGGAACAAGTCGCCGCACTTGGGGCCACAATCCCCGACTTTAAAGCGGGTGACACCATCCGCGTCGGTTACAAAGTGACCGAAGGCACGCGCAGCCGTGTGCAAAACTACGAAGGCGTGTGCATCGCCCGCAAGAACGGCAAAGGCATTGCCGGATCTTTCACAGTGCGCAAGATTTCCTTTGGCGAAGGTGTGGAGCGTGTTTTCCCGCTGCACTCCACCAACATCGACAGCATCACCGTGGTTCGCCGTGGTCGCGTGCGTCGCGCCAAGCTGTACTATCTGCGTTCGCGTCGCGGTAAATCCGCACGTATCGCAGAGGTTACTAACTACAAAGCGCCTAAGGGCGCCGAAGCGTAAGGATTACGATCATGAAAAAAGATACGCATCCCGACTATCACATCATCGACGTCAAAATGACCGACGGCACAGTGGTGCAGATGAAATCCACATGGGGCAAGGAAGGCGACACAATGGCGCTGGATATTGATCCATCCGTTCACCCTGCATGGAACGGTGGCTCCACCCGTCTGATGGACGCTGGTGGCCGTGTGTCCAAGTTCAAGAACAAATACGCCGGTCTGGGTTTCTAAGACCTGCGTGGGTTTTACCCACCCTACGGATTACAAGCGCCGCCCCAAGGGGGCGGCGTTTTGCGTTTGTCTTTGGCGTGCAGCAGCCTGAGCCAGAAGTCGTTTTCAGGACAGCCATCGCCTCGCGGTCATTTCAAGGTGACATCACCGGCACGAGGGAAACGATGTATCAGCCGACCTCAGATCAGGACGTACTGCTCAAATTCGCTCGCATGGCGTATGACGATCACCCTGACACGCGCGCATTTGCGGCGTTTCCGCATGACGTCATCCCGCAGCCCGTTGATCCGCACTCCATCCCTGCGGCGGCGCTTCTCGCCAGTGAAACCGCGTTAGCAACCACGCAGTATCCCGACCTGCGCGATGCCATCATTGCGGTCGGGGCCACAGCCCAATGGCGTGAAACCTACAAAGGCACGCATATCGGGCAGGATTTCCTTGATCGCTTTGGTTGCTATTCCATCATTGGAAACGGCGGGCCGTTTACCAGCGAAAGCCTGTGGATGTGGGCGGTCTATATGCCGCCGCATCTGCATTATCCGTGGCATCACCACCCCGGTGAAGAAATCTATCTTGTGCTCGCGGGGCAGGCCAGTTTTGCGAAGGATGGTGAGGCCCCGCAAATTTTGCATCCTGGAATGACGTCATTTCATGCAAGCAACCAACCCCACGCGATGACGACATTTGACCATCCGGTCCTCTGTCTTGTTATCTGGCGAAACGGATTTCAAACCGCGCCTGTTTTGACAGAAGATCAGTGATCGGCGGGTTAGTCTTTTGCAATTGCGCGGATGCGATTGTTGCGCGCGTTATGTTCCAATTCGGCCAACCCCAGCAGTTCCAACACTGGCCCCACGTAGTTCGCAAACCGGCCGCGATAGCCTTTGCGTAACCCATAGTAGCCGCCGACCGGGTTGTCGTCCGATCGCGCCCATGCCTCTAACGTGCCCTCCTTGACGGGCTTGCCTTCGTCGGCGTTGCCCAGCGGAACCCAGTCGCCTACCTCAAGCAGCCAGGCATGCGCGTCTTCAATGGCGCGCAACTGATAGGACAACTGCGTCTTGCCCACCTGAACCAACACCGCGGGTGGGTCACTTTCCGGTTTGCGCCAAACTTGAAATTCCGAACTCAATGGGGGTGTTTTCAAGGTCCAGGGATCGTCTGCTTCACCTGTGCCATAGGTCACTGTGTTCATCAGGTCTCTCCTGTTGCGTGCTGCTCTAGCGCTTGGGCGAATGTATCAAATGACGGTTGCAGATCGGGCATGGATTTCCAAATCATCCCCGCCAGTGGACCAGTGAAGACCTCTTTCATATGAAAATCCGTCCCGGTGTTTGTTTCGGCAAGGGTAAAACTGCGGGTACCGGCAAAGAGCCCAAGCGGCATCCCCCCTTGCCAGACCATCTTGTGAGCCGGATCAAAGGCTGTCACCCGAAGCTTGAATGTCCTGTTCCCGGCGACCTCTGTATAAAGGGCCAGACGGGCATTTGGTGCGATATCTCCTTCCAGCCGGGTGATCCCGAAAGAACCATTGACAAGTGTTGTTCGGTCCGTCAGGACCGCCCAGACCTGCACGGGCGACGCATTGATATGGCGTTGGACTTCAACCTGCGGCATGCAAAACTCCTTGACGTTTTGCACTGACTATCGCCCCATATATGACATCTAATGTCATATATGGATCACGAAAAATGCGCGGTGCCCGATTATTGCAATGCTTGCTTTTGCTGCAGAACCGGGGGCGGATGACCAGTGCGGCCTTGGCGGATGAACTTGAAGTTTCACAACGCACGATCCTCCGAGATCTGGATGCCATGACCGAAGCTGGGCTGCCCGTGATTGTGCATCAAGGTGCTCTTGGAGGGATAGAGTTGGGGTTTGAGTATCGCACAAAGCTGACAGCCTTGACCGAGGATGAGGCCGAGGCGATTGGGCTATTGCTGGCCAACCCCCACCCTGCTCTGGCACAAATTGAACGGATGCAGGCCGCGCGTCGCGCCGCTGGAAAGCTGATAGAAAGCCAGTCCAAGACGATCCGTGATCTGATTGCCAAGGCGCAAAGCAGGTTTGAATTGAGCCATGCGCCATCAACCGACAATGATCCACGCGTTACTGCGTTGGCCCGCGCGGTGCGCCACCAAAACAAGGTGGTGCTGGCGCACACCTCGCCCAATCCACGTCCCATTCACCCCATCAAACTGGAATATGCAGCAGGTGCGCAATGGGTGGTTCATTGCGCGCAGACCGCTGAAGGCGTTGCCGAGGATCGCTGGGGCGATATCGCAATCTCTGCCAAGAGCTTTGCCACCTGAATTGCGGCAATGCGACTGCGTGCCTATATTCATGGCAATGAAAGGGGCATGCCATGGACCACCCGCTACGCGGTTTAATCGATCAGATTGTGGAAAACGCCGAACGACGCGGTGAATTCAAAGACCTGCCCGGTGCGGGCAAGCCTTTGGCACATCTGGATGATCCGCAAAACGCCGTGCTGCACCGAATGATGCAAGAGGCGGATGCGAAGTCGCCTGTTGTCGTGCTGCGCCGCCAGATACTAGAGGCGCAGGACAAGCTCAAAACCCTGACGGATGAGGCGGAGCGCAAATCCGAAATGACCCGCCTTTCAGAACTTCACATGAGGCTCGCCGTTGAGATGGAGGCGTTTCGCAAATACGGGTGACACCAAAATCTTCAAAGATTTTGGGGCAGAGTTTTTTTCAAAACTCTGATCGCCCTACGCCGCCGTCTTTCCACGCCCACGGCCACCGCCGCCACCGCGACGACGCCCACCAGGTTTCCCCTGACCGCCGCCCGGATTGCCGCCAGCGCGCTGCCCACCACCGCGATTGCCACCGCCGCCGCCGCCGCGACGACCGCCGCCACCGTTGGGCCGCTTTTTCTGACCGGGTTGAATTTCCCAAGGGCGACCAGAGGCGACAGGAATATTCTCCTTCATCGCCTTCTCGATGTCCTGCAATTCGATCATTTCATCTGGTGCCACCAGCGCCACAGCGCTGCCATCGGCCCCGGCGCGCGCGGTACGCCCAATCCGGTGAACATAGTTCTCAGCGACGTTCGGCAGGTCGTAGTTATAGACAAACCGCACATCGGGAATGTCCAACCCACGCGCCGCAACATCCGTTGCCACAAGCACGCGGGTCTTGCCCGCCTTAAAAGCCTCTAGCGCGCGTTGCCGTTGCCCTTGGGATTTGTTGCCGTGGATGGAAGCAGCCGCAAAGCCCTTCTTCTCAAGCACCTTATAAAGCTTCTCGCAGCCGTGCTTAGTCCGGCCAAAAACAATCGCCAGCTCATCACGGTGTTTGTCGAGCAATTCCACCAACAGGTCGGTCTTGGCCGCTTGTGCCACGAAATGCACCGACTGGTTGATCTTCTTCACCGCCTGCCCCGGAGGGTTCACCTGCACGCGCACGGCGTCGGTCAGGTACGTACCCGCCAATTCGCCCATCAGTTTTGGCATCGTGGCCGAGAACATCATAGTTTGGCGATCTTTGGCCAGCAGCGGCGCAATGCGGCGTAACGCGTGGATAAAGCCCATGTCGAGCATCTGGTCAGCTTCATCGAGGACCAGATAGATAGTTTCGTCCAACCGCACAGCGCGGCGATCCAGCAGGTCAATCAAACGACCGGGCGTTGCAACCAGCAGGTCGACACCACCAGCCAGACGTTTCGTCTGGGCCACGATCCCAGCCCCACCCACGACCAGCGCCACTTTCAGGTGGCTGCCTTTGGTGTAGGCCGTGAGGTTGTCGGCGATTTGTTTGGCCAATTCGCGCGTCGGCGCGAGGATGAGACCGCGCGATGTTTTCGGGTTGGGTTTTACACCCGCTTTCATCAGCGAATGGATCATTGGCAGACCGAAGGCCGCAGTCTTGCCGCTGCCCGTCTGCGCAAGGCCCATCACGTCGCGGCCATTCATGGCGTGCGGGATGGCTTGGGTTTGAATCGGGGTGGGATTAGTGATCCCTTGTTCTTTGAGTACGTTAATCAATCGGGGCGCGAGGCCCAGCATGTCAAAATCCATGAATGGATATCCTATTTCTTGCGGGCATCTGGCCCGCACATATCATTTGGCCCATGGCATAAAGGCCGTGAACCCGTGCAAGGTTGCGCCAATATGCTGACAGCCAAGACCGCATTGTCCGGGCGCCGATGTGGCGCGGGACCCCTGCGTGATGTGGGAACCTGAAGTTTAAACGACGCCTTGCGACAGACTGTACGTCTCGCTCTGCTCACGCGGCAGCTTGCGTCGGTTAGGTGGCACATGCGCCTTCGCAGGCCATCTGTCAAGACGGCGCGAAAAAGAACGCGCTCGGTGTCGCCTCGTGCTTTCATCCATGCAGGCCACATCATATAGTGGTACAAAGACATAAATGGTGAGGGCCATGCAGTGGCGCATATAATTGTTGTCGGCAACGAAAAAGGCGGTGCAGGCAAATCTACGGTCTCGATGCATGTGGCAACGGCGCTGGCCCGTATGGGCCATAAGGTTGGCACGCTGGACCTTGATCTGCGCCAGAAAACACTGGGGCGTTACATCAAGAATAGGCAATCGTTCTTGGCCAGCAAAGGCCTCGACCTGCCGACCCCTGCCTATCACGACCTGCCCGAGATTGACCAAACGACGCTGAAGCCGGGCGAAAACGCCTATGATCACCGGCTTTCGATGGCCGTGGCCAAGATGGAATCATCTGCCGATTTTATCCTCATCGATTGCCCCGGCTCGCATACTCGGCTGAGCCAGGTTGCCCATTCATTGGCCGATACGCTGATTACCCCGCTCAACGACAGTTTTGTTGATTTCGATCTGCTGGCCCATGTGGACAGTGACGGCGAAGAGATCACGGGGCCTTCGGTCTATTCCGAAATGGTCTGGAATGCGCGGCAGTTGCGCAGTCAAGCCGGCCTGAAGCCCATCGACTGGATCGTGGTGCGCAACCGCATGGGCGCGCAGGCTATGGTGAACAAGGAAAAGATGCAGCGCGTCATCACCAAACTTGCCAAACGCATCGGCTTTCGTACTGCTCCTGGTTTCAATGAGCGGGTGATTTTCCGCGAACTCTTTCCGCGGGGCCTGACATTGTTGGACTTGCGCGACATTGGGGTGAAGGGGATGAACATCTCAAATGTTGCTGCCCGGCAGGAATTGCGCGAATTGATCAAAGCGCTTGATTTGCCCGGCGTCACAGCCGATTTTTGACCTCATATAAACTATCTTTCGCTATCCAAATCAGCACCCTAAGGTAAGCCTGATAACGGAGGGATAGTTTTGCGTGAATTAATCTCGTTGCAGCGATATGCAACGCTGGTGATTGTGGCCGTTTTGGCCGTTATTACATTCTGTGTCGGGTTTTGGGCGCCTTGGGTCTTTGTCCTCTTTGTGATTTTCGCTTTGGTGACACTCGTCGGCCTGCGCGACATCAGTCAGGACCACCACGCCGTCACCCGCAACTATCCCATTATCGGGCACATCCGGTTTTTGTTCGAGAAAATCCGCCCCGAAATTCGCCAGTACCTGATCGAAAGCGATCAAGACGAACAACCCTTCAGCCGGGAACAACGCTCGCTTGTTTACCAGCGCGCTAAAGGGGCGGAGGACAAGCGCCCTTTCGGCACGCAAGAGCGGGTCTATGAGGCCGGATATCACTGGCTGACCCATTCGGTTGAGCCTACACATTTTGATAACAGCGACTTTCGCGTCACCGTTGGCGGCCCGGATTGCAAGCAGCCTTACAAGGCGTCGCTTTATAATATCTCCGCGATGAGCTTTGGTTCGCTCTCGGCCAATGCCATTTCGGCGCTGAACAAAGGCGCCAAGATTGGGGGCTTCGCCCATGATACAGGCGAAGGTGGGATTAGCCGCTATCACCGCGAAGGCGGGGGCGATCTGATCTATGAAATCGGCTCTGGTTATTTCGGTTGCCGCAACGATGATGGCAGTTTCAACCCTGACAAATTCGCTGAACGTGCAGCCCTTGATCAGGTCAAGATGATTGAAGTGAAGCTAAGCCAGGGGGCCAAACCCGGCCACGGTGGCATGCTTCCTGCCGCCAAGATCACACCGGAAATTGCAGAGGCACGTGGTATCCCGATGGGTGTCGATTGCGTCTCGCCCGCCGCCCATAGCGCGTTCAGCGGCCCGATGGAGATGATGCAGTTCTTGGGTCAGTTGCGCGACCTATCCGGCGGCAAGCCTGTTGGCTTCAAACTCTGCATCGGCCACCGGCGCGAATTTATGTGCATGGTCAAGGCGATGCTGGAAACGAAGATCATCCCGGATTTTATCGTCGTCGACGGCTCTGAGGGTGGCACCGGTGCGGCCCCGTTGGAATTTGCAAACCACATGGGCATGCCGATGGTTGAAGGCCTTAGCTTTGTGCATAACACGCTGCGCGGTGCAGGTGTCCGGGATCAGATCAAGATTGGGGCCGCTGGCAAACTGGTCAGTGCATTTGATATCGCCCATGCGTTGTCGCTGGGGGCGGATTGGTGCAACTCTGCCCGCGGGTATATGTTCGCCATTGGCTGCATTCAGGCGCAGGCCTGCCATACCAATCACTGCCCCGTGGGCGTCACCACGCAAGATCCGCTGCGCCAGAAGGCGCTGAACGTGGGCGACAAAAGCCAGCGGGTGGCGCGCTTTCACAACAACACGCTCAAGGCGCTGGGCGAAATGGCGGGGGCCGCGGGATTGCAAAACCCGTGTGATTTCCTGCCTTATCACTTCATGGCACGGCGTGGCGACGGGACCATGACCGAAGCCAATGACGTCTACACCTACATGCCAGAAGGGTTTCTGCTGGAAGGCACCGGTGATGATCACGGGTTTACCGAACGCTGGAACCGGGCCGATGCACACAGCTTTGCCCCACCTGAGGCGCGTCAGTCGTCCTGACGCGGCGGCGTGCGCCCTGCCACGCGCATCATCAGTGACATTCGCGGGGTTGTGCCCGTCTCTGCCCGCGACCGGGTGCGCAACACGGGCGTGTTCTCGGAATTGCCGGCAAGGCTTTCACGGAGCACGATATACATGCCGCTGGCGATGATAATGGCCGCGCCAATCGCCGTAGGCCGATCAATGGTTTCGCCAAAGAACGCATAGCCAAAGATGCTAGCCCAGATGATCTGGCTATATTGCATCGGCGCGATGATCGCGGCCTCACCGGACTGATAGGCTGCAATCACAAGGCGGCTGGCAAACCATGCAAAGGTCGCGATGACGGCAAGCAATCCCAGATGCTCAATCGGCATGGGCACATAGACGAAGGGCAACGCACAGGCCATGAGGATAAAGTTGGCCATCATAGGATAAAGCAGCATGACGGCTGGCCGTTCCACGGCCCCGATTTTGCGCACCACGATGGATGCAAAGGCCCCGCCAAATGCTCCAACCAAGGCGGCGAGGTGGCCCAGTGTCAGGTCCGTATGGCCGGGCCGCAAAACAACCATCACGCCCGCCAGCCCGACAAAGACAGCCATCCAACGGCGCAACCGCACCTTTTCGCCAAGAACCGGGATCGCAAGGATGGTGATCAGCAATGGTGTGGCAAAAACGATGGCATAGACTTGCGTCAAGGGCAGGACCGAGAATGCGTAAAAAACGCTCACCCCGGTGACCGAGGCGGCGGCCGTGCGCAGTGCCAACCACCAAGGGTGCACGGGCACCAATGTACCCGGTTTGCCGTCGCGCATCAGCATGATCATCGCAAGCGGGAAGCTGAGCAAAACGCTGAAAAACACGATCTGGAATGGCGAATAGATCCCGCCCAGAATTTTCACCACCACGTCATGGGTCGAGAAAATGCCAAAGGCGAGCAGCGCGAACAAAGCACCTTTGACATTGGGTGACATGATCTTTCCTTTTCGCTCAGGACTCAGATGGGCAGACGTAGGCGCTATCGTGCGTCACAGGGGCCGTCAGCATGCCGTATTCGGCGATCTCATCAGGGCGCATCCAATAAATGTCATCCGCAGGGGCTGCGTAGATCGTGAACCAATAGAACGCATCATCGCCCAGCATATCAGCGATGTATTTGCGGTTCGCCTCATGCTCAGGGGCGTCACGCGGATAGTCTTTGGCCTCGCTGGTGCCATCAGACCACGAATGCACACCAATCTGGGCGCCAGCTTCCATGGTGCGTTCGACACCTGCAAGGAAGAAATCCACCCCACCAGAGGCGATTTGGCTGTGCGAAGTCAGATGCGTGTTCAGGCCCAGCGCGCGGACCTGATAGGACAGCGGGATCATCGTGTCATCATCCAGCGAACCCGGCACATCACATTCAACAATCGTTGTGATCTGAGGATTCGCTGCAATGACTGCAGCAAACTGCTCATCCGTCTTGCTATTGATTTCACCGCTCATGTAGAGGGTTTCACCGTCCACAGTGAACCGGGTGGTTTCAATCAGGTTAAGCGCACCAACCGCCACGATTTCGCAACCACCCAATGCAGCAAGCGCGCCGACGCCGACCGCTACCACACCGAGGGCTACGCCCCGTTTCAAAGGCTCGCATCCAACGCAGCAAGGATCACATCACCCATTTCTGTCGTGCTAAGCGGTGTGCCGCCTTCTGGACCCATCAGATCGCCCGTACGAGCACCATCCGCCAGAACCTTTTCAATGGCAGTTTCCAGACGGTCCGCTTCAGTACCCTGGTCAAAGGAATAGCGCAGCGCCATGGCGAAAGACAGAATGCAAGCAATGGGGTTCGCCTTGCCCTGACCTGTGATGTCAGGGGCAGAGCCGTGGACCGGTTCATACATCGCCTTGGGCCGTCCATTGGCCATCGGCAGGCCCAGAGACGCTGATGGCAACATGCCGAGCGAGCCGGTCAACATCGCCGCGCAATCAGACAGGATGTCACCAAAGAGGTTATCCGTCAGGATCACATCAAACTGCTTAGGAGCGCGGACCAACTGCATGGCACCATTGTCGGCGTACATATGGCTCAACTCGACATCGGCGTAGTCCGCCTGATGCACTTCATTGACCACATCGCGCCACAGGATGCCGCTCTCCATGACATTGGCCTTCTCCATTGAGCAGACCTTGTTGCCACGTTTCTTGGCCAGTTCGAATGCAGCACGGGCCGCACGTTCAATCTCGGCTTCGGTGTAGCGTTGGGTGTTGATCCCAACGCGCATGTTGTCCTCAACATGGATGCCGCGGGGTTCACCAAAGTAAACACCAGAAGTCAGTTCGCGCACGATCATGATATCAAGACCAGCGATCAATTCCTTCTTAAGCGAGGAAAAATCGGCCAACGCATCAAAGCACTGGGCAGGGCGCAGGTTGGCGAACAGGTCCATCTCTTTGCGCAGGCGCAGCAGGCCGCGCTCTGGCTTTACGCTGAAATCAAGATCGTCATAATTTGGGCCACCCACGGCCCCCAGTAGAACCGCGTCCACCTCTTGCGCCTTGGCCATCGTGTCATCATGCAGCGGCACGCCGTGCGCATCATAAGCGGCACCACCCACCAGATCCTCAGACACATCAAAAGTCAGATCGCGCTTGTCGCCGAACCAACTGATGATCCGCTTCACCACGTCCATAACTTCGGGGCCGATACCGTCGCCGGCGAGGATCAAAAGGGAAGGGTTAGCCATGGGTCACGTCCTTGCTTGAATAGGTTGAACAGGCCCTAGCGCGATGGGGCGCTGGGTTCAAGATACCAAGGGCTTCAACCCCTCTGCGAGCAGATCCCAGACCCTGCGCACACGTGGCGTTTGACGCATGGCTTCATGTGCTGTCAGCCAAATGGGAAGTGGCGGGATATGAATATCCTTCATCAATTCATCCACCAGCGGGTCGCGGCGCCCGATGTTTGTCTGTGCAAACCCGATCCCACACCCTGCGCGCACCAGTTCCCAATAGGAAATATGGTCATCACAGCGCACTTTGAACCGATTCCGGTCCACATGAATGCCTGCAAGGGCCATGCCGTCGATGATGTGGGTATGGGTGTCGTAGCCCACGACATCATGATCAGCGATGCTGGCAAGTGACAATGGCGTGCCCCGTTCGGCCAGATAGGTTTTCGCCGCGAACACCCCCAATGCGATGTCGCCAATATGCTGGGTCACTAGATCAAGCTGGGTTGGCCGGTACATCCGTACAGCGATATCCGCTTCGCGAAATAGCAGGTTGCGGCTGTCATCGCTGGGCACCAGTTCAATGGCAATCTGCGGTTCAAGTCTGCGTATCTTGGCTATGATCGGGGGCAGATGCATGGCCGATGTCGCAACACTGGCGGTGATGCGCACGGTGCCATCCAAACGCGCCTGCTGCCCGGCAGCCGTCAACGCAATCTGGCGGACCGCGTTCTGCATTGCCTTCGCCGGGGTCACCAGTTCCGCACCTGTCTGGGTCAGCGCAAATCCGCGCGGTTGCCTGCGAAACAACTCGGCCCCAAGCTGGGCCTCCATCGCCTTGATCTGCCGTCCAAGGGTCGGTTGGCTTGTGCTCAACTGCCGCGCAGCCCCTGACAGGCTACCTGTCTCTGCAAC
This sequence comes from Loktanella sp. Alg231-35, assembly GCF_900143545.1. Classification (GTDB taxonomy): domain Bacteria; phylum Pseudomonadota; class Alphaproteobacteria; order Rhodobacterales; family Rhodobacteraceae; genus Yoonia. The sequence goes on along the minus strand of NZ_FREV01000001.1, from coordinate 704,485 downwards.
CGCAAGGAACGCCTGCACCAATGACCAATCCAAAGCGTCGAGCGTTTTTTCCATTCATTTATGAATACATGATCTGCACAATCATACAATTTATTTAATAGCAGGCTTGGCTCATCTATCCCTCATGCGCAAATGAAGGAGCAATCAGATGCGACAGACAGTTCTTATTCTCGGTGGGTCCGGCAAGATCGGCAGCCGTGCCACTGATGCATTTTGGAATGCAGGCTGGGAAGTCCGGCAGTACGACCGCACTTCAGGCGATATGGTCGCCGCGGCTAGAGGCGTGGATGTGATTGTTAACGGGCTTAACCCACCTGCCTATCATGATTGGGAACGCACGATCCCCGAAATCACAAGTCAGGTGATTGCCGCCGCGCAGGCCAGCGGCGCAACCGTGATCATCCCCGGCAATGTCTACAATTATGGTGATCAGCCGGGGGTCTTGGGCGAAACGACCCCGCAGAATGCACTTACCAAAAAGGGCCGCGTGCGTATTGAAATGGAAGAGTCCTATCGCGCCGCTGGTGTGCCCACAATCGTCCTACGCGCTGGCAACTTCATCGACCCCGCAGGCAATGGCGATATCATGAGCATGCTGGTGATGCGCAACATCGCCAAGGGCACGCTTACGTCGGCATCAGACCCGGGCACATTGCAGGCCTATGCCTATGTTCCCGATTGGGCCCGCGCGGCTGTCCAACTGGCCGAAAAGCGCAGTGTGCTGGCACCGTTTGAAGACGTGCCTTTTCCGGGCCATGCCTTCACGATCAACACGCTTCAGGCGGCTGTGCAGGCAAAGATGGGGCGCCAAATCAAGATTTCGCGCTTTCCCTGGGCCATCATGACCGTGCTGGCGCCATTCTGGGAACTGGCCCGCGAGATGCGCGAGATGCGTTACCTTTACGAGATGCCGCATCAGATCAGCGCCGCCAAATTCAAACGGCTGCTGCCAGGTTTCATTGCCACACCTTTGGATGAGGTCATGCTGGCAGGCCTACCGGCTGATATCCACCCAAACAAGGTGGTGAACCCCAGCCGCCAGCCCATCGTCACCTAATAGCGCCGCCTGAGGATCATCCGGCGCGGGCCAAAAAACGCCCGCGTCGGTCACTGTCCAATCGCGTGAAGGCAGAACATAACTGACCCGCAGATTACCCGCATCATCGTCAGGCCAATCAGCCGTCGCCTGACCGGGCAATGGATCCTGCAAACGTGGGTCGGACAGGAAACCGGCCATAGCTTCAGAGAACCCCTGCCCGCCTGATGGGTCAAGATTGGCATTGCCCGCAACAACGAAACTTGACGGTGCCGTGCCAAACCTGCCGTCCAGCACCGCCCGCCAAAGACGCAGTTCATCACGGTTGCGCAGGCCATTCATGTCCTCAGGACCATCAAAGACAGGTGGCGTCGCCGCGTGAGCGAGCAGCGAAACCGGCAGGCCGTCCGGCAAGGTAACCGGGACAATCCAGTGCCCTGTCGAAGACAGTCGGAGAATGGCCAACGTGCCCTCATCAAAAAAAGGCCCGGCCGCCGTTTGCGGCAAAATCGCACCCGGAAGGTCGGCCCAAAGCAGTTTTGAATGATCCACGACATCTTCGGTCAGGATCGGAAAGCGTGATAGGATCGCCATGCCGCCATCACCGGCAAAACGCCCAAAGCCCTGCGCGTCGCGGGCATCACCCAACCTGGCATTGGCATCAATGTCCCGCCCCGTTGGCATGCCTGAATTGGGCTGCAAGGCAAACTGATGCGGGAATTGCGCACCAAACCTATCGGCAAACAAGGCGAGTGCGGCGCCATCAAGATCATAGTCAAAATCCGTCAGGACCAGAATGTCTGGGGCGATGTGTGCGATCACGTCAATGGTTGCCTTGACCGTAGCGTCTTCGCCTTTGATCAGATCTCGCAATAACAAGCCCGGCCCATCACGGCTGAGCGGTGCTGCGAATGTCGCGATGCGATAGGTGTCAGCCGATGCCGCACCAGCGGCAAGCATAATAATCAGAAGGGGCCAGCGCGCCCAGCGGTGCGATCGTGCGATTTCTCGCGTTGCAACAGGATCATCTGCGCCACACGGCTGAGGGCGACACCGCGCATCAGAATACTGGCTGGCAAGAAGGCCCATGCAGATACCGTCCAGATCAAGGTCTGCGGATTGTCAAGATTGATGGGCGTGCCCAGACGCTCTACCATTTTCACAACCGCTGGAACAAAGAAGGGCAGCAGAAATCCTAAGATAATGTTAACGCGACCGTCCCTTTGCAGGCGTTTGACAACATCACCGCCCGCTGTGGGGTCAAATGTGGGCAGGTTGATCCAGACGTTGAACGCCTCTGTCCGGCGCGGCCAATGATAAAGGCGCAACAGGATGACAAACCAGATCACCGAAAACACCGCCACAAGATAGCTGAGGCCTGCGGCATCGCGCAGGCGCGCAATCACCTCTGGGTCAGTGCCATCAGGCATCATCAGCACCATCAGACGCACAGGCGAATAGGGGAAATCAATTGCCTGCCCGATCTGCGACCCGCTTGCCTGAAACTGTGCCGACATCGCCGATGGCGCATCGCCGCCGCGAAAAATGATCGCAAGGCAAAAAACAGTAGCGAAAAGCGCCGAGAAGCGGACCCGATTGAACGGGGGGGCGTCGCGAAATTCAACCAGACTTGGGCTTTTCGAGCTATATTCAACGATGGTGAACAAAGCGCCAAAGATCGCCACAAGGGTGACAATCTGCGTGCTGTTGCCGCTGCTGCTTGGCAACAATGCATATGGCAGCACGATCAACATTATGACCATGATGGCTCTGACAATTGCTCCGGGCAGTCGCGTCAGCAATGCGTATTATCCCTCTTAAGGCCTAGCAGACAAGTCACACGGTAAATTCGTCCGTGTGGCCATGATCGGCGTCATATTCTTATTGTTGGTAATATACTGCGCAATCAGTTTGGACGCATCAATAAACAGAAGCGTGAAACCGCGCACCGGGAACGCTTTGTGGAAAGAGTGATGCACGAATGCAACCGAATGTAGTAAATTTGCCGACCGTTCGCAGACAGTAGCAGGAACGCAAAAGGCCGCACCTAGGTTGAGGCGCGGCCCTTTGTTCTTATTCTGACTTGGCTACACCCAAGGGCGAGCGGCGCTGGCCTGTGCTTCGAAACTATCGATGGACTTGGCCTTTTCCATGGTCAGACCAATGTCATCCAGGCCGTTTATCAGGCAGTGCTTTTTGAACGGATCAACCTCAAAGCTGAAGACCTCACCATCTGATGATGTGATCGTCTGCGCGTCCAGATCCACTTCGATCCGGGCGTTTGAACCCTTTTCAGCGTCCTTCATCAGCACATCGACCTGCTCTTGCGGCAAAGCAATCGGCAAAATGCCGTTCTTGAAGCAGTTGTTATAGAAGATATCGGCATAGGACGGCGCGATCACGCAGGTGATCCCGAAATCCGCAATGGCCCAAGGTGCGTGTTCACGCGATGATCCACAGCCGAAGTTATCGCCAGCCACCAAAATCTGGGTCTCGCGGTATTGTGGCTTGTTCAGCACAAAATCCGCGACTTCATTGCGGTCATCATCATAGCGCATCTCGTCAAACAAGTTCACGCCAAGACCTGAGCGCTTGATTGTTTTCAGGAATTGCTTGGGGATGATCATATCAGTGTCGATGTTGACCAAAGGCATCGGTGCGGCGATGCCGCTGAGTTTTGTGAACTTTTGCATTACATCATCTCCCGAACGTCGGTCAGTTTGCCAGTGATCGCTGCTGCAGCTGCCATCTGGGGTGACATCAGGTGGGTGCGTCCGCCCCGACCCTGACGGCCTTCAAAGTTGCGATTTGACGTCGCCGCACACCGCTCACCCGGCGCCAACTGATCGGGGTTCATCGCCAGACACATAGAACAGCCTGCAAGCCGCCATTCAAAACCGGCATCAATGAAAATCTGCGCCAGCCCTTCTTCTTCGGCTTGCGCACGGACCAGACCGGAACCGGGCACGACCATGGCGCGCAGCCCGTCTTTCTTTTTCTTGCCTTTGAGAATGGCCGCTGCTGCACGCAGGTCTTCAATCCGGCCATTTGTGCAAGAGCCGATAAAGACCGTGTCGATACTGATCTCGGACAAGGGCGTACCCGGCTCAAGGTCCATATAGTCAAGCGAACGCTGCGCCGCACCAACCTTGCCACCTTCAAAATCATCGGCAGCGGGCACCGCTGCTGAGATTGGCAGCACGTCCTCTGGTGACGTACCCCATGTCACAACCGGTGCAATGTCTTCGCCCTTCAGCGTGATAACCTTGTCGAAGTGCGCGCCTTCGTCGGTATAGAGCGTTCTCCAATAGGCCTCAGCTGCTTCCCAAGCCGCGCCCTTCGGCGCATGTGGGCGACCTTTGCAATATTCATAGGTTTTTTCATCGGATGCGATCAGCCCTGCGCGTGCACCACCTTCAATCGCCATGTTGCAGACCGTCATGCGGCCTTCCATGGACAGATCGCGGATCGCTTCACCACAGTATTCAATGACATATCCTGTGCCGCCGGCGGTGCCAGTTGCACCAATGACAGACAGGGTGATGTCCTTTGCGGTCACGCCGGGGCGCAGTTTGCCCGTGATCTCGACCTTCATGTTCTTGGATTTCTTCTGGATTAGCGTTTGCGTGGCCAGAACATGCTCTACCTCAGACGTGCCGATGCCGTGGGCCAAAGCACCAAAGGCACCGTGGGTCGCCGTGTGGCTGTCACCACAAACGACGGTCATGCCGGGCAATGTCCAACCCTGTTCTGGGCCTACAATATGCACGATACCCTGACGAACATCGGAAACAGGGTAGTAGTGGATGCCAAATTCCTTGGCGTTGGTATCCAGGGCGGCCACTTGAATGGCGCTATCTTCGGTCATGTTTTTTGGGTCGTCACGGCCCGGTGTGGTGGGCACATTGTGGTCTGGCACCGCAATGGTCTTTTCGGGCGCGCGCACCTGGCGGCCTGCCATGCGCAGCCCTTCAAAGGCTTGCGGGCTGGTCACTTCGTGAACCAGATGGCGGTCGATATACAGCAAGCAAGTGCCGTCTTCGGCTTCATGGGCTACATGCGCATCCCAGATTTTATCATAGAGCGTTTTGGGGGACATTGTCCTCTCCCGTATCAAAATGTCAGTGGTCGTCAGGCGTGCGGAAACGGCTAAATTTATCCGCGGGCTAGGATCGTGCCACGCGCACCAAAGAACCGCCAAGGCAGCCGTGCGCGATCATCCATGTCAAAAACCTTTTTCATAGAGGATCAGATACACAGGCAGGCGCATAGCTGCAAGGGCAGGCACGGAAAGTACCTGACACGGCTTTATGTCGCAGGGTTGGCCGGGATCAATCCGTTCACCACTTCAACCGTGTCTTCCGGTAGGAAATAATCGGTATCGTCGGCATTCGTCATCACAACTTCAATATCCAGATCGTCCGGGTCAATCGACGTGAGAACCAAACCACGGAAAAATGCAGAGGACGCTTCATAGTCGTCGTCATCGATTGATGTCGGATCATCAAGCACGGCGGTGACAAGGACGCCGTTCACACCATTGATCGTTGTTTGCTCCAGTGTGAAATCAACACCGGCCGTCGTCGGCGGCATGCCCGCCGCATCAATCGTCAAGATCATCCGATGCTCAAATGGATCAAATTCCGTAATGGTCGCAAATGTCTCTTCATCGTTGTCCAGATTGGCGAGAGCAAAGAAATCCGTGGTACCCTGATCGTCACGCAATTCACCTTCGCCGGTGACCAAGATCAGCGTGTCCTTTTCGTCCACATTGTCGACGGGGTCATCGCTGCTCAACCCTCCGGATGCAAGACCACCACCGCCCCACATGTAGATGGTATCGGACCCACCTTCACCACGCAACGTGTCAGTACGATCCGTTGCATTGATCAATTCACCGCCGATCAGACGCGCCCCAAACCCACCGGAAATTTCGTCATCACCACGACCGGCGCGCACAACGTCACTGCCGTAGCCTCCATCAATGGTATCGTTGCCAGCGCCGCCCCTGATCTCGTCGTTGCCGCCCTCGCCATTCAGCGTATCGTCACCTGCACGGCCTTCGATTGTGTCGCGGTTATCGCCGCCATTGACTGTATCGTTGCCTAAACCTGCGTTAATAAAGTCAACACCGGCGCCAGCATTGATAGTGTCGTCACCGTCAAATCCAAAGATAGAGTCATTGCCATCCGTCCCATCTAGCGGATCGTCATCACCCAACGTGCCGCGAATTTCGTCTCTGTTTTCCGCATCATCATCGTCATCTCCGCCAATGAACGGCACGATGAGTGCGCCGGACGCGACAAGTAACAAAATAATGGTCATATCCATGATCGGCTCTTTCCCGGAATGATGGTTACAAAATTGTTAGCCCGAGACAGCGATCCAAACAAGAAAAGAGCACCAAACCCCCTAAATCTGCCCTCTGAGTGGCAGAATTGCGCCGCTTGCCTACACCCCCTGCCCCATGCGACCCTTCCGATAGAACGAACCACTCAGGACCATAATGGCCATTCACGAAAGCACTCCCGACAATGATGCAGCTGAGGCGCCATTAGATGAGGTGATCAGCATCGGCAGTGATCTGTTTTCGCAAGGGCAGGTTTTTGTCGAGAGCATGTTCCGCCCGTGGAATTTCTATCAACTGCTGATCGCCTTAGGTGTTTTCTTTGTGGCCCATGTGCTGCGGGCCATCCTGGGCCCGCGCATCCGGGCCTGGATGGGCGCGCGGGCCAATTGGCCCAAGTGGCGGATGCGCATTCTAGTCGTGGTCCATCAACGGCTGCGCGCTATCTTCTTTGTCGTCCTGATCTGGGCGGTGATCTATGCCATGCGCGAGTACACATGGAACAGCCGCAGTTACCTGTTGAGCATCATCGGCACACTTGCCTTTGCATGGTTGGCCATTGTCTTTGGCACACGCCTTATCAAAAGCCCGCTTCTGCGCAAAATGGTCCGCTACGGGGCGTGGACTTGGGCCACTTTGCAGATATTGGGACTTCTGGAAGAGGCCGAACGGCTTCTTGATAGTATTGGTTTCCAGATCGGCGACATCCGGTTTTCCTTGCTGTTGCTTGTGCAGGGGTTGGTCATCCTCGGCGTTTTGATCGCGCTTGCGCGGTTCTTTACCACAACCACCGCATCGCGGATCAGATCAAACGAAGACATCAGCCCCTCCATGCAAGTGCTGATCGTCAAAGGCGTGCAGATTGCCTTTTATGGAGCCGCGTTCTTTCTTGGTGTCCGCGCGCTTGGGATCGATCTGACCGGGCTTGCGGTCCTGTCCGGCGCCATCGGTGTCGGCCTTGGTTTTGGTCTACAAAAGGTGGTTTCAAACCTTGTCTCGGGCGTGATTATTCTGCTGGATAAATCCATCAAACCCGGCGACGTGATCAGCCTTGGGGATACCTTTGGCTGGATCAATTCATTGGGTGCGCGTTACGTGTCGGTCGTCACCCGCGACGGGCGCGAATATCTGATCCCAAACGAAGACCTGATCACCGGGCAGGTGGTCAACTGGTCGCATTCCAACGACTTTGTCCGCCTCGACATCAACTTTGGCACCGCCTATCACGACAACCCGCATGAGGTACGGCGCATTGCCATTGAGGCCGCGCAAAGCGTGGATCGCGTTCTTAAGAACCGCCCGACCGTCTGCCACATCGTGGGGTTCGGCGACAGTTCGGTAGATTACATCCTGCGGTTCTGGATACGGGACCCCACCGGTGGTCTGACCAATATCCGCGGCAATGTGTTCCTGGCCCTTTGGGACGCGTTTGAGGAAAACGGCATCAGCATTCCGTTCCCACAGCGCGAAGTGAAGGTGCTGGAAGGCGAACAGGTCAATGTGAAGGCTGGCAACTAGCGTTTCACGTCAGCTTCGCAAGAAATGCGGACATGCGTGACAACCCTTCCTTCAGGATGTCGGGATTGTTGGCATAGCCGATGCGCAGATACCCCTCCATCTGCAAGGCAGACCCCGGTGTCAGTAAGACGCCGGAGCTTTCCAACAGATCAATGCAAAACTGGCGCGAGGGTGTTGGCGCATCGTACTTCAAAAGCGCAGTCGTGCCGGACTTTGGCTTGATCCATGTTATGCGCGGCTCTGCATCCACCCAATCGGACAGGATCGACAGGTTGCCGCGCGTGATCCGTTGGCTGCGCGCCAGCACTGCCGCCTTATTTTCCAAGGCCAGAGTAGCAAAATGGTCATCGATCATCCCTACCGAAATCGTGTCATAGTCCCGGTGGATCATGATGTCTTCGATCAGGTTCTCCGGCGCGGCAATCCAGCCCAAACGCAATCCGGCAAGCGAAAACGCCTTGGACATGCTTGCCGTGCTGATACCCTTCTCGTAGAGATCCGCGATTGAAACGGTCAGCCCCTCATCGGCCTGATCCGTGCCGCGATAGACCTCATCGCAGAGGATCCAAGCGTCTGCCTCTCTGGCGATCACCACGATCTGTTCCAGCAATGCCTGATCCATCAACGCCCCGGTCGGGTTGTTCGGGTTGTTGAGGGCGATCAGTTTGGTTTGCGGTGTCATCAGGTCGCGCAGCGCGTCCAAATCGGGCTGCCAGTCATCCTCTTCGCGCAGTCTTAGTTGTGCCACCTCAGCCCCGATGCTGGCAGGGATCGAATAATGCTGTTGGTAGGTCGGCACCACAGCGACAACTTGATCACCCCTGCTAACCAGCGTCTTATGCACCAGCATGTTGGCCCCAATGGTGCCGTGGGTGACCACGATGTTTTGCGCAGATTGCTTGCCATAAAGACCTGTAATCGCGTGCCGCAGCCGCTCTGACCCCTCAATCGCCCCATAGGTCATTTTCATCGTCAGTAGATCAGAGAGATCCGCATCGTTTTTGCCTGAGAGCTGGAGGAGTTGATCAATGGTCAGGCTTTCAACGCAGGTCTCGGCTAGGTTCCATTCACATTTGGTCTCCCATTCGTTCATCCAAAGCTCAACGCCGAAGGGTTCGATCTGCATGGTGTTTCTCCGTTCGCGCAGGGAGCGCCGCAACCTTGATGGCTGAGAAGCCGTCAAGATGCCAGACGGCCAAACGCAAAAGCCGCGCATGATAGCGCGGCTTTTGGTGTCTTACTGGCGCCGTCTTAGCCTTTGTTCATCCGGTTCTCGATCAGATCATCCACAACGGATGGATCGGCCAACGTAGACGTATCGCCCAGCGCACCGAAATCATCCTCTGCAATTTTGCGCAGGATGCGGCGCATGATCTTGCCGGAACGTGTCTTGGGTAGGCCCGGCGCCCATTGGATCAGATCAGGTTTGGCAATCGGGCCAATCTCGGATCGGACCCAAACCTCAAGCTCTTTGCGCAGCTCTTCTGATGGCTCCTGCCCGCCCATCAAGGTCACATAGGCGTAGATACCCTGCCCTTTGATGTCATGCGGATAGCCAACCACCGCAGCCTCGGCCACTTTGGCGTGGGCGACCAAGGCGCTTTCCACCTCTGCCGTGCCCATGCGGTGGCCGGATACGTTGATCACATCGTCCACGCGACCGGTGATCCAGTAGTAACCGTCCTCATCGCGCTTACAGCCGTCACCTGTGAAATAGTAGTTCTTGTAGTCGGCGAAATAGGTTTTCTCGAACCGTTCATGATCGCCCCAGACGGTGCGCATTTGGGCAGGCCAACTGTCTTTGATGCAAAGCACACCTTCGGCGGCAGTGTCGTGAATTTCTTCGCCTGTCGTCGGCTCCAAGATCACCGGCTTGATGCCGAAGAACGGCAACGTAGCAGAACCCGGTTTTGTGGCAGTAGCGCCAGGCAGTGGTGTTAGCAGGTGACCCCCGGTTTCGGTCTGCCACCATGTGTCGACAATCGGTGCTTTGCCCTTGCCAACGACGTCATTGTACCAGTTCCAGGCCTCTGGATTGATCGGTTCACCTACAGTGCCCAGCACTTTGATATCCGACAGGTCGTATTTCTCGACAAAGGAATCCCCCTGCCCCATGAGTGCACGAATGGCGGTGGGGGCAGTGTAGAACTGGTTCACTTTATGCTTTTCACAGACATGCCAGAACCGGCCCGCGTCAGGGTAGGTTGGCACCCCTTCAAACATCAGCGTCGTCGCACCGTTGGCCAGCGGGCCATAGACAATATAGCTGTGGCCGGTGACCCAGCCCACATCGGCCGTACACCAGAAGATATCGCCGTCATGATAGTCGAACGTATATTGATGGGTCATCGACGCATAAACGAGGTAGCCGCCGGTGGTATGCACCACCCCCTTGGGCATCCCGGTAGAGCCGGATGTGTAAAGAATGAACAACGGGTCTTCGGCAGCCATTTCCTCTGGTGGGCAATCGGCGCTTACAGTTTCGGCCATCTCGTGCAGCCAATAGTCACCTTCTGGTCGCCACGCGATCTGCTGACCAGTACGTTTCACGCAGAGGCATTTGCAGTCATGCATCACGTTGATCAGGGCCTGATTGACGCTGTCCTTGAGGTTGGTGACACGGCCACCACGCGGCGCACCATCGGCTGTGATCACCACTTTGGCCTGTGATCCACTGATACGTGCGGCCAAAGCGTCAGCCGAGAAACCCGCAAAGACAATGGAATGGATTGCGCCAATACGCGTGCAGGCAAGCATCGCATAGGCGGCTTCGGGGATCATTGGCATGTAAAGGACGACGCGGTCGCCTTTGCCCACACCCATTTCCTTGAGGACATTGGCCATGCGCGAGGTTTTCTCGTGCAGTTCTTTGTAGGTGATGTGCAGGGCTTCATCATCGGGGCTGTCGGGTTCCCAAATGATCGCCGTCTGATCACCGCGTGTTGCCAGATGACGGTCGATGCAATTGGCGCTGACATTCAGCGTGCCGTCTTCGAACCATTTGATATCAACATTGCCGGGGGCAAAGCTGGTGTTCTTAACCTGCGAGAAAGGCTTAATCCAATCGACCCGCTTGCCATGCTCGGCCCAGAACGCTTCAGGATCGTTGATCGATGCCTGATACATCGCGTCATATGTCGCCTTATCAGCATGTGCGCCTTTGGCCATATCGGCAGATGGTGTGTAGGTTCCGGCTGGAAAATCGGTCATGGCTTGTCCCCCATTGAATTGTCTTGATGGCGCGGATCATTGTCCGCAGCCGCTTTTGTCGTGCATCATGATGAAAATGCAGATGAATCCAAGATGCCTAACATCCGATTATCTGCATTTGTCAATTTCCACTATTCTGCCAAATCGGTGTTGTCAAAAAATTTTCGCCTCATATATGGCGCTTCGTAATCGCTCGGGCATCGGATATCCACACCGTATGCAATCTATCCTGATCCTTGGTGCCGCTGTCTGGCCAAACGGCCCATCGCCCACGTTGCGGCGGCGCGCAGCCCATGCCGCCCGACTGTGGCACGCAAACCCAGAGGCCGAAATCATTGCTTGCGGTGGTCTGGGTCAGCATCCGCCCTCCGAGGCGGACGCCATGCACGACCTGCTGATCGCCGGTGGTGTAGCTGAATCTGCGATTGAGCGCGAAGATCAGTCATCCAATACGCTTGAAAACATCAAATTCGGCGCGCAATTGGCCAAAGGTGACGAGATCATCATCGTCACTGACACATATCATGCACGCCGGGCGCTGATGGTTGCCCGCCATTTTGGCCTAAACGCAACGGCAGACTGCCCCGATCCAACGGGCCGGCACATCAAGCACCGCCTGCGCGAGGTCATCGCGGTCTTGGGCTATTGGGTGAAACTTCGCGCTATGCCACAGGTCAAGCGCTGAGCAAGATCACAAGCAACCCAATAGCAATCACCACACACAGCGGTGCGTAGTAGCGTTGATCATATGTGTTGAAAGGTTCCTCGGGCGTCATCGCGCGCCACATCTTGGTGTAGGCGATGGCGCCACGCGCCAGAAACACAACAAGGGCGAACCACATTACGAACCGCGCAATTGCCATATGCGGCATCCAAATCGCGGCGACTACCACCAGCACGGCGACCACGACCAGCAGGCAGGGGATTGTGCCGGGCATGCGGGTCACGCCCTTTGCGCCAACAACTGTGCGCGCCAGCTGCTCTTCATCTCTGATCGGGATCCAGATCGACAGACCCCATGCAAAATGCAGGAGCGCGACAACCATCAGGATCAATGTCAGTAGAATCGTCATGCACCAAGGATACGCGATTATGCGCCGGAGCGCTGCACGAATGGTTCAGCGCCCAGCAATCCAAAATCAAACGGCTCACCTCTGTCAGAGGTGAGCCGCTAGTCTCTGTTCTTAGGCGTCGTGGCGAAAGACCATGCTGATTGCATCAGCGCGGGTCAAACCCTTGGCGCGCAGATCGTCTTCTGGAATCGCGCTCACAGCAGCCAGTGCCTGCGCGCGCGAGTTGCTCTCGGTCATACCTTCCAGCAAGCGCGCCATGGCGCGAAAGGGCATCAGGACCAGTTCCTGCAGCATTTCGCGGTTGGAGATCAAAGTGTTGTCGGGACGAAGTGTCATCATGTGCCTCGTAAGTTGAATTGTCAGTCCTCCCAACACTTCAACTAGGCCTGATCACCTCGCCTAACAACGGCCCATTCTGCATGCCGAACATGCGCAATTTGCATTGCTGCCCCTACGTCAAGAAGGGCACCTAAGGGTGCCCTTCTTGATCGCTTCTCAATCTGCCTATGTGACCTGATCCATCCGCACCGCATAGCGCACTTCGCCTTTGACGGGCTGGCTCCAGTTGAGATGCACGAACCGATTGCCCACCCCCTGTTCGCCCTGTGACCAAGGTAAATCATGGATACGTGTTGATGCAGCATTGGTGATCGCACCTTGAGGCAACACAGTTTCCACGCTGCGGGCGCGGCCACCAAAGGGCAATGTCGTGCCCGTATCCATGACCCAGGTTGTTGCCTCAGTCTGCTGGTCATGGCTTAGTTGGGTGGGGTTTCGCGCTGGTTCGTTCACATTGTGAAAGGTATTGCCGAAGAAGTCGAAGTCGCGCGTGCGGCCAAAGTCGAGATCGGCAAATGTCGTATCAACGCTTTCGACACGGTCAATACGTCCATTGAGCGACCGGAAAACGTTCCCCACCACCGAAAATCCATTGATGAAATGCCCTGCACCATAGGGTTTGATCACAATGAAGTTGAACCAATCGGCAACATCATTGGTTGTGAACATGTTCCCGGTGATGCTCAGCCCACCAAATGAAAACTGCGCGCCAAGTGCAGGTGATGAGTTATGCTCATTGGTCCACTCAATGAAATTGTTGTCGCAGTAATTACCGGTAAAGATGCTTTTGGGGTTCGGTAGTGTCAGCACGATACCCCCCATGCGCACACCATTCACCTCATTATCGCCGTGGAACCAGTGGTTGCCAGTTATCAAGCTGCCCGACCCCGCAAGTACGCAGAAGTGCTTGAACTTGCTGACCCGGTTGTCGCGGATTTTGACGTCGTTGGCGTTGGCATTGAAGCCGATGCTGACACGAGAAGCGACAGGTACGGCCTGCTCGTCCGAAATCAGTTGGCAGCGGTCGATCATCATACCCTGACAACCACGTCCGGGTGAAGTGATGCCACGGTCCCTAGGCTTGTTCACAAAACAATCGCGCACATGAAAGGTGAAACCGTCCGGCGCCATCATGATGCCGCTGGCAACTCCGCGCCCCTGAAATTCGATGTCATCAAGGATGAACTGGCTCAGCTTCTGATAGCCCGAGAAATCCAGCATGTATTGGAAGCGGGTGAAGGTAAAAACCTGACTGCCTTCGGCATCAAAGAGCGGACTGCTCAATTCCAACGTCTCAGCACCGATATTCACCGACGTGACATAAATCTCGCGCCCGACGCCGTTGCCTTCAACCAGCGATCCAACTGGGATGTTGGCGATATTGGCCACATTTGTCAGCTCATTGTCGTTGGAGGCCGAATAAGTTGCCTGAGAGGTCACCTGCACCGGATCCCACGCCGCGCTGTCATTGGGCTGAAACTGGCCATTGCGGATGACGCGGCGGGTCTCAAACCGGATGCGGGATGGATCAGTGGCCTGCATATCGACAGGTTCCGTCAACAAGACACGCCGACCACTCAGATCAAGCGAGTCGTGATCGGCAAAGTTGATCAGCGCCTGATAGGCCTTTTTGAAGGCCAGCTCTTCGTCCTGAAACGCGGCCAAATAGGTGTCATAATTGAAATCGCGCTGCATGATGAAACGGTGATCCGGCGCCTGCACGATCCGGCCTTCAAAGCGCACGACATTGTCCATCGTGACATTGCTTTGGAGCAGATAGTCACCCGCGGGCACCATCACGGTTCGGCCATTGGCGGCGGCATCAGCGGCATTGAAGGCCGCACTGTCATCGGTGACCCCGTCACCCTTTGCGCCATAATCCCGCACATCAACAAGGCCCACCAAATCGCGGGTAAAGACCGAAGAGACATCATCAATCGTGACGTCGTCCAGACGCACCAGACCACCCGTCGGACCAGTCAGATTGATACCCAGATGGCCATAGTTTGCACCGGTCCAGACCATATCCACACCGGACCGGTCCGCTGTTGCAATGATCGCCTTGACCTCAACAACTTCGCCATAGGTGGTCAGTTGCACCGACGGGCCAACTTCGGGCACGCCGGTCAATTCGATCCCACCAGCCCGACCGGCCCAACCGCTGATGCTGACCGCTGGCATCGGCCCCGATATCGCCTTGATCCGGGCAGTAACCTGAAGGTAACAGCCCGGTTCAATCGGCGTCTCGCCCATATAGCGCACGCGCGTTGTGGCGTCGGTCTTGAGTACCTCAAGGCATCCTGAAAAGTCCTGATCAGCCGCAACAAACACGCCCGATCCGCTGATCGCATAGCTGTTCGACCCCGGCGTGCCATCGCCCGACGACCACAGCGCAAGCCCGGCAGAAAACGGCAATGGGTTAAAAACGATCCCGTCGGTGATGGCTTTGTTCATGGCAAATGGCCCCTTTTGATGACTACGAAAAGCCCGTTGCAAATGCCGGGCGACGCATCAAAGGGGTAAGCGCAGAAGATGAAGCAGGGCTGAGACCACCATCACGTAGGGGCGCGCAACACCGCTGTCGGGCTTGCGTGTTTCATTCCGCCGACGGGCGCAATTGTGGGAACAGGGATGGGTTAGTTGTTGCGCGCGTTAAGCGCCGACGTCCGGTGCGGGCAGCAGTTGCACGCCGTTAATCTGCCAACCGTCTGCGGTCTCGATCATCTGATAATCCAGAACATGCAGACCGCCCTGTGCATCACGCACCATCACCTTTTGCCACAAGTTGCCGCGCACATCGCGCAATTCCAGAAACCGCACCTCAGCATTGTCCCAGACCATCGGATAGCCTTGCTGGACCATCATGCCAAAGTTGCCCGGGTTGCCAAACAAGCGTTTGATGTTCGGGCTGGCATATTGCCAAGCCTCATTGATGTCGCGGTCGTTGAAGGCGTTCAACTGGTTCGCGATAACGCCCTCAATCGCATCTGAATCCTGTGCAAATACAGATGTCGCCGCCAGCCAAAGCCCTAAAACCAGTGATAAAATACGCATTCCAAACGCCTTTCTGTCCCAATCTATATGAATAGATACGGACGCGGCGGCAGATTAGTTTCATTTTTTGGTTGGCTTGGGTTTCAATCCGTTTGCAAATTCGACTGATTTTGCGAACCACCCCGCCAGTGTTTCCTCGACCACCAATAGGGCGTCTGGCACCGCGACATAGCCGTTCATCACACTATTGTAGCGGATGACCGGGTCGTTTGAGTACGCATCGCCATAGGTCGCGATGTCGTCTTTGGAAAGCCTGATACACAGTTCTCCATCTGGTCCAACAAAGCTGAACATATTGCCATTCACGGCTGTATAGGCGTTAGCCTTGCCCTTGCGGGTCAGGCCATCGTGCTGTGCAATCAGGCGGTCGTAGATGGCAATTACGGCGTCACGGTCCATACCGTAACCTAGCGCAAACTGCGTTACTCTGCCAAGCGGCCTTCGATCAGCGCTATCGTCTCATCCACACCATAAAGTGCTATGAACCCACCAAAGCGTGGGCCTTGTGATGCGCCCAAAAGCACCTCGTAAAGAGCAGTAAACCAAGCGCGCAAGGGTTCGAACCCATGCTCTTTGCCAACGGCAAATACCATGGTTTGCAGCTCTTCCGCGTCCAATCCACCGTCCCAAGTTTTGAGCCGCCCTACCAAATCAGTCAGCGCCGCGCGCTCTTGATTGTTGGGCGCGCGATACACCTTCGTCGGCTTCACAAAGTCATTGTAATACCGCACTGCAAAACCTGCCGCCTGATCCATCTGCGGGTTCTTTTCGGCTGATGCGTCGGGCGCATAGCGCTGGATAAAGCCCCACAGCGTGTCCTTGTCCTCGGCCCCAGAGACAGAGGCAAGGTTCAAGAGCATCGCAAACGGCACGACCATATCGGAGGCCGGCACATTGTGTCCGTGGATGTGAAACACCGGGTTATTCGCCCGCCCGGCATCGTCTTGGGTCGCATAGGCACGCAACTGCTGGTGATACTCGTCCACCGCCTTTGGGATCACATCGAAATGCATCCGCTTGGCCGTCTTTGGCTTGAGATACATGAAATAACTCAGGCTCTCGGTCGAAGCATAGGTCAGCCATTCATCGATAGAGATACCATTGCCCGAGGACTTCGAAATCTTCTGGCCGTTCTCATCCAGAAACAGCTCATAAGAGAAGTGGTTCGGCTTCTTCCCACCCAAAATCTCGCAAATTCGATCATAGATCGCGGTGTTGGTCGCATGTTCCTTGCCGTACATCTCAAAATCAACATCGAGGGCGGCCCAGCGTGCGCCAAAATCCGGCTTCCATTGCAACTTCACATTGCCGCCGGTGACAGGCAGCGTCCATTCGCGGCCATCGGGATCGTCAAAGGTGATCTCACCCTTCGCACCATCGACGTTCTTCATTGGCACATAAAGAACGCGACCGGTCTCTGGATGGATCGGCAAGAAGATCGAATACGTCCCTTGCCGCTCTTCGCGCAAAGACTTTAGCATCACCGCCATGATATCATCATAACGGGCGGCAGCACGCAGCAAAATTTCATCAAACTGGCCAGTCTGATAGAATTCGCGCGCCGAATAGAATTCGTATTCAAATCCAAACGTATCCAAGAACCGACGCAACATCGCGTTGTTATAGTGGCCAAAGCTCTCGTGGGTGCCAAAGGGGTCCGGCACAGTGGTCAGCGGCTTGTGCATATGTTCCGCCAGCATCTCTTGTTGCGGCACGTTGCCCGGCACCTTGCGCATGCCGTCCAGATCGTCAGAAAAACAGATCAGTTTGGTGGGGATATCGGAAATCACCTGAAACGCGCGGCGGATCATTGTGGTGCGTAACACCTCACCAAACGTGCCGATATGCGGCAAACCAGACGGGCCATAGCCTGTTTCAAACAAGACGTATCCCTTTTCAGGGGTCTTGTTCTCATACCGTTTGAGCAATGCGCGGGCCTCAACAAAGGGCCAGGCCTTTGACGTCATCGCCGCTTCACGCAAATTGCTCATCTGTTGTCTCGCATCGTTTTAGGGGGTCATTATGATCCCACAACGCGCACTCCCTATTGCGAGACGGGGGTCGGGTCAATAAATGGGTAAGGTAAGCAAAGGAATTGATCATGCTCGAAGACGCCCCAATGACCGCACAGGATGCGCTTGCCGCGCTGATGATCGCCGTGTCGGCCTCTGACGAGGAAATCCGCACCGCAGAGCTGGTGAAAATGAGCAATTCAATCAATAACTTGCCTGTGTTTGCCGGCTATGATGCAGAACGCCTGCCGCGCATGTCCAAGATGGTTTTTGACCTGCTGGAACAGGAAGACGGTCTAGAAGCGCTCTTTGGTTTGATCCGTGATGCCTTGCCGGAACGCCTATTTGAGACGGCCTATGCATTGTCTTGCGATGTTGCGGCGGCTGACGGGCGCATTGCGGGGCAAGAAGTGCGCATGCTGGAAGAGATTCGCGACGAGTTGAACCTTGATCGTCTGCACGCCGCCGCCATTGAACGCGGGTCGCGCGCACGGCATCTGACGCTAGACTAAACGTACCGCCAAGTGTTTGAGGATATCCTGCTGCAATGTCCGCGCACGCCGGTTCCATGACCGCGCGCCCGGTGGCCGTTCATCGCCTTGCAGCTTGCCCCGCTCGCGCGCTTCCAGATCGGATGCAAAGATCGCAAAAGCAAGGTTGCGGCCCTGCTGCGTCTTCACATAACCCGCCAGCGCCGAGACAAAGTTCAGCGTGCCCGTCTTAGCCCGCACCTCTGCACCGCCTGCGATGACCTTGTCATCTTCCCCCACCAGCGGGACGACCCGCATAATCGGGCGCAGCGTGTCTTCAACGTCAGGCGCCAGTAGAAACTGAACCATATCCGCGGCCGTTATCCGCGACAGATCGCCAAGCCCGGAATGATCCACCAGATAAGGGGCAATCCCGCCAGCACGGTCATCAGCCCAGCGCGCCATCCCATAAGCAGAAGTGCGCAGCCCGCGTTGCTGACCAGTGCGCACTGATGTGGCCATCAGACCGGCTGCTTCGGCGGTGATGTTTGTCGAGTAGCGCAACATTGAACGCATCAATTCGGGCAACGGCGGACTCTCGATCTCTGCCAAGGGCGTTCCGCTCGGTTCTTCCGCTGTCTCTTGCGGGGTTTTCAAGACAATCCCGTGGCTCCGCGCGAAGGTTGCAAAGACCTGTCCTGCATAAAGCGCCGGATTGCGTACCGGCAACCAACGCGATCCTTCGTCATTCAGGGCTGCCTTTGCCACTGTCCACTGATCGACATTTCCAGCGGTCCGGTAGGTGAACACCGGGTTCGCGCGGTCAACGATACGGATCCGCGACGAGGTCACGACGGGCCGGTAGTTCTCACTCCGGGCATCCATTGCCGTCTCAAAGGCATCCTCAATCCGCTTCCATTCGAAATGGACACGGTTAAAGTTCAAGTTCAGCCCGGTGATCGTTGGGTTGTAGCCAAGATAGTCGAGTTGCTGGCTGTCGATCTCATCAAGGTTGACCAATGCACTGTCCCAAACCTCAAAGTCACCCTTGACCGCACGCAGCCCCATGTCCTTCAAACGCTGCGCGAGTTGGGCAAGATCATCGGTGACGAGATTTGGATCGCCACCACCCGCCAAGATCAAATTACCATCTAAAATTCCATTTTGAATGATCCCAGAAGCAAACAGACGTGTTTTAAAACGATACTCACTCCCAAGCGCTTCCAAAGCGTAAGGTGCGGTGATCGTCTTGGTCACACTGGCAGGCGGCTGGGGAGTATCTGCTGAAATCGCCTCGATCACTTCGCCTGATGCGGTGTCGACCACAACAACGCCAACCTCGCCCGCAAGGTCTGCATTCGCCACCATCAGGGCAACGGCATCCTTGTTCGGGACACGGGCAATGGGGCGGATTGAGGTCAGCGGGGCGTCCGCCCAAGCGCGTGTCGCGACAGCAGACACCGCACCAGCCAACAACGCACGCCGCGAGACCCGCATCACCATTCCCCCCGCGCGCGAATGGCTGTTGAAGACTGATCCGACATCGGCAGATTCACAAAAGCCCAAGCCGGGGCAGGCATCCGGCCCAGAACATGGGCGGCCCGCCCCGGAATCCGGGCTTGGGCATAGACTTTCGCAGTCTTGGACATACGCGCCGAGATACGATCACCGGGGCGGGCAACCACGCCAATTGGCACGTTTTCGATAATCCAACGCCAGTCCTGCCAGCGATGAAACTGCGCCAGATTGTCAGCCCCCATCAACCACACGAACCGCACGCCGGGATAGCGGCGGTGCAAGGCCACAAGGGTTTGCGCGGTATAGCGCGTACCCAGATGTGCCTCGATATCGGTAATTGTGACACGCGGGTGCTGCATGATGGCCTGAGCGGCCTGCATCCGCTCGGCCAAAGGCGCGGGGCCGTTTTGTTTGAGAGGATTGCCCGGCGACACCAGCCACCAAAGCCGATCCAGCCCAAACCGTTTGAGCGCTGCCTTGCTGATATGCACATGGCCCGCATGAGGTGGGTCAAATGACCCCCCCAAAAGCCCGATCACCTGTCCGGGCTTGGCAATGGGCAACGCAGTCATTTGCCCGACGCTTTGCCTGCGCGGCAAACAGCAGTATTCCAAAACTCAGGCGACATCGTTCCTCTTACACCCCTGCCATGTACTGGCCATCGCAACGCCAGCTCTGTCAATCAGCATAGCACTCTCGTGGTGCCAGCCAAACGTCAAGGTCGCAATGTCGCAATCCTCGCTCACGTCAGTAAAATCGGGTCGCGGATCATTTCTTGCGATCCGCGCCACCAGCTTGCTGCTCGGACGAGGCAGCCCAGAGGTTGATCTGCTCTTCATCGGCATATTCATCGATCAAGGCCCGTTCTTCGGCGCTGAAATCAAGATTGCCGATGGCACCTGCACAGTCTTCAACCTGGCTTGGCTTTGAGGCCCCGATCAGCGCTGTTGTGATCCCGCCGTCTCGCAAAACCCAGGCGATCGCCATTTGCGCAAGTGTCTGGCCGCGCGCCTCTGCAATCTCATTGAGCTTTCGAATATTGCCCAGCGCCTCTTCTGTCAGCATCGATGGGAACAGCGATTTGTCCTGCGCGGCCCGGCTATCATCAGGGATGCCGCCAAGGTATTTCTTAGTCAGCATGCCTTGAGCCAGCGGCGTAAACGCGATGGAGCCGACGCCCAATTCATTCAGCGTGTCTTTTAACCCGTCCCGTTCCACCCAGCGATTCAGCATATTATAGCTGGGCTGGTGGATCAGACACGGCGTACCCAGATCATTGAGGATTGCGACGGCTTCGCGCGTGCGTTCGGAGTTATAGGAGGAAATCCCCGCATAAAGCGCGCGCCCCGAGCGCACGATGTAGTCGAGCGCGCCCATGGTTTCCTCAAGCGGTGTGTCGGGGTCAAACCGATGCGAATAGAAGATGTCGACATAGTCGAGGCCCATCCGCTTGAGCGATTGATCACAAGAGGCAACCATGTATTTGCGGCTACCCCATTCACCGTAAGGGCCGGGCCACATGTCATAGCCCGCCTTGGAACTGATAATCAGCTCGTCACGATACCCTTTGAAATCCTCGGCCAGAATAGAGCCAAACGCATGCTCTGCCGACCCAGGTGGCGGGCCATAGTTATTGGCCAGATCAAAATGCGTGATCCCAAGATCAAACGCCGTCCGACACATGGCCTGCTTTGTTTCATGTGGCATGTCATGGCCAAAGTTATGCCAAAGCCCCAGTGACACTGCCGGCAGTTTTACCCCGGACGCACCACAGCGGCGATAGACCATACGGTCATAGCGATCTTCGGCAGGCACGTAGGTCATTGACATCTCCTATGACGATTACGGGCAAGCGACCATGCTGATGCACGCTTGTCAACGTCCTGCCGGGTGGCAGTGCATCACGCCTATGTGCGCTGCCGATAGCGGGTTGTGGTCAACTGGTCAGAGACCGCGCTTGTCTTACTGTCGATAAAGCCAAGACCGCGCATATGGCTGCGGATTGTGCTATCTCCGACAACGGCAGCCTTGCCCTTTTGGTGGACCACCCAGATGTGCTTGTCAGGGTGCGCCAGCGCAAGATCAGAGGCCTGTTGCAGATCATCGGCTCGCAGCAACACTGCAACCAAGAGCATCGCGTCTGCGGGATCACCAACCGTTGCATCAGATAAAGCCTCAGCCAGAGGCGCATCATCAAACGTCCCCTGAACAAATGCCGGCGTCTGGGCCGAAATCCTCAGCTTCTCGGCCAAGGTCGGCGGCTTCTTGAGGATGGCTTTTTGCCAACGCGCCGCCTCAACCGCGCCAAACTCCATCATCAGATCGCCACCTTGGGTGCGGACAAGAACGCCCGCGTCATCCAGATCAACGGCGCGGATTGCATCGCGCGGCAGGTCCAACCGCATCTGCCCACGCAGTTGCAGGAACCGGCTGTCCAGATGCACTTTGGCTTCGGCAATTTCACCTTGCCAATGGCAGACTGCAACAGCTTCACGACCCAATTCGATACCCCTCTTTCACAACGTCTTTTCATCATATCACAGGCGTGCCACAGTTTGAAAATGACAGAACTGATAACACGTAGCGGCCAGCCGATTTCACGACTGACTTTTGGGGCAATGCAGTTTGGCGGCACCGCCGAACCAACCGAAAGCGAAGCTATGTTCGCGGCCGCCTGCGCACATGGCATCAACCATTTCGACACTGCTGCAGCCTATACCAATGGGGCCTCTGAGACGATCCTGGGTCAACTGATCAAGGCAGCGCGGGATGACATCTATCTGGCAACGAAGGTTGGCTATATTGGCGGATCGGGGCGCCAGAATATCACCCAGATGTTTGACACTTCTCGCCGTCAGTTGAACGAAGATCAGGTTGATCTGCTCTATTTGCACCGCTTTGATGATGACACGCCGCTGGAAGAGACCTTTGCGACACTGGCAGAGCTGCAATCAAAGGGGCTGATCCGACATATCGGCGTGTCCAACTTTGCTGCATGGCAGGTGATGAAGGCACAAGCGGTCGCACACAGCCTTGGTACAAATATCGATGTCATCCAGCCGATGTATAGTCTGGTGAAACGACAAGCCGAGGTCGAAATTTTCCCGATGGCCCGCGATCAGGGCATTGCGATTGTCCCGTATTCACCGCTTGGTGGCGGGTTGCTGACTGGGAAGTACGCCAAGGGCGGCACGGGACGGCTGACCGAAGATAGCCGCTACAAGGCGCGCTATGATCAGCGATGGATGCATGATGCGGCCAATGGACTGGCTGCATTGGCCGCAGAACAAAACGTCGACCCGGCAACATTGGCAGTGGCCTGGGCCGCAGCCCATCCATGCCTGCCGCATCCGATTATCTCCGGACGCTCAGTCGCACAGCTTGAACCGTCATTCGCGGCAGCCGATCTGACGCTTACTTCTGCGCTTTACGCACACATCACACGCCTCAGCCAAAGCCCCGCACCAGCGACAGACAGATTGGAAGAAGCATGATTGATTTTCTTATCATCGGAGGTGGAATTGCAGGGATTTCAGCCGCTGCACGAATTTCTGCGCTGGGCTCTGTTACGGTGCTCGAACAGGAAGACGCGCTAGCTTATCATGCCTCCGGTCGATCAGCGGCCATGTTTGAGCAGAACTACGGCAAGCCTGCAACGGTAGAGCTAAACAAAGCCAGCCGTGATTTCCACCGCGAAGCAGATGTGCTTAGCCCGCGTGGCCTGATGCTTGTGGGCTCCAAGGAATTGGCCGAAATTTTCGCCCATGACGTTGACGACATGCATCTTGAGCAGATTACCCTGGCAGAAGCCCAGGCCATGATCCCCGTGCTAGATGATAAGGTCGTGGACCGTGTCGCATATGATGGATCAGCCTGGGACATTGATACGGACAAGCTGGTGCAGACCT
This sequence comes from Loktanella sp. Alg231-35, assembly GCF_900143545.1. Lineage (GTDB taxonomy): Bacteria > Pseudomonadota > Alphaproteobacteria > Rhodobacterales > Rhodobacteraceae > Yoonia. The sequence goes on along the minus strand of NZ_FREV01000001.1, from coordinate 681,000 downwards.
TCGCACGCATCGCACGCAGCAACGGCGCCGCGATCACGGTGAAATCCGGGGTGAGAGCGATCACGCGCACACAGTCAGGTTGGGAGGTCGTCGCGGGCAATGAAACCTTTGAGGCTCGCAACATCATCAACGCTGCAGGCGCATGGGTTGACGAAATCGCAAAGATGGCAGGCATTGTGCCGCTTGGGTTCACGCCTCTGCGCCGCTCTATGGCACGTATCCCCGCGCCCGGCGGTCATGATCTGAGTAGCTGGCCCATGGCCTTCGGCGCAGGCGAAGACTGGTACTGCAAACCGGACGCAGGGGCGCTGATCGTGTCCCCAGCCGAAGAGGACCCCACCACCCCACATGACGCCTACACCGATGACATGGTGCTGGCCGAAGGATTGGCCCGTTATGAAGGGTTTGTGACCGAACCCGTGACACGATTGATCAGCTCTTGGGCGGGTCTGCGAACCTTTGCGCCTGACCGCAATCTTGTGCTGGGGCGTGATGGTGCCGACCCCAGCTTTGTCTGGTGTGCGGGCCAAGGCGGTTATGGCATGCAATCCGCGCCGGGGGCCAGCCGACTACTTGCAGATATCGTCGGTGGAGCGACACCAGAATTGCCCGCCCCTACCATCGCACAACTTTCACCACAAAGGTTCACATGAGCACACATCACAATGATCAGGGGCAACCCATCGGCGCGCCAGTGCCCAACTGGACCTGCTGTGCAACGATCCCCAAAACACCCATGCGCGGACGTACCTGTGACGTGGTGCCACTTGAACCCACCCATAGCGCAGCGCTGCATACCGCTTTCAGTGCGGATCAAACCGGCACGCTCTGGACCTATATGCCAACGGGACCGTTTTCGGACGCCTCAGCCTACGCCGCATGGGTCCAAGGGGCCTGTGAAAGCAAAGATCCGCTCTTTTTCACCGTGATCGACAAATCCAACGGCAATCCGGTCGGTGTCGCGAGTTTTCTGCGCATCCAGCCCGAAAACGGGGTCGCCGAGGTGGGTTTCATCACGTTCTCACCTGCCCTTCAACGCACGGTGATGGCCACAGAGGCGATGTATCTGATGATGGCGCGCGTCTTTGATGAACTGGGCTATCGGCGTTACGAATGGAAATGCGACGCGTTAAACGACCCATCACGGCGGGCAGCGGAACGGCTTGGGTTTTCCTACGACGGGTTGTTCAAACAAGCCTTGGTCTACAAAGGGCGCAACCGGGACACGGCGTGGTTCTCGATCCTCGACAAGGACTGGCCACGGATCAAGGCCGCATTTGAGAACTGGATCGCCCCAGAGAACTTTGATGACGCAGGGCAGCAGCGCCACCCGCTTGCTGTTGCATCGACCGACACATGAGCATCATGCATCACAGTAAGGAAACCGTGCCGGAGAGCATGAACCAGATCATGGCCGAATTGATGGCCGCAAGCGCAAGCGCTCCATCTAACTAGGTTTGGTAGAACCGCAATGGCTTGGTGTCCTCGCGGATCACCAGGCCTTTTGCCTCCAGATCAAGCTGGACGCATTTCTGCCACCAGCCTGAGGTGGCACCTTCGGGAAACAGATCATCGGACAGATGCGCCTTCGCAGCTTCCTTGGATTCTTTGGCTGTCATTCCCGGAGAGGTCTTGGGCAACGTCTTTAGCATTGCAGTTTTCATCGCATCATATTTCGCCCGGCCCACATTAGTGACCTGACCCGGCACATTCACATTTTCGACGGCGATTTTCTCTGACATCTCAGTGGTCTCCTGCGTGGTGCTTGACGCCACTTTGAACCAAACACACGTGTTTTCCTATAAGTAGGGAATTCCCGCATAGGCGGCAAAAACAGCCTGTGTCATGATTTCGCCATTAGAAACCACATATTTCATAATGCAGATTGAGAGGTGCGCCATGGGTCGGACCTGTGTCGAAATTCACGAATGGATTGAAGAACAAGTCGAACGCCCCATCGAAGAATGGGAAGATCGACAAGAAGAACGATGCCGCGAAGAGCGCTGCAAATGGTGGATGCTCTGCCTGAACAAACTGTTCTGCTGGCTTGTCTGGGTCACCGTCAAAGTCGTGCGCTGGGTCGTCGTCACCGTTGGCAAATGGGTCACACGCGTTGTCTGTACCGTGGTCAATGTCATTCTGGACGTCATCGGCTTTATTGTGGGATTGATCCTCTCTATTCCGATCATCGGCGGCATCATACGCACGGTGCTTAACTGGGTGCTTGAGATTATCTGGCGCATTGTCGGCATTTTTGACTTCATCCTCAGCCTTGCGGGCGTGCGCCCACGCAAGAAGATGTATTTCGGCGTGGTCATCCCGGTCATCAATGATGTCCCACTTGCCACGCAGGCCCAATTGCAGCCACTGGTGGACAGTGTGATCGAAATCTACGACCGCACCAGCAATATCGACGCTCGCTTCACCGGGTTTTGTGAATCGGGTATTTCACCGCCCGGCGGCAGTATCACCGTGGATTGCGGCGCTGGTGGCTTCTTTGCTGATTGGTGGGTGGACGGCAGCTGGTTCGAGTTTGTGACAAAGACCTGCAAGTTCACTTCCAACTGGCGCAATGTCATCGGTTACGGGGGCGAGATCGTCGGATTTGTTGTCAACGACATCCAACCGGGCACAACAAACGGCTGTTCGATGTCTGGCACCCACAATTACGTCACCATTGAAGGGCCCGCACTACGCCCGCCCGCGCTTTTGGCCCATGAAATCGGGCACGCCTGCCTGCTGGGCCATAATGAGGACACCGGCAACCTGATGAACTCAGCAACGCCGGGCATCGCGCAACCGCTACTGACAAACTGGCAATCCAGTGTCGTGCGGTCCTCGCGCCACGTGACCTATCTGTAACGTAGGGAGATCCGCCATGGAAAACGAAAAACACCAGGGGCATCGCTGCCATCATCCACACCCGTTGTTCGGGTTGGGCGTGGCAGGCGTTATCGTCCTAGTCGCCGCGATTATCTTCTTTGCTTTCTTCGGAGCCGGCTAGATGGCTCAGGTCGACCTCCACATCACACAGCCCCATCAGCTGTGGGAGGTTGTCAGGCAAACCAACCGGATCAGGCGGATCAAACTCGACCTACCGCACCTACCCGCCGAGCAGCGCGCGCTGACCGAACATCGTCTGGCACAACTGATCCGGCCTTGCGGCTGCACCGAAGGGGCGATTGCAATGCTGATCAGCATTCCCGTCGCCCTCACATTGTTTCATTGGGGTTGGCCACCGGACGCGGCGCTTGGCGTGCCTTTGTCATCAGCGCTTGCGGTGGTTGTCGGTGCCAGCCTGATTGGCAAAGCCATCGGTATTTTTCGCGGCAAACGGGCGCTGCATAGCTACGTGCAGCGCCTGTTCACCGAGATTCAGACTTAACCGTCAACCCTGATCGTTGCGTTTTTGGGATCGTAGGGGCTGTCCTCGACAATCTCGGCGTTCCAAAGCTGATCAAGCATTTTGACCTGTAGCTTGGTTCCCACCTCTGCCAGATCGGGCCTCACATAGCCCATCCCGATAGATTTCTCGAACGCGACAGAATAGCCCCCGGATGTCAGACGCCCAACCCGGCTGCCTTCCATGTCATAAAGCGCTTCACGCCCCCATGGATCAGCATCGTCAGGACCATCGATCAGCAAGGTCACGCATTTTGAACGGATGCCCTTTGCCTCCATTTCGGCCTTACCATTGAAGTCCTTGGACAGGTCCACAAAGCGCGGCAAATCCGCCTCCAATGGTGTCGCGTCACGGCCCAGCTCAGTGCCAAAGGCACGATAGGATTTTTCCTGCCGCAACCAGTTCTGCGCGCGGGCACCGACCAGTTTCATGCCATGCGGTTCACCCGCTTTTTCCAGCAGATCAAAGAGATAGTTCTGCATCTCAATTGGGTGATGCAATTCCCAGCCCAATTCGCCGGTATACGCCACCCGGATCGCATTCACCGGACACATGCCCAACTCGATCTGCTTGGCGGACAGCCACGGGAACCGCTTGTTAGTGAGTGCTGTTGCCGGGTCTGCATCCTTGATCACGGCATTCATCACATCACGTGACTTTGGCCCTGCAATGGCAAAGACTCCCCATTGGGTCGTGACATTCTGCACCTCAATGCGCCCAAACTCGGCCTCTTTATCTTCAACCGCCTTGCGCAGGAAATCGGCGTCATAGTCGGTCCAAGCACCGGCAGAGACAAGATAATACTCATCATCCTTCAACCGCACGATGGTATACTCCGTGCGGGTCGTACCGTGATCAGTTAGCGCATAAGTCAGGTTGATCCGGCCAACGCGGGGCAGCTTGTTGGTGGTGAACCATTCAAGGAAAGCAGTGGCACCTGGGCCTTTGACGATGTGCTTGGTAAAGGCGGTGGCGTCGATCAATCCGACCCCTTCGCGGATCGCTTTGGCCTCTTCCACTGCATATTCCCACCAACCGCCGCGTCGGAATGAACGGCTGTCGTGGTCGTTGAACCCTTCGGGTGCGAAATAGTTCGGACGCTCCCACCCGTTCACAAACCCAAACTGTGCGCCACGAGCGGCTTGCCGGTCATAGGCGGGTGACGTGCGCAGCGGACGGCAGGCCGGGCGTTCTTCGTCCGGATGGTGCAGGACATAGACGTGGTCGTAGCATTCTACGTTCTTGCGGGCTGCATACTCGGTCGTCATCCAGTCGCCGTAACGTTTGGGATCAAGCGAGGCCATGTCGATCTCGGCCTCGCCATCGACCATCATCTGGGCGAGGTAATAGCCTGTGCCACCCGCAGCGGTGATCCCAAAAGAAAACCCTTCGGCCAGCCACATATTGCGCAGGCCCGGCGCGGGCCCGACCAAGGGGTTGCCGTCAGGGGTGTAGCAAATCGGGCCGTTGAAATCATCCTTCAACCCGCTTTCCTCGCATGACGGCACGCGGTGGATCATCGCCATATACTGTTCTTCAATCCGCTCCAGATCGAGCGGAAAGAGGTCGGCGCGGAAACTGTCCGGCACACCGTGTTCAAACACGGCAGGCGCGCCTTTTTCATACACACCAAGTATCCAGCCGCCACGCTCCTCGCGGACATAGGATTGCGCGTCGGCGTCACGCACGACCGGGTGCTCGACATTTCCCTCGGCGCGGTAGGCTTCTAGCGCAGGGTCTTTGTCCATGACGATGAATTGGTGTTCGACCGGGATCGCTGGCATCTTGATGCCCAGTTTCTTGGCAGTGGTCTGGGCATGGTTGCCCGAAGCCGTCACAACATGTTCGGCAGTGATCACAACCTGCTCGTCCGACGGCACCAGATTGCCGCCTTTTTCGACCATCTTGGTGCAAGTGACCTCCCAAGCCTCACCGGTCCAGTGAAACGCATCCGCCTGCCATTTACGCTCGATCACGGCACCATGCTGGCGCGCACCTTTGGCCATCGCCTGAGTGACGTCGGCTGGGTTAATATAGCCGTCGGTGTGATGATAAATCGCGCCCTTGAGGTCCTCAGTATTGATCAATGGCCATTTCGCCTTGATCTCATCCGGGGTCATCCAAACGTATGGGACATCACAGGTTTCAGCAGTGGAGGCATAGAGCATATACTCATCCATCCGTTCCTGCGTTTGCGCCATGCGCAGGTTGCCAACGACGGCAAAACCGGCGTTCAGCCCGGTTTCTTCTTCCAGCGATTTGTAGAAATCGACCGAGTATTTGTGGATGTGGGTCGTCGCAAATGACATGTTAAAAAGCGGCAGCAAACCGGCAGCATGCCAGGTGGAACCAGACGTCAGTTCATCCCTTTCCAGCAACATGACATCATTCCAGCCGGCCTTGGCCAAATGATATGCAATCGACGTGCCAACTGCGCCGCCACCAACAACCAATGCTTTAACTTGCGTTTTCATGAGCGCGACTCCTCTTGGCACCTATCCGCCATAACTTGCGCGAAACGGTGACGCGGCGATAGAACCAGCCGACCGGTTGAGGCGCAAAACCGACAACTGCACATCATTGCGCAATTCAGGTCAGGGTTTCCGCACTGGCCGGAGACGTACATTCGTGCTCCCTTACGTCAACGGAAGGGGGAAGTTATGACAATCTACAGGCTCAGAGACGCCGCCACATTGGCCAAGGCAAGCTATACGGCGGGGCAGATCGTCTCGCCTCCGGTGATCAAATCGTTGGATCACAACGATGTACAGGCGCATGTGCTTCAGGGGAATATCCTACTGTTGCCCGGCTCCAATTCTGTGCGTGATTACATCAAGTTCAACCTGCGCCCCCTGCGGTTGGGCAACCGGCGCCTAACGATGAGCAATGGCGGAACCGAGCATGGCGCTTCGGGTACAATCTGGCATCAGGGGTTTCTGGTCTATGCGCGGGTGATCTTTGACTGGCTCAAAGACGAAGGAATCAAACCCAACTTCATTATCGGACATTCGCTTGGCGCAGCGGCCACACAGATCCTGTCAAAAAGCTATGACGCGCCCGCTATCGGTTTTGCAGCACCCCGCCCCAAGAAGACACAAAACCGCGTGCAGCATGACGACAAGTGCCTCTTGCTAAACCGCACCGATGATATTGTACCCAAGATGCCCAGCGCGTTTACCCATATGGGCAAGGCGAAACTGCTGCGTTCCACGACGGACCAGAGGTTTCTTGCGCATTCGATGCCACGTTATCAGACGATCATCGAAGAGGCAGTGCAAGCTCAGGTTCTGCCCGAAACCTGGGGCGGCTAGAGCATCGCCGGAACAACCAGATCAGGTGGCTTGTGACCATCGGCAAAGGTTTTGATATTCACAATAACCTTTTCGCCCATCTCGATCCGCCCCTCGCGTGTTGCCGACCCCATGTGCGGCAGGAGGATCGCGTTTGGCAGTTGTTTGAGACGCGGGTTGATTGCGTGACCGCGTTGAAACACATCCAGACCTGCACCCGCAATCTCACCAGAGCGTAGCATCCTTGTCAGGGCGTTTTCGTCGATCACTTCACCCCGTGAGGTGTTCACGATCACCGCATCAGGCTTCATCAACTTCAGCCTGCGCGCATTCATCAAGTGGAACGTCGAAGGTGTGTGCGGACAATTGATCGACAGGACATCGACCCGTGCGACCATTTGATCAAGGCTTTCCCAATAGGTGGCATCCAACGTCGCTTCGATTTCGGAACGCAGGCGTTTGCGATTGTGGTAATGCACCTGCATGCCAAAGGCCGCTGCACGGCGTGCGACCGCCTGACCAATCCGCCCCATGCCCAGAATACCCAACCGGCGGCCCTTGATCCGCCCACCCATCATTGCCGTGGGTGACCAGCCTTGCCAGTCATTTGATTGCGCCAGACGCAGCCCCTCAGCTAATCGGCGGGTCACACCAAGGATCAGTGCCATCACCATATCGGCGGTATCTTCTGTCACCACACCGGGTGTGTTCGAGACATAGATGCCGTGCTGCCGCGCGGTCGAAACATCAATGTTGTCGATACCCGCCCCATAGTTCGCAATCAGTTTGAGGTTCTCCCCAGCACGGGCAAGAAGATTGGCATCGATATGATCAGTGATGGTGCTGACCAGCACATCTGCACTTGCCATGGCGGCTGCCAGATCATCGGTGGACATCGGGGTGTCATCTTCGCGCAGGGTGACATTGAACAACTCTTTGAGACGCGTTTCAACCACCTCGGGCAACCGTCGCGTCACAACAACACTCAACTGTTTACCTGGCATTCAAACATCTCCCCGGGTTTTCAAATCACTCGTCGCATGGCAGGTTGCGCCAAAGGGACGCGCAGCACAAGAACAGCGCGCCACAAAAAGAGCAGTTAAGGGCAAGTAATGGGTGCCAAGTTAGGTCCATGGGCGCAGTGGCTCTGCCGGATGCAGATCGCCGTTTTGGCGGTCATGCTTTGCGTGGGCGCAAGTGATGCCCAACAGACCGAGACGGGTCCAGCCATCGGCCCCGAAACAAACCTCCCCCTGCCCCGTTTTGTGTCACTTCGTGCAAGCGAGGCGAATGTCCGGCGCGGTCCGTCACTGTCGCATCGCATCGATTGGGTGTTCAAACGTCGTGATATGCCGCTGCAGGTGATTGCTGAATACGGCCACTGGCGGCGGGTGATTGACCGCGACGGGCAAGGTGGCTGGGTCCATTACCGGATGCTGTCAGGCTCGCGGACTGTTGTGATCGAGGGTGAGACAGCGCTGCGCAATCGCCCGGAAGCGGACGCATTAGAAAACGCCATGCTGGAACCCGGTGTTGTGGCCCGCCTTGGCGATTGCAATCCTGAATGGTGCCAACTGACCGCGGGCGGCTATCGCGGCTGGGTGCCCAAGGCGGCGCTTTGGGGCGTCGCGGACGCTGAAATCCGCGACTGACCTATCAGCACCCCTGTGTCCGAGGCCGGTCGGTGATCTGCCTCCAACAGTTTCAGGCTGCCCTGTCCAACCCACGCCCCTTTAAAAGCGCCTCAACACCGGGCAAGCGCCCTCGGAACGTGATGTAGAGATCAGCCGCATCCACAGAACCGCCCGAAGACAGCACAGTTTCTTCCAATCGTCTGGCGGTTTCAGGATCGAACGGGCCACCGGCCTCTTCGAAGGCGGCAAAGGCATCGGCGTCCATCACTTCTGACCACATGTAGCTGTAATAACCACTGGAGTATCCGTCGCCTGCAAACACATGGGCGAAATGGGGCGTTGCGTGACGCATACGAATGGCATGTGGCATCCCAATTTCTTCAAGAATCTCAGCCTGCCGTTGCATCGGATCCGCAGGGGCGGGACCATCGTGAAAGCCAAGGTCCACAAGGGCCGAGGCCACATATTCCACCGTCTGGAACCCCATGTCGTAGGTCGCAGCGCCCAGCATCCGCTTAAGCAGATCCGCTGGCATCGCTTCACCGGTTTCAGCATGGGTCGCAAATTCGGCCAACACCTCTGGCACTTCGAGCCAATGTTCATAAAGCTGGCTGGGAAGTTCCACGAAATCGCGTGCGACAGAGGTGCCCGAAATGCTCTCATAGGTCACATCCGACAGCATTTGGTGCAGCGCATGGCCAAATTCATGAAACAGCGTGCGGGCATCATCATACGACAGCAACGCAGGTTTCCCCGCCTCCGGCTTGGCAAAGTTGCAGACGTTCACCACATGCGGGCGGACGTCACCTGACAGTCGTTGCTGGGACCGCATCGCCGAACACCACGCACCCGACCGTTTTGAGCCGCGCGCGAAATAGTCACCAATAAAGACCGCAACATGCGCGCCATTGCGGGTGACCTCCCACAGGCGCACATCGGGGTGGTAGACAGGGCCATCAATAGGCGCGAATTCCAACCCAAACAGGCGGTTCGCGCAGGAAAAGGCGGCTTCGATCATGCGATCCAACTGAAGGTAGGGTTTCAGCTCTGCCTCATCCAGATCATGCAGTTCCTTGCGGCGCTTTTCAGCATAGTAGCGCCAGTCCCAAGGCTCCAACGGGCCATCAAACCCATCGGCATGCAGCATGCGTTCCAATGCAGCGGCGTCAGTCTCTGCCGCAGCCTTGGCCGGTTGCCAAACCTGCATCAGCAAATCGCGCACAGCACCCGGCGTGCCCGCCATCTCTGTTTCCAACTTGAAATCCGCGAATGTCTTATAGCCCAGCAGCTTTGCGCGCGTTTCACGCAGTTTCAGCGTTTCTGCCGCGATGCCGCGGTTGTCGGTCTTGCCACCATTGGCACCTCTTGCGCCCCAGGCCTCATAGGCCTTCTGGCGCAGCTCACGCTGGTCAGAGAATTGCAGGAACGGCACGATCAAGGATCGCGACAGTGTCACAACAGGGCCGCCCGCGTCTTTTTCCTCTCCTGCAGCTTTCGCCGTCGCGATCACAAAGTCAGGCAAGCCAGACAGGTCATCTGGCCCTAGCGACATGAACCATTCGCGTTCGTCGGCCAGCAGGTTTTGGACAAACTGCGTGTCCAAAACCGACAGACGGGATTTCACGTCGCGCAATTCCTCGGCGGCTTGACCTTCCAATTGCGCCCCTGCGCGGACAAAACCGCGGCGCGTCAGCATCAGGACGCGCTGTTGTTCATCGGTCAGGTCCAGCGTGTCGCGCTGCGCCCAGACCGCCTCGACCCGCGCAAAAAGCGCCGTGTTCTCGGAAATCTCGGAACTGTAAGCACTCAGCAGCGGGGCAAAGTCACGCTGCAATGCTTCGCGGGCAGGGTTACTATCGGCACCCGCAAGACTATAGAACGCGCTGAGCACCCGGTTAAGCGTGTCATCCGCCATTTCCATCGCGGCAATGGTATTGTCAAAATCAGGTGCATCAGGGTTGCCCGCGATGGCTGCGATATTCGCACGCGCGGTGGTCAAAGCCGCATCAACCGCAGGCATGAAATCATCATCCGCAATCTGATCAAAGGGCGGCAGTCCAAAGGGTGTAGACCAATCGGCGAGCAGGGGGTTTGTCATGGGAAATCTCCTTTGATCATCAGGTAGGGCTGGTCATGAACACATGCCAGCGAAGGACTTATAAAAAGGCAAAAAGCCCTAACTTTTTGCTCCGCGCCCCTGACAAACAGTGCAATCACTGCGCGGCTTGACGGCAATGGACCGGGTCTGTGCGTAAAGGGCATCATAGAGCAGCAAGCGCCCGCCCAAGCCTTCGCCAGCGCCCGTAATCCGCTTGATGGCTTCGACCGCCATCATCGCCCCAATGACACCCGGCAAAGGGCCGATAACGCCAGCCTCAGCGCAGCTTGGCACCAAGGATGGATCGGGCGCAGTTGGAAAAACGCAGGCATAACAAGGCGTACCCGCCGAAGGGTCATAAAGGCTGATCTGCCCTTCCCATTGGGTCAATGCCGCAGCGATCAGCGGGGTCTGAGACTGAACGGCCGTTTCATTTACCAGATAACGGGTATCAAAGTTATCCGTACCATCCAGCACCAGATCGTAATCTGCGAACAGATCTGCGGCGATGTCTGCCGTCAATCTACGATGATAGGGGCGGACGGTCACAAAGGGGTTTTGCGCCTTCATCGCCTCAGCCGCTGACTGCACTTTGGGCATGCCAATGTTGCGATCCAGATGGATCACCTGCCGTTGCAGATTGGCATTTTCGACCGCATCATCATCAATCACACCAATCGTGCCAACACCCGCCGCTGCCAGATACTGCAAGGCCGGAGCACCCAAACCCCCTGCTCCGACAACCAGCACGCGCGCATCGCGCAGTGCCTTTTGGCCCATTCCACCAACCTCGCGCAGGATGATGTGCCGGGCATAACGCTCAAGCTCGGTTTCGGAAAAACTGTCGGTCTTGGTCGGCAAGGCCTGCGCTTCTGCCGCCCGCACCTTCAGCTGCAACAGGATCTTGCGGTAGCCCCAGATCAAAAACCCAAAGCCAAACAAAATCGCCCAGAGCCGCGCATCACCGCCCGTCGCCATACGCAGCGGATGTCCGTCAGGCAGGATCACATGCAGCAACATGACGCCGACCAGCAAGATCACCATCATGTTCCAGCGCACCGCATTAGGCACCTTCATCACCACCCCGATGATCCAAAGCACCGCAGCCATTGCGCCGACCATGATCATAGGCCAGTTGACCCAAACCCACCGGAACCGCGCAGGGTGTCGTCCAGCGTATCAACCACCGTGAATTCCGCCTGCACAACGGGTGCGACGACCATTTGTGCGATGCGCATCCCGTGGGTAATCTCAAACGTATCCGCGCCAAGGTTGATCATGATCACGCCCAAAGGCCCCCGGTAGTCGCTGTCGATGGTGCCCGGCGTATTTGCCAGCGTGACGCCATGCTTGAGCGCCAGACCAGAGCGCGGCCTGATTTGCACCTCAAAGCCTGTGGGGATCGCCATGCGTAAGCCCGTCGGCACCAGCGCGCGTCCTCCGGGCGGCAGCATGATCGCAGCTTTCTTGGGCAGATTGGCGCGTAGGTCTGCACCTGCGGCACCTACTGTTTCGTAGTGCGGCAGGCCAAGCGTGGTATCTGCGCCTGCATCCCACTGGAACTGGACTGTCACACTCACGCTAGCGCCTCGGCAATTCTTGCGGCAAGGGCCCGTGCGACTTCGGGCTTGGTCATCCGCGGCCAATCCTCTGCACCATCCTGCGTGATCAATGTCACGTCGTTTTCTGCACCACCCATGATCCCCGTCTCGGGCGAGACATCATTGGCGACAATCCAGTCACATTGTTTGCGCGCTCGTTTGGCGGTGGCATTTGCAATGACATCATCAGTTTCAGCGGCAAATCCGACAACCAGTTTAGGGCGACCTGTCTTCATCTGTGCGACAGTGGCCAGAATGTCGGGGTTCTCGGCGAATTCCAGTTTAGGCAAACCAGAGCCATCTTTCTTGATCTTGGACGCACCGGCGTTGGCCACATGCCAATCGGCGACAGCGGCCGCAAAAACGGCCGCATCAGCGGCTCCGGCGACGGTCACGGCGTCCAACATCTGCGCTGCGGTCTGCACCTGCACGGTGTCGACATCCATCGGAGGGGCGACATCCGCAGGGCCAGTCACAAATGTCACACGCGCGCCTAACGCCGCGAGCGCCGCAGCAATCGCCGTGCCTTGCGCACCAGAGGATCGGTTTGCGATGTAACGCACCGGGTCAATCGGTTCATGCGTCGGGCCAGAGGTCACAATCACGTGTTTGCCCTGCAATGGGCCATCGGTAAGGGCTGCATCAACCGCTGCGATAATCTCGGGAACTTCGGCCATGCGACCGGGGCCGTATTCGCCGCAGGCCATGTCGCCCTCATTCGGGCCCACAACAAGCACACCATCGCCTTGCAATGTCGCCAGATTGCGCTGCGTTGCGGGATGCTGCCACATGCGCACATTCATGGATGGGGCGATCAAAACGCGCTTGTCGGTGGCCAAAAGAAGTGTTGATGCAAGATCATTGGCCAAACCGCCCGCCATCTTAGCCATCAGATCAGCCGTTGCCGGCGCGACTACAATCAGATCGGCGGCACGGGATAGTTCGATATGGCCCATCTCGGCCTCGTCCGTCAGATCGAACAAATCCTGATATATTTTGGACGCAGAAAGCGCCGACAGGCTAAGGGGTGTCACAAACTCCGCACCGGCGGTCGTCAACACTGGCGTCACCCGCGCGCCCTGCTCGCGCAGACGGCGCACCAAATCAAGTGATTTGAACGCGGCAATGCCACCCCCAACGATCAACAAAATATGCTTATTTGCCAGCATGTGGTGTCTCCAACCGGTGTTGGGCTGACACTAGGTCAGATCGGACCGGAAACACAATGATTGGCGCAAGGTTAGCGCCTATGCAAAGAACGCATGCACTTCAGTGCTTTGGGATTCCAGGCTCTTGCGCATCTTGCCAAAGGCCGCCGCTTCCAACTGACGCACCCGTTCTTTAGAGAGGCCCAGTTCTGTGCCAAGGCTTTCCAGCGTGCGTGGTTCTTCACGCAGCTTGCGCTCGCACACGATGAACTGCTCGCGATCATTCAGGCCGGACAAAGCGGTCAGCAGCCACTGGCGCAACGTGTCGTTGTCGTGGTCATTTGCCACGGTCTCTTCAGCTTGCGGACCGTTATCTTCAAGCGCATCAATCCACTCGCGGCCTTCGTCCTCGGCTGATTGAGTGGCGTTGAGAGAGAAATCAGAACCGGACAAACGGCCTTCCATCATCTCAACATCATGCAATGGGACGCCGACCTCAATCGCGATCAATTCGCGCATTTGCTGCTTATCCATCACGCGGCCTTCGGCGGCTGCTTCACGCTCCAACCGGGCCTGCACGCGGCGCATGTTGAAGAACAAGGATTTCTGAGAGGATGTGGAGCCGGTGCGGACCATCGACCAGTTGCGCATCACGTAATCCTGGATTGATGCTTTGATCCACCAGACAGCGTAGGTCGAAAAGCGCACGCCACGATCCGGGTCAAACTTGTCAGCCGCCTTCATCAGACCAACAGATGCCTCCTGAATAAGATCATTCATCGGCGCGCCATATCGCTTGAACTTTGACGCCATAGAAATCGCGAGGCGCATATAGGCCGTAATCAGGCGGTGCAAAGCCTTCTCATCACGATCATCCCGCCAAGCATAGGCCAATGCCAGCTCTGTCTCAGCGTCAAGCAGTTCTGCTTTCATCGCCGTGCGTGACAGTGTTTGATCAGAAAAACCGGAAACGCCCATGTTTATTCTCCCAGATAGCCGTGCTGTGCATTAACTTTGTTTGGTGAATTAGATACGCAGGAGTGAAGTCTATGGATCATATATAGTGACGCCCATGCCATTGCCCAACCTCTCTCTTGTTCTAGGTGGCGCTGCCTCCGGCAAATCTGCCTTTTCGGAAAGCCTTGTGCTGCAAAGCAATTCTGATCCGGTCTATGTAGCGACCGCGCAGGTATTTGATGATGAAATGGCAGAAAAAATCCTGCGCCATCGCGAAATGCGCGGGGATCGCTGGACCACAATAGAAGAACCGTTGGACGTCGCGGGCGCACTTTCAGGCGTGAAATCAGGGCAACCTGTTCTGATCGATTGCGCGACGCTGTGGCTGACCAATGTGATCCTGAGTGAACATAACCTCGACACCGCGACCACAGGCTTCCTTGCCGCTGTACAGGATTGTGCGGGACCTGTCGTTGTTGTCTCGAACGAAGTTGGTCAGGGCATCGTGCCCGACAACGCACTCTCGCGCAGGTTTCGCAATGCGCAGGGGCGGTTGAATCAGCAAATCGCCGCGCGCGCAGATCTTGTCGTTGCGGTGATGGCCGGGCTTCCGATGGTGCTGAAAGGTACACTGCCGTGACACGGCTGTGGATGGTGCGCCACGGGCCGACCCATGCCAAAACCATGGTGGGCTGGTCAGACCTGCCCGCCGATTTGTCAGACACCGCAGCCGTTGCCCGATTGCGCGCGCATCTGCCCGACGCGCCAGTTGTGTCATCTGATCTGAGCCGGGCCACAGCAACCGCAGATGCGCTGACACCGCAGACCCGCTTGCCGCATGATTCCGACCTGCGAGAGATCAACTTTGGCCAATGGGAATTGCGCACATTTGCTGAGGTCGAAGCCGAAGACCCCACCACGATCCGCGCCTATTGGGAAACGCCGGGCCATGTGGCCCCTCCCGACGGGGAAAGCTGGAACGCTGTGCGCGCGCGTGTGGACAAAGCCGTGGACCGCTATCTACAGCAGGCGCATGAAGACCTGATCATCGTGGCCCATTTCGGCGCAATTCTGACACAAGTGCAGCGCGCACTTGGTATTGGTGCCTATGAGGCCTTCAGCCACCGGATCGACAATCTCTCTGTAACTCAGCTTGAGTGGGATAATGGCTGGCGCGTTGGCCAGATCAATCACAATCTGTGATGCAGGGCTTCACACAAGATCACTCGCCAGTCTCTGCGATGTGGCACTAGACTGCCGCCATGACATACGAACTCTATATCGGTGATCGCACCTTCAGTAGCTGGTCTTTGCGTGGCTGGCTGATGTTCGAAAAATTCGGACTGGATTTCAACACTCATATGGCGGGGCTTTACGCTGGCACCATGCGGGCAGATCTGGCGCATATCGCCCCGGCCCGCATGGTGCCCGCAATGCAAACGCCCGCAGGGCATGTGGTGACAGACAGCCTTGCGATGGCAGAAACGCTTGTGGAAAATCACCCCGATATCAACCTCTACCCGGCTAATCCGGCAGCGCGGGCCCTCGCGCGTTCGATCACGGCTGAGATGCACAGCGGATTTGGAGCCCTGCGGGATGCTTGCCCGATGATGTTGGCGTTCTGTTGGGATGGGTTCCCCGCGTCCGACGCTGTCAAAGCAGACCTTTCACGAATCGAACAGCTTTGGTCTTTGGCGCGCAAGCGGCATGGGGCCGGCGGGCGCTGGCTCTTTGGGGATTACTCGCTGGCTGATGTCTTCTACGCTCCTGTTGCTATGCGTATTACGGCCTATGATCTATCGCTGGGCGAAGATGCAGAACGTTATGTGCAAGCGCATCTTGAAGATCCGGCAATCCGGGGATGGCGGGCCGAGGCTGTGAAAGACAGCTATGAACCTTGGCCTTACCCGCAAGATCTGCCGCGCAAACTCTGGCCCGGTGATGCGCATTAACCTTTCCTAAACCTCGCCTCCCTAACCGTTAACCAAGAACGGAGGGCGCGATGGTCGCACTGGCCTATACTGTGGCATTTGAAGGGATTGAGGCGCGGCTTGTTGAGGTGCAATGCGCTATCACACCGGGCATCCCTGCGTTTTCAATCGTTGGATTGCCGGACAAGGCCGTGTCAGAGGCCCGTGAACGGGTGCGCGCTGCTCTGACATCAATGGCAATCGCGCTACCGTCAAAGCGGATCACGGTGAACTTGTCACCTGCAGACCTGCCCAAGGAAGGCTCGCACTTTGATCTGCCCATCGCGCTGGCCCTGCTGGCCGCATTGGAGATCGTGCCCTTGGATGACGCCGCACAAACCGTGGCCTTGGGTGAATTGTCGTTGAACGGCACCTTGGTGCCCGTTGTCGGCGCGCTTCCGGCTGCAATGGCAGCAGCAGCGGACGACCGCACGCTACTATGCCCGCAAGCCTGCGGATCAGAGGCGGCATGGGTGGGCGCAGCCAAGGTGATTGCGCCACGCAGCCTGTCCGATGTGGTCAGGCATTTCAGCGGGCAAGCGATCCTGCCCCCTCGGAACCAGGCGAAGTCAGCGGGCAAACCGGATTGCAAGACCTATCCGAAGTCAAAGGACAAGAACGGGCCAAACGCGCGCTTGAAATCGCCGCCGCCGGGCGGCATCACCTGCTGCTTATCGGCTCACCGGGATCTGGCAAATCGATGCTGGCTGCGCGCATTCCGGGGATACTCCCCCCGCTTAGTCCCGAAGAGGCGCTGGAGACCTCAATGATCCATTCGTTGTCTGGCTTACTTGATGAAGGGGGCATCAACCGCGAACGTCCTTTCCGGGAACCACATCACACAGCCTCCATGGCAGCCATCGTGGGTGGCGGGCGCGGCGCAAAACCCGGCGAAATCAGCCTTGCCCACAACGGCGTGCTTTTCATGGATGAATTCCCTGAGTTTTCGCGCACAGTGCTGGAAACGCTCCGCCAACCCATCGAAACCGGCGAAGTCGTGGTGGCGCGGGCCAATGCCCATGTGCGCTACCCTTGCCGCTTCATGCTCGTGGCGGCCGCAAACCCTTGCAAATGCGGCTACCTCGCGGACCCGGCACGGGCCTGCGCACGCGTTCCGCTATGTGGCGAGGATTACCTGGGTCGCATCTCGGGACCTTTGATGGACAGGTTTGATCTGCGCGTCGAAGTCCCGCCCGTGGCCTTCACAGACCTCGATCTGCCCGAAGGTGGCGAGACTTCTGCGCAGGTCGCATCTCGGGTCGCTGGCGCGCGCGCCAAACAGTTGGAGCGGTTTGCCGGGCACGCAACAGCGCGTGTCAATGCGGATGCCGAAGGGCATCTGCTTGATGAGATCGCAACACCGGACGATGAAGGGCGCGCATTGCTGGTGAAGGTCGCCGAACGATTTGGCCTGTCCGCACGGGGCTATCACCGCGTGCTAAGGGTTGCGCGCACGATTGCCGATCTTGAAGGTGTGGGCGCCGTCCAACGCAGCCACGTCGCCGAGGCCGTGAGTTTCAGGGTATCCACTTTGGCAGAAAACTAGCGTTTCGCCTCAATCGCCTGCCAGATTTTTTCAGCAATATTGACACCGTCAAACCGCTCAAGCTCTTGAATGCCGGTGGGCGAGGTCACATTGATCTCGGTCAGCCAATCGCCGATCACATCGATCCCCACAAATACCTGCCCTTTTTCACGCAAAAGCGGCCCAATGCGGGCGCAAATCTCGCGATCACGGTCGGTCAAGGCAACCTTTTCTGGGCGCCCGCCTACATGCATGTTCGACCGCGTTTCGCCAGCGGCGGGCACACGGTTGATGGCGCCGACGGGCTCACCATCAACGAGGATCACCCGCTTGTCGCCCTTGGCCACCGCGGGCAGGAACTGCTGCATAATCAGGGGTTCGCGATTGATGCCTGCAAAAAGCTCGTGCAGCGAGGCTAGATTGCGGTCATCGGCCATCAGTTTGAACACACCCGCACCCCCATTGCCGTAAAGCGGTTTGAGAATCACATCGCCATGGCGCGTGCGAAATTCCTTTAGCGTTTCAAGGTCCCGAGCAATCATCGTTGGCGGTGTCAGGTCAGGGAAGCCCAACACAAGGAGTTTTTCGGGATAGTTGCGCACCCAAAACGGATCGTTCACGACCAACGTGTCGGGGTGAACCATATCAAGAAGATGGGTTGTCGTAATATAGCCCATGTCAAATGGGGGATCCTGGCGCAGCCACACAACATCCATTTCGGCCAGATCAACGGTTTGTTCAGCGCCAAGGGCGAAATGATCGCCCTTCACCCGCTGCACCGTCAATGGCCAGCCCTTGGCTGTCACCCGGCCAGTATCATAGGCAATCTTGTCAGGGGTATAGTAGAAAAGGCTATGACCCCGCGCCTGTGCTTCTTCAGCGATGCGAAATGTGCTGTCGGCATCAATATCAATTGGCCCAATCGGGTCCATCTGGAATGCGATCTTCAATGTCATCGGGCCAACCTCTACAGTGCGTGTTGGCCTTTAGATGGCGCAGGGCTGCGTGATGTGCAATGGGGCGTCAAGCTTCCATGAAGGCGTTTTCGATCACCTGCACAGCGCCAGTGCCATTCACAAGCGCCAGATCAAACCGTACATCCGTCAACTGCCCCCGCGGTTCATGCATCAGAAATTCAGAAGCCGCGGCACAAATTCGGTCCATTTGACGTCGGGCAAGACGCGTCGCAGCCTGTGCAAAACTACGGCTTTTCTTGACCTCGATAAAGACAACTGTGTCGCCATCTCGTGCGATCAGATCAATCTCACCGGCCTGACCGCGCCAGCGATGCGCGGCAATCTCGTGGTTGCGACGCGCATAATCATCGGCAACAACGTCTTCGGCTACTCTTCCGGCATGATATCCCACTGACCCTGTCATTCCTCATCTCCCAATGTCAGCGCAATCTGGTAGACCTGCCGCCGGGGCAAGCCCAGCGCCCCTGCAACAACTGTTGCCGCATCCTTCACACGCATCGTCTTCATCGCCTCGCGCAGCGCAACGCTGACGTCCTGATCGTCCACCGCGCGGGCGCCCGCGCGCCCGACCAAAACAACCACTTCACCTTTGACCTGCCGATCTGCAAACTGATCAGCGAGTGCTGCCAGATCGCCGCGCACCACCTCTTCAAATTTCTTTGTCAGTTCCCGACAGACCACCGCCTCTCGATCCCCTCCCAGAACATCCCGCAAATTACCTAACATTTCGCCAACACGTTTCGGGCTTTCATAAAACACCAGCGTAAATGGCACATCCCGCAGCCCTGCGATCTCGGTTTCGCGCTGTTGCTTTGACGCGGGCAGAAACCCGACAAACGCAAACCTGTCGGTTGGCAGCCCCGACACTGTTAACGCCGCCAGCACCGCCGATGCCCCCGGTGCAGAGGTCACCGTCAGACCTTCTGCAATCACCGCCCGCCCCAGTTCAAACCCCGGATCAGCGACAAGCGGCGTGCCTGCCTCCGACACATAGGCCACGGATTTCCCACCCTGAATGTCCCGAACCAACCGGGCAACGGCCCCGTCACCGCTATGATCATGAAACGCGACAACCTTGCGCCCGTTCAATCCAACACCATGAATTTCCATTAGTTTTCGGGCTGTGCGGGTATCCTCTGCTGCAATCAGATCGGCTGACGCCAGAATGTCCAGACTGCGCAAAGTAATATCACGCGCAGCCCCGATGGGTGTCGCCACGAAATACAACCCGGCAGAGAGTGGCTTGTGTTCAAAATTCATCTCTGGACCCGACTGCCCCCTGCTTTATGATGGCCCCAATTCGCGGCGAGTGATGCACCAGCCTGTCGCACGTTTCAGGAGGAATAACCGCCATGTTTGCTCGTTTCAGCACCGCCCGCAAGCGCATCGCTCAGTTTTTTGCAGTCACGTCGCTGCTGTGGCTGGCTGCCTGTGATGTCACCCTCGCCCCGGACGCAAATGTCGGTCAGGCGATCGATCTAAGCGAACCAATTCAGGTGGCCCTGCTTGTGCCCGGCGCGTCCACACAGGAAACAGACAACCAGCTTGCCCAAAACTTTGAAAATGCAGCCCGGCTGGCCATCGCCGACCTTGAGGGCGCCACGATAAATCTGCGTGTCTACAACACGGCAGGCGGCAATCCGGAACAGGCGGCCGCTTCAGCCACACAGGCCGTCAATGACGGAGCCAAGATCATCCTTGGACCACTTTATGGAGAGGCCGCAAATGCCGCGGGTGTTGCCATCGCTGGCCGCGATGTGAATGTGCTGGCTTTCTCCAACAATACAGCCTTTGCAGGCGGCAACGTGTTTATCCTTGGTGCGACTTTTGACAACACCGCCTCAAGGCTGGTCAACTTTGGGCAGCGGTTGGGGATCAGCCGCTACATGGTGCTGCATGGCGATGACCTGCAGGGCCGCGTCGGCCGCGACGCGATCACCTCTGCGGTCCAAACCAACGGTGCCGAAGTTGTCGGCGTCGAAAGCTATCCGCTGTCACAGCAAGGCATCTTCACCTCAACGCGGCGCATAGTGTCAAACGTCAGTGGATCAGGCGCGCAGGCTGTCTTTGCTACGGCCAGTGCGAACGCAGACCTGCCCATTATCGCAACTGCCTTGCCTGATGCGGGTATGGATACGCAGCGCAGCCCGTTCGTTGGGCTGACCCGTTGGGATACGCTGCCACAGCTTGTCGCCTTGCCCGGTCTTGAAGGCGGCTTGTTTGCCCTTCCCGATGCGGGCCCATCGGAGCTTTTTGCGAACCGGTATTCGGCCACCTATGGCGACGCGCCGCACCCGCTTGCGGGGCTGGCCTATGACGGCATTGCCGCTATTGGCGCGCTGGCTGCCGCCGGAAACACCGATGCGCTCACCAAAACGGCCCTCACTCAGCCACAGGGTTTCCGCGGCACCGCTGGTGTCTTCCGCCTGCTGCCAAACGGCCTTAACCAGCGTGGGCTGGCCGTCGCAACCATCCAAAACAATCAGGTCGTTATCCTTGAACAAGCGCCAAGAAGCTTTGGTGGCGCGGGTTTCTAAGCCCGTTCAGCCGTCGCAAGAGGACACGCCGGACAGGTTAATCTGCCCGGCGTCCGCTATTTTTGACAGCACAGCAATCACTGCTGAGGTTGCCGAAAAGATCACACATGCGACATCAGAAAAGGATATCCGGGCGGCAACCGTTGGGGTGCTGAGCGATGCGCGCAAGGCCGGCATGGCTACAATCGCGGCGGCCTTTGCAGCACAACCCTTTGCGGCCCGCCAAGTCACAGCATCCTACAGTTGGCTGACCGATCAGATCATCGCCATCATCCTGCAAGTTGCCCAAAACAACCTCCATCCTCTGCCGAACCCGACCGAGGCAGAGCGCCTGTCCCTGATTGCCGTTGGCGGCTACGGACGCGGTGAAATGGCCCCGTTTTCAGACGTCGACCTGTTGTTTCTGACACCCTATAAAATCACCCCTTGGGCAGAGAGCGTCGTTGAATCGATGCTCTATATGCTGTGGGATCTGAAGCTGAAGGTCGGCCACGCCACCCGTACTGTCAAAGATTGCCTCAGGTTGGCAAAGGATGACTACACAATCCGCACCTCGCTTGTTGAATACCGCTATTTGGCGGGTGATGCGGCCTTGGCTGATGAATTGGGCGAAAGGCTCTGGACCGATCTGTTTCAATCCACCGCAAGCGATTTCATCGAAGCGAAACTCGAGGAACGTGCCGAGCGGCACCGCAAGCAAGGCGGGCAGCGCTATGTGGTAGAACCCAATGTCAAAGAAGGCAAAGGCGGGTTGCGCGACCTGCAATCGCTGTTCTGGATCAACAAATATATCAACGGCGTCAAAGATGCCGCCGACCTGGTCTCACTCAAAGTCTTTACATCGGAAGAATTCGAAACCTTCGTGACCGCAGAGGATTTCCTTTGGGCTGTGCGGTGCCACCTGCATCTGATCGCCGGGCGGGCCATGGATCAGTTGACCTTTGACCTGCAAGTCGAGGTGGCCGCGGCCATGGGCTATACCGATCACGGCGGACGGCGCGGGGTGGAACACTTTATGCAGGCCTATTTCCGTCAGGCCACCCATGTGGGCGAACTGACGCGCGTCTTTCTAACGGCGCTTGAAGCCAACCATGTGAAGTCTGAACCGATGCTGCTGCGCCTGCTGGGGCGGCGCAAACGGGCCAAAGCGCCCTATACGATCAAGCAGAACCGCCTGACCATCGCCGATGAAACGGCTTTCTTTGCCAACAACCTTAACATGCTGCGGATCTTTGAAGAGGGCCTGCGCACCGGAACGCTTCTGCATCCGGACGCCATGCGGCTGATTGCGGCCAATCTTGATTTGATCGACGCTGATCTGCGCGAAAACAAAGAAGCGCGGCGCATTTTTGTTGATTTGCTGCTCAAGCACGGCAACCCTGAACGGGCCTTGCGCAGAATGAACGAATTGGGTGTGTTGGGGGCCTTCATCCCCGAATTTGCACCCATTGTGGCAATGATGCAGTTCAATATGTATCACCACTACACCGTGGACGAACACACCATCCAATGCATCAGCAACCTTGCCCAGATTGAGCGCAAAGAATTGATCGAAGAGCTGCCCGTTGTTTCGGGTATTCTAGAGCGCGGTGTCGCTCGCAAGGTCATCTATATCGCGCTTTTGCTGCACGATATCGGCAAAGGCCGGGATGAGGATCACTCGATCCTCGGTGCGCAGATCGCCCGTAAGATTTGCCCGCGACTGGGGCTCAGCAAAAAGGACTGCGAAACCGTCGAATGGCTGATCCGCTATCACTTACTCATGTCCGACGTCGCGCAAAAGCGCGATATCTCGGAACCGCGCACCGTGAGAGGTTTTGCAAATGCGGTTAAGTCCGTCGAGCGACTTGATCTGCTGACCGTCCTGACGGTGTGCGATATTCGTGGGGTCGGGCCGGGTACCTGGAACAACTGGAAAGCGGTACTGATCCGCAACCTTTACCGTGCAACCAAGGCAGCACTTGAAACCGGGCTGGAGGACCTTAACCGCGAAACCCGCGAGGCCGAAGCCAAGCGCGCCCTGCGGGCAGAGTTAACTGGATGGGACAGCAAAGACATCAAAGCCGAGATCGGGCGCCACTATGGGCCCTATTGGCAAGGTGTGCCGCTGTCTGCGCAACTGGTCTTTGCTGAGATGCTCAAGGATATTGATGAGGGCGACTTCAAGGTGGATCTAATGCCCGACGACGAACGGGACGCCACGCGCGCCTGTTTCGCGATGGTCGATCACGCCGGGCTGTTCAGCCGGATCACCGGGGCTTTGGCCCTTGTGGGGGCCAATGTCGTCGATGCGCGCAGCCTGACAACCAAGGACGGCTACTACACTTGTGTGTTCTGGATGCAGGATAACGATGGCAACCCCTATGAGGCCGATCGTTTGCCACGGTTGCGTCGGATGATTGACCGCACGCTGCGGGGCGAGTTGGTGGCCAAGGAAGAATTGCGCAGCAAAGACAAGATCAAGAAGCGCGAACGCGCTTTCCGGGTGCCCACAACCATCAGTTTTGATAACGAAGGGTCCGAGATCTATACAATCATTGAGGTCGACACACGTGACCGTCCGGGGCTTCTGCACGATTTGACACGAACATTGACCGATAACCATGTCTCAATCTCTTCGGCGGTGATTGCCACTTATGGAGAGCAAGTCGTGGATACATTTTATGCAAAGGACATTGTGGGGCTAAAATTGCACTCCGAAGCGCGGCGGGCCTCGCTTGAGCGTAAACTGTTGGCGGCCATTGCAGCAGGCGTTGAACGGGCGGCAAAGGCGTGAGGGTGCTGCGCCGCAAATTCTTTCAAGAATTTCGACCAGAATTTTCGAGAATTCTGGAGCGCCTCTCATGAAACCGATCCGCCTTATGGCCGGGTTCTTTACGGTTGGTATCTGGACCCTGCTGAGCCGGGTCATGGGGTTTGTGCGCGATATCATGATTGCCGCATATCTTGGCACCGGCCCTGTGGCAGAGGCGTTTCTGGTTGCGTTTTCACTTCCCAATCTCTTTCGGCGCTTCTTTGCGGAAGGGGCCTTCAACATGGCCTTCGTGCCGATGTTCTCGAAAAAACTGGAAGGCGGCGAGGACCCGCATCGGTTTGCGCAGGATGCCTTTGTTGGGCTGGGCGGCATTCTGACGATCTTTACCGTGATTGGCGTGATTTTCATGCCAGCGCTGGTGACATTGATGGCCAGTGGGTTTCTGGGCTCCGAACGGTTTGATCTGGCGGTTTATTATGGACGGATCGCGTTTCCCTATATTCTGTTTATCTCACTGTCAGCACTGCTGTCGGGCGTGCTGAATGCCACAGGTCGCTTTACGGCTGCTGCCGCTGCGCCAGTATTGCTGAACGTGGTCTTTGTCGTCGCGCTCTTGATTGCAGGCAGGGGTTGCGAATGCGCCGGGATCGCGGGCCAAAGCTATCTTGGTTCGGCGCTGGCCTATGCTGTGCCCGTCGCTGGCTCAGCCCAGCTTGCGCTGGTTTGGTTTGCGGCCAAGAAGGCGGGCTATGCCCTGCATATCGGATGGCCAAAGATCACGCCGGAACTCAAGCGCCTTGGCGTGATCGCCGCCCCTGCAGCGCTTGCAGGTGGTGTGGTTCAGATCAACCTGCTCGTTGGACGGCAGGTCGCCAGCTATTTTGATGGCGCTGTGGCCTGGCTGAACTATGCCGACAGGCTTTATCAGCTGCCGCTTGGAGTCGTCGGTATTGCTGTCGGGGTTGTGCTTTTGCCGGACCTGTCGCGTCGCCTGCGCGCAGGCGATGCGCAAGGTGGACGCGACGCGTTCAATCGCGCCTCCGAAATCAGTCTGGCCCTGACCATTCCTGCAGCGGTCGCGCTGATGGTCATCCCCTTGCCGCTGGTCAGCGTATTGTTTGAGCGCGGGGCGTTTACCAGTGATGACAGCGCCGCCACGGCAATTGCGGTTGCGATCTATGGCCTTGGCCTGCCTGCCTTTGTTCTGCAAAAAACGCTGCAACCGCTGTTCTTTGCGCGCGAAGACACCAAACGACCCTTCTATTATGCGCTGGCTGCGATGGTATTGAACGCAGGGCTGGCCATCGGCCTCTCACCGGTGATCGGATTTGCTGCGGCGGCAGTGGGTACAACGCTCACGGGTTGGGCGATGGTCGTGATGCTTGTTCTTGGGACCCGCACAATGGATGGAGCGGCGCGTTTGGATGCGCGGCTAAAGCGGCGGCTTTGGCGGATTATTCTAGCGGCCATCGGTATGGGAGTGATCTTGTTCCTCGCGGCGGCCACCTTAAGCCCGTTCTTTGGCGTACCAACGCTGCGCTATGGCGCGCTGCTGCTGCTCGTGGTCATTGGGATCGTCAGCTATTTTGGTCTGGGCCAACTGCTGGGCGCGTTTCAGCTCTCGGAGTTCCGCCGCAACCTGCGCCGCTAGGACCGGTCGCGCATCCGGGCAACAAATGTGGTCCACCCACCGGGGGCCAACAGAACCGACATCGCAAAGCCAGCAATAAACCCGCTTAGTTCTGCGATCCATGTGGGCGGTGGCGGTATCTGATAAAGGAACCCCGACATCACCCCAAAAATCAGTTGGATCAAAAGCAGGAACCCTATCAACCGAAACGCCAGCAATTGGTTTTCGCCGGCCTGCCCCAGACGCAGCCAAAGCGCATAGGTGTAGGCACCGATCAGGCCGTAAACCGGCGTGAAGCCCCCCAAAAGCGGATAACCGCCATCAAAAAGCAGACAATAGACAAGCGCGCCAACAATGCTGGTCAGCAGATACAGCACGGCAACCTTGATGCTGCCATAATACTCGGCCGTGAATTTCCCCAAGGCCAACGTCAACGCCGCACAAAAGGCAACCTGAGTCAGATGCACATTGATGAACGGATAGGCGACAAAGCGAACCAACATGTCAAAGGAATAGTCACCAGCGACCAGAATACGGTCGAGCACAGTGGGCGACACTCCATATTGATCAATCGCAGCCAACCGCCAGCCCACGCCTTCGGGCCCACCAAGCATCCCGTTTTCGGCCAGTTGAAACGCCGCCTCGATCCCTACGATCAGCAAGGTCAGGGCAATGATCAGCGGTGGAATCGTATGAAACGGGCTTTCCAGCTTGGTGTCGCTCTGTGGCTCCATGGGCAAGGGTCCTGATCGGTTGAAGTTGACGGGTCGCTCTGGCATGGGTATGCGACGCCTGCCCCGAAATCCAGCCCGGACATTTGCATCATGACCAACGCCAATTTTACACCGCGTGTTTTTTCAGGGGTCAAACCCTCCGGCGGGTTGACGCTCGGCAATTACCTAGGTGCGATCAAACGCTTTGTGGGCATGCAGGGACAGATGGAGACAATCTATTGCGTTGTCGATCTGCATGCGATCACGGTCTGGCAGGACCCCAAGGAACTCGCCAATATGACGCGCGAGGTTGCGGCGGGCTATTTGGCGGCTGGGCTCGACCCGACACGCTCGATCCTCTTCAACCAAAGTCAGGTCTCGGCCCACGCTGAATTGGGCTGGATCTTCAACTGTGTGGCCCGTGTCGGCTGGATGAACCGTATGACGCAGTTCAAGGACAAGGCAGGCAGCAATGCAGAAAAGCAATCGCTGGGCCTTTATGCCTATCCTGCACTGATGGCCGCTGACATTCTGCTTTACCACGCCACGCATGTGCCCGTGGGTGACGACCAGAAACAGCATGTGGAACTGACGCGCGATATCGCCGCCAAATTCAACCACGACTTTGGCCGCGATTTCTTTCCGCTGACCGAACCGGTCATCGAAGGCCCTGCCATGCGCATCATGAACCTGCGTGACGGGACCAAGAAGATGTCCAAGTCAGGCGAAAGTGACATGGAACGCATCAATATGACCGATGATGCCGATAAGATCGCCAAAAAGTTCAAGAAGGCCAAGACAGACCCAGAACCGCTGCCTGAAACCGTGGACGGCCTCAAAGACCGGCCCGAGGCGCGCAACTTGGTCGATATCTATGCTGCCCTCAACGATATGACACCTGAAGCGGTCATCAATGAATATCCAGGTGCCGGCTGGGGCAAGTTCAAACCGGCATTGGCCGACTTGGCTGTTGAAAAGCTCGCGCCCATTTCAACCGAAATGGCCCGCTTCATGGATGACCCCGCAGAGATTGACCGCATTCTGGGTGACGGCGCTGCCAAGGCGCGGGCCATTGCTGACCCAATTCTGCGCGATACCTATGATATTGTGGGCCTGCTGCGCAGCTAACCCAATGTGAGCTGATGCACAGACCCCATGCAAGTATGGGCATTTTGTGATGTGATGCGGGCACCTAGATTGTCGGTATCAAGCGCAAAGGACTGTGATCATGTCTGCAAAACATTCTCCTCGCGTGGGCCACGTGCATCTGCGCGTCTCGGACCTCGACCGTGCCATCGCATTTTATGAGGGTATTCTGGGGTTCACCGTGACCCAACGCGCGGGATCCGGGGCTGCGTTCCTTGCCGCCGGGGATTACCACCACCACATCGGTCTGAACACTTGGGAAAGCCTTGGTGCTGCCCCACCGCCAGCGGGCCATACTGGGCTTTACCACTCCGCCTTTCTCTACCCGGACCGCAAGGCACTGGCAGATGTGTTTGCCCGCGTCGTCGCCGCAGGCATTCCCATTGATGGTGCAGCAGACCACGGGGTAAGTGAGGCGATCTACCTGCGTGACCCGGATGAGAACGGGGTCGAGATTTACATAGACAAACCAACGTCAGACTGGCCGCGCAATGCAGATGACAACTTGCGAATGGTCAACGCCCGCCTTGATCTGGACAGCATTCTGGCATTGGCAGACACACCGTCACAAAACTGAATCATGGCAACGCGATACTCTCCCCAGCGTGGCATCGATATGCTCTGCCCGCTTTGGCTTAGTGTTACCCGCCCACCCGCGCACTGGCCAACATAGGCGTCCGATGTTCCCCGGCATCGGACGCCGCCCGCCACTTTACCTCAGCCGCGCCGCCGCCTAGGGTTTGGCCGAAGAGGAGGCACCTGCATGGCGGTTGGACAAAATATCCGGACATATTTCAACGGCGCATGGCACGATGGCGACGTGCCTGTAATGCGGGCCGCCGATCACGGTTCTTGGTTGGGCACGACAGTCTTTGACGGGGCACGGTTTGTGAATGGGTTGATGCCTGATCTGGACCTGCATTGCGCGCGCGCCAATCACTCAGCCAAGGCCCTGATGCTGAAACCGACCGTAAATACCGAGGATATGATTGCGATCGCGAAGGAAGGGCTTTCCAAATACGCCCCCGGGGCCGCTGTCTATATTCGTCCGATGTATTGGGGCATCCACGGCGATCCGACCGCAATTGTGCCCAGTGCGGAGGACACCGGCTTTGCTATTTGCCTTGAAGAAATCCCTTTTGCAGACCCTTCAACCTCAACCACGCTGGGCCTGACGCGGTTTCGCAGACCGGTGATTGATAGCGCAGTGGTCAATGCCAAGGCGGGCTGTCTTTATCCCAACAACGCGCGCATGCTGGCCGAGGTGCGCGCGCGCGGCTTTGGCAATGCGCTGGTGGCGGATGCCATGGGGAATGTGGCAGAAACGGCGACTGCCAACATCTTTATGGTCAAGGATGGCGAGGTTTTTACGCCGATTGCAAATGGCACGTTCCTTGCCGGGATTACCCGCGCCCGGCATATGTCGAACTTGCGCGCAGACGGGGTGCAGGTCCATGAAACGGTTCTGAGCTTTGACGATTTTCGCGGCGCGGACGAGGTGTTCCTATCCGGCAATATGTCCAAGGTCACGCCGGTCACCGCGTTTGAGGATCGCCAATATCAGGTTGGGCCGGTCACGCGCAAAACCCGCGATATGTATTGGGACTGGGCGGCAAGCACCGCGTAAAAGTGCCGTTGCCACGCCTGCATTGATACGCCACAGTTGCGCAGGAAGAGGGAGTTCACAATGCGTAAATTCTTGGTAGTGCTGGATGATAGTCGCGAATGCCTGAATGCCATGCGCTTTGCTGCGATGCGGGCGGCCCATACGGGCGGCGGCGTCGCTATTTTGTCCATCATCCCACCGGATGAGTTTAACCACTGGATCGGCGTGGGCGAGATTATGCGGGCCGAAGCCCGTGAGCGGATTGAAGTTCACTATGAAGTTTTCGCCAAATGGATGCGCGACAAACAAAACGTGCATCCCGAACTGGTCATCCGCGAGGGCGAACCGCTGGTCGAGATTATGGCGCAGATCAACGAAGACCCCGAGATTGGTGTCCTCGTTCTTGGTGCGGGAACAGACAACAAAGGCCCCGGCCCGCTTGTTACCCACATGAGCCGGCAGGCAGGCAGTCTGCCAATCCCCTTCACGATCGTGCCGGGTGATATCTCTAAGGAGCGGCTGGAGGCGATTACCTAGTGGACCGTCCCGCGGCTGTCGCAATTCTGGCGGCCGTCCCCATTCTGGCGCTGGTTTTCTATGCTTTCACACGGCTGCTGCCACCGTTTTGGGGTTATGGTGCAGCCCTCGCTTTCTATTGGATCTGCGTTCTTTTACCTTTGATCCTGTGGCGTGGCGGCTTTGCCAGAGCACGGTTTGCGGTCACGCGGCCATCGACCGTCCTGACGCTGCTGAACATCGGGCCAATTATCGTTGTGGCATGTGTTGCAGCCTACGCGCTGTCGCAAAACATCTTGCCAGCCTACGTTCTTATTGCTGTGGCCCTCGCTGCCCTCACCAATGGCACTTTGGAAGAAGTGTTCTGGCGCGGCACGTTGTTGCTGGATGATGCCACAGCCAACGAACAGATCGGACAAATCGTTTTGTTCAGCGGTTGGCACATTGCCTTGCTCTTTGCGGGGGGTGTTGTCGTCACGGGTGGTGGTTTGGCGTTGCTTGCGGGCGCTGCCTTCTTTGGCATCTTATGGACGCTGGCCCGCATGCAGACCGGTGCGATTGGATTTGGCATTCTGTGCCACGTCGCACTGAACGTCTTTGCCTTTACCGAACTTGCCACGCAGAATGTCGTCTAGACCCAAGATCCACCAGTTTAGAATCGTTCCAAACCTTGACACTGCCGCCTGTGATGCGCATATCTAAAGCCTGACAAAAAAGGTTGGCCCCATGTTCATCCAGACTGAATCAACTCCAAATCCTGCCACGCTCAAGTTTCTGCCCGGACAGAATGTTCTTGAGGTCGGCACCGCCGATTTCCCAAGCGCTGAGGCCGCACAATCCTCGCCCTTGGCCAAGCGCATTTTTGGCGCGGGTGGTGTGACGGGTGTTTTCTTCGGGATCGACTTTGTGACCGTCACAAAGGCGGACGATGTGGAATGGGACCATATCAAGCCCGGCATCCTCGGCGCGATCATGGAACACTACCAGTCCGGCCAATCCGTGATGGACGACGACCACAAGCCTGCCAGCGGCCATGCAGAGCATACCGGCGAAGATGGCGAGATCGTAAGCCAGATCAAAGAGCTGCTCGACACGCGCGTGCGACCAGCCGTGGCCCAAGATGGTGGCGATATCACCTTCCACGGGTTTGAACGCGGTATCGTCTATCTGCATATGCAGGGCGCTTGTGCGGGTTGCCCGTCTTCCACCCTGACCCTGAAAATGGGGATCGAGAACCTGCTGCGCCACTACATCCCCGAGGTGGTCGAGGTGCGGCCTGTTGCAGCCTAAGATCAAGCTGATCGCATTTGATACTTCGGCGGCGCATTGCGCCGCCGCTTTGCTGTTGGATGGTCGGATCGTCACACGCGTCGATGAAATGGCCAAAGGGCAAGCCGAACACTTGATGCCGATGATGGAAGAGATGCTGCACGCCGAGGGCCTCGCATGGCAAGACCTCGACGGTGTCGGTGTCGGCGTTGGCCCGGGAAACTTCACCGGAATTCGTATTTCTGTTTCCGCGGCACGCGGGCTAGCCCTTGGGCTTGGCAAGCCTGCCATCGGCGTGAATGGCTTCGAGGCCCGCGCGCACGGCGAAGACCGACCCTATCAGGCGACGATCCCCGCACCACGTGGGCAAAGCTATGTTCAAACATTCGAGGCAAACGGCAGCATTTCCGCCCCAGCGCAAACTGACACCGAAGCAGCGGCGCAAAAACCAGCAGAAACCCTGATTGCCGCCGTCGCACACATCGCCGCCGCGCGCCTTGGCGTCGACGCCCCGCGTCCTGCCCCGCTCTACGTCCGCAGCGCCGATGCCGCCCCCCCCCGTGATCCGGCCCCGACGATCTTGCCATGACACCGCAAGCGCTTGCCGACCTGCACGCTTTGGCGTTCAGCGCTACACGGGCATGGTCCGCGCAGGAATTTGAGAGCCTTCTGAACCATCCGGGGGCTATCCTCGCAAGCAATGATGCGAGCTTTGCGCTGTTGCGGGTTGTGGCTGATGAGGCCGAAGTGCTGACACTGGCAACAGACCCCGCCAAGCGCCGCCAAGGATTGGCGCGCGCCACACTTGTTTCTGGCGAAGCCTTAGCAATGGATCGCGGAGCAAAGACGGTTTTCCTCGAAGTGGCAGAGGACAACGCAGCCGCGCGCACTTTGTATGAAACATCGGGCTATGCGCAGGTTGGACGCAGGCCGGGATATTACATTCCCCAGGGTGGCACACCGGTGGCGGCACTTGTGCTGCGCAAAGAGCTGAAACCCTCCTAACACCCTGTAAACACGTGATTCGACGGTAAACTTGAGGTTTCAAAAGCAAAAAGCGGTTGATCTTCTCGGCCAAGCGGGGCCTTATCTTGTGATGACCCGCCAGGAAAATGGCGTGGCTTTCAACAGAGGGGGCGCGTATCCGCCCGCAAAAAACCTCGCGCAACGACCTGGGAGAAAACCAATGACGCTTATGCAGAAATTTCTTGGCGCCTCTGCTGCGCTGGCGCTGACAGCTGGCACTGCCGCCGCTGATCCGGCCATCCTTTTCGATCTTGGTGGCAAGTTCGACAAATCCTTCAACGAAAGTGCCTTTAACGGTGCCGAGCGTTGGGCAGCCGAAACCGGCGGTTCCTATGCCGAGGTTGAAATCCAATCCGACGCCCAGCGCGAGCAGGCGATCCGCCGCTTCGCAGAATCCGGTGCAAACCCGATTGTCATGGCTGGCTTTTCCTGGGCAACACCATTGGCCGAAGTGGCCGCGGACTACCCCGACACCAAGTTTGCAATCATCGATATGGTCGTTGACGCTCCAAACGTCCGCTCTGTTGTGTTCAACGAGCATGAAGGCTCTTACCTTGTTGGCATGATGGCCGCGATGGCATCTGAGACGGGCACAGTGTCTTTTGTGGGCGGTATGGACATCCCGCTGATCCGCAAGTTCGCATGTGGCTACGCACAGGGTGCCATGGCCGTGAACCCAGACATCACAGTGATCGCCAACATGACTGGCACAACACCTGCCGCATGGAACGATCCGGTTAAGGGATCCGAGTTGACACTGGCACAGATCAGCCAGGGCTCTGACGTTGTGTTTGCTGCCGCTGGCGGCACAGGCGTCGGCGTTCTGCAGACCGCTGCAGACGAAGACATCTTCTCCATTGGTGTGGACGCCAACCAGAACTACCTGCACCCAGGTGAGGTTCTGACCTCCATGCTCAAGCGGGTTGATAATGCTGTCTATGACGCGATGACTGCAGGTGTGGACCTCGAAACGGGCTTCAACGTGATGAGCGTTGCTAACCGGGGTGTTGGGTTCGCAATGGACTCCAACAACGAACCTGTCGTGTCCTACGACATGCTGGAAGCCACATATGGCGCAGCGGCCGACATGGCATCAGGTGAACTTTCCGTTCACGACTACACATCTGATGAAAGCTGCCCCGCGCTCGACTTCTAAGTCGACCCAAAGGCCAAAACAATCGAGGGCCGCGCTGTTTATATGCGCGGCCTTTTTGCTGATAGGGAGCATGCCATGACCGACGCGATCACCACGTTCTTTGACGCATGGGGGATGTCGGATACCGATGCCCGCTATTCCGCCATTCAGAAATCAATCGCCCCAAGCGCCACCTATGCCGACCCGCGCACAGATGCGCCATTGACCGGGCCGGATGCGATTGCCGAATACGTCGGCATGTTTTCGGCCCAAGCCCCCGGTGCAGTCGCCGAAGTGGCCACCACGCAGAGCCGCGATGGAGTCACCCGTGCAACAATCGCGTTCAAAATGCCTAACGGGATGGAGCAATTGGGCCAATACTTCGTCGAAATGGGGCAAGATGGGCAAATCAGCCGCATGGTTGGATTTGTTGGAACAGGAGCGCCAGAATGAGCGACAACGCCCCCGCCATTGAACTTAAGGGTATTTCAAAGGCCTTTGGTCCCGTTCAAGCGAACAAGGATATCTCGATCCGGGTGATGCCGGGCACGATCCACGGGATCATCGGGGAAAACGGTGCGGGCAAATCGACACTGATGTCGATTTTATATGGGTTTTATAAGGCTGACGCCGGTGAAATCTTCATCTCAGGTCGAAAAACTGCAATTCCTGATAGTCAGGCCGCCATCGCCGCGGGCATCGGGATGGTGTTCCAGCATTTCAAACTGGTTGAGAATTTCACGGTGCTTGAGAATGTCGTTCTTGGCGCCGAAGACAGCGGCCTGTTGCGCCCTTCCCTCGCCCGTGCGCGGCGCGAGCTAAAAAGCCTTGCCGAAGAATACGAGTTGAATGTCGATCCAGACGCGCTGATCGAAGAGGTTGGCGTCGGCATGCAGCAGCGGGTGGAAATCCTCAAGGCGCTCTACCGCAAGGCTGACATTCTGATCCTTGATGAACCCACCGGCGTGCTAACCCCGGCAGAGGCCGACCACCTGTTCCGCATTCTTGAAAACCTCAAGCGCGAGGGTAAGACCATCATCCTAATCACGCACAAACTGCGCGAGATCATGGATATCACCGACACCGTCAGCGTCATGCGGCGTGGCGAAATGACAGCGACCGTCAAGACCTCCGAGACCAGCCCACCGGAACTGGCCGAACTGATGGTGGGCCGCAAAGTGCTGTTGCGCGTGGACAAAGCCCCCGCGCAGATCGGGCGCAAAATTCTTGAGGTCAAAGATCTTAACGTCACCGACGACAAGGGTGTGCATCGCGTCAAAGGTGTCAGTTTTGATGTTCACGCAGGCGAAATCCTTGGGATCGCTGGTGTGGCTGGGAACGGTCAATCGGAACTGCTTGAGGTGCTGGGCGGCTATGAAAAGGCAACGGGTACGATCATGGTCAATGGCGAACCCATTGACCTGACCGGCGCGAAATCAGACGGGCAAAGCAGGCGCGGGCGCGGGATTAGCCATGTACCTGAGGACCGACAGCGCGAAGGCCTGATCATGGATTTCCATGCTTGGGAGAACACTGCGTTTGGCTATCACCACGACGCTGAATACCAACGCTCCAAGCTGTTTATGAACAATGCGGCGATCCGCAAAGACACAGAAGAAAAGATGGCGCGCTTCGACGTTCGCCCCCCTGATCCAAGCCTCACCGCCAAGAGCTTTTCGGGCGGAAACCAGCAGAAAATCGTGCTCGCACGAGAGATTGAACAGAACCCGGACCTGCTGCTGATCGGCCAGCCGACGCGCGGCGTGGACATCGGAGCGATCGAATTCATCCACCAGCAGATTGTTGCACTTAGGGATCAGGGCAAAGCAATTTTGCTTGTTTCCGTTGAGTTGGAGGAGATTTTGTCGCTCTCTGACCGGATTGCCGTTATGTTCGACGGAAAAATGATGGGCGAGCGGATGCCTGATAAAACAGACGAAAAAGAACTCGGACTGCTGATGGCAGGCATGAGCGGAGAAGCTGCGTAATGGACGTCATGCCAAAATGGGCAGATGTGATCCTGATCCCTTTGATCTCGATCCTGCTGGCCGCAATCCTTTCAGCAGTCGTAATCCTTGCCATTGGTGAGAACCCTTGGGAAGCGCTTAAGCTGATGGTTGATGGGGCTTTAGGTTCGACCTATGGCTGGGGCTATACGCTTTATTACGCGACCAACTTCATTTTCACCGGTCTTGCTGTGTCCATCGCGTTTCATGCGCGAATGTTCAACATCGGTGGTGAAGGCCAAGCACTGATTGGTGGTTTGGGTGTTGCGATCATCTGCCTTTTTATTCCTTGGCCGCATTGGTCACTGGCTTTGCTGGGGGCTGCCATTGGTGCGGCCGTCTTTGGCGCCGCATGGGCCGCGATCCCCGCGTTTTTGCAGGCCAAACGCGGTAGTCACATCGTCATCACCACGATCATGTTCAACTTCATCGCTGCAGCTGTGTTGAACTACTTCCTTATCGGCGCGCTTAAGGCACCAGGAATGGAGCCTGCCACGCTTAAGTTCCCCGAAGCGACGCATCTGCCTTCGTTCCAGGACATGTTCAACTTCGGCGAAACCACGTTCTTTCGTGGCGCACCCGCCAACATTACATTCTTTGTCGCACTGGCCGCATGTGTCGCCCTTTGGGCGCTCATCTGGAAAACGCGGCTTGGCTATGAGATCCGGTCCTTTGGGTACTCGGAATCCGCGGCCAAATATGCGGGCATCAGCCCGACCAAAATTATCATGGTTGCCATGCTTATCTCTGGCGCTCTTGCCGGCATGATGGCCATCAACAACGTACAGGGCGAGGCCGAACGGCTGGTCCTGAACGCAGTGGAGGGGGCGGGCTTTATCGGCATCGCCGTCGCACTGATGGGGCGCAGCCATCCTTTCGGGGTATTGCTGGCGGCCCTTCTTTTCGGCTTTCTATATCAAGGCGGCGCAGAACTCGCCCTATGGACGTCGATCCCCCGTGAGCTGATTATCGTAATACAGGCATTGGTAATCCTCTTCACGGGCGCACTGGACAATATGGTGCGCATGCCGCTCGAGCGGCTATTCCTATCATTGAGGAGAGCAAAAACATGATGGCAGGACCATTCAAAATAGGTGTCGAAGACGACACCGGCGCTGACTTGGGCTTTGTGCTCAGTTGTTTGGCGTTAGGCATGATTTCGATGGAAGAACTCCACCAGTGGGTTCACCACGTAATCGATCAAACACCCGCATCTCAGGTGCCCCCGCATCTGGTCGCACTTTTGTCGCTACAAAAACCGACAAGCGTGCTGATGCCCGCAAAAAGCGTGATGCCCCGCGTCCCGCATGATCCGTTCATCACTGATGACCGTTTCGACGCGATGCTGGGCTTGCAGTTCTTCCTGCGCAAAGACCGCACCCAAGCGGTTGATATCACGCAGGCGCAGGCCGAAACCGCATTGCGCAATAACCCCGAAGTGGCCGACCGTTTCTTCGCCCTCTTCCCATTCCTGATGGAGAAAGCTGCCTAAATGGACTTTGCGACCCTTTTGCAGATGCTGGACGCAACCTTGCGTCTGGCAACCCCGCTTCTTCTGGCCTGTTTGGCCGGTTTGTATTCAGAGCGGGCCGGTATCTTTGATATCGGGCTAGAGGGTAAAATGCTGGCAGCCGCCTTTCTTTCGGCAGCGATTGCTGCTGTTTCGGGAAACGTCTGGCTTGGGCTGTTGGCGGGCATTGGTGCATCTATGCTGTTGTCTGTGATCCACGGGCTGGCCTCGATCACATTCCGGGGCAATCAGTTGATTTCTGGGGTGGCGATCAACTTCTTGGCGGCGGGTTTGACCGTTGTCATTGCACAAAGCTGGTTCGCCCAAGGCGGGCGGACGCCGCAATTGACAGGTGATGCACGATTTAACCCGATTGATCTGCCCTTTGCAGAGGCACTGCAGAACGTCCCCGTCCTTGGGCCGATCTACTATGAACTTATTTCCGGCCACACGATCCTTGTCTATGTCGCCCTCCTGATGGTGCCGCTGACATGGTGGATCCTGTTTCGCACACGCTTTGGTCTGCGCTTGCGCGCCGTGGGTGAAAACCCTGCCGCCGTTGATACCGCAGGCGTATCCGTCATCTGGCTACGGTTCGCCGCTGTCGGTATCTGTGGCATCCTTTGCGGCATCGCTGGCGCCTATCTTGCCACAGCCCTACAGGCAGGTTTCGTCAAAGACATGAGCGCTGGTCGCGGCTTTATCGCCCTTGCCGCACTCATTTTTGCCAAATGGCGGCCGTGGTACGCGCTTTATGCTTGCCTGCTCTTTGGTTTCCTTCAGGCCATGTCGCTGCGCCCTGACGTCATCGAACGTGTGCTGAGCTTCCAGGTGAATGGCCAGTTCCTTGACGTGTTGCCCTACATCCTGACGGTTGTGATCCTCGCTGGCTTCGTTGGCAAGGCGATCCCTCCGCGTGCCGGGGGCGAGCCTTATGTCAAAGAACGCTAAAGCGCTCGCTGCAGACATTCGTGCAAAAGCGGGCGATGCCCCGGTTCAAATCGGCTTTATCCTTGGTTCCGGCCTTGGCCATATCGCCAATGAAGTGGACGGCGTGGCCATCCCTTACAGTGACCTGCCCGGCTTCCCACACGCGGGCGTATCAGGCCACAACCCAAAGCTCGTGATCGGCGATCTTGAAGGCGTGCGCGTTGCTGTCTTTGGGGGCCGCGCGCATTACTACGAAAGCGGGCGCGGCGACGCGATGCGGCTACCACTGGAAGTGCTCAGAGAGTTGGGCGCGGATAGGGTGATTGCCACCAATGCGGCAGGGTCGATGCAGGCCAATATGCCCACCGGGTCCATCATGTGCCTGTCGGACCATATCAACTTTTCCGGCCTGAACCCGTTGATCGGAGAGCCCACAGACGCGCGGTTTGTTCCCATGAAAGACGCCTATGATCCTGCCATCCGCACAGCGCTGCACGCGGTGGCGGATGCGGCAGAGGTCGACATGGCCGATGGCGTCTATGCTTGGTACTCTGGCCCATCGTTTGAAACACCTGCCGAGATCCGCGCGATCAAGATGCTGGGCGCCGATGCGGTTGGCATGTCGACCGTGCCAGAGGTGATCCTTGCGCGTTTCCTTGGCATACGGGCCGCTGCTATCTCGACCATCACCAATATGGCCGCCGGGATGAGTGACGAAGCAATCAGCCATGAGCATACCAAAGCCATGGCGCCGATCGGTGCTGCCAAACTTGAGAAGGTCCTGCGCGGATATCTTCGCGGGTTCTGATAAGTCCAAAAATCGGTCACTGATAAGTCCACGTGGCGGAAATGCTGCATTTGCATCATGAATCGCCTGACAGCATTTGACAGACGCGCACGAAAGGTTTCTGTTGCGTCTCAGCGGCACAAGCGCCCCGGATCAGTTCATGCAGATTTATCTTCCTATCGCCGAGGTTTCGGTGAACGCCTTCCTTTTACTTGGATTAGGCGGAATTGTGGGCATTTTGTCGGGTATGTTTGGTGTGGGGGGCGGTTTTCTGATGACGCCGCTGCTGTTCTTTATCGGCATCCCCCCTGCGGTCGCCGTCGCAACCGAAGCAAACCAGATCGTTGCGTCCTCGTTTTCCGGCGTGCTCGCGCACCTCAAACGAAAGACGGTGGATCTCCGAATGGGCACCGTCCTTTTGATCGGGGGCCTGATTGGTGCGGCGCTGGGTGTCGTTGTCTTTAACTACCTGAAATCTCTGGGTCAGGTCGAATTGCTGGTGCAGCTTTGCTATGTTGTCTTCTTGGGGATGATCGGCACGCTGATGTTCTTCGAGAGCCTCAAGGCAATCCGGCGGGCGAGCAAGGCTGGTGGCGTTTCTGTTCCGACACGGCGCAAACACAACTGGGTGCATAACCTGCCCTTTAAGATGAAGTTTCGTGTCTCCGGCCTCTACATTTCGGTGATCCCGCCCTTGCTGGTTGGTGTCACTGTGGGTGTTCTTGCTGCGATCATGGGTGTGGGTGGTGGCTTCATCATGGTGCCTGCGATGATTTACCTGCTCGGCATGCCCACCAAGGTGGTTGTCGGCACCTCGCTGTTCCAGATTATCTTTGTCACCGCTTTTACCACAATGCTGCACGCCACAACGAACTTTACGGTCGATGTTGTGTTGGCCGTGTTGCTGCTGGTCGGCGGCGTCATTGGCGCGCAGATTGGCACCCGCATCGGCGTCAAGATGAAGGCCGAACAGCTACGCATCCTGCTTGCGCTGATGGTCCTCGCCGTCTGCGGCAAGCTGGCCTTCGACCTGCTGGTCATGCCTTCCGAGCTTTATTCGCTCGGATCAGGAGGCCACTCATGATCCGTCTTATTGCTCTGTTCTTAATCCTCGCGCTGCCTGCCAAGGCCGAAGAGATTGTGCTTGGCCTCAGCCGGGATGAGGTTGCGATAACCGCAACCTTCGAAGGATCCGAAATCTTGATCTTTGGCGCGATCAAACGCGAAGGTGGGCCACAAGCCGAAGGCGATCTTGGCGTTATTGTTACCGTCGCAGGCCCCGACCGCCCCGTGACCGTGCGCAAGAAAGACCGCCGTTTCGGCATCTGGGTGAATACCGAATCCGTGGATGTCGACGTTGCACCCACATTCTATGCAGTCGCGACTAACCGACCCTTGGAAGAAATCCTGACCTTCACCGAAGACCTCAATACCCGCATCAGCACCCAACGTGCGATCCGCTCTGTCGGATCGACCGTCGAAGGGGCTGAACGTTTCACCCAAGCGCTAATCCGCGTCCGTGCGGGGCAAGGCCTTTATCAGACATTGCCCGAGGGCGTTTGGGTCGAGGAAGAGACACTTTTCCGCACGCTGATCCCGCTGCCTGCAAACCTGACCGAGGGCGACTACAAGGCCGAGATTTACTTGACCCGCGACAAACAGATCGTCGATTTCTATACGACAACCATTCCGGTCAAAAAGGTGGGGCTAGAGCGTTGGCTGTACAACCTCGCACATGAACACGCGTTTTGGTACGGCTTGATGTCACTGTCGATCGCCATCGCGGCTGGCTGGGGCGCATCGGCTGTATTTACACTGTTCCGGCGCTAACCGCGCCCGATGTGCGGCATCTTCGATGCCATCACCATCATTGTTTGCACGTTGGCCTCGGGTGGCAGTGACGCCATATGAAAGACTGACCGCGCCACATCAGTGACGTCCATGCTCGGAAGTGGTTCCAACCCTTGGGCCGCGCGGGTCTTTTCCAGATTGGTGACCAAATCGGTCCGCGCATTGCCAATATCAATCTGCCCGCAAGCGATATTAAAGGCGCGCCCATCCACGGTCAGCGTCTTGGTTAGCCCGCTCACCCCGTGTTTCGTCGTGGTATAACAGACGGAGCCTTCACGCGGAGAATGAGCCGAGATTGAGCCGTTGTTGATGATGCGCCCACCCTGCGGCGTCTGATGCCGCATCTGTCGAAAAGCTGCACGGGCGCATAGGAACATACCTGTCAGATTGACATCCAGCACCTGCTTCCAATCGTTCAACCCAATCTGGTCAATCGTAGTTTGCGGACCAAACATTCCCGCATTGTTGAACAGCACATCAAGGTGACCGAAGCTGGCAAAGGCGGCATCAACCGCGGCCTCATCCGTCACGTCACACGGCAGATGTACCGCTGCCGCATGCGCAATCTCGGCCAGCATGTCGGCCCTGCGGGCTATCAGACCGACACGCCACCCTTGGGCAAGGAAATACGCGGCTGTCTCGCGACCAATCCCGCTACTGGCGCCGGTGACAATGATCGATTTCATATCTCTTCGCTCTTCAATTCCAACGGTGCTGCGGGAACCTCCAAATCATCTACGCGTAAGATGCCCTGCGGGCGCGCAAGACGGTTGCGCACGACCCAGCGCAGCTGCGTTTCAGCCCGCGTGATCGCAACATAAGCCAAACGTTTCCACAACGGCTGGCCCGCCTCAACGCGACCCATTCGGGACGCGGCATAGATGTCCGGGGCAAAGACCTGCACCGTCTTCCATTGCGACCCTTGCGCCTTGTGGATCGTCACCGCAGCGCCATGCAGGAAGGTCGCCCCCATCCGGGCCGCAAAGGGGATGAACGGCTCTTCATCGGCCTCTTGTTCGATTTTCACGATGCTGGCAGCACTCACCTGCGGGTCTTCGGCCCCCATCACGTGCAAACGCGAGAAGCCGGGTTTGCGCCCCGGCCCCAGATAAATGACCTGGGCACCTTTGATCAGGCCGCGCGCCTCTAGATCCAGCCGCTTTTTGCGATGTTTCAGCGGCAGTTCAATGCCATCACAAATCAGCGGCTCACCAGCAAGCAATTCATCCCCCGGCGCATCAAATGCTGCACGAAACGCATGGATCAAGCGGATACGCGTCGCATTGCGCCAGACCAGACAAGGGGAACGGGCCATCAGGTCGGCCTCAACCCGTTGGGCCATCACCACACGTTCATCGGTTTTGGCAGCCTCTTCCACCATCCGCTCAAAACCGTAAAAATCAAGTTGGGGGTCAGCCAATGCATGGGCCAGATCAAGGATCGGGTTGCCCGCGTCCTGCCTGTGAATACGGTTGAGCGTTAGGACCCGTTTCTCTGGCAAGGTCTCGAACACCATGCCACCTGACGACTGCACCGGGGGCAATTGCGCCGGGTCGCCAAACAACAGCAATGTTGGGAAAATCTCTTTGAGGTCCTCGAACTGCTTTTCATCCAGCATGGAGCTTTCATCGACAAAGCCGATATCCAAAGGCTCCTCGCGCCGCTTCCAGCCCGTAATAAAATCACTGCCACGCAGACCTGCCGCCGCCAGGGCGGCCGGCACGGATTTATTCACCTGATAAGACGCAAATGCCCGATCTAGGGCAACGTCGGTCAGCCCTTCAATCTCTGGCTTGTCACCCTGTCCGGCCAGCCATTCGGCAATCTTTTCGTATTCTGGGTCATAGACTGGCGTATACAGAATGCGGTGGATCGTTGTCGCAGGCACGCCATGATTGCGCAGCACACTGGCGGCCTTGTTGGTCGGGGCGAGGATCGCAAGGGTACGACGGTCCTTGCGTTTGCGGCCTTCCCAATCGCCCGAAATCACATCAACGCCAGCCTCATCCAGCGCATGATAGAGCTTGGCCAGCAGCATCGTCTTGCCCGACCCGGCCTTGCCAACAACCGCCAGCACAGAGGTTGTGTCAGACTGCGGCGGCTGCAGCAGGCTGTCGTCCAGATCGATACCCGACTGGCGCAATGCCACAGCGACATTATCCCAGGCCTCTGCCTGATCTTCGGAAAATGTGATGAGAGGTGCGTTCATGGCTGAACACTATCTGGTGGTCAGCGGCGCTGCCAGCCCAATTGGGTGCGACACACCTACATTAACCGACGTCAGATTCGGATGGGAAATGCCGTGCATTTCCCAAGTCGCTGGCGATGGCGTGTTGTTTCACATCGACACGCGATGCAATTTCAACAGACGCCACAAGAGCCGCTTCTTCCAACTGTTCGCTCAGCAGCGGCATGTCATTTTGTCGTGCAAATGATCGCAGGTCCGCCAGAACGTCGATAATCCAATCTTGTCCCATATGGCAACCTCGCGAGGAATGATTAATGAATACTTAACAACCTAGAGGTGAGTAGCCGAGACCATGAAATAACATGCCGAGAGAGGATGAATTGTCACAATGGCACACAAAAAAGGGGCGCAGCCATGTCTGACAGCGCCCCAGCTTGGGAATCATTGCAATGATCAGCGGCCTTGAGAAGCGGCCACCGTCTCGCCAAAGGTGCGCAAACCCATCTTGGGTGCCTGCACCAACACCGACATATTGCCGGGCTTATGTTCATTGCGGCGCATTTTGGTATGGGCAGCTGGAATTTCGGCCCAGTCAAAGCACTCCGACATGCAAGGGTCCAGACGCTTTTCGACCATCAAGTGGTTGGCTGCACTTGCTTGCTTGAGGTGGGCAAAATGGCTGCCCTGCAAGCGTTTCTGGTGCATCCACATGTAACGGACGTCAAAGGTACAGTTGAACCCGGTCGTGCCCGCGCAGATCACGACCATACCGCCCTTTTTGCAAACCAGCGAGGACACAGGGAACGTCGCCTCACCAGGGTGTTCAAACACCATATCGACGTTCACACCTTTGCCTGTAATTTCCCAGATCGCTTTGCCGAACTTGCGGGCCGCCTTTAGCCAAGTGTTGTATTCAGGCGTGTTCACGGTCGGCAGTTGACCCCAGCAATCGAAATCATTGCGGTTCAGCACCCCTTTTGCGCCCAATGACATCACAAACTCGCGCTTGCTTTCGTCACTGATCACGCCAATCGCATTGGCACCAGCAGTTTTGATCAACTGGATCGCATAGGAACCCAGACCACCAGACGCCCCCCAGACCAGCACGTTCTGACCCGGCTTAAGATCATGCGGTTCATGGCCGAACAGCATCCGATAGGCAGTGGCCAGCGTCAGCGTGTAACAGGCGCTTTCTTCCCATGTCAGGTGCTGCGGGCGCGGCATCAACTGCTGTTGCTGCACACAAGTGAATTGCGCGAATGATCCATCAGGGGTCTCATAACCCCAGATGCGCTGGCTTTCGGAATGCATCGGATCGCCACCGTTGCAGTGCTCATCGTCACCATCATCCTGGTTACAATGGATGACAACTTCATCACCCACTTTCCAGCGCTTCACCTTGTCACCTACGGCCCAGACAATGCCTGCGGCATCCGAACCGGCAATGTGATAGTCAGCCTTGTGAACATCGAAGGGACTGATCGGAATACCAAGACCCGCCCAGACACCGTTGTAGTTCACGCCGGCGGCCATCACGAGCACCAGAACTTCGTGGCTGTCAGGCTGCGGGCAGTCCACAACCTCGAGCTGAAATGCCTGATCAGGCTCTCCATGACGTTCGCGGCGGATCGCCCAAGCGTGCATCTGTGCTGGCACGTGGCCGAGAGGTGGAAATTCACCCACATCGTACAAGTCTTTTTGTGGGGCGGTATAACTTGCCCCGTGGGCGGATTGGTCGAGGGCCATTTCAGTCTCCATCACATCGGTCCGTTGTTGCTGCACCGCAGAATCGGTGGTGTTAAGATTTGGATATCGGATCATAAAGTAACTTTGCAACCCAATATAGTACAATTTTGTAATTTAATTACTCTGCAACTGCAGAAAGTTCGTCCTCCATGGCTGCAGTTGCAGTAAAATGGTGGGCAATTGAATTGGCATAGAAGGCCAGAATGTCTGCACCTGTGGCGCTCACGGTGATCCCGGCGTCAGTTTGCACCAGCACGTCACGCCCGATCAGGTGCTTGACAGCGTCGTCGACCAACTCGTCCGGTTTACGCCGTGGAAAGGGCAGTTGCTTGTCGTTCAGCGCGGCAATTGACGCCGTCACGGCCTTAACCAAGGCCGCTTGAGTCATCACCCCGGCATCTTGCAAATGCCGCGCAACCAATGGCACGCCCAGAACTGGGGTCACATGTGCAATCCGCTCCATCAGTTCTGTCGCTATTGCCTTGGTCAGGTCAGTGTCTTCGGCAGCATGGTACTTCGAAAGCTCTAACGGCTCTCCAAAGCTGACCGAGGCGGTACCGAATTTGGTGAATTTCCGGGTGATGCGAAACCACACATGACAGGCAACCCGGCCCAATACCGGCAGCAAAGGAGGGCTGAACTTGCGATTGCCAGCCTTGTCTGCCGTAATCAGGATCTTGTCCTCAAGCACCCGATCAT
Organism: Loktanella sp. Alg231-35; assembly: GCF_900143545.1. GTDB lineage: Bacteria > Pseudomonadota > Alphaproteobacteria > Rhodobacterales > Rhodobacteraceae > Yoonia. Next base: position 636,347 of record NZ_FREV01000001.1, on the reverse strand, counting down.
AGTTCAAGGCAACAGGCACAAAAATCACCTCGCGCACGTCAGGGTCAAAATCTTCAACCACATAATTCAGCAGCCCCATACGTGGCGGTGCCAGTAGGCCGTTCAGGCTCAAACCGCCCTCAGGAAAGACGGCCTGACTTACGCCGCCGCGCGTCGCCATTTGCACGTATCGGGCCAAAACCTTGCGATAAAGCGCGCCACGCGACCTGCGTCGGATAAAATAGGCACCCATCGACCGGATAATCGCAGAGAGCGGCCAAACCCGCGCCCATTCACCCACAGCATAGGACAGCGCACCGGCATTGGCCGCCAGATAAGTCACCAGCACATAGTCCATATTGCTGCGGTGGTTGATTACAAAGATCACGGTGGCATCGGGATCGATTTCCGACAACCGCTTGCGATCGAATGTGCCTAACTTGATCCGGTAGAGCGATTTCGACAACCAGCGCGCCAATCGGATGCCCACACCAAAATAGGCCGTGGCGGAAAATGATGGTACAATCTCGCGGGCGTAGCGGCGCGCCTGCTCAAAGGCTACGTTTTCTGGGATCTTTTCCTTGCGGGCATGCTCGACTATCGCCTCGGTCACCTGGGGGTCGTAGATCAGGCGCTGAATCATGTCATAACGACGAGCGAGCTTGAAAGGTTCAATCGGGCGCTGCAGGCGTTCATTGACACGTGCGATGACCCGCTCGGCCCGTTTGCGGAAAAACCAGCGCACGGACGGAAACAGGAAATGCGATGCAAAGGTCACGCCCGCAAAAAGAACAATCAGAACAAAGACCCAAACGGGCATGGAAACGGTTTGCGTCATAGGGGGACCGTGACAGGGAACGGACGCAACGTAAATCCCGTCATGCCGCAATGCAGCGAATTGACAGCGCCACAAAATGTCGGATAAAGAACATCATACGTAATTTAATTGCGCAAACTGATTCCGGAGAACCCCTCATGTCGCAGACGCAGAAAGACCGCCCTTGGTTGTTTCGCACCTATGCAGGCCATTCGACGGCTGCGGCCTCAAATGCGCTTTTCAGAGGCAACCTTGCCAAGGGGCAAACGGGTCTTTCAGTAGCATTCGATCTGCCCACGCAGACGGGTTATGACAGCGACCATGTGCTCGCAAAGGGTGAAGTGGGCAAAGTCGGCGTCCCGGTAAGCCATATGGGCGATATGCGCGCGTTGTTTGATGATATCCCGCTGGATCAGATGAACACCTCGATGACGATCAACGCGACAGCACCTTGGCTGCTGGCACTCTATATCGCTGTCGCCGAGGAACAGGGTGCCGATATCAGCGCGTTACAAGGCACGGTCCAAAACGACATCATCAAAGAATACCTCTCGCGCGGGACCCACATTTGTCCGCCCGAACCGTCCTTGCGGATGATCACAGATGTGGCTGCCTATACCCGCGAACACCTGCCCAAGTGGAACCCGATGAACGTCTGTTCCTACCATCTACAAGAGGCGGGCGCGACACCGGAAGAAGAACTGGCCTTTGCACTGGCAACCGCCACCGCCGTGTTGGACGACCTCAAAGGCAAAGTCCCCTCCGAGCATTTCCCCGCGATGGTGGGGCGCATTTCGTTTTTCGTAAACGCCGGTATTCGCTTTGTGACAGAGCTTTGCAAAATGCGGGCCTTTATCGAACTATGGGACGAGATTTGTATAGATCGCTATGGTGTCGAAGAAGCGAAGTACCGTCGTTTTCGCTATGGCGTGCAGGTCAATTCACTGGGCCTCACCGAACAGCAGCCTGAGAATAACGTCGCACGTATTCTGCTGGAAACGCTCGCCGTGACACTTTCAAAAAAGGCGCGCGCTCGTGCTGTGCAATTGCCTGCATGGAACGAAGCCCTTGGCTTGCCTCGGCCATGGGACCAGCAATGGTCACTGCGGATGCAACAAATTCTGGCCTATGAAACCGATTTGCTGGAATTCGATGATCTATTCGACGGCAACCCTGCAATTGATCGCAAGGTGAATGAACTCAAAGACGGGGCGCGCGCTGAATTGGCGCAAATTGACCAGATGGGCGGGGCTGTTGGCGCAATTGGCTATATGAAAGCCCGTTTGGTCGAAAGTAATGCCGCGCGCATTTCAGGAATCGAACGCGGCGACACGACCGTCGTGGGTGTGAACAAATGGCAGTCCAGCGAACCGTCTCCTTTGACCACCGGCGAAGACGCCATTATGGCCGCCGATCCCGAAGCGGAAGCCGATCAATTGCACCGCCTTGCCCAATGGAAATCAGATCGAGACCCGCAGGTTGTGAAAAACGCGCTTGCTGATCTGCGCGATGCCGCCCGCGACGGTGGCAACATCATGATCCCCTCCATCGCCTGCGCCCGCGCTGGTGTGACAACAGGTGAGTGGGCCGATGTGATCCGCAGTGTCTTTGGTCTTTATCGTGCACCAACCGGCGTCAGCAGCAACCCGTCCAACCGGACTGAGGGGCTGGATGAGCTTCGCGATCAGGTCGATCTGGTCAGTGCCGCACTGGGGCGCCGGCTGAAGTTCCTCGTGGGCAAGCCGGGTTTGGACGGCCATTCCAATGGCGCCGAGCAAATCGCGGCCCGCGCACGCGATTGCGGAATGGATATCGACTATGAGGGTATTCGCCTGACCCCCGAAGAAATTGTGACAGCGGCCCGCGATGGCGAGGTACATGTAATCGGACTTTCGATTTTGTCCGGTTCCCATATCCCGCTGGTGCGCGATGTCATGACGCGGCTGAATGCGGCAGGGCTTGGACATATCCCTGTAATCGCGGGCGGCATTATTCCTGACGAGGATGCAAGGGAATTGCGCGCGATGGGTGTAACAAAAGTCTATACGCCAAAAGATTTTGAATTGAATAAAATCATGGGCGACATCGTCACAATTGTAGATCCGCGCTCCGTCGCCGCCGAATAGACGGCAATTTCTTACTCTTTTGTACAGCCCATCCGTAATTGGGATGGGCGGTTTCTGAATTGATGCTATCAACCAATAATCAAAAAAGGTGGATAGATATGAAACCCGATCTTAGATCAATGACACGCAAAGAGTTGGAAAAGCTCAAGGCAAACGTCGAAAAGGCGCTCGAAAGATTGGCTGCTAGAGATAAGAAAGCCGCGCTGGCTGCGGCAGAGAAAGCAGCAGCAGCACATGGTTTTTCCCTGTCAGAAATCACAGGCGGTGTCACAGCCCCAAAAGCTCGCAAAACCAAGAAGAGCCCCAAAACAGCCTCTGCGCCGAAATACAAAAACCCCGCTGACCCAAACCAAACCTGGACCGGTAAAGGACGCCAACCCACTTGGTTCAAGGACGCCGTGACATCAGGGACGTCGCCAGACGCGATGGAAATCTAGCCTCCACCTTTGACAGCAAACCTCCTAAGCTGGGCCTCAAATTCCAAGGAGGCCCAGAATGACCATCCATATCGGCGCTGAAAAAGGCGACATTGCCCCAACCGTCCTCATGCCCGGTGATCCGTACCGCGCCAAATGGGCGGCAGAGACGTTCCTGCAAGATGCTCGCTGCATCAATGAAGTGCGCGGCATGCTAGGTTTCACCGGCACATGGAACGGGCACCCGGTGACGATCCAAGGGTCCGGCATGGGCATGCCATCCCTTTCGATATACGCCAATGAATTGATTTCAGATTATGACGTACAAACGCTGATCCGCATCGGGTCCTGCGGTGGTATGCAGAAACACGTTGGTATCCGGGACGTGATCCTTGCGATGACCGCTTCGACACTATCAACCCCATCAAGGGGCATCTTCAAAGAACTCAATTTCGCGCCCAGCGCCGACTATGGCCTGCTGGCAGCGGCCCATGACGCGGCCAAGGCGAAAGGCGTGCCAACCCATGTGGGCGGTATCTATTCTTCGGATGTGTTCTATGACGAACGCCCGGATCTGAACGAACAGATGATCCGGCACGGCATCCTTGGGGTCGAGATGGAGGCAGCAGAACTCTACAATCTCGCTGCCCGTCATGGGCGCCGGGCATTGGCCGTGCTTACGGTCAGCGACCACCTGATCACGCATGAAGCATTGCCAGCCGAGGACCGGGAACGGTCCTTTGGTGATATGGTCGAGATCGCACTGACGGCGGCATTCGCTGAAGCAAGCTAGGGGGCTCTGGCCCCCTCAAACAACGTGCACGCGCCGCCGGCTTGTCGTGTCAGACGACCCGCTCAACCATCATACCCTTGATATGGGCAATGGCCTTGGCCGGGTTCAGACCCTTGGGGCAGGTCTTGGCACAGTTCATGATCGTGTGGCAGCGATACAATTTGAAGGGATCTTCAAGCTGGTCCAACCTTTCGCCTGTAGCCTCATCCCGGCTGTCGATGATCCAGCGGTAGGCATGCAGCAAGGCCGCAGGTCCAAGATAACGATCACCGTTCCACCAATACGACGGGCACGACGTCGAACATGAAGCACACATCACACATTCATAAAGACCATCAAGTTTTTTGCGATCTTCAATGGACTGCTTCCACTCTTTGGCCGGGCGGTTTGTCTTGGTCTCCAGCCAAGGCATAATGCTTGCGTGCTGGGCATAGAAATGGGTCAGATCCGGGATCAAATCCTTGATCACCGGCATATGGGGGAGCGGGTAGATTTTCACATCGCCCTTAACCTCATCCATACCATAGATGCACGCCAGCGTGTTGATCCCGTCGATATTCATTGCGCAAGACCCGCAGATGCCTTCACGGCAGGATCGGCGGAAGGTCAGGGTTGGATCAATCTCATTCTTGATCTTGATCAGGGCATCCAGAACCATCGGCCCGCAGCTGTCCATGTCCAGAAAATAGGTATCCAACTGCGGGTTCTTCCCATCGTCGGGATTCCAGCGATAAATCTGGACCTTGCGCAGATTGGTGGCACCTTCCGGCTTGGGCCAGGTTTTGCCCACCTTCATGCGGGAATTCTTGGGAAGTGTCAGTTGTACCATGTTTTCTCTCTTGTCACCTTTCGGCAGCATCAGCTGCTTGCGCTCTCAAAACGCGAACGATCTCAGCAGCGCGCGCATCGAAGCTATGCTCACTCCGCATTCTAGCCGCAAATTCAAATCTTGCCTTGCGTTTTTTCTTTGTTTCAGCACGGATGCGTGCAAGTGCCGCGCTAAACTCAGCACCATCGCGCACACATTCAACAAATGGGCGCATATCATCGGGCAACCACGCAACCGGATCCGATATGACAGGTGTTCCGCAGGCCAAGGCATCAAATATGCGATTTGACACCAACCCTTGGCGACGCATTACACGCGTATGATCGTTCAGAACAACCTCAGCCTTGGCATAGTATTGACCCAAAGCAGAGTTATCCAGATTGCGCCCCCTGACGAAAGGTGCCGCATCTGTATCTTCCCAACCGGGGCCCCATACGTCCAGCTCTGCGCCAGCCTGCAACGCAAAATTAACAATGGGCCGCTTGCCCCTACGCGCAATCCCCACGAATAAGACACCACTTCGTGGCTCTTCTGGATCTGGCAGCGGCATGCGCTCGGGATCAAAGGCCTGCGGAAGCAATGATGTTGATCGTTCGCCCTTGGCGGACTGCATCTTTGACAAAAGCGGGGCGCTGGCCACAAAGGAGTGATCAGCCTTGTCTTCGACATTGGACGAAATCAGCCATTGAAGTGTTGTGTGCCCTGGCCGAGGTTCATGTGGTGTATGGCCTTTGATCACAAGATCAATTTCGTTGTCCTTGTCGACCCGGTTCCAGTGCTTGCGGGTACGCACCGTCGCAGAATGACCTTGACGCTCCAGTGCCTTTTGCAGCCCTACCGCAAAATGATAATCACCCCAGTTGGTCTGGACCGCTGGACGCGGCACATTGGTCTTGATTGCGAAATGCAGTGGTCCCTCGGGATCTTCGATGCGCCGGCGCCAAGGGCTGTTTGCCGTAGAATTGATTTTGAGGTCAGCGAGATACCCGATCAAATCTCCGTTCTGATCGAATTTCGCGACAATCTCGTCATATCTATCGGCCAGAACCTTGCTTTGTGGATCAAGATTGGACACGACAACTAACCCTGTCGGTGCGGCATCGAAAATCTCTACCTTTAGATCCGGACGGAAGGTTTTCAGGATCGGCACCACCTTCCATACATCACCGGTCCATGCCCGCCCTTTGACCTCGGTGCGGTCGCGCAGCGCCATATTCTCTGACCACGGCAGGCAATCATGAAGCACGATATGGCCGCCTGGTGTCATGTGACGCTCTGCGTTGATAAGATCACGCAAAAGGAATTCATATAGGTGCATCCCGTCAAGGAATGCCAATCCAAACGTTCCACCTAATCGTTGCAAATGTCCGGCTGCAAAGAACTCATCACTGGTTTGCTGAAACAGATGCAATTCGGGCACGCCGCTCCAGACATCGTGGCGCAGCACGAATTGCGGATCGACCGAAACAGAGCGCGCGCGCGACTTGGCAAGGCTCGCACCTGTCTGCGTCCCAATCTCTAGGTACCATTCAGGTTCGAGCGCCAGATGCATCTCTTCCAGAAAGGCGAGGTACTGCAGCCCCTTCGCTCTGGGAAAGGTGAAACCTGTATCAGCAGGAGTTTCATTAGCCTTCAAGAGACCCATCCCCGAAACACTGTCGTATGTTGATCAATTCCGCACACGATCCGTACTTACATCACACGCAACCGCGCCGGCCTGATCGGCGTTTCGCCGGTAAGACGAAGCACGCAGCTTTCGTATACCGCAACCGGATCAAGTCCCCGCAGGAAATCGCTGGATACGCCAATGCTTGCGCTGCCAAAACCACCGGTGTTGCTATTGGCCCCCACGGTGACCCCGACGCTCGGGCCCTGTGCTGCCCGCGCACGCTCTTCGCAACGGTCCGCCGCCTCTTGAGGAGATGGTGGCGGAACATCGCATGCCGCAAGGCCAAGGCAGAGCAAAAGAAGAATACCACGGGTCAAAGGCCCAGCCCCCCCAATCCAAGTGAATTATTCAGCGCGCAGCGCACCGTGTCCGGGCGCCCGGCGATCTCTACCACCAGATTTGTCGTGTTCGATGTCACGCCCAGCACAGCAGCCTCTGCGATTGTGACAATTTCGGAACCTGTCGCGTTGTCGATGATGCAATCTGTATATGGGGCTGCATTCACACCGGGAAACCGCGTTTGCACGACATTGTTAACGACACCCTTGGCCGCATCTCGCGCCAGCACATCACCCGCGGCGCCAAGATCCTGCATGCAGGCCGATACCAGCATTGCCGCGCAGAGAAGGCCCACAAACCGCATCAGAATGTCCGCTCTTTTGGTGCGATCTTGGCTTCGGATATTCCGCCTTCGGCTTCGGTTGTCAGACCTTCGGTGATCACCGGGCGGTAGCTTAGCTTGACCTTCGCGTCGTTGATATGGCTCAGGGTATGCACCCGCCATTTCTTGTCGTCGCGCGTCGCATAATCTTCGTGCGCGTGGGCGCCACGGCTTTCCTTGCGTGCCTCAGCGCCCACAATAGTGGCCAGAGCGTTAGGCATCAGGTTCGTCAGCTCCAGCGTTTCCATCAGATCGCTGTTCCACACTAGGCTGCGATCGGTGACAGACAGATCGTCCATCTTACCAGCAATCGCTGTCATCTTCTTGACGCCTTCACCCAGTGTCTTGTCGGTACGGAAGACTGCTGCATCCGCCTGCATTGCCTTTTGCATTTCCAAACGCAATTCGGCGGTCCCAACGGTGCCCTTGGCATGGCGCAGCCCATCGAAACGATCAAAACAGGCGTCCACTGACGCTTGGTTTAGTGTTGGGTTGGCGGCTTCACGATCCACGACTTCACCCGCACGGATTGCGGCGGCCCGACCAAAGACCACAAGGTCGATCAGGCTGTTTGACCCCAGACGGTTCGCCCCGTGAACAGACGCACAACCTGCCTCACCTACAGCCATCAGACCGGGCACAACGGCGTTCGGGTCTTTCTTGGTCGGGTTTAGCACTTCGCCATGATAGTTCGTCGGAATACCGCCCATATTATAGTGTACGGTCGGCAAAACAGGGATCGCTTCTTTCGTCACATCAACGCCTGCAAAGATACGTGCGCTTTCCGAAATACCGGGCAGACGCTCGGCCAATGCCTCGGCAGGTAGGTGGTTGAGGTTGAGGTGAATGTGATCACCACCCGCACCCACGCCACGGCCTTCACGAATTTCCATTGTCATGCAGCGGCTGACATAGTCACGGGGGGCCAGGTCTTTGTAGTTGGGTGCATAACGCTCCATGAACCGCTCGCCTTCGGAGTTGGTCAAGTAACCACCCTCGCCACGCGCACCTTCGGTGATCAGGCAGCCCGCACCGTAAATGCCGGTTGGGTGGAACTGAACAAATTCCATATCCTGCAATGGCAGGCCCTGACGGGCGACCATACCGCCACCATCACCGGTGCAAGTATGGGCAGATGTGGCGCTGAAATAGGCGCGTCCATATCCACCTGTCGCCAGCACAACCGTCTTCGCATTGAAGACATGCATCGTGCCATCATCCAGCTTCCACGCGATCACACCCTGACAGACGCCATCATCGGACATAATCAGATCAAGCGCGAAGTATTCAATGTAGAATTCGGCCTGCTGTTTCAGCGACTGACCATAAAGCGTGTGCAAAATCGCATGACCGGTTCGGTCGGCCGCCGCACAGGTGCGCTGCACGGGCGGGCCTTCACCAAACTCAGTGGTGTGACCACCGAATGGGCGCTGATAAATCTTGCCCTCTTCGGTCCGGGAAAACGGCACGCCATAGTGCTCCAGCTCGTAAACTGCCTTGGGAGCCTCGCGCGCCAGATACTCCATCGCGTCGGTGTCACCCAACCAGTCAGAGCCTTTGACAGTGTCATACATATGCCACTGCCAGCTATCTGGACCCATGTTGCCCAGCGATGCCGCAATGCCGCCCTGCGCTGCCACAGTGTGCGAGCGCGTGGGAAACACCTTGGTGATACAGGCGGTGCGCAAACCCTGTTCAGCCAGACCCAATGTGGCCCGCAGGCCAGCGCCACCTGCACCGACTACAATCGCGTCATAGGTGTGGGTTTCATATTCATATGCAGCCATAGTGACGATGCTCCGGGGAGTTAAAGTGCGATGCGGATGACTGCAAAAATTGCAAATCCAGCCGCCGCGTAAGACAAACAAATCATGCCAATGATGGCCGCTTTGCGGGCGAAGCCATGGACATAATCCTCAATCAGAGTTTGGACGCCACCACGGAAATGGTAAAATCCAACCAGCATGGTCAGCGCAGCAACCACAGCCGGGAATGGCCGTTGGTAATAGGCGATCACCTCTTCATAAGGTGACCCGAGGATCGGACCAAAGGTGAAAATAAAAAGCGGGATCAGGAACAACAGGGCAACCGACGACACCATCATCTGCCAGTGATGCTCGGTCCCGGTTTTGGCAGAGCCCATGCCAACAGCGCGTTTACGATCAGTTAGAAATGCCATTGTCTTGCCCCCTTACACCACAACCACGGTGAAAATCGTCAGCAGAACGGCCAGGACAATCATCATCTGTCCGGCGAGTTCCGACTTGTCCACATCCAGCATGCGGCCACTGTCCCAGACCAGATGGCGCAAACCACCCAGCAAGTGATACCAGACGCCCAATACCGATAGGAACATGATCAGATCACCAAACCAGCTAGTCAGGAACCCGTTGGCTGTCGCAAAGGCTTCGGGCCCGGATGCCGCAGCCACAAACCACCAGACAATCAGCAATGCCGCCACGATCAAGGCATTGCCTGTGATCCGTACCAATATCGATGTCATGGAGGTCCATTGCGGACGATAGATCGTCAAATGCGGTGAAAGCGGGCGGTTGCCCCGGTTCACGTCAGCCATATCAGTTCCCTTCGTTGGCCCATGTCGCCTAGCAAGGCGACGCCCTTGGTGTCTTTCTGCACCATTCCAAGCAGAGAGTCACGCCAAGGCAGGGCGATAAACTGTGAAAAAGTGACACTATACTGGATTCGCCACGATATGTGATCACACCGAAATTTTCTGTGATCACAAATTGCGATTATTCGAGCTCCAACACCGCAACGGCCTTGGTCAATTCACGATAAAGTTTCTTTGCGATCTGCGCGGGATAGTCCGAAAACCGGTTCGCCGTGACAGCAAAGGCGCCGTCACCTGTAATCACCTCTGCTTCGAAGTAGTCGGTAAGACCTTGCACGCTGTCCTCGATGACTAGCGCGTTCACGGTGATCTGCGCCTCGGCCAATGCGTCCCAAAGTGCCGTGGGTGGGCGCCCTTCGTTGTTGGGGCCATCGCCAGAGATATCAATGACATGCCGCGCACATTCAGGCACCTGAGCAAAATAGCTTATCGAAAGGGCTATCGCCTCTCCAATCGCGGTCGAGAAGTTGCGCCACAGGCGCGGCTCGAGTGTCACTTGTTCAGCAAATCCAACAACCGCGTCGCGGTCCGTCATGTCGGTCCAGTTGATCACCACCCGTTGCCGGCCCGAGCCGGTCCATTGCATCAATGCGAGCTTGGCTTGCCCTTCGACCAAGGCACCCGAAATCGCACGATCCACCAACGCGGCAGCCAGCCCGTCCATCTGAATGCGATATTCATTGGGGCTGACCGAACCAGAGACATCAACGGCCAGCATCAACGCCACTTCACACCCCTGTGCAGGAGCACCAAGGCACAACAGGCTGGTTAGGAAAGCGGCGCGCATGTCGGCAGACTACGCGTTGCACGCCGTCTGGCAAATCACGCTTTTGTCGTCAAACGGGCATCAATGCCCAATAGTCCAGATCAAGCAGCACATCAGGATCGTATTTGCCGTCTTCACCGCGCAGGACACCAGCCGCCCCCTTGGTCGCCACCAAACGCAAACGCACCGCCCCAACGCCGGGCGCGCCCGTCTTGGCGATATCCAGCACCTCGGACCACGCCCGCACTGTGTCTCCGGCAAAACAGGGGCTAGCATGGGCGCCACCATTCAGCGCCACAATCATCTGCGCATTGGCCAACCCGTTGAAGGACAGCGCGCGCGCCAGACTGATCACATGACCGCCATAGATCAACCGCTTGCCATCGGGCCGGTTGGTCGCATCGAAATGTACCTTGGCCGTGTTCTGCCACAAACGGGTGGCCAGCATGTGCTCGGCCTCTTCGACGGTGACACCATCAACATGGTCGATGACCTCGCCTATGGCATAGTCGCTCAGGCGATGCGGCTCACCTGCAAGTGCGAAATCATAGCCGGAAAAATCAAGGCCTGCTGGGACGATCAACTGATCCGCCGAGACGACTTTGGCCAGTTCAGGGATCACCGGCTCTGGTGCAGCACCGTCGCCGCGTTTGCGCACCATCACCCAGCGCACGTAGGACAGCACAACATCGTCGCTCTGGTTGCGCCCGGTTGTGCGCACCCAGACAACACCGGATTTTCCGTTAGAGTTCTGCTTGACCCCAATCACTTCGGATTCCGAAGTCAGCGTGTCGCCAGGATAGACAGGCAAGTGCCAACGCCCCTCTGCATAACCGAGATTGGCCACGGCATTCAGCGACACATCAGGAACGGTCTTTCCAAAGACTGTATGAAACGTCGCCAGATCATCCATCGGTGAGGCTGGCAGACCGCAAGCCCGCGCAAATTCGTCAGATGAAAAAAGCGCGGACCGCGCAGGGTAAAGCGCGTGATACATGGCCCGCTCGCCACCCGATATCGTGCGTGGGACAGCATGGATGATGATCTCGCCCACGTTATAGTCTTCAAAAAATCGTCCCGGATTGGTTTTGCTCATTGTTGGCCCAGTTTCATGTCAGCGGAATAAGGTTGATCGATGTCCTTGGTGACGGCTTGCCCGCAGCGCATCACGCCATTGGCGTGGTCATATGCATATGTAGGGTCGCCATGAAGTTCCCAGCCCTTGGACAGTGCTTGGGACACTTTGTGGCAAAAGGCGGATGTGTCATCCTCGGTCAACAAACGGTAAATTTTCATTGGCTCATCCCCAGGGTGTCACGCCCAGCAGGTAGTGAACAAACATCACAACGCAGACAACGCCCAGCGTGATGATGATCGATACCACCTCTTTGGCCGCGGGTGCGCGCTCTGGCGTGTCCCACGGGCCTTCTTGTGCGTTGATCACAATGACCTCGACTGCGGCCCAGACAAGCAAACCACCAAACAAGATGAACGACGGCGTGTCGCCATTCACCAGCAGATGCGCAATGGCCCAGATCGAAAAGCCGGTCAGCTGCGGGTGGCGCACTTTGGTGCCCAGCCAGATCTTCTGGCCTTGCGCGGCGCTGGCGGCATAGAAATAGAATGCGACAACCATCAGCAGGTTATTGATGCCAACCCACATTGGGGTGCGGCCCCAGTAAACCGTGCCCTCAGCCATGCGATAGCCCAGAACCATCAGAACGACACTGACCAGAATGGCAAGCGCCACGATCGGAGAGCCCTTTGCCCCCAGCACAGCCCGCCGGGCCGGCACCACCCGTTTAAACAAATGTGCCGCCCACCAAAGGGCAACCCCAAGAACCAATAACGTCATTCCGTCTCCAATGCAGCGATAGCCTCCGCTTTGGCCAAAGTCGCGTGCGCAGTCACGATATGCAAGTTCTCAACGATGCGGCCATCGACCACGGCAACGCCCTGCCCTTCTTTTTCCGCTTCTTCAAAGGCAGCAATCTGACGACGCGCCAAGTCTATTTCATCTTCGGTCGGGCCAAAGGCCGCATTCGCAATGGCCACCTGTGCGGGGTGAATCAAGGTTTTGCCATCAAAGCCCATGTCGCGCCCTTCGGTGCATTCCGCGCGCAAACCGTCCTCATCTTTGAACGCGTTATAGACCCCATCAAGGGCAACAATCCCCGCCGCTTTTGCGGCCAGCATGCACAGCTGCAATGACGTCATCAATGCCGCGCGCCCACGCGAGTTGAGATCCTTGGCCAGATCATTCGTGCCCAGCACAAAACCAGCAATCCGTGGATGGGCTGCGATTTGGGGGGCGTTGAGGATACCTTGTGGTGTTTCCATCATCGCCCAGATCGGCAGATCAGGAACCAAAGCAGCCAATGCATCCACGTCCTCGGATCCGTTCACCTTGGGCAAAAGGATCGCATCACATGCCATCGCTGCGACAGCAGCAGCATCAGCCGCACCCCACTCTGTATCCAGCCCGTTGATGCGGACGATTTTCAGCCGCGCGCCATAACCGCCATCAGCCAAAGCCGCATGCAGCGTATCGCGGGCAGAAACCTTGGCATCAGGGGCAACCGCATCCTCCAGATCAAAGAGGATCACATCGACTGGCAAGCCTCGCGCCTTATCAAGGGCGCGATCTTTCGAACCAGGGATATAAAGCGCAGAGCGGTAGGGGCGGTCATGCATCGAATCTTCCTCGCAACAAAGTTGCGCGAACAACGCCAGATTTTGACAGATCAATCAAGATATAAATGCCGCAGCGCAGCAACAACGCCCCGTTACGGTGTGTTAACCATTTTCGCGCATCTTGGTCTTCAGAATTGCTCCACGTGCCGGGCCGCTAATGCGTGGCCGGCTTTGTTAAGGGGACCAACATGCGACGTACACTCTTTCTGATGTCTTTCGGGATCGGGGCCATGATGCTGGCCGCGCAACAATCTCATGCGCAAGGCAGCAGTTGCGCTGAACACTCCACGGTGGTTGAACGATTGGCCGAACGCTATGGCGAAATCAGGCAGACCATTGATCTGGCCCGCGACAATTCCGTGGTTGAGGTGTTTGCCTCAATGGACACAGGATCCTGGACGATCACAGTCACACGGCCGGGCGGACAAACCTGCCTCGCGGCAGCAGGCCAAGCCTATCAATACCTCAACGAGCCGCTGGCCAATCTCGATAACGACACCTGAACTTAGGTCAGCGCGACCCAGATCAACCGGATACCTGTGAGAACAAGAAGAATGTAGGTGAGCGCAAAAAACGGCCGCTCAGGGACCAGATGATGCGCCCGGACCCCGATCCACGCACCGAGCAACGCAAAGGGGGCGAGCATCAAACTGCCCATGATCGTGTCCCAAGTGAAAATGCCCAGAAAAACGTAAGGCACCGCCTTCATCCAGTTGATCGCCCAAAACACCACAACGGTAGTCGCCTGATAGGCGGTCTTGCTTAGCCCTTGGGACAGAAGAAACACCGCAGATGGCGGGCCGCCGGCATGGCTAACGAAACTAGTGAACCCGCTGACCGTGCCTGCGAACCAAGCGACGGGCGCGGAAAACGGCATCTGCCGGACCTGCAACCAGCCCAGCGCGCGGCTCACCTGAAACGCAACAAAAGCCAGACAAATCAACCCAATCAGCAACCGAAAGACATCGGCATCCACAATCGCATAAAGAAACGCCGCGACGATGCAGCCGGGCACAGCCCCTATCATCAACCCCTTGGCCGAGGGCCAATGCCACTTGCCCCAATAAGGTTTCAACGTGGCGGCATCGACCAGCATGAAAAGCGGCAAGACGATCCCCAAAGCAGCGCCGGGTGGCACGACCAAGGCCAGAATCGCGCCAGCCACAAAGGCAGCACCAGAGCCGAATCCACCCTTAGAGATGCCTCCAAAGATGATCGCCGGGATGCCGACCAAAAAAAATTGCCACCCGAATTCAATCACTTGTGTATCCCAATTTCCGCTGCATTCACCTTTCGTTAGCGGGTTCGCGGCACCTTGACCACCACACGGTGCGTGATGCCGCGATGCAGCACACTTGCACGCCGCGCGCCAAACCCTTACCCACGCGGGCGTAGCCAAACCACCAAAGGACCTGTTTCAATGGCCAGACCCAAGATTGCCCTCATCGGCGCCGGACAAATCGGCGGCACGCTTGCCCACCTCGCAGCTGTCAAAGAACTTGGCGACATCACATTGTTTGATATCGCAGAAGAAGGCGACATTGCGCGCGGCAAAGCACTGGACATCGCCGAAAGCGGCCCCGTTTCAGGCATCGATGTTGCTCTGAAGGGCACGAATGATTACGCCGAAATCGCCGGCGCAGACGTTTGCATTGTCACCGCCGGTGTCGCCCGCAAGCCTGGCATGTCCCGCGATGACCTGCTTGGCATCAACCTCAAAGTCATGAAGTCAGTCGGCGAAGGCATCGCCGCTCATGCGCCAAATGCCTTTGTAATCTGCATCACCAATCCGCTGGATGCGATGGTCTGGGCGTTGCGCGAATTCTCTGGCCTGCCCCACAACATGGTTTGCGGCATGGCCGGTGTGCTGGACTCTGCGCGCTTCCGTCACTTCCTTGCCGAAGAATTCGAAGTTTCCATGCGCGACGTCACAGCGTTTGTGCTGGGCGGCCACGGCGACACGATGGTCCCACTGACGCGTTATTCCACAGTTGCAGGTATCCCGTTGCCTGATCTGGTCGAAATGGGCTGGACGACGCAAGACAAGCTCGACGCGATTGTGCAGCGCACCCGCGATGGCGGCGCTGAAATCGTTGGCCTGCTGAAAACCGGCTCTGCCTTCTATGCGCCAGCAACGTCGGGTATCGAGATGGCCGAAGCGTACCTCAAGGACCAAAAGCGCCTGCTGCCATGTGCGGCTCATGTTGACGGGGCTTATGGCCTCGACGGGTTCTATGTTGGTGTGCCAACCGTGATTGGAGCGGGCGGGATCGAACGTGTGGTCGAGATCAAGATGAACAAAACCGAACAGGCAATGTTCGACAAATCCGTCGACGCAGTCAAAGGTCTGGTCGCGGCCTGCAAAGGCATTGACGACAGCCTCGCATAAACAACCAAATGTTTTTTGGGAAAGGGCCGCCAATCGGCGGCCCTTTTTCGTTCAGCCCTACCGCCACTTCAGAAACGACAGCGTGTTTGCTTTGTGCGTTGCCAGCCAGCGGTCAATGGCGTCCGGACTCAGATCGACATCTGCATCCGGAAAGAACTGAGTGATCGCATCCTGCGGATCGAAAGACAGCGGCAACAGCAGCCCATACTTGGCCAATACACCCAGCTGGGCCGCATCCGCAGTCTTGAGCAAATCATGCAACGCCCCCGCCCCATCTGGGCCTTCCAGCACAGCCGCTGCCTGCCCGGCCCGATGTGCCGACGGCGGCATGCCGTCGTCATGCTCTAACGCTTGGGCCATCCGCAACAGTTTGAAAATCCACTGTTGGCGGGTCAGCCCTTCGAAATGCAGCAAGACCATCTGATCCGCCGGGCAGCGGTGAATGGCCAGCTTGGCCCCTCGGTCTTGCGGACGCGGCCGGTGGATCGACAGGCGCAAGCCACGTCCCACCCGGCTGAAGGCCTTGCCCTGCGCATGGCCCGTCAAACCACGGTAGGTCAGATCGTAAGGCGGCCCAAATATTGCGCGCCCCTCGTCGGCGGGCTTGGCAAATGGTAAGCGGAACTTGCCTGCAAAGATTGAGGCGGCTGGCCCTGTATGGACCCGCTCGGCCGCAGGAAAAGTCACAGCTTCGATACCATCCGAGATTTCGGCAAGGCAAAACGCCACCCCACCGTCACACCAGACAAACTCGTCCGCATCGATGTGCAGCAGCCACTTTGCCGCTGCCCGTGCATAGGCATCGCGCGCATTGCTGACCTGCCGGATCTCATGGCGGCGCGGGCGATCATGCCCGGTAGCCCCCCAATAGACTGCATCGCAACGGGTCACATGCACCTGATCCAAATGCCCAAACAAATCTGCAGCAGGATCATCTGGCCGATCAAAATACAGATAGATCGCATCTGCCCCCAGCCGCAGATGCCAGGCCACAAATGCCTGCACCACCGCTGGCGGCTCATCCACCGTGGCCACAATGGCCCATGTCGGTTCAGCTTCACTCATTGCAGCATGGCTACCATTGCGGCGAATCCTTTAAAACTGAATAAAATGCGCCGGATGCATGATGTAGGTCCATTTTGTGATCACACTTTTTTCGACTGTGATCACAAATGTGCGAATCTCGCCCGATTTAGCAATTTTCACTTAGAAACCCGGTTTTTGTTGTGTTCTAACGTGGGACAACCGAAGCCAAATTGGAATTGTCTTATGAACATTCACGAATACCAGGCCAAAGCGTTGTTGCGCAGCTACGGCGCCCCCGTGTCGGATGGTCGTCCTGTCACACGCGCCGAAGATGCCAAAACTGCCGCTGGCGAAATGGACGGCCCTCTTTGGGTTGTCAAAGCACAGATTCACGCGGGTGGCCGCGGCAAAGGCAAATTCAAAGAGGCAGACGCCGGCGAAGCAGGCGGCGTGCGTTTGGCGAAATCGGTAGAAGAAGCAGCCCAAGAAGCCAGAAAAATGCTGGGCCGCACATTGGTCACGCACCAGACTGGCCCTGCGGGCAAAGTCGTCAATCGCATCTACATTGAAGATGGTTCCGGCATTGAAACTGAAATGTACCTCGCCCTGTTGGTTGATCGTCAAACCAGCCGCATCGGCTTTGTCGTCTCGACCGAAGGTGGCATGGACATTGAAGAAGTCGCCGCCAACACGCCAGAAAAAATCCTCAACTTCACCGTTGATCCGGCAACCGGCTATCAACCGTTCCACGGGCGTCGCGTCGCATTCGCACTTGGCCTGACCGGCAATCAAGTCAAACAATGCGTGAAGCTGATGGGCCAACTTTACCAAGCCTTCGTCGAAAAAGACATGGAGATGCTTGAGATTAACCCGCTGATCGTCACTGACGGCGGCGACCTCAAAGTGCTCGACGCCAAAGTCGCATTCGACGGCAACGCGGTCTACCGCCACGCCGATGTCGCCGCCCTGCGGGACGAGACAGAAGAAGACCCAAAAGAACTCGCCGCGTCCAAATTCGACCTCAACTATATCGCGCTCGACGGTGAAATCGGCTGCATGGTCAACGGCGCGGGCCTTGCCATGGCGACGATGGATATCATCAAACTCTATGGTGCCGAACCTGCCAACTTCCTTGACGTAGGCGGTGGCGCGACCAAGGAAAAAGTGACCGAGGCGTTCAAGATCATCACCTCCGATCCAAACGTCAAAGGCATCCTCGTGAATATCTTCGGCGGCATCATGCGCTGCGACGTCATCGCCGAGGGCGTTGTGTCAGCGGTGAAAGAAGTCGGCCTGAAAGTGCCACTGGTCGTGCGCCTTGAGGGGACGAATGTGGAAAAAGGCAAAGAGATCATCAACAACTCCGGCCTCGACGTGATCGCTGCAGACGACCTCAAAGATGGCGCGCAGAAGATTGTGAAGGCCGTCAAAGGTTGATCCCGTAGGGTGGGTGCAACCCACGCGAAGACAAGATTTTAAGGAGGCCCCAATGGCCATTCTCGTAAACGAAAACACACGTGTCATCTGCCAAGGCCTTACCGGGTCGCAGGGCACATTCCACTCTGAACAAGCGATTGCATATGGCACCAAAATGGTCGGCGGCGTGACCCCCGGCAAAGGTGGGCAGACCCATCTCGACCTGCCGATCTTCAACTCGGTCCACGAGGCGAAACACGTGACCGAGGCCAACGCCTCTGTCATCTACGTGCCCCCACCCTTCGCGGCGGACAGTATCCTAGAGGCCATCGACGCCGAAATGGAACTGATCATCTGCATCACCGAGGGCATTCCAGTCCTCGACATGATGCGCGTGAAAAAGGCGCTGGAAGGGTCCGCCTCTCGCCTGATCGGTCCCAACTGCCCCGGTGTTATCACGCCGGATGCGTGCAAAATCGGCATCATGCCCGGCCACATCCACAAACGCGGGTCGGTCGGCGTTGTGTCCCGATCTGGCACGCTGACGTACGAGGCGGTCAAGCAGACATCTGACAGCGGTTTGGGCCAATCCACCGCCGTGGGCATCGGCGGCGACCCCATCAAAGGGACTGAACATATCGACGTGCTTGATATGTTCCTTGATGACGACGAAACCCATTCGATGATCATGATCGGCGAAATCGGCGGATCAGCCGAAGAAGAAGCCGCCGAATTCCTGACCGCTCAGAAAAAGAAGGGCCGTTGGAAGCCAACAGCCGGTTTCATCGCCGGACGTACAGCGCCTCCGGGCCGCCGCATGGGCCACGCAGGCGCGATTGTGGCCGGTGGCAAAGGCGACGCGGAAAGCAAGATCGAAGCGATGAAATCCGCAGGTATCGTGGTGGCCGACAGCCCCGCGACACTTGGCGAGGCTGTGCTGAAAGCGATTGGTTAGATCGGGGTTCACCCCGACACGCCGCAAACATAGCGAGGCCCCGGATCAAGTCCGGGGCGCGCAAATCAAAACAACCCGTCCCGGGCCTGACCCGGGACCTCACACAGGACCCCGCCATGGGACCGCTTGAAGCCATCAAGACTGGCCTTGCCAAGTCTTTCCAATTCAAAGGCCGCGCCTCGCGGTCCGAGTTTTGGTGGTATTATATTTTTGGCAGCCTAATAACGCTGCTCTTGTTCAGCTTAAATATTGCTGCGGGCTTATTGCTCAAACTTGCAACTCTTGTTCCAATGCACTCTTGCGCTGTCAGAAGGTTAAGGGATCAAGAAAGTTGGGAGTGGGAAATTCTGATCCTCAGCCCCGTACTCTTGGTCACAAATCTACTCGTTAGCGTTTCACTAGAAGATGGCTTCTACAAGTCACACCCCTACGCCTTTCTTGGATTCGCATGCGTTTGGGTCCTTTGTCTTTCCCGCGCTTATTGGATTTTAACGGGATCAAGTAAGAAATCTGATCCCAACCCTCACGAGGTCCCTTTATGAACGACCATTCCCCCAACGACGTCTTCCACGCCTCCTCTTTCTTGCAAGGGCACAATGCCGAATATGTCGAACAACTCTACGCCCGCTACGCCGACAACCCCGGTGCGGTTGATGAAAGCTGGCAAGCGTTCTTCCGTTCCTTGGGCGATGCTCCGGCGGATGCCAAGGCAGAGGCGACGGGGCCATCATGGGCGCGCACTGATTGGCCGCCCGCGCCTGCCGACGATTTAACCGCCGCCCTAGACGGGCAGTGGCCGGCAGAGCCTGAGGCCGCAGGCAAAAAGATCAAAGACAAAGCCGCCGAAAAGGGCGTCACACTAGACGAAACCCAAGTCCGCGCCGCAGTCCTTGACAGTATCCGCGCGCTAATGATCATCCGCGCCTACCGGATCCGGGGCCACCTGATTGCCGATCTTGACCCTCTGGGCATGCGTGAGAACACGCCGCACCCCGAACTGGATCCCGCCTCTTACGGCTTCTCCGCCGCCGACATGGACCGCCCGATCTTTATCGACAATGTCCTCGGCCTCGAAGTGGCCACGATGAACGATATCCTTGCCATCGTGCAGCGCACCTATTGCGGCACGTTTGCACTGCAATACATGCATATCTCCAACCCCGAAGAGGCCGGTTGGTTGAAAGAACGCATCGAAGGCTACGGCAAGGAAATCGCCTTTACCAAAAACGGACGTAAGGCGATCCTGAACTCGTTGGTCGAGGCCGAGGGGTTCGAAAAATTCCTGCACGTCAAATACATGGGCACCAAGCGTTTCGGCCTTGATGGTGGCGAAAGCCTGATCCCAGCGATGGAGCAGATCATCAAGCGTGGCGGTCAGTTGGGCATTGATGAGATCATCATCGGCATGCCGCACCGTGGCCGCCTGTCGGTGCTCGCCAATGTGATGGAAAAACCATACCGCGCGATCTTTAACGAATTTCAAGGCGGATCGTTCAAGCCCGAGGATGTCGATGGATCGGGTGACGTGAAATACCACCTTGGCGCGTCGTCCGACCGCGCTTTTGATGACAACACGGTTCACCTTTCGCTCACCGCGAACCCCTCGCACCTAGAGGCAGTGAACCCGGTTGTTCTGGGCAAGGTTCGCGCCAAACAAGACCAGAAGAACGACGAAGATCGCACACGTGTTATGGGCATCCTGCTGCATGGTGACGCGGCCTTTGCGGGTCAGGGCGTTGTGGCCGAAGGCTTTGGTCTCTCTGGTCTGAAAGGTCACAAGACCGGCGGCACGATGCATATCGTCGTCAACAACCAAATCGGCTTCACGACTGCGCCGCACTTCAGCCGTTCCAGCCCCTACCCCACTGACATCGCGCTGATGGTTGAGGCGCCGATCTTTCACGTGAACGGTGACGATCCAGAGGCCGTTGTCCACGCCGCTCGCGTGGCGACAGAGTTCCGCCAGAAGTTCCACAAGGACGTGGTCCTCGACATCATATGTTACCGCCGCTTTGGTCACAACGAAGGCGACGAGCCGATGTTTACCAACCCGGTGATGTACAAAAAGATCAAGAAGCAGAAGACCACGCTGACGCTTTACACAGAGCGCCTGGTCCGTGACGGGCTGATCCCCGAAGGCGAGATTGAGGACATGAAGGCGTCCTTCCAAGCCTACCTCAACGAGGAATTTGAGGCAGGCAAAGCCTATAAGCCGAACAAGGCTGATTGGCTGGATGGCAAATGGTCCCACCTCGACCGCAAGGACGAAGATTATCAGCGCGGCGTGACCGCGATTGAAGAAGCCACCTTCAACGCCGTGGGTCAGGCGCTGTCTACGGCGCCAGAAAACTTTCCGCTGCATAAGACAATCGGCCGCCTGATCGAAAACAAAGCCAAAATGTTCGAGACCGGCGAGAATATCGACTGGGCAACAGGCGAAGCACTGGCCTTTGGCTCGCTCCTGACAGAGGGCTACCCTGTGCGCCTATCGGGCCAAGACTGTACGCGCGGCACGTTCAGCCACCGCCACTCTGGCCTGATCAATCAAGACAACGAAGATCGCTACTACCCGCTCAACAACATCCGTGACGGTCAGTCGCAATACGAAGTCATCGACTCGATGCTTTCCGAATACGCTGTGCTGGGTTTTGAGTACGGCTATTCATTGGCCGAACCGAACGCACTCACGCTTTGGGAAGCACAGTTCGGCGACTTCGCCAATGGCGCGCAAATTATGTTCGATCAATTCATCAGCTCAGGCGAAAGCAAATGGCTCCGCATGTCCGGCCTCGTGTGCCTCCTGCCGCATGGCTATGAGGGGCAAGGTCCCGAACACTCCTCCGCCCGTTTGGAACGGTTCCTGACCATGTGCGGCGGCGACAACTGGATCGTGGCGAACTGCACGACACCGGCTAACTACTTCCACCTGCTGCGGCGTCAGCTGCATCGGACCTTCCGCAAACCGCTGATCCTGATGACGCCAAAATCGCTTCTACGGCACAAACTGGCGGTCTCGAAGAAGGAAGAGTTCACAACCGGTTCCTCCTTCCACCGTGTCCTTTGGGACGACGCTCAGCTTGGCAACTCCGACACCAAACTGGTGGCAGACAGCAAGATCAAGCGGGTCGTGATGTGTTCCGGCAAAGTCTACTTTGACCTGCTGGAAGAACGCGACGCGCGCGGGATCAAAGACGTCTACATCATGCGCTACGAACAGTTCTATCCTTTCCCGGCCCAATCGGCCGTCAATGAACTGACCCGCTTCAAAAACGCCGAGATGGTCTGGTGCCAGGAAGAGCCCAAGAACCAGGGTGCGTGGTCCTTTATGGAACCCAATATCGAGTGGGTCCTGACCCGGATCAAAGCCAAGCACACACGCCCCGCCTACGCCGGGCGCGCCGCTGCAGCCTCGCCCGCAACGGGTCTGGCCAGCCAGCACAAAGCACAACAAGCAGCCCTCGTTGACGATGCGCTGACCATCAAAGGAACAAAGTAATGAGCACCGAAGTCCGCGTCCCAACACTTGGCGAATCCGTGACAGAGGCCACTGTCGCCACATGGTTCAAACAACCCGGCGATGCCGTCGCCGTTGATGAAATGCTGTGCGAGCTGGAAACCGATAAAGTGACGGTCGAGGTGCCCAGCCCCATCGCTGGCACATTGTCCGAAATCGTCGCCGCCGAAGGCGAGACGGTTGGCGTTGATGCCTTGCTGGCCCAAATCGCCGAGGGTGACGCAGCGCCCGCACCAGCGGCCAAGAAAGAAGAACCCAAGGCAGAAGCTGCGCCAGCGCCAGCTGCCGCCAAAGATGTCGAAGACGCTCCATCCGCCAAGAAACTGATGGCTGAAAACAATCTTTCAGACGTCGCGGGCACCGGCAAAGACGGTCGTGTGATGAAAGAGGATGTGCTGAACGCCCTCTCCTCCGCCACCCCGACCGCGGCTGCGGCACCGCGCGCACCGGTCGCTGCTGATCAGGCGGAACGCGAAGAGCGGGTCAAGATGACCCGCCTGCGGCAAACCATCGCCAGGCGTCTGAAAGACAGCCAGAACACTGCTGCCATGCTGACCACCTATAACGAGGTCGACATGACCGAGGTCATGGCGCTGCGCAACGAATACAAAGACCTGTTCTTGAAAAAGCACGGCGTCAAACTTGGCTTCATGTCCTTTTTCACCAAGGCCTGCATCCACGCCCTGAACGAAGTGCCAGAGGTGAACGCCGAAATCGATGGGACGGACGTGGTTTACAAGAACTATGTCAACATGGGCATCGCCGCAGGCACGCCCACGGGTCTTGTCGTGCCGGTGATCAACGACGCCGACCAGATGTCATTTGCAGGCATCGAAAAGGCGATTGCGGAAAAAGGCGCCAAAGCACGTGATGGCAAGCTGAGCATGGCCGAAATGCAAGGCGGCACTTTCACGATCTCCAACGGCGGCGTTTACGGGTCACTGATGTCGTCCCCAATCCTGAACCCTCCACAGTCGGGCATCTTGGGCATGCACAAAATCCAAGATCGGCCCATGGCCATCGGCGGGCAAGTCGTCATTCGCCCCATGATGTATCTGGCCTTGTCCTACGACCACCGTATCGTGGATGGCAAAGGGGCGGTGACGTTCCTTGTGCGGGTGAAAGAAGCGCTTGAGGATCCACGGCGGTTGTTGATGGACCTGTGATTGACCGCGTGGGTTTCACCCACCCTACGTAGGGTGGGTGAAACCCACGCGAAAACCAAACGAAAGCGACACAAAAGTTTGAAAACCCTCCCCACATACCGACGGCACAGGGAAGCGCCCGGACCTCGGGGCGGGCGCTGCCCGGCAAGCCGGGCGGAAACCTCATGAATCTACAAGCCCTAACTGAGCGGATGACCTATCTGACGGACGCAGAGGGCGCCCCAAAGCCGGTAAGAAGAAAATGACCCCAGAACTCCAATACCTCACCTACGGCGTCATCCTCCTGATCGCCCATGTCATCATCCAAGCCACCTTCAGCGACCTCAGCAAAGGCCTCGGCTGGGCGCTTGGTCCGCAGGATGAACATCGCGATCAGAACACCGTCGCGAGTCGGATCGAGCGGGCCTTGGCCAATTATCTAGAAACCTTCCCGGCCTTTGCCGCACTCGCCCTGATCCTCGCGGTCACAGAACTGGGCACCGCCACGTCCGCCCTAGGGGCCGCGGTCTGGTTCTGGGCGCGCGTCGCCTATGTCCCCGCCTACGCCTCTGGCATTCCGCTCGTGCGCTCAGTCGCGTGGTTTGCATCGCTGGGCGGTTTGGCCATGATGCTCACAGCGCTTTTCTAACGGACAAACCACTCACATGCCCAACGCCCGCACAAAGATATCAAACTGGGTCTACCGTATCTCTTTGACACTCTTGATCATTGGCACCCTGCGGCTGGGCCAGTTCGTCTATGATCAGTTTGTCTCGTCAGTCGGAAAGGTGGATACGAGCGTCTTTCTGACCGCACTGGTGGGGGCCATGAACGGCACCATGGCTCTCGGAGTTGCGGCACTGGCAATGGCGGTGCGATCCGGTGCGGTTGTCTGGATTTTGGGTATGCAGTTCGTCGGCCTTTGCCTCATTATGGCACCGTCTTTCATGAACCAGGCTCACTCAGGCCCGATGTACATCGCAGTAGCGATTGCCACCGTCAGTTTGATCATCGGCACTTTGCTGTTCACATACCTCATCCGTAAAACCGAAATCAGAGCACTATGACCGCAGAACTCACCGTCCTCGCCCTCGCGGGCCTGCTTCAGGGCCTCCAGTTCGTCCTTATGGCGATCCCCGCCAATGTCGAGCTGGGAACGGGCAAGACAGCCTCGCCCCGCGATCCCAGTCGTATGGGCAAGCCTATAGTCGAACAGGTCAGCGACAAGACCGGCCGCCTGATCCGCGCGATGAACAACCATTTTGAGGCGCTGATCCTTTTCACGATCGCTGTTGTCGTTCTCACTTTGGGCGACAAAGGCACCGGGTTCAGCGCCGCCTGTGCGTGGACCTTTCTGGGTGCCCGCGTTCTTTATATCCCCGCTTATTACTTTGGCTGGGCGCCCTGGCGTTCGTTGATTTGGTTTGTGGGCTTTCTCTCAACCATGCTGATGATAGTGTCAGCCTTGATATGACAAACCTATTTCCGGGATGTGTATGCCCTGTTACCCCTAAAGGAGACCCCCATGTCCAGCTATGATGTCATCGTTATCGGCGCCGGCCCCGGCGGCTATGTCTGCGCTATTCGCTGCGCCCAACTGGGTATGAAAGTTGCCTGCGTCGAAGGGCGCGAAACGCTGGGCGGGACCTGCTTGAACGTGGGCTGTATTCCCTCCAAGGCGATGCTGCACGCGACACATATGCTGCATGAGTCTCAGCACAATTTCGCGACCATGGGCCTGAAGGGCAAAGCGCCTTCGGTCGATTGGAAACAAATGCTGCAATACAAGTCCGAGACGATCTCCCAGAATACCGGCGGCATCGAATTTCTGTTCAAAAAGAACAAGGTAGACTGGATTAAGGGCTGGGCTTCAATCCCTGAGGCAGGCAAAGTCAAGGTTGGCGATGACGTCCATGACGCCAAGCACATCGTGATTGCGTCGGGTTCCGAGCCATCCTCTCTGCCCGGTGTTGAAGTGGACGAAAAGACTGTTGTGACCTCTACCGGCGCGCTGGAATTGGGCAAAGTGCCTAAGAAAATGGTCGTGATTGGTGCAGGGGTGATCGGGCTTGAATTGGGTTCGGTTTACGCGCGTCTCGGGGCCGAGGTTGAAGTGATCGAATTCCTTGACGCCATCACCCCCGGCATGGATGCCGAGGTTGCCAAGACGTTTCAGAGAATGCTGAAAAAACAAGGGCTTAAGTTCACACTTGGCGCCGCCGTTCAGGGCGTGACAGTCAAGGGCAACAAGGCCACTGTTACCTACAAACTGCGCAAGGACGATAGCGAGCATAGTCTTGTCGCCGACACGGTTCTGGTCGCCACAGGCCGCAAACCCTACACCGACGGCCTGGGACTGGACGGCTTGGGCGTTGAAGTTTCAGAGCGTGGCCAGATCCAAACCAACGACCGCTATGCCACCAATGTGGCCGGCATCTATGCCATTGGTGATGCAATCGACGGGCCGATGCTGGCCCATAAAGCCGAAGACGAAGGCATGGCCGTTGCCGAAGGCATCGCAGGCCAGCACCCCCATGTGAATTATGGTGTGATTCCCGGCGTGATCTACACCCACCCAGAGGTCGCCAATGTCGGTGAAACCGAAGATTCGCTGAAAGAACAGGGTCGCAAGTACAAAGTCGGAAAGTTCCCCTTCATGGGCAACGCAAGGGCCAAGGCCAATTTCGCAGGCGAAGGTTTTGTGAAAATCCTTGTGGACGCAGCCACGGACCGGGTGCTGGGCGCGCATATCATCGGCCCGATGGCAGGTGATCTGATCCATGAAATCTGTGTGGCGATGGAATTCGGGGCCGCCGCAGAAGACCTCGCCCGGACGTGCCATGCGCATCCGACATATTCAGAAGCGGTGCGTGAAGCCGCATTGGCCTGTGGTGATGGCGCGATCCACGCATAAGCCTAGGCACCCATAGACAGCAGGTGTAGTGCCCCGTTTTCGGGGCACTACAAGCTCTGCTCGCCGCTGCGGCCAACTGTGTCATTGCTGCAAGATCCAATTGAAAATCCAACATTTTATCTGGCCACGGACATACGCACGCCACATTCTTTGAGTTCGTTGTTTCGATATTGAGTAAAATAGACCGAGAGTCCTCATGAGGCGGTTCACGACCCTTTTGTTGCTAAGTTTGCTGTTCAGCAGTCCTGCCCACGCCTTCACGGCGAACACAGGCATGTTTCCTGATCTGGAATTTGTTGATCAGACCCAAATCCCCGGCCCTGACGACTCCAAGATGTCGCTGTGCTATGTCACCAACGACTTTCGGATTTTCGGGCTTACATTAACGAGCGATATCGTCGGCTATGCGCTGGCGGATGACCGTTGCGCCACCGAGCCCGACCGCCTGTTCAGCGCCGAGCAGATGGAAACGGCACAGTCGCTGAACCTCGTCGATCAAACGATCCCCACTGTGCCAATGAACGGCATACGCCGAACGGTCCAGAACTACGGACTTTGGGCGGCGCTGGCCTTGGGTCTGATCGCGGTCATTATTCGCCGTCTCAAATCCATCATGGGGCTCGATCCGCGTGCGCGCATGCGCAAGAAGTCCTCAAAGCGGATTCTGGATGTGCTGTGCTATGTTGGCAAATGCGACGGCATCGTCGCCTCGAACGAGATTGCGCTAATCGGCCAAACTGCCCGACGCTTGACACGCCGCAATGTGCTGGCCGCCGATATCATCCGCATCACCGACCATATTGATATGAACCTCAGTTCGCAGGACTTCATCAACTTTGGCAAAGGTATGCGTGATGGTGAGAAGGACATCATGATGCGCGGCGCGTTCTATGTGGCCTTGGCCAGCGGGCGTATCTTGCCAGCAGAGCATGAGTTCCTCTCCAACCTCGCCTATGGCATCGGCATGCCCGGCGAAGATTTCCGTCGGGTTATGAATCAGGCGATCTCTGATCTGGACAACTACCCGCCTAGCCTTTGAGCATCCGCAAGCCCTGCGTGGCGTCAGAGCGCACGGCAAGGCGCAATCCCGGCTCATCTCCGGCCTTCAGGGCGGCAAGGATGAGCTTGTGATTGTAAGGCGGCTCTGTCCGGTTTAGCCGCCCGTACAGTGCCCGCATCGTCGGCCCAAGCTGCAGCCAGACGGTTTCCGCCATCGCCAGCATCGCAGGGGCCTGCGCGCGCAGGTAAAGCGTGCGGTGAAATTCCAAGTTCATGCGGATATAGCCCGTTGCATCGTGGCGCGCGATGCCCTGACTGACGCTATGATTGATGGCCTCCAAACGCTCGATCAATGCGAAATGCGCGCGCGGCAGAGCCCGTGACGCTAGTTCCGGCTCCAGCAGGGCGCGTAGCGTCGCCAGTTCTTCAATGCGCTCGTTCGACAGCGCAGGCGTGGACACCCGGCCCGATGAAGACAAAAAAAGCGCCCCTTCCGCCACCAGACGGCGCACGGCCTCTCGTGCCGGTGTCATGGAGACATCATAGCTTTTGCCAATCCCACGGAGGGTTAGCGCCTCTCCGGGGCCGATCTCACCGTGCATGATGCGAGTGCGCAGCGCGCGGTAAACCCGTTCATGGGCGGCTGTGGTACTGTCCTGAGGGCGGGGTTGGATCATCATGGATCAAATGTGATCACAAACAGCAGTCTGGTCAATCGTCAAAGCTGACACGGTGCAAAGCATCACCATGATCGCGCAACCATTGGCGCGGTGCAGCATAGTTAGGATAGATCGCCGCCACTGTGTTCCAGAATGCGGGCTGGTGGTTCATCTCGACCAGATGCGCAACCTCATGGGCGGCCACATAGTTCAGCACCTCAGGCGGCGCCATGATCAACCGCCACGAATACATCAACGCGCCCTCAGCCGAACACGACCCCCAGCGCGACCGGGTATCCCTGATCGTCAGGCGTGAATAACTGCGGTCCAATGCGGCAGCATAGCGATCAGAGGCCGCAGCCAGCGCATCACGCGCGTGATGGCGCAAGACAGCCTTCACTTGCGGACCGGCAGGCGCATTGTCAGCGACGCGCAGGCCCTCGTCAGACAATGACGCACGCCGCCACGGTCCTGCCAGAATAGGCACAGGTGTTCCGCGCAACAGCACCGTGCCGCCAGCACCTGCCTTTGCCACCGGGCGCAGATCAGCGAGATGGCCACGCAGCCACACCTCCTTGCTGTGCAGAAAGGCGATTCCCTCGCGCAAAGGTGCGCGCGGCGGCATGGTCAGGGTCACGCGGCCATCCAAACGGGACACACGCAACGAAAGCCGCTTGGCACGGGCGGATTGGCGCAAAGTGACATCAATCGGGGGGTTGCCTTCAAGCGTATGACGGCCCATATCCAACTACTCGCATATCAACGGTGCCAAAGGCTTTGACACGCCCCCCTGCTTATGGCAGTTGGCACCGATCACCCGCAAGGGACGACCTAAAGTTTTGAAGGGATAGCCTATGCCTAAGGAAGAGTGGGGCACAAAGCGCCTTTGCCCCGAAACCGGCAAACGCTTTTACGACCTGAACGCAACGCCGATCATCAGCCCGTACTCGGGCAATGAGGTGGCCGTCGACACATCCAAGACCCGCACCATGGTTGCGGATGCCGAGGATGCACAGACCACCAAGATGAAGGAAAGCACCGAAGAAGAAGATCTGGTGCTTGACGATGAAGACGACGATGATGAAGACGTCGATCTGGGCGATGATGTTCTGGAAGATGACGACGACGACACAGTCTCGCTTGACGAACTGGCCGACGTTGCCAAGGACGACGACGAATAAACGACAGGTACGGGCGCGATTTTTGACTTGATCTCGCCCGGCCCGCTGCCTAAAGAGCAGCACGCAGCAGTTGCTGCACAGATGGGGCCTTAGCTCAGTTGGGAGAGCGCTTGCATGGCATGCAAGAGGTCAGGGGTTCGACTCCCCTAGGCTCCACCATTCACTTACACTTCGATATATTAGCCATTCATTAGTTTGGTGTGACACGCCATGAATATGCCGGCTTATCTAAACACGTCACACCACGGTATATTTTGTTTCCGGTGGCACTTGCCCCAGACAAGGCAGCAGAACCTTCGCAAGATCATGGCAAAGAGTGATCTGCCGACTATCAGCAATCCAACCGCAATTGCCTAACCCAACGTCATCGCCAAAATCCTCAACATTGCCACAATCGCCCGTGAAAAAATGTTCGAGATTTCATGTCTGAACATGATGCGAGTGAGGAGAACTGTTGAGTGAACGTCAGTGCGAATGCGACCCAAAGCGAAGATCTGTTGTTAACCGGCATCGTGAAGTGGTTTGATGGTGCTAAGGGAATTGGGTCGGTTGTTGTTGAAGGAACCGAGGACGCGTTCCTTCTGCA
The DNA here is from genome assembly GCF_900143545.1 of Loktanella sp. Alg231-35. Lineage (GTDB taxonomy): Bacteria > Pseudomonadota > Alphaproteobacteria > Rhodobacterales > Rhodobacteraceae > Yoonia. The sequence continues at coordinate 606,181 of NZ_FREV01000001.1, read as the reverse complement.
GGGAAATGTACTCAGCGAGCTCCACCGCAGCGAAATTTCAGCAGGTGCTACAGTGACGTTTGAAAGTCGGCGCACTGAGGGTGAGACCACGATTGCAAAAGTCCATGCTATCACAACACCATCGGATTGCTCCGGCCAACGGGAACACGCCCGCGATGCGGGGGCAAGTGACGCGCCTAAATCAGAAACCCGGTGGATGGACACAAGCAAAGGTCTTTGGTTCTGCGAACCAAAGCGACGGCGATGAGGTATGGTGCCGCCCGACGGGGCGATCTGTTTGCGATCGCAGCCCTAGGACACATCGCAGTTAGCTGATTTTCCGACACCTCATAGGTAATCACACGTAATTGCCTGTTGTGGGTTTTTCTGGACACTTCACATAACGCCAATCTGCCAAGGGGGGATCAATGAGCAGCAATAGCAACACGACCAAGGATGAAGCAGCAGAAGCGTTTTACGGATCTGCCAATACGGATTTCTCGATCCAAGTTGATCGCATCGTTAACGGTGATCATCGCTTGCGTGAACTGTTTCACGGCACACGTGCCCGTTATCTGGCCGAGGCAGGCACGTCGTCTTATTGACGCCTCAACAACCCCAAATTCCGCTATTGGGATAGGTGCGCGAGGGTCCTTTTGCGCTTTGGTGCATTCAGCAAAACCTTGCTTTCAGATCATGCAACCCGCTACACCATATCGGCCAGCTTGAGCCGTTGGATCTTGCCGGATGGCCCCTTTGGCAACTCGTCAAGAAAGTGAATCGTATCTGGCGATTTGAACGTGCCTAACCGATCTTGGCAAAGTTTGATCAATGCTGCCTCGGACAGTTTCGACCCGGGCTTGACGGCAACTGCGGCCTCGACCGTCTCGCCGTAGCTTTTGCAGGACCGGGCAAAGGCCGCCGCTTCGATGATGTCAGGTTCTGAATACAGCACCTCATCAATTTCGCGCGGGGCGATGTTTTCGCCACCCTTGATGATCAGCTCCTTCAAACGGCCCGTTACAAAAACATAGCCGTCTTCGTCTATATGCCCCAGGTCACCGGTACGAAGCCACTCTCCGTTGAATGTTTTTGTCGTGGCTTCGGGGTTGTGCAGATACTCGACCATTACGTTCGGACCGCGAACTGCGATTTCGCCTTCCTGCATGGCAGGTGCTGGTTTCAGGTCAGATGTCAGAATGCACACGTCGTTGCCATACCCGACCCCGGGCGATCCGATCTTGCGTACGCCGGGTGGCAAGGGGTTGGACAGGATCTGCGCGGCCGTTTCCGTCAGCCCCATCGTTTCGACAATTGGCACGTTAAAGCGGTCTTCGAATGCGGACTGCGTTTCAACTGCAAGTGCGGATGATGCAGAGCGCCCGAACCGAAGGCGTTTGCGAACCTGCGGGCTTGGGTCAGTTTCATGATGCAGCAAATGGCTAATGATCGTGGGCACAACAGAGAACCACGTCACCTCTGTTGCCTCTGCCTGAGCCCAGAACCTGCTTGCAGAGAATTTCGCCGCCATAGCAAGCGAACCACCCGAGACCAGCGCCCCCATCATGGTCACGCAAAGCCCGTTGATGTGATAGATCGGCAGAACGCAGAATCCGCGATCAGATGAAGACAAGTCATGCGCGATGGCGGTTGTCCATCCGCCAGCCAGAAGGCTTGCGTGGCTATGCACGACGCCCTTGGGCTGCCCTGTCGTGCCAGAGGTGTACATCAACAGCGCGTGTTGGCTGGCATCGAAGGCCGGAATGTCCGCCTGCCCGTTCAGCATTCCCGGCGCTATGATTGTCAGGCCCGCAGGCGCGACCCTTCCGATGGCCTCGGTCTGGCTATCATGCACAAAGGCAAAACGTGCGCCGCTGTGTTCAAGCGCGTAGGCAATGGCGTCAGGCCCGGCTGCAAGATTGATCATCGTCGCACGAAACCCGCCATAAAGTGCAGCATAAAGAGCAAGCACCCCCTCGCGTCCATTGGGATGCACGACCGCGACGCTTTCGCCCTGTCTGACCCCTAGGCCAACCAACCCCTTTGCCATGTCGCGCGCGGCATCGCGCAAGACGCGCCACGTCAGGGTTTCTTTGGTTTCAGGAAAGACAATGGCAACGCCAGCGCTGTCGGCGCGTGCATCCAGCCAGTCTTTTACGGTTCCCTGAGGCGGCACCGCTCTGTCAAAGATCATTTGCCAGCCTCACTCCAATAGCCGCCAAAGATATCTTCGACGGCGGGTTCGTCGGCAGGAATTTCGCGTACGATTTTTGTGGTCTGCATGAAATGCCGCCAATGCAGATTGGTATCGATGGAGTTGCCGCCCCACGACCCACAACCCATCGACAGCGAGAATGGCATGCCGTTGGTGAAGGACCCACCTGTGGCAAAGGTATGGGCCTGGTTTACGATCACGCGGCTGGTAGGGATCGCCTTGGCGAGCGTCAGGGGCCGATCATCGGTTTGCGTATGCAGCCCAACCGAATGCCCTGCCCCTTGGTGCATTTCGATTTCATGCGTGATGCGGACGGCATCCGCGAAGTCCTTGGCGCGGTAAACCGTCAGAACACGGCTTAGTTTCTCACCCGACAGCGGGTGTTCAGGTCCAATGCCTTTTGTTTCTACCGCGATATAGGCGGTGTCAGCGGGCACGTCACCGGTCAACCCGAGGGCTGCAATCAGCTTGTCCGCGTCTTGGGCAATGGCCTGTGGGTTTAGATGACCCTTCATCCAGAGTTTCGAGGTGACCTTCGTTTCATCTGTGATCAGGGCACCGCCGGTGCGCGCCATCTCGGCGGCGAAGGTGTCATAGATTTCGTTGACGACAACGATGGCGTTCTCGGACGAACAGGACGTTGCATTATCAAACGTCTTGGAGGCTTTGATCTTTTCCGCAGCAGCGGCCAGATCTGCCGTTTCATCTATGATGACAGCGACATTGCCCGCACCAACCGCCAACGCCGGGGTGCCGGATGTATAGGCCCGCTTGACGTTATTCTGACTGCCTGTGACCACGATCAAATCGGCAATTTCAAGCAGGCGCTGTGTTTTCTCTTTTGAACCGCGACCGGGGATCATTTGAACCAGATCATGGTCAATCCCCAGCTTGTCGAACTCGGCATGAATGTATCCAAACAGCGCTTCGCAGGTGGGTACACCCTTTGGCGACGGCGAAACGACAATCGCATTGCCACATTTCAGTGCATTGATGATGTTGTTGGCAGGCGTCGCCCCCGGATTGGTCGAAGGCACAACAGCGCCGATCACACCGATGGGGCGCGCAATTTCGGTGATACCCGTTGCCGGATCATCGCTGATGATCCCATAGGTCTGTACGTTCTGAATGTCGCGCATCAAGCCAAGGGTTTTGCGATGGTTTTTTGTAATCTTGTCGGGCACATTTCCCAGCCCGGTTGTTTCAACCGCAAGCTCTGCCAGATGCCTGTTGCGTGCGGGTTCCATGATCGCCCAAGCTGCCGCTTGTGCAGCACGATCATAGGCGGCTTGTGATCCATCGCGCTCAAAGCTGCTTTGTGCCGCACGAGCACGTGCAACGATGGCTTCGACCTCTGCGATGGGATCAACGGTGTTCATGGGGATGTTCCTGTTTGGGGTTGCGCAGCACCCAATGTTCGGGTGCTGCGCGATAGGTTTAAAGGTCGGCCAAAAGCTCTTCCAGCGTTGCCTGACGGGCGGCCCACATTTCAAGCACTTCGTCGCGTGTCATGATATGCATCGGTGATCCGCCTGCGGCCATACGGCTTTGGACACGGCCATTTTCAAACATCGTTGGCACGGTCGCGGCAAGATGGTCGATCACCTCTTGCGGTGTGCCCTTTGGCACCATCACACCGCGGAAGTTCACGGATGCGTTGTCGATGTCAAAGCCTTGCTCCATCATGGTTGGCACGTCTGGCAGGAACTCTGCGTTGCGCTCCAAGTCGAACACACCAAGGATTTTGACGTTGCCTGCGGCCTGCGCGCGGAAGGCGTCAGACAGGTTATTGACCCCGCCCAGCACTTCGCCTGCAATCACGGCGCGCATCGCGCCTGCACCACCGGCGTTGTTTGGGATATAGGCCAGCTCAACACCTGCGGCCTTTTCTAGCTGCAATGCTGCAATGTGGTGACCCACAAACAGACCAGCGCCAGAGAAAGTCAAACCACCCGGATTTGCTTTGGCGTAGTTCACAACGTCTTCCATTGAGTTGAAGTCGCTATCAGCGCCAACAACAAAGACCGCCGGGTCTGCGCCCCAGTTTGCGATTGGCTCGAAGCTGTCTGATGAGTAAGAAACACCACCTTCAATCGACTGAGCCACGAAATGCGGAATGTTGTACGCACCAAGTGTATAACCATCGGCCTCAGCCTCAGTCGCAAACCAGTTCCAACCTACGCGGCCGCCCGCGCCGGGCCGGTTTACAATGGCGATAGGCATACCTAACGCATCCTCATTGCCCGCGGTCATGGTCACGATGCGCGCCTGAAAATCAGTCGCACCACCAGCGCCATAGCTGACCATCAACATGATAGGCCGTTCCGGATAGTCGCCATGCCCTTCGGCAAAGGCTTGTCCCGTCATTGTGGCCAAGGCCACTGCGGCCCCTGCAATCCATTTTTTCATAGTATCCTCCCTAGGGTTCAATCTGCCGCTTATGCGGTTCAGAAAAAGATCTCTCGCGGTGTGAAGACATTCAGCAATTGCGCGAACAGACCGTACATGACCGCCATGAAACCAGCGGTAATCAAGATCCGTTTGACCCAACTTTTCATTTCTGAATGCGGGGACGGATCGTAAAGTGAAAGCAAGATGAAAAAAGCGATTGCGGTTGCCGTGTAGAACCCCAGCGCTTTGGCCGCCCAATACACATAGATGATCGCAACGATCAGGCCCGGCAGCATATTGCGCATCGCCACTCCGCTGATCCCGTTGCCAACCTTGGTGCGGCCCAGAAGCGCCTTTACGAAGGTCCAGATCGCCAAGACAGCGAAGACTGATGAAATCAGGCGTGGAAAGATAAACGCGTCTGCGGGTTCTTGGGTAAAGCTGATGTAGGCAATGCTGATCCCGACTGCGGCGATCAGGCCGGATGCAATGATATGTTGGTTGCGTGGCAGATCAGTCATGACAACGCCTCTTCTTTCGCGACCGCTTCTTCTTTGGTGGTGTAGCGGCGAGCCATGACTTCCATCCAGACAGAGTAGCCGATCGAGGCCAAGACGATGATAATCAAGAGCCAGTTCAGCCAGCCAGTGAAGAAGTAGGTGCCTGTGCCAACGGTTGCATTGGCAATCATGGAGCCTTGAATAAAGTTCGCCTCTGCGATGGGTCCAAGGATCAAGCCGAGCACCAGCGGTGCCGCAGAGAAACCAAAACGTTCAAGGAAGTACATCGCCAGACCAAGGGTGCCCATCACATAGACATCACCCATGGAATTCTGGACTGAGTAGCTGCCAAAGACAGCAAGCCCTAACACAATGGCCGCCATGACTGCGTGGGGCACCCGTGCGACACTTGCCGCCAGACCTGCAATATAAAGGCCAAAGATGCACATCAAGATCTGCCCGATCAACATGGAGTCGATAAAGGTCCAAGCCACCTGCGGGTAATTCATGAACAGGTCAGGACCGGGAAAAATCCCGTGGATGAGCAGGCCACCCAGCAAAACGGCAGCAGTGGGCGAGCCGGGAATAGAAAGCGTTAGCAGTGGTACCAGTGATGGCCCCACCATCGCGTTATTGGCGCTTTCGGCGGCAATCACACCTTCGCTGTGGCCGGTCCCGAATTTCTCACTCTCCTTGCTGAACTTTTTGGACTGGTCGTAAGCCACAAGCCCCGCGATCTGCCCGCCAACACCCGGAATGAGCCCGATGATGGACCCGGTGATAGTGCCGATGGCCAGCGCCGTTTTGCGCTTGAACACCTCTACAAAGGCAAGGCGGATCGGGTGCTTTTGAACACTGATAACCTCGGCATCGTCGCTGCTGCGCCCTTTGGTAAACATCGTGATCACTTGCGGGATCGCAAAGAGACCGATCAACGCCGGAATGACGTTGATGCCGCCGCTAACCGCAGGATGAAAGATAAACCGCTGCGCGCCCATGATGTCGTCAAAGCCAATAGTGGCGAGCCACAGACCGATACAGCCCGACAAAAGCCCCTTCACAACAGAGCTGGAATCGAGCGTACCAATCACGGTCACACCCAGAATGGCCAGCCAGAACAGATGTGACGGCCCAAAGGCCAGCGCCCATTGGGCCAGAACCGGGGTTAGAAAGATAAGAAGAAACACGCCGAACAGACCACCGATGGCAGAGGCAATGAACGACAACTGCAGCGCCTTCGCGCCTTCGCCCTTCGTCGCCATCGTGTGCCCATCAAGGGTCGTGGCGATATTGGCAGGCGCGCCCGGTATCTTGAGCAAGATCGCACTGACTGCGCCCCCGGCCACCGTCGAGGTATAGGCGGCCCCCAGCAGGATCAGCCCCTGTTGCGGTTCCAGTTGGAAGGTGAATGGGATCAGCAAAGCAACGGCCATCGTCGGCGACAGCCCCGGTGTTGCGCCCAGGATCAGACCACCGATGGTCCCAAGCAAAAGCAACCCGAAATTGATCGGGGTGAACACGTCGCCCATATAGAACAGGAAATCCATCTTGCCCAATTCCTCCCAAACTCAGGCTTGACCATTTACGCTACGCAATGAAAATAGTTTTGCAAATGTTTTCATAAATGCGGTGAATTGGCGGTATAGATGACTGAAAATAAACTAAAAAAGGCGGATATCATCACCGTGGCAAAGGCGGCACGCGTGTCGCCATCGACCGTATCGCGGTACTTTAACCACCCCGAGTTGCTCAAATCCGCCACCCGCAAAAGAATTGATTCCGCCGTGCGGCGCACTGGTTACATCCGCAACCGAGCGGCGCAAACGATCCATGGCATCCGGTCAGGGACGATTGGCGTTTTGGTGCCAACGCTGGACCACGCGATCTTTGCAGAGGTGGTGCAGGCCTTTTCCGATACGGTCGCAGCACAAGGCTTTACCATTCTGTTGGCCTCGCACGGGTATGACCTGCAACGTGAATATGCGATCCTGCGCAAGTTTCTTGAACACCGGGTTGATGGCGTGGTGTTGACCGGGCTCGACCATGATGAAGCCGTGTTTCAGCTTCTTGATAGTCAGGATATCCCTTGCGTCTTGATGTGGAACTATGCGGCGGAATCGCGTTACCCTTCGATCGGTGCTGACAATGAACAGGCCGGCAAACTGATCGCAGAGCACGTCCTGTCTTTGGGTCACAGGCGGATTGCTTGCATGTTCCCCCCTACCAATGGCAACGACCGCGCACTTGCGCGACGCGAGATCGTTCTGACAACACTGCGCGATGCTGGTGTTGAGTTGCCAAAAGAATGGATGCTGGAAACCGTCTATAGTATCTCGGAGTCCAAACTGGATGCGAAGCATCTATTTTCCAAGCGCAGTCGGCCAACCGCCTTGATCTGCGGCAATGATATTCTGGCCACTGGTGCGCTCTACGGTGCCACGGCAAGCGGGTTGACCGTACCGGACGATGTCACGGTTGTAGGGATCGGCGACTTCAAGGGATCATCCGAGATTGAGCCCGCCTTGACGACCGTCCGACTGCCCGCGCGCCGTATCGGTCAAGAAGCGGGACAAGCGCTTGTGTCTGCAATCATTGATCCTTCATCCGGCACTGGTACCAGCCTGCACTGCGCACCTGAGTTCATCCGCAGGCAGTCAAGCGCGTGCCCTGCATAGCGCTGGGTACGGGCACAAATATTCCATTCAGCAATCTATGATGTTTTTTATTACATCATGTTCTTTGCAACCTACTTTTTGCCTGGCTCATACTTTGGCAGATAGGCAGGGGGCATCGGCCCTTTGTTGCGGCCACCCTGCTGCATCTGTTCCCAAGCATGAGCCAAAATCCCGACCGAGCGGGACAAGCAGAAAAGCCCGCGCGACAATGGCGCAGGAAAGCCCAATTCGCAGAAAATGACCGCAGTGGCGCCGTCGATATTCATCGCGAGCGGGCGCGTCTGGCCAAGGTTAGCCTGCACCGCCTCTCCGATATCAGCGTAACGACCAGACACTGTGCCAGCGTCAGCAGCATCACGGACCAAAGACATCAAACCTGGCGCGCGCGGGTCAACGGGTTTGTGAAACCGGTGCCCAAAGCCGCTGACAATCTTGCCATTCTGCGCACGCCAGCCATCAAGCCCGGCCTGCACCGCATCATCAAGGGCAGCACCTGCATCCATGCGCGCCGCGATATCATAATAGAGTTCTGCGCACTGTTCGCCCGCCCCGCCATGCACATCGCCCAGCATGTTCACACCATTGGCCATCGCATTGTTTAGCCCCACACCGCAGGTGGCGGTCATGCGGGCCGCCGCAATCGAGGGCGCTTGGGGGCCGTGATCAACGCCAGCAACCAAAGCCGCCTCCAACAAGGCCGCCTCCTCTGCCGAGGCCACGCGCCCTGTTGTCATCAGCCAAATCATCTGGGGAAAGGAAACATTGCCGATCAAGTCTTCAATCGGATGCCCGCGAAAGGCAATTTTGCCCGGTTCCATATCGATGATGGACGTCCGCCACCATGCGCGGATTGCATCTGCATCGTCTGTCATGCGGCACCTCATTGTTTGCGTGTCTGGGCCTGCGCGGCCAGCCGGATCGGGGCATTGCCCGCACCATAGCCCGCATAACGAGCCTTGCGTTACACAATCTCAAAAAAGAACCCGTCAAAAATCGCCTGCCCATAAAGCTGATAGTACCAGCACTGCCTGTCACGGCCGTATAGGAGGTTGTGGTGACTGTTGTTGCATCGTCCAGACCAAAACGCGCCTGCGCGTCAGCGAATTAGCTGCGTGGGTTACGTCGCCCAGATTGGTTGGCGAAAATCCAATGAAGGCCAATCTTCGCCGCTCACTGATCAAACTATTGCCGATCGCGCGCAAAGCCCTTGCTCAGGGTGAAACACCTCATTTACTGTTGTGATAGCATAGTCTTTGGGGGCGTCTGCTGGCTGGGCAACCCCGTTACATTGATCAGTCCGGGGGTAAGTTTTTGGAAAAGGACAGCGCACTCTGCACACGTATCGCACATCATCTTGTGGACGCGATCAATGCAACTCCAGTTGATGTCGCCCCGTGCCAGCATGCCATGCTCAACGATGTGTTCCCCGAAGACATCTATCAGGACATGCTTGGCAATGTGCCGGACAAACAGGCTTTCCGGCCCATGAGCCTTGAACTTTTTCACGATAGTGAAGGCATCTCTACCCGCGACCTGATCGAACTGCCGGATATTGGCGTCGCGCGGATTGCAGAAGAACAGCAAGCCCTCTGGTGGGCCGTGGGAACGGCAATTATGTCTACAGACGTCAAATCAGCCGTCTTTGGTTGCCTTGCCGAGGATCTGGCACCGGTGTTTGGCTGTAATACCGCAGAGGTGAATGACCAGCCCATCTTTGTCAGCACCGCCCTGCGGGTCGAAACGGAATCCTACTATATGCCTCCGCATTTCGACGACCTGCCACGGGTTGCGACAATGCTGTTGTACCTGCCACCAGATGACAGCCTCGACGGGTTGGGCACATCGCTTTATGAATATCTGCCAAAGTGGCAACGCCCGTTTCGGAAAGCCCACCGTGAACTGCGCCGCGCGCCATTCCTGCCCAACACAGGCATGTATTTTTCGGGCAACAAGCGAAAATCGCGCCCCGGATGGCACGGGTTTGAGAGGTCAAACAAGGCCGTCGTTGGCGATGCCCCACGCGTCAGCCTTTTGACAACCTGGTACACCGGGACACCTGAAACACATGCCGATTGCCCCGATATCGTCCCAGTTGGCCCGCTGCCCTAGCTGCTATGGGTCAGCATCGCGGGGGAAAACAAAACACCGAACTGCTCGCACCAAATCACAACAGATCCATAGGCTGACAGATCAACGTCATCAGGCACCGTATAGGTCTGATCACCCACATTCCCCTTGAGCTGACCCAAAGAGACCCAGTCTGACGCTTTGACATCATCAGAGGTTTCGGGGTTCGGTGCAGCCACCAGCCAAACCTCCAAATCGGGGCCATTGGTCACGCGGAACGCGGTTAGGCACACAAGCCCTGCCCCACTGCCCGTGCGCAGGATATCGACCTGACCCTCGCCTTTATGGGCACGGTCTGCGTCCCGGAACGTGCCACTGGCCACTTGTGTCAGCACCAGATCAGCAGGCAAGGCTTCTGACACTTCCCGATCAATCCAGAGCGGTGAGGCGAGATACCAGAACGCGTTGCCGGTGATGAAACCCAAGAGGAACACAGGGATTGCGATTTTCAGGAAGCGTACCATGACAGCCCTTTCAATGTGAGTGACACATGTGTTGCCGATATCGGCGGCCAGTGAAAGGTTTATCGACGGCTAGCTGTCCTGTACCGACCTTGTTTTCACCAACAGTGCGGCCTAGCCTTTCGGCTTCAACGCCATGAAAGACGCCGCCATGAAACCTACCGATCCAAAGTTCGTGCCACCCAGTGACGCCGCTGACCGCCGCGCTATCAAGCCCGTGATTTGCTATCCACCCGAGGCGCTGATCCCGCCTGATCTTGAAGCACTCTCGACGCGACGCCAAAGCGCATCCAAATCCGACGAAGTCACTGCACTCCCACGCGACGCGGCCTGCATTGATGTGCCGGCCGGCTGCTTCTTCCGCATTTCATCCGTTGAAGGGCCGCAGGTCGGAGATCTAAACCTGTGGAGCAAGGCCGACATCAAGGAGCGGTTCTATTCCGGCAAGACACGGGCACTGCATGGCACCCATCTGTCCACAGGCGACAGAATGTGGGCCAGTTTCCCGCACTTGCGCCCTATGGCCACGATCACCGCGGACACATTGGATTGGTATGGATTTGATGAATTCGGCGGCTCTGTGCATGACGTGATCGGAACACGTTGCGACCCGTACACCGGGCGATTGTTGTCTGGGTCAGACTACCATCACTGTTGCCACTCTAACCTGACCCGCGCTTTTGCAGATCACACCGGGCTGTCCATGGCCGATGCAGAGGCACATGTCCATGATGTGCTGAACGTCTTCATGTGTACCGGATTTACGCGCAGCACGGGGCAGTATTTCATGAAGGCAAGCCCGGTGCGGCCGGGCGATTATCTTGAATTCTTTGCCGAGATTGACCTGATCGTGGGCCTGTCGGCCTGCCCCGGCGGGGATTGCTCGGAAGAACATTCATCCGACAAGACCACATGCCATCCGCTACTGATAGAGGTCTTTGATCCCGGCAAAGAGGCCCGCGCGCTGCATCGGCCACCGCCTTCGTCGGCCTATGATCAAAGCCATGGGCGCAGTTAGATCAGATCGGCCACAGAATTGGACAGATCAATCAGTTCGGCCACCGAATTGATATCCATCTTTTCCAGAATACGTGCACGATGGTGGTCAACGGTTCTTGGGCTGATGCTCAGCTCGCGGCCGATTTCCTTACTGGCCGTATTTGATGGGTTTGCGATCATGAAATTGGCAATCTCGCGTTCGCGCGTGGTCAGTGTCGCAAAGCGTTCGCGCGCTGATTTGCGGTCTACCTCTAACGCGCGCATGGCCATGTCAGAAGCAAAGGCAGCCGTGATGCAATCAACAAGAACATGTTGGCGAAACGGCTTTTCAAGGAAATCGACTGCACCTGCCTTCATCGCCTGCACCGATTCCGGTACGCCCCCATGGCCAGAGATAAAGATGATGGGAATGGTAATCTGCTTGTCTGCCAAAACCCTCTGCAGTTCCAGCCCGTTCATCTCTGGCAGGCCGTAGTCGAGCACGAGGCACCCCGGCTTTGCCGGATCGTATTCCGCAAGGAAACGCACTGCACTTTCAAAGCTGCGCACGTTGAATTGACGTTTGGTCAGCGCGCGCGACAAGGTCGTCCGGATCTTGTCGTCATCGTCAATCAGGAAAACCGTTGATTTGGATGTCTGGTCGTTGCTCAAAGGGTCGTTTGCCTGATCTGTGATGCCTGTTGGGATGGGTCGCCAGTCCGGGGGTCTGCACAAGGTATCGTAAAACAGAACCGCGATCTATTCGTCCCGGTCCTATCATACCATAGATGGCCCGCGTTCGCCTCTATGATCGTGCGCGATATCGAAAGCCCCAAACCAAGCCCATCCGGCTTGCTGGTCTGGAACTGTTTGAAGAGCGTCACGTCCTTAGCTACGCCAGGGCCGGTGTCATCGACCCAGACCTCTATCTTGTCACCAGTCTTCCGCGCCGTGATCGTGATGATCTTGGGCGTGCTTGCTGCCGCAACCATCGCGTCAACGGCGTTGCGCATCAGGTTGATCAGCACTTGCGCAATCTGAACGCGGTTTCCAATCGCGGGCGGTAATGATGACAGTTGAGCCTTGATTGCGACACCATGTGTTTCGGTTTCGTTGTGCATCAAATGGCTGGTCTGCGCGACCAACTCGCCCAGATCAAAATGCTCTGACTGACCTTCATCTTTGCGGACAAAACCGCGCAAGGCGCGAATAATATCGCCACCCTGATGGGCTTGCTCGTCAAGCTCGGACAGGATGGTCAGCAGTTCTGCACTTGGGTTGGGGTCTTGGCGCGCCACCGTAATGGCCGCATCAACGTTCTGGGTTATCGCGGTCAAAGGTTGGCTTAACTCATGGGCAAGTCCGGTTGCCATCTGCCCCATGACATTCACCCGCGAGAAGTGGGACATGTCGCGGCTGAGTTCCTCGATCATGCGATCTGCATCGCGACGCTGGGCAATCTCGTGAATGAGGGTCCGGTTGGCTTTGCGCAATTCCTGATAGGTGCGCGGCAAGGGGTCCGTCGTAGAGACTTCACCCTGTGACACCAGGGCCGTTCGGACCGCAAAAGCCCGAACAGGGCGCAGAATCAATTCCGCCAGCAGGACTCCCACCGCAGCCGTAACCAGAGAGATAATCGCTGCAATCCAGGTGTTGCGCCGACGGTTATCCTTGATGCCCTGAATAAAATCATCCTCAGGTGCAAAAACGGCGATGGTCCAAGGCAACTCAATGCCTGAGATCGGCAAAAACAAGGTCATGAACCTGTCGCCTTCATAGGCAAACTCTGACTGCATCGGGCCTTGGGCGTATATCGCGCGGGGATCAAGATCGGCCAATGCCGTGCGCGCGATCGGGTCGCCCAGATCGTCCACTTGCGCAAAACCAAGCGTGCCATCGGCATTTTCCACGCTGATTTGCGTTTGATCAGGATGCGCGATGACTTCGGCACTATCGCTCAGAATGATCGCTGTGCCCTCTGTGCCAATGGCAAGACCGGACAGAAACTCCGAGATTTCGGCAATCTCGATGTCTACGCCAACCACGCCCTCCAGCGAACCATCAGGGCGCGACACTGGTGCTGCGACGGTGATCCCCGGATGCTGCGACGAAAAGAAAATGTAGGGGTTGGTCCAGACACCGGCCTCTGCGGTGCTTGCGTTGATGTACCACTGCCGCCTGCGCGGATCAAAGATGTCGTCAGGGTCAAAGGCCCGCTCGACCACACTAAAATCCTCAGCGCGCCAGATCAGCTCTGTTGTGCGTTCTTCCCCATCAATCGCGACGAATTTCGTGCGATAAGACCCCGGACCGTCGCTGCGCATGACATAGACGAAATTGCCCGCCTCATCGCCGTAGTAGATGCCCGAAAGCTGCGCCTTGGACTGGAGATGGCGAAAAAGATATCGTTCCATCTCAACCGGATCAGCGGTCGAGACAACCTCACTTTGCAGGATACGGCTGGCCAGATCGGCGCTTTCGCGGGCGGGTTCGAGAAACCGTTTCGTGTGATCCACTGCGTTGTGGCCCGCATCGCGCATCAACCCGCGCGCGTGATCCAACATCGCGCGTTCTGATGAAACGAAAGATGTGGAAACAACGATGATGATGGCCAGAAACTGAAGTCCAGCCAGGCTGATCGCCAGAATAAAGCCGAGCGAATACCTCATATGAAATGCTTGGTCATGTCAGCGCGCTTTGGCAAGTCACATCCCAAGATCAGCCGTGACAGCATCCACAGCCACACCAAGTTTTTCAACAACCTCGCTCAAATGGTCAGCCGTGCAGATAAAGGGCGGCGCCAGCAGCACATGGTCACCCTGCTTGCCATCAACAGTGCCCCCCATGGGATAGCAGATCAAACCCTGCGCAAAGGCCGCCGCCTTCAGCCGCGCATGGAATTTGTGCTGCGGATCAATGCACGCCTTGGTGTCGCGGTCAGCGACAAACTCGACACCCACGAACAACCCCCGGCCCCGGATGTCGCCCACATGGGGATGCTGGCCGAACCGCGTGCGCAGCATGTCTTGCAACGCTTCACCCTTGCTGCTGACCCCGGCGACCAGCCCCGAAGTCAGCTTTGTCACCACGGCCAGACTGGCCGCACAGGCAACCGGGTGGCCAATATAGGTATGTCCGTGCTGGAAAAACCCGCTACCTTGCTGGATCGCATCATGGATCGCCTTGGTGCATAGCGTGGCACCAATCGGCTGATACCCGGCCCCAAGCCCCTTTGCGATTGTACAGATATCGGGGCTGATCCCATCGTGTTCGCTGGCAAAAAGCGTCCCCGTACGCCCCATGCCGCACATCACCTCATCCAAGATCAGCAGCACATCATATTTGTCGCAAATCTCGCGAATGCGTTTGAAGTACCCGGTCACAGCCGGAGCAGCGCCAAGCGTAGCCCCCACGACAGGCTCTGCAACAAAGGACATGACATTCTGCGGACCAAGGCGCAGGATTTCGGCCTCAAGCTCATCAGCAACGCGCAGGCCAAAATCTGCCTCAGTCTCGCCGTCGTGCTGTTCGCGATAGGCATAGCACGGCGCGATGTGGCTGACCTCTATCAACAGCGGCGCAAACTGCGCACGACGCCATTCGTTGCCGCCAACGGCCAAAGCGCCCAGCGTATTGCCATGGTAACTCTGTCGTCGGGCGATGATCTTTGATCGTTGCGGCTGGCCAATCTCAACAAAGTACTGACGCGCGAGTTTCAGCGCCGCTTCAACGGCCTCTGACCCACCGGACACAAAATAGACGCGGTCCAGGCCTTCCGGTGCATGTGCAATCAACAGATCAGCCAGATCTTCGGCCGGCTGCGATGTTAGGAAACTGGTATGGGCAAACGCCATGTTATCAAGCTGGGATTTGATGGCTGCGATGACATCGGGATCGCTGTGACCAAGGCAGGACACAGCCGCCCCGCCTGACCCATCAAAGTACCGCTTGCCGTTTTCATCAACCAAATAGACGCCGTCGCCCGTCACCCCGACCGGAGGTAAGTGTTTGGAATTTCTTGGAAAGACGTGGGACATCCGCAGATTTCCAGTGATGGCTGAAGCGATGCTCTCATTTTTGCTTCAAATTTGCTATAGGTAGTTACGCGCATAGACAGGGTGTCGGGCGGCTGAAACATTCAAGTTTCAAGTGGGGAACCCCTGCGCGGCTACACTTGCGGTGTCAAAACAAGATGGACAATGGCGACATGTCGCTGATTTCCACGAACACCCGAATGCCAAACAATTGACTAAGGGAGAACGTCAATGATCCAGAAAAAAATCTCAACTGTTGCCGCTGTCGCGGTGGCGCTCACTGTCTCAGCGCCGGCTGCAATGGCCGAAGAATTCATCACAATCGGCACCGGAGGCGTAACGGGGGTCTATTATCCGACAGGCGGCGCAATCTGCCGTCTGGTCAACCAGGGCCGCCGCGATCACGGCATCCGTTGCTCGGTCGAATCCACCGGTGGTTCAGTCTACAACATCAACACAATTCGCGAAGGTGAGTTGGAGTTTGGTGTGGCCCAATCCGACTGGCAGTTCCACGCGTTCAACGGCTCTTCCCGCTTTGAAGAGCAGGGTCCGTTCGAAAGCCTGCGTGCTGTCTTCTCTGTTCACCCAGAGCCCTTCACCGTTGTGGCCCGCGCTGACGCTGGCATTACCACACTTGCCGATCTTGAAGGCAAACGCGTGAACATCGGCAACCCAGGTTCTGGCCAACGCGGCACAATGGAAGTTGTGATGGAGCAGATGGGTTGGACTATGGACAGCTTTGCTCTGGCTTCCGAATTGAAAGCGGCAGAGCAATCAGCAGCCCTTTGTGACAATCAGATCGACGCGATGATCTACACCGTTGGTCACCCATCCGGTTCCATCCAGGAAGCGACAACAGCATGCGACTCTGTCCTTGTTGAAGTATCCGGCCCCGAAATCGACGCATTGATCGCCGACAATTCTTATTACCGCGCAGCCACTATCCCGGGTGGTATGTATCGCGGCAATGATGGCGACGTTGCAACCTTCGGTGTTGGTGCGACATTTGTCTCTTCCGCCGATGTGTCAGAAGACGTCGTCTATACCCTCGTTTCGGCTGTCTTTGACAACATCGACGACTTCCGCGGCCTCCACCCTGCATTCGCAAACCTTGCCCCTGAGGAAATGGCGTCTGCTGGTTTGTCTGCACCAATTCACGACGGCGCAGCCAAATATTACCGCGAGCAAGGCTGGATGGAATAATTCAAGCCTGCGACTAAAGCATTCAGAGGAGGCGGGAAATCGCCTCCTCCGTAGCCAATAAGACCGTCCTCTCGTTTGAGCAGGACAAAGGGGAGTAAGATCACATGGCAACCGATCAAGACCAACGCAAAGGCCTTAGCGAAGAAGAGCTTCAGGACCTTGTTTCATCTTCGGACGCGGGCGCACGTAATCCTGTTGGATCGGTTGGGCTATTCTTGTCCATTGTTGCGATCACCTGGTCGGTCTTCCAAGTGGTGCTCGCTTCCCCATTGTCCAATCAGATCCTGCCCGGATCGGTCGTGAACAACTCTCGTCAGATTCACCTGGCCTTTGCCATTTTCCTTGCCTTCATGGCCTACCCCGCATTCAAATCCAGCCCGCGTGACTACATCCCCATCCCTGACTGGATCATGGGATTTGCAGGCGTTTTCATCGCGCTTTACGGGTATTTCTTCTACGACAAGATCGTCAACTCTGGCGGACTTGCCGATGATATAGACAAATGGTTCGCGCTGGCGGGTCTCGCCCTGCTTTTTGAAGGCGCGCGCCGCGCGCTTGGACCGGCAATGGCGATCATTGCTGTTATCTTTCTCTTCTACGTCTTCTACGGGTCATCAACCATTGTACCCGATGTGATCCGTTGGGGTGGCGCATCGCTGAAAAAAGCGATGAGCCATATGTGGATCACATCAGAGGGTGTGTTTGGTATCGCCCTCGGTGTTTCCACCAAGTTTGTTTTCCTTTTTGTGTTGTTCGGCGCGCTGCTCGATAAAGCTGGGGCTGGTAACTATTTCATTAAGATGGCTTTTGGCGCGCTGGGTCATCTTAAAGGAGGGCCTGCGAAGGCGGCTGTGGTGGGGTCCGCTGCAACTGGTCTGATCTCAGGCTCTTCTATCGCCAACGTTGTGACCACGGGTACGTTCACGATCCCGTTGATGAAGCGGGTCGGGTTCAGTTCCGAAAAGGCGGGTGCTGTGGAAGTGGCATCATCGGTGAACGGGCAAATCATGCCACCCGTAATGGGTGCTGCGGCGTTCTTGATGGTCGAATATGTGGGCATTTCTTATGTCGAGGTGATCACCCACGCCTTCCTGCCTGCGACGATTTCCTACATCGCGCTGGTCTACATCGTTCACCTTGAAGCGGTGAAAAACAACATGCCGACGCTGGGCAACCGCGTCGTGTCCATGGGCCGGACCATTGGTGGGATGGCGGCCTTCTTTGTCGGGTTCGCGGCCCTTTGCTATGGCGTGCAATACCCCGTCAGGGCGATCTCGAGTGCGCTCCCGAACTCTGGATTGATCCTGTCGGCGCTGGTCTTTTTGACCTATGTCGCCCTGCTCTGGGTCGCGTCCGGCGTTGCCGATCTTGAGGCCGATGACCCGAACGCCAAAGAGGTTGAACTGCCGGTGGTCGGCGAGATCTACAAAGCTGGCCTCTACTATCTGCTGCCGATCATCGTTCTGGTCTACTTCCTAATGATCGAACAGAAATCACCCGGCCTTTCGGCCTTCTGGGCCACGATGCTGCTCTTCGTGATCCTGCTAACGCAACGCCCGTTGAAATCCGTCTTCCGTGGTGAAAGCGCTTTGTTTGAGCGGTTCAAGGACGGTGTAGTCGATCTGCTGCAAGGACTGGTCGATGGCGCCCGCAACATGATCGGCATCGGCCTGGCCACGGCCACTGCTGGTGTGATCGTGGGCACAGTCACGCTGACCGGTGTGGGGCAAGTCATGGCCGATCTGGTCGAATTCCTTTCTGGCGGTAATCTGATCCTGATGCTGGTTATGGTCGGGCTCTTGTCGCTGGTGCTGGGTATGGGGCTGCCGACAACCGCTAACTACATTGTTGTGTCGTCGCTGATGGCCGGTGTCGTTGTGCAATTAGGGGCACAGTCCGGGCTGGTTGTGCCGCTGATCGCGGTTCACCTCTTTGTCTTCTATTTCGGGATTATGGCGGATGTGACGCCCCCCGTGGGCCTTGCCAGTTTTGCGGCCGCCGCCGTGTCGGGTGGCGATGCGATCAGAACCGGCTTTGTGGCCTTCTTTTATAGCCTGCGGACCGTGGCCTTGCCATTTGTCTTTATATTCAACACCGATTTGCTGTTGATCGACGTCGGATGGGCGCAAGGGATATTGGTCTTTATATCGGCCAGTATCGCGATACTGGTCTTCACGGCAGGTACGATGGGGTGGTTTGTCACCAAAAGCCGCATCTATGAAAGCGTCCTGCTGATCCTGATTGCCTTTGTGCTGTTCCGACCAGATTTCTTCATGGACCGTGTCCAACCGCCGTTTGCGGACGTGCCACCAGCGGCGCTGACCCAAGCCATCGAAGAAGCCCCCGCAGGCAGTGAAATGCGTGTGGTCATCAACGGCCCAGACTTTGACACCAGCGAATTGCGTGACACCACAATTGTGCTCAGCATCGGTGACGAAGCACCCGCTGACCGGCTAGCGACAACAGGGCTTTCGTTCTTTGCAGAAGGCGACGATCTGGCACTTGATGAGCCTGCCTTTGGTTCGCCTCATGCCAGTGCTCTGGCCGATTACGATTTCTACGGCGACGAATTTGTCACCGTGAAAGAGGTGCTGGCCCCACAGTCGCAATTGCCAAAAGAGCTGATGTTCATCCCGGCACTCTTGCTGCTGGCCTTCGTTTACATGCTACAGCGCGGTCGCGCGCGCCGTGTTATTCCCCAAGGAGAAGCCGCATGACCGGAACTGTCTTATGCGCAATCGACATCACCGATGCTGATCACGATAACGTCGTGATCTTGGCCGCCAAGAAACTGGCCGACCTTGAAGGGGCACCGTTGGATGTGGTCACCGTGGTGCCGGACTACGGCAAAAGCATGGTGGGTAGCTTTTTTGAAAGCGATCACCATGACAAGCTGGTGGCATCTTCCAAAAAAAAGCTGAACGAACTTGTCGGTGCAACCATCGGCAAAGAAGCCAACGAAAACGTCCGTCACATCGTGGCGACTGGTACGGCCTATGAAGAGATCATCAAGCTAGCCGAACAGACGAAATCGAGCCTGATTGTCATTGGCGCACATAAGCCTGATTTCAAAGATTATCTTTTGGGGCCAAACGCGGCACGCGTCGTAAGGCATTCGAATTGCTCGGTCTACGTGGTGCGGTAGGCGCTGTTTCCTGTCAGTGCGTATCATTTAACTTGCAGGGGCGGTATTTTTTCACTCCAGTGTCGCAGTAACACTATGCTGCGATGACAGGGGCGTTTGCCGCCCGGCCACTCGGCATCAGAGCGAGAGGCGCGCCATGAAAACCAGAACCAAAGTCGTTGTCATTGGCGGGGGCATCGCGGGCTGTTCAGCTCTCTATCATCTGACAGAGGAAGGCTGGACCGATGTGGTCCTGATCGAGCGGGATGAACTCACTTCCGGGACAACCTGGCACTCTGCGGCGCAGGTCACCAACTTTGGGATGAACCAGACGATGGTGGGGCTGAA
The DNA here is from genome assembly GCF_900143545.1 of Loktanella sp. Alg231-35. GTDB lineage: Bacteria > Pseudomonadota > Alphaproteobacteria > Rhodobacterales > Rhodobacteraceae > Yoonia. The sequence continues at coordinate 586,146 of NZ_FREV01000001.1, read as the reverse complement.
AACCCACTCCATCGCGCTTTACAAGAAGCTGCGCGACGACCCGGAATACCCGGTGGGCTACCACCATGGCGATGGCGGCATACGGCTGGCCAACACCGAAGCGCAAATGCAAGGCTACCGGCATTTCTCCTCTATGGCGCGGGGCATGGGCGTCGAATTCGAGGTGATCGATGCGGCAGAATGTGCCAAGCGCCATCCGCTTATCTCAACCGATAACCTGCTGGGTGGGCTTTGGGATGGCGAAGACGGTGACATTGACCCTGCCCAATTATGCCAGGCGCTGGCCTTTCACGCCCGCAAAGCAGGGGCCGAGATCTATCGGCACACCTCCGTCACCGGCCTTAAGCAACGCGATGACGACACCTGGCTGGTGGAAACCGATAAGGGCAATATTGACGCCGATATCGTGGTTAACGCCTGCGGTTACCGGGTAAACGAAGTGGGTGCAATGATGGGGGTCCACCACCCCGTTGCGTCGATGGAGCACCAATATTTCGTGACAGAAGACATCCCCGCGATCAAAGAGGCCGGGCACCGGATGCCGCTGCTGCGCTGCCCGATCTCGGACTATTATTGCCGGCAGGAAAAGGACGGGCTGCTGGTCGGTTTCTATGAACAGGATTGCAAAACCTGGGGCATGGATGGGATCAGCCCCAGCTTTGCCAATGACCTGTGCCCTGACGATCTGGACCGTGTGATGGATGTGCTCGAAGGGGCATTCGCCCGCATGCCCGCACTGACCGAAGCGGGGATCAAACGGGTCGTAAACGGCCCCATCACCTATACGATCGATGGTGCGCCATTGGTCGGGCCTATCCCCGGCAAACGCAACGCCTTTTGCATCATCGGCCTGCGGGCCGGTGTCGGTGAAGGCGGCGGACATGGCTGGCTGCTCGCGCAGCAGATTGTCCATGGTGAGGCCTGCTATGACACATGGTGCCTTGATCCGCGCCGGTTCACCGGACATGCCAATGTCGAACTGACCGCGCTCAAGGCGATTGAGGACTACCAAAACGAATTCCGCTTCCACTTCCCGCATGAACACCGCCCTGCCGGGCGCCCCGCGAAAACAACACCGCTTACCCCAATCATGGCCGCCGAAGGTGCCGAATTCACCGTCGTGAACGGGTGGGAGCGTGTCGATTACATCAAACCCGCGCCGGATTTTCACCCCACGCTCAGTTTCAATTTCGATGAAACCTTCGACTTGATCGCCGCCGAAGTCCGCAACGTGCAAACCAACGTCGGACTGGCCGAGGTGAATGGGTTCAACCGGATTGAGGTCACTGGAGCAGACAGGCACAGTTTTCTCGACCGGATGTTCTGCGGCAATGTCACCAAACGCGCTGGGCGCGTCGGGCTGGGGTATCTGCTCAATCACGACGGCATGGTGAAAGGTGAGGCAACAATCGCCAATCTGCCTGCCAGCGACCGTGGACCGGACCGGGTCTGGTACGGCTCTGCCGCGGCCAGCGAATTTCACGATATGGATTGGCTTACAGCACATCTGCGTGCCAATGAAGATGTCCAACTGCGTGGCCTGACCAATGACCAGACTATACTGGTGCTGGCCGGACCAAAATCACGCGAAGTTCTATCCGCCTGCGCGCGCGGTGACTGGTCCAAAGACGCGTTTCCGTGGCTCAGCGTCCGCGAGTGTTTCATCGGGTTTGTCCCCGCCACGGTGATGGGTATCAGCTTCTCCGGAGAGCTGGCCTATGAAATCCACGTACCAAATGCTGCACTTTATGCGGCCTACCTCGCGCTGCGCGAGGCCGGGAAGGCGGATGATTTGCAGCTTTTCGGCGCGCGCGCTGTGGATGCGATGCGCTTGGAAAAAGGGTTCCCGCATTGGAAAGCCGATTTGATCACCGAACGTGACCCGTTCGAGACCGGATTGACCCGGTTCGTGAATATGGAAAAGGGCGAATTCATCGGCAAAGACGCCTTGGCAAAACGGATGGCACGGGGCCCAGAGCAACAGCTTGTCACGCTGAACGTCGATGCCGACCACGCACCGGCACACGGTGGGGCATCGCTTCTCAACGATGGGAATGTTGTGGGCACGATCACCTCTGGTGATTGGGGGCACCGGGTGAAGATGAACCTTGCTTATGCGTTCATGGATCCAAAGTTCACCGATATCGGGACGGTGTTGCAGTTGGATCTCTGCGGCGAACTGGTCAACGTTGAAGTGATCGCAGCATCACCCTATGACCCTGAATTTGCGCGGATGCGTGCATAGAACGGTGTTTAGAAGACATGTTGCCCGATCCCATCCCGGCCTCAAATCATGATCTCAAGCCCCCAGAACTGACGTATCTGTGCGATACAGTCATTCTGTTCAGCCGCTGTCTTGCCCGCGATACGTTCCACCCGAAAGCCAAATCGCTCAAATCCCGCATTGCTTTGATGCGACAGAATGATGACCTCACACTCTTTCTCAATCGCGAGAGAGGCATAGCGTGTTGCCATCAAACTGGTGCTTGCATCATCCAGGCGCGCCTCGGCGTCATCCAGTAAGACACCTATGGCGGGGCGTGCGTCCGGCCCCAAGGTACGCTGCAGTTGCTGTGCATCAAGCTGGGGAAAGATAGCCTTGCCCGCCTTATGTGCAGCAAGCGGATTGGCAGGGGCCAGCAAGATGTCGATGTTTGCCGGGCAAGACGTCGACGTGCGCATCAGCCGTTCTGACCAGGCCTGTGCAGATTTGTCGGCCAAAAAGCTTTCGTCCGTTCTGTGCGATGTGATCATTCGACCATCTCCAGGATATGCTGTGCGGCGGCCTTTGTACCGGGTTCGGGCAGGTTGATGCCGCGCAAGTTCTCGCGCAACGCCTCGGCCCATTCGCCCAAACACTGATCAATGGTTTGGGTGAGGCTGAGCAGTTCCCAAGGTTCGACAAGGACCGCCAGTTCCCGATCAGCGGCCGCCTTGCCGCGGGCACGTTGATCATCCATGAAGCTCGCCATCTGTGGGACAAAAATCGTCGGCACCTTGGCATAAATCGCCTCGTGAAAAGAGTTATAGCCAATGGCCGAAATAAAGAGATCCGCAAGCGGGATCAGAACGCTGGCGTGAATGGATTGCACCACACGGGTGTTGGGATATTGAAACCATCCCGGATCGGTCGTTGCAGTGGGCCAGACCACCAGCAAATGCAGGATGTCCTCGCGCGTCGACAGATGGGCGCAAATTGCGTTGATCTGCGCGCGTCTGTCTGCGGCGACACCACCACGCAACATCGTGACAACAAGTCGGCGACCATCCAGCGCCAGCCCATCACGCAGCCGGGTCATCTCTGCCTGATCCGGTTCGACCCGCTGCACAATTGGGCCGACGTATTTGATATCGGTAGCCCGTTCCTCAACTGCGTTAAGTTCATCAAAGGCTTCGCAAGGCACAATAATCCGAGAGAATGCCTTTTGGCGGTCAAGCGCCACTTGATTGTTCTGGCTTGCCTGCCACAGACCACGCCTGATCCAGACACTGGTGCGGCCATTGTCAGCGGCGGCGCGCATAACGCTGTCAAAGACATAGCCGCCATCAAAGACCGTCACCGCACTTTGTCGCGCAAGAACAGAGAGGCGCACCGCATTCACCACGTCATTGTCATGCGGTGCCCGGTCAGCCGCGCGGCTAACAAGTGGCATCGTATCAAAGCCTGAAGCGTTCAACATACCAACGCATGACGGAAAGGCTGCAAACTGTGGTGTCACATTCTCGCGCATCGCATCTGCCACCAGACTGCATCTTTTTGCGTGACCAAGCCCCACGCCGTTGGTCGGCACGAACAGAACCGAACGCGGTTCATTGCGATTTGGTTTTTGTGGCGGGTTTTTGGGGGCACGCAGTTTGGCCAGCGCTGGTGGCAGGGTGACAGCACGCTGCAGGGTCGTATGCGCCAGATCATCCGCAATGCGCGCCATATTGGGCAGGATGCTTTGCGTCATCCAATGCGGCAGGTTACGCAGGTCCGAAGGGCCTGCGATGAATTCATTTGCTTGATTGTGCCACGCCCGATCAACGGTCCCGTCGATCAATGGCGCCCCTTGGGCCGTCAGATTGGCAATGATCATCTGCAAGCGCGGCCAACTAACGGGTTTGCCAAAGAAGACAGCGCCGTCAAATCGGGCGGCAAAGGCACGAGGCAACAACTCGCCCGGATGCCAAGTGGGCACATTATAACCATCGGCATCGATCCATGCCTTCTTTTCCGCGCCACCAGTGACGATCTCAATCGCAAAATCCTGTGTTAAGCTCAGTGCGCGCAGTTCGGACCGGATATTCTGAGCTTTCAGATCAGGAAAAAACAGCCCGATACGGGGCTTGCTGCGGCGGCTCTTGGTTGCGGGTGCCGCAAATATCGGCATCTTTGCGGCTGGCAGGGCCGGAACCGCATTTGGTTCCAGCAATAGGGGTTCGCGGTTCAAGGCAAAAGCCAGACGAGACGCAACCGTGATTTCATCCTGGCGCCGGTCGAATTGACCAAATCCTATGCTCCGAATTGCCTTCCCCTTGGCGAAGCCACGTAACCTATTGGCCCGCGCAGCATCAATTTTGTCAGCATCAAGCAACACCAGGTGGTCGTCCTCGGTCGGCAACGCGTCCGACAGGAATGCAGCCAGATCAAACTGATGTGCAGCCGACATTTGCTGAGGGACCAGCGATGCGGGTACAATGGCGGGGATGTCATGCGCCCGCAGGTGCGATACAAAAATCGCCAGTTCGTCAGTGGCGTCGGCATCTTGCCCGCCAGCTTCACAAAAGATCATAGAGGGTCTCCATCCGTGTGTTTGACGTGGTTTTCTTTTCTGTGAGGGTCAGAAGTTCCGCAAACCTGTCCTGAAAGGCGGTGACACCAAAGGCCGACAGCGCCGCCTGTCCCCGCGCCACCTGCGTGTGATAGTCTTGGGGCGTGGCGATAAGCGCGGCAACAATGCCGTCCACCTCTTCAGGGGCGGCTGCAATGACACCATCCGCGAATGTCGTCGCTGTGGGGGCCGCTGCAATAACAACCTTGCCTGCGGCAAGGGCTTCGGCAATCACGCGACCAAAGCTCTCCTGCCAAAAGGGGTGTGTGTAGTAGATGAAAAAGTCGATGGGTTGAAGAAAGTCATCGACGTCCTCAGCGCCAAAGGGCAGCAAATCCCAATGCTGGGGTACCGCTTCTCCGATCAGGTTGTCGGCACCCAGCATGCGCACAGATTGGGAGCTTGGCGGGAACATCTGCTCAAGATCACAGAGCGGCGGAAACTTCTCCAATCCGGGACGCGAGTGCCGGCCCCGGCGGTCTTGTGGCGCATTGCATGGCGCTTTCATCTGAAAGTCACAGATGTTCGTCCAGTCACACGGTGCGATCTGCCAAGGCCCGCCGTTTTCGCTCAGCCATTGGGTGACAGTCTTGCGGTTCCAACCGGAGACGGGTGACAGATATTTCGCCCGTGCCAGAGCCTGATCCGCTATCAGCCCAAGACAATGCCTCACATCAAAACCTTCCGGCCCATCCGGGCGCAGCAGGTTTTCGTGGCAGACGACAAACAGCCGGTCACAGACCAGCCGCGTGTTCAGCGCATCGTCAAATTTCAGGAAGCTGGGGTTATGCAGCGCAATCAGGTCTGCAGAGACAAAGGCAGGGTCCCAGACCAATGGCGTGGCGGTATCTTCGCAAGCCTCAGCAATCCTTTCATGGACATGCCGCCCCTTGAAGAGCTTCGAGGAAATCGCAACAACGTTGAGATCGCAAAACGGTGCCAGTGCATAAATCTCGCGCGCGACAGCGGCGGAGGTTCCGCCGCTAAAGCGCGGGTCAATGACCAGGGTCAGCTTTTGCCGGTTGGGTTGGACCATTCTGGTCCTCCTTGATCAGTGCGCAAGGTTTCACCTTGCGTTCAGTCTTTGCGGTTCATGTGGAACCGCGCGGCAGTCTACACCAAGCGATGCCATCCTGTTTCAAGATGGCAGTAAGTTTGCACTGCAAATTCAATAGAGTGAGGCGTCCGTCTTGGACCGCTCAACAACATCACGCAGTTCTGCAGGCATCGCGTTGCGAAAGCCAATGTTAGTGAACAAAGTCTGTTCCGGCGGGGTCGATACAAAGTCGCGCAACATCACCGACAGCTCACTATTGTCCAGTGAATCGAGGTTCTGCAGCAAATACGCCCGCAACCCCTGGGTATCACCAAATTCAACATAGGCGCGGATCTCTGAAACCTGCACACTGGTCAGCGCCTGCGCTGGCCCCGATAACGCGCCCGATAGCGCGAATGCCGAGAGTGCAATCGACAGTTTCTTCAGCTGGTTCATTGGCCGTCCTTTTTCATAGCTGAGCGAATCCGTAATCGAGGGATATCGGAGACTTATGAACGAAAGGTTACCAGCGCTTCACCACCTGACGGGTCGCGTTAAAGCGGCAAAGATTGGCCAACCCGCAGAACCGCATCTGCCACTTGGCGCAACTGCCCCGTCAGCGGATTGGTTTTCCGCCAGATCATGCCCACGGTGCGTTGCGGCTGGGGGTTGGCAAATCGCCCGACACTCACCGGGGCGGAACGGGTCTCAACTCGCACCGCCATTTGTGGGATCAGGGTCACGCCGATGCCGGACCCAACCATCTGCACAAGGGTTGAAAGCGACGTGCCATCAAGACCCTCACGCGTGGCCCCTGCCCCGAACTGGCAAAACGACAGTGCCTGATCGCGAAAACAATGCCCTTCCTCAAGCAGCAGCAAACGCATGTCGCGCAACCCTTCTGGTGTGGGCACCGGCTGATCATCTTCGCCCAAAGGGCGCACCAGCATCAGCGGCTCTTCAAAAAGCGGCACCTCTTCAAAGCCCGGCTCATGCACTGGCAGGGCCACAATCGCTGCATCGATCTGACCGCGCGCCAGTTCCTCGATCAGGCGCGGCGTCATCGTTTCGCGCACATGCAAATCAAGCTCTGGATAGGTGCGCCCCAGATAGGCAATGAGCCCCGGCAAAAGATAGGGTGCGATGGTTGGGATCACACCTAGGCGCAACCGCCCGGCCAAACCGTCCTGCGCCGCACGTGCCATATCACCAAGATCATCAACTGCGCGCAAAATCTCGCGCACCCGCAGCGCCCAGTCTTCGCCAAATGCGGTCAGACGAACATGGCGCGGACCGCGTTCAAACAAGGGTGTACCTAGCCCTTCCTCCAACTCTTTGATCTGCACCGACAAAGCCGGTTGCGAAATGGCGCAGGCCTCGGCGGCGCGGCCAAAATGACCGTGGCGGGACAGGGCTTCAAAATAGCGGAGCTGCTTTAGTGTAAGGTTATTCATAATTTGAAGTTATGGGTATGATCCAAAAATGCAACTTAAACTAATTGAAATGCTGTGCTATTTCTGCCCCAAGCGCGCTTGAATCAAGGCAGCGCACGCAACGTAACCAACATCGGAGAACGACAATGGACGGAAATGACGCCGGAAAATGCCCTGTCATGCACGGGGTGACCCTGAACGCCACACATAGTGTGCAGGGCAACAAGGATTGGTGGCCCAACCAGCTAAACCTCAAAATCCTGCACCAAAAATCGCCCGCGTCTGACCCGATGGGTTTGGATTTCGATTATGCCGAAGAGTTCCAGAAACTCGACCTTAAGGCGCTCAAGGCGGACCTGCACGCGCTGATGACCGACAGTCAGGACTGGTGGCCCGCTGACTATGGTCACTACGGCCCGTTCTTTATTCGTCTGGCATGGCATGCCGCGGGCACTTATCGTACGGCAGACGGCCGAGGCGGCGCAGGCGGCGGTCAACAGCGTTTTGCCCCGCTTAACAGCTGGCCCGACAACGGCAACCTCGACAAAGGCCGCCGCCTGCTTTGGCCGATCAAGCAGAAGTACGGCAACCAGATTTCCTGGGCCGACCTTTTTGTGCTGGTTGGTAATGTCGCAATGGAATCGATGGGCCTGCCGATGTACGGCTTTGCAGGTGGTCGCGCCGATACATGGGAACCAGAAGAAGACGTCTATTGGGGTCGCGAAGACGAATGGCTGGCCAGTTCCGATAAGCCAAACAGCCGCTATTCCGGCGACCGTGATCTGGAAAACCCGCTGGCCGCTGTGCAGATGGGCCTGATCTACGTTAACCCAGAAGGACCGGACGGTAACCCTGACCCGCTCGCCTCTGGTCATGATGTGCGTGAAACCTTCGCGCGCATGGCGATGAACGACGAGGAAACCGTGGCCTTGGTCGCTGGTGGTCACACCTTTGGCAAAGCGCATGGTGCCGGTGATGCAGCCCTGATGGGACCAGAGCCAGAAGCCGCGCCAATCGAACAAATGGGTCTTGGCTGGAAGAACGGGTTTGAGTCCGGCAAGGGCGTTCACACCACCACCAGCGGGATCGAAGGCGCTTGGACTGCGACGCCAATCACATGGGACATGAGCTATTTCGAAACGCTGCTAGGCAATGAGTGGGAGTTGGGCAAAAGCCCCGCTGGCGCCAACCAATGGCACCCCAAGGGCGGAGCCATGGGTGACGCGGTGCCAGATGCACATGACGCATCACGCACACACGCGCCGATGATGACTACGGCGGATATGGCGATGAAGCTGGACCCAGCCTATGCCAAAATCTCGCAGCGTTTCCTCGAAAACCCTGCAGAGTTCGCGGATGCTTACGCCCGTGCTTGGTTTAAGCTGACCCACCGCGACATGGGGCCAAAGGTTCTTTATCTGGGTGATGAAGTGCCTGCAGAAGATCTAATCTGGCAGGATCCGATCCCTGCCGTTGATCACGACCTGATCGATGACGCAGATATCGCAGTCCTAAAATCAAAACTGCTGGCCTCTGATCTATCGATTTCCGAACTGGTCTCGACTGCTTGGGCATCGGCCTCGACCTTCCGCGGCTCGGACAAACGCGGCGGCGCCAATGGCGCGCGCATCCGTCTGGCCCCGCAAAAGGACTGGCCGGTGAACGAGCCTGCGAAGCTGGCCAAGGCGCTGGATACCCTGACGGGCGTGCAGACCTCGTTCAACGATGCGCAATCGGGCGGCAAACGCGCCTCGCTCGCTGATATCATCGTTTTGGGTGGCTGCGCAGCGGTCGAACAGGCGGCCAAGAACGCAGGTCACGACATCACTGTGCCCTTCACACCGGGCCGCATGGATGCCTTGGAAGAGCAGACAGACGCCGAGAGCTTTGAGCCGTTGGAGCCTGAAGTCGATGGTTTCCGCAACTTTGCCAAGGCTGACTACAGCGTGCCTGCAGAGAAACTGCTGGTGGACCGCGCGCAGCTGATGACGCTTTCAGCGCCAGAGATGACCGTACTGATCGGTGGTCTGCGGGTGCTGGGTGCCAATTCTGGCGACAGCAAGCATGGTGTGTTGACTGACAAAACCGATACGCTCAGCAACGACTTTTTCACCAACCTCGTCGATATGGCGACCGAGTGGAAGAAGGGGAGCGAAGAGGGCACCTTTGAAGGCCACGATCGCGCGACAGGCGACGTCAAATGGACTGGCACCCGTGTTGATCTGGTCTTCGGCTCCAACTCGCAACTGCGGGCCTTGTCCGAGGTCTATGCGCAAGGCGATGCGGCCGCGAAATTCGCGCAGGATTTCGTTGCAGCATGGACCAAGGTGATGAACCTTGATCGCTTTGATGTGAAGTAAACAAATCGGGCGTAGCCTGTCCAAGGCTACGCCCATCCCCTACGCTGGACCTCCACAGCAAAGGTCGGCGTCATGCACACCCAAACATTAATCATTGGTGGCGGCCTTAGCGGGCTATCTTTGGCTTATCGCCTACAACAGGCAGACCACGACTATCATCTGTTGGACGCGCGCAGGCGCTTGGGCGGGCGGATCAAATCGCTGATCGTGGGTGATGTCGCCGTTGATCTTGGGCCATCATGGATTTGGCCGGGGCAAGAACGGATCGCGGCCCTGCTGCCCGAACTGGGCCTGCATGCATTTGAACAACACGCGCAAGGCACACAGCTTTATGAGCAAGCAAGTGGCGAGGTCATGCAAAATGCAGGCTTCATGTCGATGGCGGGTGCACTGCGGATTGGGGGCGGGACCAGCGCCCTGACCGACGCGCTGGCAGCACGGCTTGATCCGTCACGCATGACGATGAACGCGCAAGCCGCACATATCAGCGACGCGCCAAGCGCGACGCTCGCCGATGGGCGGACCATCACCGCAGACCGGATCGTGCTGGCCTTGCCACCTCGGGTCGCCGCCGACCTGACATATGCGCCTGTTCTACCCCAAATCGCCACACTCAAATCCATCCCTACTTGGATGGGTGCACATGCTAAATTTGTCGCCGTCTATGGCACGCCCTTCTGGCGTGATGCGGGCCTTTCAGGTGACGCAAGCAGCAGGCGGGGTCCAATGGTCGAAATCCATGATGCCAGCCCCGAGGATGGCACATTTGGCGCGCTCTTCGGCTTTGTCGGGCTTCCGGCACATGTCCGCGCGCAGGTCGGTGATCAGGTACAGCATGCCGCACTGACGCAGCTGACAAACATCTTTGGTGCAGCCGCAAGCAAACCACTGACAAGCCACTTGGAGGACTGGTCAGCCGCGGCATTCACCTCGACCGCCGCAGACGCCACACCCCCTACGGGGCATCCACCCTATCAAATGCCAGCCCCACTTTCGCGTGTCTGGAATGACAAACTCATCTTTACCTCCACCGAAATGGCCCCCGACAACGGCGGGTTGATCGAAGGAGCACTGGCAGCAGCAGAACATACCGCCAGAAAGATCCTTTAGCGCAGACTTATTCGGCAGGCACCAGATCAGGGCCGGTTTCAAACCGCTTTGCCCGCCGTTCGCCCAGCATCAGCATTGCCGGGGTGACCAGCAAGGTCAGGATCGTCGCAAAGACCAATCCACCGGCAATCGCACTGGACAGTTCGGTCCACCATTGGGTTGACGGGGCGCCATAGATGATTTCGCGGGTAAAGAAGTTGATATTCAGGCCAATCACCATCGGCATCAGGCCCAGCGCAGTCGTCACCGAGGTCAGCACAACAGGGCGCAAACGCTGCGCACCGGTACGCAAGGCCGCCTCGAGCGAGGATAGGCCCTGCGCCTTGAGTTGGTTGAACGTGTCGATCAGCACGATGTTGTTGTTCACAACAATCCCCGCCAACGCGATAACACCAATCCCGCCCATGACCACGCCAAAGGGCCGGCCTGTGACCATCAATCCAATCAGGACCCCCGCGATCGAGAAGACGATTGCAGACATGACGACAAAGGCCTGCCAGAAGCTATTGAACTGGGTCAGCAGGATCAGGAACATCAGGCCAATCGCCGACGCAAACGCACCAACAAGAAAGCTCATTGCGTCAGCCTGTTCCTCGGCCTCGCCGCCGAATTCAACGCTGACACTGCTGGGCAGATCAAGCGTTTCAATGGCGGCCTGCAAGGCGATGGTTTGATCATTGGCCAGCACATCGCTTGTCACATCGGCCGAGATCGTGATGACACGGGCCTGATCAATGCGGGTGATCTCACCGCTTTGCGGGGCTGGACTAAAGGAGACAAAGTTCGAGATCGGCACAAGACCTGCGTTTGTGGGAACGCGCAGCGATTCCAACTCGGCCAAGGTCCGGTCTACAGCAGGAAACCGGACAACGATATCAACCTCGCCATCGCCATCTTCTGGGCGATAATCGGCAACGGTGATGCCGCTGGTCAGCAGCTGCACGGCCTGCCCTAACAGGGCGACATTGGCGCCACTGCGCGCCGCCTCTGAGCGGTCAACAGTGATCTGCCATTCCACACCGGGGTTAGGGCGGGATTCGACAACGTCGATGAAACCGCCCATCTGCTCCATCTTGGCGATGATGGTCTGGACGGCAGTTTCCTGTTCGGCCCGAATATTACCCAGAACCTCCAGATTGATCGGCTTGCCGCCACCGGGACCACCGGAGTCAGTCTGCACCTGCACATCGATACCGGGGATTTCAGCCATATCGGTGCGGATGTCCACTGCGATCTGGGTCACTGGGCGGCGCGTGTCCCATTCCGCCAATTCCAATTGCAACGACCCGATCACATCGCCGCCGTCGTTTGAACTGCCAGAGCGGGCATAGACGCTTGCGATCTCTTCATAATTGGCCAAACGGGCCTCAACCTGACGGACCAGCGCATCCTGCTCATAGACCGAAAAATTGTCCTTTGCCCGCACCTCGACCTGCGCATAGTCGGGTTCAACCTCTGGAAAGAAGGTCAAACCATTGCCAAGGCTGCCATAAGCAACAAAAGAGGCCACCAGCGCCATCATGGCAAAGCTCAACGTGGTCCAAGGGCGCAGCAGCGACCATTGCAGCACCCGCACGTAACCGCCCATAAAGCCGGTCATATCGCGTGGATCACCCTTTTCGGCGGCATAAAGCTGGGCCTTGGCCTTGGCTGACTGCGCTTGGCGCTTGCCAATCAATCCGCCCATGACAGGGATAAAGATCAGTGCCATGAACAGTGATGCAGCCAGCGTAAAGATCACTGTGATCGGCAGGAATTTCATGAATTCGCCAACCACACCGGTCCAGAACAACAGCGGGAAGAACACGCAAAGCGTCGTCGCGGTCGAGGCAATGATAGGCCACGCCATCCGCTTGGCTGCTTTGGCGTAGGCAATCTTTGGTGCATCGCCGTCGTGCAGATATCGGTCGGCGAGCTCTACCGTGACGATTGCCCCGTCCACCAGCATCCCTACGACAAGGATCAGAGAAAAGAGAACCACGATATTCATCGTGAAGCCCATGAAATAAAGACCCGCAACACCGCTCAGAAACGCACCGGGAATGGCCAGGCCCACCAGCAAGGACGACCGCAAGCCAAGCGCATAGACCACCACGATCATCACCAGAATGATGGCGGCAATCACGTTGGCTTCCAGATCGCTGAGCATGGATTGCACCTGCTCACTTTCGTCCAGCGTGTAGCGAACTTGCACGCTTTCCGGCCAATCCGCCCGCGCGCTGTCGATGACGGCACGCACCTCGTCAACGGTCTCGATGATGTTTGCACCAACCCGCTTTTTTATCTCAAGGGCAAGTGCGGGCTGGCCGTCAATCCGGGCAAAACCTGTGGGATCTTCAAAGGTGCGCCGGATCGTCGCCACATCGGCAAAGGTCACAACCGTCTGGCCGCGCACCAGAATGGGCAGCTCCATCACATCTTCAAGGTTCTCGATCAAACCCGGCACCTTCAAGACAACGCGACCCGCTTCGCTCTCAATCGCACCTGCGGCAATCAACTGATTGTTGTTGGTGATTGAGCTAATCAGCTCATCAAACGAAATGTTGTACGTCTCGAAAACAGTCGGATCGATCAACACCTCCAACAGCTCTGTGCGCTTGCCGCCGACATCCACCTCAAGCACACCACTGAGCGATTCAATGTCGTCTTGCAGATCTTCGGCCAAAGCGTTCAGCGTGCGTTCCGGCACGGGGCCGGACAGGATCGCTGTCATGATCGGAAAGAGGGCGGTGTTGATTTCCGTGACCGTGATGCTGGCATCCGACGGCAGTTCACTTTCGGCCTTGTCTGCAGCTTCGCGGACCTTGTCCAGTGCGGCATCGGAATCAAAGCCCGGTTCAAACTCCAGCTGCACAGTCGCACGGCCTTCGCTGGCTGTCGCCGTCATGGATTTCAATCCGGTGAGTGACGCAAATTCAGCCTCCATTGGTCCGATCAGCACATCCTCGGAATCCTCTGGCGAGATGCCGTCAATCGAGGTCGAGACATAGGCCACCGGAATGGGGATTTCGGGGTTACTTTCCTTGGGGATCGCACTGTAGGACAGCGCACCAATCGCCAGCAGAAAGAACAAGACCAGCTGCACAACCTTGCTGCGGCTGAAGGCCGCATCGATCAAACCAATCATTGTGACACTCCCGCAGTTTGCGCTGCCTCCACCAGGCGTGGCTCAACCACGTCACCCGCGCCAACAAAACCCTGACCGACGGTGATAATATCCGCCTCTTCCGGCAGGCCTGTGACCCAGACACCATCTGTTTGGGCGCGTACAATCGACACCGGGGCAAAGGCCACTGTGTTGTCGCTCTCAACGGTTTTGATACCAAGCGCACCATCTGTGCCCAGCGACAGGATCGCGGGTGAGATAAAATGCCCTCGGGCCATGCCGGTTGGAAGGACAATGCGCGCGCTCAGACCCGCAGGCATCACGCTGTCAGGATTATCGACGGTGACTTCAACGCGGAATGTCCGGGTTTGCTGATCAGCATTGGCCCCGATAAAACTCACCGCACCACTGCGTTCTTCGCCCGTGATAAACTGCACTTGGGCCATCTGGCCGATATCAATGCGAGACAGGGCCTGCTGCGGCACCTGAATAACAACGGTCAGCGGATCATTGTCCAAAACTTCGGCAACAACGTCACCTGCATCAACAAACTCGCCCTCATCAAGGGTCATGTCATTGAGACGGCCCGCAAATGGGGCACGAACGACGGTATTATCCAACTGTTGTTCTGCGGCCGAAACAGCCGCATCGGTAGCGGCTTTTGCGGCACGCGATTGGCTCACCCGGTCTTCGGTCGCGACGCCGCGCGCCTGCAAGGCAAGGGCATTGTTCAGATCACGGGTCGCCTGTTCTTGCTGCGCTTGAGCCTGCGCCAACTGAGCCTGGATCGTTTCTGCGTCAATGCGGCCAATCTCTTGGCCAGCTGTCACCAGATCACCACGGGCAACGAGGACCGATTGGACTTGCCCGGTGGCTTCGGCCTGAATGCCGCTGGCACGGTCCGGTTCTGATTGGCCTTCGGCGCTCAGCACCAGTTGCACGTCCTTGGCTTGCGACGGCAAGACGGCGACCGCAATTGCACGCTTGGCCGGTGCCTCAGGGGCCGCCTCCTCGGCATCGGCAGTGGGAATGATGTATCCGCTGCCCATCCAGCCCACCAAAATGAGCGCCAGCAAAACAGCGAGCCATTTTGAGCGCCCAGCGCCCTTGTCATTTTGAAATGTCAGTTTTCCCGTCAAATTCGGGGTTGTATCAGATGCCATTGGCTTATCCCTCGATCGTCATTGCGGACACACGCAGGTCAAATCCGCAGACAGAATTGAATGAGGGATAGTTATGGTCAGTTTGCCGCAGTTACCAGAGAGCGGGCAAGAATAAGTCGCAAAATGGGCGAGGACCACCGCTGATCACAGCTGTGGCCCTCTGCCTACGGTCTGATCAGCCCGCGTCAGGCAAGGTGAATTCCACCCTACGGTTCTGGGCGCGCCCAGCGGGGTTGTCGGCACCATCCTCGGTAAGGTTGGGCGCAATCGGATCGGTTTCTCCGACGCCGCGTGAAGTCACGACTTCCGCCGCCAGATCGGTATTGGCGATCAGCCAGTCGCGCACCGCATCAGCGCGCCGCTGACCAAGCGCTTCATTGAAGGATTCATCGCCAATGGCATCGGTATGGCCAGTGATCTCAATGGCGGTGACACCGTCGAGTTTGTCGGCAACACCACGCAATGTTTCCAACGATGAGGCCTCCAAAGAGGCGTCGCCAAAGCTGAACAACACATCCGAGAGCATAACCATCGCATCGACTTCGCCGTCTTCGTTCTTAGCAACCTCGAGGTTAGGATCGGCGGCGGCGATCTCTTCAAGGCTTGGTGTCGCTTCCTGCATGACATCCTCGGCCATGGTCTCCTCTTCAGCCATTTCCTCCTCCATGGTGTCTTCTGCCATGGTGTCGTCCGCCATAGTCTCTTCGGCCATAGTGTCTTCCGCCATGGTGTCTTCAGACATCGTTTCGTCTTCCATGGCATCCTCGGCCATCGTTTCGTCAGCCATCTCTTCCATCACTTCTTCGGTCATTGCGTCCGTGTCGGTGGTGTCTTCCTGGGCAAGGGTCGGGCCTGCGGCTGCGGCAAGAAGGCAAAGGAAAGTTAGGGTTGATGTGCGCATTTTGGGGTCTCCGTGAGTAAATTTGCGTTGGGGCCACCTAGGCCAAACTTCCGCTCAGAGTAAAATGAACCCTCATCATATCGGCGTCAGGAATTGTTGCAGTCCATTCTGGACATCCCCCTGCCCGCTGTGCGCAAGATGATTGCAAAGGAGACGCTATGCCCAAGCTCACCACATCCGCCGCCGCACTCGTGGCGGCAGCCCGCGCGCGGATCGAGGAAGTCGAAACCGCTGACGCCATCACCATGCTGGATGACCCAAATGTCACCTTCATTGATCTGCGCGATGTCCGCGAGCGGCAGCGCAGCGGGGCGATCCCCGGCAGCTTTCATTGCCCGCGCGGCATGGCAGAGTTCTGGGTCGATCCCGAAAGCCCCTATTTCAAAGATATCTTCGGTGAAGACCGGACCTTCATCTTTCATTGCGCCTCTGGATGGCGGTCCGCGTTGACAGTGGCGACATTGAACGAGATGGGCTTTCCGGCCGCGCACCTCAAAGATGGTTTTGGCAGTTGGACCAAAGCAGGCGGCCCCATCGACAGCCTCGACAAATCCCCCTAGACCGCGCCCATGAATGACGCGCTGCAAGACCCAGAGATTTGCCCGCTCGGCGTGGACGGTATTCTTGTGCGCTTTGCCCGCAACCTCAACGACACTGCCAACGCCCGCGCCTTGGCGTTTCGCGATCAGGTCGAGGCGGCGGATATCGCCGGAGTGACCGAAGTTGCGCCCTCGCTGGTCTCTGTGCGCATCGGTTTCGATCCGTCGGCAACAGACCGGAACGCCGTCACCACCGCAATCCTCACGCTGTTGGCAGAGCCCATGTCAGGCGACACGCCCCCCCGACGGCTCTGGCGCATTCCGGCCTGTTTCAGCCCCGATCACGCCGCGCAACTGGCCGAAGCAGCCCAATTGGCCGGATGCACAGTCGATCAAGCCATCGCAGAAATCACAACCCAGCAAGTGCGGGTCATGGCGATCGGGTTCGCACCCGGCCAACCTTATCTGGGTCTACTGCCCGACCACTGGAACATCCCCCGCCAATCCGCACTGACCGATACGCTCCCCCAAGGGGCGCTGATCTGTGCGGTGCGCCAGTTGATCATCTGGGCGGCAGAGGCCCCAACCGGTTGGCGGCACATCGGACAGACAGCGTTTCGCGTCTACCTGCCCGAAACCAAACAACCTTTCGCCTTGCAACCGGGTGATGTCGTGCAATTCGCCGCTGTCTCTGACACCGATTTCGCAACGATCCAACGGGACGGCACAACCAACGGCGGTGCCAGATGCGAGGTGCTGCGCTGATGCCAACCCTGACGCTGCACAAAGCCGGGCCGGGACTGACGGTGCAAGACCTCGGCAGGCCGGGATGGAAGGCTCAAGGGCTGTCCACCGGCGGCGCCGCCGATCCACTGGCATTGCTTGAGGGGGCAGCGCTGCTTGGCGCAGGCACCGACAATGCTGTGATCGAAATGATGGGCTTTGGCGGCACATTCACCGTAAGCGAGGGGACGCACTTTGCCCTGACTGGCGCCGTGATGCAGGCAAACATCGACGGCGCGACAGTCGAACATAACACCACACAATTCCTGCCCGCTGGCGCCAAGCTGACAATCGCCGGCGCGACCAAGGGCGTCTACGGATACCTTGCCCTCGCTGGCGGCATCACCACAGCACCCATCATGGACAGCCGTGCCACACATCTGACCGCTGGGATCGGCACGCGGCTTGCCACAGATGACGCGCTGCCCATCGGAGCTGACATGGACCGGATGCGCGCACCGGTCAAACTGCACGTTGATGATCGGCTTTCTGGCGGCACGATACGGATCATGCCCGGCCCCCAGACCGGCTTCTTTTCGGATCAGACGCTAGCGGCTTTTGCCACGACGACTTTTCAACGCAATCCGCGGGGAAACAGGCAAGGGATCAGGCTCGATTACGAAGGCAAAGGCTTCGGTATGCAAGGTGGCCTCACATTCGTGTCGGACCTGATTGTATCCGGCGATATCCAGATGACTGGCGATGGCGTGCCCTACATCCTGCTGGCCGAATGCCAGACCATCGGCGGCTACCCTCGGATCGGCAGCGTCATCCCCGCCGACCTGCCTAAAGTGGCGCAAGCGGCCCCCGGCACGGCACTCCGCTTTCAGTTCCTGAGCGTGGTAGAGGCCGACGCCACTGCCACCACTTACGCCGCCCAATTGCGCCAACTCAGGGCCCGCTGCACGCCTGTGCTGCGCGACCCACATGACATTGCCGACTTGCTTGGCTACCAATTGATCAGCGGGGCAACCCCCGGTGACGATCTTGAGAGGCCCTGAATGACACATAACATCGACCTGAACGCAGATATGGGCGAAGGCTTTGGCCCCTGGACGATGGGCGATGATGCAGCCCTGCTTGATATCGTCAGTTCGGCCAACATCGCTTGCGGTTTTCATGCGGGCGACCCTGATGTGATGGCACAAACGATGCAGCGGGCGGTGGCAAAGGGTGTGGGGATCGGTGCGCATCCCGGTTTTGCGGACCTCAAGGGGTTCGGGCGGCGCAAGCTGCCGCTACCACATGAAGAAATCGCCAATGCTGTCGCCTATCAATTGGGCGCGGCGCAGGCGATGGCGAAACGGGCAGGCGGACAGGTCCGGCACCTTAAACTACACGGGGCACTCTCGAACATGGCGTGCGTCGATCACGCGCTGGCGCGTGCCTGTTATCAGGCCGCATTGGACGTGGATCCTGACATCATCATCATGGTGCTGGCCGCAACCGCGATGGAAGAGGTGACACGCGAGTTGGGCTGCAATTGGGCGGGCGAGATTTTCGCCGACCGGGCTTACAACGACGACGCTACACTGGTGGACCGCAGCCTGCCGGGTGCGGTGCTGCATGACGCAGAGGCCGCCGCACCGCGTGTCCTAGAAATGCTTGAAGCAGGGGCCATCATCGCCGAGAACGGCACGCTTATCCCCTGCCAAATCGACACGATTTGTTTACATGGCGATACGCCGGGGGCCGTTGCGCTGGCACGCGGGTTGCGCGATCATCTGACAAAAGCTGGCGTCACAATCGCCCAATTTTGAAGGTATCCTATGGAACTGAACGCAGACTTCACGCAGCGCGCCCTTGTCCATTCCGAAAGCCTTGATTGGATCGCTTCACCCATGCCCGGCGTGGACCGGCGGATGCTGGACCGGATCGGGGATGAGGTCGCACGCGCCACGTCCATCGTGCGCTACGCCTCCGGCAGCACATTCTCAGCGCATACGCATACGGGTGGCGAAGAATTCATTGTGCTGGAGGGTGTCTTTCAGGACGAACACGGCGACTACCCCGCTGGCACCTACGTACGCAATCCGCCGACTACATCGCACACGCCGGGCGCGGCTGAAGGGTGCACGATTTTCGTCAAGCTTTGGCAATTTGACCCCGATGACCGGACGCAATTCCGCATGGTAATGGACGACGGGCTGACACCCATTGCCGACGGGATCAGCGCCAAAACCCTGCATAAAGATACAAAAGAACAGGTCCGCTTTGTTTCGCTCGCACCCCGTGTGACGTTGAACGAAACGCCGCAAGGCGGGGTGGAACTATTGATGATTGCGGGCAGCGGCGTTGAAGGTGGCGACACTTTGACGAAAGGCTCATGGCTGCGCCTGCCAGAAGGTGCGCCACTGAACTTGACCGCCGATGATGATGGCGCGCGGGTTTGGATCAAGACGGGGCATCTGCCCTTTGCACAGGCTCCGGCCATCTAAATCAGGCGCGGAACCCCTCTGGGATCGTATCGCGCCCGTCCAATACCAGATCAGCCATGACCTCACCGACCTTCGGGGCCATGCCAAATCCAATCTTGAACCCGCCATTGGCGATATACGCGCCCGACCTTGTCGGATGTGCACCTAAGACCGGCGCGCGGCTTTTGCTGCGCGGACGCACACCCGCCCAACGCTCAATGACTTGCGCCCCTTTCAACACTGGAAATGCTGCAACGGCGCGGGTGATGACATCATCCAATGCGGTATCCGTCCCGGTGGGGTCGTCAAATTCTCGCTCCGACGTAGACCCGATGGCAACGGTCCCATCACCGTGCGGGATGATGTGCAACGCATCAGCAAAAAGCTGCGGCTGACCCGCCGCATCGTGACGCAGCAATGCGGCCTGTCCTTTCACCCCATTGCCTCCAACCTCAACCATGCCCGGCCATCCCGTGGCCCAGACCACCTGCCCCTGCGCTTGGCCTTCGGTCAAAACCTCACCCCCAAGGGCAACCACAGCATCTGCCAGCGCGCGCGTGGCCCGACGCGGATGGATCAAACCCGACAACGTGTCATACACAACCCAACCCGAAGGCGTAGGAGGCATCCATGCAGCATCTTGCGCCTCTCGAACGTCCCAGGTGGCCTTGCCCTGCCACAGCTCGGCCGCACCCTGTGCACGGGTCCGGGCCAATGCAACGGCACGGTCGTCCGCCAATGGCTGCAAACGGCCCGACCGGACATAGCCCACATCAGCCCCTGTCACCGCCTCAACGCGATCCCAAAACGCCTGTGCCATGATCAAGCTTTCAAATTGAAACGCCTTCTTTTCATTCCAGTTCTCCGGCACATGCGGGGCCAAAGCCCCGACCAAACCACCGCTGGAACCCGCAGCAACACCATGCGGATCAATGACCCGCACCGCTGCACCCCGTGACGCGCAGGCAAAGGCCACTGATAGGCCGAACACCCCGGCCCCCATCACCGTCACATCTGTCGTTGCCATTCCGCGCCCTTCCGCACAAAGATGACGCAAAGGTAGGGCACACGCGCATGACAGACCAGAGAGCAGAATTGGAATGGCGGGATGGCGTGCCCATCGCGACCGCTTTTGATGATCCTTATTATTCGCTCGACAACGGGCTGGCCGAAACCGAGCATGTCTTTCTTGCTGGCAACGATCTGCCCGCGCGGTTCAATGATGACTTTCAGATTGCAGAGCTTGGGTTTGGCACCGGGCTGAACCTGCTGGTGACATGGGCGCTCTGGGACAAGGCCGGGCGACCGGGCATCCTGCGGTTCACATCCTTTGAGGCTTTCGCCATGGCCCTGCCAGACATGCGTGACGCATTGCGCCACTTCCCGCAGCTTGCTCCCTACGCTGAAACACTTCTGGCCGAATGGACACCGGGCACTGGCGTTACCCAGCTTTCGGATGGGCCGCTGCTTGAGGTGATCCTCGGGGATGCCCGCGCGACACTCCCGCAATGGCAGGGCAAAGCGGATGCTTGGTTCCTTGACGGCTTCTCACCGGCAAAGAACCCTGAACTGTGGGAGCCGTCCTTGCTGAATGCCGTTGGCACCCATACCAAACCGAACGGCACGGCAGCGACATACTCTGCCGCCGGACATATCCGGCGCACACTGGCAGAGGCCGGGTTCACCGTCACCCGCACCCCCGGCTATGGGCGCAAACGTCACATGACAACGGCAAGGATGGCGCATGCAGAATAACCCGCGCCTTGGTATCTTGTTGATGATTGCAACGACATTTGTCTTTGCAGTGCAGGACGGAATTTCGCGGCTTCTGGCCGAAAATTACAACGTAATCATAATCGTGATGATCCGCTATTGGTTCTTTGCCGCCTTCGTGGTCACCATTGCCGCCCGGCAATCCGGGTCAATTCGCGCCGCCGCAGCAACAAAACAACCGATCTTGCAAATTTTCCGGGGCACACTGCTTGCCACTGAAATCTGCGTGATGGTTAGTGCCTTTGTGTTGCTGGGTTTGGTGGAAAGCCACGCCATCTTTGCCTGCTACCCTCTTTTGATCGCCGCCCTGTCCGGGCCGGTTTTGGGCGAAAACGTCGGCTGGCGGCGCTGGGCCGCGATTGGCATCGGCTTTGTAGGTGTACTGGTGATCTTGCAACCGGGCTACACCGTCTTTGCCCCTGCAGCGGCGATCCCCTTGCTGTCCGCGCTGATGTTTGCGCTCTATGGCCTGCTGACCCGCTATGCGGCACGCAAGGACAGCACGGCAACATCATTCTTTTGGACCGGCACATCGGGGGCCGCGCTGATGACGGTAGTGGGCATCTGGTACTGGGAACCGATAACCGCCCATGACTGGCAATGGATGGCAACACTCTGCATCACCGGGGCACTTGGCCACTGGCTCTTGATCAAAACCTATGAAGTGGCCGAGGCGAGCGCGGTGCAACCCTTCGCCTACCTACAGCTGGTCTTTGCCAGCGCCATCGGCCTGTTCCTCTTGGGCGAAACGCTGCGCCCCAATGTGGCGATCGGGGCGGCAATCGTTGTAGGGGCCGGGCTGTTCACGCTTTGGCGGTCACGGCGGGCCTCCGCTTAGGTCGGGCACCTAACCTCCCGGCCTGGCCACAGGGCGCACATCCGGTGTTTCGGTCAAAACCTCCATCGACGGGGCCGACGACGTCGCCATCGCCACATCCGGCGCTGGCCGCGCAACCGGGCGGATCAACGGCTTGCGCCCCTCCAACAAAGCGGTAAAGCGCACAGGGCCGGTTTGCCCGGTCAAGCGGGCCTCATAGATGGGAATGCTTTCCGTCACCCGCATCACGTAGTTCCGTGTTTCGCGAAACGGGATATGTTCGATCCAATCCACCACATCCATCTCGCGCAGGCGCGGGTCACCTCGTTCATCGATCCAGCGGATGGGGCGGCTTGGCCCAGCGTTGTAACCGGCGGCTATCATAACGGGCGTCGGGCCAAACTCTTGGGTCAAAAAATCCAGATATTGCGCGCCCAAGGTCGCATTGTATTGCCAATCAGAGGTCAGGCGCCCGCGCGAATACGGCAACCCAAGCCCCTCTGACACCTCTTGCGCTGTCGCTGGCATGAGCTGCATCAAGCCCAGCGCGCCGACGGGACTACCGATACTTTCATTGAACTCACTTTCGCGGCGAGCAATGGACAAAGACAACGCCGGGGCCGCGGGCAGGTCCATCTCTGCCAGATCATGAATGGGAAAGTAAATTTCGGGGATCAAAATACCCCGCGTGACAGCGGCCTTTCCCAAAAGCAACGTATAGCGATGCTCGTCAATCTCGCTAAGATACGCACCCAATGCGGTCAAACCCTCGGCATCCAAGCTCTGGCCAAGTGCGGCAAAGAACGTAAACGCCGCCCCACGCTCGCCACCAGCCAGCAAGGTCAGGGCGGCTTTGACAATCTCGTCGTCAAAGACCGGCGCGTCGCGCCACGCAATGGCAGAGCCTGACAGGGTGGGGGCCAACGGTCGCCCGGTCTGCTCTGACGCCAACAACCCATAAAACGCCGTCTGATGCTCGGCGGCAGCGGCGTAGGCTGCGGCGGCAGCATCGGTTTCTCCCAAAACGGACTGCGCGCGACCAATCCAATACTGCATCCGGCTGACCGAGATTGGACCAGTGGAAACACGCAAGCCATTCTCAAAATGCCCGCGGGCAAGCTCCGGGTCACCCAAGTATGTCAGGGCGATGTAACCCGACAACCACTCCAGATCTGCATAGCTCGACCCCTCTGACAAATAGTGGCGCGACGCCAAATCATAGGCCTGCTGCGCGCGCCCCTCGCGCATTTCCCAACGCGCCAGAATGCGGCGATAGCCCGACCAACGCAGAGGTTCACCTAAAGCGGCGCGACTGGTAGATCGGTCCATGAGCATCTCAACCGCATCAGTCCATTCCCCGCGCGACGCCAACCAGGAATAGCGATCATAGGCAAAACCGGGGTCCGCACGCAGCGCAGCGGGAACAGCGTCATATAAAGGGCGCATATTGCGGGTGCCCGATGCATAACCGATCCGTGCGGTAGTAAACGCCTTTTGACCCTCATCCAGTAGAGGCAGCATCCGTTCAGCCTCTGCACGGCGCGACCGCCACATTAACGCATCCACGCGGGCGCGGTGGAACGGCTGCAAAAGATCGCCAAAGCTGGCGACCATCACCTCATGCCCATCCTCGCTCAGGCGCAGATTGATCCACGCGGCGCGCAAGGCGGCGCGGGCTTCGTCCTCTTGATCTGAAGCAATCAGCGCCTCCGCTAGACGCACGGCACCTTCACCGGTTTGCGGGGCGTCTTCTGCGAAAAAGGCGATCACCTGCGCCGGATCATGACCTTCATCGATGACCAGCTCTGCTTCGGCGCGCAAACGGCGGATCCCCGGCCAACCTGCTTTCTGTGTAATAAACTCGCGGTATTCGGCAAAGGTTGCGTCTCCCGCACGCAAACGCAGCCAAGTGATGGCATCGATTGTCACCGGCCCTGCATCGCGGGCCAAAGCATAGCCGATGTCCCAGTCTTCGTCCGCAGCGGCAATCGCGGCCACAGCCTCTGGCGGCACGGTTTGCGCCTGCGCCGGCAGGCCCATTGCTGCAATCATCGCTATGATCATTGGAATGCGCATGTCACTTACCTTGCCAATTGCCTGCACACCCAAGGTAGCCGGGCCGCGCGCAATCACAACTCACAAACCTGACAATCGGCAGAAAGCCGTGCATCTGGGGCTTGTCGAAAGGGCGCGCGCAGCCTAGTGTCCGCGCGATTTTAAGTGGCCAATCCCGGCCAATCACAAGAAGGAAGCGTGCCATGTTTAAGGGATCTCTCCCCGCCCTCGTCACGCCGTTTCGCGACGGCAAAGTTGACGTGGACGCGCTGAAAAAACTTGTGAACTGGCATGTCGATCAAGGCAGCCACGGGCTGGTGCCAGTCGGTACAACCGGTGAAAGCCCGACGCTGACCCATGAAGAACACGATCTGGTGGTCGAAACGGTCGTCAATGAGGCAGCCGGGCGCATCCCCGTGATCGCCGGTGCCGGGTCGAACAACACGGCTGAGACTGTGCGACTGGTCAAAGCAGCCAAGGCGGCGGGCGCGGATGCGGCGCTGGTGGTCACGCCCTATTACAACAAGCCAACGCAACGTGGGCTAATCGCGCATTTCACTGCCGCCGCCGATTGCGGATTGCCGATCATCATCTACAACATTCCACCTCGGTCGGTCATCGACATGACGCCCGACACAATGGCGGAACTGGCCAAGCATGAGATGATCGTGGGCGTCAAAGACGCCACCGCCGACCTGTCACGGGTCCCTGCGCAACGGATGCGCTGCGGGCCTGACTTTATCCAACTATCTGGCGAAGACGCGACCGCGCTGGGTTATAACGCACATGGCGGCCACGGGTGTATTTCGGTCACGGCCAACATCGCACCCAAGCTGATTGCTGAATTTCAGGAAAGCACATTGGCGGGCGACTATGCCAAGGCGCTGACACAATTGGACCGGCTGATGCCACTGCACGAGGCAGTGTTCACAGAGCCGGGCCTGGTCGGTGCGAAATACGGCATGTCACTGCTGGGGCTGTGCAGCGATGAAGTGCGCTCACCATTGACCGAGCTGACGGATGAAACGAAAGAAAAGCTGCGCAGTGCCATGGTGCATGCGGGTTTGCTGAACTGAGTAGTGAACAGGATGCGCGCCAGCAAGGCGGCGCGCATCTTCACCAGCCCGACCATCCTGGCGACAGAAGGTGATATATGGATATCGACGTCCTGCAGGATCTGATCAACTCTGATGTCATCACGTCCCTTGACGTCGGCATGTTTGACGACGCTGACATCCTGAATGTGGTGTTGCAGCGTTCTCAGGTTCTTTTCGATGTGCCACGCGGTGGTCGCCTGATCCGGCGTTGGACGGATGGCGACAGCACGCCACTTGAAACTGTCATCGATCAAAAGGGATATGATCTGGTCAAGCGAGCCATCGCGATAGCCTACATCGAATATCTAGCGCTCAAGGCGCATCTTCCCAAAGATGGCATCAAGTCAGTTGCCGATATCGGCTGTGGCTACGCCTTTGTGGATCTGTTCATCAGCCGTGACTTTGATGCGGATTTGACACTGATCGATATCGAGGAAAGCGAAGTTCGGGATTTTGGATTTCAGCAACAGGGCGCGGGTTATTCCAACCTGCGCAAGGCTAAGGCGTTTCTGGTGGCCAATGGTGTCTCTGCCGACAAGATATCGTTGGTAAATCCAAACAATACGGACGTGATGGGTACAGCCAATGTCGATCTCGCGATCAGCTTGCTCAGCTGCGGTTTCCACTACCCGGTTTCGACATACAGCACTTATTTTTCGAAGACGTTGAACGCGGGGGGCGCGGTTGTTCTGGACATCCGCGACAAGAACTTTGCAGAGCAATCCGAAGCAATTGCGCAATTCGGCAAGGTTTCAGCCAGTTACGACATTGCCCGCCGGACACAGCGTTTCATTATCTCGAAAACCTAACCGCCGGTTCTAACGCACCCACGATTCCGCATAGTCAATCTGCTCACATCCACCAAAAGCCGCCGCGCGTTCCAACTCATTCGCAAGCGCCTTCATCCGCCCCTCGCCCATCCGCACACCCGCTTCCGGCCAGAAGGCCCGAACGGCAAGCACATCACCGTCCCGCTTCATATCGATCCGCCCGATCAGACGGTCGCCCTCCATCACGGGAAAGACATAGTAGCCATATTTGCGCTTCGGCGCAGGCACGAATATCTCGATCCTGTAGTGGAACCCAAACAAGCGCTCCGCCCGTTTGCGATCCCGCAAAGCAGGATCAAAGGGCGACAGAATGCGCACGCGCGGCGTGGGCGCTGGGACGGGCAAATCCATGGCATCAGGCCAAGCAAAAGAGCGGCGGAGCTTGCCATCAAAGCCCTCCACGTCAATCTCGACTATGCGGCCCTCGGCCAATGCAGCCTGGCACCAAGCCTTGGCCTCGGCTGGGGTCACATGATCCCAAAACGCAGCCAACTCACCGCTGGTGGCAAATCCCAGACGATCCATGGCCCCAGCACAGCACCATTCAATCGTGTCTACTTCTTGATGGCGGCGGTTCAGATGTTCGGCCGGAATGACGCGCTCGGTCAAATCATAGACCTTCGTGAACCCATCGCGCCGGACCACTGACAACTGGCCAGAGCGCCACAGATACTCCAACGCGGTCTTGGAGGGATGCCAATCCCACCAGCCACCCGATCCGCGGCTTTCGTCCGTGCCCACATCACCCGAGGTGCAACACCCATTGTCAGAGATATGGCGCAATACATCATCAATCTTGGCCATGAAATCACCGCGACGCCATTCCTTCCAGCGCTGCTCCATCCGGGTGGCATCGCGGGCAAAGCGCAAGCGCCAATGGGCGAAGCTCTTAATCGGGATGGTGGCGGCATCGTGGGTCCAATGCTCAAACAGCTGACGGTCGCGGTGCAGCAGATGTTGCAACGCTTTTGGGCGAAACTGCTGGCGGCGGGACCACAGGATCAGATCATGGGCGCGGGCAAAGGTATTTACACTGTCAAGTTGCACAAATCCCAGATTGCCGATCACGGCCTCCAGATCAGGGCCCTTACCGGGGCCCGAGGGACGATCAGCTAACCCATGTTTGGCCAGAAACAAATGGCGGGCGGCGCGGTTATTCAGAACGGGAACGGTCATGTGTCTTGGGCGACCGCTGCCCGCTGTTGCAAACGCAATTGGCGCAGCGTCTCGACCATCGCGGCTGTCATCAACCCGATATTCAACAGACCGTTCAACGCAGCCATTCCCCCCAACAAGCGCCACTCCATGGGCAACAGGATGTCACCAAACCCAAGGGTGGTAAACGCAACGAGCGCAAAATAGATCGATTCTTCCACGGATCCGAAAATACCCAACCCCAAAAACGTCAGCGCCCAAAGCCAAACCGCGATTGTCATCTGCAACAGCACCCAAATGGCCGTGGCACAAAGCACGAGCATCAGCTTGGGCCGGTGCGGCGCACGGGTCAGCCAGGGACCGACCACCGTCAGGCGCCATTCAAAAAACCAAAAACTGATCCCGGCGATCATGACGGACGCAATCAACAGCGCTGTGCCTATCAGGATTTGTACGAACATCTCTTCTCCTGCTCCGGGGCAACCTTGCCCCCCGGGCCCTTCTCGCCTATCTGATGCCAACTATGGCCAAGAAACCGGAAAACAAAAACTACAAAGTCGTCGCCGAAAACCGGCGCGCGCGCTATGACTATGCCATCGAAGAAGATCTTGAGGTCGGGATCATCCTGATGGGGTCCGAGGTAAAGTCACTGCGCACCGGCCAATCCAATATCGCCGACAGCTATGCCTCTGTGGACGACGGCGAATTGTGGCTGACCAACGCCTATATCGCACCATATGAGCAGGCAATGTTCACCCATGAAGAACGACGCAAGCGCAAGCTGCTGGCCAGCAAACGCGAGGTTGCGCGGCTGTGGAATGCCACCAAACGCGAAGGTATGACGCTGGTGCCCCTCGTGATGTATTTCAACGACCGCGGCTTGGTGAAGTTGAAGATCGCCACGGCCAAAGGCAAGAAAAACCACGACAAACGCGCAACCGAGGCCAAACGAGATTGGGGCCGGCAAAAGCAACGGTTGCTGCGGCACGGAGAGTAAGCGGGGTGCGGCAGGTTGGCCGCAGTCTGGCGGAATTCGCCAGTTCGCTATTCCCAGCCAGTGCTCCAACAGCAGCAAAGGCTGCACGGCCAACAATACAAAGGCCAAAGCAACACCCCCACCACCTCGCGACGGGGACAACTGCCCTCCGTTTCCCCTTTGCTCAAACCCGCCAATCGTCACAAAAATACAATTGATGC
Source organism: Loktanella sp. Alg231-35 (assembly GCF_900143545.1). Lineage (GTDB taxonomy): Bacteria > Pseudomonadota > Alphaproteobacteria > Rhodobacterales > Rhodobacteraceae > Yoonia. Next base: position 557,560 of record NZ_FREV01000001.1, on the reverse strand, counting down.
TTGTGCCGTAGGACGCGGGCATTCACTTTATTACTGCACGGTCCGGGCCCGGCTGGTGCGCTTTCAAAAGAAATGGGCCCGCAACGAAGGGACAACCATGGAACAACTTATCATTCAGCTCATCTCGGGGGCCGTTGGCGGGAACGTCGCAGGTGGCGTGATGAAGAACCTGTCGCTGGGCACTTTGGGCAACTCGATTGCAGGGATCGTGGGCGGTGGCCTTGGCGGCCAGATCCTCGGTGCTGTCATGGGTGGCGCGGGCGGCGGCGGCCTTGATATCGGCAGCATCCTGACTCAGGTTGCCGGTGGCGGTGTCGGCGGTGGCGTCGCGCTGGCTGTTGTTGGCGTCGTCAAGAACATGATGGCCAAGTAAGCCAGACCAAACCAATTTAGGTAAACGCCGTGCGCCAGTGATGGCGCGCGGCGTTGCCATTCTGCGGTACCGTTATCGCAGGATAACTGCGCCTCATGTACGTGATTTCTAAGGCGGTCCCTTGTCATGGATGCCCTCAGCCGTTACGTCTGGCGCGATTGCCAAGAGAGGCCGCGCGATGTCTGTTAGTCAACCTGATGATCCCAAAACGCTGGTCAGCGCGGACTGGCTGGCAGCGCACCTCAAGGACCCTGATCTGCGTATCTTTGATGCCTCTTGGTATCTGCCCGACATGGGCCGTAATCCCAAGGCAGAATACGCCGCTGGCCATATCCCTGGTGCGCGGTTCTTTGATATTGATGAAATTAGCGACGCCCGCTCTGAGCTGCCACATATGGCTCCACCGGTCGAGAAATTTATGTCTCGCATGCGCGCGCTCGGCGTCGGCGACGGGCATCAGGTCGTGGTCTATGACGGGCTGGGCTTGTTTTCCGCCGCGCGGGTATGGTGGCTTTTCAAACTCATGGGGCAGCATAATGTGGCTGTGCTAGATGGCGGTCTGCCCAAGTGGCTGGCAGACGGGCATCGCACAACGAAAACGGCCCCCACAATCCGCGACCGACACATGACGATGAAGCCCGAGATGCACCGCGTTCGCGACGTGACCGAGGTCGCGCGGGCCGCCAAACTGCAAGATCACGCCATCATTGATGCGCGCCCCGCCGCGCGTTTTCGCGGAGAGGCCGAAGAGCCACGAGAAGGCATGCGCTCGGGGCATATTCCGGGATCGCAGAACGTCTTTTTCAGGGATCTGCTGAATGCCGACGGCACGATGAAGGCGCCCACCGCGCTGCGCACCGTTTTCGTTGATGCAGGCGTCGATCTGCGCAAACCCGTCATCACGACCTGCGGGTCCGGTGTGACAGCAGCAATTCTATCTTTGGCCCTTGAACGGATCGGGAAAACCGACCATGCGCTCTATGACGGCTCATGGTCCGAATGGGGCATGTTCGCCGACCTACCAATCGCTACCGGAGCCTGACAAATGCTTGAGAACCTCACTGCGCAACCCGCTGACAAGATCCTTGCCCTGATGGCCAAGTACAAGGCCGACACGCGCAGCGACAAGGTTGATCTTGGTGTTGGTGTCTACAAAGATGCTACAGGCAACACGCCGGTTATGCGTGCGGTGAAAGAGGCAGAGCGACGCATCCTCGCCGATCAATCCACAAAGGCTTATACCGGGTTGGCTGGTGATCCCGCCTTTGGCGCGGTCATGAAGGACCTTGTGCTGGGCGACAGTGTGCGAGACGAGCGCGTTGCGGCTGTTGCTACTCCCGGTGGGACGGGTGCCATCCGTCAGGCGCTGGAACTGATCCGGTTGGCCGCACCCACGGCCACCGTCTGGCTGTCCAATCCGACATGGCCGAACCATCCATCGATCATCAAATATCTGGGCATGAAGATGTCCGAATACCGCTATTTTGACAGCGAAACGCGCGGTGTCGATTTTGCAGGGCTGATGGCCGATTTGGAAAAGGTGGCCCCTGGTGACATCGTTCTGCTGCACGGCTGCTGCCACAACCCGACCGGTGCCAACCTGACTTATGAACAAATGGCGCAGATCATCGGCGTGATGCAAAACAAAGGCGCTGTGCCTTTCATCGACATTGCCTATCAAGGCTTTGGAGACGGGTTGGCCGAAGACGCCAAGGCAACCCGCCAAATCGCCAGCAGCTTTGAGAACTGCCTGATCGCGGCAAGCTGTTCCAAGAATTTTGGCATTTACCGCGAACGCACCGGCGTTCTGATGGCGGTTTGCAAGGACGCCGATCAGCAGGCGTTGGCGCAGCAAAATCTGGCGTTCCTGAACCGTCAGAACTACTCTTTCCCACCCGATCACGGCGCGCGGGTTGTCACAACCATCCTGCAAGACCCTGATCTGCGCGCAGATTGGGAGGCAGAGCTGGAAGAAACCCGTAACGGTATGCTGGCCTTGCGCCAACAATTGGCGGATGAGCTCAAGCGCCTGACCAATAGCGACCGCTTTGATTTTCTCAGCACTCATCGCGGCATGTTCAGCCGTCTGGGCACCACGCCCGAGAAGGTTGAAAAGCTGCGCGGCGATCACGGCATCTATATGGTCGGTGACAGCCGGATGAACATTGCAGGGCTGAACGCACAGACTGTGCCAGTGCTGGCCAAAGCAATAGTTGACGCGGAGGTGTAGACCCTTTGGATTGGGAACACTGCCAAAATCAGCCTGTTCTGTCATGAGGTTCCAGAATAGATGCGCTGGTTTTTGAAAGTCGCAATCCTGACGATCGTTGGGTTACTTCTGGCGCTGGCGGGCCTGATTTTCTGGCATGACTTCCCCGTCGCCTACATGGACCTGAATGATGATAAATTCATCTCACCGCGGGAAATGATCAGAAGCCTTGATCTGGGGTATCGGACTGTCGGGCAAGCGGACACCAGTTGTGTCGAAATCTTCACATTGAGAGATGGGCAAGCCATCAAGCACATCTGCCGATAGTAATCTTGCCGCAAAGACAGGTATGCTGCATCTGCAAAATCGACTTGCTCACTGTCGCGCAATAATCTACCCGTTGCACAACTCGTGACGCAATATTGATACGTTAAGGATCACCCATGTCATTCCGCCTGCAACCCACACCCCCTGCCCGTCCGAACCGTTGCCAGCTTTTTGGCCCCGGCTCCAACACCAAGCTGTTTGAAAAGATGGCGGCAAGTGCGGCGGATGTCATCAACCTTGACCTCGAAGACAGCGTGTCGCCTTCCGACAAGTACACCGCGCGCGCCAATGTCATACAAGCCATCAACGATGTGGATTGGAATACAAAATACCTGTCCGTGCGGATCAACGGCCTCGACACGCCGTATTGGTACAAGGACGTCGTCGACGTGTTGGAGCAGGCAGGTGACCGCATTGATCAGATCATGATCCCCAAGGTGGGTTGTGCGGCGGATGTCTATGCGGTTGATGCGCTTGTGACGGCAATCGAAACAGCCAAAGGTCGGACCAAGCCGATTAGCTTTGAGGTGATCATCGAATCTGCGGCCGGCATCGCCCATGTCGAAGAAATTGCCGCCAGTTCACCACGCATGGCCGCGATGAGCCTGGGTGCCGCTGATTTTGCAGCCTCCATGGGCATGCAAACGACGGGCATCGGGGGCACGCAAGAAAACTACTACATGCTACACGGCGAAGCGCGGCATTATTCCGATCCGTGGCATTGGGCGCAGACGGCGATTGTTGCAGCGTGCCGGACCCATGGGGTGCTACCCGTGGATGGGCCATTTGGCGATTTCAGTGATGATGAAGGCTATCGCGCGCAGGCGCGCCGTTCGGCCACATTGGGAATGGTCGGCAAATGGGCGATCCACCCCAAGCAGATTGCCCTGGCCAATGAGGTGTTCACGCCATCAGACGAAGCCGTCGCCGAAGCCCGCGAAATCCTTGCCGCCATGGAAGACGCCAAGGCGCGGGGCGAAGGGGCGACGGTCTATAAGGGGCGTCTTGTTGATATCGCCTCGATCAAACAGGCCGAGGTGATTGTGCGCCAGTCCGAGATGATCTCGGGCTGACGCCAAATTTTAGTAGTCGCGTAGGGCAATCGCCCCATAGCCGCAGAGCCTGCTGCAATCGGTTGCGTCCGTGCCAAAGCTGTTGGTTGAGACGACAGAGGCTGACCCCATGCCTTCAAAGCGCGGATCATCGCATTCGCCATCATAAGCATATTCACCGCTGTCGTCGCCAAAGTTGACGGCATCGCATTGCGTGGCCTGAATGGCGGCTGTCATGTCCCAGAACGCCACCAGACCAGACTCCAACGCGCTTCGGCAATCGGCGGCATCTGTGCCAATGCCCGAGATCGCAAGATCGGATGCCATGCCTGCGCCATAAAAGCGACGGTCATCACATTCGCCATCATTGGCCCATTCGTTGGTGTCGTCACCAAAGACCGGATCGCGTTCAATCTCCAACGGGGCTTCGCCGCGTAGCGCCAATCGGCCCGCTTCATATGCTGTCCGGCAGTCGGTTGCATCTGCCCGAATATCCGCATCCAAAAGCGGCGTCGTTGTCATCCCCGGCCCTTCAAAGCGCGGATCATCACATTCGCCGTCATTGGACCATTGTCCGCTGTCATCACCAAAGTCGATAGATTGGGCAAATGCTGGGCCTGTCAGACCAAGAGTAGTTGCCGCAATGAGACTGAGAATACGCATGTCTAATTTCCTGATGTTGTGACGTTTGTTGAAATTCTGCCAACTATCTGCCGATTGTAAACGGCATTTTTATGGCACGGCCCGCCGTTGCCATTTTCTGGGCCATACCCCATATATCAAAGTGATATCGCAGAAGGCCGCATGTTCATGACCCAATACCTCGACTTCGAAAAACCGCTTGCCGAAATCGAAGGCAAAGCCGAAGAGCTTCGTGCAATGGCCCGCGACAACCCTGAGATGGACGTGGAAAAAGAGGCCAGTGCGCTGGACAAAAAGGCCGCTGACCTTCTCAAATCGCTTTATGCTGACCTGACCCCATGGCGCAAATGCCAAGTGGCCCGCCACCCAGAGCGCCCCCATTGCCAAGATTACATTGACGCGCTGTTCACGGAATACACGCCGCTGGCCGGTGACCGGAACTTTGCCGATGATCACGCTGTTATGGGCGGGATTGCACGGCTCGACGGCACCCCTGTGATGGTGATTGGCCATGAAAAGGGCAATGATACGAAATCCCGGATTGAGCGTAATTTTGGCATGGCCCGCCCCGAAGGATACCGCAAGGCGATCCGCTTGATGGAGCTGGCCAACCGTTTTGGCCTGCCCGTGATCACGCTGGTCGACACCCCCGGCGCATATCCCGGCAAAGGCGCCGAAGAACGCGGCCAATCCGAAGCGATCGCGCGGTCAACCGAAAAATGTCTGGAACTCGGCGTGCCCCTGATCAGTGTTGTGATCGGCGAAGGCGGCTCTGGCGGGGCTGTGGCCTTTGCGACGGCTAATCGCGTGGCGATGCTCGATCATTCGATCTATTCAGTGATCAGCCCCGAAGGCTGCGCCTCGATCCTGTGGAAAGACGCCGAGAAAATGCGCGAATCCGCCGAGGCGCTGCGCCTGACCTCCAAGGATCTGCACGAGATCGGCGTTTGCGACCGGATCATTGCAGAGCCCGAAGGCGGCGCGCATCGTAATCCTAAGGTCGCCATCGATGCCGTCGGCGAGGCACTGGTTTCAATGTTAAATGAATTGCGCAACCTATCCGGTGAAAAACTGCGCGCGGATCGGCGGCGCAAGTATCTTGATCTGGGCTCAAAGGGCCTCGCTGCCTGAGTTTGGCACTGATCAAGGGACATTGGCAGCTTTTGCTGCTCACCGCTTTGGTGTTTGCCTTGTGGCAGACATCTGCTGTGACCCCACTCAAGATCCTCATCGTGTTCTTTCATGAAGCCGCCCATGCCATTGCTACAGTTCTGACCGGTGGCGAGGTTGTCAGTCTCAACATCACCCCAGACCAAGGCGGCTCGGTCTGGAGCCGGGGTGGCAATCGTTTCATCACACTGACCGCTGGCTATCTTGGGTCACTCTTGATCGGGATCGGCCTGCTGATGGCTGCCACACGCACAAAGGCGGATCGCACGATTATGGCGGGTTGCGGTGTGGTGATGCTGGTGATTGCCGGGCTTTACATCCGCAGCGGCTTTGCGCTCAGCTTTACGATTGCTGCGGGTGTTGGGATGCTCGTGCTGGCGCGATACTTTAGCCATGGCGTCAACGATATGGCGTTGCGGGTGATGGGGCTGAGCAGCATGATCTACGTGCCCTATGACATCTTCAGCGACACGCTGGCGCGATCTGGTCTGCGGTCGGACGCGCGGATGTTGGCAGAAGAATTCGGCGGAACCACCATGATGTGGGGTGTTCTCTGGCTAGTGATCAGCCTTGCGATGATCGCATGGTGCCTGCGTTACGGGCTGGGGCGCAGCAGTAATTTGAGGCTACGGTAGCTACCACATCGTCTTGGCGGCACGCGTGCCCCATGCAGCATCATATTCGGCACCGTCAAAGCCGTCTTTTTGCTCGGCAAGCATCTCACCAATGGTTGGCAGATCACCGCTTTCATCACCTGCAGACCATGTTCCGGCACGCATCAATGCACGGGCGCATTGGCTGTAAACCTCTTTGATCGTGATCACGATCACGCTGCGGGGCTGGCGACCTTTTTGGTCGAAACGGTCCAGAAGGGCCGGATCAAGCGACACCACAGCCTGACCGTTCACCCGGATGACGTTGTTTGATCCCGGCACTACAAACATCAGGCTGATGCGCCCGTCGGCCACAATATTGCGCAGGGTATCAATGCGGTTATTGCCACGCCAATCAGGCAGCAACAACGTCTTGGCATCCGGCACCTGCACCACGGGGCCATCATCGCCGCGCGGACTGCCATCGGTGCCTTCTGGCCCAACCGTTGACACCACGCACAACCGCGAAGCCATGATCCATTTGGCATAAAGCGGGGTTAGTTGATCGGCCACTTTGATCAGCGAAGCCTCACCGGGTTGTCCATAAAGCGCCTCTAAAGCGGCAATATCGTGGACAATGTGGTTAGCCATCAAACCCGGCCTCTTTGTTTAGCCGGTCACAGGCGGTTTCAATCTCTGTTTCAAGCTTTGCCATGAAATCGTCAACCTCCAGGCCCGGTTCGATCCTTGGCAGGAATTCAAACACAGCCGTACCGGGTTTGCGATACACGCCACGCTTGGGCCAGAAAACACCAACGTTCGTGGCCACAGGCACAACAGGCTGGCCCAATTCACGGTAAAGCACTCCGGTGCCCACCTTATACGGGGCCTTAACCCCCGGTGCGATACGGGTACCTTGCGGATAGATGATCAACTGTCCTGCGTGCGCGCGACCTGCCTCAACATCGGCAATCATCTTTTTGATGGCCTGGCCACGTTTGCCACGGTCCACTGGGATACAGCCGATGCGAAGGCCAAATTGCCCAACGATGGGGGCATATTTCAGGATCGCCTTGAAGATGAACTTGCCGCGCGGAATGGCGCCATAGATCAACAGCACATCAAGGAACGACTGGTGTTTGGGGGCTACCATCACCTCATCCGTGGGCGGCTCGCCCCGGATTTCCGATTTGAGGCCGATCATCCATCCTGCCGACCAACGAATATAGCGGCAATAGGCATGGCACCCTGCAACGGCCCCATTGGCCGAGATGATTGCCGGTATCGTGTAGATCACACCAACCACCAGGAGCGCCACATACATCTGCGCGTTAAAGATCAGCGACCTGACCCATTGGATTGCATAGCTCATGTCATTTCTTTCAGTGTACGAAAGGCAGCAGCGCGGGTGGCCAAAAAGGCCACGACGGCGGACAGAAGCGGGATCAGGATCGGCCACAACCACGCAGCCCCGTCAAAGCCCACACCCATCAGGATGCTGCCAACCTGATCGTCGCTGGGCAAAAGCTGAACGCCGGCCACCCCAATAACCGTCCCCACTATGGCCCCCAAACCAGCACGTAACGTGTAGCGGCGCACGAAAGCGCGGGCGATGTAGACATCCTTTGCGCCCACAAGGCGCAAAACCCGGATCACCTGCTGATTTGCCGCAAGCGAGGCTTGCGCGGCCAGCGTGATCATCGCCGCTATTGTCGCGCCAATCAGAACTATCACAGCCCAGCCAATCAGCCGGACACGGCTGGCAGCTGCCACCAACGGTTCACGCCAGGCCGTGTGATCATCCAGCACAGCACCCGGCACCTGCGCCGTCAGCCGCGCGCGCAGCCCATCAATATCGTAGCCATCATCATCGGCCACAACCTCAACCAATTGCGGGACAGGTAGGCTGTCCAACGGCAAGTCAGGGCCAAACCATGGCTCTAGCAACGCCTGTTGTTCGTCCGACGACAAAACACGTACGCGCGCCACGCCAGGCGTCGTTTCGAGCACTTCCACAGCCGAAAGCAACAGATCATCCGCCATTTCTGGGTCCGCCGGCAACCTGAGCGTGGCCGACTGTGCCAGTTCATCTGCCCAGATGGCGGCCTGCCTGCCCGTGGTCAGCGAAATCGCCAGCGCAAAAACCGCCAGAAACGCCATGACACCCGCCACAAAAACGGTCAGCCGCGCAGTTAGCCCAGTGGGCGGCACGGCGCGATCAGCTTGCGGATCACCGACGATCAGTTCCAGCATGCCCTTCATAGCTCTGCTCCGGCTTGGGTCAGTTGACCATCTTTCAGGCGCAGAACCCGCGCGCTGACGTCTGATTTCATCGACCGGATCATCGCCAGATCATGTGTCGCAATCAGGATCGTCTTGCCCATCTTGTTTAGCTCGACCAGAAGGCTCAGCAGGCGCTGCGACATCTCCCAATCGACGTTGCCGGTGGGTTCATCGGCGATGATCACCTCGGGCGAAACAATAACGGCACGGGCAAGGGCCGCGCGCTGACGCTCCCCCCCCGAAAGCTCTGGCGGGCGTTGCCCTGACTGCGGCGCAAGCCCAACCCAATCAAGCAATTCTTGCAGGTTGCCTGCGGCCTCATTGGCGCGATCCGACACGGTCAGGGGCAGCGCTATGTTCTCGGCGATGTTCAGGTGATCAAGGAACTGGCAATCCTGATGAACCACGCCGATACGTCGGCGGGCCATCGCCACGGCATCGCGATCTAGGACAGCGGCATCCTGCCCAAAAAGCCGTACTTTGCCTGCCGATGCGCGCAAATCAGCGTAGCACAGGCGCAGCAACGTCGTTTTCCCCGCCCCCGAGGGCCCAGTCAGAAAATGGAAGGACCCCGGCGCAAGTGTCAGGGATAATTGGGAAAAAAGTGTTGTGTCGCCATACCCATATGAAACGTTGTCGAGTTCAATCACGGCGTTTTCCCTTGCCTACACATGTCCTTCTGCCCAAATCTGCAACAGGTTTCAATGTCCGACACCCCGCACGCGCGCAAATCCTTGGCGTTTGGCCAAGTCATTGCTAGATTGCAGGCGGCGGCAAAAAACAAACGACCAAAATGGCCGGGCAGAAGGATATGTAAGATGAGGCTGATTTGCCCCAACTGCAGCGCAGAGTATGACGTTGCGGATGATGTGATCCCGCAGGGCGGGCGTGATGTGCAATGCTCCAGTTGCACCAAGACTTGGTTCCAGACCGACAAGGCCGTGGTGCCACCGCCCGAGACCCCCTCTGGCCTGCTGACACCAGCTCCGAAGTCTGAAGGCAAGTCCGTCGAAGCGGGCGCGCCCACGGACGCCGCAACATCAGAGCGCAAGCCGCTTGATAGTGCGGTTGCAGACATCCTGCGCCAAGAAGCGGCACGCGATGGCAAAGGCCCTGCCGCCACCACCAAAGAAGAACCCGCACCCGCCCGCACTGAAAAGGTCGACGCGGATCAGACCCGCCAGCGCATCGCCTCAATGACCCAACAAGAAGGCGGCACACCCTCCGGCGCTGATGGGGCCGTAGCTGCCGAAGCCGCTGGCGCAGCCGCAAATCTGCGCACCGTGCCGGACATTAACGAGATCAACGCAGCCCTGCGCGCGCGCGCCGAGGCAAATGACACCTCTGGGCTGACCGCCAACGAAAAGGAAGAGGCGCAGCACAGACAGGGCTTTCGCCGTGGCTTTTTCTGGGTACTCATCCTGATTGCTATTCTGATCCTGCCTTATGTCTTTGCCGAACAGATCACCGAAAACCTGCCCCAAACACAGCCGATCATGGCGTCTTATGTGCTGACCGTGGATCAACTGCGGGTCTGGCTGGAAGTGCAGGTTGGCAATATTCAGGACATGATCGCAGGCTTTACGTCAGGCTAGGTTCAGGATCCTAAAACTGATCAAGCAACCGGCGCAGGTAGTCCCGTTCAACTTCGGGGCGGTTCTGCTCGGCTGAGCGGCGGCGGATTTCGCCCAGCAGTTCTTCGGCGCGGCGGTTGATCTCTTCGCGGCCCAGCAATTCCTGATCGGTGCCAAGTTGGCCAGTATTGCCCATCTCGCGGCCCAGTGGGTCGCGTTGACCGGGGATCGGACGGCCCGAGGCCTCACCCTGCTCTGATCCCTGCCCCGGTTCAGCATTCTGGTTTTCGGCCAGCGCTTGCCCCAGTTCGCGCATGCCGTTGCGCAGCGCATCCATGGCCTCGGCCTGACGATCAATGGCTTCGGCCAGATCATCGTTGCGCAATGCCTCCTCGGCACCTTCCATGGCATCCTCAGCACGCTCTAGCGAGCGGCGGGCGATTTCACCTGCTTCGTCATCCAGACTGGGCAACCCATCACGCTGGCGCTCCAGTTCTTCGCGCAGGGCGCGTTGTCGGTCCGCCAGGCTGCGCGGGTCACCTTCGCCACCTGCACCGTCACCGCGCTGTTCACCGCTTTGCCCGTCACGGCCCACACTTTGGCCGCGGCCCTGCTCGCCACCTTGGTTTTCCTGACCGCCATTCTGGCCCTGCTGGCCTTGGCCTCGCCGCTCACCAGAACGCTGTCCTTCGCCCTGCTGCCCCTGCTCTTGGCCTTGCTGGCCCTGTTGGCCGGGCTGTTGCTGCTGCTGGCCTTGATCGCTGGGATTGAATTGTTCTTGCAGGTCACTGAAACTGTCATCCGACAGCTCTTCTTGATCGCGCAGCGTGTCGGCAAGATCCTGCATTGATTGTTCACCCGGTGTTCGGGGGCCATCGCCGCCTTCACCTTGAGTGACCTGCATGTTCTCCATCATCTGGTTAAGCTGTTCCATCAGCTCTTGCGCCTCGGCCATACGGCCTTCTTCCATCAGTTCCTGGATGCGATCCATAAGCGCCTGCAGCTCGTCCATCGACATGGTTTCGCCCTGCTCACCACTGTCCGCCTGATCGGTACCGTCGTTGGGCTCCATCTCTTCGGCCAGCATGCGCAGGTAGTCGTCAGTCGCCTCACGCAGTTCCTGCATCAATTCAGCAATCTCTTCATCAGAAGCACCATTGCGCATCGCCTCTGACAGCCGTTCTTGCGCGCGGCGCAAGCGCTCTCGCGCGTCGGCCAGACGGCCGTCTTCCAGTTGGATGGCGAGTTCCCATAACGCCTCGGCCACTTCGGCTTGCCCTTCATCGGTCATGCCAAACTCAGCCATGTTATCAAGACGGCGGATGATTGCACGCAACCGCAGATATGTCGTCTCGTTCGAAAACAGCCCCTCAGGGCGATGCGAAACTGCGCGCAATATCTGGTTCACACGGCGCGCATTGGCCTTGGACCAAAGCAGATCGCGGCGTTGCTCGACAATCGCACGGGCGAAGGGCTGAAAAAAACGACGACCAGGCAAGATCATCGGTTCAGCCAGCGAGCTGCCGGTTTGTTCGGCGGCATCCGAGACTTCGAACTGCATGATCACAGGCAGATTGGCCAAAGGGTGCTTGCTCAGATCATCAACGAGGAATTCATCGAAATCCGCGCGATCCCCGGTGAATGGCATCGGCAGGTCCAGAACCAGCGGTTCCATCGGATCGGGATCAATGACCAACCCGTGCAGCCGGTCAACAGTGGCCAGATCAAGCGTGATGATCGCTGTCCCAAACTCAACCCCGTAATCGTCATAGGCCGTGAAAGGCTGGGACAATTCGCCCAGCGCATCAGCCTCGATCGGGCCGGTCAGCTCAACGGTGGGCGGCAGGTCCTCAACGGCGGTCACTTCCCAGGAGGTATCGCTGTCGCCTATGATCGTCAGCGTACCCGATTGGGTGATATCAAATTGCTGCTGGGCGTCTGAAGCCGCACCCACGTCGTCAACCCGGCCAGAGACCGTCTCGGCAACAGTCAACGCCCCAACCTCACCATAAAGACGCAATGTGATTTGGCTGCCTTCTGGCACGCGCAGCGGGCCTGCGGGAATGTCATTAAGGTAAAGCGCAGGTTTGCCGGTATAGGACGGCGGTTCGACCCAACCTTCCCAAACGGGGCCTGTTGCAAGGGTCTGTTCGCCACCTGTGACAATCTCGCCTACGGAAGTCACTCGGAACAGCGAGCCAAACAGCAATGCAGTGACAAAAAACAACAGCGCGATAAAGCGCAATCCATAAGGATCACGGTCCGATATCCGCAAATCCGGTTCAACCGGGCGGGCGTCCTTGGTGCGTTCCGCCATGCGGGCCATATGGGCCTGCCAGACAGCCTCGGAGGCCTGATCACCACTGCCGATGGCCTGCACATCGGCCACCGCGGCAATCGGACGGCCCGGCAGCGTAGCATCGACGCGTTCAACCGCTTCGGCCTTGGTGGGTACGCGAAACTTGCGGACACCCCAGACCAATGTGGCAATCAAACCAATGACAGATATGACAGCAGCGGCCCAGAACACCTCGAGCGGCAGTTCGTCCTGCCAGCCCATCATCAACGGCGCGAGCACCACAAACAGCACCGTCCAGAAAGGCCAAAACGCGCGAACAGCCTCTTCGGCCACCATACCAGCGCGCGTAAACGCGACCGGCAGGCGCAAATGGCGCATCTGGTCTTGCCGAGGTTTCAGCGGGCCTCTCCCTTTGGCGGTGGCGTCTTTGTTAGTCTAACCACGGTGGCAGCGTATCGCGTGCAATCATCTCTTCATAGGTAGGGCGTGGGCGGATAACTGCAAATTGATCGCCATCAACCAGCACTTCTGGGATCATCGGGCGCGAGTTGTATTCCGACGACATCACCGCGCCGTAAGCCCCCGCAGAGCGGAAAGCGACCAGATCATCGGCCTTCACCGCAGGCATGTCGCGGTGCTTGGCAAAAGTATCGCCGCTTTCACATATCGGGCCAACGATATCATATGTGGCAGGTGCCACACCGGGGGCAGACTCTACCACTGGCACAATATCGTGCCATGCTTCGTACATGGCGGGGCGGATCAGATCGTTCATCGCGCCATCAAGGATCAGAAATTCGCGATCCTCCCCGGATTTCACGTAGATGACTTTGGACACCATCAAACCGGCATTGCCCGAAATCAACCGCCCCGGCTCAATTTCGATCTCGCAGCCCAGATGGCCCACAGTCCGCTGGATCAGCGCCCCATAATCCGTCGGTAGCGGTGGCGCCTCGTTGGAACGAGCGTAAGGAATCCCCAAACCACCGCCCAGATCAAGGCGGCTGATCTCATGCCCATCGGCACGTAGCTGCTCGGTCAGTTCGGCAACCTTGTTGTATGCGGCTTCAAACGGGGCCAATTCGGTTAGTTGAGATCCGATATGCACGTCGATGCCAATGACCTTCAGGCCGGGCATATTGGCGGCCAACGCATAGACGTCGCGGGCGCGGCTGATCGGGATGCCAAATTTGTTCTCGGACTTGCCCGTGGCGATCTTGGCGTGTGTCTTGGCATCCACATCGGGGTTCACCCGAACGGTGATCGGGATCACAGCGCCCAGCGATTGGGCGACCTGATCCAGCACAATCATCTCAGGCTCGCTTTCGACGTTGAACTGGCGAATCCCCCCTTCAATCGCGATGCGCATTTCGTCGGCGGTCTTGCCAACGCCGGAAAACACAATGCGTTCGCCCGGCACGCCGGCGGCCTTGGCACGCAGGTATTCACCGGCTGACACCACATCCATGCCCGCGCCTGCATCACCCAACAACTTGATTACGGCCTGATTGGATAGCGATTTCATTGCGAAGCAGACAAGATGCTCGCCCCAATCCAACGCCTCATCAAAAAGGGTGAAGTGGCGTTTCAGTGTCGCAGTGGAATACACGTAAAACGGGGTGCCAACAGCCGCCGCGATATCCGCGATGGCCACGTCCTCGGCATAAAGAGCGCCGTCACGATAAAGAAAGTGATCCAAGCCTGTGATCCTTGTCCAAAACCAGATTTGGACATATCAGATCGCGGGCAAAGACCAACCCTGATTCAGACGCGCACCAGACGCTTGTCTTTGGCATAAACAATGCGCTCGCGCAGAGCGAGGTAAAGCGGCAAACCACAGCTGACCCCAATGCAGAATGTAGCAGGAATAGCGATCAGGCTGAGGAAATTGCGCGAACGGGCCACCTCGACCAAAATCCAGATCGTCAGGGTCACAGCCGCAATCGTCAGATCCCAGACCAACCCGCTGGTGGCCGCATTCACATGCCAAGCATCCACCATCGCCCAGAGGTTCCAGCCTTCGGCCTGAAACCAGGTGATGAAATAATACACCGGGTGGATCGCCCCCCAGATCGCTAGAGCAAAGAACACTGGGCGCATCAGATGCCAACCCCGACCGACACCGTGCCGTTGGATGCGCCAACACTGGCGTCAGTGCTGACACCGCCCGAACCAACGCTCAATCCAAGGCTGGCATTTGGCGTAAAGGGCGCGCCATCAGCGCCACATCCTGCCAATGCTGCTATCGTCAAAATCAAAGCAATACGTTTCATTTCAAAACCTCTTTCCAATGCGCCACCTGAGCGCGGACCTGTGTCGGTGCCGTCCCCCCAAAACTGGTGCGGGACGCGACCGAGTTCTCAACCCCCAGCACATCGAACACATCGGCACGGATGCCGTCGTGAACCGATTGCATCTCTGCCAGCGTCAGATCCGGCAAATCACAATCCTTGCCCTCTGCCATCGCCACCAAAGACCCGGTCACATGATGCGCTTCCCGGAAAGGTAACCCAAGTTCGCGCACCAGCCAATCGGCCAGGTCAGTCGCTGTCGAAAACCCGCTTGCCGCTGCGGCTTTCAGGTTTTCGCGCTGCGCGGTCATATCCGACACCATCCCCGTCATCGCGGCCAGCGCCAGCATCAGATTATCGGCAGCATCAAAGGTCTGTTCCTTATCTTCCTGCATGTCCTTGGAATAGGTCAGAGGCAGACCCTTCATCACGGTCATCAGCGCAACATTGGCCCCAAAAATCCGGCCAATCTTGGCACGAATCAGCTCTGCTGCATCCGGGTTTCGTTTTTGCGGCATAATGGAGGAACCGGTCGACCACTTGTCCGACATCTTCACAAAGCGGAACTGGGCCGAGGACCAGATCACCAGCTCTTCGGCCAACCGGCTCAGATGCATGGCGCAAATGCTGGCGGATGCCAGAAACTCCAACGCAAAGTCACGGTCCGCCACAGCATCCAGCGAATTGGACATGGGGCGATCAAAACCCAAAGCCTCTGCCGTCATCTGACGGTCAATCGGGAACGACGTCCCCGCAAGGGCAGCGGCACCCAACGGCGAGGTATTCATCCGCGCGCGCGCATCGGCAAACCGGGACCTGTCACGCGAAAACATCTCGACATAAGCCAGCATATGATGACCCCAAGTGACTGGCTGCGCAGTCTGCAAATGGGTAAAGCCTGGCATCACCCAATCAGCACCCGCTTCGGCCTGCGCGAGAAGCGCCCCACAGAGCGCGCTAAGCGCTTCATCAGCCTGATCGCACTGATCCCGCACCCAAAGCCGGAAATCGACAGCCACCTGATCGTTCCGAGACCGTGCTGTATGCAAACGCCCCGCGGGCTCTCCAATCAGATCGCGCAACCGCGCCTCAACATTCATGTGAATGTCTTCCAACGCGGTCGAAAACGGGAATTCCCCGGTTTCAATCTCTGACAAGACTGTGAGCAGGCCTTCCCGGATCGCCTTTGCATCGGTATCTGTAATGATGCCCGTGGTAGCCAACATGGCGGCATGGGCACGTGAACCTGCGATGTCCTGCGGCGCAAGGCGTCGGTCATACCCGATTGAGGCATTGATCGCCTCCATAATCGCGTCTGGTCCGGCGGCAAAACGCCCGCCCCACATTGTGTTTGCGGATTTTGTCATAAAGGAAGTCGCCCGTGCGAAAGTTAATATCAGCCCTGCTTTATACGGCCCTTATGGGTCTTGCAAATACAGCCGTGGCCGACACCGCAGCGCTGGAAAGCCTGCGGCAGGGCGATATGCGCAAATTGATATTCCATGCGGAACCCTGGGACGGGTCGGATGCGCCGTTTCTGCATGAGGACGGTTCAGAGATGACGCTCGCCGCCTATGACGGGCAGTACATCGTGCTGAACTTCTGGGCCACATGGTGCGCGCCCTGCCGCAAAGAAATGCCTCATCTGTCGGCATTGCAGGCGGAAATGGGCGGCGAGGCATTGCAGGTCGTGACGGTGGCGACGGGTCGTAACCCGCGTCCTGCCATGGAACGGTTCTTTGATGAAATCGGCGTCGAGAATCTACCACTGCACACCGACGAACGGCAAAGCCTGTCACGCAGCCTCGGCGTGTTGGGTCTGCCCGCCACGTTGATCATCGGTCCGGACGGTCAGGAAATCGCCCGGATGAGCGGCGAAGCCGATTGGTCAAGCGACAGTGCCTTGGCCATCTTGCAGGCTTTGATCGATACCCCGTCCTGAGGCGGCAAACTTTCTTGGGAAGTTTGAACACAAATCCTCTGCGAGGATTTGGCCTATGCGCGCCCCGCCGTCGATGACAACAACAGCGGATCGATCCCCATCAGCTTGAGCGCCGCCGACCATTTGCCATCATTATCGTTACCAAAGACGATCTGATCACTGGCCGGGCAGGTCAGCCAGCCATTTTGGCTGATCTCATATTCCAACTGACCCGGCCCCCATCCAGCATAGCCAAGCGCCAGCATCGAGATATCGGGGCCCACACCTTTCGCGATGTCCTCAAGTACCTGCAATGTGGCAGTCATGCGAAACGTGTCGTCCACGTCAAGCGTGCCACCCTCGGACGCATAGTCACTCGAGTGCAGGACAAAGCCTCGCTGATGATCCACCGGGCCGCCGTAATGCACGTCAATCTCGCGCAGACCGGGGCCGGTTGGAATATCCATCTGCTCAAGCAGTTTTTGAAAGCTGACGTCCTTTTGCGGCTTGTTCACGATCAATCCCATGCCCCCCTCTTCAGAGTGGGCGCACATATAGATCACAGTATTGGCAAAGCGCGGGTCGGACATGTCCGGCATCGCGATCAGCAGCTTTCCTGCAAGGGTGGAATCTGTCTCGTTCATGGCGCCTAGGATGTTGAAGCGCGCAGCTGGACGCAAGCCGATCATTGCAATCGCTGGCGCAAACGTGACTTCCAATTGCGCACGCGATGCATAACTAAGAAAACATGCGCAAGAACCTGCTTACTCTGCTGGCTTTCATGGCCGCTCCGACCGTCCTGCCCGCCCAATCCTTTGATGATCTGGCGGTTTTGGACGTGTTGCCAGGCTGGCGGACAGACGCTGGCGCACATATTGCCGCTGTAAGGATCACCCTTTCACCAGGCTGGATCACCTATTGGCGCGCGCCGGGCGATGCAGGCATCCCGCCGCAGTTTACCTTCACCGGCAGCACGGCGATCACTAGCATTCAACCCCATTGGCCCACTCCCGAAGTCGTCGATGACAAGGGCATGCGGTCGATTGGATATTACGACAGTGTTGTTTTTCCGCTGACCATTGATGCCGCAGCAGACGCTGGCGATCTATCCGTGAGCGGAGAGTTGACGATCGGCGTCTGCGAAGAAATTTGCATCCCGGTAAACTTGGAATTTGACGAAACGTTGCCGGCGGGCGGCGCACCTGATCCCATCATTCTTGCCGCACTCGCAACGCAGGCGCTGACCAAGGCGCAGGCCAATGTTGGTGCCGTGACCTGTGCCATTGATCCCATCGGCGACGGGTTGCGGTTGACGGCGCAAATTGCTGTTCCCCGCGCCGAGGCATCCGAATTTGTCGTGATCGAAACCGGTGACCCGTCGGTTTGGGTGTCAGAGGCGGATGTCGCGCGCGAAGGCCCAACCCTGAGCGCAACCGTCGATATGGTTCACCCCAGTGGTGGCCCCTTCGCGCTTGACCGTTCTGGCGTGCGGATCACGGTGTTTGGCGGTGAAAAGGCCATCGACATCCAAGGATGCAGCGCCGGCTAACCCCGCGCACGGCGCAGCCCTTGACCCAGCAAGGCGATCACATAGATCGCCAAAAGTAACACCATCAACCCCCCAACAAAAACGCCAAACGCAGGACCAAAGCCGCCATTAAGGATTGGCAGAGCAACTGCGGCCGCAGGCAAAGCCGCGCCCGTCACCAATAGCGGCCCCACCGTTAACGCAAAAAGGATAACCGCCCCCAAGGCGCCCAGCGCGGCGGGCACAAACATCGCGGGCCTACGGCTCCGTAGCGCCCGTTTTGCGGCCTGCCACTGCCGATAGAAATCTGCCTGCATCGCGATGATGGAAGGCACAATCAGCAAGACCAACACCATCCCAAAGGCCAATCCAAAGACCAGTGTCACAACGGTGGGTTTGAGGAATTCTGCCTGATTGGACCCTTCATAAAGCAGCGGCGTCAATCCCAGCACTGTTGTCAGCGTCGTCAACATCACAGGGCGCAAACGATCCACCGTGCCATCAATAATTGCAGGCACAAGGCCGCGATCCTGCGCGTATTCGTCGATTGTCGTCACCAACACGATACTATCGTTGATGATAATCCCCACCATCCCGATCAAGCCAACAACGGTAAACATGCTCATCGGGATGCCCCAGACGTAGTGACCATAAATCGTCCCGACCAGTGCAAAGGGAATGATCGACATCACCACAACGGGGCGGGTCCAACTGCTGAATATCCACGACAACGTCAGGTAAATGCCCAGAAGCACCAGAATTAACCCGGTGCGCGCATCATTGAGGAACTGCCGTTCCTGTTCGCTTTGCCCTGACAACATGGTTTCAACGCCAAAGCCACTCTCGACGCGTGGCAATATCTCTTCATTGATGACGGTCTGTATTTCGGTGGCGCGCGCTGCATCCTCATCGTCCAGATCACCGATGACCGAGATCAGCTGTATGCCGTTCTCGCGGCGCACGGTGGAAAATCCGGTACGGCTTTGCACGGTCACGACGTCGGCCAAGGGCACATAAATGCCTTCCGGCGTGCGCATCTGCGTGCGGTCCAGAAAATCCGCGGAAAGTTCGCCCGCGGGCAATTCCACCCGGATCGTCGCAGAGCGGGCACCCTGTGGAAAACTTGCTGCTTCAATCCCGCCCAGACGATTGCGCAGCACGCGACCAATGCCATCAATGCTGAGGCCCAGCGCATCGCCTTGCGGGGTCAGCTCAAGGATCATTTCTTCCTTGTCATAGGCCAGCGTGTCCTCAAGGCCTGAAATTTCTGGATAAATTGCAAGCTCCGTCTTCAGCGCCTCAGCGGCAGCCTTGAGCGTGTCGCTGTCGGCACCAAACATCTGGACATCAAGGCTGTCGCCACCGGGCCCGGACCCCCAACTGCGAAAGCTGACCGTTTCGGCCATGGGATGCTGCACAATGGCGTCCTGCAAGGCGCTGACAAAGGCAAAGCTGGTATAGGGGCGGCTGTCTGCATCGATCAACGCGATGGTGATGGCCCCCAACTGATCAGCTTCCTTTGTGTCGGACCCTGCAATAGCGCGGCCCGAATTGCCGCCGACTTCTGCCACAACAAATTTCAGCGGGTTCGCACCGTGTTCGGCCTCATACTCTGCGCCCAAGGCCTCGGTCGCGCGCTGCATCTCGCGCATCATCTCAATCGTGTCTTCGCGTGTCGCACCGGGTAGCATCGCAAAGTTGCCGGTAACCTGGCTTTGCTCGGGCGCATTGAAGAACCGCCAGCTGACATCGCCCTTGATGAAAAGCGCCACCTGACTGGCCAAGAGCACAAGCGCCATGGCCACCACTGGATAGCGGGCCTTGATCACAAGACCCATAAAGGGGCGAAAGAACCGTTCTTTGGCCCAGTCAAAGCCGCGGTTCACCGTGCGCGATGGCCAATCGTACCAATGTTCCTTGGCCGAATGGGCAATAGCATGGGCAAGGTGATTTGGCAGGATCAAAAAACACTCCACGAGACTCGCAGCCAAGACAACGATCACCGTAAACGGAATGTCCGAGATCAGATCACCAAAGCGGCCCCCGATCACAACCAAACCAAAGAAGGCAATGATCGTCGTCAGTGTGGCCGAAAGAACCGGGCTAAACATCCGTCTGGCCGCGTTTTCGGCGGCGGTCTTGGGATCTTCACCATATTGCCTGACCCGGAAATCAGCATGTTCACCCACAACAATGGCGTCGTCGACAACAATGCCAAGCGTGATGATCAGCGCAAAAAGCGAGATCATGTTGATCGTGATTCCCACCGCATACATCAGCGCAATCGCGGCCAGCATCGCCGCCGGTATGCCAAAGGCAACCCAGAACGCCGTGCGCGCGTTCAAGAACAAGAACAGCAAGGCCAACACCAACATCAGCCCCGTCAATCCATTGTCGAGCAGGATATTCAGGCGCCCCGCAATCAGCTCTGCCCGCCCGTTGGTCAGCGCGATAGATACACCGTCAGGCAAGGTGGCCGTCAATTCTGCGGCGACCTTTTCTACCGTTTCCTGCATGCCAATCGCGTCACCCTGCGCCGAGCGGTTCACCCGGAGTTTGATCGCCGGGTCGTCATTCACGAAATATGCGCGTTCACGATCAGCGCCTTCCACACGGACGGTCGCCACATCCGCAATGGTCAATGTCGATCCATCCGGATTGGAACGCAGGACAATCGCGCCAATATCCTCTGCACTGCGTTTGGCTACACCGGTGCGCACGCGTGCGCTGCCAGAAACGTCGCCGGCGGGGTCTGTCTCTGCCTCTTCTGCGATCCGTGCGGCAATGTCTGACAGGCCTATGTCATGTTGGATCAGCGATAAGGAAGGCACTTCCACGATAGTGGAAGGCGCCGCGACGCCTTGCACAAAGACCTGCGTGACACCTGCCGCAAACAGCCGTGTCGAAAGCTCATCCGCAAAGCGCCCCAGTTGATCGACACCAACCGGTCCAGTGACTACCACATCCGTGACTCGATCCGACCAGCCACCGCGCCGCACGCTCGGGTCATCGGCATCAACCGGCAGGTTGCTGGTGCTATCCACCGCAAGCTGCACATCCTCTGCGGCCCGGTCGATGTCATAGCCGGGATCAAACTCTAGCCGGATCGATGCGCGCCCTTCGCGCGATGTGGAGGTCGACGAGGTCACACCCTCAACGCCCAACAAGACGGGCTCCAGCACTTGGACGACGGCCGCATCAACGTCTTCAGCGCCTGCGCCATCCCATGTGACCGACACCGTCAGATCATCAACAACGATATCGGGGAAAAACTGCGCACGCATGTTGGGAAAGGCAAAAAGACCTGCCGTCAACATCAGGATCAGCAACAGATTGGCCGCTGTCCGGTGGCGGGTGAAATAGGACAGAATACCCCCTGCCCCCGCGTTCAGCCTTTCACCGCGCGTGACCATCAGCTGCCCATCCGGCTTTCAAGGCGGGTGACTGTCTCGGACGACACTTCATCCTGTTCCAACTGGCCAATGATCCGCGCTTTGACGTCGTCGGGCATGCGGCCTTCGTTGACGAAAGCGATCAGCTTGGCGCGGCGATCATCATCGAGCGTGATCATTTCAGGTGCAGCGGCGGCCAGCGTGTCCCCCGGTACAATCGGGCGCACCTTGATGCCCACCCCCAAAAGCGGCGAGCGTTCGGCAACAACCGTGGCGCCCGCATTTTCGCCAACCGAAATGATCACATCATCGCCCTGACGACGTTGCAGCGTGACAGCGGCAACCTCCAGACGATCCTCTGGCCCTACAACCAGTACCGTCTGATCGGCGGCAACGGCTGTGGCAGGCACTCGTGCGACATCATCCAAGGCAGGTTCCTGAATGCTGACGGTGACAAAATCGCCGGGGCGGAAACCGGCATAGGTATCAAGGCGGGCAAATAGCAAACGCCCCGTCTGCCCTGCACCAACCGTCGCCCCCTCTCGTGTGATTTGCCCTGTCGCGCGCAGGTTCACGCCAGAAACATCAAGCGTCACTGCAACCGGGGCTTTGATCAGCGCACCTGCCTCATCCAGCAACCGCGCATATTGCGATGTGGAGACGCGAAATGAGACCTCCAATCGGGTCGGATCAACCAGTTGGGCAAAGCGTTCGTTTGCGGCGACCCGCCCTCCGGGGCTGATGGTGACATCGGACAAGGTGCCATCAAAGGCCGCAAAGACCTGCGTGTCATCGACATTGCGCTCTGCCTCGGCAAGGTTGATCCGCGCACGGGCCAAACGCGTTGTCGCCTGATCGATCCGGGCCTGTGCAGAGGCTAACGCCTGCCTGCGGCTTAGCACAGAGGCCTGCGCCGAAGACGCTGCTAACTCAGCCGTCTCAACAGCGGCCGCCGTGCCAACACCACGCGCAGCAAGATCGCGGGCACGGGTCAGGGCTTGTTCACGCAAGGTGACCTGTTCGCGGGCGGCTGTCAGTTCATCCTCGGCCAGCACAAGCGCACGCTCAGCATCGCGCAGCTCTGCCTGTGCATCCTGCAAATCAGCACGGACACGGTCCAACGCGGCTTGCGCCTCAACCGGATCAATACGCAGCAAACGCTGACGTTCTTTTACCGTTCCACCTTCAATCAGGTCATCACTTGCAGAGATGACTGTCCCGCCTGTGGCACTGCGCAAATCCAACGTGCGCTGGCTGCGCAACTCTCCGAAAACGATCAGTTCTGGAACAATTGTCTGCTGGGTCAGGGTCACAACATTGACTGCCAGCACCCGCTCGCGCTGGGGAAAGCTGCGCGGCTCTTCGTTCATGCTGGCAACCACAGCACTGCGGATCATTTCGCCCGCCCAGGCGACCAGCGCCAGCGTGACGGCCAGCAGAAAAACACCTGTGAGGCTCCGCCGCAGGAAACGCATCAAAAGACTCCTTTGTTCCGCTTTATAGACTAGGACCGCCGCGCCCAGATTCCAGTTAAACGCACCAAGACGTTATTTCCGGCGCAGATGTTCATCCAGACGGGGCATTATTTCGACAAAGTTGCAGGGACGGTGGCGATAGTCGAACTGTTTGAGAAGGATTTCATCCCAGGCGTCCTTGCAGGCACCGGGCGATCCGGGCAGGGCAAACAGATAGGTGCCGTTTGCCACTCCGGCTGTTGCCCGGCTTTGTACCGCGCTTGTGCCGATTTTTTGCATGCTGACGATGGTGAAAATGGTGCCAAAAGCATCGATTTCCTTTTCATAGACATCGCGGTGCGCCTCAACCGTCACATCACGGCCTGTCAGACCCGTCCCCCCGGTTGAGACGATGGCGTCAACCTCTGCCATTTCACTCCACGCCCGCAACTGCGCAGCAATTTGGTCACGTTCATCTGGCAATATCTGCCGATCAGCCACGGTATGGCCTGCCGCCGCGATGCGATCCACCAGCACCTGACCGGATTTGTCATCAGCAAGGCTTCGGTTATCGCTCACCGTCAGCACGGCAATCCGGATCGGGACAAATTTCTTGGTGTCGTCAATGCGGCTCATCTCGTCCTCACCTTCATGTCCTAGGTCTTCAGTCGTGCGTTTAGCGCAAGTAAATCCGCCCAGGCCTCGCGTTTGGCGATGGGATTGCGCAGCAGATAGGCTGGGTGAAACATGGGCAAACATGGTTTGCCCAGCACCTCAGTCCAAGCACCACGCATCCGGGTGATCCCGGTGCGACCCAAAAGCGCCTGACAGGGGGTGTTGCCCATCACGACGATCACATCGGGGTCAGCCAGCGCAATGTGCCGTTCCAAAAAGGGCAACAACATCGCGATCTCAGCCGCATCAGGCGTCCGGTTCGACGGCGGGCGCCACGGCAGCACATTAGTGATGTAGACGGCGCGAGCCAGATCATCATGCCCGCGGCCCAGATCAATGGCACCCAGCATCTTGTCCAGTAACTGCCCCGCGCGACCCACAAAGGGTTTACCGGCACGGTCCTCTTCGCGGCCCGGTGCCTCGCCGACAATCATGACGCGGGCTGCGGGCTGACCGTCACAGAACACAAGACTGCGTGCGCCCTTCTTTAACTCACAATGCTCAAACGCCTGCATCGCCGCAGCCAATGCGCCCAAATCAGCCGCAGCCTGCGCCGCAGCACGTGCATCGGCCACAGCATCTGTTTGGACCGGCTCTGGCGGGGCAGGCTTTTTCTGAGGGCTAGCGGCGGCAGGTGTTATCTTCGGCGCGGGCTTCACCGCCTCTAACGCATACCGATCCATCGGCGCGTCCAGAATAGCCTCTGTCGCCCCCAACTCGACCTGCCACTCCAGCAGCGCACGGTCGTTCCAATATGTGTCACCCGAATCCATCTGTAACAGGTTATGCTGGATCGACGGGGATGTGCAGTGCTTGCGGCATTGATGCAGGCCACCCACATCCCTATAAGACCCCGAACCGCTGCGAAGAGGGCCTTCATGACATTCCGCGCCAAGCATCTTTTGGGTATCGAACCGCTACATCCCACGGAAATCACTGCGCTGCTTGATCTGGCCGACAGCTATGCCGACCACAACAGGCGCGGGATAGCGCACCGTGATGTGCTGGCAGGGCTGACGCAGATCAACATGTTCTTTGAAAATTCAACCCGCACGCAGGCCAGTTTTGAGCTGGCAGGCAAGCGGCTGGGTGCGGATGTGATGAACATGGGAATGCAGGCGTCCTCGATCAAAAAGGGCGAGACGCTGATTGATACCGCGCTGACACTCAATGCGATGCGCCCTGATCTGCTGGTGGTGCGGCATCCGCATTCGGGGGCAGTCGATCTGCTGGCGCAGAAAGTCAACTGCGCGGTCCTCAACGCAGGTGACGGCAAGCACGAACACCCGACACAGGCACTTTTGGACGCGCTGACCATCCGCCGCGCCAAGGGGCGTTTGCATCGCCTGTCCATCGCCATCTGTGGCGATATTGCACACAGCCGTGTCGCCCGGTCCAACATCATGCTGCTGGGCAAGATGGAAAACCGCATTCGACTGATCGGACCGCCGACCTTGATGCCGTCCGGCATCGGCGAATTTGGCGTCGAGGTGTTTGAAGATATGGAAGAAGGGCTGAAAGACGTTGATGTCGTCATGATGCTCCGCCTTCAAAGGGAACGCATGGACGGAGGGTTCATCCCGTCAGAGCGTGAGTATTTCCACCGCTACGGCCTTGATGCCGCCAAACTGGCCCATGCAAAACCAGATGCCATTGTGATGCACCCCGGCCCCATGAACCGGGGTGTGGAAATCGACGGCACGATTGCCGATGACATCAACCGATCCGTCATTCAGGAACAGGTTGAGATGGGCGTCGCCGTGCGCATGGCCGCAATGGACCTTCTGGCGCAGAACCTGCGCAGCGCCCGCACCACGCAAGAGGTGATGGTGTGAGCGAGACCTTTCACGTCACATCCAGTGAACGCGGTGTGATCCGTCTTTTTGTGGTCAACTTGCCAGCGGATCAGATCGATGGGTTCACGGAACCGGGCCCGGATGCCGACACCCCCGCCCCGATCAATAAGGCCCTTGGTGTCACTTACCTTGACAGCGATTTTGTCGAACTTTTCCCGGTCAGTAACCTAACCGGTCTTGGCCTTGCTGGATATCTGACCGAAGGGCTGGGCGTGGCCGAGGCAAACCTGAAACCACATGCATCCCGCCTCAACGGCCTGAGCGGGCATGTGCTAATCGTGCTGTCGTCAGCCTTTGGTGGGTTTGACGCGACAATCACTCCCACTGCGCCACTCAAATGGATCGGCACCTATACAGAGGAAGGTTCATCCATAAAGTTTGCACCACTACCTTCTGATGCCGCCAAAGGCACCGTGGGTGAAACCCCTGCGAAGCCGCCTAAATCTGATGCCCGTATCGGCGGCATGATTGCAGTCTATGCGCTGATTGCCATGTTTGCACTTGTGGGCCTGATCATCTGGGTGGGCGGCTGATTTGACCCTCACACCCCCCTTCAACCCGACAATGCTGGACCCCTGCGCATGACCGCCACTTACTTTGCCAACGCCCGCTTGATCGACCCGGTTGCACTGACCGATGCGCCCGGCGGGCTACTGATCGCGAATGGTGTGATCAAAGAGGTCTTTGATGGCGACGCAGCGCCGCCCGAGGGCGCTCAAGTCGTGGATTGTGGCGGTATGTGTCTGGCCCCCGGCATTATCGATATCGGGGTGAAAGTCTCTGAACCCGGCGAGCGGCACAAGGAAAGCTTTCGCTCTGCCGGACGCGCGGCCGCTGCAGGTGGTGTGACCACAATGGTCACCCGACCTGACACGCTACCCGCCATCGACACCCCCGAGACGTTGGAATTTGTGGAACGGCGCGCGCAGGAAGACGCGCCAGTGCATGTACTGCCCATGGCCGCGCTGACCAAAGGCCGCGACGGGCGCGAAATGACCGAAATCGGGTTTCTGCAGGACGCAGGCGCTGTGGCCTTTACCGATTGCGACCGCGTTGTCACCAACACCAAGGTGTTCAGCCGTGCGCTAACCTATGCACGCTCGCTTGGCGCTTTGGTCATCGGACATATTCAGGAACCGATCCTGTCGGATGGAGCCTCTGTCACCTCTGGCAAGTTTGCGTCCTTGCGCGGGTTGCCCGGTGTCAGCCCGATGGCCGAGCGTATGGCGTTGGACCGCGATATCAGCCTGCTGGAAATGACTGGCGCGCGTTATCACGTCGATCAAATCACCACCGCCCGCGCCTTGCCTGCGCTGGAGCGGGCCAAACGCAACGGGTTGCAGATTACTGCGGGTGTCGGTGTGCATCACCTGACCCTCAATGAGTTGGACGTGGCCGACTATCGGACTTTCTTCAAACTCAAACCGCCCCTGCGTGGCGAAGAAGATCGTGTCGCTGTAGTGCAGGCTGTTGCCGAGGGGCTGATCGATATCATCTGCTCAATGCACACGCCGCAAGACGAAGAAAGCAAACGCCTGCCATACGAAGAAGCGGCGAGCGGCGCAGTCGGGCTGGAAACACTGCTGCCAGCCGCGCTGCGGTTATATCATGCCGAGATGATCGATCTGCCGCGCCTGTTCAGGGCCATGGCGCTGAACCCGGCACATCTGCTTGACCTGCCTGCCGGACGGCTGATGGAGGGTGCACCTGCGGATCTGGTTCTGTTTGACCCGGACGCGCCGTTCCAGCTTGACCGGGCAACACTTTTGTCCAAATCCAAGAACACCCCCTTTGATGGCGCGCGATTGCAGGGCAAAGTCCTAGGAACGTGGGTTGCGGGTACGCGCATCTGGGAGGGCACATCATGCCACCAATAGAAAGCACAACGGCTGTTCTCGTCCTCTGGGGGGCGGTTGGTTACCTTCTGGGATCCGTACCCAGCGGGATGATCCTTGCGCGATTGATGAACCTTGGAAACCTACGCGAAATCGGATCGGGCAATATCGGGGCCACCAATGTGCTGCGCACCGGAAACAAGAAAGCGGCAGCACTGACGCTGCTCTTTGATGCCGCCAAGGGGGCTATCGTTGTCCTCCTCGCGCGCCAGCTTTCAGGTGAAGATGCCGCCCAACTGGGTGGTCTCATGGCGTTCATCGGTCACTGCTTCCCGATTTGGCTGATGTTCCGCGGTGGCAAGGGTGTGGCCACATATCTGGGCATTCTCTGGGCGGTGTCCTGGCCCATGGGTCTGGCCGCTTGTCTAATCTGGCTGATCGTCGCCGCGATCTTCCGCTATTCGTCACTGGCAGCGCTGATGGCCGCCGGCTGGATGCCTGTGGTTGTCGGCTTTACTGATCGGGGTGAGATGTTCATGCTGACGGCTGTCCTTTGCATCGCCGTCTACATTCGCCATATCGGCAACATCATGCGGCTGCGCAAAGGCACTGAAAGCAAGATCGGGGCGAAGTCAGCGCCAGAGTAAGCAGACCGCGCGTTTGTTTCGCGGATGAGATGCATTCAGCAGGCGTGTTTTCGGGTCGATAATAAAGGCGCTTAGTAGCTATACTCGCTGTAGATCCGTTTCAGATCACCGTTCCAGTCGCCTTGGTAGTGGTCCAGCAATTCATCCGCTGGTGTTTTACCGCTTTCAATCGACTCGTGCAGTGCGTTCAGGAAATGCGTCTCATCGGGGACCAGACCGCCTGCGCCGGGGCGCGCACGGGCTTGCAGGCCTGCGTGCGAGATCGCCACAACTTCGCGGGCCAGATCATGCATGTTGATCCCATCCACCTGCGCCTGCAATCCATCAACAGAGGCGGCGACCCGCAAGGCCTCGCGCTGTTCGGCCGTCCAGTCTTTGCACAGGTCCCAAGCCGCATCGAGTGCGGTTTGATCATACATCAACCCAACCCAGAAAGCAGGCAACGCGCAGAGCCTGCGCCAAGGGCCTCCGTCCGCGCCGCGCATTTCGATGAATTGTTTGACCCGCGCCTCTGGGAACACCGTGGTCAGATGGTCTGCCCAGTCTGACATCAGTGGTCTTTCACCCGGCAGCGCAGGCAATTCACCTTTCAGGAAATCGCGGAACGACATGCCCAGCGCATCAATGTATTTGCCATCGCGATAGACAAAATACATCGGCACATCGAGCACCCATTGGGTCCAAGCTTCGAACCCGAAACCATCCTCAAACACAAAGGGCAGCATGCCCGTGCGCGCATCATCCAGATCACGCCAGATGCGGCTGCGCCATGATTTATGACCATTGACCTGGCCTTCAAAGAACGGCGAGTTGGCAAATAATGCCGCAGCAACAGGTTGCAACGCGATAGCGACCCGCATCTTTTGCACCATGTCGGCCTCTGACCCAAAGTCGAGATTCACCTGCACGGTGCAGGTCCGCCGCATCATGGCGGTGCCCATGGTGCCCACCTTTTCCATGTAGTTGTTCATCAACTTGTAACGGCCCTTGGGCATCAGTGGCATCTGCTCGTGTGCCCATTCAGGAGCAGCACCAAGGCCGATGAATTTCACACCAATCTCGTCCGAGACCGATTTGACCTCGGCCAAATGGACGTTCACCTCGTCACAGGTCTGGTGGATCGTCTCCAATGGGGCACCGGACAATTCCAAAGCGCCGCCCGGTTCAAGACTAACATTCGCGCCATCCTTGGTCAGGCCGATAATCTTGCCTTCTTCCTCAACCCGGTCCCAGCCAAAGCGGCCCTCCAGCCCTTCCAGCACGGCGCGGATCGACCGTTCGCCTTCATACGGCAGTGGCAGCAGGCTATCCTGACAATAGCCGAACTTCTCGTGCTCGGTGCCAATCCGCCAGTCTTCCTTGGGCTTGCAGCCCTTGGCAAGCAGTTCGGCCAATTGGTCATGATGTTCGATCGGCGCACCGCCAGATTGTGGGACAGACATGGGTTGCGCACTCCGCGGTTGGTCAGACTATATCGGTGACGTGCCGCAAGGCGGCTGTCAATGCAAGAGCGGCTTGACCCGGCTCCATACAGTTACCCGCGCATCGGGTGTGTGTGAAAGCACATCGAGAACCACGCTGGTCTTTATGTCCGGCAAGGCGGCAAAGACGTCAAACAAGGCGTCGGCCCCTGCGGCATTGATTGGGATAGCGATTTGCATGCCGTCAATGCCGGTTAGCACCCAACTGGGCGTCGGGCGGCTGGAGGGGTCAATTTCCAGTTTGGCAAGGTCTTCGGTATCAATGACGCCGCCGTCCAGCGGCCCAAAATAGGCCAGACGCCGCTCGCGCACTTGTACCACACCGGGGCCATCGCCGTTTTGGGCAAACCGCGCCCGCTGTATACCCGCGACCGCCCAGCCAATGCCGATGACGCAAAAGATATAGCCAAGCCAGACATTGATCCCGACACCCGTGAGCGCCCACCAAAAGCCCAGCGCCAGCACCACACCAGCCAAAAGTACCTCGCGCCAGCGCCAGACGAACGCACGCACTTCGGGACGGAAAAAATCAGCCATAGATCACCTGTGGATGTTCGTAGACAAGAGTGGTGAAATCGCCGCCGCGCTGAAAACCGATGGCTTCATAGGCTTTGCTGGCCTGTGGCGAGGACGCAAAGAGGATCGCCTTGTCTGCGCCCTTGGTCCGTGCCTCTGCTAGATGCAGTGCCACTGCGCGCCGTGCTAGCCCTTGTGACCGCGAGCCCGGTGGGGTGTAGACCCCACCGATCTGGACCGCTTGGGGCAGGATGGCGTTAAAGCCGGTCATCGCCACGGGCGTATCTCCTTGGTAAAGTACCCGGTGGCTGTCAGCCTCCAGATAGCTATTCACATCATGTACCGCCTGCACGTCGGGGTCTTGACCCGGCATCGGCAGCACCTCTGACAGATAGGCAGAGCGCCAGCGGTTGATAAGGGCACGAGGTGCATCTGAGAGCGGACGCAAGGTCAGGCCGGCGCAATCCGGCATCTGAAGATTGGACAAATCAAGCCGGTACAGCGGCTCTGAAGCGTCCATTCCGCCCGCATCCGACAGACCCAACGCCGCGCGCAAAGCGGCGACCTGCGCCCCATCACCCAACAGACCTTTGATCACTTGGCCTGTCAGCACTGTCTTGACCTCGCCCCAAGGCGCTGTCGGGCATTGCGGGAACACCATGCCTTCCTCGGTGATCGGCAAGACATCGGTGAGGGCGCCGCCTTTCCAGCGCAGCCAGAATTTCATCGCACGCGCGTGACCGCCCTCCATGCCGTGCCGTCGCAGGTTCGAAAGGGGAAACATGGATGTCGCGATGTGATTCAACATGAAGGTTTCGATTGCGGCGCGATCGGCGCGCGTCGCGCGGATCATCACCAATCACCCAAAGCTTGCTGCCAGATCGTCAAAGCCGCAACCGCCGCCGTATCAGCGCGCAAAATGCGCGGGCCAAGGCTAACGGCGTGCGCATAGTCCAGCCCACGAAGCCGGTCCCGCTCGGCGGGGGAAAACCCGCCTTCTGGGCCGATCAGGATGGCCCATGGGCCTTGCGTGTCAGGCAGGGTGACCGGATCACCGATCAGCAACTCGTCACAGAACATCAGCTGACGGTCGGTTGGCCAATCCTTCAACACCCGATCCAGCTTCGCCAGATCATCCACGGGTGGGGCAAACGTTCCACCGCATTGTTCTGCCGCCTCAATGGCGTGGGCCTGCAGCTTGTCCTGCCGGATGCGGTTGGCACTTTGGGTGAAATCGGTTTGTACGGGCATGACCCGCGAAGCTCCCATTTCCACTGCTTTTTCAACGATAAATGCGGTTCGTTCCTTGCGGATGGGCGCAAATAGCAACCACAAATCAGGGGGCATCTGCAACGGGGCTGTTTGCACCTGACACAGCAAAATCCCGCCCTTCCTGCCCGCTTTGACAACTTCGGCACCCCACTCACCATGCGCGCCGTTGATCAACGACAGCACAGCACCTTCGCCCAACCGCATTACCCCAAAAAGATAATGTGCCTGCTCCCGCGACAGTGGAACCGATTGCCCTACCCCCAACGGGTGATCTACATATAGTCGAACCTTGGATGCCATGAGGCGGACCTTATGACCCAGAACGCCGAAGTGCCAGAGCCGAACGGGGCCGTTGCAGACGCCGCCCCCGACAACTGGGTGGACCGGTTTGCCCCCGCTTTCAGCAGACCCTACCTGCGGCTAAGCCGGGCGGACCGGCCGATCGGAACATGGCTGCTTTATGTGCCCTGCCTGTGGGCGCTGTCGCTGGCGATCCTGGCAACGGACAGCTACAGCCAGCATGACCTCTGGACCGTGGCGGGCTGCGGTATCGGCGCGTTTTTGATGCGCGGGGCGGGCTGCACATGGAATGACATCACCGACCGCCATATTGACGGATCAGTCGCGCGCACCCGGTTGCGGCCCATCCCATCGGGGCAAGCCACCGTGCGCGGAGCCATCGTCTGGATGGTCGCACAGACATTGGCCGCCTTTTTCATTCTGATTTCCTTCTACCCCACCGCAATCATTCTAGGGATCGTGGCACTGGTGCCGGTGGCAATCTATCCCTTCGCAAAGCGGTTCACATGGTGGCCGCAGGCGTTTCTGGGATTGGCGTTCAACTGGGGCGCGCTGCTGGGGTGGGCAGCCCACACCAACAGCATCGGCCCGGTGCCCATCGTGCTTTATTGCGCGGGCATCGCCTGGACACTGTTCTACGACACGATCTACGCACATCAGGACACCGAAGACGACGCGTTGATCGGTGTAAAGTCCACAGCGAGGCTCTTTGGCGACGACAGTCGCAAGTGGCTGCGCATGTTCCTAACTATCGCGATCGTTCTGTTTGGATTGGCGGTCGTGCTGGCCGCGTCAGAACGGTCCGTTCTGTCGCTTGTCGTCGCCATCGGAGGGCCATGGGCCATGGGGTGGCACCTGACATGGCAATTGGGCAATTTTGACCCTGATGATAACGACAAATTGCTGCGGGTCTTCCGTTCAAACCGGAACGCGGGGCTGATCCCCCTGCCGTTTTTCGCTCTCGCCCTATTGGTGTGATTGAACCCCCTTACGCGGCACCCTATGCAAGGGCCACAACAACAACCGGACACCCATGCGCCTTTCTGCATTATTCACACGGCTGATCGTCTTTCTTGCGGCAGGCTTCCTGTCCGTTACCGCTGCACGAACAACTGTTGCAGTGGTCGAAGAACGCTCTGTGATGGCAGTGCAGGAAACCCTTGTAGATCAAGGGTATGAATGGGCATCGGTGCTGGGTGACGGGCTTCAGGTGATCCTCGAAGGTGAGGCCCCGACCGAAGCCGTGCGCTTTCGTGCAATCTCTGCTGCGGGGGGGATGGTCGACGCCAGTCGGGTGATCGACAACCTCACGGTCACCGATTCGGCGCAGATCGCACCTCCTAAATTTGCGGTTGAAATCTTGCGCAACAATGCGGGCGTGTCGCTGATCGGGCTGATCCCGGCAACAACAAACCGTGAAGCGCTGACCGAACAGATCACTGATATCGCTGACGGGTTGCCGGTGACCGATTTTCTTGAGGTGGGTGACTATCCCGCCCCCGATACTTGGCAAGCGGCATTGGGCTATTCCTTGCGCGCACTTGAAATGCTCAGCAAATCGAAAATCTCGGTTAATGCCGACCGGGTGAATGTGATCGCCCTTTCCGACAGCCCCGAGGAAAAGCGCAGGCTGGAAACAGCATTGGCGCGCAACACGCCTGATGGGGTGCGACTGGCGGTGCAGATCAACGCCCCGCGCCCGGTGATCTCGCCTTTCACGACACGCTTTACGCTTGATGAGGAAGGCGCGCGCTTTGATGCCTGCACGGCAGACACCAGCGAAGCGGTCAGCGAAATTCTTGAAGCCGCCTCGGAGGCAGGTTTCAACCAGCGTGCCAATTGCACATTGGCACTGGGCGCGCCATCGCGGACATGGGGCAGTGCTGTGGCGCTGGCCATTGGCGCTGTCGACAGCCTTGGCGGTGGAACGGTGACCATCTCTGACACGGATGTGACGCTGACAGCGCCGCTTGGCACAGGTCAGGCCAGCTTTGACAATGTCGCAGGACGGCTGGAAAACACCCTGCCTGATGCTTTCGCGCTTAGGGCGATCCTGCCGGAATTGCCGCAGGAAACCAGCGCTGAAGCCCCGCGATTTACCGCGACACTCTCGCCCGAGGGCGAGGTGCAGCTGCGCGGGCGCGTCCCCGATGAAATCACCAATATGGTGGTTGCCAATTTTGCCGAAGCCAAATTCGGACGGCGCAATATCACCATGGGCACGCGCGTTGCCGAAGATCTGCCGGCAGGTTGGTCGGTACGCGTTCTGGCCGGGATCGAAGCCCTGTCAGAGCTGTCGAATGGGTCAGTTCTGGTTGAACCTGACCAACTGCAGGTGCGCGGCAATACCGGGAATGAAGAGGCGAGTGCTGCTATCACCGGCCTTTTGATCGCAAAGTTGGGCCAAGGCGCTGATTTTGAGATCAACGTGACGTATGTCGAAGAACTTGACCCTGTCGCAGGGCTGCCCACGCCAGAGGAATGCATCGCCCAGATTGACGTGATCAAAGAAGGCCGCAAGATTACCTTTGATCCGGGCTCTGCCGATCTGACCGCAGACACGCAGCCAGTGGTCGATGACATCGCCGAGGTTCTGAAAATCTGCGGTGACTTGCCTATTCGCATCGCAGGTTACACCGACAGTCAGGGCCGCGAGGTCATGAACCAACAACTGTCACAGGACCGGGCCAACGCAGTTCTGATGGCGCTTAGCGCGCGACGGGTGCCCATTTCGACGTTTGAGGCTATTGGCTATGGCGAAGAAGACCCCATCGCGGATAACGACACCGAAGAAGGCCGCGAGGCCAATCGCCGGATCGAGTTCAGCTTGATTCTGCCCGAGCCAACCCCAGAAGAACAATCAACCCTCGATGCCCTTGCCGAAGAAGCCCCTCTTGATGCCGCACCAGCGGAGGCCGAAGACACAGCCCCTGCCGGGGACGCGCAAGAGGCGGATAGTGAAGAGACGGAAAGCCAATGAATAGAACAGAATTCATCATCGCCACGGCTGTGATCCTCTTTGTGGCCTTTGCACTGGGATGGTTTGCCAGCTGGTTGGTCAACCGCTTCACACGTGTCACCAAGGCCGAAATCGGTGAGCTGGACAAGATGGCACAAGCCTTGCACGAGGCGGAAGAAACCCGCGATCAGGCGATCACCTATCTGCAACAACGCGAGGCTGAGATGACCAATCAGTTGAGCCAGACAGAGGCGGAACTGCGGGCCGCAATGGACGGACTGCGCGAAGCGCGGCGCGAGGCGGAAGAGCTACGCGCCTATGTAGAACAGCAAAACGCAGGCTAGACCGGGCGCAAACCCAGAATTTCGCGCGCGGTGGCGGCATCAGCCACCGGACGTTCAAGCCGTTCACACAATTCTGCCGCCTGTGCGACAAGGGCTGCATTTGATGGGGCCAGCGTGTCGCGATCTAGACGCACGTTGTCCTCAAGACCGGTGCGCACATGGCCACCGGCAGCAATGGCCCATTCGTTCAGCTTGATCTGGTTCGGACCAATCCCTGCCGCACACCAGGGCGCATGGGGCAGCAACCTACCCACGGTCTGCACATAGAAATCAAACACCGCACGATCCGCAGGCATGGCGTTCTTGATGCCCATCACGAACTGGATGTAGGGCACATCCTTGATCTGACCGCGCTGATGCATCGCCACAGCCTGAAAGATATGAGACAGGTCAAACGCCTCAATCTCGGGCTTGACGTCGTGGATGATCATCTCGGCGGCCAGCCATTTGATCAGATCGGGTGGGTTTTCATAAACCCGCGTGGGAAAGTTGTTCGATCCAACCGAAAGCGATGCCATATCAGGGCGCAGAGGTAACATCCCACCACGTTCACTCCCCGCGCCTGAGCGGCCGCCGGTTGAAAATTGGATAATCATGCCAGGGCAGTGTTTGACCACACCGTCTCGCAAGGCTGCGAATTTCTCGGGATCACTTGATGTCGTACCGTCGTCATTGCGCACATGGGCATGGCAAATGCTTGCGCCAGCCTCAAAGGCGGCATGGGTGCTTTCGATCTGCTCGCTCACGGTGATCGGCACGGCGGGATTGTCCGCCTTGGTGGGAACAGAGCCGGTGATGGCGACACATATGATGCAAGGCTGGGTCATGGGCGTGGTGCTGCGGCGCGGCGCAGCCTGTCATTGATGGCCGCGCCCAACCCGTGATCGGGAATGGGTGAAACGGCGATGGATTTGGCGCCCATCCTATCAAGCTCATGCAAGCAGGCAAAGAGGCGGGCGGCAGCTTCAACCAGATCACCCGATGGCGAGAGATTCAGTGCAGCATCCACCGGGCCAAAGCCCAGCAGAACTTCGTCCTCTTTGGCGTAAGGTGCGTTTAAACGCACCTTACCTTGCGGCGCATAGTGAGAGGCCAACTGACCAGGTGCCACCGGCAAAGCAGGATCAGCCGATCTAACCAAAGGCGCACCCAGACAGGCCTCTATCGCCTCTGCCGGAATGCCGCCCGCGCGCAAAAGCCGGGGCGCATCACCACAAGCCACAATTGTGGATTCCAGCCCAACCGGGCAATCACCGCCATCCACAATCGCATCAATGGCATCCCCCAAACCGGCCACAACATGGGCCGCCTTTGTCGGGCTGACACGCCCCGATGGGTTGGCCGAAGGGGCGGCCACGGGGCCGTTAAATGCCTCAAGCAATGCGCGGGCCACCTTGTGATCAGGCACGCGGACCGCCAATGTATCCAGACCGGCGGTGACAAGGCGGGACACCACGGCATCAGCTTTCAACGGCAAAACCAGGGTCAGCGCACCGGGCCAGAAGGCCCCAGCCAGACGGCGGGCATCATCATTAAAGACGCAATAGCGCTCTGCCATCTGTTGATCTGGCAGATGCACGATCAGCGGGTTGAAACTTGGGCGGCCCTTGGCGGCATAAATCCCCGCCACAGCAGTGTCATTGCGCGCATCCGCGCCAAGGCCGTAAACCGTCTCGGTCGGGAAGGACACCAATCCACCCGCCTGCAAGATGGCTGACGCATCAGACAGTCCAGCGGCATCAGGGGCCAGTATGCGCAAAGGTTCAGGGTTCATGACGTGGCGTTTTGGTTGATGAGGGCGCGTGCTCAGATAGGTTGGAACGCAGTTGCGGATGCATAGACGTCCGCTCGGCATTTGCCAAGTTGCTGGATAATTCGGAGAGACACCAATGCCTTATCGCGCACCTGTCAGCGATTTCCGCTTTTTGATGGATCACGTTGTGGGCTTTTCGCAGGTCGCTGCAACAGAACAGTTTGCAGAAGCGTCGCCAGATATGACAGATGCGATTCTGTCCGAAGCGGCGAAAATGACGCAAGAGGTAATTGCACCTCTGAACAGGGTTGGCGATCTGAACCCGGCATACCTTGAAAATGGTATTGTGCGCACATCGCCCGGTTTTGCCGAAGGCTATAACGCCATCGCCGAAGGCGGCTGGATCGGCATGGCTGCATCGCAAGAAGTCGGCGGTCTCGGCTTGCCAATGACGCTGACGACAACCGTCAACGAAATGCTGGCCAGTGCCTGCCTGTCGTTGCAACTCAACCCGCTGATGACACAAGGCCAGATCGAGGCGCTGGAGCATCACGCATCTGACGCCATCAAAGAGCTCTATATCCCTAAAATGGTTTCGGGTGCCTGGAACGGCACGATGAATTTGACAGAGCCGCAAGCGGGCTCGGACGTGGGTGCGCTCCGTACAAAGGCCGAACCCAATGGCAACGGCACCTACAGCATCACTGGTCAGAAGATCTATATCAGCTGGGGTGACAACGACTTTACCGAAAATGTCTGCCATCTGGTGCTGGCACGACTACCGGACGGGGTGCCCGGCACCAAAGGTATCAGCCTGTTTATGGTGCCAAAGCTGATCCCCGATGAAAACGGCCTACCCGGTGAAATGAATGATCTGCGGGTTGTCAGCCTTGAGCATAAAATGGGCTTGCACGGCTCACCAACTGCCGTGATGGAGTATTCCGGGGCGACAGGCTGGCTTGTGGGCAAGGAACATGGCGGCATGGCCGCGATGTTCACGATGATGAACAATGCACGCCTGGGCGTTGCCGTGCAGGGCGTCGGCGTAGCCGAGGCCGCATTGCAGCATGCATTGTCCTATGCGTTAGACCGCAAGCAGGGCAAAGCGCCCGGTAGCGGCACCATCATCGAACATGCTGACGTGCGGCGGATGCTGACCAACATGAAGGCTGATACATATGCCGCGCGTGCCATCACCATGATGAATGCCGTTGCCATCGACATGGCAACCGCAACGCAAGATGCCGGCTGGACCGCTCGCGCGGCCTTGCTCACACCGATCAGCAAGGCATTTGGCAGCGATATCGGGACAGAGGTGTCTTCGATGGGCATTCAAGTCCATGGCGGCATGGGCTTTATTGAGGAAACCGGTGCTGCCCAATATGCGCGCGACGTGCGGATCACTGCGATCTACGAAGGCACCAACGGCATTCAGGCAATGGACCTTGTGGCGCGCAAATTGATGGACGGCGGCGAGGCTGCGTTCCGCCTGCTCGAAGAGATCGAGCAAGGGGCCGAGGCCGCAAAGGACGCATTCCCCGAACTGGCAGAGGCCGTCTGGCAATCCGCCGAATCCCTGCGCGAGGCCACGGAATGGCTGGTCAACCGCGATGACCTGAACGACCGCTTTGCCGGTGCTGTGCCCTATCTGCGCGCCTTTGCGCGTGTTCTTGGTGGGCATGCTCATCTGGCAAGTGCGGTGGCTGGGGATGCCACGCGCCAAAAACTTGCAACCTTCTACATCAAGCGCCTGCTGCCCGAGTATTTGGGTCTTCTGGCGCATGTCCGTGAAGGTGCCGACACTCTGATGGCCATCTCTGCCGATGATCTTGCCGCCTAATGCCGGACAATGCATCTGGGATTCGCTACCCATTTCCTGATGCGCCCGCCGAGGGCGCGGCTGTGGCCATTGCAGAGGGTGTCCTCTGGATGCGCCTGCCACTGCCCATGGCGTTGGATCATGTGAATATCTACGCTCTGGACGACGGCGACAGCTGGACGGTGATTGACACGGGCCTTGCCTCCAAACGCAGCCGCGCCATATGGCAGAAGCTGCTGGATGGGCCACTGGCGGGCAAACCTGTGGGCCGTGTTGTTGTCACCCATCACCATCCCGATCACGTTGGCCTTGCGGGCTGGTTCATGGAGAACGGCGCGTCGCTGGCGATGCCGCGCACGGGTTGGCTGATGGCGCGCATGCTGACGCTGGATGTGCAAGAGGTGCCGGACGCCCAAGCCCTCACCTACTATAAACGCGCGGGAATGGACCCTGCGATCTTTGACAAACGCAAGTCAGAACGGCCCTTCAACTTTGCCGATTGCGTGGTCCCCCTGCCGCTTGGTTACACAAGGCTGGTTGATGGTGGTCAGATCAGCA
Source organism: Loktanella sp. Alg231-35 (assembly GCF_900143545.1). Classification (GTDB taxonomy): domain Bacteria; phylum Pseudomonadota; class Alphaproteobacteria; order Rhodobacterales; family Rhodobacteraceae; genus Yoonia. The sequence continues at coordinate 518,437 of NZ_FREV01000001.1, read as the reverse complement.
TGGGCGGGCGCACCTGGGACATCCGCATGGGCAACGGCCATGCCCCGGAACATGCCACCTTCTGGAGCCGGGACGACAATCTAGTGATTGGCGGCGATCAGTTACTGCCCTCGATCAGCCCCAACCTGGGGGTTTACCCAACTGAGCCTGACGCCGACCCTGTGACTGACTGGCTGCGCTCATGCGAATTGTTTCAGACCGTTGCGACCGACAATCACGTCGTGTTGCCCGGTCATAAACTGCCGTTCACCGGCCTGCCGACACGCCTGCGCCAGTTGATCGCCAACCACCATGGCGCGCTCGACCGCTTGCTTGCGCACCTCACGGAACCGCAAGCCGCGGGTGACTGCTTTGTGCCGCTGTTCAAGCGCAATATTGGTGGTGGTGAATATGGGCTCGCACTGGTTGAGGCGGTGGCCCACCTCAATCATTTGCACCAGTCAGGGCAAGCAACACGTCAGCTACGCGACGACGGTGCCTGGGTATTTCAGGCTGTCTAAGCTGCTTTCGCAATCTGCAATGGCTGCATTGTGAACCCTTCAGCGCTCACCCGGCAGATCGTGTCCTGCGGGATTTCCGTCCAACGGTCCGCGACACCACACAGCGGCTCTGACGCGACCGCACGTCCGCCGTTATCCAGCACACCAGACACATAAAGCGTCGGCGCGGGTCCGGTAGAGGCATGGCGGAAAGCATAAAGCGTTTCACCGTCTGAAAAGGCCGAGGACCATTTCGTCGGGCTACCCGGTTGGGACGCACCTATCTGCTCCAACGTCGCCACGATGGCCGCTTGCGGATCATCGTTCAGCCCGTTGGCCAGTAAGGTCAGAAAAATCATCTCGCTATCGGTGGTGCCACGACGCACCTCAAACAACGCATCAGGCAGCGCATTCAGCATCTGGCGACGAATCGCGCGGAAATGTGGGATTTGGCCGTTGTGGCAGAACGACCAGCGGCCATGAGTGAACGGATGGCAGTTGGTGCGGCTGGTTTCGCCCACCGTGGATGCCCGAATATGAGCGATGAAGTGATGCGACCGCACCATGCGGCACAGGTTGATCAGATTGTCATCGGCCCACGCGGGCAAGACATCACGGTATAGCCCTAGATCACCGTTCGGACCGTACCAACTGATGCCAAAGCCGTCGCCGTTGACGGCCAATTTGGCCTCTGACGCATGCTGGCTTTGTTCCAGCAGGGAATGGGACGGGCGGACGACAATATTCTCAAGCGGGATCTCGGGGCCTGTATAGGCCGCAATCCGACACATCAGTGACGGCTCTCGATACGGGCGTGCAAGCGGTGCAGGATGCGGCTGGCGGTGGTTTCGCAAAGGGCAGGGATGACCGCATGCACGAGGGCCGCGAATGCGGCAATGCCAAGCCAGAATGCAAACCCAAAGGCAAACCGCATATGGCCAAAGTAAGTTTCGTTCACCGTGGCGGGGTGATCAAGAAAGATCGCCGCAAAGACGTTGCTAGGTTTTGGCTGCTGTGATGCGTCTGACATGGGTCTCTCCTGTTCGCTTAGAAAGAAATTACACTGGTGTCCGGCTAAAGTTGTCCCAAACATGATTGCCAAAATGCAAAAACTTGGGATAAATTCTCATCCATGGAACACAAATTAGACAAAACAGATCGTACGATCCTGCGATTACTGCAAAAAGACGCCAGCCTTTCGGTGGATGAGGTCAGCAATGCCGTGAACCTGTCACGCAACGCCTGCTGGCGGCGGATCAAGGCAATGGAAGCGGCCGGTGTGATCACCGCCCGTGTGGCCTTGGTTGATCCCGCACATGTTGGCGTGCCTTTGACGGTTATGGTGTTGATCAAGACCAACGCGCACGACGGCAACTGGCTCAAGAAGTTCCAGGCGACCTTGCATGCCTTCCCCGAAGTCGTGGGCGCTTATCGCATGACTGGCGATCTGGACTATGTGCTGCGGGTGCGTGTCGCGGATGTGCCTGCCTATGATGCGTTCTACAAAAGACTGACATCACGGATTTCTGTCTCGGACATTTCAGCAAGTTTCGTTATGGAGGAAATCAAGGAAACAACCGCGGTGCCCCTATGACTGAGACCAAGATGCAAATCGATACCTCTGCCGAGGTGTTGGAAAACGACATTCTGCCCAAAACGCGCGAGGTCCACACCGACCCCGATGCGCCTTGCGTGTCTGAATCGGCGCTGCCTAAGGCGCTGGTCGAACCTGCCAACACGAAAAGCCCCGCGCAATGGGCCTATGAGCGGATCATTCTTTATATCCAGAACTTCGAAAAGCAGTTGGACAACGATCACGAGGTCGGTTTGGGCCTCGCGGGGGGCAATACTGGCGTAATCCGCATCGAAGGGCTGGGCTATTATGACCCCGATATCATCACCTACTATGGCGTGAATGAAGCGGGGGCAAAAACCCAACTTATCCAGCATGTCAGCCAGTTAAACGTCACCCTGATCGCCAGCCCCAAGCATATCGATCAGCCTGAACCGAAACGGATCGGGTTCCGGCTTGCCACAGCTTTGGACCGTGATGAAGATGTGACTGCCTGACTGGGTGACAGCACCGCGTGAATCATCTATGCGATAGAACAAATCGAATGACGAAGGAGCCTGACAATGGCTGAACACAAGCACGGCGAAATGGACACATCCGTTCAAGAGAAGACCTTTGAGGGCTTCATGAACATGACGACCAAAGCCACAATCGCAATTATCGTCTTCCTGATCTTCCTGGCATTGATCGCCGTCTAAGACAGATGGATCGGCGCAGCTTTCTGATTGGCCTGCCATTGGCCTTGTCGGCCTGTTCTGCCGAACAGGTCTGGGCACCTGACGACGTTGTTGCGCGGGCCATTCACAGCGCGCCCGGCCCAAAGCACCTGACCCTCTACACGGTCAAGAATGTGCAATCGGACAATGGCGCGCATACCGGGCTTTTGGTCAATGCCAGCCAGCGGGTTATGTTTGATCCGGCCGGGTCCTTTCGCCAGACGCAAATGCCCGAACGCAATGACGTCCTTTTTGGCGTGACACCGCGCTTGGAAGAGTTTTACGCCAGCTTTCATGCCCGCGTGACCTATTACGTCACTGCCCAAAAGGTGCAGGTTGCGCCAGAGGTCGCCGAACGTGCGCTCAATCTGGTGCTTCAGGCCGGTCCTGTGCCGCAAGCGATGTGCGCGCGCTCAACCTCGCGCATTCTGCGTCAGTTGCCGGGCTTTGAAAGCGTCCGCCAGACCTGGAGCCCAAACAACATCGAAAAAGATGTGGCCTTGATCCCCGGTGTCGAAACGCGCGAATACCGCGAGGCCGATGAGGCCGACAAATCTGTCGCCGCCGCCCGGATCGATGCCACGCTCAGAGTAGAGCAGTAAGGCCCGCCAGACTATAAAACGTGAAAATTCCGCCAGTGATCGCCCAGAGCACACTGCGCGTCAGCGAGCCGATCAAAACGGTCGCCCCTGCAGCCAGCAAGCGCACAGGATCTGTCTGCCCATCGGTTGCACCCGGCCACAGCACCAATGGGGCCACCATACCGGGTAGCACAGCCACAGGAGTATAACGCAGCAACCGCAGCACGAAGGATGGCATCGGGCGGTCACCGATCAAACCCAGAAACGAAAATCGGATCAAGAACGTCCCGACCCCCATGACCACGATGATGATCCAGATCTCAGCATCGGTGTAAGTCATGCCCGGCGCCTTTCCATCCAGATTTCGACCAAGGCGCCCGTTAGCATTGCCGCCCCTGCCGCAATCAACAGCCCCGTGCCCGCAGGCAAGCTATTGAGTGCCAGCGCAACGCTCACCGACATCACCGCCGCGGCGATGTGGGCGATGGATTTCAGCATCGGGGCAACCATGGCCAGAAACATGATCGGCATGATAAAATCGAGCGCCCAGGCATCTGGGATGGCCTGCCCTGCGAGAATGCCAACCAGCGTCATGCCAAACCAGAACGGCGTGATCGGCGTTGCAACGCCAAAGAAATAGGCCACGCGGTCAGAGACGCTCATCTCTGGGCGGGCCTCATAGCGGGCAACCGACGTGATATAGGTCTGGTCGAAATTAAGGTAGGCCACACAGGCCCGTTGCCACAACGGTGCCGCACCCAGATAAGGCACGAGTGATGCCGAGTACATCGCCATGCGCAGGTTCACCGCCAATGCCGCCAGCAAGACGAAAGCAATGCTCGCGTTCTCGACCATCAGCTGAATTGCCGCAAACTGGGCCGCGCCAGCGATCACCAGAACGGTAAACCCCATGGCCTGTGCCAAGGTCAGCCCCGCATCCGTTGCAATGACGCCAAACAGGGTCGCAAAGGGCACCGCCATCAAGATGAACGGAGCACCATCACGCACACCCGCCCAATAGGGCGATTTTGCTGGCGTTTTCATAGTGGAAGTCGTCATGGCTTTGCCCTAGCTTGAGCGCGTTGCAACAGGCATAACTGGGCAAACAGGGAATGACAATTGGCGCGTATTGACGACACGTCCGGCTATCTGATTGCGCCTGATCCGGCAGCAGCGCGGCTGACCCGTGCGGTGCGTGGCACCGACCAGACCGGGGCTGCCGTGGATTTGAAGGTGGTCGAGGAACGCCCGCTGACGATCTATCTCAACGCACAGGAAATCGTCACCGCGATGACCATCGGGGACTATCCGCAATATCTGGCGCTTGGGTTTCTGCGCAATCAAGGGATGTTGCATGACGGTGATGCGATCACTGGCGTCGACTATGATGAGGAACTTGAAACCGTTGTCGTCCGCACCGCCTCTCAGACGACATATGAGGACAAGCTGCGCAAAAAGACCCGCACTAGCGGATGCGCCGTAGGCACCGTCTTTGGAGATATGATGGAAGGGCTGGAAGGGGTCACCCTGCCCGCCGCCCCCGTGCGCACATCCGACCTTTATGCCCTCGCCGCCATCATCAACCGCACGCCTTCGCTATATCTTGAAGCGGGCGCGATCCACGGCACGGTGCTCTGTCAGGGCAATCGCCCACTGGTCTATATGGAAGATGTTGGGCGGCACAACGCCGTGGACAAGATCGCGGGTTGGATGCTTTCCGAAGGTATCGCGGCGGCGGATAAGACGCTTTACACTACCGGGCGGCTTACCTCTGAAATGGTCATCAAGACCGCGATGATGGGCATCCCCGTACTCGCCTCTCGCTCTGGCTTTACTGCCTGGGGGGTTGAGATTGCCCAACAGGTCGGACTGACCCTGATCGGGCGGATGAAAGGGCAGCGGTTTGTGTGTCTGGCAGGGGAAGAACGATTGATCCGCGATGCAGATCCGGCAGAGGTGGCAGATGAGCCGCGTAAATCCGGGCGAAAGGGGGCGGGGTGACAAAGGTTATTCGCATCCCCTATCGATCCACCCCCAAAGCAATATTGGAAGCCATGAACATTGGCTCTGGCTGGGTTATGGGTGGCTGGCGCTGGCCTATGATGGTGGCCGCTTTGGTCGTCATCCTCTTGATCTGCATGGGCGGGGCAGGCGCTGTCGTTGCCATTGTCATCCTTGGCGGCAATCCCCCACAAACCGCACCGTCCTATGTCTGGATCGGCGCGCTATTGGCCGGGGTGTTCTTTCTGATCGCCCAGAACATGCCGCTACGCATTCTGGCGCAAAGGACGGCCACATCGCCCTATGGGCGTGGCGAACAGACAGCCCTGTTTGACGCCAAGGGCATGACCATCCAGAACGCGCATAGCATTTGGCAGACCGATTGGGTGGCCATTGAAAACCTCAAGCTGGGCAAAAAGGCCATTGTCCTGCAGGTCGCAGGGGTCGCGTTCTCTGTGCCGCTCAGCGCGGTTGATGATCCCGCAGCGGTGATGCAGCAGCTCGACCATTGGAAGCAAGCCGCATGAAACAGCCCTTCGGTGTGATTCTCGCGGGCGGTCAGGCCACGCGCATGGGCGGCGGCGACAAGGGGCTGCTGTCTTTGGGCGATGATACGATCCTCGGGCATGTGATCGCACGGTTAGCGCCGCAGGTCGACACGATCGCACTCAACGCCAATGGTGATCCGACGCGCTTTGCAAACCTTGGCCTCCCCGTGATCGGCGACACGATTGACGGGTTTGCAGGGCCGCTTTCGGGCGTGCTTGCCGGCCTCGATTGGGCGGCCAAACACGGGGCAACGCATATTGTGACCGCCGCCGCCGACACCCCGTTCTTTCCCTGCGATCTGGTACCTCATCTGATGCTGGCCGCAGAAGAGGCTGGAACGGAAATCGCGTTGGCCCGCACGCCGGACGGGCGGCACCCCACCTTTGGGCTGTGGCCTGTGACCTTGCGCGATGATCTGCGCACCGCCTTGCAGGACGGGCTGCGCAAGGTTGTGCTTTGGACCGATAAACACGGTTGCGCGACTGCGCATTTCTCTGACGACGCGGCCTTCTTTAACGTCAACACCCCCGAAGACCTGACACAAGCAAAGGCGATGTTATGAGAATATTTGGCATCGTGGGTTACAAGAACGCAGGCAAGACAGGATTGATGGAGCGATTGGTGACAGAAATCACAGGACGCGGTTTCACCGTTTCGACCCTCAAACACGCCCACCACAGCTTTGACATCGACCACCCCGGCAAGGACAGCTATCGGCACCGGGCGGCGGGGGCGCAACAGGTACTGCTGGCGTCTAAGGCGCGTTGGGCGCTCATGACAGAGATACGCAACGCAGATGAGCCGCCTTTGGCCGCATTGCTCCAAAAACTTGATCCAGTCGATTTGGTGCTGGTGGAAGGCTATAAGCGAGACGCCCACCCCAAGGTCGAGGCGTTCCGCGGGGCGACGGGCAATCCGCTAATTGCCAATGACGATGCGACGATCAAGGCCATTGCAAGCGACACCGAACTGACGTCCGACCGCCCTGTCTTTGACCTCAACAACACCACGGCCATCGCCGATTTCATCCTGACCGAGGTGGGCTTGTGAGCTTTGACACCGTCTTGATGGTGGATTGGTCCGGCGGCAACGACCGGGGTGCAAAACCCGTCAAAGACGCGATCTGGGCCTGCCTTGCCACGAAGGGCATTGCCGAGGCACCCGTTTATCTGCGCAACCGGCAGCTTGCCGAAGATTGGATCATCCAGACCCTATCCAGACTGCAGGCCGAGGGGCGCCGCGTTCTTGTGGGTTTCGATCTTTGCTTTGCTTACCCAACTGGTTTCGCCACACAATTGATCGGGTCAGAAGACACGCTGGCGCTGTGGGATTGGTTCGCCGCCCGCGTCACCGATACCCCCGACAGCAACAATCGGTTCGACCTAGCCGGAGAGATCAACGCACAGTTTCCGGGGGTTGGGCCGTTCTGGTTCAACGGGCTCAAGCGCGACATTGATCATCTGCCGCGCAAGGGCAACGCGCGGCGCGATCACGGCCTGCCAGAAAAACGTGCAGCCGATATCGCCGTTCCCGGCAGCTTTTCCCCTTGGCAACTTGCCGGGGCTGGGGCTGTTGGTGGGCAGGTTATCATGGGCTTGCCGATGCTGGCACGGCTGCGCCAACGGTTTGCCGGAACGCTGAGGGTTTGGCCCTTTGAGGCACCCGATGCGCAGATCGTACTGGCTGAGACCTATTTCTCGACCTTGCGGGAACTGGTTGCGGCTGACCCGCACCCGATCCGCGACGCATCACAGGTGTCACTCTACGCCCGCGCCTTTTCAAACATGTCGCCGGATGCGCTGGCCGTCCTTATGGATATCCCGGCCACACCCGAAGGCTGGGTGCTGGGGGCAGGCAAAGCCGACGCTTTGCGCGCCGCACTGGCCCCTACCCCGCCTCCACTTAAGAACGACTGTTTCGCCATGCCGCAAGGCGCGCATTGGACGCCGGTGGATGAAGCTCTGGCGCATCTGCAATCACATTTGCACTGCGTGACAGGTACGGACGACATCGCGGTTGGCGACGCGGCGGGGCGGGTTCTGGCACGGGACGCCACAGCGCAGCGCGCACATCCCCCGGCCCCCAATTCTGCTGTTGATGGATATGGGTTCGCAGGACCCGCACCCGAAGGCCTGAACAGCCTACCGCTTGTGATAGGCCGCTCTGCGGCGGGCGCACCGTTTGAGGGCACCGTGCCGAAGGGCCAGGCGATCCGCATCCTGACCGGGGCCAATTTGCCCACGGGCGTCGATACTGTCGTCTTGCAGGAAGACGTCACAGTGGATGCGGGCGTCGTCAGTTTCTATGGTCCGCTCAAAAAAGGTGCCAACGCACGCGACGCCGGGGAAGATATGCAAGCAGGGCAAACCGTCCTGACCAAGGGCCGCAAGATCACCCCCGCTGATGTTGGCATGCTTGCCGCCGCCGGGATTGGTGCCGTGACGGTGCGCAACCGCTTGCGGGTTGGTGTGCTCTCAACAGGTGATGAGTTGCGCGACCCAGGAGACACAGCCACGGATGGGCAAATCTATGACGCCAACCGGCCCATGCTGGCGGCCCTCTTTGATCAGGCCGGATATGACGTCATCGATCTGGGGCGCGCACCTGATAATCGCGCGGTGCTGCGCGACATGCTGGACACAGGGGCCGCGCGCTGTGATGTGATCATCGCCTCTGGTGGGGCTTCAGCGGGGGATGAGGATCACATGTCGGCGCTGCTGGCGAACACCGGCTCGTTCGCGCTTTGGCGTATAGCCATGAAACCCGGACGGCCCTTGGCCTTGGGGGTCTGGGACGGCACACCGGTCTTTGGCCTGCCGGGCAATCCGGTGGCGGCCATGGTCTGCGCGCTTATCTTTGCCCACCCGGCTTTGCGGGTCATGGCAGGCAGCACCTGGTCAGAGCCGGTGCGCTACATGCTGCCCGCTGGCTTTTCCAAATCCAAGAAAGAAGGCAGGCGCGAATACCTGCGCGCGCGGATCACGGACGGCAAAGTGGAAACATTCGCCTCTGAAGGGTCCGGCCGGGTGTCGGGGCTAAGCTGGGCCACAGGTCTGGTTGAACTCAGCGACCCTGCGCAGACAATCCAAAAAGGCGACCTAGTCCCATTCCTATCATTCAAGAGTTTTGATGCATGAAGATTTCCATCGGTATTCCAGACGCCGACCGTGACGAGGTCGCAGCACTCTATTGGGAGGCGTTTGGGCAAAAGCTCGGCTTTGTGTTGGGTCCAAAATATCAGGCGCTGCGCTTTATCCGGGCTGTCTTGCGGTCAGACCATGGCATTTGCGCGCATGACCAAGACGGGCGTCTTCTGGGCATCGCGGGGTTCAAAACGATGCAAGGCGCATTGGTGGGTGGCACATTCACCGATCTGCGCCGTGTCTATGGCTGGGTCGGGGCAAGCATCCGCATCCTTTTGTTGGCAGCGCTGGAGCGGGACACCGAAAACGAACGGTTCCTGATGGACGGGCTATTCGTGGCACCCGAGGCACGGGGCAAAGGGGTGGGCACCGCCCTGCTTGATGCAATCAGCGCAGAGGCAAAGCGGCGCGGGTATGACGTGGTGCGGCTTGACGTCATCGACACCAACCCACGCGCCAAATCACTTTATCTACACGAAGGGTTCAAAGAGGTGCAGACGCAGTCGATTGGTTGGCTTCGTATTTTCTTTGGTTTCCGATCGGCCACGACAATGGTGCGCAACGTCTATCCCGAACCAATCAACGCGCCGGCCGCAAAGACCAAGGCACCGCCCAGAACCACCTGAAAGATGGCCTTGGCAAAGGGCGTGTCCATATAGCGGTTCTGAATCCATGCAATCGCCCAAAGCTCTACAAAGACGACAATCAGGGCGATCGTCGTCGCAGTCCAGAAATCGGTGATCAGGTAGGGCAGTGCATGGCCCAACCCACCTATCGTGGTCATGATGCCCGAGGCGAAACCACGCTTGTAAGGCGACCCCCGGCCTGAGATTTGACCATCATCGGATGCGGCTTCGGTGAAACCCATCGAGATGCCGGCACCAACAGAGGCCGCCAGTCCCACAAGGAACGTCGTCCAAGTGTCCTGCGTGGCAAAGGCCACGGCAAAGATGGGTGCCAGCGTTGAGACTGATCCATCCATCAGTCCCGCCAGGCCCGGCTGCACCCAAGTCAGCACAAATTGGCGGTGAGCGGCACTTTCTTCGTCGGATTTCTGACTGCCGGTCACATGCTCCTCAGCCAGTTCATTGGCTTTTTCAGTGTGGCTCGCCTCTGCCGCGGCAAGATCACCCAACAGCTTGCGGGTGGGGGCATCGCTGGTCCGGGCGGCTGCGGCCAGATAGAAGCGTTCGGCATCACGCTCCATCTGGGCAGCCTCGTCACGGATTCGATCCAGCCCAAGGTTCTCGACCAGCCACACCGGGCGGCGGGCATAGAAACCAGAGACATGCTCACGGCGGATGAATGGGATCACCTCACCAAAGCGGTCGCGGTGCAACTCAATCAACAGGTGGCGGTGCCCGTCTTCTTCCACAGCCATGCCGTCAAAGACAGCCGCAGAGGCCGGAAAATCCTCGCGTAGCAATTCTGCATAGCTGCGATAGATTCTTGCATCGTCCTCTTCGGATGAGATCGCGAGGGCGAGCACCTCTTGCTCTGACAGATCTTTGAAACGACGGCGATGGGCGAATCCGGGGATCATGAGATGCTCCTAAGTTAGAATAATTCTAAAGTAGGAATTACCTGAAAAGTCTCAAGTGAAAAAAGTGAACCGATCAGTTCATTTTATCCTTGCAATCTGAACTGAACTGTTTAGTTATTGCGTTGTGAATGAAACAGCACCGAAGGAAAACACGATGACACGTTCTCTTCTTGCCATTGCCGCCGTCGCTTTTGTGAGCGTCGCCGCACCCGCTTCCGCATTGTCGTTCTCGGTCAACTTTCCAACGCTGACCTATCCTCCTGTCACCTCCCCAGATGTGAACCAGGGCTGCGCTGATCTAACGACACTCTCTGGCGAAACTTGCACAACGACGTCCAAGTAACGCCACCGGCGATGGGGCCCTCATCCCCCCGGCCCCATCGCCCAAACACCCTTGCCGCAAGTGAACTGATCAGTTTATGATTGGCGGCATCCAGGGAGGAACATGATGCCCGATGGCACGATAGAACCCAAAAAAGGACGGAAATTTGATCAGGTGCTTGAAGGCGCCCGACAAGTCTTTTTGTCAGATGGGTTTGAAGGGGCATCTGTAGATGACATTGCCAAAGCGGCAGGCGTGTCCAAGGCGACGCTCTACAGCTATTTCCCTGACAAACGTTTCCTGTTCATGCAGGTGGCCAAGACCGAATGTGCGCGGCAGGCCGATCACGCGATCGAAACCATCGATATGGACGCCCCTGTGCAGAAGGTCCTTTGCGATATTGCGATGGAAATGGTCGATTTTATCACATCTCAATTCGGCAAACGCATCTTCCGCATCTGTGTGGGCGAAAGCGACCGCTTTCCCGAACTGGGACGTGAATTCTACGAAAGCGGGCCGCTTTTGATCCGCAACCGTTTGGTCGAGTATTTCCAAAAGGCCGTAGCCAAGGGCGAATTGAAAATCACTGATATCGAACTTGCCGCCGAACAGTTCCACGAGCTGTGCAAGGCCGACCTCTTTCCGCGCATGGTATTTAACATGACCGACGATTTCACCCGTGATGAAAAAATGCGCGTGGTCGACGGTGCCGTTGAGATGTTTATGGCGCGTTACGGGGTGGAGACCTAATCCAATTCGGAACGCTCTAAGCTACGACGATAAGCCTCGGTCAGGATTTCGACCCACCGCCGAGCATACGTTTCACCGCCAAACTCCTCCGCTCGCAACGGCCGACTGATAGATTTGCACAATCCGCCCACGCCCCTGCGCAACTTCAGTCCTACAAAACAAAAGGCCCGGTCACCGACCGGGCCAATGCGTTTAAGGCGTAGTCTTTAGAATTCGACCACGGCCCGGATCGACTCACCAGCATGCATCAAATCAAAGCCCTTGTTGATGTCATCCAAGCTCAGCTTGTGTGTGATCATCGGGTCAATTTCGATTTTTCCCTGCATGTACCAGTCCACGATCTTGGGCACATCCGTCCGGCCCGACGCGCCACCAAAGGCCGTCCCGCGCCAGCTGCGGCCTGTGACCAGTTGGAAAGGTCGCGTCGAAATCTCGGCACCGGCAGGGGCAACCCCGATAATGATGCTTTCACCCCAGCCCTTATGGGCGGCCTCCAGGGCTGTGCGCATGACCTGCACATTGCCAGTGGCGTCAAAGGTGTAGTCCGCACCGCCACCCGTCAGTTCTACCAGATGGGCAACCAGATCGCCGTCTACATCTTTTGGGTTCACGAAATCGGTCATGCCAAATCTTTCGGCCATGGGCACCTTGCCGGGGTTCAGATCAACACCCACGATCTGATCGGCGCCTGCCAGACGCAGCCCCTGAATGACATTCAGGCCAATACCGCCCAGACCAAAGACAATGCCTGTCGATCCAATCTCGACCTTAGCGGTGTTAATCACCGCCCCGATTCCCGTCGTCACACCGCAGCCAATATAGCAAATCTTATCAAACGGCGCGTCGTCGCGGACCTTCGCCAGCGCGATCTCTGGCAGCACAGTGTGGTTGGCAAAAGTCGAACAGCCCATGTAGTGCAAAATCGGCGTCCCATCGAGCATCGAGAAACGCGAGGTGCCATCCGGCATCACACCGGCCCCTTGGGTGGAGCGGATCTTTTGACACAGGTTTGTTTTCGGGTTCAGACAATAATCACACTCACGACATTCCGGCGTATAAAGCGGGATGACATGATCGCCCGGTTTCAGACTGGTCACACCTTCACCGACCTCAACCACGACACCGGCCCCTTCATGGCCAAGGATCGCTGGGAACATGCCCTCGGGATCAGCACCGGACAGGGTAAACTCATCGGTGTGACAAATTCCTGTGGCTTTGATTTCCACCAGTACCTCGCCCGCCTTGGGGCCTTGAAGGTTCACTTCCATTACCTCAAGCGGTTTGCCCGCTTCCAGTGCCACGGCTGCACGTGTTCGCATCATTGATCCTCCGTCAATTCCTTACGCAGACGATCAAACAACCGCCGCAAGATTTCAAGCACGGACTTGCATAGCGCATAAAAGCAGGGACAATGGTGGCATGAAACGATTGATGGCCCTTATCGTGTTGGCAGGCTGCACAGCCGCCCCGCCGCCCCTGCCCCCTCAACTGGAAGATACCTGCGGCGCCGCGAATTTTGCCGGGCTGATCGGACAGGATGTCACTGCGCTGGAAACACGATTGCATCTTGGCATGGTACGGGTGATCCGGCCCGGTGATCTGGTCACACAGGATTTCCGGCCGGGACGGATTAACTTTATGATTGGCGAAGACAACGTGATCGGGACGATCAATTGTGGCTGACTTATGGGGGAACCGAAAGTTCCCCGATGTCACGAACTGGGTGGGGGCTATTGACCGCGACATCGGGGTAGCATTTCGCTATGACCTGACTATTGCCAGCAGTTGTGTTCCCAGTGGGCTGGACCCGTGACGCGTTCGTGTTGATTTTGTGTCGGAAAAAGGGCAGCAGGATCAGGACTCTTGATTTTGCAGGGGTTTGCGGCAAGTCTTGGGTATGACCATGCAATCCCTCTCACAATTTCATGCGCCCGAACAGGTTGCGTTTCACCGCACAGAACTCAATGTGATTCTCAGCCTGTACGGCCGGATGGTCGCAGCGGGCGAATGGCGCGATTATGGGCTTTCGCATCTGCGCGACGTCGCTGTGTTTTCAGTTTTCCGTCATACGGCAGAAAACCCGCTTTATCGGATCGAGAAACGGCCCAAGCTGCGGTTGCGCCAAGGGCAATACGCAGTGATCGGGATGGATGGCCAGATTTTGAAGCGCGGCAATGACCTGCGGCAGGTGCTGCGGGTGTTGGAGCGCAAGCTGATCCGGGCGGTTGAGTAGTCAGAGGCGCTTGTGCGCTAGTACATCCCCATCGCCCTGCGCGGCGATCCGGGTGATGGCACGCGAGATCGGCTCATACACCGTGGCCATATGGTGGGCATTTGCATGGATCATCGTTTCTGCATCCACCATCATTCCCACATGGCCCTGCCAAAACAACAGATCACCTCGCTGATAGGGGCTATCCACGGCCTGCCCCAGCCCATCAAGCTGCATGTCGCTATCTGCAGGGCATGGCAGACCGCAGGCGGTCAAACTGGCGGCGATCAAGCCAGAACAGTCAATGCCTCGGGTCGAATTCCCACCCCAAAGATAAGGCACGCCAAAATGCAGCTGTGCGACAGTCGCCGGGTCCGCAAATGAGTGATCAAGCGAGCGCAGGTGTTTTTTGGGAATGAAACCCGCGTTGGTCTCAAAAAACTTGCGACGTTCATCCAGCACCCGGACCCTTGCGCCGAAAGGCAATTGCAACAGATCGGCTGATTTGAAATCCTCCGCCGCATAGGCATGTGTGGCCAAGGTTCCCACTACGTGGTTCACAGCCACACAATCGGCCAACTGCGCGGCATCCACAAAACCGACGTATCCATCTGCTGCCTGCACAAAGGCCCAGCCACCCTGATCTTCGAACACGGTCACTTCTGCGCCCAACAAAAGTTGACGGTCACGTGGCCCGTCTGGACTGGCAAGAAGATCAACAACAGGTTGGGCAATCTGCATCGTCCACCCTTCGGTAAAAGTATCAGCCTCTACCTGCCCGGCCAGATGCATCGCCGCCACGCGCCCATTGGTCGGTGTCAGGCGGCGATCACTCACAGGTCAAGTATCCTTGGCAATGCCTCAAGAACAGCACGGGCCCCCATGCCGACACCCCCTTTAGGACGAGACGGGGCCGGGCTTGGCTGCCAGCCATAGATGTCGAAATGCACGTAAGGGCTTTCTACAAAGCGGCGCAGAAACAATGCGGCAGTGATGCTGCCCGCGAAGCCACCTTTGGGGGCGTTATCAAGATCGGCAATGCCCGGTTCGATCATCTCTTCATAGGGGTCGTGGAATGGCATCCGCCACAGCGGGTCAGCCACAGCGTGCCCCGCAGCCGCCAAGGCGGCGGCATGGGCGTCATTGTCAGTGTAGAAAGGCGACAAATCGGGGCCAACGGCCACACGTGCAGCCCCCGTCAGCGTCGCCATTGAGATCACCAGATCAGGATCGTCCTCATCCGACAAGGTGAGCGCATCGGCCAGCACCAGCCGCCCTTCGGCATCGGTGTTGTTGATCTCAACCGTCAGGCCCTTGCGCGAAGTCAGGATATCCTGCGGGCGAAAAGCATTGCCTGCGATGGAGTTTTCAACGGCCGGGATCAGAACGCGCAGACGCAGGGGCAGTTCAAGCGCCATGATCATATGGGCCAGTCCAAGCACGGTGGCGGCACCGCCCATATCCTTTTTCATCAGACCCATTGATCCGCCGGGCTTGATGTTCAGGCCACCGGTGTCAAAGCACACGCCCTTGCCCACCAGTGTCAGTTGCGGGCCTGCATCGCCCCAGCGCAGATCAATCAATCGTGGCGCGCGATCCGAGGCACGGCCGACAGTGTGGATCATCGGAAAATTGGAAGAGACCAGATCATCGCCGGTGATCACATTGATTTCGGCCTCATGGCTGGAGGCCAGCGTGCGCGACGCCTCTTCCAGCTCTGCCGGCCCCATGTCCGAGGCGGGGGTGTTGATCAATTCGCGGGTCAACGCCTCGCCATTGGCGATAATCGATATGCGTTTGGCATCAACCCCCTTGGGGGCGACGAGTTGTGCAATCGGTTCTGGCGGTTTGCGATAACGATTATAGCGATAGGCGGCCAGGAGCCACGCAAGGGCAGCTTCGTCGAGGTCCGCATCATCCAACCCGCTGACAATTGTATAGACACCCTGCGGCAGTTGGCGCGCCACGGCCCCGATGTGGAACCGACCCCTGGCGCGGCGGGCGGGCGTACCATAACCGACCAGAACGCCGGCAATCTCACCGTCACCTTCAGGTAGGATCAGGATCTCACCCAATGCCGCGCTGAACCCCTGCGCCTTTGACCAAGCTCGCGATTGCGCGGACAACCCGTCAAGCGCTGCATCCAGATCATCTGGGGTGACCACGTGAAGGGGGATGGCATCATCGGTCGGGTCAGCAAATGAAAGCGGCATGGTGCGTCCTTTGGGTGGTGAATTTGAGACACCCTAACCCGCCGTCCGAAACCTGCAAGTGCCTCACATCTCGCGAAAGTTCCAAACCTCGCAAACGGCCACATCAAAGCCGCGTTCCAACCGTGCCAATGTGGCATCAAGTGCCGGGCCACCCTTTTGGCTGGCGCATTGGCCTACATGACCCGCAGCGGTGGCCACTTCGGTCAAACCAAGATGGGTCGCGACCGTTTCAATACGGCGCGACGGCCTGCCCATCGCGGCAAAATCGCGGCGCGACAGATGACGCTGCAAAAGATCCAGCTGTGCAGCGGCATCTTCAAGCATCCGGCACATCACATCTTCGGCCTTGAACCAGTCGGCATCGGCGTCCGCTTCGGCGACAAGTCGCGCCAGCGGATCAGGGTCGATATTGGCGCAACGCAGGCGCGGCAAGACAATGACATCCGCTGTTTCAGACGGCACTGGCTTCAAAGGGTACTCTACATGCTTCATTGGGCTGTATTAACGCGATATGGTTCTCAGAAGGTTGAGACAGAGGCAAATTATCTCTCGAAATTCAGGAAAATGCGACGTATTCAGTGGCAAACACACGAAAGTCTGAGCTATGAAATATGCCTGCCCGCTGCCCGCTTATCTGATCAACCGCTACCACGGGTGGAAGGCCACGTCCTATAAAGATAACCGTGGTTGGTACCGCCGCCTGGCCGAGGACGGACAGCACCCGCGCTCTATGGTGATCTCGTGTTGCGACAGCCGGGTGAACGTCACTTCGATCTTTGAAGCGGACGCGGGCGAGTTCTTTATCCACCGCAATATCGCCAATCTGGTGCCGCCCTTTGATCCCGACGGGCAACACCATGGTACGTCTGCCGCCGTAGAATATGCGGTTACCGGCCTCAAGGTCGCGCATCTGATCGTGGTGGGGCATTCGGGCTGTGGCGGGGTCGAAGGGTGCTACAACATGTGCGCGGGCAACGCCCCCGAGTTGGAGGACTCCAGTAGTTTTGTTGGGCGCTGGATGGAAATCCTAC
This sequence comes from Loktanella sp. Alg231-35, assembly GCF_900143545.1. Taxonomy (GTDB): domain Bacteria; phylum Pseudomonadota; class Alphaproteobacteria; order Rhodobacterales; family Rhodobacteraceae; genus Yoonia. Next base: position 501,324 of record NZ_FREV01000001.1, on the reverse strand, counting down.
GCCCCGGCTACGCCGACCTGCCAGAGGGCGATGACGAAACCCGCAAAAGGGTTCTCGAAAAGGCCTCTGTCGTGATCTCGCTTGAAAACCTGATGAGCTTTCCCTTTGTGAAAACCGCTGTCGAAAGCGAACGCCTATCGCTTCACGGTTTGTGGAACGACATCGGCGAAGGCATTATCGAAGCCTACGACCCCAAGACAGCCGCCTTTAAACCGATCTAAGGGCTCAGATGCAGGACATCCTTTCACTGGCGGGTCAGAATCTGATCTCGCCCATCATCCTCAGCTTTGCCTTGGGGTTGGCGGCCGCACTTGCCCGGTCCGATCTGACTATCCCCGAGGCCGTGGCCAAAGGCATGTCGATCTACCTGCTATTTGCCATCGGTTTCAAAGGCGGCGTCGCGGTCAGCGCCCATGGCGTCGACCAGACACTGATCCTGTCGCTGGTTGCTGGGTTGGTGCTGTCCTTTGGTTTGCCTTTGATCGCCTTTGCACTGCTGCGCGTACTCACCGGCCTGTCCAATGTCGATGCCGCCGCCGTCGCCGCACATTATGGTTCAATCAGTATCGTCACCTTCGTGGCGGCAACATCCGTGCTTGAAGGGCAGATGATTGACGCCGAAGGCTATATGGTCGCCGTCGCCGCCGTGATGGAGGCCCCGGCCATTCTGTCGGCCCTTTGGCTGGTGGCGCGCAGCGGTTCTGGCGGCAAGATGGAACCCGGATTAATGCGCGAACTGCTGCTGAACGGCTCTATCGTGCTTTTGGTCGGATCGTTTTTCATCGGCGCGATTACGGGCGAGGATGGCCTGGCGGAAATCAGTTCCTTCATCGTCTCACCTTTCAAAGGGGTGCTGTGCCTCTTCCTGCTAGACATGGGTCTGATTGCAGGGCGCGGGTTACGCCAGTCGCGCGGCGTTCTGGGACTGGGGGCCGTTGGCTTTGCCATCCTGATGCCGATTGTCGGGGCGACTATCGGTCTTGGCGCTGGGATGATGGTGGGGCTCTCGCTGGGCGGGGTCGTCCTGATGATGGTACTAAGCGCATCGGCAAGCTATATCGCTGTGCCAGCGGCCATGCGCGTGGCCCTGCCGGAGGCGAACCCATCCGTCTATCTGACGCTGTCCTTGGGTGTGACCTTCCCCTTCAACCTGACGCTGGGTATTCCGCTATATCTGGCGGCTGCGCAAATGATTGCCGGAGGCTGACAATGGAAACACATATCGCAAAACGGGTCGAGATTGTGATCGAAGCCCCGCTGGAACGGCGGTTGACCGACGCCATGACGGACGCGGGGGTGACAGGCTATACCGTGCTGCCGGTGCGTGGCGGGTCAGGACGATCTGGCAAATGGACGCGCGAAGGCCAAGTAGGTCGCGCAGGCATGGTGACTGTGGTTTGCCTGATCAAACCAGAGCGTCTGGACGCATTGCTTGAGGCTGCATTTACCGTGGTCGAAAAACACATCGGCGTGGTCAGTATCACCGACGCGCAAGTGTTGCGGGCGGAGCGGTTTTAAACACCCCAATCCGCCGATTGCATTTCGCGCAGACGGCTGGCTGTTCGTTCGAACTCAAACGTGCCTGTGCCCTCAACATAAAGCATCTCTGGTGTGGCCGCCGCTGTTGCGATCAACTGCACCTTAGCCTCGTAAAGCGCATCTATCAGCGTGACAAAGCGTTTGGCCTCATTGAAGTTATGGCGCGACAAGGCCGGTATATCCTCAAGGATCAGGACACGGACAGCATCGGCCAAGGCGAGATAATCCGCTGCCCCCAAAGGCTTGCCACACAGATCAAAGAACTTTGCGCGGGCCACCCCGTTGTGAAAGTCAGGCAGCTCGACCTCGCGGCCTTTGACGTGCAGCACCAGAGGCTCTGACATGTCATTGCTCAGCTTTTGCCAAATCTCGCTGATCGCCTGACGCGCATCGGAATCATTGGGAGTAAAATAACTGGGCGTGCCGGCAAGGCGATCCTGACGATAATCCGTGGGGCTGATCAACTCATGCACCACCATCCGCTCTTCCAGCTGCGCAATGAACGGGGTGAAAAGCTGACGGTTAAGACCGTCTTTATAAAGATCACTGGGTGGGCGGTTGGACGTGGTCACGACCGTGACGCCGCCTGCAATCAACGCCTCAAACAGACGACCCACAATCATCGCATCGGTGATGTCGGTGATCTGCATTTCGTCAAAAGCCAAAAAACGCACCGTGTCGGTCAATTTGGCGGCAACCGGGGCAAGTGCGTCATCAACTCCGGACTTTCGCGCTTGTGTCATTTCGGCATGGACCCATTGCATGAACGCGTGAAAATGGCTGCGTTGCTTGGGGGCATCAACCTGTTCGTAAAGCAGATCCATCAACATGGATTTTCCGCGCCCGACACCACCCCACATATATAGGCCAGGTTCGGGCGGCGGGGCTTTGCGAAAAAGGCCACGTTTCGCAACGGGCATGTCCATCGCGGCGCGGATCCGCTCCAGCTCTGGCAAGACTGCAAGCTGGGCGTCATCTTCGCGCAGGGTTCCGGCGTCTACGGCCAATTGATAAGCGTCTTGCACTGTCATGAAAGCTGGATAGCGCGGCATGGGTCCAGACGAAAGGTCAGTCGCGCAATGTCTCGCGCAGCGCCTCGGTCAACTCCTTGCTATGAGTATAGGGCAGATCGTGGTCGGCATCCTCGATCATCTCTTGCCGGGCCTTGCGGTTCCACTCGGCCAGCAGACCAATGGCGCGCAAGGGAATGACGCTATCATTTTGCGCCCAGATCGCAATGACGGGGATCGCCTTTCGGCCCAACTGGCGGTGTTCCTGCTCTTGCGTCTCGCTCAGCATGCCGCGGCGGGACGACAACAGCGCGGGCAGAAAGCCGCGCCGCGCCAACTGCTTGCGTTGGGCGCGGTGAATGCGATCCATCTCGCGGGTGACCCCGTCTTGGGGGATGCGTCGTCCAATTCGCGCCGCGCCAAACAGCAAATGCAGCCAGTCGCCCAGAAACGGCACGCGGCGGCAAAAACCCGAGAACCGGCTTTCCCTTGTGCGGACACCTGCACTGGCCAGCAGGATCACACGCTTGATGATGTAGGGATTGGCGATAGCAAATGCCGTCGCGATCGAGCCGCCCATAGAATACCCCACAATGGTGATATCCTCGCGCAGGTCATGCACGTGACATAGATCGGTCAACTGGCGCAGAAAAAAAGCGCGGTCCTGCAATCCTTTGGGCGCATCCGACAGACCACGCCCATATAGGTCGTAGACCAGCACGCGATAACCCAACTCTCCCAAACTTTCGGCAAGCGCGTGCATACCTTCAGACGGGGCGTTCAGACCATGCACAACAACGGCCACGGGGCCACGGGCCGGGCCGAACCAGCGATAAAACGTGATACCTTGGGACAGGTGTGCAAATTCACCCTCCGCACGAAACCGGTGTTCGACGGTAACGTCGGGTTTTTGCCGCTCTGCGCGAAACGGCCAAACCGCCAAGGCCAGGACCGCCAATGTCACCGCTGACCACCACCACATCACAATCCGCGCCTCCCGCTCACTGAAGTCTTTTTGCCTTTAGTCTGAACGCTGCCAGGCCTCCAGAATGTAGCGGCAGGTCATTAGATCAAGATGGGCGCCACCGCCGTTCTTAAAAAGCGTAATTTCGTCAGTTGTATGGCGAGAAAATGCGGCAAGATCATAGTAATCCGCCACAATGTCGCCCGGATCAAAGGCTCCGGCGGCGATGGGGATCTTCAATTCGCCGATATGGCCTACGGTCGTTTCCTTGCTGTCGACAAAAACACGCGCACGCTGTAGCGCTGCGTCGTCAACCTCGCGCATGTCGGGGCGGTAAGCGCCGATCAGGTCGATATGCTGGCCCGGTTGCAGCCAATCACCTTTGATAATCGGTTCTGTGGTCATCGTGGCCGATGTAATCACATCAGCACGCTTGACTGCCGTTTCCAGATCTTCTGCGATGGCCATATCCGGGAAGGCTGCCTGCAATTCTGCCGCACCCGCAGCCGAGCGGTTCCACACGGTGAACTGCGCGTCAGGAAACGCGGCACCATACGCCTCGCGCAAGGAATGCCCGACCGTGCCCGCCCCAACAATCAGGATATTCTTGCTGTCCGGGCGCGCCAACCGCCGCGCCGCCAATAGGCTGTCACCTGCCGTTTTCCACTTCGTGACCAAAGCAAAATCAAGGATCGCCTCTAGCGCCCCGTCCTTACCAGAAAAGAGATTTACCGCGCCCGCAATCGCCGGCTTTCCTAGCGCCTTGTTGCCCGGAAATATCGTAGCGCATTTGACAGCCACCCCCAGCCCCGCAATCCATGCAGACCGGTTAAGCAAGGTGTTGTCGCCCTCGTAAAGGAACACATCGGCCACCTCGGCCTTTGGGCCGTTGTGGCCCGCGGCCAAGGCATCAATCAGCGCCAGCCAATCAAGGTTTTTCTGGCCTTCGGCAAAGGGAATAATCTCGATCATTGCGCGGCCTCCTTTGTCAGCAAACCTTCGGCCACCAAACGATCCGCCCAACCTTGCGGTCCGTCAAACAAATGGGTCTGCCAACCACGCGCAGCTGCGACATCAATATTGTCGATGCGATCATCAGCGAAAAGCAAACCAGCGGGCGGCACGCCGCAATCGGCTTCGACCATCTCGTAGATTGGCAACTCTGGTTTAATGACGCCCATATGGCCTGAAATGTAGCGGCGGTCGAATTCAGCCAGAAACGGGTAGACCGGTTCGGCAACTTCAAAGGTCTGAATGCCGAAGTTCGTTAGCGCGAAAACCGGAACCTTCGCGGCACGCAAGGCCCGCAGCAAACGCACGGAATGATCAATCGGCGGGGCCGCCATTTCAATCCAGCGGTCGTGCCACATGGTCACCTCATCACGCCAGTCGGGGTTGGCCTCGGCGGCGGCATAGATCGTGTCCCGAAAGTTTCCGCCCCGGTCGACCACGTCATTGATGCCATGCAGATCAATCGCGGCAAACATCGCCCGCCTGCGCGTCTCACCAATCACGCTGTCATAGAACCGTTCCGGCTGCCATTCGATCAGCACGTTGCCGATATCGAAGACCACCGCTTGCACCTGTATCATTACTGCCCTCGTTTTGCCTTCGCTCAGATTAACGCTGCAAGGGGCGCTGTAAAGCATCAGGCTTGGTCTGCGCCTCGCGCCAGATTGTGAACAGGCCCGCCCCTAAGATCAGCGCCATCCCCAGATAGTCCCATCCGCCGGGATATTCGTCAAAAACCAGCATCCCAAAGACAACTGACATTGGCAGGGCAAGATATTCAAACGGTGCGATATACGACGCCTCGGCAACCCGGTAGGCTTGCGAAATCAGATATCCGCCGATACCGATCCCAATCCCGATAATGGCAAACACCGGATAGTCGGCGGGCACAGGCCAGCTCCATGCCCGGAACAGGAACGCCAGTGATGGGTCGGACTGATCGCCAAAGCGCCCGTCGCCCACGATCAGACCAAAAAGGACACCCACAATGATGAACATGATCTGGATATAGAACGCCATTGTCGTCGCGCTCTCGGTGCCACCGATGCGGCGGGTGATGATGTGAATGCCCGCATAGCAGAACGCCGCCGCCAGCGGCAGTAAAGATGCAACCTGGAAGGCCTGCGTGCCGGGGCGCATCATCACCAGAACACCCACAAATCCCACAGCAATTGCGACCCAGCGGCGGGGGCCGACGACCTCGCCCAGAAACAGAATCGAGAACATGGTGATCACCAGCGGGCTGACAAAGAAAATCGCCACGGCATCCGCCAATGGCATCGCCGCCAGCCCCAGAAAGAACGTCATATTGGCGAAAACAACGCACAACCCGCGCAGCATATGCATGGGCAACCGTTTGGTGCGGGCGATGGCCCAGCCTGTCGTCATCGGGGCAATGATCACCACGATCACCAAAAGACCGATAACCGAGCGGATCAGTACCACCTGATGCAGGGCGTACCCCCCGCTCAGAAACTTGATGGCCACATCATTGATCGAAAAGAACACAACGGAAATCGCCGCACAGATCGCACCGAGCTTGGCAGGCGACATCTGTTTCATAACCGTGCCGCCGCGCGGACGGCGCGTTCCAACCCATCCAGAAACCGCGCCCGGTCCGCCTTGCCGAAGGGCTTACCGCCACCTTGCCGGAACGGATCAGCCGCGCGCATGTCGGCCATCAGATCGCGGGTAGCCAGCACATTGCCGATATTGGCTTGGGTCAGAGCTTCACCATTGTGTTTCAGCACCAGCGCGCCGTTCTCAATGCAACGCGCCGCCAGGGGGATATCCCCAGTGATCACAACATCGCCCTTGGTCGCCCGGTCGGCGATCCACATATCCGCAACATCAGGGCCGTCTGGCACGACAACTGTCTCTACAAACGGATTGGGCGAAGGCCGAATGCCCCCGTTCGAGACCACAAACATGCGCATCTTGTGACGGGTACCGACACGTTCCACCTCGGCTTTGACCGGACAGGCATCGGCATCAACGTAGATCATCGATAAAGCGCTTCGGCGTGGAACGCGACGTGGTCTTCCATGAAGGTTGAGATAAAGAAATAGGAATGATCATAGCCCTTCTGAAGCCTGATCTGTCCTTCCTGACGTTTCTCGGCCATAGCGGCCGCCAGATGCTCTGTTCCCAGCAAATTGCCAAACTGATCGTCGGTGCCGGTGTCGATCAGGACCGGACCGTCAAAGCCCACGTCCTTCATCAACACGGTCGCATCATGCGGGCCCCAGTTCGCCTCATCGCCCCAATAGGCGGCAAACTGTTTGCGTCCCCAGTCGCTTGCCAAGGGATGACAGATCGGCGCAAAGGCCGACACCGACCGGAACCGCCCCGGCAACGCCATCGCCATCGTCAAAGCGCCATGACCACCCATCGAATGACCCGCGATCGACTGGCGCGACATATCCAGTGGGAACTTTTCGGCCAGCAATGCAGGCAATTCCTCGGCCACATAGGTCCACATCTTGAAATGCTTGTCCCAAGGGGCCTGCGTTGCATCAATATAGAAGCCAGCCCCTTGGCCCAGATCGTAGGCCTCATTATTGGGCACATCATCGCCACGCGGCGATGTATCGGGATAGATCAGCGCAATCCCCTGTTCTGCCGCCCAGGCCTGCGCGCCTGCTTTGGTCATGGCGTTTTCATGGGTGCAGGTCAGCCCCGACAGGAACCACAAAACGGGGACCGGGCCATGCTGCGCCTCTTCGGGCAGAAACACCGCAAACGTCATGTCACACGAACAGGCCGCAGAGGTATGAGAATAAACACCCTGCGTGCCGCCATAGCAGCGATTTTCAGATAAAACTTCCATGACACGCCCTTTCGTTTCTTCAAGGGCTAGCGCAGCTTTAGAAACTTGTCACCCACGCAATGACGACAGAGACGCTCAGAACACTGATCGCAGTCGAAATCAGGATCGAGGCAGAGACGCGGGATGGGGCGACACCATAGTGCTGTGCCAAGATGTAAACGTTGCCAGCAACCGGCAACGACGCGGCCGCGATCATCACGCCAGCGGCGTAAGCATCGATATCGAACACAAGCAGTGCGGCAACGGCGACAGCCGCCGGATGCAGCACGAGCTTGCACAGGCTCAACCAGCCCGCGACGGCCATCCGCTCTGCCGATTTGGAGGCCAGCGAAGCGCCAATCGCAAATAGCGCCCCTGGTGTCGCAGCAGCCCCCAGAAGCAACAAGAAATCATTCACCGGATCAGGGATCCGCATCCCATAGGCCGACACGATCAAACCCAGAGAAATCGACACGATCATCGGATTCTTGATCAGGCCAAGGGCCACCGTCACCAGTACCATCGGTGACATGCGCCCATCGCGTGAACCCGTGATCAGGATCACGATCAAACTGCCAAAGACGATCAGATCAACCGCAAGCACCATCATCACCGGGCCAATGGCCGCCTCGCCCAGCAACAGGACCAGCATCGGGATGCCCAAAAAACCTACGTTACCAACGACCGCGCATTGGCCTTCTACTGCGGCCTCTGCCATTGGCAGACCACGGCGCAGGGCAATCCAGTTGGCCAAAAGGTAAACCACGGTCGTACCCGCCAGATAGGCAAAGACGAATTTCCAATCCAGAATGGCATCCAATGACAAGTTCGCTGCAAAGCGAAACAGCATTGCCGAAAGCGCAAAGTAGAACACGAATTTGGTGAGGTAAGCTGTCGCCTCTTCCGAAAAGAACTTGGTCACCCCAGAGACGTAACCAAGAGCAATCAACATGAAAAATGGCAGGGTCTGAAGGAAAATATCCCACATCGGGGTTAGTCAAACGTCCCGGTGGCGCGGCCCAGCAGCATAAAGGCGCGGGCGGTGCGGGTCTCGGCCATCTGAAGCAGGTCGGTGTCGGTGGCATGCTCTTCGAAGGTGATTAGCATCTGGTCGAAGCAACGCAGGAAATGATGCACCGCATCGCGGAAAATCGTATCCTCGCGGGCGCGCCCTGCGATGGCGATCTGTGCATCATGGTGGCGGATGGCACCCAGACGGTCGACGGATTGACCACGCTCGCCCTTGGCAAATCGGCGCCACAGGGCCGGTTCAACCGGATCAGGGCGCAGATCGTCCATATAGATGCCGTCTTGGGACAACAAAGTCAGCACATCCTGACTGGCTTGCACCAGCTTACGCGCGGATCTGTCACGCAACGCACGGCGCAAGGCGGCAAAGCCTTCGGTGTCATTCTCATCATTGGGGAAGTTCAGCGCCTGGATCAGATCAGGGCGTTCCAACGGCGGGTTGGTGTCCTCGGCAGGGGCTTCAAAAGCCAATGCCGGTTGATCGGCAGGCGCCTGCGGAGCGGCACGTGGCACGATCAGACGCGAGACTTCGCGGCGCGATGTGAAGCGCGATGTGGGGGGCGGCGCTGCGGGGTGTTCTGCGGCCTGTGGGGTGGCGGTCTGGACCGGGGCGTTTTGCATACCGGCCTGCGCGATTTGCACGTTTCGCAAATCATAATAGGCCACGCCAAGTTCTCCAATATCCTTGCGCAGCTTGCGGTTCGCCCGCGCCATCAGCCCGGCGACAGCGATCAGCGCCACGGGCAGAATGATGGCCAAAGGCATCAGGATCAGCATCGGTCCGGGAAGGCCGCGCAACCCCTCGGCCGCCTCTGGCAGGGTCCAGAAAAACATGCCAACGACAACGATCCAGCCAAAACAGAAAGCCAGCGCAATCGCCTCGCCCTGGGTTAAACCCTCTGCCTGCTTTGCCTTATCGCTCATCTGCTGCTGCACCATACCTTAGGTTGGTTTCTACTTATAGCGGATCGACAATATCTCGTAAGAGCGCGCGCCGCCGGGGGTGCGAACCTCAACACTGTCGCCCTCGTCCTTGCCTATCAGGGCACGGGACAATGGCGATTTCATGTTCAGTTTGCCGCTCTCGATATCTGCCTCGTATTCTCCAACGATCTGATAGGTCTTTTCTTCATCCGTGTCCTCATCCACGATCTCGACCGTGGCACCAAATTTGATGGTGCCGGACAACTTTGTCGGATCAATGACATCGGCAAGCGAAATCACACCTTCGAGCTCTTTCACGCGGCCTTCGATAAAAGACTGCTTTTCCTTGGCGGAATGATATTCGGCATTCTCGGACAGATCACCATGCTCGCGTGCCTCGGCGATCGCACGAATAATAGCCGGGCGTTCTACCGTCTTGAGGTGCTTGAGCTCTGAATCCAGCTTATCAAAGCCAGCTTGGGTCAATGGTATCTTGTCCATGTTGTGCCCCCTCCCGGGGCAAAAAGTGTCAATCGAACGTTCATAGCCTATCTGGGACGCTCAGAGTCAAGGCTTTGGCGCGATTTGGTGTCGCGCCCGGCTTATTTGACGTCGTGTCCTGATTGCCCCAAGGCTGTCCTTGAGGTAACCGTTGCCGACGCTAAATAAAAGGGCACCCGCCCAAGAGTTTGAAGGATTTGCCGATGGCCGAGATTGAACGCGAAGCGATGGAATATGACGTAGTGATCGTGGGTGCTGGACCTGCTGGTCTGTCCGCCGCGATCCGCCTCAAACAGTTGGACAGCGATCTCAATGTGGTGGTGCTTGAAAAAGGCTCTGAAGTTGGCGCGCACATCCTTTCTGGCGCGGTCCTTGATCCGGTTGGCCTGAACAAACTGATCCCCGATTGGAAAGAAAAAGGCGCGCCTTTGAACGTGCCCGTGAAAGAAGACAATTTTTATATGCTGGGTGAGGCCGGTCAGGTCCGCGTCCCCAACATGCTGATGCCCCCCCTGATGAACAACCACGGCAATTACATTGTCTCAATGGGTAACGTCTGCCGTTGGATGGCCGAACAAGCCGAAGAAATGGGCGTCGAGATTTTCCCCGGCATGGCCTGTTCTGAGGTCGTCTATGGCGAGAACGGCGAAGTCAAAGGCGTTGTCGCTGGTGAGTTCGGCAAGAACGCCGACGGCACCCCCGGCCCATCGTATGAACCCGGCATGGAGCTGCACGGCAAATACGTCTTCCTGGGCGAAGGCGTGCGCGGCTCGCTGTCGAAAGAAGTGATTGCGAAATACGATCTGGCCGCCAAGTCAGATGTGCAGAAATACGGCCTTGGCATGAAGGAAATCTGGGAAATCGACCCGGAAAAACACCGCGAAGGCACCGTGACCCACACAATGGGCTGGCCACTGAACAGCAATGCAGGCGGCGGGTCGTTCATCTACCACCTTGAGAACAATCAGGTCTACGTGGGTTTCGTCGTTCACCTGAACTACAAGAACCCGCATGTCTTTCCTTATATGGAATTCCAGCGGTTCAAGCATCACCCGCAGGTGGCCGAGCTGCTTAAAGGCGGCAAGCGGGTCGCTTACGGCGCGCGTGCCATCTCCGAAGGCGGCTACCAATCCATGCCGCAACTCGAATTCCCCGGTGGTGCTTTGCTGGGCTGTGCGGCCGGCATGGTCAACGTGCCGCGCATTAAGGGCAACCACAACGCCATGCTATCCGGCATCGCTGCGGCCGAGGCCGCGATTGAGGCGATCAAGGCCGGGCGTGGCGGCGACCTGCTTGATGGTTATGACGCAGCTGTGCGCAAAGGCGAGATTGGCAACGATCTGAAGAAAGTGCGCAACGTCAAGCCGCTCTGGTCCAAGTATGGCCTGCTGGCCTCCTTGGGTATCGGCGGCGCGGACATGTGGATGAATACCTTTGGCATCAGCATACTGGGCACGCTCAAGCACGGCAAATCGGACGCAGAGGCAACCCAAGAAGCAAGCAAGCACAAAGTAATCGACTATCCCAAGCCCGACGGCACGCTTTCTTTTGACCGGCTGACCAACGTGTCCTTCAGCTTTACCAACCACGAGGAAAGCCAGCCTGCGCACCTGCACCTGACCGACGCTGACGTGCCGGTGAATGTGAACCTTGCCAAATACGCAGGGCCTTCCGCACGCTATTGTCCGGCAGGTGTTTACGAATTTGTCGGTGAAGGGGCGGACACAAAGTTCCAGATCAATTTCCAGAACTGCGTCCACTGCAAAACCTGCGATATCAAGGACCCAAGCCAGAACATCACCTGGACGGTGCCGCAAGGTGGCGACGGGCCGAATTATCCGAACATGTGAACAACAAAGGGCCCCGCGAGGGGCCCTTTTCGTATCAAGGCTCACACCGCTTTTGCCGCCACCCCCGCATAGGTGATCCGTCGCAACAGCAACTCAAACGGTCCTTGCCGAAACCACAACCGCCAGACCGAGAGGGCCACGATCAAGGCTATCGTCACGCCGATGGCAATCAATGTCGCGGTCAGCCGGTTGACCTCTTCCCACAGGCCGAAACCATAGCCAGAAAAGATCGTTGTCAGGATGATCGACTGACCAAGATAGATGCTTAGGCTTGATCCCCCAGCCTTCAGTGCACGCGCCATAGCTGGACCCGGTGGGCGGGCGATGGCGGCGACCAATCCAATATACCCAAGCGTGGCCAAGGGTGCCACCATCATGGTGACCGCTTCGCCGATTGATGGCGCATACCATTGCCAAATCGCAGCACCCGTAAGGCTTAGCACCAGACCGGGTACCAGACAGACCCGGCGCGCACGCCGCCACAAAGGGTGATCGGTAGCGTCGATCATACCTGATTTGACCGCCGCCAAGCCAAGGCAAAACCAGCCAAGTGCCGAGATGCCCTGCACCAACAACAGCACTGGCAGCGTGAACAAAAAGCCGATGCTACGAAGAAGCACCGCGTCCCAAAATCCACCGTCGATCAGCGCAGAGCGTTCGAACGCAAGAAACTCGGCAGGCACCTCGTCAGGCAAAAAAACTAGCAATGACACGACAACGGCCTGCAAAATCAAAAGAACAGCGCCCACCCTCACAAGGCGCCCGACCTGCCAATCGCGAAATAGATAAAGGATCGAACCCGTGATCGCGTAGATCACCAAAATATCACCCGGAAAGAAGAGGCACCCATGGGCGATACCCAGCACAAGAAGGCCTATCATCCGGTTGCGATAAACCTTGCCAAACGGCATATCCCGTCGCCCCGTTGACCGCACCAAAAACCCCAGCCCAACGCCAAACATGAAGGAAAACAGACCATAGGTTTTTGACAGAGCGAGGCCATTCACCAAAAACAAAGTCACGGCGTCAGCCGCAGATTGCGCCTGTTGCAAAGCACCGCCGGCCAAGGCCGAGAAGGCAATGAACTGGACGTTGACGACAACGATACCAAATAAGGCAATCAGGCGCAGATAGTCCGGCATCAGGGCGCGGTTTGGCGTTGGTTTCATCAGGTTACCTTCTGCTCAAAAGGCACAGCCTACGCCACGGCCTAGCGCAACACAAACCCGTCCGGCCATGTCAGCGTGTAGTCCAGCGTCACGTCCTGCGTCTCGCCTGCGGCAACCTCTAAATCCCATTCCAGCACGCCACGGCGGCCCTCTGGATCACGCCGCGTCACATTGGGGGTGGCGGTGAATTCCACTTCCAGGTCTTCCTGCTCGGTATAAGGCACCACGTCGCGCAGCAACACATCCCAGTCCTGCCCGGTCAGGTTTTCTACGCTCATCACGGCTTGCTCTGTCAGCGCGTTGGTGGTGGAAAACACGCCCCGATCGCCTTCGGTCTTGTTCGGGGTCGCACGTGTCAACCGCAGACCATCCAGCGGGCCAAAGCCCATGTCGGTATCCGCACCCGCCGCCAGTAAAGGCAGATGGCTGAACCCAATCATTGTGCCATCGGCAAAGAGCAGCGCCTGCCCTGGCAGGAACACCTCGTCCGTCGTATTGGTGAATTCGGCCATGCGGTAAGCTATATCATCGCGACTTGGCACAGCCTCGGCCCAGACCGTTGCGTCCAACGAGACGACATCCAAAGCCAGTCGCAGGTCTTCGACTCCGTTTCGGATATCGACGCGGGTTGGATAGGTGTAAGTCACGGTTGCACCACTGAAATCAGCCTGCGCCGTGACGGCCATTGGGGCCGCTGCCGCCTCCTCCATGACCATGCCCCGCGACAGGGTCGAGACAGCATCTGCCTGCATCATAAAGCCCTCTTCGCGCTCCAGATCATCCTCTGAGATAATCCGGCGCAGCGGGGCAAAGACTTCTCCGGGGGCAATTCGTTCGCCGGGGCGGGCCGTGGACAGCACAAGCTGCACATCGTTCCAATCCTGACCGGAGTTCTGGGCGATCACCACGGCGCGGTCGATCTCCATACCGGCATCTTCGCCGGTGGTCAGGCGCATGTCATAGACCGGGGACCAGTTGGCAAAGCCTTCCAAGGTGCTGATATCGATAGTCACTTCGCCAGCGTCAGCCGCGGTCAGCGAAAAAGTCAGGACAGAGCCATCCTGCTTGGGCGCAAGCAATGCCGCCAAAGCGCGTTTGGCATCGTTGAGGGCCTCGACATCGTCCTCGCGGTCACGCTCAGCGGCCTGTGCATCTTGCTCGGCATCAAATGCGGTCTGCCGCGCGGCCAGAACCTCTGCCCCGACCATCTGTGCCAGCGCCTGAATGTCAGCGATGCTGGCCGCATTCAACGTCTCGCCCGCACTCGCTTGCGAAAGGCTTTGAAGGAAGGTGATCTGTTCATCGGCGGCCTGCACACGCAAGCGGATCTGGGCGATTTCGGCATCGCGGTCCCGCAGGGCGCCTTCCAACCGCTCAACCTCATCGCGGGCAGTGACAACCTCTGGGGCGCTCAGATCAGGGGTGACCGGCAGACGGTCATAGGCCAGATTGACAGCGCCCACCTGCGTGCCCGCAGGCGCAGCCACACGCAGCCCCTCGCTGGCCAGAGATTGCGTTAATTCTGGCACAATGATCTGATGCTGGCCTGCGGGCACCTCTAACGTGATCTGGCGGGTCACAGTCGCAAGACCAGGGTAGATCGTGACGGTGTCAACACGGGCTTTGGCGGTGAACGTATCGGCCATCGCAGGGGCAGCGAGGGCGATCAGGCTAGTGGTGAGAAAGAGGCGAAACATGAGTGGTCTCCTGCATATGTCATTTGTCGTTATACAGGGTTTGACGGATAGCAGGGGCCGATCCTTGGGTGGGTCGGCAAAAAAGTTCCGGGATTACTGGAGGCGCGACATGAGGCTCCGTTCATACAGTTGCAATCAATAAAAAAGGGCACCCATTAGGGCGCCCCTTTCAAGATCTTTCAGGCAGTTTTAGCCCTTCTTCAAGCACTCACGGCCCAAGAGCTCTGCAATCTGTACTGCGTTCAACGCCGCGCCCTTGCGCAGGTTATCTGACACGCACCAAAGATTCAGACCGTTATCAATCGTGCTGTCCTGCCGGATACGGCTGATGAAGGTCGCAAAGTCACCGACACACTCAACAGGGGTCACATAACCGCCGTCTTCGCGCTTATCGATGACCATCACACCGGGTGCTTCGCGCAGAATGTCGCGCGCTTCGTCTTCGTCAAGGAAGTCCTCAAACTCGATATTTACGGCCTCAGAGTGCCCAACGAATACTGGCACACGCACGCAAGTCGCCGTCACCTTGATCTTTGGATCGACAATCTTTTTCGTCTCGGCGACCATCTTCCATTCTTCTTTGGTCTCACCGCTATCGAGGAACTTGTCGATATGCGGGATCACGTTGAAGGCGATCTGCTTGGTGAATTGCTTTGGCGGCTTGTCGTCTGTGGGATTATACATCGACTTGGTCTGGTCCCAGAGCTCATCAATGCCGCCTTTGCCGGCACCAGACACAGATTGATAGGTGCTGACAACAACGCGCTTGATGGTCGCGCGGTCATGCAATGGCTTCAGTGCCACAACCATCTGTGCGGTCGAACAGTTCGGGTTCGCGATGATGTTTTTCTTGGCATAGCCGTGGATCGCATCCGCATTCACTTCCGGCACGATCAAAGGCACGTCGACATCATAGCGATAAAGCGAAGAGTTATCGATCACGACACAGCCCGCTTTCGCGGCCTTGGGCGCATAAATCTTGGTGGCGTCGGAACCGACAGCAAACAACGCCATATCCCAGCCCGTAAAATCAAACGCATCAAGGTCCTGGGTTTTCAACGTCTTCTCGCCAAAGCTAACTTCCGTGCCCAGCGATTTGCGGCTGGCAAGTACGGCAATCTCGTCAACCGGGAAGGCCCGCTCTTCGAGGATGTTCAGCATTTCGCGGCCCACGTTTCCAGTGGCGCCGACAACGACGATTCGATAGCCCATTTGGCTGGCTCCTTGTTTCAGATGCGCCCCTTTAACGCGGGCGGCGTGGAAGGGGAAGGGGGGAGCGGCGCTGAAGCCGTTGTTGCTTGGGCGTTCAGGGCACAACTGCCGCTTGATATCCGTTGTGAACCCCATCCGCTGATCCCGTTACAACAAGAACCTACGACCATCCCGACTGAGAATGACGGTCAACCTCTGCACACATGATTTGACCAAGAGTCGGGATAAACGTGCCAATCAACCGCGACAGCATTAGTTGACGAAATTCAGCCATTCGTGACGGTTCGATACACTGGGGCTGTAGCGGTAAGAAAATGGCGGGTCTCTTGCATCGCAAAGAAACCCGCCCCAGCCTGAGTTAGAGTTAGAGTTAGAGTTAGAGTTAGAGTTAAAGTTAAAGTTAAAGTTAAAGTTGCACCCTATACCGACCTTCGCGCAATTCGACACGCACCGCGTCCAACGGGAGGGCATCCACTGATTGTCCGGTTGAACCGCAAGACGTTTCAACACCGATCAGATCGGTTGCCCAATGTCCGTTCGACACTTCGGAGAAAAAGCGCAAACTGCGCATGATGAGATTGCCATTCGCAGTGACTTTCGCCTCACGCATGACCAGACGGTTTGCCTTTCGCGCGCCTGATGGCCCACGCCCAGTAAAGGCACCGCAGATATAGACTTCGCCGTTTTGTTCAATGGCGGTATACCGAAACTTGACGCCGCCAGCTCTTGACCAATTCAGACCGCCGCCACCGAATTCCGACGTAACAACAGGGTTAACTGCGGGCGCGGCCCGTTCTACTGCTACGCTCTGACTGTCATCTGCTTCCGACGCAACTCCACCCTGTGGTGGTGTTTGCTGGTCGGTCGGCGCAACACATGCCGCCAACGTAAGACCCATCAATAGGGCAGACATCTTGATTCCTGATTTTCTTAGCACTTCAAACTTCCAAATATGAGATCGATTATCTTAGCGAGTTTTCCTATTCGTCTGCCTACTTAGAAATTCGTCCAACGACCTGATTTCCAATTTAGTAACCATATTAGAAAACTCCCTTAAGTTGTATCATCCATTCGCCGGGCCCGACAACTCGCAACAGGCGGATCAGGACGCTGAACGCCGCAAAAAACCCAGTCTAATGCTGTCTCTTGTTGCGCTGACAATCACCGGTGGTCAGTGCCCCGCCAATCGCGGCAACTGCACTGACCGCAGCGTCATCGCATAGCTGTTTCTTTGGCCAGCTGCACAGCCAATATTGCGCAGCCTGCAAGCCCCGGCGCGGCGGCCCAGAATGGGCCGGCATCTCAATGGCATTCCGAATGTGCAGGGACGGGATTGGTAGCGGCAGAAGCCATAGTGCACCTACGCCCAGAGAAACCCGCCAAGGTCCAGCAAGTGACGCTAAAGCATCGGCGGTATCTGGCGCGGCCATACGGATTGGAGCCGGAGCAAGGTAAGGTCAGTAAGGACTGATCAGTCGGCCTGAAAGGCGCCGAAAACCTGAATATCTTCTGTATTGTCGTTGATACGCAGCACGCCACCCAATTCGTCAGCATCGGGCCCGAAGAATGCACCCTGGGTGCCCGACGTTGAACTGGTGCCACCCAGATCAGCAAAGATGCCGGTCCCGGTTACAGAGCCACCACTGAACCGTTCGTTGGCATCCAGACCGCCATTGGTCAGGATGATTGTGCCCCCGTTAGTGACAGAACCGCCTTGCGCAGCCGTGCCGGACAAATTGAAGAAACGGCCATCAATATCGCCCACCCCGTCCCAAGTCACCGTGAACGTTGCATTGCCGGTCAGCACATAGACATTGTCTGAAAAGGTGGCGGTCATGCCAACCCAGCCTTCGTTGTAATTCGACACGCCGCTGGTCGGCAAATCACCGGCCAAGACGTCAAGCCCGACAGCCCCAAATACGTTGTTGCCCGAAATTCGCACGATACGGGAAAATTCACCGTTCGCAGGGTTCAAGAACTCGGCATCGTCAAGATCAGTACTTGCCAGCAATCCGCCGCTCACGGCACCTGTCAGCTGGTTGACCTGAACACCATCTTCATAAAGCGGAAGGTCGTTGCGAAGCACGACATAGGCGACCTCGGAAGTGCCAGAAATCCTATTCGATAGGTCGGGATAGTTCATGTTTGGCGGCACTTCTACCGCTGCACTGGTCGGCTCTGTCGGGGTTCCGCCGCCATCTCCGCCACCGCCTCCGCCTGCGCTGCCACAGGCAGAGAGGCCAATCGCTGCTACCACAGCGACAGCGCTGCGACTACTCAATTCAGTCATTACATAAGGTCCGATGCGTCAAGAATTACGTCTTCAAAAGTGATGCTCAGGGTCAAGCCGCCGATACTGTCCGACCACACGGTGTCATCCCCGACGACTTCCAAAGTGCCATCCCCAAGGCTAAAGCCAATAAGCTCGATTTCATCAAGCCCGACTTCAAAGTCTGTAATCCGGTTCGCACCATTGCTGCGATCAAAGACAAATGTGTCAGCCCCGCCGCCGCCCTCAAGGACATCGTTGCCAGAACCCGCAATCAGTCGATCATTACCGGAAATAAAGCTGCCTGACGGATCTCCTCGCAGGACGTCGTTGCCCGCACCACCATCAAGCACATCATTCCCAATACCACCAATTAAGGTATCATTGCCGGCCTCGCCGCGACCATCCAAAACACCTGTTCCGCCCACAATTGTGTCGTTGCCGGAACCACCAAACAGATCATTGTCGCCGCGTGTATCCAGCAAGAAGTCGTTGCCGCCCTGACCCAAAAGATCATCATTGCCTGCACCGCCATAAAACACATCGCGCAGTGCTGTTCCGCTCAAGGTGTCATTGCCGCCGCGCGCATTCGCGGTCTGTCCAACACCGACAAACTCGAAATTCACATCTTCACCCGCGTTCGACCACTGCCGCTCACCATAAAGATTCTGAATGCCCGCAATATCATCATCACCCAGCGTCCGAGAGCCATTATTGGCGGTCGCATTCATGATGGAATCAGCAACGTTGAAGTGATCAAGGCCAAGGGCGTGACCGATTTCGTGCAGCATCACCTGGAAGAATGTGAACCCGCCGCCGTTGCCATTGGCAATCCACGTCTCACGTTGATCCATTGACACGTCGACCTCGGAAAACTGCTCAATCCCGTTGCCATTAAAATCGCCGGCGAAGTAACTATAACGCGCAACACCAATGGTGCTGTTGGTCAAAGGTTCTACATTGATGTCGATGTCAGATCCCGTCGCCGATCCCGTAAATCGAAATGTCAGCCCTGCAACTGCGGCCCAAGTAGCAAGCGCATCAAATGTTGCTTGCCGATAGTCCTCGATGTCTGCGCCTGCGACAATACTCAGACCTGCAAGGTTCATGGACCACGTGATTTCACCGCTGGGTGCCCCGCGTGTATCATTGTTCCATTTTAGGTTGAGCGTGCGACTAGGGCTAGGATCACCGTCCAGCAGATTGAACTGATCTGTACCAGAATCCAAATAGTCATCAGCACCACACCCGACGCAACCACAAAGAACACACATCCATCAATTCCTTCATCATCGTGACTGCCCCGCAGGCACGATCGCCCCCACGTGCCACAAGAACATCCCATCCGAAACAAGTCAAAACAGCAAAACTTTATTTTCGGCAATTATTGGCTCGTTTTTGCACGAAGACAGCAAAAGAAGTCTATTTGAAAGTTTCGCGCGTCCCCTCAAACCGGCATAGCCGTCGTCTGCCTGACCGTGCGCAGCGCAAAGGATGACTGCATCTGCGCCACCCCCGGCAATGTCGCCAGATAGCGCCGGTGGATCCGAGCGAAATCTTCAGTATCACCCGCCACAACCTTGAGCAGATAATCCGCTGTGCCTGCCATCAAATGACACTCCAGCACATCAGGCACCCGCGCGACGGCCTTTTCAAAGGCATCCAGCACCTCATCCGCTTGCCCGCTCAGCGTGATTTCGACGAAAACGGTTGTCGGGCGACCCACCTTGCGCGGGTCTAGCAGGGCCACATAATCGCGAATAAAACCTACCTTTTCTAGGCGCTGTACGCGCCGGTGACAGGCAGAGGCCGATAGATTGGCTTGCTCTGAAAGGTCCGCATTCGAGATACGGCCCTTCTTCTGCAAAATCTCAAGGATTCGACGATCAATACTGTCCAACTGCATCTAACGCACGTTCCTTCGAAAAACCGCCTCAACTACGCATATTTCTACCAACGTTAACGCAAACAACAAGGAAAAAACCGTCTGACATTGCTCTGACCTAGGCAGATCATCCAACTCAGAACATGAAGGAACAGATTATGCGTATCGGATGCCCAAAAGAGATCAAACCGCAGGAATTCCGCGTCGGCCTGACGCCAAACGCCGCACGCGAAGCAGTCACCCACGGCCATAGCGTGGTGATGGAACAGGGCGCTGGCACAGGGGCTGGGTTTACCGATGAAGACTATATCGCAGCCGGGGCCGAGATTGCGGGAACCGCCGCCGATCTCTTTGCCACCGCTGAGAT
Source organism: Loktanella sp. Alg231-35 (assembly GCF_900143545.1). Lineage (GTDB taxonomy): Bacteria > Pseudomonadota > Alphaproteobacteria > Rhodobacterales > Rhodobacteraceae > Yoonia. The sequence goes on along the minus strand of NZ_FREV01000001.1, from coordinate 481,088 downwards.
GATCGTCAAGGTCAAGGAACCACAGGCCGTTGAGCGCAAGATGCTGCGCGAGGGTCAGATCCTCTTTACCTACCTGCACCTCGCCCCCGACCCCGAGCAAACCCATGATCTGATGGCCTCGGGCGCGACTTGCATCGCCTATGAAACCGTGACCGACGACCGCGGCGGCCTGCCGCTGCTGGCACCAATGTCAGAGGTCGCCGGGCGACTGGCCCCGCAAGTGGGCGCATGGACCTTGCAGAAGGCTAACGGCGGGCGTGGTGTGCTTATGGGCGGAGTGCCCGGTGTGGGCCCCGCCCGCGTTGTGGTGATCGGCGGCGGTGTTGTTGGCACCCATGCGGCCAAGATCGCGGCGGGCATGGGCGCAGACGTCACGGTACTCGACCGGTCCCTGCCTCGCTTGCGCTATCTTGATGATGTCTTTGGCGGGCAATTCAAGACCAGCTACGCCAGCGCAGGAAACACGATTGAACTGGCTCGCGAAGCCGACCTTATCATCGGTGCAGTGCTGATCCCCGGTGCGGCTGCCCCCAAGCTGATCTCAAGGGCGCAACTGTCAGAGCTGAAACAGGGTGCCGCCCTTGTGGACGTGGCCATTGATCAGGGCGGTTGCTTTGAAACGTCCAAGGCGACCACACACCAAGACCCGGTCTATGATGTTGACGGGATCATGCATTACTGCGTGGCGAACATGCCGGGGGCTGTGGCGCGGACGTCAACGATTGCCTTAGGCAACGCAACGATGCCCTTCATGCTGGCGCTGGCGGACAAGGGCTGGCGACAGGCCTGCGAGGACGATCCGCATCTGTTGAACGGGCTGAACGTGCATGCGGGCAAGCTGACGTACTATGCCGTGGGCAAAGCGCTCGGTATCGACGTGCTATCGCCTGCGCTAGCGTTGAAGGAGTAGGGACAGCAGATCACCGAGCGCGGATATCCGGCAAAGGATGTGTTTGAGCGGAAAAGCAATTGGTATCGTGGATATCCAACTGTTGGCGGGCCTGTGGCGCGGGTGTCTGAAACCCGCTTTTGCCAACAGTCGCTGGCGCCAAAGCGCCAGTCGCTTCGGGCTCTCAAAGCGGCCTAACTCTGCACACACATCCTAACGCCCTATTGCGCAAACTTGCCGCGCGGCCCGTCGCCCTATAGCGTCCCAGCCAAACTGATAGGACGCGCCTCAATGCCCAAAATCGCGATCAACGGACGGCAGTTGCACTATCAGATGGCAGGATCAGGTCCCGAAACAATCTTGTTTTCGCATGGCTATCTGATGAGCCACCGCATGTTCGCCGCACAGATTGCGGCACTCAGCCAGACCTATCGGGTCATTGCCTACGACCATCGTGGGCATGGCGAAAGTGACGCCTGCCTGACACCTTTCGGGATCTATGATCTGGTGGATGATGCGGCAGGGCTGATCGATGCGCTCTGCGATGGGCCAGCGCATTTTGTGGGCATGTCAACGGGCGGTTATGTGGGGATGCGGCTGTTGCTCAAGCGGCCCGAACTGATCAACTCACTGATCCTGATCGATACCGGCGCTGGGGCAGAGGACCCCGCCAGCCTGAAGCAATACAATCAACTGCTGTTCTTTGTGCGGCTGTTGGGCATTCGGCCGCTTTTGGGCAAGGTGCTGCCTTTGTTGATGGGGCCGACTTTTCGGACAGATCCCGACAGGCAGATCGAATTTCAGAGCTGGAAGGCTTACATCGGCGGATTGAACAAAACATCCGTGCGGCATTTCGGGCGCGCCGTCTTTGACCGGGACGATGTGATGGACAAATTGCACGCCCTCACAAAACCGCCCGCAACGCTGATCATGGTGGGCGCCGAGGACATACCGACGCCCCCAGCAGATGCCCAGACAATGCATCAGGCGATCAACGGTTCGCAGTTGGTACAAGTACCTGATGCAGGGCATACATCCCCGCTGGAACAGCCCGGTTTTGTATCCGATGCGATCACGGCGTTTTTAAAGAGTTTAGAATAACAGCCTTGGCTTTCTTGTTGGTTTGCCGAGGCTAGGACATGCAAGTGCCGGAATTTTGGGTGTAGCAGCGCAGGACGCAAACCAAGATGCAGACGCTCGCGCTTTTCCGCCTTGAAACACCCGAAGAATTGCATCACTGGCATTGTCCAGAAAATACCAGAATATATGGACGATACCGTGGAACAAGCGCCTCGCAAGCCGAACAGCAACAAAATGAAAACTCACTTTATGCGCAACAGCTTGTTGCTGCTGTCGGCCCTGCTCGCTTGCACCGGGCCCAGCCTAGCCCAAACCGCCGATACGGTGACCTTCCGGCTGGATGGAGGTGAAGGGATCACTGGGGAAATGATCGAATATGATGACAATGTCGCACGGCTGGAAACCTCAGTCGGGCTGATTGCCGTCCCGCTTGAGGGTGCGTCGTGCATCGGTCTTGCCTGCCCCGAAAGTATCCGCATCGTGCCAACCCTGCCACCGCTGGTGCTGACCGCGCTTGACGGAACCATCTCCCTCTCTGGCAACCTGTTGCAGATCACAGACGACCAATACGTGATTGCGACCGATTTTGGTGAATTCCGGGTTGATATCGACAGGGTGAGTTGCGAAGGCGAAGGCTGCCCCGAAGACGCCAGCCAGCCTCAGCTCGGCGGCGAGGTTGTCCTGACAAATGGGGCGGCAACCATCGAAGGCCGCTTGGTCGGGCTCGAAGACAAGGCCTTTATCGTCGATGTCGCGGCGATGGGTATCATCAAAGTAAGCACCGATCTGTTTACTTGCACCGGTGACAGCTGCCCCTAATTTCGGGTTCTTTGCTAGGCGCGCGTTTCTTGTTGAGACGCCGCCGTAGGGTGAAATCTAGAGTGGGCATTTACCCCACCGGGATAGGGCGCAAGATACAGCATACTGTTGGCTACCAACGCTGACGACAACCTCTATGACTTCACGCAGCGCTGCACTCAAATCACCAACTACGCCGACAATTGAGCAGCTCAGATGCAATACATCCATTCAATTTTGGCAATTGCAAAAAGAAAGGGCCCGCTGATGCAGCGGGCCCTTTCTTCTACTTTCGGATCACTGGATCAGCTTTTGGCCTTCAGCGCATCGCGGATCTCAGCCAGCAACTCTTCTGCGGTTGGACCTTTTGGCGCTTCCGGTGTTGCTTCTTCTTCCTTGGCGGCAGCGTCTTTTACCTTGTTGACGTAGCGCACCAGCATGAACACCACGAACGCGATGATCAGGAAGTTGATGATCGCCATGATGAAAGCACCATAGGCAAAGATCGAGCCGCCGGTTTCACGCGCGGCCTCTAGCGATGCGCCCTCTGGCACGTCGCCACCCAGCACGGCGTAGTTGTTGGTGAAGTCAACACCACCGGACACAAGGCCGATGATCGGGTTGATCAGATCGCCCACCAGCGATGTAACAATCGCGGTAAAGGCCGCACCGATGATGATACCGACGGCCATGTCCATAACATTGCCCTTGGCGATGAAGTCTTTGAATTCGTTTAGCATAGTTTCCCCACTGTTGTTCACGTTGACGCGCAGATCTGATGCCCACTGCGCAACTGCGCACATTCATACCGATATTTACCCACAGTGCCATGGGTTTTATTCACGGCGTTTCCCCCTAACTTGAGTGAACAGAAATTTTCAGAAAAGGAGGTCGCGTCATGGCTGACCTGTCCGCTTTCCCGATCACATCACGCTGGCCCGCGAAGGATCCTTCCGTGATCCAGCTTTACTCCTACCCCACACCCAACGGTGTAAAGGTCTCCATCGCGCTTGAAGAAATGGGGTTGGCCTATGAACCGCATCTCGTCACGCTCAAGGATGAAGATGTAAAAAGCGACGCGTTTCTGTCGCTCAACCCCAACAACAAGATTCCTGCGATCATTGATCCCAACGGCCCCGATGGTCCGGTTGGCCTGTTCGAAAGTGGCGCAATATTGCTTTATCTTGCTGAAAAATCGGGGAAATTCCTCGGCTCTACAGCTGCCGAAAAGGCAAAGATCACCCAATGGCTGATGTTTCAGATGGGTGGGCTTGGGCCAATGTTGGGGCAGATGGGCTTTTTCTACAAATTCGCCGGCAAAGACATCGAAGACCCCCGCCCGCGCGAACGCTACCGCGATGAAGCAATCCGCCTGCTGGCGGTTGTGGACAAGGCGCTGGAAGGACAAGACTGGATCGCGGGCGAGTTTTCCATTGCCGATATGGCAATTGCGCCCTGGATCAACGCGCTGGAATTCTACGGAACCAAGGACGCGGTCGGCTATCACGACCTCAAAAACGTGCCCGCATATGTTGAGCGGTTTTTTGCGCGACCTGCGGTGGCGAAAGCCAAGCGGATCCCTGATCCGTCGTAACATCACTACATTCCGCGCAGTTGACAAAGTGTCAGCTGCGCGATGTTAGGGTCGCAACACCGTTTACCCATCTCACAGGCTGATGCCTTCAACACGATCAGGACGGAACTGTCCCCCATGACTTGCGCAATCGCTTTGTGAACGCCACCTGACACAAAAGCAGATGAACGAGGTTCTCCATGGACGTAGACGCATCCCGCAAGGCGAAATTCACCCGGATCATTCTTGCCTATCCCATTGCCCTGATCCTTTTGGGCATTCTGGCAAACCTACTGCTGTTTGGCGTAACCCCTGCCATCATCGCAATCCCTGAACCGGCAGTGGTTATTGCGCTGTCGATCAGCGCGGTGTTGCTGCTGGGAAATCACACATGGCTGATGACAAGCACCGAACTCACTCGGTTGAAGTACAACATGCACGCAACGCCAGAGGAGTGGGCAGCAAGCAACCACGTGCCGGAAGATGTTTCGGCAAAAGGATTGCAGGAGCTCGAGAGACGCCACAATGCACATAGGAACACGACCGAGAACGTCGTCTATTTTGTTATTCTTGCTGCTTTAGTCAGCATTGTCTCGCCGGTAGTGCTCGCCGCACAGGTATGGGTGCTGGGCTTTGCGGCGGGGCGGATCGGGCATAGCTTCTCTTATCTTGCAGGGTTTGACGGGCTGCGCGGCATTTCCATGAGCATCAGCCTCGTTTCACTTTATGGGTTGGCAAGCTACCTTGCGATCAGCTGGATTATCTAACGGCTTGCCCGCGCCGCAGGCACACTTTGCCGCTGTGGAAACCTTGCTACAGTGGCCCCTCCCTCGGATATCCGCCCATCATCGACCGCCGGGCTATTGGTGCTATGGATGTGTCAGCTGTTGGACGGGTCGAACGGGTTGATCTTCTCCAGAAAGACCTGCCGGTCCCGTTGGTTGCCTGCTTGTGGCCCAACATTAGGTTCCAAGGTTTAGGGCCGCCTCAGCCTGCGGTCAACGGCGCGCGCAGCCTTGGCATGCTTGCAACCAAGCACCCATTTCGCTAGCACCGCCCTAACACTTGCTAAGGGCTGACCCGATGGACGAACTGAAACAAAAATACCTTGGTCTGATTGCCGATGCCGCCGATGAAGCGGCCATCGAGGACCTCCGCGTGCAGGCTGTCGGCAAAAAGGGCGAGATCAGCCTGAAGATGCGAGAGCTGGGCAAGATGACACCCGAGGAACGGCAAGTCGCTGGTCCCGCGCTTAATGCGCTGAAGGATGAGATTAATTCCGCATTGTCCGCAAAGAAATCCGGGCTGGCCGATGCCGCCCTTGATGCACGTTTGCGCCGTGAATGGCTCGACGTGACCCTGCCGTCGCGCGCACGTGGGCGGGGCACCATCCACCCGATTAGCCAAGTGACCGAAGAGGTCACCGCGATCTTTGCGGATATGGGCTTCAGCGTTGCCGAGGGCCCACAGATCGAAAGCGATTGGTATAACTTCGACGCACTCAATATTCCCGGCCACCACCCGGCACGGGCCGAGATGGACACGTTCTATACCCATCGTGCCGAAGGCGATAACCGCCCGCCTCACGTGCTGCGCACCCACACCAGCCCGGTGCAGATCCGGTCGATGGAGGCCTCAGGCGCCCCCACCCGCATCATCTGCCCCGGTCGTGTGTATCGCGCGGATTATGACCAGACGCATACGCCGATGTTCCATCAGGTCGAAGGCCTCGCCATCGACAAGAACATCAGTATGGCAAACCTCAAATGGGTGCTGGAAGAGTTCGTCAAAAGCTATTTCGAAGTCGACAACGTCGATATCCGCTTCCGCGCATCGCATTTTCCCTTCACCGAACCATCGGCAGAGGTCGACATCCGCTGTTCATGGGAAGGCGGCACGCTGAAAGTCGGCGAGGGCGACGACTGGCTGGAAATTCTGGGCTCTGGCATGGTGCATCCCAAAGTGCTTGAGGCTGGCGGGATTGATCCGGCGGACTGGCAAGGCTTTGCCTTTGGGATGGGTATCGACCGGATCGCGATGCTGAAATACGGGATACCTGACTTGCGGGCGTTCTTTGACAGTGACTTGCGCTGGCTGCGGCACTATGGGTTTGCGGCGCTAGATCAGCCGACGTTGCATGGTGGGTTGTCGCGGTAGATGTATCTCGTCGGGGTGTTTCTTGGCGCCTACTATGACTGGAGCTATGAAAAGGTATCGCGGATGTCTCAGTTTCGCGGAGCGCTGTTGAGTTTTCTACCGTGTGTCGTTGTTGTGTTATCTGCAGGTTTTATACCGGGTTGGGTGTTTCTGATCGCAATTTTTTCGGTGCAAATTATTCTTGGACCGTTTGCCTTTGCGCACCACAATTATTGGAAAAACCGCAAATCGTAGGGTGGGTGAAACCCACGCGTTCTGATATCACCACCACGACCACGCGTGGGTTTCACCCACCCTACGGAGCCACCAAATGACCAACGACACCGAAGACCTACAAGACACCTACCCCGGCGCAGGCACGTTCAAATTTGGCGATAGCGCTGAGCTTTGCCAACGCCTCATCGCCCTTGTCCGCCAAGGCAAAAAGACCGCCACCTGCGGGGCGCTGGCGGATTTTGAAGGCGAGCCAGAGGCGATGCCCGTCGTCGGCCGGTGCGATATCGCGGCGAATTGGGATGGCACGCCCGCACTGGTCATCCGCACGACGCATGTGCAGGAAATCCGCTATTGCGATGTGACCGAAGAGATGGCCTTGGCCGAGGGTGAAAACGACGCGCTGCTGGGTTGGCGCAAGGACCATAAGGCGTTTTTCAAACGGAACGGCCATTTTGATCCCGAAATGATGCTGGTGTTTGAACATTTCGAACTGGTTGAGGATTTGGCCGGGCGCGAGCTTTGACATGATGCGCCGGGGTGAACTCCGGCCTATGTAGGTCGGGGTTCGCTCCGACACGCCTCTTCCCCCCAATCCCCCAATACGCTAAGCCGACCCCAACAGATTTAACCCGCAGGACAGACCCATGAAATTCACGCTTTCTTGGCTGAAACACCACCTTGAGACCGACGCCACGGTTGCTGAAATTGAATATGCCCTGACCGATTTGGGGCTTGAGGTCGAAGGTATCGAAAACCCGGCCGAACGCCTCGCGGATTTCAAGATCGGCAAGGTGGTCAGCGCGGAAAAACACCCTGATGCGGATAAGCTAAAGGTCTGTCAGGTCGATACCGCCGACGGCCCGACCCAGATCATCTGTGGTGCGCCGAATGCCCGCGCGGGCATTACTGTCGTGATCGCCAGCCCTGGCACCTATGTCCCCGGCATCGATACGACCATTGGCGTCGGCAAAATCCGTGGCATCGAAAGCTACGGCATGATGTGTTCAGAGCGCGAGATGGAGCTGTCCGATGAACATGACGGCATCATCGAACTGCCGTCTGGCGAAGTTGGTGAACGTTTCACCGATTGGCTGGCCGCGAATAAGCCAGACCGCGTTGACCCTGTGATCGAGATCGCCATCACTCCCAATCGCCCCGACGCGTTGGGCGTGCGCGGCATTGCCCGTGATCTAGCGGCGCGTGGCTTGGGGACGTTGAAAACGATGACGGTTGATCCTGTGACCGCCGCTTTCAAATCTGATCTGAACGTCTCGATTGACGATGACACGTTGGATGGTTGCCCCGTCTTCTGCGGTCGTCTGATCAAAGGCGTCAAGAATGGCCCTAGCCCGGAATGGCTGCAAACGCAGTTGCGCGCGATCGGCCTGCGCCCGATTAGTTTTCTCGTCGATGTGACCAACTGGATCACCTATGATCTCAACCGCCCGCTGCACGTGTTTGACGCTGATAAGGTGCATGGCAATCTGCGGGTGCATCGCGCCGCAGGTGGCGAAAGCATCACAGCGCTGGATGACAAGGACTACACGCTGGAAAAGGGCCAAATGGTCATTTCCGATGACAACGGTCCTGAAAGCATCGCGGGTGTGATGGGCGGGGCCGACACAGGCTGCACCGAGGATACCGTGAACGTCTTCGTCGAAAGCGCCTATTGGGACCCGATCCAGATCGCCTACACAGGTCGCGCGCTCAAGATCAACTCAGACGCGCGCTACCGCTTTGAGCGTGGCGTTGACCCAGCTTTCACCCCTGTAGGATTGGAACATGCTGTGCGCATGATCGTGGATCATGCTGGTGGCGAGGCCTCTGAGCTTATTCAGGCAGGCGTGGTACCGGACACATCACGTGCCTACAAACTGGACGTCAAGCGCGTGATCTCCTTGGTTGGCATGGATATCCCCGAAGCGACCCAGCGTAAAACGTTGACCGCCCTTGGGTTCACCATGAAAGGCAACATGGCGCATGTGCCGTCATGGCGGCCCGACGTGCAGGGTCAAGCTGATCTGGTGGAAGAGGTCGCGCGTGTGGCGTCACTGACCAAGCTGGAAGGCAAGCCATTGCCGCGTATCGATGCGGGCGTGCCCAAGCCAATCCTGACCGCCAGTCAAAGGCGTCAGCAGGCCGCGCGGCGCACGGCGGCGGCGCTAGGCTACAATGAATGCGTGACCTACAGCTTTATCGATGCTGAGACGGCAAAGCTCTTTGGCGGTGGCGATGATGCGACCATGCTGGAGAATCCAATCAGCTCGGAAATGTCGCACATGCGGCCGAACCTGCTGGGTGGTCTGCTGCGTGCAGCGGCCCGCAATCAGGCGCGTGGTTTCATGGATATGGCCCTCTTTGAGGTCGGTGCCGGTTTCCACGGTGGAGAGCCGGGTGAGCAGCATATGCTGGTCTCTGGCGTCTTGATTGGTCGGACCGGGCCGAAGGATGTGCATGGCACGTCACGCGGCGTTGACCTCTATGATGCGAAGGCGGACGCCGAGGCGATCCTGACTGCAGTCGGCGCCCCTGCGAAGGTGCAAATCCTGCGCGGTGCCTCTGACTGGTGGCATCCTGGGCGGCATGGCAAAATCTGTCTGGGGCCGAAAAAGGTGCTGGCTGTCTTTGGCGAACTGCACCCGAAAGTGCTGCGCGAGATGGACATCAAAGGGCCTGTCGTGGGCTTTACCATTTGGCCGGATGACGTACCGACACCGAAGAAAAAGACCTCCACACGTAGCGCATTGGCCGCAACCGATCTGCAAGCAGTCGAGCGTGACTTTGCCTTTGTCGTCGATGCAGAGATTGAAGCGCTTACGCTGGTGAATGCCGCCGCAGGCGCCGACAAGGCGCTGATCACCGATGTGCGCGTCTTTGACGAGTTCATCGGAGGGAGCCTCGGTGAGGGCAAAAAATCGCTCGCCGTGACGGTGCGTCTGCAGCCGACCGTGGCAACACTCAAGGATGCAGATATCGAGGCGGTCAGCGCCAAAATCGTCGAGAAGGTAAGCAAGGCAACAGGTGGCAGCTTGCGCGGATGATCCTGCGCCGGGCCATCAAGGATGATGCCGCGGGTTTCACCGCAGCTCTGGATGCAGCTTACGCCTGCTACCAGCACCTTGGTCTACCGCCTGTCACCGAAGGTATCGCTGACGATATCCGCGATCATAGCGTCTGGGTGGCAGAGCTTGATGGAAACATCCGTGGCGGCATCGTTCTGGTGCTGGGCACTCAGGCGCATATTGCCAATCTTGCAGTGCATCCCGAAGCGGGCGGTCATGGGATTGGCAAAGCGCTGATCGCTCAGGCTTTGGCAGCCGCTGCGGCTGCGGGCCACAGCGAGGTGCAACTCGCCACCCATGTGGATATGACTGGTACACAGGCCTTCTATCGCAAGGCCGGCTGGAAAGAGACTGGCCGCGCAGGCAAGAAAGTCTATTTTTCAAAGCAACTGCATTGAAGGAACAACATCGATGACATTGAAAATCTATCTCTCCGGGGAAATCCACACTGATTGGCGCGACCAGATCACGGCAGGGGCGCAAGGGTTGGATGTCAGCTTTGACAGCCCTGTGACCGACCATGATGCTTCGGATGACTGCGGCGTCGCGATTATGGGGGCTGAGGACAAGAAGTTCTGGCATGACAACAAAGGTGCCAACCTCAACGCGATCCGTACGCGGCACGGAATTCAGAATGCTGATATTGTGGTTGTGCGCTTTGGTGAGAAATACAAGCAGTGGAACGCAGCCTTTGATGCGGGCTATGCTGCGGCCCTGGGCAAGTCGTTGATCGTGATGCATGGGGCCGAACATCAGCATCCACTTAAAGAGGTAGACGCGGCCGCGCTCGCCGTGGTGGAAACACCACAGCAGGTGGTGGATATCCTGCGCTATGTGCTGGATGGTGTGTTGCCGGGGTAGGTAAAGGGTTGGGAGGATCAGGCGCCCAACCAAAGCAAAAGGCCGCGCAGTTTCCCGCACGGCCCTTCAGATTTCAACGTTTCACCGGCCTTAAGCAGCCAGCGCGTCCTTGGCTTTGCCAACGATTGTTGCAAACGCGTCGGGCTCATTCACGGCCAGATCGGCCAGAACCTTACGGTCAACTTCGATGCCAGCCAGTGTCAGGCCGTTGATGAACTTGGAATAGTTCAGTGTCTCATCAACCGAGCGCACACCTGCGTTGATACGCTGAATCCACAGCGCGCGGAAATTGCGCTTGCGGTTGTGACGGTCGCGTGTGGCGTATTGGTTGGCTTTGTCGACGGCCTGCTTGGCGACCTTGAAGGTCTTGGAGCGGCGATCATAATATCCTTTGGCAGCGTCGAGAACTTTCTTGTGACGACGATGCGTGACGGTTCCACCTTTAACTCGCATATCAAATTCTCCTTAGCGTGCGTATGGCATCATAGGCTTGATGATACCTTCATCAGCCTTTGACAGGGTTGTCGTACCACGTGCATTCCGCAGGAATTTATTGCTACGCTTAATCATGCCGTGACGCTTGCCAGCCTGGCCTGCGATCACGCGGCCAGAGGCCGTCACTTTGAACCGCTTTTTGCAGCTCGATTTTGTCTTCATCTTCGGCATTTCCGTCTCCTCTTTCGGGTCGGTCGTATCGCGCGACTCGGCATGCCATATTGGCCGGACGCGCGGGTGAAGGCCGCCGTATAAGACGCATCCCCCTTTGGTGCAAGAGCTTAGTTCAGGTAGCGGCCCAGAACTTCGACGATCACATCATCCAACGTGCCAAAGCTGTAGACGTCTGGGTTTTCCTGCGCGGCATAGGCAATCGCCCCACCACCGGCCAACAGCATCACGATCGCCATTTTGGGCCATCGCCGGTCCGTATAGGCGCTGACCGCTGCTGGAATAGCAAAGGCCGCAAGCGCCACGCCAATGACGAATATCAGATCAAAATCCATGCAACTGTCCCGTGCTGCGCCCCCCGGAACAGTCCTATTCGTTTTCAGAGGCGTAGATCAACCGTTCTGCGCAAGGCGCGACACGCAGGATGTTCGTTGACCCCGGCGTATTGAAGGGCACACCAGCGGTTACAACGACCATATCATCTTCACTGGCCAGCATTTGCGACTTCGCCGCCCGCACCGCCGCGATCACCGCATCCTTAAAGCGGTGAACCTCGCCTGTGACCACACAGTTGGTCCCCCAGGACAGACATAGCCGGCGCGCGGTGTTGATATCATTGGTCAGGGCGATGATCGGCACGCGGGGCCGTTCGCGCGAGACCAGCAAGGCTGTTGTGCCCGATTGCGAGAAGCAGCAGATTGCCTTGACGTCAGTTGTCTCTGCAATCTCGCGGGCGGCGGAAACGATCCCATCCGCCACAGTTTTGCCTTCAGCGTTGCGCGAAGCTTCGATGATGTCGGTATAGGTTGGGTCTGCCTCGACCTCGCCTGCCACGTTGCTCATCGTGTTGACTGCTTCGATGGGATAAGAGCCGGCGGCGGATTCAGCCGACAGCATGATTGCATCGGCACCTTCATAGATCGCCGTGGCCACATCAGAGACCTCAGCACGGGTTGGCATCGGCGAATCGATCATCGATTCGAGCATTTGCGTCGCCACAATCACAGGTTTGGCGGCCGCACGGCATTTGCGCACCAGTTGCTTCTGGATCGGCGGCACGTTCTGGACGGGCAGTTCGACGCCCAGATCACCACGGGCCACCATGACACCATCAGACACCGCCAAAATGCTGTCAAAGACCTTCACTGCGTTCGGCTTTTCAATTTTGGACAGGATCGCCGCACGCCCCTTGGCCAGTTTGCGCGCTTCTTCTACGTCAGCGGGGCGCTGCACAAATGAAAGTGCCAGCCAATCGACGCCCAGATCGCAGACAAATTCAAGATCCTTGCGGTCTTTGTCGGACAAAGCGGCGAGCGGCAGGACCACATCGGGAACGTTCACGCCCTTGCGGTTGGAAATAGTACCGCCCACGACAACTTCGCAATCGGCGAATGTCGCGCCGCAATCCTTGACCCGCAGCTTGATCTTGCCGTCATTGACCAGCAAATGCGCGCCGGGTTCCAGCGCGTCAAAAATCTCTTTGTGAGGCAGCTTGACGCGGGTGGCGTCACCTTCGGCATCATCCAAATCAAGGCGGAAGGACGCGCCTTCGACCAATTCTTCTTCACCATTGGCAAAAACGCCAACCCGCAGCTTTGGCCCCTGAAGATCGGCGAGGATCGAGATCGGACTGTCGAGATCTTTTTCCACCTGACGGATAATATCATGGCGCACTTTGATTTCGGCATGATCGCCGTGGGACATGTTCAGGCGAAATACATCGGCACCTGCCTCATGCAACGCGCGGATCATCTCGTAGTCATTGGAGGCCGGGCCAAGCGTGGCCACGATTTTCACGTTGCGGTGGCGTTTCATGTCTTTCCCTTTGCGGATCAAGCGCCGTTAGCGGTAACAGCGCGGTTCGCGCCCTTATTGCGCAATTCCATTCCTGCTTCAACTAGCCTAAACCGCAAGACAAAGGAATGACGCGAAAATGACTGACGACCCGTTTGAAATTATCGGGGCCGATTGCCCCGGCAGATGGCTTGTGGCCTGCGACCATGCCACAAATCATGTGCCCGATTGGGTACATGGCGGCGATCTTGGGTTGCCCGCGGACGACATGGGCCGCCACATCGCCTATGACATCGGTGCAGCCGGAGTGACGCACAAGCTGGCCGTCGCGTTAAACAGCCCTGCCATTCTGTCCCGGTTTTCCCGGTTGGTCTGTGATCCAAACCGCGGCGAAGACGATCCCACTATCATGATGCGCCTTTACGACGGCACCATCATCCCCGCCAATCGCAACGCAGAGCGCGATGAAATCGAAGAACGGTTGCGCCGCCTCTATCGTCCCTATCACGCAGCCTATGCCGATCTGGCCGATAAGATGGCCGATCCGGTCATCTGTGCCGTTCATAGCTTTACCCCCCGCCTTCAGGGCCGCCACCCGCGCCCTTGGGAAATCGGCGTGCTGTATGCCGATGATGATCGTCTGGCACAGCCATTCCTAACGGCCTGCCGGGATGCAGGCTGGGTGACGGGTGATAACCAACCCTATGCCGGCCACCTGCCCGGAGACGCTGTAGACCGCCATGCATTGCAACACGGACGGCCCAATGTGTTGATTGAGCTGCGTCAGGATTTGATTGCTGATGAGGCCGGACAAACCCTTTGGGCAAATCGATTGGCCCCTCTATTATCAGACGTACTCACCCATTCCGGCCTCTGAGGAGAAACCCATGGACGATCAAACCCGAATCGAGCTCGAAGCCGCTGCCTTTCGCCGCCTGCAAAAGCATCTGATGCAAGACCGCACAGATGCGCAGAATATCGACATGATGAACCTTGCTGGGTTCTGCCGGAATTGTCTTGCGCGCTGGTATCAGGAAGCCGCCAATGAGCGGGGCATCGAAATGAGCAAGGACGAAGGGCGCGAGGCGTTCTACGGGATGACGATGGCAGAGTGGAAAGCCAACCATCAGACTGAAGCCAGCGCCGAGGCAAAAGAAGCCTTCAAGCACAGCCATGGATAGGGGCCGCGCATGCTAGACCGTCTCAAAGCCTTCTTTGGCAACCCATCCAGCTACCACACCCCACTGCCTGACGCCGATGCGAGCCACGCCATGGGGGCACTTCTGGTGCGTGCTGCAAAGGCGGATGACGCCTATCTGTTCGAAGAAATCGTAATGATCGACCGGATTTTGGCCAAGCGCCACGGGTTGAACCCCGTTGAGGCCGCCAAGATGCGGGCGGAATGTGAGTTGCTTGAACGCGAAATCCCCCAGACCTCTGAAATTGCAATGATCCTCGAACATGCGATCAGCGTGACCGAGAAGGAAGCGACGCTACTGGCCCTCTGGCAGGTGGTCTTTGCGGATGGGGTGAAACACGACGAGGAAGACGAGCTGCTGCATCGAATTGAAGCGGTGTTGGGTGTGGCACCGGAGCGGGCGAAGGAGCTGCAGGCGCAGGTTGAAACGTAGCGTTTTCTCTTCGTAGACGGCCCGGTCCTCCGGTAACGGCAGTCTACCAACGCACCAACCCAAGACTTATCTGCGATCACCATTAACGGCAAAGTCCTGACCATTCATGGCGTGCAGATACGGGTGGCAAGCATAAGGAGCCAACATGAAAAACATGCCAATCAAGGATCCACAAGCCATGTCGGGACATGTTCAAGGATTTGAATTGCCGCGCGGTTGCATGATGACGTCTGGCGTTATCGCGCTGGCCGTGCTGACGTTCGCCGTCGGAGTTGCCTACGCCAGCACCCTCGGCGGTATCGTGGGCGCGATCGCCCTGCCGATCATAGCCATCACCGGTTACGCGCAGTCGCAACCTATAGGTCGGGCCCTGCCCAGCCGCTTAGCGATATGATGCACCAAAACACATCACGGCTCGCGCGCATCTACGAATTGCCGTGACGAAGCGCTCCCGCCGCAAGAGTTGAGGCTCTACCCGTGAATGCAACTTGGCGATGGGATCCGCGCTATACTGCGACCTTGCGACTCTCTTCCAGATAGATTTCGCGCAACCGTGCGGCCACCGGCCCCGGTGTGCCTGCGCCAATCGCCAGCCCATCAACCTCAACCACAGGCATCACAAATGTGCTTGCCGAGGTGATAAACGCCTCATCCGCCTCTTGCGCTTCGGCAATCGTAAAGCTGCGTTCTTCGACCTTCATCTGTGATTCTTTGGCAAAGCGCAGCACAGCCGCGCGGGTGATCCCATGCAAAATTTCATTGCCTAGGTGCCGCGTGATGATCGTATTGCCTTTGATGATATAGGCGTTGTTCGATGTACCCTCGGTCACCGCCCCGTCCTCGACCATCCACGCATCATCGACGCCCGCGGCTTTGGCCATCATCTTGCCCATGGACGGGAACAGCAGCTGCACCGTCTTGATGTCGCGACGCGCCCAGCGCTGATCCTCGATTGAGATCACTTTGATCCCCTTCTTGGCAGCGGGGCTATCGGCCAAACCGGGCTTATTCTGGGTAAACAGCACCACGGTTGGGATCGTCGTCTCTGGATCAGGGAACACGAAATCGCGGTCGTCGGGGGCACCACGTGTAATCTGCAGATAGATCATGCCTTCTTCGATCCCGTTCAGGCGCACCAACTCGCGATGCACCTCCAACAGATCGGGCAAAACCGCAGGATGCGGCATGTCCAACTCGTTCAATGACCGCTCTAGCCGTTTTGCATGTCCTGCAAAGTCAATCAGCTTGCCATCCAGAACAGAGGTCACCTCATAGACGCCGTCCGCCATCAGAAAGCCCCGATCAAAGATCGATACTTTGGCCTCGTTCTCGGGCAAGTACTCTCCGTTGACGTAAACTGTGCGCATGGTCATCCCCAAAGTGCGGCGGCGGGCGGGTGCACGCCGTGTTCATCGAATTTCAAAGGTTCCCCCCGGTCTTCGGCCAGAAGAAGCGGGCCGTCAAGGTCCGTAAAGGCCACTCCCTGAGCAAGGATCGTGGCAGGGGCCATCGCAAGCGATGATCCAACCATGCAACCGACCATAACGCCGTAACCTTCGGCCTGTGCCTGCGCCTTCAAAGCCAACGCCTCGGTCAGCCCACCGGTTTTGTCCAGTTTGACGTTCACCATGTCATATTTGCCCTTCAAACCGGGCAGGCTAGCGCGATCATGGCAGCTTTCATCAGCGCAGACGGGCAACGGGCGGGCCATCTCGCGCAGCACATCGTCGTCACCAGCGGGCAAAGGTTGTTCGACCATCTGCACCCCAAGGCGGATCAGATGCGGGGCAAGATCATTGTAAACCTCAGCGGTCCAGCCTTCATTGGCATCGACAATGATCGGTGCGTCGGGGGCGCCACGGCGCACAGCCTCAAGCCGAGCCATATCATCCGGCGTCCCAAGCTTGATCTTCAATAGCGGACGAAAGGCATTCTCAGCCGCCTGGGCTTGCATCGCGTCGGGCGTATCCAATGACAGAGTATAGGCGGTGATCTCTGGGCGGGGCGTGGGCAAATCCAGCAAATCCCAGACCCGCTTACCAGCTGTCTTGGCCGCATGATCCCAAAACGCACAGTCCAGTGCATTGCGAGCGGCACCGGCGGGCAATGCTGTAGGCAGATCATCCCAAGAACCCGAAAATCCGGTGATCTGTGCCGCTACACTCTCGAGGGTCTCACCATAGCGGGCATAGGGCACGCATTCGCCCCAGCCCTGCACGCCGCCCATCTCAACCTGTGCGGTCAAAACCTCTGCCTGCGTGCGCGACCCCCGGCTGATCGTAAACACCTGCGCAAGCTGGAACACATCGCGGGCCACTGATATTTGCATGTCCACTCTTCTTTTGTTCAAAAATATCTCCGCCGGAGGCATAAAAGTTCATGCACCCCGGTGGCAATGGAAAACAGCGCTCAAATATCAGCGAGCGCATCCACCAAACGCGCGGCACCCTGACGGAAAGTATCGACGGTGGGCAAGCCCATGCGCGCCTCTACTTCGGCCATATAGGTTAGCGCATCGTCCTCGGACAAATGCTGCGTGTTCACCGAGATACCTACGATCTGGCAATTGGGGTTGGCCACACGTGCGATGGGCAAGGCAGTGTCGCGCAACGTCTCAAGGCTGGGCAGATCATAGTCTGGCAACCCGCGCATATGGGTGCGGGTCGGCTCATGGGAGAGGATCAGCGCGTCGGGCTGGCCGCCATGGATCAAGGCCATGGTGACGCCGGAATAGGAAACATGGAAAAGGCTACCCTGCCCTTCGATGTGATCCCAGTGATCGGCGTCATTGTCAGGGGTCAGGTATTCGACGGCACCCGCCATGAAATCTGCAATGACCGCATCAAGCGGCACACCGCCACCGGTGATCAAAATGCCGGTCTGACCGGTGGGGCGGAAGGTGGATTTCATGCCCCGGCGCTGCATCTCGGCATCCATGGCAAGGCCAGTGTACATCTTGCCGACAGAGCAATCGGTACCGATCGCCAGACAACGCTTGCCCGCCCGGTTCTTACCGTTGGCGATGGGATAGGCAACCGAAGGGATGCGCACATCAAACAGCGTGCGTCCGTTGACGCGGGCAGCCGCAACCAATTCATCCTCGTCACGCAGCAGATTGTGCAGGCCAGATGCAATATCGAAACCCATTTGCAGGGCCTTCACCAGCACCTCTTTCCAGGCTTTGGAAATGTAGCCGCCGCGATTGGCCACGCCGATCACAAGGGTCTGGGCACCAGCAGCGCGGGCTTCTTCGAGGGTCATGTCACCGATGCCCACATCTGCACCGCAACCGGGCATCCGGTATTGGCCGACTGCATTCTCAGGACGCCAGTCCCTGATGCCTTGGGCCACCTTGGCGGCCAGCTGATCGGGGGCATCGCCGAGGAACAATAGATAGGGTGTCTGGATCATAGGAGGGCTCCGTGAAAGTCGGGATTCGCATTGCCACGAAGATATCTGGCCGGAGGATGGAATTTCTTCGCAGAAAAGGTCATTTCTGCCAAACTATGCGACACGATTGACCACAATAATCCAATATGATCGAAGAAATCACCGATCTTTCTGGCAAGCTGGCATAAATCCACCCCACGTATGAAAAACCCGGGCACGCTTGCCCGGGTTTTAAGTCTTGCACTGAATAGAAACGAAATCAGCTCTTTGAGAACTCAGGGTAGGCTTCCATGCCCAGTTCCGCGACATCAAGACCGTTGATCTCCGCCTCTTCCGACACTCGGATCCCCATCATTGCCTTAAGCAGGAACCACACCACAGCGCTGATGGCAAAGGTGAAGACGCCCACGACAGCGATGGAATAAAGCTGCGTGCCAAGGTTCGCATCATCGTTTGTCAGAACCACGGCAATTGTGCCCCAGATACCGGCAAACAGGTGAACAGGGATCGCTCCCACTACGTCGTCAATCTTGAACTTGTCCAGCATTGGCACTGCAAAGACCACGATCACACCACCGACACCACCAATCAGCGTAGCCATGCCCAGCGACGGGGTCAGCGGCTCGGCTGTGATCGAGACCAGACCGGCCAACGCGCCGTTCAAAACCATTGTCAGGTCAGGCTTTTTGTAAAGAACCTGCGTCAGGATCAGCGCGACAACGGCACCACCTGCTGCGGCGGCATTTGTGTTGGCGAAGATGCGGCTGACATCAGCGATATCGCCAACAGAACCCATGGCAAGCTGCGAGCCACCGTTAAAGCCAAACCAACCCAGCCACAGGATGAACATACCCAATGTCGCCAGCGCAAGGTTGGAGCCCGGCATCGGGTTGACGCGACCATCCTTGTACTTGCCCAGACGCGGCCCGAGGATCAGCGCACCGGCAAGTGCTGCCCAACCTCCAACCGAGTGAACAACTGTGGAACCTGCAAAATCAAGAAATCCTGCCTGATCAAGGAAACCACCGCCCCATTTCCAGCTTGCCTGCAATGGATAGATAAAGCTGGTCAGGATGATCACAAAGATCAGGAACGGCCAGAGCTTGATCCGTTCAGCCAAGGCCCCCGACACGATTGATGCAGTGGCCGCACAAAACATCAGCTGAAAGAAAAAATCAGAACCGGTTGAGGCATAGGCCGCGTCATCAGCACCTGCCAGATCAATCCCCACGGCTTCCAACACACCCGGCAACGGGAACAAACCAGAGAAGACCCCGTCGATGGCCCAATCGCCCAGCGGGTACATCAGGTTATAGCCGATGAGCCAATAAAAGATCGTCGCAAGCGAAAAGAGCGCGACATTCTTTGTCATTTGCATGGTGACGTTCTTGGACCGCACCAGCCCGCCTTCAAGCATGGCAAAGCCTGCCGCCATGAAGAACACCAGAAATCCGCCGATCAGGAACAGCAGTGTGTTCATGATCCAGACGATGTCCTCGGACACCGGTGGTACATCCTGTGCAAGCGCCAGTGTCGGCAGTGCTGCCAACCCCAGACCCAGAAGAAGTGACTTTGATAGTTTCATGATTTTATCCCTCACTGCGCCCTTAAAGTGCGTCATCATTGGTCTCGCCGGTGCGCACACGCAGCGCGCTTTCCACGTCGAGAACGAAAATCTTGCCGTCACCGATCTTTTCGGTTTTGGCGGTCGCCGCAATGGTCTGCACGACCTGCTCGGCCATGCTGTCCTGCACGACGATCTCTAGCTTGATCTTGGGCACGAAGTTCACGGCGTATTCAGCCCCACGATAGATTTCGGTATGGCCAGACTGAGAGCCGAACCCTTTGATTTCAGACACCATCATCCCGCGCACGCCCACGGTGGTCAGCGCTTCGCGGACCTCCTCCAGCTTGAACGGTTTGATTGTTGCAATGATGAGTTTCACGTTCTTCCCCTTGCAAATTCTCTTGCGGGCACCCGTTACGGCAGCGCCTGCTTGCATCCAGAGACAAAACGCTTGTGCAGCGGCGCGGCAAGATTGCTGCACCTGCGAGGTGACCTGGACTCTGAGTCTTTTGCATAATTTTTGCACAATTTGCATCATGTGCTTAAGAAATAGGCGTGCGAAAAAGCGCCTCTGGGCGATTCATCGTGCTCTACATTCCCAACGCGGGCCGCTATAGTCCTGCAAAATAGACAAAACAGTCATTCGAGCGGATACATGAGTGGAAACGGCAAAAAGCGGTCACCCTTGGTGGCCGATCGGCGCTACCCGGCCAAAACAACGGCCACAAAAAAGCCTGCGCCCAAAAAGAAAGCGGCCAAACCTGCTGCCCGGCGGCGAGCCACACCCAAGAAGGCCAAGCCGCGCGGTCCGGTTGACTGGGTCTTGACCCCGTTTCGCTGGCTTGCGCGTATGCTCTGGGCCTTTACATGGCGCATCGGCCTTGTCGTTTGCCTGATTATTGCGGGCTTTTCGTTGTATTTCGCCGCTAAAATGCCTGATATGGCCGATTTGATCGACGGCCGCACCCGTGGCTCTGTCACGATGACAGACCTGACCGGACAGGTCTTTGCATGGCGCGGTGATCAGTTTGGCGGGATGGTCACGACCGACACGGTTTCACGCCACCTGCACAACGCGGTCGTCGCAACTGAGGACAAACGCTTTTACCGTCACTTCGGCATCTCACCCCGTGGTATTGCCTCGGCGGTGCGCATCAACCTGCGTGCAGGGCGTGGGCCATTGTCCGGCAACGGTGGCTCTACCTTGACACAGCAGACTGCAAAGCTGCTCTGCCTTGGTGTGCCCTTTGACCCCAACCGTTGGGAAAGTGAGCGCGCCTATGAGGACGATTGTCGTCAGGGCTCGCTTTGGCGCAAGGCCCGCGAAGCCGTCTTTGCGGTGGGGATGGAGATTGCCTATACCAAGGAAGAAATCCTCACCATCTACCTCAACCGCGCCTATCTGGGTGCCGGCAGTCGGGGGTTTGAGGCCGCCGCGCAGCGCTATTTCGGTATCTCCGCGGCCGAAGTGAACCCCGCACAGGCCGCGATGCTGGCTGGTCTTTTGACGGCCCCTTCGGCCAACGCCCCCACCCGCAATCTGCAACGTGCCCAGAACCGTGCTGGTGTAGTGGTCGGGTTGATGGAAGATCAGGGCTATATCACTGCCGCCGAAGCGCAAGACGCTCGCACTACGCCCGCAACCCTGACCGAGGCCGCCCGTGCCAATTCTGGCGGCTTCTTTGCCGACTGGGTCATGTCGAGTGGCCCTGACTTTTTCACACGCGACACCACCGAAGACGTGATCATTCGCACCACGCTGGACCAACGCATTCAGGCCGCCGCCGAAGAGGCACTGATTGAAGTTTTCGAACGCGATGTGCGGGAGGGGTCAGAGGCGCAAGCTGCGATTGTCGTGATGTCAGCCGACGGTGCTGTGCGCGCGATGGTCGGCGGTCGCAACATCAACGCAACCGGTGCCTTTAACCGCGCTACACAAGCGCTGCGTCAGACCGGATCAGCCTTCAAACCCTTTATATATGCCGCCGCCCTTGATCTGGGCATGTCGCCCTATGACATGATTGATGATGCGCCCACCTGTTGGGAGCGACGTGGATCGCCGCAGTGGTGCCCCGAGAACTATGACCGCGATTTCGTCGGACCGGTCAGCATGGTCGATGCAATTGCCGGGAGCCGCAACATTCCCGCCATTCTAGTGTCCGAAGAGGTTGGCCGCGAGTTGGTGCGCAATGTCGCCGCTGGCTTTGGCATTCAGGGCGATCTGGCGGCGGGTCCGGCCCTTGCTCTTGGGGTTTCAGAAAGCACCCTTCTGGATATGACCGGCGCCTTTGCCGGTATTCTGAATGGTGGTTCTGCCGTGACACCCTATGGGTTGGTGGACCTGCGCCTTATGGGCGATGATGAGGTCCTGATGGATGCCCAGACCGCCGGTATCGGTGAACGGATCATCCGCGAGGATGCCGCTCGTCAACTGACATGGATGATGTCCAAGGTGGTCGAGCAAGGCACAGGTCAGCGCGCCCGGATCAACGGCTGGCAGATTGCAGGCAAGACCGGCACCACCCAAGGGTCGCGCGATGCCTGGTTTATTGGCTTTACCGGCGATTACGTCACAGGTGTGTGGATGGGCTATGACGACAACAGGCGTTTGTCTGGCGTGACGGGCGGAGGACTGCCCACGACGATCTGGCAGGAAACCATGGTGCGCGTGCTGGAAGACCGGCAACCAACGCCACTGCCCATGACCATACCGCAGCGCCCTGCCGGGACAGGTCTGTTGGAAAGCCGGGGCGGTGAAGTGATTGATGAGGCGATTATCAATCTGTTGGAGAGTATTCTAGGAAATTGAGTTGGGGCTTTGGTGGTCAATGCGTCGTCAGGCACACTTGGGGCGTCGGCCCCATGTGCAGTGTCGCACGCTAAAACTCACCCTCTTCGCAGCGATCATAGCGAAAGGCGTAGCCGTCCCAGATCATATAGATGCCTTCTTCTTCGGCATCGCTCATCAACATGGCCCGTTCGGTCCAGGTTGATCCTTCGCCGGTGCACTGCATCTCATAAAGCGTGGCATCCATATCGACGATATCAATCGGGCTGGTCATGCGGCATTCAACCTCAACCCCATAAAAGATGTTCTGTTCGATCTTGAGCGCACCGCCATCAACACCGACCAGTGCGCATTCGGCATTGGCGGTCTGTTTGTAGACCCCGTCAAAAGGGCCCCCCATCAAGATGGAGGGGCAAAGCAGTGCAATGGCAGCAATATGCAGGTAACGGGCAGTCATCAGTACGCCACAATGGGCCAAACCGCGTTACCAATCAATGATTTATCCCGCTAAGCGTGAAATTCAGATATCCCGTTAACTCTGTTGGTGTTTATTGTCGACTGCCGCTACAAGTCCAAGGGCATAGAAAAAGGTGTGTCAGACGCATGTCCGATGATCAAATCAAAGCAGGCCAAGCCGAACTGAGTGCCGCCCGGCGCGAAAGTCGTGGCTTGTATTGGGGCGTTGCGGTGTTCAGCTTTTTCGTGAACCTGCTGATGCTTACCGGTCCGATTTACATGCTCAATGTCTATGACCGCGTGCTAAGCTCGCGGTCGTTTGAGACGCTGATCGCCCTCTCAGTTCTTGTGGCCTTCCTTTATGGGATGATGGGTATCCTTGATTTCGTGCGTGGCCGGGTCATGGGCCGGGTTGGTGCGCGGTTTCAGGCGCGGCTTGATCGGCGGGTGTTTGCGGCTGTGCTTAAGGCCACCACCCTCAACCGTGCCCCGCGACAGGCGGCGACAGGCCTGCGTGATCTGGAATCAGTGCAAAGGCTGCTGACGTCGCCCGCCTTGATGGCCCTATTTGATCTGCCTTGGGTGCCGCTGTTTTTCTTTGGTATTTTTATCTTTCATCCGTTGATGGGCATTCTAGCGCTAAGTGGCGCTGCCGTGTTAGTCATCGTGGCACTGTTGAACCAATGGACCACCCGCAAACCGATTGAAGCTGCAAATGCGGCCAGCTTTGCCTCCGAGCGCCTTGGCGCCCATATCCGTGATGAGAGCGAGATGGTGCATTCGCTGGGCATGCGCGAGGCTGCGTTTGACCGCTGGCAGGTGGCGCGTGGTCAATCGCTGGATACCAGCATTGCAGCCGCCGATGCCTCTGGCACGTTCACGGCGCTGACCAAATCGTTCCGGCTGTTCCTGCAATCGGCCATGCTGGGCCTTGGGGCTTATCTGGTGCTGATCAATGAACTGTCACCCGGTGCGATGATCGCAGGGTCCATCCTGTTGGGCCGCGCACTTGCCCCGCTGGAACAGCTTGTCGGCCAATGGGCCATGTTCCAGCGTGCCCGCGAAGGATGGGTCAATCTGGCGATCCTGTTGGGGCAGATTCCGGTTGAAAAGGCGCGCACCGCATTGCCCAAACCCAGGGCGCACTTGCTAGCCGATCAGGTGACAGTTGTGCCGCCGGGCGAACAGCTGGCGGCATTGCGGATGATCAGCTTTGAGGTCAAGCCAGGGCAGGCCGTGGGTGTAATCGGCACCTCGGGTGCCGGCAAATCCACTCTCGCGCGGGTGTTGACCGGTGTCTGGCAACCTGCGGGTGGCAAGGTGCGGTTGGATGGCGCGGCACTTGATCAATACGATCCCGATGTGCTGGGCCAGCATGTGGGCTATCTGCCGCAACGCGTGCAGTTGTTTGACGGCACCATCAAGGAAAACATCGCCCGCATGAGCATGCAGCCCGATGATGCTGCCGTTGTGGCGGCCGCCAAGGCCGCCGCCGCCCATGAAATGATTTTGAAACTGCCCGATGGCTATGACACCCGTGTTTCGGCCAGCAGTGGCCGTTTGTCGGGCGGTCAAATTCAGCGGATCGGGCTAGCGCGCGCGCTTTATGGTGATCCGGTAGTCGTGGTGCTGGATGAGCCGAATTCAAACCTTGATAACGAAGGCTCTATCGCGCTGAACACTGCGATCCGCAATATCAAAGCCAGCGACAGGATCGTCTTTATCATGGCCCACCGACCATCGGCGATTCAGGAATGTGACCTGCTTCTGGCTGTCGAAAACGGGACCCGCCGCGCCTTTGGCCCCAAAGACGAGGTGCTGGCAGAGATCGTCAAAAACCACGACGATATCAAGCGCAGCACAGGCAAGGCCGGGGGTGTGTCATGACCGCTGAAACAAAGCGCTGGTCTGCGACCCGTCACCTGACCATTGGCGCGCTGGCGCTGCTTGTTCTGGTTGGTGGCTTTGGCACATGGGCGGTCAGGGCGCAGATCACCGGGGCGGTCATTACATCCGGCCAGATCGAGGTGGACCGCAACCGGCAAGTTGTCCAGCACCCGGACGGCGGTGTGGTAGAAGACATCCTTGTGGATGAGGGCGACACGGTTGCCGCAGGTGACCTGCTGATCCGGCTTGATGCCACCGTTTTGAAATCCGAACTCGCCATTGTCGAAGCGCAATTGTTTGAAATTCTCGCACGGCGCGCCCGGCTTGAGGCAGAGCGCGACAATGCCGCCACCCTGACGTTTAGCCCGATCCTGCTGGACGTAGGGAGCGACGAAGTCCGATCCTTAATGGCCGGTCAGGAGCGGCTGTTCGCGGCGCGGGTCGAAACCAATCGCAGTGCGGTTGAGCAGTTCACCCAGCAGCGTGCCCAGATCGCCAGTCAACTTGCAGGCATCAATGCCCAGCAAGATGCGTTGAACACCCAGCGCGCCTTGATCGCGCAGGAACTGGCTGACCAGCAAAGCCTGCTTGAACGTGGCCTGGCGCAGGCCAGCCGTGTCCTTGCATTGCAACGCGAAGAAGCAAGCCTGCTGGGCACCGTCGGCGATCTGACGGCCCAGGCCGCACAGGCCGCTGAACGCATGACAGAGATCGATATCCAGATCCTCGCGCTGTCTTCCAGTCGCCGTGAAGAGGCGATCACCCAATTGCGCGATCTGCAATTCAATGAGCTGGAACTATCCGAGCAACGGCGCACCCTGCGGCGTCAGTTGGATCGTCTTGATATCCGCGCCCCGGTGTCGGGCGTGATCTATGGTTTGCAAGTCTTTGCCCCGCAATCGGTGATCCGCGCTGCCGATCCTGTGCTATTCCTGATCCCGCAAGACCGCCCGCTGGTTATTGCCACTCAGGTGCAAGTGATCGATGTGGACCAGATCTATGTCGGGCAGGATGTGACCTTGCGGTTTTCGGCCTTTGATCAGCGGCGCACGCCAGAGCTCAATGGCACGGTCACCCTTGTCTCTGCCGATGCGTTTCAGAACGAAAATTCCGGCCAGTCGTTCTATCGTGCCGAGGTGCAGTTGAACGAAGGTGAAATCGAACGCCTGCCCGCCGACATAGCCCTGATCCCCGGCATGCCGGTCGAGGCCTTCGTGCGCACCGCCGATCGCAGCCCACTGGACTATCTGATCAAGCCGCTGGCAGATTATTTCACCAAGGCCTTCCGCGAGTCCTGATTGCACCGCCCTGCATTGCCCGCTAGCGTCGCCGCGAATGACAGGAGAAATGCAATGAGCATGATTGAAAACAAACTGGCGGAATTGGGCGTGACATTGCCCGATGCCCCTGCCCCCGCAGCCAACTATGTGCCTTATGTGATTGCCGATGACATGGTTTATGTCTCTGGCCAAATCTCGGCCAATGCCGATGGTATGATCAAGGGCAAGCTGGGCGACAATATGGATGCCGAAGCCGGCGCTGCCGCGGCGCAGACCTGCGCGATCAGCCTTCTGGCACAACTCAAAGCCGCCTGCGGCGGCGACATCGACCGGGTCGTCCGGGTCGTCAAGCTGGTGGGCTTTGTCAATTCCACAGCAGAGTTCGGTGACCAACCCAAGGTGATCAATGGGGCGTCAGATTTCATGGTTGCGGCTTTGGGTGACAAGGGCCGCCATGCGCGTTCAGCTGTCAGTGCCGCCAGCCTGCCTTTTGGCGTGGCCGTTGAAATCGAAGGCATCTTCCAGATCAAATGACCTTGCCTGCCAGCTTCTTCGATCGCCCAATCACCCACCGCGCCCTGCATGATCGCAAGGCGGGGCGGGTCGAGAACAGTATCAAATCCATCGCGGCCGCCATTGCCGCGGGTTATGGGATTGAGATGGACGTACAGCTGACCAGCGACGGTCACGCGATGGTCTTTCATGACGATCTACTGGATCGGTTGACCGCTGAGAGCGGCCCCGTGCGGACGCGCACGCGTGCGGCGCTGGAAGCCACCCCTCTGACCGATGATGGCGGCACCATTCCGGCCCTTGATACCGTGCTTGAACTGGCGGCCGGTCAGGTTCCGCTGCTGATCGAGATCAAGGATCAGGACGGCTGCATGGGTCCGGACGTGGGACCGTTGGAAAGGGCGACTTGTGCTGCGCTGAAGGGCTACAAGGGTGATGTCGCCCTGATGTCCTTCAATCCGCATGCCGTTGCCTGTTGTGCGGAATACGCGCCGAACATCCCGCGAGGTATCACCACATCCAGCTATCAAGCCCAGTTCTGGCCAGAGGTGCCAGAGCAGGTCCGAGACGTGCTGCGCGAAATCCCTGATTATGACCGTGTTGGTGCCTGCTTTATCAGCCATGAAGCCTCTGATCTGGATCGCCCACGCGTTGCAGAACTGAAATCCGAAGGCGCGCATATCTTTACCTGGACCATCCGCTCTGCCCAAGCCGAGGCCGAGGCCCGGCGCATCGTGGATAATGTCACGTTTGAGGGGTATCTGGCTTGACGCAGCCTCGGTGGCGCACAAGTTGCACCCTATGAGCGACGCACCTGTTGAGATCACCGTCCACCGCAGCATCAATGATATTGAGGCTAGCAACTGGGATGCCTGTGCTTGCCCCGAGGCAATGGACGGCAGACCGCTGGACCCGTTCACGACGCATCGGTTTCTCAAGGCATTGGAAGACAGTGGATCGGTCGGGCCGGGCAGCGGCTGGCAACCACAATATCTGACCGCGATGCAGGACGGCCTGATCATCGCCACCGCCCCACTTTATGCCAAAGGGCACAGCCAAGGCGAATACATCTTTGATCACAATTGGGCGCATGCCTATGAAAATGCGGGGGGGCGCTATTATCCCAAACTGCAAATCGCGGTGCCGTTCACGCCTGCCACAGGGCGGCGTTTCCTGACCCATCCAGGGTTTGAGGTGTTGGGTATGTCGGCGTTGGTGCAGGGGGCGGTCCAACTGGCGGCGCAGAATGAAATCTCGTCCCTGCACGCGACATTCTGCACTGAAGCAGAGGCGCTGGCAGGGGCCGAGATGGGGTTGCTCAGCCGTATTGGACAGCAGTTCCATTGGGTCAATGATGACTACGCCGACTTCGACACCTTCCTTGCCTCACTTTCCAGTCGCAAGCGCAAGACGCTGCGCAGGGAACGGCGACAGGCAAATTGTTTTGGTGGTGAGATTGTCGAACTGACCGGCGATCAGATCGAGCCTAAACACTGGGATGCCTTCTGGGTGTTCTATCAGGATACCGGCAATCGCAAATGGGGCACACCGTATCTGACCCGCGATTTCTTTCACCACGCACACGACCACCTGCGCGATGACATGCTGATGGTGCTGGCCCTGCGCGACGGGCAGCCCATTGCAGGGGCGCTGAATTTCATCGGTCGCGAGACGCTTTATGGGCGCTATTGGGGTTGCGTCGAACATCACCCCTTCTTGCATTTCGAAGTGTGCTACTACCGGGCCATCGACTATGCCATCCGGCATGGCTTGGCGCGTGTAGAGGCTGGGGCGCAGGGCGAACATAAACTTGCACGCGGCTATCTGCCCGCCGCCACCCATTCGCTGCACTGGTTTGGCGATGCAGGGTTCAAGGATGCGGTGGACCACTACTTGCAGGCCGAACGCGATGCCGTGGATCACGAAATTGAAGTGCTCACCAGCTATGGGCCCTTCCGCAAAACCGATATGGAGGATCACCAATGACCGACAAATTGACTGAACCCGAACGCACTGCGCAGATTGACCCGCTGCTGGCCAATGGCTGGCAGATGGTGGAAGGGCGCGATGCGATCCACAAAGCATTTGTGTTCAAGAATTTCGTAGACGCCTTTGGTTTCATGACCCGTGCCGCTATCTGGGCCGAAAAATGGAACCACCACCCCGAATGGTCCAACGTCTATAAGACCGTCGAAGTGACCTTGACCACACATGACGCAGATGGCCTAAGCGCGCTCGACGCCAAATTGGGCGCCAAACTGGACAAACTCGCCGGAGATTAAGTTGGAAACCTTGATGAATACCGTGATCTGGGACGGCAAATCCCTTTCAGATCTGCTGACGATTGAATTTTTGGCCTCTGCGGTGGGTAATGTGCTCGCCGCGATTGCGATCCTGATTGTTGGCTTCATCGTCGGTGGCTGGGTACGCAGACGGCTGGTGGGACTGGGTGGCAAGCACGCACATCTGGATATCACCCTGTTCAACTTTCTTGGCAATGTTGCGCGCTACATCGTCATCGGCTTTGCCTTTCTCTTTGTGCTCAACACATTCGGGGTGCAGACGACATCCTTTGTGGCTGTCATCGGTGCCGCCGGTCTGGCCATCGGTCTGGCTTTGCAAGGCACGCTGTCGAACGTTGCCGCCGGTGTGATGATTGTCTTTTTCCGCCCCATCAAAATTGGTGAATTTGTCGAAGTGAACGGCCAGATGGGTACGATCAAGGATATCACCCTGAATTTTATTGAGCTGGCATCAGTCAACAATGTGCAGATCATCATCCCCAACTCGCAGGTCTGGGGGAACACCATCGTCAATTATTCCAGCTATGACACCCGTCGGGCCGAATGGACCTTTGGCGTGGGTTATGGGGCAAACCTGCAACTGGCCGAGCAGACGATCCGCGACACAATCATGGCCGATGAACGGTCTATGACCGCCCCCGAGCCGTTTTTTCAGGTCAATAACCTCAACGCCAGTTCGGTTGATTTTCTGGTGCGTGTTTGGTGCAAAAGCAGCGACTACTTTGCTTATCAGGCCGATATGAAGCGGAAGGTGAAAGAGGCGTTGGATGCAGCAGGGGTCGATATCCCGTTCCCGACACGCACGATTGTGCAAGTCGAAGGCTAAAGACCACACCTTATAGACAAAAGAGGCGGCCAATTAGGCCGCCTCTTTTCATTCATTCCATCGCGTCCAGCAATGTCTCACCAGCTGAGATTTCGCACTCACCCGGGCTTGCCTCGGCGTTCAGGATTTTTACAACCCCATTCTCAACCAGCATCGCGTAGCGCTTGGAGCGGTCCACGAAACCCACAGGGGCCGCGCTGAAGTTCATGCCGATGGCCGTTGTGAACGCACTTTCGGCGTCGGCCAGCATCGTGATTCCTGCCGCAGTTGCCTGCGTGCTTTCGCCCCATGCCTTCATCACGAAGGGGTCGTTGACTGCCACGCAGATAATCTCATCCACCCCTTTGGCTTTGAAGTCATCGTAAGTCACCATGAAGCTGGGCACATGAGCAGTAGAGCAGGTGCCGGTAAAGGCCCCTGGCAATCCAAAGATCACCACCTTGCGCCCGTCCAGTTTGTCCGCCAGTACGATCTGCTCTGGCCCTTCTTCGCCCATCTGCAGCAATGTCGCATTTGGCAGAGTATCGCCTGTCGTAATTGTCATATCTGTCGCCCCTGTTCACGTTGTGTCGCCGCAGGCTTCACATATAGAGTGCAGCGAAACAAGTGCCATAGGTGCAAAGGAAAATCCCCATGACCCATGTTGTCGTTATTGGTGCAGGACAGGCTGGCGCGTCACTGACTGCAAAGCTGCGCAGCGAAGGATTTACCGGCGACATCACCCTGATCGGCGCCGAACCCGTCCCACCTTATCAGCGCCCACCCTTGTCCAAAGCCTATCTGCTGGGGAAAATGGCCGAAGAGCGGCTTTATCTGCGCCCGGCAGAATTTTACGCCGATCAGAACATCACGTTGCGTCTGGACACACGAGTGACGGCGATTGACCGAGTGGCCAAAACTGTGGCGCTAAGCGATGGTGACACCCTCTCCTATGATGAACTGGCCCTGACAACCGGCGCCCATCCGCGCACCTTGCCTGCAGCAATCGGCGGCACGCTGGATGGCGTTTTTGCGGTGCGCGATCTGGCGGATGCCGATGCGATGGCCCCTGCCTTTACCGCTGGCAAACGGGTGTTGATCATTGGCGGAGGATACATTGGATTAGAGGCCGCTGCGGTCGCCTCCAAACTGGGGTTGGAGGTTACTTTGGTCGAAATGTCCGACCGTATCTTGCAGCGGGTCGCAGCCCCTGAAACCTCGGATTACTTCCGCGAATTGCATACATCGCATGGTGTGACAATCCGTGAAGGCGTGGGGCTGGAACGACTGCTGGGCGATACCCACGTCACCGGTGCCCGGCTGACGGATGGGACAGAGATCGCCATTGATTTCGCCGTTGTCGGTGTCGGCATTGCCCCCGCGTCGATCCTTGCCGACAGTGCAGGTGTGGATGTGGGCAATGGGATCACCACCGATGCCCATGGGCGCACCTCTGATCCGCATATCTGGGCGGCGGGCGATTGCGCCTCTTGCCAGTTTCAAAATGAGACGACCCGCATCGAAAGCGTCGGCAATGCCATTGATCAGGCCGAGGTGGTCGCCGTGAATATCGCAGGCGGCGATAAGCCCTATGTACCCAACCCTTGGTTTTGGTCGGATCAATACGACTGCAAACTGCAGATTGCCGGGCTGAACATCGGCTACACGGATGTCTATGTGCGCACGGGCGACGCGCCGGGCGTGCAGTCACATTGGTATTTCAAAGGTGACAGGTTGCTGGCTGTTGATGCGATGAACGACCCACGCAACTACATGATCGGCAAACGACTGATCGAGGCGGGGCGCAGCCCAACGCCTGCACAGATCACCGACCCGGCGACTGATATGAAGGCTCTGCTCAAACCGTGAGGATCATTGGCGGCATCCATCGCAGCACGGCCCTTGCCGCCGTTGGCAAGGGCGATGCAGGTGCGCATTTGCGTCCAACCACAGACCGCGTGCGTGAAAGCCTGTTTAACGTGCTGCAGGGCGGCCGGTTTGGTGATCCGATCACCGGCGCGCAGGTGTTGGATCTGTTTGCAGGCACCGGTGCGCTGGGGCTTGAGGCGCTGTCGCGCGGGGCGGCGCATGTCACCTTTGTTGACAGCGGGCGCGTAGCACAAAAGCTGATCCGCGAAAACATCGCCAAGCTGCGTAGACAGGCAGATACAACTCTGCTTGGCACCGATGCCGCACGACTGCCGCAGGGCTCGGCCTGTGATCTGGTGTTTCTTGATCCACCATATGGGCAAGACCTTGGCGGCAAGGCCCTTGCTACGGCCCGAACGGCAGGTTGGATCGCGGCTGATGCGTTGATCGTCTGGGAAGAGGACCAAGCACAGATTGCACCACGTGGCTTTACCAGTCTGGATCAAAGGCGCTACGGGGATACTTGGGTGACGCTCCTGCGCGCCGAGGCGTGATTTGCCTGATCACGACGGTGCCGCTAATCTAACGGCATGACCGATGTTGTCGATTTCACCAGCATTCCATGCGTTGCCAAGGCCCCACATGACAGCGTGCCACTGCCTGCGCCTGTACCCTTTGGCGCACCTGTTCTCATCTCGGACTGCGCCAATCCGCTGGCAGGAGAAACCTTGCTGAGCATTTTATGGAAACGCATGGTCCAAGATGAAGAAGAATGACATCCGACGCGCTTGCATACACTGCAGGGCATCGATCAGCCCCATGACCTTCCACGCCTCAGCAGGAGAACCAAGATGACGGCCCACCCCAAGATCACACCAATCGAGAACGGTCCATTGATGGTAACCAACGCCCCCAATCTGCGCGACGCAGTGGGTGAGACAATTGAGAGCGGCGAAAAAATGGCTCTTTGCCGCTGCGGGCTTTCGGCCAAAAAACCATTTTGCGACGGCTCTCATAACGCCGCGGGTTTTTCGAGCACGTCAGACAAATCCAAAATTCGCAACACGCCGCTAAGCTATACGGGCACGGTTGATGGCATGGATGTTACTGTCCACTACACCCCAGTTTTGTGTTCACATGCCGCTGAATGTGTGCGGGCCTCGGGTGCTGTCTTTGATCCAAGCCGCAAACCATGGATCGTGCCGGAGAACGGCAATATGGCTGAACTGTTGGTCGCCATGTCAAAATGCCCGTCGGGCGCGTTGCGGTTGGAGGTAGCAACCACAGCACCCCAGCATATGGTCGACGGAGAGACCGACATGCAGATAGAGCGACACGGACCCTACCGGATCAAAAATGTTGCCCTCGATGCAGACTTTAACGGAGCAGGTGCAAGCCAGACAAAATACGTGCTGTGCCGGTGCGGCCATTCGAAGAACAAACCATTCTGTGATGGATCACACCGCGACGAAGGATGGCGTGACGGGTCAGAGTAGTCGCGGCTAAAGCACTTCTGCCGGGGCGACCCACCAGTTCATCTGTGCGACCTGTACGATCCGGGCCACATGGCGCGCTGTCGCCTTATCCTTGACCAAGCCAAAGCAGGTAGCCCCCGATCCTGACATGCTGGCAAAGCTGACCGCAGGCAGCGCACGTAGTTTGGCCAAGGCCTCGCTGATTTCAGGTGCATGCACTTGGGCCGGGGCAAGAAGATCGTTGCGTTGTGCCGCCAGCCAGCGGGCGAACCCTTCATAGTCCAAACCTTCGGACAACCGGGTCATTGGGCTGCCTTGCTTGCTGTCCAGCCCCGCAAAGACAGGTCCGGTGGGCACACCAACGGGCGGGCGCACCAGCACCAGCGCGCAATCGGGCAAGACCGGCACCGGCGACAGGTCTTCGCCGATACCTGACATGCGGGCGGGGTTTGGCGCACGCATGCAGACCGGTACGTCAGCGCCCAATGCCACAATCTCTGGCGCTGTTGCAGGTATCGGGGCCACGCCCCACAGTTCGGCCAGCATGGCCAGAGCCGCCGCCGCATCAGATGAGCCGCTGCCAATGCCTGCGGCATGCGGCAGGTGCTTTTCCAAAGTTAGATGCGCGCCTTGCGTCACACCGCGCGCCACTCGCAGCGCTTGGGCCGCACGCAGGATCAGGTTGTTTTCATTTGCAGGGACGCCGTCAGAAAAAGGGCCCGTGACCGTGATCCGCAAATCTGACGCAAGCGTCGCCGAGAGCTTGTCCGACACGTCGGCAAAAACAACCAGACTATCAAGCAGGTGATAGCCATCGTCACGCTGTCCCGTGACATGCAAGGTCAGATTGACCTTGGCGGGGGCGTTGGCCTTAATCGTTGCCACGTGCAATGCGGATCGGTTCTTCGCCCTCATCCAGCAGCACCAGATCGAGCCCACGATCCAGCTTGTCGCGGATGCGTGTGGCCGCTTCCTCCTCTGGCGCGAATGACAGCGCGCGTTGCCATTGGAACCGGGCCTCAATCTCGCGACCAACAGCCCAGAGCGCATCACCAAGGTGGTCGTTGATCACAGGGTCGACCGGTTCAAGCGAGGCCGCTTGTTCAAGGTGCCCCACTGCCTCGTCATAGCGGCCTATCTGAAACATCACCCAACCAAGGCTGTCGATGATCGCCCCGTTGTCGGGCCGCGCAGCGGCTGCCGTTTCAATCATACCCAGCGCTTCATCCAGTTTCTCGCCACGTTCCACCAGCGAATAGCCCAGATAGTTCAGAACCTGTGGCTGGTCAGGGCGTAGCGCGAGGGCAGCGCGAAAGTCGGCCTCGGCGGCAGGCCAGTGATCCATTTTGTGGTTGGTGATGCCACGAGTATAAAAGACAAACCACTTGGCCGCGTTGGTATCGTCATAGAGGTCCAGCGCACGGGTATAAGCATCGCGCGCTTCGGTGTAGCGATCTGCATAGCGCAGGTTGTCACCTTTGGTGGCAAAGACCTGCGGTAGATTGGGGTAGCTGCGTGCCAATGCTTCGAGCACTTCAATTGCCGCGTCGTCACGACCCGCTTTGCGCAAGACATCAGCGCGCCCAAGCTCTGCAGCATGAAACGAGGGATCATCGCGTGAAACACTAGAATAGACGGTGTTGGCCAGCGCGTATTGGTCGAGTGTTTCAAGCAATTCGGCTGTCATCAGCACCGCTTGCGTGTTGTCCGGCGCCAAATGCACCGCTGAACGCGCGTAAAGCAGGCGGAAGGCGTCAGGCGCGTCGCCTTGCAAGAGCCCCGCAATCATCAGGAAAAGATCAGCCATCCCCTGGGTCGGTGTGCGTACCGCGTCATAGGCCACAGCCTCGCCCGTTGTCAGACGGTCGCGCAATTGTTGCAAACTTGGGTCAAGCTGCACACCAAAGACCTGATCCATCAGGTTCAGCGCATCTGCGTTGCGGTCCAGCTGGCTGAGTATCTGCACATAAGCAATGGCGCTTTGTCTGTTAAAGCGCATCCCGCCGTCGGGCTTGGATTGCAAGAGCGCCGCGGCCCCTTCGAAATCACCGACAGAGGCCAGCGCGTAGGCCTTGTGCGTCAGCCCATAGATCGTCATGCCGGGCGTTTCGATCACCTGATCGAAGCTCGCGAAGGCACGAGCCATTTCTCCTTTGCCCAGATGCGCCCAGCCCTGTGACAGGCCATCCACCAAGGGGCCAATGCTGCGGCCCTGCTCAAGCGCGGCAAAGACATCATCCCAGTTGCCTGCGTTCACATCGGCAACGCTCAGGATCAGATGGGCGACCTGACTGTCCTGCCCCAGATCAACGAGGGTCTGTGCCACGGGGACCGCACGTTCAATCTGCCCCATAGCGACGAATGTCGTCATTGCGTTTTCAAGCAGATAGATGTTTGCCGGGTCCCCAATCAGGCTTTGTGCAAAATAGCGCGATGCGGCATCAAAATCATTGGAGATCCCAGCCTGACGTGCGGCCAGATAGGCACCTGCATCGGGGTCGGCCATTGCCGGGGTTGTGCCCGCAATCAGGCATGCCAATGCGGCGATGGAAAAAGTCTGTCTAAACACTGCGCGCTCGAACCTCTGGTTTTATGATCGCAAAACTGCATCACAAGTGTTCGTATGTAAATCAGGCATTGTTGCAGCGGCAAATTGTTGCGGATCGGGCAAATTCAAACGATTGCCGCAAAGCGCATGGTTTGACTGATTCGAAGAGGTTGAAAAACACAAGTAGACAGGCCTTGTGGCCTGTCCGCTTGCCCTGCCAATACTGCCCGCACGCACCTGTTTTTAAGGGTGCTTCACGTTAAATTGGACATTACGCGATGAAGTGATTCGGCGTCAACAACTGATTCGCGAATCGCTTCAACTTGTTGGGGCATAGACCCGGCAAAGCGGGTCAACGGGCACCGGGCTAACCAGAAATGGTGTCTCGGGTGGCATCCCACTTTCTTCGATCCAGACCCCGTCGAGGCAGAAATCCTGGGCAAAATTGCCCAAATTGAAGCCAAATCCGGGGTTTCCACAGTCCGTTGCCGTGCCATCCGCGTTCCAGGCCTGACTGACGCCAAGCCCCACATCGTCCGGCGTCATAAAGACACTGCGCGCTGGATCATAGTTTAACAGCCAGCTGTCATCAGCGTCACGCGTGGCCATATCCCATTTTCCCAGAAGTTGGCCGTTCTGATAACCCGCGATCCGAAATACCAGCACATCGTCCTGCGAGACCACAGGTTTGTTCAGCGCAACGGGATTGATCGTCATCTGCCCGGTCATGGTGAAATCATTCCCCCCTTGCCAGCAGAAATAGAAATCTATCGCGTGGCCTTGGCTGCCAATCAGCGACAGGGCGATGACCAGCTTGCGGATCACGCCTCGTTTTCCCGGATCACATGCCCTGCAAGATAAAGCGAACCACAGATCAAAATGCGGGCGTTTGGCGTCGCCTTGGTGATTTGCTTGATGGCGGTTTGCACATCCTTTGCGACCTCGGCTCGCAGTCCTACCTTGCCCGCTTCTGCGGCTGTCTTTTCACCGGGGATGGTGTTTGCCTCGCCGGGGATCGACACACCCGTAAGGCTTTCCGCGACTTCGGCCAGTGGCGCCAGATAGCCGGTGATATCCTTGGTGTTAAGCATGCCGCAGATCAGATGCGTCGGGCGCGGCGCTTGCTGGCGCAGGGTAGCGGCCAGCATTTTACCGGCGGCCGGGTTGTGCCCGCCATCCAGCCAAAGCTCTGCCGGGGCAGCCAGATCGACCAGCGCACCTGCGGTTAGCTTTTCCATACGTGCAGGCCAATAAGCCTTGGTTACAGCGGCTTCGCAGGCGACATCATCGCGGCCCAGATAACGCAGCGCGGCAAGCGCGGCACCTGCGTTCATGATCTGGTGCGGGCCAGGCAGATTGGGCAATGGCAAATCCAGCAAACCGGTTTCGTCTTGATAGATCAGCCGGTCCCGCTCCACGCTCACATGCCAGTGCTGCCCATGTACCAGAAGCGGCGCGCCAAGCGCTGCTGCGCGTGCCTCAATCACCTCAAGCGCCTCTTCGTGTTGCGGGCCTACAACGCAAGGCACGCCGCGTTTGATGATCCCAGCCTTCTCACCGGCAATCTCGGCCAAGGTTTCGCCCAGAAATTGTTGGTGGTCCAAATCGACGGGCGTGATGATGCAGAGCGCGGGCTTGTCCACGACGTTTGTGGCATCCAGACGCCCGCCCAGCCCCACCTCTAACAATGTGTAATCCGCTGGCGTGTCAGCAAAGGCCAGAAGCCCCGCAACAGTCGTGATCTCAAAATAGGTGATCGGATCGCCACCATTGGCCGCATAACAACGGTCAAGCACATCCGTCAGCGCATCTTCGGAAATCAGGTCCCCCGCCAGCCGGATCCGTTCGTGAAAACGGGCCAGATGCGGCGAAGTATACGCATGAACCTTTGCGCCATCGGCCTCCAGCCCTGCGCGGATCATGGCCTGTGTTGAACCTTTTCCGTTGGTGCCCGCCACATGGATCACCGGGGGCAGCCGATTTTGCGGATTGCCCAGCGCGTCCAGCAAGTGCCACACCCGATCCAGCACCAGATCCATGACCTTGGGGTGCAAGGCCATCATCCGTTCCAGGATCACGTCAGATTTGGGTGTCACTTCTGGTCGTCCGCCGCTGCGATTTCGTCAGCCGCCACCGATGTGATCTCTGGCGCGGGCAAATCGCCTTTGATGGGCGCGTCCTGCTTCATCAGCATGCGCACTATCGTCACCAGCTCTTCCTTGAGATCAGTCCGTTTTGTCACCCGGTCAAGCATCCCGTGATCCAGCAGGTATTCCGCACGCTGGAACCCCTCGGGAAGTTTTTCACCGATTGTCTGTTCGATCACCCGCGCACCGGCAAATCCGATCAACGCATTGGGTTCGGCAATCTGCACATCGCCCAGCATGGCATAAGAGGCCGTCACACCACCCGTGGTCGGGTGCGTCAGGACAACGATGTAGGGCAACCCAGCCTCTTTGAGCATCTGCACGGCTATGGTCGTGCGCGGCATCTGCATCAGGCCAAGGATGCCTTCCTGCATGCGCGCGCCACCGGCGGCGGAGAACAGGATCAGCGGGCGTTTGGTGGCAACGGCGCGTTCGGCGGCCGCGACAATGGCATTACCCACAAACATCGACATGGACCCGCCCATGAACGAGAAATCCTGCACGGCGACAATGACGCCCGTGCGACCCATTTCACCTTCGGCGACAAGCATGGCATCTTTTTCGCCGGTCTTCTTGCGTGCCTCTTTGATCCGATCGACATAGCGTTTCTGGTCGCGGAAATGCAGCGGATCGCTTACCGGTTCTGGTACGTCCACTTCAACAAAAACACCGCCATCGAAAATCGAGGTCAGCCGGTCGCGGGCATGGATCGGCATGTGGTTGTCACAGTTGGTGCAGACATTGAGGTTATCCGCCAACTCGCGGTGAAACAACATCGTGCCGCAGTCATTACACTTGGTCCAAAGGTTATCCGGCACCTCACGTCGCGAAAACAGCGAGTTGATCTTCGGGCGGACGTAGTTGGTGATCCAGTTCATATGTGCTGCCTTTGGTGCAATCTGCTTGATGAAATATGATGCCCCGCTCTGAATTGCAATCAGCGCTTGATCGCAATCCTTGCGGCCAACCACATCACATAGACGGTGGTCAGCATCACCAAAAGTTGGAACATGAACCAGGGCGTCATCAGTGCCTCGGTTCCGTAAGCATAAAGCGCGGGGTCTTCGTAGGGATAAAGGAACAGCGCCACACCAGAGGATGGCCACCCCTGCACCGACACAACCAACAAGGCAAAGGCATTATTCGCCAGATGCAGCCCGATTGCGGCACCAAGGTTCCCACTGCGCGCGGTTAGATCGGCACAGGCTATCCCCAGACATGTTGCCCAAATCGCCCAAGCGATCCCCTCTGCTGCCCCATTTCCGTTCCAATAGTGGATGGAACCAAACATCAATGACGGCACCCCCATCCAGACCCAGCGGCTGTTT
The DNA here is from genome assembly GCF_900143545.1 of Loktanella sp. Alg231-35. GTDB lineage: Bacteria > Pseudomonadota > Alphaproteobacteria > Rhodobacterales > Rhodobacteraceae > Yoonia. The sequence goes on along the minus strand of NZ_FREV01000001.1, from coordinate 442,005 downwards.
GAGAGGCAGGCGAACTGCTGTTGCAGATACCCGCGAAACACCATTTCCTCGGTCCCGACCTGGATCAGCAGGGCCACAAGTGTCACCGGCACAAGCGTAAGCCAGACACTTAGGGCCCGCACCTCTGCCAGCGCGGAAATTTCGATCCAGGGTGGTGCCAGTTCCAACACCAGCAACAGCAAGCCCACAGCGCACGTGACACTAATCAGGTCGCGCCGCGCGTCGGCATAGGGTCCGATCAGCGTCCAGAACCCCCGCGCATGCAGCAAATGCAGCAAGAGCAAGAACCCCATGGCCGAAATTCCAAAGGCAAAAAATTGCGCCAATGTGCCAAAGGCCGTGGTCCCCTCATTGAAGGCATTCACCGCTGCCTCACCCGGCAGGAAGGCCGCGAAGATCGCAAAAGAGGCGTAAAAAACGACCTCAAACGCGATCATCATCACGATCACACGCCAGAGTTGACGGGCGGGCCATGCAGGACGAACAAAGTTTGAGTGAGCGGCGTAGGGGTACATTATGCCCGACCCTATGCCGGGTATGCCTAAGGCCGCAACCACTCTGCATACGGGCTTGCGCCGGGTGGCCCCACTATTTAGACCCTTTCCGAACAGTTCCGCAGGAGAATTCAGATGCTCAAAGGCAAGGTCGACAAATCCAACCTCCCCAGCCGCCATACCACCGAAGGGCCCGCACGCGCGCCACACCGGTCGTATTACTATGCAATGGGTCTGGATGAAGAGGCGATTGCCCAGCCTTGGGTCGGCGTCGCCACCTGCTGGAATGAGGCCGCACCTTGCAACATCGCGCTGAACCGTCAGGCGCAATCGGTCAAGCTGGGCGTAAAGAAAGCCTTTGGTACGCCGCGCGAATTCACCACAATCACCGTGACCGATGGGATCGCCATGGGCCACGAAGGCATGCGGTCATCGCTGGCGTCTCGTGAAGCGATTGCCGACACGGTTGAACTGACCATGCGCGGGCACTGCTATGACGCTATCGTGGGTCTTGCCGGATGCGATAAATCCCTGCCGGGGATGATGATGGCGATGGTTCGCCTGAACACACCATCAGTCTTTATCTATGGTGGGTCGATCCTGCCGGGCCGTCTGGAAGGCAAAGACGTGACCGTGCAAGACGTGTTCGAGGCCGTGGGTAAACACCAAGCGGGCAACATGTCTGACGCGGAACTGGAAGTGCTGGAACGCGTGGCCTGCCCATCTGCGGGCGCTTGTGGTGGTCAATTTACTGCCAACACCATGGCCTGCGTGTCCGAGGCGATTGGCCTTGCCCTGATGAACTCTTCCGGTGCCCCTGCCCCTTACGAATCTCGCGATCAATATGGCATCGCATCCGGCGAAGCGGTCATGAACCTGATCGACAAGAACATCCGCGCCCGTGACATTGTCACCCGCAAATCGCTGGAAAACGCAGCCCGCATCGTGGCCTGCACTGGCGGATCGACCAATGCCGGCCTGCATCTGCCGGCAATTGCCCATGAGGCCGGCATCGACTTCGACCTTTTTGATGTCTGCGACATCTTCCGCGACACGCCGTACTTCGTCGATCTGAAACCGGGTGGTCAGTATGTCGCCAAGGACCTTTATGAAGCAGGCGGCGTGCCAGTTGTGCTGAAGGAACTGCGCAAGGCAGGTCTGATCCATGAAGACTGCATGACTGCTTCTGGCCGTACCATGGGTGAAGAGCTGGACATGATCAAAGGCGATGCGGACGGCAAAGTCATCTATGCGGTTGAAACCCCGCTGACACCCACAGGCGGTGTTGTTGGGCTGAAAGGGAACCTAGCCCCTGAAGGCGCGATCGTGAAGGTTGCGGGCATGTCAGAAGAAGAGCAATCGTTCACCGGCCCCGCGCGTTGCTTTGAGTCCGAAGAAGAAGCGTTTGAAGCCGTCAAAGCCCGCCAATACGAAGAAGGCGAAGTTTTGGTCATCCGCAACGAAGGCCCCTCCGGCGGCCCCGGCATGCGTGAGATGCTGGCGACCACAGCCGCCCTCTCTGGCCAAGGCATGGGCAAGAAGGTGGCGCTGATCACCGATGGCCGTTTCTCTGGTGCAACACGCGGGTTCTGCGTGGGTCACGTGGGGCCAGAGGCCGCACATGGCGGCCCGATTGGCCTGCTTGAGAACGGCGACGTGATCACCATCAATGCCATCACCGGTGAGCTGAAAGTTGACCTGAGCGACGAGGAGTTGACCACCCGCAAAGCCAACTGGAAAGGCCCCAAAGAGACGATCTATGCCTCTGGTGCGCTATGGAAATATGCGCAACTTGTGGGCGGTGCGCGTCTGGGTGCGGTGACACATCCCGGTGCCAAGGACGAAAAACACATCTATATGGATCTCTGAGTTGATTCTGCGACTGACTGCTATGGCGCTGGGGCTTTCGGCCTGCGTCGCGCAGGAAGCACCGTCGTCAATGGCGCTACTGGAAGGTGGTGTCGTGGCAACTTCGCCTGAGGGCTATTGTGTCGATGATGAAACCAGCAAGCCCGCACAGGGCTTTGCGTTGCTGGCCCCCTGCGCCACTTTGGGTGCCATTGCCCCAGCGCCCAGCGTTGTTGGTGTGGCAACGGTGCAGGTCGGCCCCCCTGATAGCGGCGCAGTCGCGGGGGCAGAGGCCACCCTGCGCGATTACCTGATCACCGAAGGCGGTGCAGGACTGCTGAGCACGACGGGCAATGGGCAGGATATCGAGATACTGTCGACGCAAGCGTTTGACGGGCGCGTCATGGTGCATTTCTCGGATGCTGGTGCGCCACCAATGGCCGGATTGCAGGGCGAGGAATGGCGGGCCTTCACCGATGTGAACGGACGGTTGGTGACGATTGCCGTGCGCGGTTTGGCGGTGGCCCCGTTGCAGGATGGCCCCGGTGCGGGGTTGCTGAAACTGATCCTTGCGGGTGTGCAGGCAGCGGCGGAAACCGTTGTTGAAGCCGTACCAGAGGTGTAGCCGCCCCGCGGGTTTGACAAACCGCTGCCCAGCAAAGGACAATCGCTTATGGCTTTCTCTCCTCATGCAGTGCTTGCGCGGTTTTTCAATCGGCGCGCGGTTGCGCGCTGGCGGTTGGCAGCCAACGCCGCTGACACCGCTGATCTGACTGTGCTGGGCCAGCAACAACACATGGCCAGCCAATTGCTGCGCCCTCTCCAGCGTTTGACCGAAACCGCCGAAAGCCGCCTTGCCTTGCCGCGCGCGGGATCAACCACCTTTCCGCGTCCACCTGGCACGGATTGGTCGTGGCGGCCCAAGCCCTGGCGCGTGCGCCTGCCCGAAAAAGGATTAGCACCGGCACTGTCGAAAACCCGGTTGGGTGGCGACCTGCGCATTTTCCACGACTGCAAAAACAGGCAGATCAGCCTCCGCCAGATCCGCAACAGCGGCAGCAGTGATCTGGCGCCCTTTGGTCTGTCCTTGGAGGTCTTGCGCTTTACTGGCGACTATTTGTCGTTGGTCATCGAGGTGCCCCCGGCCGCTTGCGAGGGATTACGCAAGAAGCATCTGATCCGGCTGGCAGCGGTGATCGAGCGTGAACAACCCACAAAGATTGACGCCCGCCTCAACATACTCAACGGCCCCAACACCGAGCAGATCCTGCTGACACTGCCCGATGACACAGCTGACACAATGGTAGAGTTCGATCTGGCCTATGGGCAATTGAACGAAAAACGGGCCGAGCGGATGTGGATTGATCTGATGATTGCCGCCCCCCACATGAACAAGATCGTGATCCGCGATCTGAACCTCGCCCGCTATCCACGGGCCGAGATCTGATATGAGGCCTGCATGAGCATCACACATTTCATCACATCGCAGATCATCTCTGGCGTTTGGGAAGGCACATTGGCCGGTGCAGGTACCAACGCGCCCGCGCTAACCGCATCCCATGAAGGGCGCACGCTTGAGGGTGTCACTGTGTCTGCCGGGGGTGCAGACGGTCTTTGGCTGGTGCAAGTGCCTATTCCGGCAGAGCTGATTAGCGATGGGGTGCAAACCGTGCTGATCAAGGATCAGGCCGAAGACACATTGGGCAGTTTTGCCATTCTTGCAGGACAAGTGCTGGCGCAAGATCTGCGGGCCGAGATTGCTTTGTTGCGTGCAGAGCTGGATATGCTCAAGCAAAGTTTTCGGCAGCACTGCAACGAAAACTGACGGCTCATTACGTTCAAGCGACTGTCTTGGATGACTTTAATACAGTTCATCAACTCATTGTCAAAATGGCAACCAATCCTGATTTGCCCCCGTAACAACATTGTTAACAGGGACACGAAAGGAAACCCAAATGAACCGTCGTTTTGCTATTAAGTCTGCCATCCTTGCCGCTGGTGTTGCTGCTGCCGCAGCCTGCGCCCCCATGATGGAGAGCGAGCCGGACATCGTCGACATCGCTGCATCCAACGGCGACTTCAACACATTGGTCGCCGCGGTCACCGCTGCTGGTCTTGTGGACACACTCAAAGGCGAGGGTCCATTCACTGTCTTCGCCCCAACTGATGATGCGTTTGCCGCCCTGCCTGCCGGCACCGTCGACAGCCTACTGCTGCCAGAGAACAAGGATCAGCTGGTTGCGATCCTGACATATCACGTTGTACCCGGCGCGGTCACATCCGACCAACTGGCCGGCCAGCGCATGAGCGTTGCGACAGTCAACGGTGCAAACGTCCACATCGATGGCACCAATGGCGTGACAGTCGAAGATGCGACTGTCACAACCGCGGATATCATCGCTTCAAACGGCGTGATCCACGTGATCGACAGCGTCTTGCTGCCTTAAGTACCACAAACCTAGGTTTCGCCGGATTATCGCACCAGATGACCGATGAAACTGCCCCAATGGGGTGCAAAAAAAGCCCTGTCGCTGAAAAGCGGCAGGGCTTCTTTTTGTTGACCCACCCGGCATCGCGCGGGCCTTTTGGTGCGCGTGGATTATGGCAGCACGGACCGGGTGTTCAACCGTTCCAGATTGACGATGGTCGACAGCATTAGCCGGTCGTGGCTCCAGTCATTTGTCGGGCGAAGTGCCACTGTTGCAAACAACGTCAGACACACCGTCAGCGCCACGAGCACCGAACCAATACGCCGCCGCTCGCTGGCCACATCACCGTCCAGCAGCGATACGATCCGCAACCGCAGGAAGCTGCCGGAGTGGCTGGCGTTCATGCGGCGATCAAGCTGCACAAAAGGTACGCTGGGTGTAATGATCTGGTTTGTACGGTCGCCCATCAGACTGGTGCGGCACACCCGCAAAAGGCATTCACAATAATCCCGTACGGGATGGGTGTTCTTGCTGAGGACTTGTTGATCACAGGCCAGTTCGCGCAACCGTTCCACATCACGTTTGCAATACGCAAAGGCGGGATTCCAGAAGAAGAAAGGGCGCATCAACTCAAGCGCGATTTCCCATGTCAGGTCATGCTGGCGGATATGCTGCACCTCGTGCGACACGGCAATCCGCACGTCATTCTTATGCGCCAGCAGGTCGGTGGGCAGGACAACGTAGTAGCGAAACAGTCCGCGCGTCGAATAGGGAACGCGGGTTTCATGGGTGAAGCGGACGTCGATGCGCCCGATCCGGTGCAGCACATAGCTGTTGCGGATCATCCTCATCAGACAAAGCGTATCGCGCGCGTTGCGCACAACCACAATGCAGAAGCCGCCGATCAGAGCACCCAGAACGGCATAACCCAGCCAGCCCGACAGCGAAGCAATGTCGTGCGTTACTTCGGTGCGCCACATCAGAAGGCGCTCAAACTCGGTTGGCGCAAGGGCAATGTTCCCGTGCAGATACTGCGAGACAAGAAAATCCGACAAGCTAAGCCCCGCGTGATCAGACAGCACACCCCAACGTTGGAAGGCCTCAATCCCGGTCGCAATGAACGGCGACAGGACAACCATGGCCACAAGCCCGTAAAGCAGGTTGATCTGGATCTGATAGGCCTGCCGCAACGAGGACCGCGCGAATAGTTGCTTTGAAACAAACCAGATCAGGGCTGCGGTGATCAGGACCACATTCGTGTCGATGTAGGCGCTTAGTAGGTGTTCAGTTGTCATTTTCTTTCAACCTCCTATCCAAAAGTGCCCGTATTTCTTCCAGTGCTTCCTCAGACATGCCTTGATCGCTGACCAGACGCGCCACCATGGTTGCTGGTGTGCCATCAAACAGTTTGTCTGACAGATCGCGCAGGGTCTTTGACTGATATGCATCCTTGGCCAGCATGGGTTTGTAGACGAATGTCTTGCCCCGCTTTTCGCTGGTCACGAAGTTCTTTTGTTCCATGATCCGCAGGATTGTGGCGGCAGATGTATAGGCCAGATTGCGTTCCGGGGCGAGTTGCGCAAGCACATCGCGCACGCTCCCCTCGCCCAACGCCCAAAGCTCTGTCATGAACTCAAGCTCGACCTCGGTCAGGAACTCAACTTTTTTCTTTTGCCGCATACTGCACACCGCCATCGTCTGAACTGCTCCCCAGAGCAGAGTAGATACTAAGACCTTCGTATGTCCAAGAAATTTCGCATCAGACCTTCCAAAAACAAATCAGCCCCCAGCCAATGCTGATCGCCAGCGGGCCCCAAAGCGGCATGCCAAAGAAGAATATCCAAGCCAGAAAGATGTAAGCCGTACCCAACAACGACAGAAACAATCTATCGCCCCGCGTCGTCGTTAACCCCAAAATGCCCTTGCGCTCGGACGTGCCGGGGTAGCGGATTTCGATGAAGGTGATGATCCCCATTGCGGTGAACAACCCGATGAAAAACAGCCCCGTAGGCCAAGTCCATGCCATCCAGCCAAACATATCAGACCCTCCCCAGGGCAAAGCCCTTGGCAATGTAGTTGCGCACGAAATAAATCACGATGGCGCCCGGTATGATGGTCAATGTGCCTGCTGCTGCCAACAGCCCCAGTTCATAGCCCGCCGATGAGGCCGTTTTGGTCATCGTTGCGGCAATTGGTTTGGCCTCGACTGCCGTGAGTGTCTTAGCGAGCAGCAACTCCACCCATGAGAACATGAAGCAGAAGAAAGCGGCAACGCCCACGCCAGCTTTGATGGAAGGCAGAAAGATCGTGGTGAAGAACCGGGGGAAGGAATAGCCATCAACATAGGCGGTTTCGTCCAACTCCTTAGGTACCCCGCTCATGAACCCTTCCAAAATCCAGACCGCCAGCGGGATATTGAACAGGCAATGCGCCAGCGCGACCGCGATATGCGTGTCGAAAAGCTCAACCGCTGAATAAAGCTGAAAGAACGGCAAAGCAAAGACCGCCGCGGGGGCCATTCGGTTGGTCAAAAGCCAGAAAAACAGCGTCTTGTCACCTAAGAAGCGATAGCGGCTGAACGCATAGGCCGCAGGCAAAGCCACAGCCAGCGATATGGCCGTGTTCAGCGAAACATAGATGATCGAGTTGATGTAACCCCAGTACCAAGTCGGGTCGGTAAAGATGGTGACATAGTTTTCCAGCGTGAAACTTTGGGGGAACAGGCTGAACCCTGCCAAGATCTCATTCGTGGTTTTGAACGACATCGCCACCAGCCAATAGATCGGCAGCATCAGGAACGCGATGTAGATGATCGGGATGAGGGACCGCTTTTTCATTTCGCGTCGTCTTTCGTCATAAGTGTGTAGAACAGCCAGCTGACCAGCAATGTGATGGCAAAGTAGATCAGTGACATCGCCGCCGCCGGGCCTAGGTCAAACTGCCCAAGGGCGATTTTGACAAGGTCGATTGACAACAATGTGGTTGAGTTGCCGGGGCCACCACCGGTCAGCACAAAGACCTCGGTGTAGATGTTAAAGCTGTCCATGAATCTTAGCAGGATCGCGATGGTCAGGACCTGTTTCATTTTGGGCAATTGAATGTAGCGGAACACTTTGAAAGGCGACGCCCCGTCAATCTTGGCCGCCTGATAATAGGCATCTGGGATCGACACGAGGCCTGCGTAGGACAAGAGCACAACAAGCGACGTCCAATGCCAGACATCCATCGTGATGATGGTCGCCCAGGCCGCAAAGGGGCTTTGCGTCATGTCATAGTCAATGCCCAACGTGGTGTTCATCAGATAGCCCAGAAGGCCAATGTCAGGCAGGGTAAAGATGTTCCACATCGCCCCCACGACGTTCCACGGGATCAGCATCGGCAACGCCATCAGCACTAGACAAACTGGCACCCAAGGGCCCTTGCGCGGCATCGACAAGGCGATGATCACACCCAACGGAACCTCGATCAAAAGGATCAACCCTGTGAAAAGGAACTGACGGCCCAATGCCGCATGAAACCGGTCGGAATTCAGCAATTCTTCGAACCAACGCAGCCCTTCCCAGAAGAACACGTTGTTACCAAATGTTTCCTGCACCGAATAATTGACCACCGTCATCATCGGAATCAACGCATTGAACGCGACCAGCAAAAGGACCGGCAAAACAAAGAACCACGCCTTGTGATTTTGGGTTTTCATGATGCTGCCCCTGTCGTCGCAAGCCAGCCATCGCGGTAAAGCCGGGTCTGGTCTTGTTGAAATTGCAGATGAACGGCGGCACCCTGTTCTGGCACAGCACCATCGGTGATCGCTTTGACGGATGTGTCACCGATCATCGCCTCGACCACGCTGTGGCGGCCAATATCGGACACTTTGCGCACCGTCGCGGGCAGGCCCACATCGCCGATCTGTACAAACTCGGGTCGGATGCCAATCTGTGGTGTGCCCTCCTTTGCCGTGACCGCACCTTCTAGGGCAACATTATGCTCGCCAAGGAACGCGCCGCCGTCACGCATTTCTGCAGAAAGAACGTTCATGCCGGGCGATCCGATAAAGTGGCCGACAAATGTATGCGCGGGCCGTTCGAACAATTCTTCTGGCGTGCCGATCTGCACAACTTCACCGTCCTGCATCACCACAACCTGATCGGCAAAGGTGAGTGCCTCGGTCTGGTCATGGGTCACATAGATCATCGTTGCCTGCACCTTCTGGTGCAGTTCCTTCAGCTTGGAACGCAGCTTCCACTTCAGATGCGGGTCAATCACGGTGAGCGGTTCATCAAACATCACGACATTTACGTCGTCTCGGACTAACCCACGTCCCATGGATATCTTTTGCTTGTTATCAGGGGACAGGCCTGCGGCCTTGGCGCTTAGCAAATCAGTGACTTCGAGCATGGTAGCGATCTCTGCAACACGTGCGCTGACCATTGCCTCATTCATACCGCGATTGCGCAAGGGAAAGGCCAGATTGTCGTAGACTGTCATCGTGTCGTAGATGACAGGAAACTGGAAAACTTGCGCGATATTGCGTCTGTCAGGTGGCAACGCAGTGACGTCCTGGTCATCAAACAGGATCTGCCCCTCCGATGGCGTCAGCAAGCCGGAAATGATGTTCAGCAACGTTGACTTGCCACAGCCGGACGGGCCCAGCAAGGCGTATGCGCCGCCATCGGACCAATCAAGGTCGACTTCCTTGAGCGCATAATCAGCAGGCGATGTCGGATTGGGCAAATAGCTATGCCGCAGCTTCGACAGGGTAATCTTGGCCATTAGATGGCTGCTCCTGCTACAGTGGCACCATCAGGTGCGAAGTAAAAACAAGCTGAGGGATCAAGATAGAACGGGTGATCCACACCAACCTGATAGGGATGAGTGCCATGCGACAGCGACACCCAATCCCCTACGGGTAGACGAAAGTGGGCAGAGCTTTCAGAGCCTGACAATTCCATCACAAGCACGCGGCCAGAAAGCGGCACGGTGTTCTTGTCTGTGGCCGTCGGGGTAACGTGGTGGGGACGAATGGCAACGACATAGTCACCATCTGCCAACCCCTTGGCCTCGCCCTCGGCAGGCCAAACGGTATCGCCCATTTTGATCTGATCGCCAGTTTTTGTCACTGACGCTTGGTTGATCGGCGGGTCAGAGAATACTGCAGCCGCAGTCAGTGACGTCGGTGTGCGATAAAGATCCGCTGTGCGTCCGAACTGCACAACCTGGCCATCATCCATCAAACCCGTCTGACCACCCAGCAACAGGGCTTCTTCCGGCTCTGACGTGGCATAGACAACAACCGCGCCCCGTCCGGCAAATAGTTCCGGCAGCTGTTCGCGCAATTCCTCGCGGAGCTTATAGTCGAGGTTGGCCAGCGGTTCATCAAGGAACACAGCGCGGCTTTCTTTAGCAATGGCTCGGGCCAGGGCGGTGCGTTGCTGCTGACCACCGGACAATTCATGCGGGCGGCGGAGCAGCATGGGGCGCAGCTGCAGGATATCGGCGGCTTCTTCGACCCGGCCTTGGATTTCAGATTTCGCCATACCGGCCACTTTCAACGGCGAAGCGATGTTATCGTAGACCGTCATATGGGGATAATTGACAAAGAACTGGTGGACCAAAGAGATGTTGCGCCTTTGGGTGCTCAATTTGGTGACATCCTGGCCATCCAAAATGACTGCGCCGCTGGCAATCGGTTCCAACCCCGCCATCATCTTGATCAGGGATGTCTTGCCCGATCCGGTCTGGCCCAACAGCACGTTGAAGTGCCCGGTCTCAAGTGTCAGCGACGTGGACTTGATATGGGTCCGGCCATCGACGACCTTGGTAATATTCTTAACTTGCAGTGTCATAAAGGCTCTTCGCTGCGTCAGAGTGAATTGCCGAGGCCCATCACAGGCCCCGGCAGACGTCGGCGCAAAGAGCGCCAGACAGGGAGGTTACTCAGTTGCCCACCGGGCAACCAATTCGTCGTAGTTGACGGTTTCGCCCTGCGGCTTTTCGTTCTCAAGCGGTGGCTTGGCGCCGCCGTTTGCGAACCAGTACTCCGCAGTTTGTTCGTCGTTCAGACGTGGGCCACAGCCGCCATAGACGTTGGCAGCTTCATCAGCGGCCTGCATCCGTGACATGGTGATGTCCATTTCCTCAGCCAGACGATCCATCGCCTCTTGCGGGGTAAACGCACCAGAATTCACGTCACCAATCTGCTGCCACCAAATCTGGGCCAGCTTTGGATAGTCAGGCACATTGATGCCCGTTGGCGACCATGCAACACGGTCAGGCGAGCGGTAGAATTCCACCAAACCACCCAGTTGCGGCGCACGCTCAGAGAACGACTCGTGGTTCACTGTGCTGTCACGGATGAAAGTCAGACCCACATGGGATTTTTTCACATCAACCGTTTTAGACACGACGAACTGTGCATAAAGCCAAGCCGCTTGCGCACGATCCAGTGGTGTGGAGTTCAGGATCGTCCAGGAACCCACGTCCTGATAGCCGACCTTCTGGCCTTCTTCCCAGTACGGCCCATGCGGGGATGGGGCCATGCGCCACAGTGGGTTGCCATCGGCATCCACAGTGTTGTTGCCCGCAGACTGAGGGGCGACCATGTCGGCGGTAAAGGCCGTGTACCAGAAGATTTGCTGGGCCACGTTGCCTTGGGCCAATGCAGGCAGTGACTGATAGAAGTCATAGCTTGCGGCACCTGGAGGCGCATAAGCACGCAACCATTCGTCCCATTTGCGGATCGCATAGACCGCAGCCGGACCGTTCGCCGCACCACCGCGTGTGACAGATGCACCAACGGGGTTACATGTGCCCGCTTCCATGCGGATGCCCCATTCATCGATGGGGATACCATTGGGTTCGCCAACAGACCCTGCACCGGCCATCGACAGCCAGGCATCGGTCATCCGCCAGCCAAGGTCAGGCGCGCGTTTGCCGTAATCCATGTGACCGTAGATGCGCACACCGTCGATTTCCTGCACGTCATTGCTGAAGAATTCGGCGATGTCCTCATAAGCGGACCAGTTCACCGGCACGCCCAACTCGTAGCCATATTTGGCTTCGAACGCAGCTTTGTTTTCTTCATCGTCGAACCAGTCCTTGCGGAACCAATAAAGGTTCGCAAACTGCTGATCCGGCATCTGATAGAGATCACCATCTGGACCCGTCGTGAACTGGATACCCATGAAGTCATCCAGATCAAGATCGGGGTTCGTCACCGCCGCACCTTCACCGGCCATAAAGTCGGTCAGGTTGCGCGCCAACTGCAAACGCGAGTGTGTCCCGATCAGGTCACTATCGTTGACGTAAGCGTCATAAAGGTTCCGGCCGGTTTGCATCTGGGTCTGCACGGCCTGAACGACCTCGCCTTCGCCCAAAATCTGGTGGTTCACCTTGATGCCGGTGATTTCCTCGAAGGCGCGTGTCAGCACTTCGCTTTCGTAGGAATGGGTTGGAATGCCTTCGGAGAGCACGTTAATCTCCATCCCGGCATAGGGTTGTGCGGCTTCAATGAACCACTGCATTTCAGCCATCTGTTCGTCCTTGGACAGTGTCGACGGCTGGAATTCTTGATCAATCCAACGCTGTGCTGCCGCTTCATCAGCCAAAGCACTATTGGACCCCGCAACCACGGCAGAAACCGCAACTGCGGAGAGCAGATACTTGCGCATCTTTTCTCCTCCCTTGAGATGTTTTGTGCCGGTTTTCGCCGACACGCTAATGTGAGCGCGGAATGCTGGATCTGTCAAACTAAAATTTTAGTAGAAAGGCGTGAATGTCATAAGTATCTATTTTTCAAAGTAATTTTTGGATAGCTTTACTCGCGGAGAAACAAGCATTCGCTCAGCAATAGCCCCAGCCGACTCAATAATGAGAGTTCGCGCGTTTGTGCCGTGCCACCCAAAGTATCACCGCGCGGGGCTAGATTATCCGCACTTTTGGATTTCATAGTTTTCGGCTTCAGTTTGGGCTAATGCGCACGAGGCAAATTCACGACAATCCTAGCGCCGCCCATCGCCTCGGACCGGCCAACATCAATTGTGCCCTGATAGGCTGCTACCAGATCAGAGGCGATGGCCAGCCCCAAGCCCGTGCCCGGTTTGGTTTCGTCCAGACGCTGGCCGCTGATCAACGCGCGTTTCTCGGCATGAGCCGCAATGCCATCGCCGTCGTCCTCGACGCTGAAATGAACCCAATCGTCCGACGACGACACACTCAGGCCAATTGCAGACCGTGACCACTTGAGCGCGTTGTCCAACAGATTGCCGAGAATTTCTTCAAAATCGATCTGGTTGATCTTTGCATGCAAATCCGGTGGGGCATCAAGGATCACATCGCGATCCTTGTTCTTGGCCAGTGCCGTGAATGCCCGCCCCAAACGGGCCAGACAGATATCCAGACTTGTCGTTTCTTTTTCCGACGCGCCATCCTGCGAGGCCTTCATCCGGGCAAAGGATCGGTTGAGCTGAGCATCCAATCGGTCAAGCGCATTGATGCCGCTTTGCACCGACACGCCACCCAGTTGCAGTTCAAACAGTTCATTGCGCAGCACAGAGGATGGGGTCTTGATCGCATGGGCCAGATCGGCAGTTTGCCTGCGAGACCGGTCAACGATATCCCGGTTCCGGTCCAGCAGATTGTTGATTTCGGTCACAAGAGGGCGAACTTCCAACGGATAATCATCGACGGGCAGTTCGCCTTCATATGTCTCGCGGTCAATCACGTCCCGGCGCAATTGCGACAGAGGCCTGAGTGTGAACCAGACGATCAGCAATGCACCGGCAATCGCCAGCACACCGACAAAAGCAAAAGAGATATTCAAACGACGTCGGAGTTCGGCCTGATCCGCATCAATTGTTTGGGTCGATGAGGCGACTCTGACAAGCCAGACCGCTCCATCATCAAGCGTCACTTCTTGCGCGAGCACGCGCAATTCCTGACTTGCGGGGCCAGCGACGTTCTGCACGGTAACATCAGTGCTGGCTGACGGCATTGTTGGCAGGAGTGAATCCGCCATGGACCGAGATACGAGTATGCGCCCGTCATCGCTTTCGACTTGCCAGTAGTTGCCCGAAAATGGCCGCTGGTACACGGGATCACCGATCTGGCGCGGCATTGCCTCAGCCTCTCCGTGGCTGTTTGCAAGGGCGACAACAACCTGCGCATGCCGGGCGGTCAGGAATTCATCAAACCGCGATAGCGTGAGGCGATCAAGGTAGTTGCCAACAGCAGACGTTCCGGCCAAGGCCACGATCGTTGCCCAAACGGCACCCCCAGCAACAGCACGGCTGCGAAGCGACTTCACGTCCCAAGCTGGATCGAATAACCTCGACCGTGTTCTGTCTGGATCAGCTCATTGCCCAATTTCTTGCGTAGACGCGTAATAAAGACCGCAATCGTATTAGAATCGCGATCATCGCCATATTGATAGATATGCTCGGACAGCTCTGTCCGCGAAATGGGCCGATTGGCATTATGGAAGAGATAGGACAACACAGCGGTTTCCTGTGCCGTCAATGTGATTTGAATCTGGTCAAGCGTCACCCGCCCGTTCCTGCTGTCATAGCTTACGCCGTCCTTTTTAAAGACCGGGCTCCGCTGCGTTGCATTTCGACGCAGCAAGGCGCGCGAACGCGCCAGCAATTCAAGCACATGAAACGGTTTTGTCAGATAGTCATCGGCGCCTGCATCAAGCCCATCAACCCGGTCTGCCCAGCCATCACGGGCCGTCAGAATGAGAACGGGAATGTCGATGCCAGCCTCACGCAAAGCCTTGAGAACGGTGATCCCGTCCAGTTTCGGCAAGCCGAGGTCCAGCACGATGAGGTCATAGGGTTCCGTTTCACCAAGAAACTTTGCTTCGTCGCCGTCCGGGGCAAGATCAACAGCATGCCCTTCCCGAGACAGGGACAGTCTTACTTGTTCGGCGAGTTCGATATCATCTTCAGCAACAAGAATACGCATGCATCAATTGCTAGTGAGATGTGCCCTGAATTGCCAGAAAAATGCGCATTGCCTTAGTTTCCGCGGCCGTTGCCATTGCCGTTGTTACCGGAGTTGCCGTTGCCATTGCCGTTGTTACCGGAGTTCCCGTTGCCATTGCCGTTGTTGCCAGAGTTGCCGTTGCCGCCCGAGTTACCGTTGCTGCTTTGTGCTACCTTTGAAACGCTCTGACCCATCTCGCTGTTGTGCGAAACGCGCTGTCCGTTGACGCCGTTATAGAGTAATTCGACAACCGACCCATCACCACGTTTCAACAGCAAACGGTAGGTCATTCGGCCTTCTGACAGAAAACCGCGGATGTCCATCACATCGCCACCAAACGTGGCGGAAGCGTCTGTTAAGATCGCCTCGGTACCCAGAACTTGCTGTTGGGCGACAAGCTGTCGCATCTGTTCCTGAGACAGCTCAAGCATGTCAGCCATCGCCACCTTAGGCAGCAGCCCCAGGATAGCGGCCAACAGAATTCTTCCCAATTTTCTATGCATTTCAGCGATGAACTTTCACACTATCTAACGATGCATCTACGCCACGAGGGCAGATGTGTCCCATCTTTCTTCGATGTCACTGACAACGCTGTCCACGCTAGGAAAACGTGACGACTCTGTCGCGATCGCGTCAATCGCCCCGGTCATGATATCAATCTCTTCATGACGAACTTCTTTCGCGTCGGCTTCTTTCAGCAAACCAAAGTTGACCACTAGCATCTCTTCTCTCTCTTCTGCGCATCAACGAATCGCAAGATACGTGAGCGCTCAAGTTCCTCTGCTTTGATGCCACAGGCCCAGTGAACCACTTCGAAACGCTGCGTTCATGAATTATTCATGTGCTGGAGCAGTATTTAAATACAATATTTACATATACTTATGTCATTCTTAGCCACCTCTTGGGGCGAAGGGGAAAGTCCGTTCTACCACCGAAATTCACAACCTGTTCATCGTATCGGATAGCTTGCCACCCAGTTTCTCCAGCATCGTCAGGCACTGGCTTAGTTGATCAACCTTTATGAATTCATCTGCTTTATGGGCCTGTTCAATCGACCCCGGCCCGCAAACGACAACATCCATACCAAGGGACTGAAAAATACCCGCCTCGGTTCCAAAGGGCACCACGTCAGCGCCATTGGCCCCGGTTAGCTCCATGACGATGCGCAGCGCCTCGTTGTTGTCCACTGGAACCAACCCCGCGACTTCGCCGATCACTTCCGTCTCAATCGATGCCGCCGGGTGGACCGCACGCATTTGCGGCAAAAGCACGTCGTTGCAGTAGGCCGCGATAGAGGATTTGACGAAATCCGCGTCGCTGACCTGAACCGGGCGCATTTCCCAATCCACCTGTGCCTTAGGCGCAATGACATTATGCACACTGCCCCCTTTTAGCGCCCCAATATTGAGCGTGGTCCACGGGGGATCGAAGCGGCTGCTGTCTGGTGCCATGGTTTTCAGCGCAGCGCGCAGGGCCAGCAACCGGCTAACGTAACGCACCGCAAATTCCACGGCGTTCACTCCCAGATCAGGGGCCGAGCCGTGGCCCTCAAGCCCTTGAAACCGGGTCGTGTATTCATAGCACCCTTTGTGCCCTTCGATGATCTGCATGTTTGTCGGCTCACCGATAATCGCCAGCGACGGTTTGATCGCACGATCAGTCAGGGATTGCGCCAGATGCCCGGCCCCGATGCAGCCGGTTTCCTCGTCATAGGTGAAGGCGAAATGTAGTGGACGTTCGCGCACGCTTTGCGCCAGATGCGGGGCCATGGCGAGCGTTGCCGCAATGAACCCCTTCATGTCGCAGGTGCCGCGCCCGTATAGCTTGCCGTCTTGTTCCACCATCTCGAAAGGGTCACTGGTCCAGTCCTGATCGGTAACCGGAACAACATCGCAATGACCAGAAAGCACAATGCCCCCGTCGCATGCAGGCCCCAACGCGGCAAAGAGGTTGGCCTTCTTGCCGCTTTTGTCTTGGAAAACATCGACGCTTGCACCGCAAGCCTCCAACCGCTGAGCAAGATAGGCGATCATCTGCAAGTTGCTATCCGCCGAGACAGTCTGAAAGGCGATCAGATCCGCCAGAATACGCTTGGTCTCTGCAATCATTGAATCAGTCTTTCACAAAGAGTTTGCGGTCGATATCGCAGAGGGTCTCAGCCGGACCATCAGCGCGGATCAGGATCGTCTCGGTTGTCTCCAGCCCCCATGTATCCATCCAAAGTGCGGGCATGAAATGGAAGGTCATCCCCGGTTCGAGCACGGTTTCATCTTCGCTCCTGATCGAGGCCGTGCGCTCGCCCCAATCGGGCGGATAGCTCAACCCGATGGGATAGCCCATGCGCCCGGATCGTTCGATACCGTGCATGGCCATGACCTGCATGAAGGCGTTGGCGATGTCGCAGGTGCGGTTGCCTGCCCTTGCCATCTCTAACCCAGCGGCGATGCCTTCAAGCTGGGCCGCCTCTGCGCGCCGCATCTCATCCGGTGGTGTGCCAAGAAAAACAGTGCGACACAGCGGGGCGTGGTAGCGGCGGTAGCACCCGGACAATTCAAAGAACGTAGCCTCGCCCGCCCGCATGGGTGCCCCATCCCACGTTAGATGGGCTGCGGTGGCGTCCAGCCCTGATGGGGTGAGTGGCACAATTGCGGGATAGTCACCCCAATCATCGTCCACGCCAGAAATGCCTGCGTGCATAATGTCCGCCACAAGGTCATTCTTGCGCACGCCGGGCGCTGCGCGTTCAATCGCCGTGTTGATCACCTTTTCAGAGATGCGGGCCGCTTTGCGGATAAAGGCAAGTTCGGGATCGGATTTGACCAACCGCTGCCAGTTGACCAACGCCGTGGCATCCACCAGCGTGGCGTTGGGCAGCGCTTCGGTCAAAACCGCATGGGCCTTGGCGGAGTAATAGTAGTTTTCCATCTCAACGCCGATGCGGGCCTGCGCCAGCCCGCGCGCCTTGATCTGTGTAGCAAGGTCCTGCATCGGGTGGATCACAGTGGATTGCACATAGTGATCGCCATAACCGATGATATTGTCGTGGTGCATCCAGCAGGTCCGGCGTCCGCCCAGCATGTCCATGTGGCGACCCCACCAGATGGGTTCTCCCTCCATGGTTAACAGCACGCCCTGATGCACATAGAACGACCACCCGTCATACCCGGTGAGCCATGCCTGATTGGACGGGTCGGTGACAAAGATCGCATCCAGCCCAACAGCGGCCATGGCACTGCGCGTCTTAGCGATACGACGGTCATATTCGGATGTCGCGAAGGCAGCATTATGTGTGGTCATCGTATGGTCCTTTCGCTGAATTACCCAAGCACGGATGTGACGGCCCGATGGGCCGCGGCGACGATGTGATCGGCCTCTGACCGGGTCAGGCAGAATGGTGGGGCAAAGCCCAAGATATCACCCTGCGGCATGGCCCGCCCGATGACGTTGCTTTGTTCCAGCAGATTGGCCGCAATCTGCGGCCCGATCTTGGCGCTTGGATCGTAAAATTGTCGACTGTCCTTGTCGGCTACAAATTCGACAGCGCAAAGCATGCCCTCGCCGCGCACATCGCCCACATGTGGGTGATCGCCCAGCGCCGCGTGCATCTTTGCATTCAGGTAAGCGCCAACACTGCCTGCATTCTCGACCAAGCCCAGCGTGTCGATCAACGCAAGATTCGCCACACCTGCAGCAGCACCAATCGGATGGGCGGAATAGGTCCATCCATGCCCGATGGGGCCATTTTCATCGGTGCCCTGTTCCAGCACTGCCCACATTTTGTCCGATACGATGGACCCAGACAGCGGCGCATAGGCCGATGTCAGTCCCTTTGCGATAGTGATCAGGTCCGGGTGCATGCCATAGTGATCTGCGCCAAACATTGTGCCTAATCGGCCAAATCCGGTGACAACCTCATCCGCAATCAACAGGATGTCGTGCCTATCCAGAACGGCCTGAATGGCGGGCCAATACCCCGTCGGAGGCGGCACAATCCCCCCAGTGCCCAGCACGGGTTCACCGATGAATGCCGCAATTGTATCGGCCCCCTCGCGGTCGATCAGCTCCTCTAGGTCTGCCACGCAATGCGCAACAAACGCCGCCTCGCTCTGGCCCAGATCGCTGCGCCGGAAATAGTCGGGCGCTTGGGTATGCAACACCTGTGCCAATGGCAGGTCGAATTTCTTGTGAAACAGCTCCAACCCGGTCAGCGAGCCAGTCATCAGGCCGGACCCGTGGTAGCCCCGCCACCGCGAGATAATCTTTTTCTTCTGCGGGCGGCCAAGGATGTTGTTGTAGTACCAGACCAGTTTGATGTTGGTTTCATTGGCATCTGATCCCGACAAGCCGAAATAGACCTTGGACATGTGATCCGGCGCGCGGTCCATCACCATCTTTGCTAGGGTGATCGAGGCCTCGGTGCCGTGACCGACGTAAGAGTGATAATAGGCCAGCTCGCTGGCCTGATCGGCGATGGCTTGAGCAATCTCGGGCCGCCCGTAGCCCACATTGACGCAATAGAGCCCCGCAAAGGCATCCAGCAATCGGTTGCCGTCGCGATCTTCGATATAGCAGCCCTGACCACCGGTAACGACACGCTGGGGCACATTGCCCCGCGCAAATTCTGCCAGATGTGTGGAGGGGTGAAAGAAGTTATCGCGATCCCATTGCGCGAGCATATCATTGTGAAGCATGGCTTACCCTTCAGCTTTGGCGGCGCGCCGCCTTGTGATGTTGAATGGAGCCGGCTGCACGCTTTGGGCCGATCAGACCCAGCTTATGAGCAGAAAGGCTCCGCCCACCCAAGCAGCAGCGCGCAATGCCTTTATTGCCAAGGTATGATACATTTGAACCATGGCCCATCGGTCAAGATCAACAGATTTTCTGATATTCTCAGCCGCGGCGCAGCAATCCTGCAAAAACCTTGTTGTCCGCAAAAAAGGCCGACAAGCGCGCCCATTGCTGCGTACCGCGGCGCAAATCCAGATATCGCAGCGCATTCTCACCAAGGATCGCATTGCGCTGGTCCTGATCAGGGAACATGCGTGCCATCGCCTCTTCGACGCGCAGCTTATAGGTGTTGTGGGCGGGTTCACGTCCCAGCATCGACCAATCTGAACCGTACATCATCCGTTCTGCGATCAGGGGCTGCGATTGGGACAAGGCGATCGTCTTGTTGATAACATCCTCATAATCTTCGCTGCCAGGGCCGAGCAGTTCTGACCAATACCCAATATCAAAATAGAGGTTGGGATATTGGTCCAGCATGCCTGCGATGATGCGTTCCCAATCTCGTCCTTGTGGATCGCGGCACCGCTCTGGTGGATCCAGCGTTTCTTCAAACCCTCCGAAATGCGCTAGGTTCAGCCGCAGTTCCCGATAACGCGGATCCGCCAAAACAGGCACCCAATTGGTTGGCGAAGCATAAAGGCTGCTGCACGGCTGTGCCGCAAGCGAGTTATTGGCATGTGCCTTGATCGGCACGCCTTCGGCGACACACCAATTATACAATTTCTCAAGCTCGTCATCCAATGCCTGACCACCGCCCAAAGGCCAGCGCCTGACAAAGGGGCGGTTCGGCAGATTGGCATTGCCCATCGGCAGAAAACCCATGGGCGGGTAAAGCTTTACACCAGCAAAACCCCTTGCCACGGCGTATTTGAGATCGGCCAGCGTATCGAAATTGGGATCCTCGCTGTCTTCGGCGTCTAGCGCTGCGCGCAGCGGGCAAAACGGAGCAAAGGGCAGGATCAGATCATCCTTGTGCAATTGCGCAATCCGGGACGTCACTTCGATCTGGGACCGCACAGAGCTAACCGTGTCACGCGGCCTTAGCCACCGCTGAAAATCAACCAATGAAGGTGAGAATATCCTGATCTGTCCCTCGCCACCGTAAAGCCGCTTCAACTCTTCGAAAATGTCATTGCGCGCGCGGGTCAGTAAACCAGCCCAACGGATCGTCGACAAAAGGCGGCTACTTGACTGAAACGAGCGCCCTACCTTGTCCGGAGCCCCAGTGCCTTCACGGTAAATCTCGCGGGCCAATGTGGCGGGATAGTCAGCGCGCAATTGGAAGGTGCGTCCCGGACCTGATGCGATGCCAAGCTCGGCTTCTATCTGTCCCAGAATGTTTTGGTCATCGCGGGGCTGCGTACGAAATCCCGACGTCTCTGCCCCGCTCTCGCGCTGAAACCGGGCAATACCGCGTGCGGTGTTTCGCTCGTCCTGCGCAAGCAAATCTTCTGGTGTACGCGCCTGTGGTTGCCCCAGGCTTTTCAACTCCTGTTCTGGCGTGGGTGTACCTGACAGCATGATCAGGGCCAGCAATTTGATCAGAGACTCTAACAAACCGCCCGATGTCACCGGGGCATCCGCATCCCTAAGCACCACCTGCCGAATGAACCCTGTTGCGGGCACATCCCTGCCATTGAAGATGTGATTGTGGATATCAACCGCGCCCTTGGGGCTGAGTGAGAAGATCGCAGGGAGGCTGTCACACGCGCTGAGCGGCATGGCCACGGCGGCCGTCCCGCCCAAAAGAAAGCCTCGTCTGGAATGCATTTCATTTACCAAATTTGCTCAAATACGCATTCAGTCTATGCGCAGGCACCACGCTTTGACAAATCTGGTACGGCGGTCGCCGGGGGCTGTCCGTCACGAGGAGGCTTGTGCGATTGGTACCGGACTGGCAAACAATACAGGTGTGTTTGAAGCGTTGGTCTGACAAAGCACGCGTTTGTAAGAGATTAGGTGTACCAATTATTGGTACCAAAGTGATTTGGGAAATGGTTCATGAATGCGATAAAGAAGGCGGTGCGCGCCGCACGTGATAAGGCAGTTCTGGCGCTTGATCCGCCACGATTCAAACAACAGCGATTGAAGCAAGGCGCCGCCGCGACGGTCAGTGAAAAAGTTGATTTTGACGCTTATGGCCGCCCTCATTTCGCCTATGGCGTCCACCGCGCAGCCGAGCAGGCAAAGGCCTTGGGCATTGATGCGATTAGCGCAATCGAGTTTGGCTGTGCCGGCGGCAACGGGCTTTTGGCGCTGGAACAAATCGCAGCAGACGTCGGCAAGGAAGTCGGCGTTCGGGTTGATGTCTACGGCTTCGATATTGGTGAAGGCCTGCCGCGCCCGCTTGATTACCGCGACCTGCCTTATGCATGGAAGATGGAACAGTTCAAAATGGATGTGCCCAAGCTGAGGGCGCGCCTAACAACAGCGCAGCTTGTTATCGGGGATGTCGCCGATACCGTGCCTGAATTCTGCAAGCGTGATGACGTCGCACCGGTCGGTTTTGTATCCTTCGATCTGGATTTCTACACTTCGACCATGGCGGCCTTTCGGATTTTTGACGCTGATTCCTCAAAAATGCTGCCCAGAACCTATTGCTTCTTTGATGATACGATCGGTCCCGACAACGAATTGCACTGCGAATTTGTGGGCGAACTGCTGGCAATCAATGAGTTCAACGCAAATCACGACACCCAAAAAATCGCGCTCATCCATGGGCTGGCGCAGAAGCGGTTCATTCCAGCGATCTGGAACGAAGCGATGTACGTGATGCATGCATTCGCGCACCCCGCTTATGGCACCTATATTGATACCAAGGTCGATATGGATCTTTCACTCGATAGCTAGGCTTAGCCGCTTGCCTGTTCTGCCATCTGTTGCTCGCGCTTGCGGCGCAGTGCCGCCCGTTTGGTAGTCAGGGAAGCGGCGACCGTGCCAATCGTGACGATCCCGATCAGGATTGTTGAAAGCGCGTTGATCTCGGGACTGACGCCCAGCCGGACCGAGCTGAAGACCTTAATCGGCAGTGTGGTTGAGGACGGGCCCGCCACGAAGGATGCAATCACCAGATCATCCAGCGACAGTGTCAGCGCCAGCAACCAGCCGGAAATCACGGCCGGTGCGATGATGGGCAGGGTGACAGAACGGAAAGCGTCAAAAGGCGTGCATCCCAGATCAAGAGCGGCCTCTTCTACCGAACGGTCAAAACTGACCAAGCGTGAACTGACCACCACTGAGACGTAGCACATCGAAAATGTTGCGTGCGCCAGCACGATTGTCGTCATGCCACGGTCCAACCCGATCGAGATGAACAACAGCAGCAGCGACAGGCCCGTGATCACTTCGGGCATCACAAGCGGTGCGTAGATCATCCCAGAGAACAGCGTGCGCCCAAAGAACCGCCCCCCGCGCACCAGCACATAGGCTCCCATGGTGCCAAGTACAGTGGCAATCAGGGATGAGATCAGACCAACCTGAAACGTGACCAATGCGGCATCCAGAAACGCTTCATTCTGGAAAAGCTCCCCGTACCATTTGGTCGAGAACCCACCCCAGACTGTCACCAGACGGCTTTCGTTGAAGCTATAGATGATCACAATGATCATCGGAATGTAGAGAAACGCAAACCCCAGGGTGAGTGACGTTGCATTGAACCATGTCAGCCGTCTCATGTGTCGGCCTCCATCATTTTTTGCTCATTGCGTTGATACATCACGATCGGGATGATCAGGATCAACAGCAAGATCACCGCCACAGCGCTGGCCACCGGCCAGTCACGGTTGGCAAAGAACTCCTCAAACAGGACCTTGCCGATCATCAGCGTGCCAGAGCCGCCCAGCAGCGATGGGATCACAAATTCGCCCAGCGCAGGGATGAAAACAAGGAAACACCCGGCGATGATACCCGCCTTGGACAGGGGGATCGTGATACGCCAAAACGCCTCTGTTCGGGAACAACCCAGATCCTCGGCGGCTTCCAAAAGCGAGGCATCGAGTTTGATCAGCGTGGCGTAAATCGGCAGGATCATGAACGGGCAATAGGTGTAAACAATCCCGATATAGACAGCCCAGTTGGTATTGAGGATCATCAGCGGTTCATTAATAATCCCGATCCACATCAGGAATTGATTGATCATCCCCTCCTGGCTCAGCAGTCCGATCAGCGAATAGACCCGGATCAGAAAACTGGTCCAGAACGGCAGGATCACCAGCAGCATGAGGGTCGGTTGCCATTCGGTGGGCGCATTGGCCATGCCGTAAGCGATGGGAAAGCCAATCAGCAGGCAGATAAACGTCGAAATGAACGCGATCTGCACGCTGGAAAGATAGCTTTTCCAGTAAAGATCATCATCTGCCAGAAAGGCGAAGTTTTCAAAATCAAGCTGGGCAACCAGATCGCGCAGGCCCGACCATCCCTCGGATAGCTCTAGCGTCGGCGTATAGGGCGGGATGGCCAGCGCAATGTCTGACAGAGATATCTTGAGGACGATAAAGAACGGGACAAGGAACAACCCCAGCAGCCAGAAATACGGAACAGAGATGAGTGCGATGCGGCGCCAGTTCATACCTGCCCCTACCCCTCTAGCACGACACCGGCGGTATCGCTCCATGATAGCCAGACCGGATCTTCCCACGTAAATGGCAGGCTATCGCGGCGGCGCTGGTTGGCGGCCTGCGCCTTGATCACAATGCCATTGGGCATTTCCACGTGGTAGGTCGACAAATTGCCTAGATAGGCAATGTCGAGCACCTTACCCTGCACCGCATTGCGCCGGTCGGTCGGCTTGTCCGATGAAATCGTGATCTTTTCAGGGCGGATGATAAAGCTGACGCGCCCTTCGCCAACGGGCTGCGACGGGGTGCCGACGATCTCTGGCTGGCCCTCGGCCCAGGCAATCGACACCTTATCGCCGTCCTTCGTTGCATTGCCTTCGATGATGTTCACGTCGCCAATAAAGTCGGCCACATAGGCGCTATTGGGCGCTTCATAAATCTGGGTCGGCGTATCGACCTGAATGAGCTTGCCGAAATTCATCACGGCCACGCGGCTGGCCACCGTCATCGCTTCTTCCTGATCATGGGTGACGATCACAAAGGTGGTGCCGGTTTTTTCCTGAATATCCATCAGCTCAAACTGGGTGTCCTGACGGAGTTTCTTATCCAGTGCAGAAAGCGGCTCATCCAGCAGCAGCAATTTGGGTGCTTTCGCAAGGGCGCGGGCCAAAGCCACGCGCTGGCGTTGGCCTCCGGAAATCTGCTCGGGCTTGCGGTTTGCGAATTTCTCGATCTGGACCAGCTTGAGCATCTTGTTAACGCGGTCGTCGATCTGATCTCTTGGCATGTCGGATCGTTTCAGACCAAAGGCGATGTTGTCATAGACCGTCAGATGCGGGAACAGCGCGTAGGATTGGAACATCATGTTCACGCTGCGTTTGTTGGGTGGGATCGGCGAGATGTCTTTGCCGTCCAGCAGGATCGTCCCGCCTGTGGGTTTTTCAAACCCGGCCAGCATGCGCATCATCGTGGTTTTGCCACAGCCCGACGGGCCAAGCAGGGCAAAGAATTCTTGTTCATAGATGTCGATGCTCAGATCATCGACGGCGGTAAAATCCCCGAATTGCTTGGTGACATTCTGAAACTGGATCAACGGCTTTGCGGCAGAATCGTTCCACGGCGCGAATTCGTTTTGGGACATATGCGGTCAGGGCTCCGGGGCCGGCACTGGGAAAGGTAGTCCGGCCCGACATCTGTCGGGCCGGACAAGGCACTTAGGTGCCGGATTTGATACGTGTCCACATCCGTGTCACGAAGCGCTGCGCGCGCGCATCATAGGGTGTAGTTGTATAAAGTGTCTCAAGCGTCTCGGCATCTGGATAGATCGCCGGATCTCCGATCACGTCCTCTTCCAACAGCGGCTGCGATGCCACGTTGCCGTTGGCGTAGTAGACGTAGTTTGAGGCCGCAGCCATGTTTTCCGCATTCATGATGAAATCAAGGAAGGCGTGGGCGCCTGCGGGGTTTGGCGCATCCACTGGGATCGCCATTTGGTCAAACCACATCAATGCACCCTCGGATGGCGCATTATAGGCGACCTCAACCCCATTGTCGGCTTCCCATGCGCGGTCGCGCGATTGCAGGATGTCGCCGGACCAGCCAAAAGCCACACAGATATCACCATTGGCCAACGCCGAGATATATTCAGAGCTGTGATACTTCTGCACATAGGGACGCACAGCAGTCAGGATCGGCTCTGCCTTGGCAAGCACGTCTTCGTCTTTGCTGTCAGGGTCTTCGCCAATGTACTGCAAGGCCGCCGGGATAATCTCGGACGGGGCATCAAGGAAATGCACGCCACATTCGGCCAGCTTTTCCATGTTTGCAGGGTCAAAGATCAGGTCGAGCGATGCAATGGGCGCGTCCTCGCCCAGAAGCTCTGTCACCTTATCGACGTTCACGCCGATGCCGGTGGTGCCCCACATATAGTTGATGGAGTAAGCACCACCGGGATCATATGTTTCCGTACGCGCTTGAACAACGTCCCAGAGGTTGCCGGTATTTTCCAGCATGGATGCATCTAGCGGCTGAAACGCGCCCGCTGTGATTTGGCGTTGCAGGAATGTACCCGATGGCACCACAACATCATAGCCAGATCCACCAGCGAGAAGTTTAGTTTCCAGGACTTCGTTGCTGTCAAACACATCGTAGATCAGCTCGTACCCGGTTTCTTCTTCAAACTTGGTTAGCAGGTCTTCATCGATGTAGTCGGACCAGTTGTAAACGCGCACTTCTTCCGCCCAGCCTGCCTGTGCAGTTGCAACGGCGGCAGCCAGAATGACGCCGGTTTTCATCTTAAGCATCCATGTCTCCCCTAGGATTTCGCTTCATCGACAAAGTCTTTAACAAGAACGGCAATTTTGCAAATAGAATGTCCTGATTTTCTCGGATTTGGCATCTGAGACAGGTCAAACGCGCCCGCAGCGTGCAAAATCCATGGTGGATGCTTTGCAGGCCTTTTCGAAACCGTAAATCGGTGTCACGTTCTTCCCAGCAACTGCATGATCCGAGGTCGCAATGAATATCCTTGCCAACTATCCGCCCACAGCCGAGCTTCAGGAAATGGACGCTGCCCATCACCTGCATCCATTCACCCATGCCAACGAGCTGTCAGACAAAGGCCCCCGCGTCATCACAGCCGCCAATGGCGTCTGGCTGAAGGACAGCGAAGGCGAAGAGATCATCGACGGTATGGCAGGCCTGTGGTGTGTGAACATCGGTTATGGCCGCGATGAACTGGCCGAAGCCGCGGCCCGCCAGATGAAAGAACTGCCCTATTACAATACCTTCTTTCAGACGACCCACGTGCCCGCGATCATGCTCGCCCAGAAACTGGCGGAACTGGCGCCGGGTGATCTAAATCATGTGTTCTTTGCCAGCGGTGGTTCGGATGCCAATGACACCAATATCCGCCTTGTGCGCACCTATTGGGCAGAAAAAGGCCAGCCAGATCGTGATGTGATCATTTCGCGCTGGAACGCCTATCACGGCTCCACCATCGGCGGGGCATCACTGGGCGGCATGAAGGGGATGCACGGCCAGGGCAGCCTGCCTATCCCTGGCATTGAGTTCATCGATCAACCAAACTGGTGGGCCGAAGGCGGTGATACGACACCAGAGGCCTTCGGGCTGGAACGTGCCCAACAGCTAGAGGCAAAGATCAAGGAGGTCGGGCCGGACAAGGTCGCGGCCTTCATCGCCGAACCCATTCAGGGTGCAGGCGGTGTGATCGTACCGCCAGAGACCTATTGGCCGGAAATTCAGCGCATCTGCAAAGCCTACGACATTCTGCTGATCGCCGATGAGGTGATTTGCGGCTTTGGGCGGACTGGCAACTGGTTTGGCTCTCAAACCGTAGGGATTGAACCTGACGTGATTACCATCGCGAAAGGCCTTAGCTCTGGCTACATTCCGATTGGCGGGTCGATTGTATCAGACAAGGTTGCAGGGGTGCTCCGCGAGACGGAGTTCAACCACGGCTACACCTATTCGGGCCATCCGGTGGCCTGTGCGGTTGCGCTTGAAAACCTGCGTATTCTGGAAGAAGAAAAAATCATCGACACTGTGCGCGACGTGACTGCCCCATACCTGCGCGAACAATGGGAAGGGCTGATGGATCACCCTCTTGTGGGCGAGGCCAAGATCGTCGGCATGATGGCCTCCATCGCGCTGACGCCCGACAGGGCCACTCGCGCCGCGTTCCCTGATCCGGGCACCGTTGGGTTTATCTGCCGTGACCGTTGCTTTGCAAATAACATCATCATGCGTAGCGTGGGGGATCGGTTGATCATCTCGCCTCCGCTGACGATTTCCATCGAAGAGATCGACATCCTGATCACGCGTGCGCGCAAGTCACTGGATGAGGCTTACGAGCAAGTGCTGGCTGATGGATTGATGAAAACAGGCTGACCGACATGGATCTGCTGACTGTCAATGATCGACAAGGGGAATACCCGCCGTCCTACTATGCCGCGCGTGCCGACAAGCTGGCGCGTTTTCCAAGCGCAAAGGGCGCGCTGACCTGTGACGTCTGCGTGGTGGGTGGAGGCTTTACTGGCCTGTCCACCGCCTATCATCTGGCCCAGCGCGGCTATGACGTGATCCTGGTCGAGGCGCAGCGGGTCGGTTTTGGCGCATCGGGACGCAACGGCGGTCAGGTCAGCATGGGCCAGCGCCGCGATCAGGATGAGCTGGAGGATATGGTCGGCGACGCGCACGCACGCCAGCTCTGGTCCATTGGCAGTCAGGCCGTAGGCCTCGTGCGAGAGCTTTGCCAGATGGCCGAGGTTCATACTGATTTCAATGACGGCATCATCCACACCGTGCATCGCCAGCGCGACCACCATCACAACCAAGCCTATGTCGATCATATGTCGCGCAAATATGGCTACGACCAACTGCGCGTGCTTGAGCCTGACGAATGCCGACATCTGGTCAATTCGCCTGCATATCATGGTGGCACCCTTGATATGGGCGGCGGTCATGTGAACCCGCTGGAACTGGCGCTGGGTCTGGCCCGGCTCGCGGTAAAATCCGGCGCGCGCATCTTTGAGCAAAGCAAGGTCACCAGTCTAGCAGAGGGCGACCCCGTCACGATCAGCACCGATCAGGCGCAGATCAAGGCCTCGCATGTGGTGTTGGGGTGCAATGGCTATCTAGGGACCATTCAACCGCATGTGGCGCAGCGGGTCATGCCGATCAACAACTACATTGTTGCCACCAGCCCTATGTCGCCTGAGGCGCAGGAAGATGTGCTGCGCAACAACCATGCCGTTGCCGACAGCAAATTCGTGGTGAACTACTTTCGGTTTTCCGAAGATCACAGGCTGCTTTTTGGCGGCACCGAAAGTTATGGGTACAAGTTTCCCACCGATATCGCCTCTGCCGTGCGCAGACCGCTGGCCGAAATCTTTCCGCAACTCAATGATATCAGCATTGATCATGCATGGGGCGGGACGCTGGGGATCACGATGAACCGGATGCCGCACTTTGAGCGGCTCGGCGGGAATATCCTGACCGCATCAGGGTTTTCTGGTGCTGGTGTCGCGCTTGCCACGTTATCCGGTCAAATTGCGGCAGAAACCATCGCCGGACAGGCCGAACGGTTCGACATCATGGCACAGGTTCCGACACTGAAATTCCCAGGCGGGCCCGCGCTGCGCGCACCGCTTCTGGTACTCGCAATGCTCTGGTACAGCCTCAGGGATAGATTGTAACTCAACGAGTTACACAACTTAAGCATGTAATTTTCCGTTAACTTATTGTTAATCTTCAAGAAAGATCGCTCTTGAAATGGTGGTTGCGAGTCGGTTCAATATGGCAACTAACGTAAACGTAATTTATAGAGCGACTCAAAAGGCTATTTGCTTTATCGAAACAGCGCTCAACCCGGCTTTCACGTGACATTCCATACACGTGGGCAAATCAAGAAGATGGCCCCAATACGGCCTCATTTTCACCCAGATACACAATTAGTGTGGATCTGATAGTAGGTGCGAAAGGTGAACACGTATGAAGTCAGTATCTCAATCCATGAGCCCGCAAGAGGCAGCCCAAGCATTTTATGGGCAAGACGACGCCGCTTTTTCCGAGATGGTTTCTAAGCTGGCAAGCCAAGACCCACGTCTTCTGAAGGTATTTCAAACCGTCAAACGCCGGTTCAACGACCCGAAAAACTGATCACCTGACAATTGCAGCGAATGGCCAAGGCTGGCAACGGCCTGACGCCTGTTGCCGCAATCGCCCCATTTTCACTGAAAACAGCTTGACCTTTTGGCCCCTGACAGGTTGAACGACCCCCAGACTTTCTTAGTGAAAATGGGCGATTTTCAGATGGACGACCAGAATAGAAACCTGATCTTGGCAACGGTGTTGAGCTTTGCCGTCATTGTGGCCTGGACCACACTGTTTCCGCCCGAAGAATTGCCGGTTGAACCAGGCACCGAAACGGCGCAGGTCGCGGAAGACCCGACACTGCCCGCTGCTGATCCTGTGGCCCCTGCGGCCACGGCACCGTCCGCGGCGCCAGAACCTGCCGCAGCGGCCCCCCGCATCGCAATTGAGACGCCGCAATTTGCAGGCTCCATCTCGTTGCAGGGTGGTCGGATCGACGATCTGGCTTTGACGCAGTACCGCGAAACAACCGATGACGACGCCGACATCGTACGCTTGCTGCGCCCGGTGGGCGAAAGCGGTGCTTACTTCGCGGCCTTCGGTTGGACGGCAACTGACGGCATCGACGCCAGCGCCGTGCCGGGCCCCGAAACAATTTGGTCGCTAGAAAGCGGCGATACGCTGACCCCGTCAAACCCGGTTACCTTGGCTTGGGACAATGGTGCTGGTCAGATCTTCCGCACCGAAATCGCGGTTGATGATGCTTTCATGTTCACCTTCGCACAAAGCGTTGAAAACCTTGGCAGCGGCGCGGTGTCCGCGCGGCCCTATGGTTTGCTGCGCCGTCACGGCGAACCCGATGACCTCAAGAACTTCTTTATCCTGCACGAAGGCCTTGTGCGGATGACAGATGGTGAGCTGGAGGAAACCGACTATGACGACATCACGGAATACGACGTTGATCCGCGCGAACGCACACAAGCCGAGCGTTTAGATGTTACCGGCTCTGGCTGGCTGGGCTACACCGACCACTATTGGATGACGACCCTGATCCCTGATCAGGCGACGCCGTTCCGCTCAACCTCGAAATATTTCGACACCCGCGACCTGTTTCAGGCCGAAGCGGTAATGCCAATTGAAACCGTGGAAGCGGGTGCGACAGCGACCGTAACCACCCGCCTTTTTGCCGGTGCCAAAGAATGGGGAGCAATCCGCAGCTATGAAAACGAAGGTGGCGTGTCGGGCTTTCTTGATAGTATCGACTGGGGCTGGTTCTTCTTCTTGACCAAGCCGATCTTTGCGCTGTTGCACTACCTCAACATCTTTATCGGCAACATGGGCTGGTCGATCCTCGCGCTGACCGTGATCCTCAAGATCATCGTGCTGCCGCTGGCCTATAAATCCTACGTGTCGATGGCCAAGATGAAAGAGCTACAGCCAGAGATGGAAAAGCTCAAAGAGAGCGCGGGCGATGACAAGCAAGCCATGCAGCAAGGCATGATGAAGCTCTACAAGGACAACAAGGTGAACCCCGCTGCGGGCTGTTTGCCCATCCTGTTGCAAATTCCGATCTTCTTTTCGCTCTACAAGGTGATCTTTGTCACCATCGAGCTGCGCCACGCACCGTGGATCGGCTGGATTGAGGATCTCAGCGCGCCTGATCCATCCTCGATCCTGAACCTGTTTGGTTTGCTGCCCTTTGCCGGACCAGAGCCGGGGTCAATCCTTGCGGTCATCATGATTGGTATCCTGCCGATCCTTCTGGGTGTGTCCATGTGGTTGCAGCAAAAGCTGAACCCCGCGCCAACCGACCCTACACAGCAGATGATCTTTGCTTGGATGCCATGGGTCTTCATGTTCATGCTCGGCTCGTTTGCATCCGGTCTGGTGCTGTACTGGATTGCCAACAACATCATCACCTTCACCCAGCAGTATGCGATTATGCGCAGCCATGGGGCGAAACCGGATGTGTTTGGCAACATCAAATCCAGCCTCAAGAAAAAGGCGCCCGCCACCGAGACCGACAAGAAAGAGGGCAAGTAGATGCCAAGTGTCGCAGCACTGTGGCGGCACCCCATCAAAAGTCACGGTCGCGAAGCGCTGGATCAGGTCACGCTTATCGCAGGGCAGACGATGCCTTGGGACAGGCATTGGGCTGTGACCCATGACGCGACAAAGTTTGACCACAGCAACCCAGCATGGGTGATGTGTCGGAACTTCATGATTGGCGCAGCCACCCCGGACCTTGCCGGTATCTGGGCAACACTGGACGAAACGAACGCGACTATCGCCTTGCGGCACGACGCCTTGGGCGCGATCAGCTTTCGCCCCGATGATCCCACCGACGTGGCCCGTTTCATCGCGTGGGTGCAACCGCTTTGTCCGGCGGACAAACGCCAGCCCACCGGGTTAGCCAAGGCGCCCGACCGCGGGATGACCGACAGCAACTATCCAACGGTGTCCATCATGACCCACGCGAGCCACAACGCCGTGTCGCAAAAACTGGGTCGCCCGCTTGAGATCGAGCGCTGGCGCGGGAACATCTGGCTGGATGATGCAGGCCCTTGGGAAGAACTGGAATGGCTGGGCAAAGACGTCCAGATCGGAGAGGCCATCCTGCACGTCGTCGAACCCATTGAGCGCTGCAAGCACACCATGGCCAACCCGCACACCGGCAAACGTGACGCCGACACCCTGGCGGCCTTGCGCGACGGCTGGAACCATCAGGACTTTGGCGTCTATGCCAAGGTGATCAAGGGCGGTAAGATCGCCACGAACGACACGGCAAAGGTAGTCTGACGATGGAAATGCGGTTCCCCGAGGTGGCAGAGCCTGACGCACAGGCCCTCGAAAAAGGGCGCCTGCTGTTCGCGGGTGAGACCGATTTCGTCAAAGGCGTTGTGGCCATGGATGGCCTGCCCGCTGCGGACCGGGTCGAGATTTGCTTTGCCGGGCGGTCAAACGTCGGCAAATCATCCCTGATCAACGCGCTGACAGGGCGCAAGGGCCTCGCCCGCGCGTCCAACACGCCGGGACGCACACAAGAGATCAACTTTTTCACCGCAGGCGACATCTACGTTGTCGATCTACCCGGCTATGGCTTTGCCAATGCGCCGGTCGCCGTTGTGGAAAAATGGCAGCGCTTGCTCAAGCAGTACCTCTCGGGCCGCCAAACACTGCGCCGGGTCTTTGTGCTGATCGATGCGCGGCACGGCGCCAAGGCCGTTGACGAAGAAATCATGTCGCTGCTCGACAGTGCTGCAGTGACGTTTCAGGTTGTCATGACCAAAGTGGATAAGCTGAAAGGCGACGCGCTGAACGCCTCGCTCGACAAGACAAGGGCTGCCTTGGCCAAGCACCCCGCGGCCTTCCCAGAGATCATCCTGACATCCTCGGAGAAGGGCGACGGCATCCCGACCCTGCGCGCTATCATTGCAGGCATCCAGTGAAGACAAGGGACCAGGACATGAACCGTGATTGGATCGCAACCGCGCAAACCCTAAGCCAGGCCCTGCCCTATATGCAGCGTTATGCCGGCGCGACGGTTGTGATCAAGCTGGGCGGAAACGCCATGGGCAGCGATGCGGCAATGCGCAGCTTTGCGCGCGACGTGGTGCTGATGCGTCAGGTTGGACTGAACCCGGTGATTGTTCACGGCGGCGGTCCGATGATCAATGAGTTGCTGGGCAAGCTGGATATCCACTCCGAGTTCGTGAATGGCAAACGGGTTACCGATCAGGCCACCATGGATGTTGTCGAAATGGTTTTGTCCGGTCAGGTGAACAACCGCCTTGTGCAAGCCATAAGCGATGAGGGCGGCAAGGCCGTTGGCCTGTCAGGCAAAGACGCCAACCTGATTGTGTGCGATCAGACGGATCCCGCGCTTGGTTTTGTGGGCACACCCGCAGACGTTGACCCAACAATCCTGCGCGACTTGCACGCCGCCCATGCGATCCCCGTGATTGCCCCCTTGGGGTTGGGCCGCAACGGCGAGACATTCAATATCAACGGCGACACTGCCGCAGGGGCGATTGCCGGGGCGTTGAACGCGGACCGCTTGTTGCTGCTGACGGATGTGGAAGGGGTGAAGGACAAGTCAGGCGAAGTCCTGACCGAAATTGCACCTGCCAAGATCCCCGAGTTGATCGCCGATGGCACCATCGCAGGGGGCATGATCCCCAAGACCGAAACAGCCCTTGCCGCGATGAAAGACGGTGTGCGTGCGGTTGTTATCCTCGACGGGCGGGCGCCCAATGCCTGCCTGCTAGAGCTGTTTACGGATCACGGTGCCGGATCACTGATCCGCGAACCAAGGTCATAATAACCTTACTTTGGCCCACTTGGGCCCTGTGCTAGCGTTTCGATGGACCACAGTGGAGGCTCCGATGAAACCTGCCCTACCGGCGATTGCACTGATAACCTCGATAATCGCGGCCCAGGCCCACGCCGATGTGGAGGCCTGCATGGTTGACACTTGGATCGCTGATATGGGCGATATCGCCGCTATGATGGCCGCCCAGATGCAAGGTGCCGCAACGCCAGTGAATGGAGAGGTGTCGATGCAGATCGCTGCAGATGGCAGCTTTACCCTGTTGGCTGACGATATGATCATCAATGTCCAGATGCCGGATGTACCAGCCATGGATGTTAAGGTCGTCGGGTATAGCGCAGGTCAGATGGATGCATCCGACAACACATTTCTGGCGGCGGTCGACGACTACAGCCTAGTTGGGTCGGCAGACGTCCTTGGCCAAACAATGGAAATTCCCTTTTCATCCGACACTGGCTTGGGTGGCGGCGGTATTGGCTGGTTTGAATGTGCGGGCGATACGCTCCGCTTTGAGGCGACAGTTGGTGGCGTGGCAAGCACCAACCGGATGCCAAGGATGTGGCGCCGCCGCTAAGAGGTTGCGATTGCATCAAAGCCACTTAAGGTGGCGCAAATGGTATCTGACGATCTGGACACGACACTGCATCAATATGGGCTGCGACAGATGGGCGACTGCCCTGATGGCGCAGGCAGGATCACGCTAGTCGGCCCGGATGAACCCCGCTTTTGGCCCATCTTTTGCGACAGCGCCGAATACAAGGATGGTGACGATGATCCGTTGGATCGCTGGTCGCATCGTGTTGTCTCTAAGGTGGCTATGCAAATGAACGCAGAGCCGCTCTTTCCCTTTGGTGGCCCGCCCTATGCCCCGTTCTATACCTGGGCAGTGCAATCGGGGCGGTTTTGGCCTTCGCCCATCGGGTTTCTGGTACATGATGAGGCGGGGCTTTTTGCATCCTTCCGTGGCGCATTGCGCTGGAACGGTGACGCCCAATTGGGCACCTCTGAACAACCCTGCCTGACCTGCACCGGCCAACCCTGTGCAACCGCCTGCCCTGTTGGCGCATTCAACGACGGCTATGACGTGGCAACCTGCAAAGCGCATGTTGCCTCAGCCGCAGGCGATGACTGCCGCAGGGCGGGATGTCTGGCCCGTCGGGCCTGCCCTGTGGGCCAAGGCAACCGCCTGCCC
Source organism: Loktanella sp. Alg231-35 (assembly GCF_900143545.1). Lineage (GTDB taxonomy): Bacteria > Pseudomonadota > Alphaproteobacteria > Rhodobacterales > Rhodobacteraceae > Yoonia. The sequence goes on along the minus strand of NZ_FREV01000001.1, from coordinate 406,774 downwards.
GCACAAGCCGCGTTCCATATGGAGGCCTTTCTGTGACCCTGCGCCTGATCCTGATCCGCCACGCCAAATCCAGTTGGGGCGATCCCTTTGCCGACGATCATGCACGTGTCCTGAACAAACGCGGCCAAGCATCAGCCACGGCAATCGGAACGTGGATGGCCGCGCAGGGATATGTGCCCGATGTCCTCCTCTGCTCGGACGCGGAGCGGACGCAGGAAACGGCGGGGTTGATCATTCCGGCACTCTCACCCGCGCCGCGCCTGCAACTTTCGGCGCGGCTCTACCATGCGGCACCCGACACGATCCTTGATCTGGTCAGGCGGCAAGAAGTGCAGACGGTTGGCGTCATCGGACACAATCCCGGCATCGGGATGCTGGCCAACGAGTTGGTCGACAAAGCCGCAGACCATCGCCGGTTCAGTGACTACCCCACCTGTGCGACAACGGTAATTGATTTTGAGGTTGGTGGGTGGCGGGATATTCAGCCACAGACTGGCCGGTGTCGGGCATTTGTGGTTCCACGTGATCTGATTGGAACTTCGGCGCACGACATTGAGTAAATGTAGATTTAGCGGATATCTATATCTGCTTTGCGGACTTTCCCGACCTTCCTTCTGATCTGCCAAACTGTCGATTTCGGCCCTCTACAATCATTGAGCAAAGTTCGAAAATGCAGGGATCGCGGTCCACATCGGGACACTAGCTTAAGAACCTGCTGACTAAGTACTGACAGATGATCGAATAACATCGATCAAACGTCGAAACTCCGTATCATTAGAAGCACCTTTCCAGAAGTTAGCAAAACGACAAACGACCTGAAGATTGCCGGACGCATAATGCCCGCTGCTATCGATGCGGTCCAAAGAAGCGAACATCGCAGGATCGCCATTCACCTCATCCAGCTCCAGCGGAAGGCCCGTCAGTTCGCAGTTATATTCCTGAGACCCCAGAAGTTCCGTGATGTAGTCCTGAAGAGCTGCCGCTGACGGGAAACCGAGATCCTTCTTTTTCACAACGCGCTCCACCGTTTGGCCGTTTGCTGAATTCGTTGTGTTAACTGCGGTACGTGCCATGCGGTCGGCAGCGTCAGCAGCATCGAAGAGTTCCGAAGCTCGCTGGTACGCAATCTTGTCAGCTTGCGACCCATACTTGATCGGGGCATATCCCTTTTTGGCAGTTTCGACGCGTTGCGCCCAACGGGGACTGGCGTGCCACTGGCTCAAATCTTCTCCGGCGATCAACGCCAATGTGTAGTCTTTGTACAAGGGGCTGAGAGACTGTAGCGTAGCCTCGGTAGACAAGAAGTCTTTCGCCTTAGGGTGTAGTTCGCTCCACCTCAGTGGAACGCCTTTCTTTGATTTGTTTGACCAGAGCTCACAGGGCTTATGGCAAATTACGACCTCACGACCTCGCTCGATTGGTTCCTTCTTCGTTTCGAAAGAAGGTACTTCACTGCGAGAGGTCGTCCACCAAAGTTCGTTCCCGTCTTTGTGAACCCAAACATCGCCCAAAGTCTCAGCGACAATAGTCATCAGGTTGAACCAGCGGGAGGCTGTAGCTTTGGTCGGTTTCTTTCCTGCCGAAGTGGTATCGTTCGCCATCCGGTTGGACACGTAACCCGCACGGTCATTCGCGTCCCAATATTTCTGGGCGTCGACGGCGTTCATAGTCGCTACTGTTCCACGCTCCCGACAAATCGGCCATTCATAGTTCTGTCGACCGAAGTTAGCGATATAGACTTTCATTGTGGTTCATCTTGCTCCATCGATCGGGTAGACCGCCTTGCGGATTGCGATAACGGTCATTTATGAATGACATCTACACAAAAAAGAGGCCACTAATCCCAGGTAGTCAGTTCATCCAATGTCCGCTGCGCCTAGCCGCTTAATTTCATTTCGTGCGTGTTGCGAACTTCCGTTCTACACCTTGACTGCAGCAACATGCATTTCGATGCATTGGACACTTGGACTCAAAGAAGCCACTCAAACGAAAAAGCCCCGGCTCTCACCGGGGCTTTTTCTTTGTCTTTGATCAATCTCAGTGACCCAAAATCTGGCTCAGGAACAACTGTGTCCGCTCGGACTTGGGGTTGTTAAAGAACTCTTCCGGTTCGTTCTGTTCCACGATCTGGCCTTGGTCCATAAAGATCACGCGGTTGGCCACCTGACGGGCAAAGCCCATCTCGTGGGTGACGCAAAGCATGGTCATACCTTCTTCGGCCAGCTCGATCATCGTGTCGAGCACTTCCTTGATCATCTCAGGGTCAAGCGCCGATGTCGGTTCGTCAAACAGCATGATGCGTGGGCGCATGCAAAGCGACCGGGCAATCGCCACACGCTGCTGCTGACCACCGGACAACTGGCCCGGATACTTCATCGCCTGATCAGGGATTTTCACCTTCTCAAGGAAATGCATCGCGGTTTCCTCGGCTTCCTTCTTGGGCGTTTTGCGCACCCAGATCGGAGCGAGCGTGCAGTTCTCAAGGATCGTCAGATGCGGGAAGAGGTTGAAGTGCTGAAAGCACATGCCGACCTCTGACCGGATCTTGTCAATGTTCTTGAGATCGGATGACAGCACTGTGCCATCCACCACGATCTTGCCCTGCTGGTGTTCTTCCAATGCGTTGATGCAGCGGATCAGCGTCGATTTGCCAGACCCCGACGGACCGCAGATCACGATCCGCTCGCCCTGATACACGGACAAATCAATGTCGCGCAGCACGTGGAACGCGCCGTACCACTTGTTCATGTTCTCGATGGTAATCGCAAGTTCGTCGGATACCTGCATTTGTGTTGCTTCGGCCATTAGTTCAGCCTCCCTTAGCGATGGTCGGTTGCGAGCCTACGCTCCAACCATTGTGAGTATTGTGAAATGCCGTAGCAGGTGATGAAGAAAAGCAGCGCGGCAAAGCCGAATAGCTCCCAGTAGACACCCTGCCATTCAACAGACGCGAGGATCGGACCACGGATCATTCCGACAAGGTCGAACATCGAAATAACCGAGACAAGCGTGGTGTCTTTGAACAGACCCACCGACACGTTCACGATGCCCGGAATCGAGATCTTGAGCGCCTGCGGCAGGATGATCAGACGCATCGCCTGCGCATAATCAAGCCCAAGGCTATCACCAGCTTCGTACTGGCCCTTTGGCAAAGCCGCCAAGCCGCCCCGGATCACCTCGGCGATGTAGGCTGCCGAGAACATCGTGATCATGATCACAACGCGCAGGAACAAATCAACGCCAGAGCCCGGAGGGAAGAAGTACCCCAGCATCACGTTTGCCACGAAGAGCAATGTGATAAGCGGCACACCCCGCACAAACTCAATGAAGATCACACAGATCAGCTTGATGATTGGCATGCTGGATTGCCGCCCCAGCGCCAAAGCGATGCCAATTGGCAACGACAATGACACGCAGGTGACGCCCAGCATCATGTTCAGCATGAACCCACCAAGGTCTCGGCTTGGCACAGAGCGCATGGCCCCTTCGGTGATCCCCCCATCGGGAAGGATTGCCCCGCCGATGGTCCAGACCACGAAGGCCACAGCAATTGCGCCAAAGAAGCCAATAGCAAAGCTGTTCTTCACGAACCGCTGGTAGAACAACGCGCCCGCTACGATGCCAACAAGTGCCAGCAATGGTCCAAAGATGGACCCACCCCAGATCAGCCAGTAGGCGATAAAGGGATAAAGCGCTGTGAAGATCAAGAGCTTGCGCGGCAAGTCAAAGAACAGCACCGGTGCGGCTGCAAAAAACAGCAACACAAAGGCCAGCCCCGGACGCCAGTAAAGGTCTGCGGGATACTGGAACCCAAACAAGAGCTGGTTCCAACGCTCGCCAAGCACCGCAAAACAGGCACCCGATGCGCCATCAAGGATTTCGCGGCACACAGCGAGGCTTGGTGATGCCCAGATACCATTGACCATCCACGGCACAGTGCCGTTGAGGATCATATAGATGGCCAGGATCGCAAGAATCGTCAGCACACTATTTGCGGGTGTCGCAAACAGGTTGTCCTTGATCCATCTTACCGGTCCCACTGCATTGGGCGGCGGTGGCATTGCAGGAACGTCTTCGGTGCGGACGAAGGCGATTGTACGATCAGTCGTCATATCCTAGCGCTCCTTCAACTTGATTGCGTTGTTGTAGACGTTGATCACCGCTGAGATCAGCAAAGAGATCGTGAGATAGAACAACATCAGCAAAAGAATACATTCGATCGCGCGACCCGTCTGGTTCAGCGTAATACCACCCAGCGTCGCAGTCACATCCGCATAGCCCACCAGAATCGCCAAGGAAGAGTTCTTGGTGATGTTTAGATAATTTGAGATCAGCGGCGGAATGATCACCCGCAGGGCCTGCGGCAGAACCACAAGGCTCATGATGCGGCCGGGACGAATGCCCAGCGCGCCTGCGGCCTCTGTCTGGCCTTTTGACACGGCCTGAATACCGGCACGCACGTTTTCCGCGATAAAGGCACCGGTGTAGATCGACAGCGCAAACCAGATCGCGATCAGTGGACCACCGACCTTGATACCGCCTGCAAAGTTGAACCCCTTCAGCTCTGGCACTTCGAAGCGCAGGCCAAAGACCAGGAACATGACGATCAACGGACCGAACCAGATGCCAAGGTTTGTGAGCAGCGTCGCAGGACGAACGCCCGTTGCCTCCTGAATGCGGGTGGCGCGGGCGTTCACGGCGCGAGCACCAAAGAACGACCCCACCAGCACAGCCAGCACCATCAGAAAATCAAGACCGCCGCCAAAGCCGCGCTCGAAGAATGGCAGGGGAATATAGACGCCACGGTTAGTGAAGGCAGATATGCCGAGGAACATGGTTGCGGATGGATCATCGCCGCGGAATTCCCGTGGCCCGGGCAGCACCGCGATCATGATCGTAAAGATAATCAGAACCCAGATCAGCACCGGAATGTTGCGGAAGATCTCAACATAGATCGCCATCAGTTTGCGCACGAGCCAGTTGTTCGACAGTCGCAGGACCCCGGCAAGCACACCAAAGATCGTGGCGGTCACACAGGCCAGAAAGGCAACCAGCAAAGTGTTCAGGATACCAACAAAGGCGGCCTGCAAGTTTGTTGACTGGCTGGTGTATTCTATCAGGCGTTGGTTGATGTCATAGCCGGCGGGCGCACCCAGAAAGCTAAAGTCAATGTCCAGACCTTGCGCGGCCAGGTTGGTGAACAGGTTGTTGATCAGATAGCCAATCGACAAGGCCAGAACAACAAACGCGATCGCCTGAAACGTATAGGATCGGTAGCGCGTGTCGTTGATCAGCATCGACGGGCGGAATGACCCCCGTGGCGGGTCTGTAATCGACGTCATAAATTTTCCCCGTTTATTTGGCGCTTGTTTTCGACTGCATTTGTTGCAGTTCCGGTGCGCCAATTTTTTGGTCGTATTTGCTGAAAGGGCGCGGTCGAAACCGCGCCCTTTGATCGTTTAGTCAGTCCTTAGCGGAATGGTGGAGAGTAGAGCAGACCACCGTCTGTCCACTGCGCGTTCAGACCGCGCGCCAGACCGATTGGTGTGTTCTCACCGATGTTCTTTTCGAACAGCTCGCCGTAGTTACCACCAGCAGCAATCGCGCTCTTTGCCCAATCTGCTTCCAGACCCAGCATCGCGCCCAGCTCACCTTCGGTGCCCAGCAGACGGTTCACTTCTGGATTACCAGTTGGTGCAGCGCCTAGCTCTTCGACGTTTGCCGATGTCACGCCCAGCTCTTCAGCTGCGATCAGCGCGTTCAGGGACCAACGTACAATGTCACCCCAGTCGTTGTCGCCGTGGCGAACAAGCGGGCCGAGTGGCTCTTTTGAGATGATCTCTGGCAGCAGAACGTGGTCGCCAGGGTTCTCGAAAGATGCACGCGTAGCGGCAAGGCCGGATGCGTCAGTTGTGTAAACGTCGCATGCGCCAGCAATGTACTGCTGCTGTGCTTCGGCGTTTGTTTCGATTGGCACTGGCTCATAGCTGATGCTGTTGGAGCGGAAGAAGTCCGCCAGGTTCAGCTCTGTTGTTGTGCCTGTCTGGATGCAGACAGTCGCGCCATCAAGGTCTTTTGCAGATGCAACGCCCAGATCACGTGGAACCATGAAGCCTTGGCCATCATAGTAGTTGATGCCAACAAATTCGAACTTCAGGTCGACGTCGCGGCTGAAAGTCCATGTGGTGTTACGTGCCAGCACGTCGATCTCACCAGAGGCCAGCGCAGTAAAGCGTGTCTTACCTGTTGTTGGGACAAACTCGACCGCGTCGCTGTCACCCAAGACAGCAGCAGCAACTGCGCGGCATACGCCAACGTCGAAACCGTTCCAGACACCGTTCGCATCTGGCGATGCAAAGCCGACCAGACCAGTTGTCACGCCACAGTTGAGCACACCACGTGCTTTGACGTCGTCAAGTGTCGCAGCAGATGCTGTCGATGCAGCAAGACCAGCAACAGCGAGCGCGCCGTAAAATGCGGTTTTTTTCATTTTTACCTCTTCCTGAGTTTCCACCCCGCTAGGGTGGCCAATTTTTATCCCGTCCCGATAGACAGTCATGATGAATGAGATGGGTTCTCCCAACTCAATGCACGCAGACTTTGATCAAACGTGGCTAGAGTCAAGGGCAACTGTTCTAGACTTCGACCAAAATGCTCCAAATTTGGATGATTTTTTGGCTTTGCCAGGAAACGCACTGTTTCGATTATTTGACCGAAAGCTGGTAGAAACGGGCAGCCGCGACAAAGGCGTCGCGCTTGCTACTTTCCGTTGCGGCAGCCTCTTCGTCTTCGCCCCATTGCGCGATCTGCCAGTGCTCGTCAATGCGTGACAACAGCCATGCGTCATCCACCGGAATGGCCGATTTCGTGACAGCCAACGCCAGGATCAAGGACCCCGAAATGCTGATCAGATCGTGGGCCGCAGCCAAGGCGAAATCGTCAAACGTTGCGACTTCGTCCGCCAGTATTTGCAAGGCAGCCGGGTCTTGCGTCACGTGCATCACACCCTCGCCCACAGAAAGCCGCACGCCCAAGGTATTAGCGGCCCACTCAAGCATCGGGTCCCACCCTTCGGCCTGCTTGGCAAGCAGCTCCTCCGGCCCCGCCGCCCGATAACACAGCAAATCGCTGTCACCATATTCTGCCAGAAGCGCGATCACCTCAGGCCGCTGCGCCCGCACTTTGTCAATTGCGGCATTGGCCCCACGCGTCACGGGCATGGTCGCAGGATCAAGCAGTTTTTCCTGCGCGTCCCATTCGGTCGCAATCGCCTCTGCCATCGCCATTGTCGGCACGGTCAGTTGGGCCTTCGCAGGTGTTCGCACCGTCCTGTCATCTAACAGGACGGTAAAGCCACCTTCGATTTCTGTCGCCGTTGCGGCCTTCCAGAAGCGTTTTGGTTTCCAGTCACTCATTCTTCAAGGTCCCACGAGTTGGTCAACGGCATCGCTGAGGGCCGCAAAATCGTCAATCATGATGTCAGCGTGCAAGTTCTCGGCCGGGTGGTAGCCCCAAGTGACCCCAATCGTGCCGATCCCAGCCGCGCGCGCCATATCCATGTCATAGGTCGTGTCACCAAGCATCACAGCGCGCTCTGATGTGACACCGGTTTCCGACATCGCAGTCAGGATCATCGATGGATGTGGTTTGGATGGGTGGTGATCGGCCACCTGCTCACTATGAAAGACGCCTGTCAGCCCATGTCGGCCCAGCACCTTGTCCAAGCCGCGCCGGGACTTTCCTGTGGCCACCGCCAGCAGGGTATGATCCTGCCCTTGTAACCGCTCTAGTGCGGCCTGTGCGCCGGGGAACAGCGGGCCCATTTCCTTGTTATCGCTGCGCAAGCTGACAAATGCATCCTTGTAGGCTGTCACTAGCCGGTCGCGCTGCGCCTCTGTCACCTGCGGGCAGAGCGTGCCAAATGCCTCTGCCAGCGACAGTCCGACAATCGAAAGGACCCTTGCGCGATCAGGCATCAGAAGGTTCTCGGACTGAAACGCCAGCGTCATCGCCGCGACAATCTCGGCCTGACTATCGACGAGCGTTCCATCAACGTCAAAGATCACCAGTCGCAGATCACTCATCGGGCATATTGAACGGATCAACCGGGGCATGGCCCACGACCCACCCCACAAAATCCCAGGTGTTCTGCATATGCTCTGGTAGTGGCGCTGTCAGATGCAGCATCGCCCCTGTCGCCGGATGCTCGATCGTCAAGCTACGCGCATGCAGATGCAGCTTGCGCCCGATCTCGCTGCCCATGCCGGCACCCCAACCATCGCCAAGGTTCTCCTGGCCGGAACCGCCATATTTCCCATCACCGACAATCGGATGCCCTATCTCGGCCATATGCGCGCGCAACTGATGCGTTCGCCCTGTAATCGGGACCAAAGCACACCAAGCCGCACGGCTGGCCAGCGTATCCATCACGGCGTAGTCGCTGGTCGCACGCTTGGCACCTTCAACGCTATCGAGATCACGCGGATGCACGCAGCGCATCTTTTCGTTCTCGCCACTCCGGCCATGACCGGGGGCTTTCACGAGACCGTATTTGATCGTCCCCGCTCGCGGATGCGGGACACCCGCAACGGCGGCCCAATAAATCTTGCGGGTCTCGCGATGCTTTAGATTCTCGGTTAACTGCTTGGCCATCATGCGCGTCCGCGCCAACAGCAGAACCCCCGAGGTATCCTTGTCCAGACGATGCACCAACCGGGGCTTTTCGTCATAATCAAACATCAAAGCCTCAGACAACCCATCAACATGGCGGGTCGTCTTTGACCCACCTTGGGTCGCCAGACCCGGCGGCTTGTTGATCGCGATGATATGCGCGTCCTTATAGATGACACAGGACTGGATCAGCTTGGCGTCCGCCTTCGTCACACCACGCTTGGCAAGGTTGGCGGCAGCCGCCGCCTCTTCCTCAGTCGGCAGCGGTGGAATGCGAACGCTCTGCCCCACTTCCACGCGGGAATTGGATTTCACCCGGCCACCATCCACACGCAGCTCGCCCTTACGACACATCTTCTCGATCCGCCCTTGGGTCAGATGCGGGAACAGGCGGCGCAAATAGCGGTCAAGGCGTTGGTCGCCATCATCCGGGCCGATCACCCGTGTCTGCACAGCACTCATGTCGTCATTCCTCTTGCGATCCAAAGGCCCGCGGCACAGGCGAGGATCGACATAATGAAAGAGGCCAACACATAGGCCCCGGCAGCGGTCACGCGACCTTCTTCGACCAGACGTAGCGCATCCAAAGTGAAGGCCGAAAACGTCGTGAACCCACCCAGAACGCCGGTCATCAAGAACGGCAACCAATGCTGCAATCCGCGATCGGCCAAATGCACCCAGACCAATCCAATCGCGAAAGACCCGATTACATTCACCGCCAGCGTCCCCAATGGAAAGGCCACGACCAACCCCACAAGGTATCGCAGAACAGAACCAATCGCCCCGCCAAGGGCTACAGAGATCACAGGTGTCATCATGGCGCTGCTCTGACGGCTCGCTGGTCGTTTGTCAATTCTTGCCACGCTTGGCGCGCAGGCCCGCGAAGAAATCGACACGCTTTTTCAGTTCACGCTCAAATCCGCGATCCACTGGAACGTAGTAGACCCCACGCTTCATGGTTTCAGGAAAATAGTTCTGCCCACTAAACCCATCCTCGGCGTCGTGGTCATAATTGTAGCCAGCACCAAACCCCTGTTCTTTCATCAACGTGGTCGGCGCGTTCAGAATATGAGCAGGCGGAGGCTCTGACCCAGTTTGTTTGGCCGCCGCGACAGCGCCTTTGTACGCCACATAAGTCGCATTCGATTTGGGCGCGAGCGCGAGATAGGTAACGGCCTGCGCCAGAGCGAGTTCCCCTTCAGGGCTGCCCAACCGTTCATACGTCTCCCAAGATTGCAGACAGACCGATTGCGCCTGGGGATCGGCCAAACCGATATCCTCAACCGCCATGCGGGTGATGCGACGGGCAAGGAAACGCGGATCTTCGCCCCCGGCCAGCATTCGCGCAAACCAATAAAGCGCCGCATCCGGGTCAGACCCGCGCACGGATTTATGCAAAGCGCTAATCAGATTGTAATGCTCGTCACCTGACTTGTCGTATTTGACGGCGCGTTTCATCAAACGCTTGGTCAGATCATCGGTGGATAGCTTCTTGTCCGTTTTCCAAGCACTCACCTGCTCAATCAAATTAAGCAAGGCACGGCCATCCCCATCCGCCATCTCTAGCAACGCATCGCGCGCCGGGCCGTCCAGCGGCAGGGCTTTGGCCAATTCCTTCTCCGCACGTTGCGCCAGCAGTTCGAGATCTTTGAAGCCCAGCCGGGTCAGAATAAACACTTGGCTTCGGCTGAGAACCGCAGCGTTCAACTCAAAACTCGGGTTTTCGGTCGTGGCACCAACCAACAGGATCGTGCCATCCTCCATATAGGGTAGAAACCCGTCCTGCTGCGCTTTGTTAAAGCGGTGAATCTCATCCACAAACAGCAGCGTGCCCTTGCCATTCTGACGGCGCATCTTGGCAGCTTCGAACACTTTGCGCAGGTCCGGCACACCCGTAAAAATCGCACTGATCTGCACGAAATGCAGGTCAGTCTCATCTGCCAACAGGCGCGCAATCGTGGTCTTGCCCACACCCGGCGGTCCCCAGAAGATCAGCGAAGACAGCGATCCAGAGGCCAGCATCGTGCCCAATGGCGCTTCCGGGCCAAGGACCTGTTGCTGGCCAATGACCTCAGACAAGGTCTTGGGCCGCAACCGATCCGCCAGCGGGCGCGGACCTGCGGGTGTGTCTGTCGGTGTGCTGTCGAAGAGATCGGCCATGAGGGAAACATATGCCTTATGTCAAAAAGCGAAAGCCCCGCCGGTCCGGCAGGGCTTTGCAAATTTAGTCGAAGGCCAGGATTTAGTCTTCGGCGTTCTCGTATTCTTCCAGACGTGCCTTGTCGGCAGCACCTTTGGCATCCACGTCGCGATCTACGAATTCGATGATCGCCATTGGGGCCATGTCACCATAGCGGAAGCCCGCCTTGATGATGCGAACATATCCACCCTGACGCTCTTTGTAGCGTGGGCCGATTGTGTCGAACAGTTTCGCTGTGTGCATTTCCTGCTTCAGCTGTGCATTGACCTGACGGCGCGCGTGCAGATCGCCGCGCTTGCCAAGTGTGACCAGCTTTTCAACGATCCGGCGCAGTTCTTTTGCCTTGGGCAATGTTGTCTTGATCTGCTCATGTTCAATGAGCGAGCCTGCCATGTTCGCGAACAGCGCTTTGCGGTGTTCATGTGTGCGGTTTAGGCGGCGGTAACCTCTTGCGTGACGCATGTGATAGTCTCCATTTTGTATTAGGATGGGCCGATGCGATGCGTGTCGCTGGCTCCGTTAGTGGGGCACCATGCCCAGGATGTTCCCCGTATAGAGACGGGCATTTGGTGTAAGGCGGGGATAGCCCCGCCCTACGTATTCTTAAAACTGATCTTCAAACTTTTTTGCCAGATCTTCGATGTTGTCCGGCGGCCAGTCCTCTACATCCATGCCAAGGTGCAGACCCATACCTGACAGCACTTCCTTGATCTCGTTCAAGGATTTGCGGCCAAAGTTCGGTGTGCGCAGCATTTCTGCTTCGGTCTTCTGGATCAGATCGCCAATGTATACGATGTTGTCGTTCTTGAGGCAGTTTGCCGAACGGACAGACAGTTCCAGCTCGTCCACTTTCTTCAGCAGAAGCGGGTTGAACTCAAGACCGTCATCATCAGCACCAGTTTGTGCGGACTCAGGTTCATCAAAGTTGACGAAGATCGACAGCTGGTCCTGCAAAATGCGAGCGGCGTAAGCCACAGCATCGTCAGGTGTCAGCGACCCATCGGTTTCAACCTTCATGGTCAGCTTGTCATAATCCAGCACCTGACCTTCACGGGTCGGCTGCACGTCATAGCTGACCTTTTTGACGGGCGAGTAGATCGCATCGATGGACATCATGCCAATCGGTGCATCTTCTGGCTTGTTCTTGTCAGCGGAAACGTAACCGTTCCCTGTGTTGACAGTCAGTTCCATGTACAGGTCAGCGCCATCATCAAGGTGGCAAAGCACGTGATCCTTGTTGAGGATCTCGATGCCTGCAGTTTCGGAGATGTCAGCAGCAGTCACAACGCCCGGGCCTTTGGCCTGAACAGAAAGACGCTTTGGCCCTTCAACTTCCATACGGATCGCAACACCTTTGAGGTTCAGCACGATGTCGGTGACGTCTTCACGCACACCAGACACGGATGAAAACTCGTGCAGGACGTTGTCGATCTGAACGGCAGTGATAGCAGCACCCTGAAGGGAGCTCATCAAAATGCGGCGCAGGGCGTTGCCCAATGTCAGGCCAAAACCACGCTCAAGCGGTTCTGCGATGACGGTTGCCTGACGCGCGGGGTCGTTGCCCGGCTTTACTTCCAATTGAGTTGGTTTGATCAACTCAGCCCAGTTTTTGTGGATCATATGTCCCTCCATACTAGTCTGCCTTCATGGTCCAAAAAGGCAAACGCCCGAGGTTGAAATGACGGATTGGGGCCGTGCCGAAACACGGGCCCCAAGGCGTTTGGATTGTCTTAGACGCGGCGGCGCTTTGGTGGGCGGCAACCGTTGTGGGCCATTGGCGTCACGTCACGGATCGATGTGATGTTGAAACCAACGGCGGCCAATGCGCGCAACGCGCTTTCACGACCGGAACCGGGACCCTGCACTTCGACCTCAAGCGTTTTCACGCCGTGATCTTGTGCTTTCTTGCCCGCATCCTCAGCAGCCATCTGAGCGGCATAAGGTGTGGATTTCCGCGAACCCTTAAAGCCCATAGTGCCAGCAGACGACCAAGAAATGGCGTTACCTTGCACGTCAGAGATCAGGATCTTTGTGTTGTTGAAAGAAGAGTTCACATGCGCAACACCAGCTGCGATGTTCTTGGAAACCTTCTTTTTGGTGCGTTTTGTATCACGTGCCATTGATCAAGCCTCCCTTATTTCTTCTTACCAGCAATGGCCTTTGCAGGGCCCTTGCGTGTACGTGCGTTTGTGGATGTACGCTGACCACGAACCGGCAGGTTACGACGGTGACGCAGGCCACGGTAGCAACCAAGGTCCATCAGACGCTTGATGTTCATCTGAGTCTCGCGACGAAGATCACCTTCAACCATAAGGTTGGCGTCGATGTATTCACGGATCGACAGCACTTCTGCGTCAGAAAGCTGGTTAACACGGCGCGCGCGGTCGATCTTGACCGCTTCGCAGATTTCTTCGGCTTTGGCAGAACCAATACCGGTAATGTAAGTGAGGGCGATTGGAACCCGCTTTGCAGTCGGGATGTTTACGCCGGCAATACGTGCCACGTGTGCAATTCCTTTTCGTTGCGGGTCCGTCATTCCAGACCCTTTTTTCACAACGGAAGCCCGGACCTTAAAGGGCGCCGGGCTGCGTCATATCGAGGTGTTTTGTGATGTCTGGGCGCGACCCTTAACCACAAATTGATTCCTTTGCAGGATGGCGCTGTTTAGGGGGCATTTGCCAAGGCGTCAAGAGACCCTAAGCCGGGCAAAGGATTTTCTAGAAAATCCTTCACGCACCAACAATTTTCGCCGAAAATTGTTGGTTTCAGGCCAAGGCGTCTGAAATGCTCGCCGCCACTTCATCCATGCTGGCCAAACCATCCACGGATTTCAGGTCATCGTTGGCATAATAGTAACCAATCAATGGGCTGGTCTGTTTATAGTAAGCCATCAGGCGGATCTTCAGGCTTTCTTCGTTGTCGTCAGCACGTACGGGCTCACCTGCAGCGGCTGCATCTTTGGCCCGTCCAACAATCCGTTCGACCAAGACCTCATCATTGACTTGCAGTTCAATCACGCAATCAAGGTTCTCACCCATTTCAAGCAGCAAGTTACCCAAAGCATCCGCTTGGGCCAGCGTCCGCGGAAAACCATCAAAGATATATCCGTCTGCGCCATTGTCGGCTTCAAGCTGTTCGCGGATCAAACCGATGACAATCTCATCCGTAACCAGCTCTCCGCGGTCCATGACACCGGCAACCATGTTGCCCATTTCAGTTCCACTGGTCCGTGCTGCGCGCAACATATCGCCAGTGCTGAGCTGCACCATGTTGCGTTCCTCAACAAGCCTCTGCGCCTGTGTCCCCTTACCCGCACCCGGCGGCCCCAGTAGAATAATATTCATCGACGCGACGGCCCTTTACGTTTGTTTCCATTACGTTTGCCACGCAACTGAGATTTCTCAATCAGGCCTTCGTATTGATGTGCCACCAGATGAGACTGGATTTGTTGGATGGTGTCCATACCAACCGACACAATAATCAGGATCGATGTCCCGCCAAAGTAGAACGGGATGGCCAGTTCGGCGCGGATAATCTCGGGCAGCAATGCGACCAGTGCAAGATAGCCAGAGCCCAGCACCAGAATGCGGGTCACCACATAGTCCAGATATTCTTCGGTCTTTTTGCCGGGGCGAATGCCTGGCACAAAGCCGTTCTGGTTCTTGAGGTTCTCGGCCACGTCCTCGGTCTTGAACGCGACTTCACGGGTGTAAAAGTAGGTGAAGAAGATGATCATGCCACCAAAGAACAACAGATAGAGCGGCTGGCCGGGGCCAAAGAGCGCCAGAATGGTCGACATCACCGGGCCGGACGAACCGCCGTTAAATGTGCTGATCGTTGTTGGCAGCAGCAACAAGGCAGAAGCAAAGATCGCGGGGATAACACCAGCTGGGTTCACTTTGATCGGCAGATGGCTGGTGGAGCCATCATAGACCTTCATCCCGCGTTGCTGGCGCGGATACTGAATGTGAATCTTGCGCAAGCTGCGCTCCATGAAGACCACGAAGGTCAAGACGACGGCGAGCATGACAATGATCCCGATCACCACCAAGGGGCTGATCGCGCCAGAGCGGCCTTGTGACAGAAACTGGGCCATGGCGGCAGGGATTTCTGCAATGATGCCCACAAAGATGATCAGCGAGATACCGTTGCCGATACCGCGTGCAGTGATCTGTTCACCCAACCACATCAGGAACATCGTACCACCCACAATGGTGATCACGGTCGAAGCTTGGAAGAACATGCCAGGGTTGGCCGCCAGACCACCTGCCTCAAGGCTGACAGCAAGGCCGTAGGCCTGCGCAGTGGCCAGCACGACAGTACCGTAGCGGGTGTATTGGTTCAGCTTGCGCCGCCCTGCTTCACCCTCTTTCTTGAGGTTCTTGAGCGGCTCCCACATAGAGCCCAAGAGCTGCATCACGATGGAGGCAGAGATGTAAGGCATAATCCCAAGGGTAAAGATTGCCATCCGGGACAAGGCACCACCTGTGAACATCGACAGGATGCCGCCAATGCCGGCTTGGGCGTCTTCCATGAACTGCTGCAATGCTAGAGCATCAATGCCCGGAACCGGGATGAATGTGCCAAGGCGGTAAATGATCAGCAAGCCGATCGTAAACATAATGCGCTGGCGCAGTTCAGTTGCTTTGCCGAAGGCGCTCCAACTGACGTTGGCTGCCATTTGCTCTGCTGCAGAAGCCATATGGGTCTCTTTTCATGCATAAACGCCGCTGCGGTTCCCCGATCAGCGGCGTTTGGGAAAACTTGAAGAGGTATGTAAGCGACGGCTGCGCCGCTCACAAGGTCTTACTCAGCCGCTGCCGGTGTTGTGACAGTCAGTGAGCCGCCGGCCTTTTCGACAGCTTCAACAGCACCTTTGGAGGCGCCAGTGACAGCAATCTTGGCTTTGGCTTTGAAATCGCCCTTAGCAAGAACGCGGATACCGTCCTTTTTGCGGCGGACCAGACCGGATGCGACAAGCGCGTCCTCTGTGATATCTGCTTTGACGTCGATCTTGCCTTCGTCGATGAATTTTTGGATCAGACCAAGGTTGATGACAGCAAATGTCTTGCGGTTCGGCTTGTTAAAGCCACGCTTTGGCAGACGCTGGTAGAGTGGCATCTGGCCGCCCTCGTAGCCTTTGATGGCTACACCGGAGCGTGATTTCTGACCTTTGATACCACGGCCACCGGTCTTACCCATGCCGGAACCCGGACCACGGCCAATACGCTTTTTGCGCTGGGTTGCACCTGGGTTGTCGGAAAGTTCATTCAGTTTCATGTCGCTTCTCCTTTTGCCGGAATTGGCCCCCAGCGACGGGAGTGGCCAAACACGGCGTTACAGTTTTGAGTCGGAAATCGAGTGTCCGACTGGGGGCGTATAGACGGGCGGCTGTTGCGGGTCAAGAAGTGTGATCATCGCACGCAGGCGGGCTTTGACCCGTGAGGTTTTGCGCCATATCCCGCTGACGATGCAGGATCATGGCGGTCGATGGCGGTTGGCCTCAATAACAATCCGTTCTATCAAGCCCCAACGACAACAGGAGCCACAATGAAACTCAATCATGTGCTGCGGAATGCGTTGATACATCTCGCCATCCGTCTGCCCGACAAATTGTTGGAAGACGACATGCGCGGAATGCGTCGCATGGCCGAACTTTATGGCAAGAGCGATGTGGTGATTGACCTGGGCGCGCACATCGGCAAATCGGTCATTGAGTTCTCGCACTGCGTAGGCAAGGTTTATGCCTTTGAGCCCAACCCGGTCAATTTCGAAGAACTCAAGCAGCGGACCCGTCGGTATCGGAATGTCAGCATCTATCAGAAAGCGGTCAGCTCTGAAAACGGAACAACTCGATTGTATTTCGAGGACCCAAAGCCGGGACGATTTTATGAAGGCTCTACCATCGTTGGCGGGAAAGCCAACGTGAGCTATGCAAAGCACTTCGACGTCGAAACAGCCTCCATCGCTGACGTTCTGGGCGATATCGATTCAAATAACATCGTGATCAAGATGGATATCGAAGGTGCTGAATACGTCGTACTTGATGCAATTTTCGAATCGGGGCACCTGGATAAGATCAAGAAAATCTATGTTGAGTGCCATGTGGACCGCATACCAGAGCTTGCCGAACCGAAAAGGCTGGTTATGGAGAAGGCTGAGCGCCTAAATATCTTAGAGAAATTGGACTTTACTTGGCCATGACGAAAATCTGCATTGCAACCGGTAGCTATTTTCACCCACAAGAAACCCAGATTACATTCCACATCCAAAATCTCTTTGGTGGCAATGCTTGTGTTTTGCATGAACACGACATGGACGATGATCCCTTTGGCTTGGAGCATCACTCTTGGGTGGTGCCGCGCAGTGCGCGGACAACAAAATACGAAAAGTTAGTTTTCTTGGGTTCGAAATTACGAAGCATTGCGAAACATCGCACCGCGCGCGTGCCTTATGGCAAGACACGCGATGACATCTGCGCGTTTCTGCACGATGCCGCACCTGACGCAATACTGGCAGAATTTGGCAATGTCGCGCTCCGCATCGCACCGGTTGCAAACCATTTCGGCATTCCTGTGTTCACCTATTTCCGTGGAGCTGACGCGTCGTCACAGCTACGCGCACCGCTCAGGGCTGCAGGATATCGCCGCATGATGGCACGACTTGACGGTGTATTTTCTGTGTCACAATTCCTGCTGGATGAACTCGCATCAGTTGGCGCAACTCACCCCAACAGTCATGTCGTTCCAAGTGGCGTTAACACAGATCTCTTTGTGCCGTCGGCAAAACGGGAAGGAAGCTTTCTTGCGGTTGGCAGGCTGGTTGAAAAGAAGCGGCCTGATATCACCGTCAAAGCCTTCTGCATGAACGCAAAAGATACCCAAGGTATCACACTGGACGTGGTCGGTGACGGGCCTATGCAAGAGCAGTGCCAATCAATCGTTCGGGACTTTGGAATGACGGACCGAGTCACGTTCCACGGTGCCCGCCCCCATGATTTTGTGCGTGAAATGCTTGGTACATCCGAAGTCTTCCTCCAACACTCTGTCAGGGCGAAAAACGGCAACACAGAAGGCCTGCCAACGGCCATCCAAGAGGCAATGTCGTGCGGCCTGACGATCGTGTCCACAAGACACGCGGGCATCCCAGAGGCCGTGATTGAGGGTGAAAACGGCCATCTGGTTGAAGAAGGTGACTATGACGGGTTCAAGGCCGCGATCGGCACCGTGTCTGCCAACCTGTCGCGATTGCCCGAATTCGCCGAAAGAAACAGGGCGAAAGCGCTGGCTTGTTACGACAATCGCAAGCTGATCAAGACCGTGGAGCGTGAAATCGAGAAGGTTCTGAAGCCGAAGTAGAGGAGTCCGTCTGCATCAGGACATTGCCGTCTGAGGATCAAATCCCGCGGCAGTACATCAAACAGATGCTCACTTCAGCAGATACGACATCTGCTCGCGGGACCAGAGGGCAAGACATAACCTCAAACAAAAAACGCCCCGCTGTTTCCAGCGAGGCGCTTCAAACCGTAAGGTGGATCTTGATCCACCATACAAATTCTACCCTTTTTCTTCGATGATCTCGACCATGTGACTGATCGAGTTGACCATGCCGCGGACGGAAGGTGTATCTTCCAGTTCTTTGGTGCGGTTCATCTTGTTCAGGCCCAAACCGATCAGCGTGGCACGCTGTTTGGCGGGGCGGCGGATCGGTGAACCGATCTGCTTGACGACGATTGTTTTAGCCATCTGTCAGGTCTCCTTACGCGTCTGCTGCAGCAGGTGCTTCGGCCGCTGGGGCCTCGTCACGCTTGGGCAGGATGTCAGCAACCTTCTTGCCACGACGCTGTGCGACGTTGCGTGGTGATTGCTCTTTGGACAGGCCATTCATGGTGGCGCGGATCATGTTGTAAGGGTTCTGGGACCCGATGGACTTGGACACAACGTCCTGCACACCCAACATTTCAAACACGGCACGCATTGGACCACCAGCGATGATACCAGTACCAACTGGCGCCGTGCGCATGACCACTTTACCAGCGCCGTGACGGCCCTCGATATCGTGGTGCAGCGTGCGGCCATCGCGCAATGCAACGCGGATCATCTGGCGCTTGGCTTGCTCAGTCGCTTTGCGGATCGCCTCAGGAACTTCCTTCGCCTTACCTTTGCCAAAGCCGACACGGCCTTTTTGGTCGCCAACAACAACAAGTGCTGCAAAGCCAAAGCGCTTACCGCCTTTAACTGTTTTTGAAACACGGTTGATTGCGACCAGACGGTCGGCAAACTCTGGTGTCTGCTCTTCACGGTTGCGGCCGCGGCCGCGGTTTTCACGTTCTGCCATTGATGGCGTCCTTTGTATTTCTGCCCAATATGGGCATTGTCCAATCACGGGTCGCGCAATGCGCCGGATCATCGAGCGTGGGCTTCGCCCACCCTACAGGTTGTCGGAAGGGTGGGTGAAACCCACCCCCACCATTAGATTTTCAGACCGCCTTCACGGGCAGCATCGGCCAAAGCCTTGATCTTGCCGTGAAAGAGGAACCCACCACGGTCAAAGTAAGCAACCTCAACACCAGCCTTCTTGGCGCGCTCTGCAATCGCAGAACCAACCTTGGAAGCGGCTTCGATGTTGTTCTTGCCAACAACGCCAAGGTCCTTTTCGAGCGAAGACGCGGAGGCGAGTGTTACGCCGTTGACGTCGTCGATCAGCTGGACGCTGATGTTCTTGTTTGAACGGTGAACCGAAAGACGGGCACGGCCTTGGTTGGCTGTGACACCGCGAAGTTTGTTCCGAACGCGCATGCGGCGCTTCAGAAACAGAGTTCTTTTGCTGTTTGCCATTTTTGCGTTCCTTACTTCTTCTTGCCTTCTTTGCGGAAGACATATTCGCCTTTGTACTTGATACCTTTGCCCTTGTAGGGCTCAGGCTTACGCCAAGCACGAATATTCGCCGCAACCTGTCCAACCTGCTGCTCGTCGATCCCTTCAACAGTGATCTCAGTCTGCTTGGGGGCTGTCACTGTGACACCCTCAGGCACTTCGAAATTCACGTCATGGGAATAACCCAGCGACAGCTTCAACGTGTTGCCCTGCATTTGGGCACGGTAACCAACACCCGACAGTTCAAGCTCTTTCTTGAAACCCTCAGACACGCCGGTGGCCAAGTTTGCGACCATTGTGCGGCTCATGCCCCACTGCTGGCGCGCGCGCTTGGATTTGCCGCGTGGTTCAACGGTGACGACATTGCCGTCAACGCTGATGGTCACATCGTCGGTTGCTTTGAAGCTACGGGTCCCTTTGGGGCCTTTCACTTCAACGGTTTGACCTGACACAGAGGCAGTAACGCCAGAGGGCAGCTCAACCGGTTTTTTACCAATACGAGACATGATTTCTCCTTAGAATACAGTGCAGAGCACTTCGCCGCCGATATTGGCGCTACGTGCTTTTGCATCCGACATCACACCTTGCGAGGTGGAGACAATCGACACACCCAGGCCCTGACGGACGGTTGGGATGTCATTGGCGCCCAGGTAAACGCGACGGCCAGGCTTGGAAACCCGCTTCACTTCGCGAATGACAGGGTCACCCTCGTAATACTTCAGCTCAATGTTGAAAGCAGGATGGCCATCTTTGCCGTCCTTCTTCTCATAACCGCGGATGTAGCCTTCGTCGGACAACACATCCAACACCCAACCGCGCAGTTTGGACGCAGGTGTTTCCACCGCCGCCTTGCCGCGCATCTGGCCGTTGCGGATACGTGTGAGCATATCACCGATAGGATCGTTCATAATATCTGCTCCTTACCAGCTTGACTTGACCATACCGGGGATTTCGCCATTGGAACCAAGGTCCCGCAGCGCGATCCGGCTGATCTTGAGTTTGCGGTAATAGGCGTGTGGACGCCCGGTGAGCTGGCAACGGTTATGCAAACGGGTCGCAGAGGAGTTGCGCGGCAGTTTCGCCAGTTCAAGTGTTGCCTTGAACCGCTCTTCTACCGGTACCTCTTTGTCGTTGATGATTGCCTTCAAGGCGGCACGCTTTTCGGCATACTGCTTGACCAGCTTTTCACGCTTAACTTCGCGTGCGATCATGGATTTCTTAGCCATATCTTATTTTCCCCTCAGCTGTTGAACGGCATGTTGAACGCTTTCAACAGTGCCTTTGCTTCAGCGTCAGTGTTCGCTGTTGTGCAGATCACGATGTCCATGCCCCAGTTCTCATCGATCTTGTCGAAGTTGATCTCTGGGAAGATCAGGTGCTCTTTGATGCCGGTGGCATAGTTGCCGCGGCCGTCGAAGGATTTGCCAGATACGCCGCGGAAATCGCGGATACGTGGCATAGCAACAGTGATCAGACGATCAAGGAATTCAAACATACGGTCGCCACGCAAAGTCACCTTTGCACCCAGCGGCATGTCTTCACGTACACGGAAACCAGCGATGGATTTCTTGGCGCGCGTTGTCATTGCCTTCTGACCGGCGATTGTTGTCAGATCTTCCTGTGCGGTTTTTGCTTTCTTGCTGTCACGGACAGCTTCTGCACCGCAGCCAATGTTCAGAACAATTTTGTCCAAACGTGGGATCTGCATATCGTTTTTGTAGCTGAACTCTTCTTTCATCGACGCGCGAACGGTCGATGCATAAAGGTCCTTCAGACGGGGGCTATAGTTTGCAGCATCAAGCATCAGATTACATCCCCTGTTGTCTTGGCGAAACGCACCTTGTTGTCGCCATCCATGCGGAAGCCGACGCGGGTTGCTTTGCCTTTGGCGTCTACGATTGCCAGGTTTGACAGTTGGATCGGCATCGCCTTTGGCGTGCGGCCACCCTGTGTCGCCTGAGATTGCTTTGTGTGACGGATCGAAATGTTGATCCCGTCAACGATGGCTTTGCCAGACTTGGGGTCGATGCTGGTGATTGAACCAGTCTTGCCTTTGTCCTTGCCGGCCAAAACGATGACACTGTCACCTTTACGGAGTTTCGCAGCCATAGTTACAGCACCTCCGGAGCAAGTGAGATGATTTTCATGAAGTTCTTTGCGCGCAGTTCGCGAACAACTGGGCCAAAGATACGTGTACCGATGGGTTCGTTGTTGTTGTTGAGGATAACAGCAGCGTTGCTGTCAAAGCGGATGGCGGTGCCATCTTCGCGGCGTACTTCTTTGGCGGTGCGTACGACGACGGCCTTGCGGACGTCACCTTTCTTTACGCGACCACGTGGAATGGCTTCCTTCACCGAAACGACAATGATGTCTCCAACACTGGCGTAACGACGGTGAGAACCACCCAGAACCTTGATGCACTGAACACGGCGAGCGCCGCTGTTGTCAGCAACATCCAGATTGGTCTGCATCTGGATCATTTGGTTTCCTTCCGACCTATGAGCAAGTCCCGATTTCTGTCCGGGGGCCCAGGGTTTCGATTAAACCGGGTGTTACTGCCTTAAGAGGCAATAACCTCCCAGCGTTTCGTTTTCGACTTCGGTGCGCATTCCTGAATGCGAACTTGGTCACCGACGTTGAATGCGTTCTGTTCGTCGTGAGCGCGATATTTCTTCGACTTACGAATAGTTTTCTGAAGCAGCGGGTGCTTGTAACGACGCTCTACCGATACAGTGACGGTCTGGGCGTTTTGGTTGCTTGTGACAACCCCGGCTAGGATACGCTTAGGCATAGGTTAAGCCTCCTTGGCGGCCGCAGCGGCCTTTTCGTTCAGAATTGTTTTGACCTTCGCGGCATTGCGGCGTGCCGCACGAATGCCTGCTGTGTTTTCAAGCTGACCAGTGGCCTGCTGAAAGCGCAGATTGAAGGATTCTTTTTTCAGGTTCACCAGCTCTTCACGGAGCTGATCGGGCGTTTTATCCCGCAGTTCGTTGGCGTTCATGCCATATTCCTTTGTCAACATCATCGGCAGGCCGCAAAAGCGTGACCCGATTCCCGATGGAGTGGGGTAGAAGTGGGCCGTTTAGACCCCATCGACATGCAAAGCAACCCCTTGCGGAATAAAGAGTAGTGGGAGTTGGACAGCAGTCCGTCCCAACACAAACGCCCCCGCCTTTTCTGGCGGGGGCGTAAGTCAGAAAGCCATCAACCTACTGGTTCGCGGCGCGGAAGGCCGTCATGTGGCGACGTACTGTCTGGAACCACAGACCGCTGTCCTTAATGTTGCCCAGACCGTTGTTCACCACTGCCATGATTTCCTCATTCTGCGGGTGGGTCTTGGCGATCACGGCATGCAGCACGTCGACGAATGTCAGCGCTTCATGCATCTGCACCCGGTCACCTGCTCCCAACTCGCTCACACGCCCATCAGCCACGTCTACGGCGACAAGGGCTATGTCCGCCTTGTCTTCCAGCACGAAGTTGATGCAATCGGCAGCAGTCGGCGCACGAACAATCGTGATTGTAGGCTCTGTCAGATCAACCCCTTCCAGCGGGGCCAGCGTATAGGCCTCTGCCCGGCAGATACGCTTGCCTGTCATCTCAACGTGAGCATTCATGACCGGATCAGCAGCGTCGCTGAAGTAACCCAGCACTTCTTCATAAAGCGGATCGCTGAAGTCGAGGTTGTTGCAGCGGAACTGTGATTCATCTTCCAGCTTGTCCATGATGTCACAGTTTGGCTGACTCCAACCGATGCTGATATCATAGGCGTGATCGACAATCAGCGGGTTCAAGTGCGCACCGTCATCGTTGATAAAATCGATCTGATAGACCGGATCATTGTCTGCGTTCTCAAGCGCGAGGTTGATGATCTCGGTCAGCAAACCGCCCTGCGCTTGATCCTCGTCCATAAACGGCGCCCAGCCGGTCGCAGTCAGCACGCGGATCGGACGGTCTTCGGCCGGTGCGGGCAATTGTTCGGTGGTTGATGTGTCGCGGATCGCACCCGCGTCGGCGGCAGATTCGCCCAGATCACCGTTCAAGCATGGGATGAACAGCCGGTCACCCACGTTGATCAGACCGGGGTTCGGGCCAATCGTATCGGCGTTTGCGCTGTAGATCAGGTTGAAGCTACCAGTTTCGCCATAGGCACGCTCGGCGATGGTGGACAGATAGTCACCGGGTGCAACGATGTAGTCCTGCCCGCAAGTCACTGCCTGCGCGGAAGCCGCAGAGGCGGCAACGCAAAGACCAGTGGTGATGAGGAGGGAGTTGAGGATACGCATGGGTATCTCCTTGTATTTGATTAACTGAGGCGGACGCTAGGATTGCTATATGGCAACAATAAGGACAATTCAGGATCGTTGACCCTTAGTTGGCACCAATCCAAGATCGAGGCGATAAACCGCTCTCGCGCCCGACGATGGGCCGCGCTATGAAGGCATCATGCCCAATATCACATCCCTCTTCGCGACCCGCCTTTACCACGCCAAGCTCTCTGCCCATGGCGCACCCATTGATGCTGAGGAGTTAGACAACTCCTGCTATGCCATTGCGCAGGACGATGAGGCTGGCCAAAACTGGTGCGAAGAGAATGGCTATCCTGGCTACACGTCCTACGCCTCGCTCAGCGATCTGCCCTGGCGCTTTCCGATCTTTGCCGATCTGGTGAAGGTGCTGGACGCCCATGTGGCGGCCTTTGCCAAGGACGTGCAGTTTGATCTGGGCGACAAGGCCCTGCAACTGGAAGACATCTGGATCAACATCCTGCCCGAAGGGGGCATTCACACCGGCCACATTCACCCGCATTCCGTGATCAGCGGCACAACCTATGTGGCAATGCCTGACGGGGCGAGTGCCATCAAATTCGAGGACCCACGTCTGCCGATGATGATGGCAGCGCCCACGCGGACAAAAGACGCGCGCGATGAGCTGCGGACGTTCATCTACGCCAAACCCAAGGTTGGCGATGTGCTGCTTTGGGAAAGCTGGCTGCGGCATGAGGTGCCGATGAACATGGCCGAGGATGACCGGGTCTCGGTGAGTTTCAACTACAGCTGGGGTTGATCCTCGCGAATGTAGGGTGGGCAAAACCCACCATCCAAAAACGCGTGGGTTTCACCCACCCTACCCGAACCAGCCTTTCACACGACCCCAAGCCGACTTTGGTGGCTCTTCTGCGGCGGCTTCGGCGGTCTGCACCACATCCACGCCTTTGATTTGGGGAAGGGGTTCGGCCTCAAAATGCTCTTCATCCGGCTGCACAGCTGCCTGTTGGATCACAGTGTCCGTGATGATCGCGGCAAAGGTATTCAGCTTGGCCAGCGTTTCCGGTCCGGCCATGCCGTCCTCGGCCAGACCGAATGAGGCCTGAAACTGCTTTACTTTCGTCTCTGTGCCCGACCCAAAGATACCGTCGGCATCAATCCCAAGGCCCAGCTGCATTTTCTTGACCTGCTCACCGCGCGATCCTTTGCGCAGCAAGATCAGCTCTGGCAGGCCAATGGCGGCAAAGGTGTCAGGACCGGCAATGCCATCAGCGGCCAGCCCATTGGCGGCCTGCCATTCTTTGAGGGCCTTTTCGGTGCCGGGACCAAAGTCACCGTCATCGGTGACGCCGAGTTTCTTTTGCAGACGTTTGACGGGGGCGCCTTTGAGGCCGCGTTTGAGGAGTGACATGATGTGGAGTCCCTTCGCGATGAATTGATACGAACCAATCGTATTTTGCAGAATGATATGTGGGATATCATTTGGACACGAGGAAAAAGTGCTCAAAAGGCCTGCGCGCTGTGCGTTAACTCATTTATCGGGAATTCAGGAAATCATCTGCAAACAGACAAAATAGGGTAGCCCTGTGCAGGACAGTGTCATCAAAATCGACCTTACAAACATCACCACGTGCGAACTGCATCGAGAGTTGTTGAAACGCGAAGGCGTTCAATCTTGTTTTCTGGGGCCCGAAGATAAGCTTTTTCAGGTCGTGCGCGGACCGGCATGGGTCATCGTGAACCGGGATTAGTAGCGGTCGCGAATATGATCATTAAAAAATTGACCCTTGGAGCTCGAATTAAGAAATGCATCATAAACACTTTGGGGAACTCCGTAGTAATCATACTTTCCGCTGTCATGAAACCAGATTGACAGTGTGCCGTTGCTCCACTCAATTTGGCCAATCGCGGACGAATTCACTCTCGGCAATTCAGGGCCCTCCGTTCAAAAATTATTTCGCCTCAACCCGTAGTATGTATGCGCTACAGATGAAAATAGAAGCCCCCACCGATCACTCAGCAGGGGCTTCTCTATCTCTCACGTAGGTCGGGGTTCACCCCGACACCACTTACCAATCTTCGCGAACAATCGTCCGTGTTTTGATCGGCAGCTTCATTGCAGCAAGGCGCAGGGCCTCGCGGGCAATCGTCTCGTTCACGCCGTCGATTTCGAACATCACGCGGCCGGGTTTGACCTTGCATGCCCAAAAATCGATGGAACCTTTACCCTTACCCATACGGACTTCGACGGGCTTGGACGTCACTGGAGTATCTGGGAAGATACGGATCCATACACGGCCCTGACGTTTCATGTGACGCGTCATGGCACGACGTGCGGCTTCGATTTGGCGGGCTGTGATCCGCTCAGGCTCAATGGCTTTCAGGCCATATGTGCCGAAGTTCAGATCAGAACCGCCTTTGGCTTCACCACGGATACGGCCTTTGTGCAGTTTCCGGTGCTTTGTACGCTTTGGCTGTAGCATTTAATCAGCTCCCCTTAGCGACGTGGGCCGCGAGGGACAGCGCCCTCTTGCAGCTCAGCATGTTTGCGGTCGTGCGCTGATGGATCGTGCTCCATGATCTCACCTTTGTAGATGAAGACCTTGATGCCGATGATCCCATAAGGCGTCATCGCCTCATACAGTGCATAGTCGATGTCGGCGCGCAATGTGTGCAGCGGCACGCGACCTTCACGGTACCATTCTGTGCGGGCAATCTCTGCACCACCCAGACGGCCGGCAAGGTTCACACGGATGCCAAGGGCGCCCATGCGCATCGCGTTCTGAACCGAACGCTTCATCGCGCGACGGAAGGACACACGACGCTCAAGCTGCTGACCAATGCTTTCAGCAACCAAGGCTGCGTCAAGTTCTGGCTTGCGGACTTCAACGATGTTCAGGTGCAGTTCACTGTCTGTAAGCGCGGCAAGTTTCTTGCGCAGACCTTCGATGTCTGCACCTTTCTTACCGATGATCACACCAGGGCGGGCTGCGTGGATCGTGACGCGG
Source organism: Loktanella sp. Alg231-35 (assembly GCF_900143545.1). GTDB lineage: Bacteria > Pseudomonadota > Alphaproteobacteria > Rhodobacterales > Rhodobacteraceae > Yoonia. Next base: position 379,752 of record NZ_FREV01000001.1, on the reverse strand, counting down.
CACTTTTTGTGCGGACGTTCGATGATCACGCGGCTGATGCCAGACTGTGCGCATTCTTTCTTGATGAAGTCCTTGATCTTAAGGTCTTCCAACAGAAGGTCGCCGTAGTCTTTGGTGTCTGCATACCAGCGGCTATCCCAGGTGCGGTTGACCTGAAGACGCATACCGATCGGGTTTACTTTGTTACCCATTATGATTGCTCCTCAACTTGACGCACCTTGATGGTGATCTCTGCAAACGGCTTGATGATCTTCCCAAAACGGCCACGTGCCCGTGGGCGACCGCGCTTCATGGTCAGGTTCTTACCGACATATGCCTCTGCGACGACCAGTTCATCGACGTCAAGGTTGTGGTTGTTTTCTGCGTTGGCGATGGCCGACTGAAGACATTTCTTCACGTCGTCCGAAATTCGCTTTTTGGAGAAAGTCAGGTCAGTCAGTGCCTGCTCGACTTTCTTGCCGCGGATCAGGCCAGCAACGAGGTTCAGCTTTTGCGGAGACGTGCGAAGCATGCGCAGTTTTGCCATTGCTTCGTTATCGGCCACGCGGCGGGGATTCTTATCCTTGCTCATGGCTTATTTCCGCTTCGCTTTTTTATCAGCGGCGTGGCCATAATAGGTGCGAGTTGGCGAATATTCACCAAACTTCTGACCAATCATGTCTTCGCTGACGTTGACAGGGACGTGCTTCTTGCCGTTGTACACACCAAAGGTGAGGCCAACGAACTGAGGCAGGATTGTTGAACGGCGTGACCAGATCTTGATCACTTCGTTGCGGCCGCTTTCGCGGGATGCTTCTGCCTTTTTCAAGACGTATGCATCCACAAAGGGACCTTTCCAGACGGAACGAGCCATACTTAACGACCCTTCTTCTTGGCATGACGCGAACGCACGATAAGGCGCTGCGATGCTTTGTTTTTGTTACGGGTGCGCTTGCCCTTGGTGTCTTTACCCCAAGGTGTGACAGGCGTCCGACCACCAGATGTGCGGCCTTCACCACCACCGTGCGGGTGGTCGATCGGGTTCATGGCAACACCACGGACACTTGGGCGGATGCCCTTGTGACGGGTACGACCAGCCTTACCAAAGTTCTGGTTTGAGTTGTCGGGGTTAGACACAGCACCGACAGTGGCCATGCATTCCTGACGGATCAGGCGCAATTCGCCGGAAGACAGGCGAACCTGTGCATAACCACCATCACGACCAACAAACTGGGCGTAGGTGCCGGCTGCACGGGCGATCTGGCCGCCTTTGCCTGGCTTCATTTCGATGTTGTGAACGATCGTACCGATTGGCATGCCGCTGAAGGGCATTGCGTTGCCGGGCTTAATGTCAGCCTTGGCAGATGCGATCACCTTGTCACCAACAGCAAGACGCTGTGGGGCAAGGATGTAATTCTGTGTACCGTCTTCGTACTGGATCAGCGCGATAAATGCGGTGCGGTTCGGGTCATATTCGATCCGTGCGACAACAGCGGACATGTCCAGCTTGTTCCGCTTGAAATCGACGATGCGGTAAAGACGCTTTGCGCCCCCACCAATACGACGCATAGTGATCCGTCCGGTGTTGTTCCGGCCGCCTGATTTCGTAAGACCCTCAGTGAGAGACTTAACAGGACGTCCTTTCCAAAGCTCCGAACGGTCGATCAGCACCAGCCCACGCTGGCCCGGCGTCGTCGGTTTGTACGACTTGAGTGCCATGTTAGCTTCTTCCGTTTGCTTGGCGGGTCCTGCAAGAGGACCCTGATGTTATAGGCCCCCGTAGGTGCCCGTAGAAATACCACAAAGACCCCGGAACGAATCCGAGGTCAGGTGATTGCGGGGATGTAGCAGGGAGAGGTGGAGGTGGCAAGGGTAACGGTTTGCTCAGATAGAATAGTACTTGGCTTCAATCAATTTTCTCGCAATGGCTGCGTAGCGATAGGAGGATCACACGTTGCAAGTACAAAAACTGATCATCAGGAATCTGCGGTCAGTAAAGAAACTGACAGTTAGCTTCGATGAGGTCACTGCGCTGCTTGGCGGCAACAACGCAGGAAAATCAACGGTCCTTCATGCAATCGACATCTTCTTTGAAGCGGCTCCCCAAATAAGCCTAGACGACTACCATAATCGAGAGGAAGACGACATTGAGATCACGCTCGTATTCCATCGTTTGGTTCCCGAAGAAGTCTCTGTCTTTGGATCAGCCGTTGTTGGCGATCGGCTAACAATACGACGAGTCTTCTCTAAACATGGTGAAAAACAACCTCCTTATGAAGCGCTCGCACTTGCCTTTCCTCCATTTTCGACTGTCAGACAAGCTGCCGGCAAAACCGACAAGCGGACCTCCTACAACAACCTTGTTGGCGAGATCGATGGACTCGAACGTGTGGCGAGCGCTGACGCAGCGGACGCAGCAATGAACGAATGGGAAGCAGCCAACCCAGATCTACTGGAACTTGAATTTCGAAGAGATTTCTTTGGAGCGACTAACGTAGCTAGCGGAAAACTGAAGAAGAAGACCGCTCTTCAACTTGTTCCGGCAGTTGCCGATGCACACCAAGAAACTAGCGACGCGAAAAAAAGTCCGATAATCTCGCTTCTCTCGCAGATCTCAAAACAAATGTACGAAAACAAGAGAGACGTGACCGAGTTTTTTGGAGCAGTCCCGCAAGCGTTTCGCCGACTTGGTGAACCCCGCAAACGTACCGGAGTTAAGCGGGTTGAGTGAGCTGCTCACGGCCTCAGTTCAGCGCTACTATCAGAACTCTCGCTTGCTAGCGGATTGGCAACTCCAAGATGGCATTTCCGTTGAGTTTCCAAAGCCCATAATAAGAGTTGAGGACCAAGGGTTTCAAACCACGTTGGAAAACGTCGGACATGGGCTCCAACGAGCAAGCTTGTTCGCTGTCATCCAGTTTCTTGCAGAGCGCGCTATGGCTAGCAAAAGTGAAGCAAGTTTCGATGAAGCACAAAGTGACATTATTCTGTTAGTTGAAGAACCTGAAATCTATCAGCACCCGAACAAACAACAAGTGATCTCAGAAGCATTTCACTCCATCTGTCGGGATTTCAGCAAGTCCACAGGCATCAGGTTCCAGATCATTTTCACTACACATTCGGAGAAGTTTGTTGGCTTGCACAAATTCCAAGCTGCCCGCGTTCTTCGTCGGATGGAAGGCTTCAACGACTCTTCTCATACTGCCAAGGGTATATCTTTGGGAGAATGCAGTGCTTTCTTTGCTTCGCTACAAGGAATTGAGCCGATGCCCAATGCAACCTTCGAAGCAAAGATGCACATCTTCTCGCGCGAAGTCTGCGAAGGGTTCTTTGCTGACAAAGTACTACTTGTTGAAGGAGTGACGGACAAAGCGGTCATGGAAGGCCTCTACAGGAGTCAGGGCATAAACGTCGCTGAGGAGGGGATTGCGATAGTCGCCGTTGACGGAAAATCCAAAATAGACAAGCCACTGCATATCTTTTCAAAACTCGGGATACCTACATATCCAGTTTTCGACTCTGACCAATCAAAGAACGCGCAAAATCAACGACCACAAACAAATAGGCTCATTCAAGAAGTGCTGGGCGTTCCTCAACCACAGGATTTTCCTGATGGTGTCTTTCCGAACTTCGCCGCGTTTTCCTGCAATTTGGAGAAATATCTAAAGGCCCAAATAGGAGATGCTCAGTACGAGCAGCTGTTCTTGAACCTGACTGAAGATTTCGGGTTAAGTAGAAAGGAGTTGTGCAAGACGCCAGTAGTAGTGAACCAAATAGTTCACCGCGCAATTGACGAGTTCGGCATCGAATTTCCCTATCTCACCGGAATCGTCAGTTCGGTTGATCAAATCAGCTAGTATTTCTCCCGCATACAACCAAACTCACCCCTTCCCCGGCAACCTCACCCCCAACCTGGCCCGCATTGACCTTCGCCACGGCGTCGTCGTTTTCTCCTCCAAGCTCCATCTCGGCCGCTTTCGGGAGCTGCCCCAGTGCCGCGGTGGTCACTGGGGCCTCAGAACCCGCCGCCGCTGCGACCAGCAGCATAGCCCCCAATTCCTTGGGCCAAGAGAGATTGGCGTTCGAAACACGCAAAACGAAAAAGGCCCCCGGTTTACACCGTGGGCCTTTCCCTAATCATTCAACGTCTGATTAAAGACCAGTCGATACATCAATCGTGTTGCCTTCTTCCAGCGTCACATAGGCCTTTTTCACGTCTTTGCGTGTACCCAGCGAGCCGCGGAAGCGCTTCACTTTACCTTTGGTGATGGATGTGTTCACCGCTTTGACCTTCACACCAAAGAGGCTTTCAACGGCTTCCTTGATCATCGGTTTGTTCGCGTCGATTGCCACTTCGAAAACAACGGCATTGGCTTCAGAGGCCATTGTTGCTTTCTCGGTGATGATCGGCTTGCGGATCACATCGTAATGTTCTGCTTTGGCGTTCATGACAAACGAGCCTCCAGAGCTTCGACGCCTGCTTTGGTCAACACAAGTGTGTCGCTGCGCAGGATGTCGTAAACGTTCGCGCCTTGCGACGGGAGAACGTTGATTGTGGTGATGTTAGCGGCGGCCTTTTTGAAGTCAGCGTTGACTTCGGAGCCGTCAATGATCAGCGCGCGCTTCCAACCCAAAGAACCAACCGTTTTGGCCAGTGCCGATGTCTTGGCGTCTTTGACGTTGATATCTTCAACGATTACCAGCTCACCCGCGGCCACTTTCGCGGACAGGGCGTGCTTCAGACCAAGCTTGCGGAACTTCTTTGGCAGATCATGCGCGTGGCTACGGGGCGTTGGGCCCTTGTAGATACCACCGGAACGGAAGATCGGCGCACCGCGAGAGCCGTGACGTGCGCCACCGGTGCCCTTTTGGCGATAGATCTTCTTGGTGGAATAGCTCACTTCGGAACGACCCAGCACATCGTGTGTACCTGCCATTGCCTTGTTACGCTGCCAGCGAACGACGCGGTGCAAGATGTCCTTGCGCGGCTCAAGACCGAAGATTTCGTCGTTCAGTTCGACGGAACCAGCTTTCTTGCCGTCCAGTTTGATTGCATCAGCCTTCATTATTTATCACCTTCTGTCGGCGCGGCATCATCTGCCGAGGCTTCGTTTGCGATTTCAGCTTCTGCAGCATCTGCTGCAGCCTGTTCTGCTTCGGCTGCGGCCTTTGCGGCGGCTTCCTCTTCAGCGGCAGCAGCGGCGGCGGCTTCTTCAGCCAGACGCTCTGCTTCTTCAGCCATGGATTTCAGGCCAGCAGGGTAAATCACATTCTCAGGAGTAGGTTTCTTAACCGCATCCTTGATTGTGACCCAGCCACCTTTTGAACCAGGAACAGCGCCTTTAACCATGATCACGCCACGGTCGGCATCTGTCTTGACGACTTGCAGGTTCTGAGTGGTGACTTTCGCCGCACCCATGTGACCGGCCATCTTCTTACCTTTGAAGACTTTGCCCGGATCCTGACACTGGCCAGTGGAACCATGCGAACGGTGAGAGATAGACACACCGTGTGTCGCGCGCAGACCACCAAAGTTATGGCGCTTCATCGCACCCGCAAAACCCTTACCAATCGATGTGCCGCATACGTCAACGTATTGGCCTTCGAAGTAGTGGTTGGCGGTGATGGTTTCGCCGACGTTGATCATGTTCTCAGGGGCAACGCGGAACTCAGCAACTTTGCGCTTGGGTTCTACTTTGGCCGCTGCAAAATGACCGCGCATCGCTTTGGATGTGCGTTTCGCCTTGGCGTTGCCTGCACCCAGCTGAACAGCTGTGTAGCCGTTGGTGTCAGCAGTACGCTGTGCAACAACCTGCAGGTTTTCGAGGGAAAGAACGGTCACAGGGATCTGCTTGCCGTCTTCCATGAAAAGCCGGGTCATGCCGACTTTCTTTGCGATCAATCCAGTACGGAGCATATGTGATACCCCTTATACTGAGATCTGAACGTCAACACCGGCAGCCAGGTCGAGCTTCATCAGCGCGTCTACTGTTTGTGGTGTTGGGTCAATGATGTCGAGCAGACGCTTGTGCGTGCGGATCTCGAACTGATCGCGGGATTTCTTGTCAACGTGGGGCCCACGCAGAACGGTGAACTTTTCGATCTTGTTTGGAAGTGGGATCGGTCCACGCACGGAAGCGCCTGTGCGCTTGGCTGTGCTAACGATTTCCTGTGTGCTTGCATCAAGCACCCGGAAATCAAACGCCTTGAGGCGAATACGGATGTTTTGGCTCGCTGCCATGTCATCACCCTTTAACTAGGGTCTTAACGGATTGGACGATAGAGGCTCATCCCCCACCCTCGTCGCGTCTTTAGTCCAACGTATAAAGGGCACGCGGTTCGCGTACCCTTGTTGGATTGGGGTGCTATAGGGGGGAAAGGGGGAGGTGTAAAGGGGGCGGGAGTGTCGAAACTTAGGTGATCTGACGATCTAGGTAAGAGAAGCCCCGATCAGTTACCTCAAATACTTCATTCTTGAAGCCAATTGATTTCACAAAGCCTCGCTCCATTAATTGATCTAACGCAGCTTCCCATCGTGCAACCGACCTGCGGTCGCCCGAGTCAGTGAAGTTAATTCCGTTCGTTTGAATCGCATGTCCGCCAAGGGTCCTGAGTGAAAGGATAGTGCCGCCGCGATCCTTGGCAGCTTCAGACAACAACCTTGAGGCTTCAGCGCCTAGGCTGTTTAGCAATGCCTGCACGACGCCGTTACCGCTATCGGGAGTTCCAAAGCTGCTTTCAGTGCCTTCACCTTGGCTTAGCAAGCCATTGAGGTGTTTGTTGTCGCGTACAATAATTTGAACTTGTCTTCGAAACTTTTCAGAGAAATCTGCGACATTGTCATATTGCTCGATCAATCCAGTTGATTTGCACCAATCCTTGAACGTTTCGAGGCTTTCGAACTGTTCGGCCTCGAGAGACTGTGGCGCTACAGGTGCAGTTGAAAAATAGACCATCGCTGGTTTACCAGCATCCACATGTTTTCTGATTTCTTCGGCCGTGCCGCTTTCAGCTTCCCCAGTTGGCGTCCCTATCCGCGTCCAAAATACTCCGACTAGCAGTTCACAGTCCTCTAGTACGTTTCGGTTAATGAGTGATTGCGGACGTTCGCCCAACTCGGGAGAGGAATGAGTTTCCCAACCTACCGGGAGTAATACCGCCTTCAAGTTGGCTGAGTTGAGATCATTCCATTCGTGCAGAGCGTCGCGAATGATGTTTCGTTCCTCAAGTACGTCTCCGGGTGAAGCGATCATTACCGGTATCACCGTCGCCCTGTACGCCATCCCAAACCCCCAACACAACTATAAGTCGAAATGTGTTAACCATGGATTTGCGAAAGTAGCAAAGCAAAAGGCCACCCCGTTTCCGGAGCGGCCTTTGAAGTAAGGTGGATCATGATCCACCTTACTTGTTTGGTCGGTTGTGCTTACTCGACGATTTTAGACACAACACCCGCGCCAACAGTCCGGCCGCCTTCGCGGATCGCAAAGCGCAACCCGTCTTCCATCGCGATGGGTGCGATCAGCTCAACGTTGAACTTCAGGTTGTCGCCCGGCATCACCATCTCGGTGCCCGCTGGAAGCTCAACCGTGCCGGTCACGTCCGTTGTACGGAAGTAGAACTGTGGGCGGTAGTTGGCAAAGAACGGCGTGTGACGGCCACCCTCTTCCTTGGTCAGGATATAGGCTTCGGCTTCGAACTTTGTGTGCGGCTTCACAGAACCCGGCTTACACAGGATCTGGCCACGCTCAACGCCTTCACGGTCAACACCGCGCAGCAGGGCGCCGATGTTGTCGCCAGCTTCACCAGAGTCCAGCAGCTTGCGGAACATTTCAACGCCTGTGCAGGTCGTCTTCTTGGTGTCGCGGATACCAACGATTTCGATCTCGTCACCAACGTTGATCACGCCACGCTCAACACGGCCAGTCACAACAGTACCACGCCCAGAGATCGAGAACACGTCCTCGATTGGCATCAGGAACGGCAGGTCAACCGCACGTGCAGGTGTCGGGATATATGTGTCGACAGCTTCCATCAGCTTTTTGATGGATTCTTCACCAATCTCTGGTGTCTTGCCTTCCATAGCGGCCAGCGCCGAACCCGGGATCACTGGAATATCGTCGCCTGGGTACTCGTAAGAGGACAGCAGTTCGCGGATTTCCATTTCAACCAGCTCAAGCAGCTCATCGTCATCCACTTGGTCAACTTTGTTCATGTAGACGACCATGTAAGGAATGCCCACCTGACGACCAAGCAGGATGTGCTCGCGGGTCTGTGGCATTGGGCCGTCAGCCGCGTTCACAACCAGGATCGCGCCGTCCATCTGGGCGGCACCAGTGATCATGTTCTTGACGTAGTCGGCGTGGCCGGGGCAGTCGACGTGCGCGTAGTGGCGGCTCTCTGTCTCATACTCAACGTGTGCAGTTGAGATCGTGATACCACGTGCTTTTTCTTCGGGCGCGCCATCAATCTGGTCATACGCCTGAAAATCACCAAAGTACTTCGTGATCGCCGCTGTCAGGGTCGTCTTGCCGTGGTCAACGTGGCCAATCGTGCCAATGTTTACGTGCGGCTTGTTACGTTCAAACTTTGCCTTTGCCATTTGCAGGGCCCTTAATTTCTGAGGGGCCACAAGCGGCCCGGTCCAACATCGCGGGCGATGTATTGGGAAACGGACAGGAAATCAAGTGTCAGCTTGACCCATTGCCCCTGTGACAAAACTTTTTTCGGCAAAGATGTCGATTTCGCCAATGCCCGCGCGTCTGGTAGATAAGGCAGTACTGATGCTTGCCTGCAAAGAAGGAAACTGAACTATGCAATATATGTGTCTGATCTATTCCGCCGAAGGTTCTGGCCCGCAGCCGGGAACGCCTGAATTTGGTCCCTTTATGAAGGGCTATCAGGATTTCACCGCCGAGATGCGTGACAGTGGTAAACTTGTAGCCGGGGATGCGTTGCAACCCATCGCAACAGCGACGACCGTGACAGTCGCGGACGGCAAGACCATCACGACCGACGGCCCGTTTGCAGAAACCAAAGAACAGCTTGGGGGCTACTACCTACTTGAATGCGAGAACCTTGATGAGGCGATCGCCCAAGCGGCCAAAATTCCAACCGCGACCTATGGCCGTATCGAAGTGCGCCCGATCATCGTCTGGGACGACTAAATGCCGATGATGCCCCCGCAAACGCCCGCACAGGCCATCGACCGGACCGTGCGGGAGGAGTGGGGGCGCATCCTTGCCGCACTGGTCAAATCGCTGGGCGATTTCCAACTGGCCGAGGATTGCCTACAGGATGCCGTGACCCGTGCCATCGAGGTTTGGCCGACAAGTGGCCTGCCCGATGCGCCGGCCGCATGGCTGATCACAACCGCCCGCCGCAAGGCCATCGACCGGCTGCGCAAGGACGCCCGCTTTGCCGCACGCGTGCCAGAACTCTCGCATCTGATGGATACAGCACAGGCCGACAGGCCAGAGATCACCCCAGACGTCATTCCCGACAAACGACTTGAGATGATCTTTACCTGCTGCCACCCGGCCTTGGAACAAAAAACCCAAGTGGCCCTGACCCTGCGCACCCTTGGCGGGCTCAGCACCGATGAAATCGCAGCCGCCTTTCTGGACAAACCCAGCGCCATGGCCCAGCGCCTTGTGCGCGCCAAACAGAAGATCGTCGGCGCGGGGATTCCCTATCAAATCCCTGAAAAGGATGATCTTCCCGCAAGGGTTTCTGCGGTGCTGGCAGTGATCTATCTGATCTTTAACCAAGGGTATTCCGCGTTTGATCACCAGTCCCGTCGCCTGACGGATGAAGCGATCCGCCTAGCGCGCATCATGCGCCACCTTGCACCTGATGAACCCGAGGTGGCAGGCTTGCTTGCCCTGATGCTGTTGCATGACGCCCGGCACAACAGCAGACGTGACCCCAAAGGGAACTTGATCCCGCTGGAACGTCAGAACCGCAAGCGCTGGGATCGGGCCAAGATTGCCGAAGGGGATCACCTGTTGCGCGCAACGCTCCCCAAAGGGGCGGTTGGCCCTTACCAGTTGCAGGCCGCAATCAGCGGCATCCACGCCAGCAGCCCCACATGGGAAGACACCGACTGGCCGCAGATTGCCGCCCTTTATGGGCTATTGTTTCAGATCCAACGGACGCCGGTGGTGCAAATCAACCACGCGGTTGCAGTGTCCTATGCCCAATCGCCTATGGTGGCGCTTGCCATGCTGGACCAAGTTCAGAACACCGCCAATTTTGCCCAGTACCAACCCTATCATGCCGCACGAGCTGATCTTCATGCGCGCAACGCAGACGTCACAGCAGCCATAGACTGCTATGATCAAGCCATTGCCCTGACAGATGATGATGCGGAACGCCGTTTTTTGCAGGTCAGACGCGGTGCACTTTCCTGAATCGCCGCTTTTGGGCTACCTTCCAACCACTCAAGAGGGAGAAAGAGATGAAACTGGGTGCATTTTCGATCAGTCTAAACGTCAAGGATATTGCAGTTTCAAAGGAATTCTACAGCAAGCTGGGATTTGAACCCTTTGGCGGCGATGAGGCGCAAGGCTGGCTCATACTGCGCAACGGGGAAACCGTGATCGGGCTTTTCGGTGGGTTCCTCCAGGCTAACACGCTGACGTTCAACCCCGGTTGGGACCAGAACGCGCAGAACCTTGATACGTTTGACGATGTCCGAAAGTTGCAACAGCAGCTCAAGGCAGATGGCATAGAATTCCTTAGCGAGGCCGATGAAGACACCGAAGGCCCCGCCAACTTTGTGATCGTAGATCCGGACGGCAATCCGATCCTTGTCGATCAGCACCGCTAGTACATCGTTTTGCGGTAACCGTCTTCCAATCGAGCGTCGAGCGCGTCCATAACATCAGGATCATCAGGCGCACCGATTGTCTGATCATGCATCATCTTCATCAAAGATGGCATTTCACTGCGATCCTGCAATTGTGTCGGATCCCAGAGTTTGGACCGGCGAAAGGCCTTGGCGCAGTGCAGGAACATTTCCTGCACGTTCACAACAATAGCGACGGTGGGGCTGCGGTCATGCATGGCCAAAACCGCCAATAAGGCCGGATCGCGGGTAACCTGCGCGATACCATTTACCCGCAGGGTTTCATCAAATCCGGGCACCATGAACAGCAGCCCAACCGCCGGGTTGGCCAAGATGTTGGCCAATGTATCCAGCCGGTTGTTGCCGGGGCGGTCCGGGATCAGCAGGGTCTTGTCATCAAGAACCCGGACAAAGCCCTTGGGATCACCGCGTGGGCTGACGTCAGCTGATCCGTCGAGGGTTTGTGTGCCGATACAAAGAAAAGGGGCGCGGGCGATGAAATCTTTGGCATGCACGTCCAAGTGATCAAGACATTTGATCTGCGCCATGCCGTGGGTTTGCGGGAAAAGTGCACGAAGGTCAGCCTCATCCTTGATCAGGAACTCTGGGTTAGGTTGTTGGGTTTCGGCCATGGGTAACCTTTGATCTAGGCGCGCAGACACTGCACACACACCCTGACACAAGCGCCGCACCTGATCCACCGCAACCTCAGCACCTGCAAAACCCCGGCAGTAGCTGCCGGGGTTCTTATCTTTCACTGCAAGCGCGGCTAGCCTACCAAGCCGCCATCTGCCCGCTGCACTGCGATGATAGTTGAGCGTGGCAACATGCCTGCCCCATCCGGGAATGGTGCGGTGGGGTGCTGGATGCCGACGAACATCGTGCGCTTGTCGGCAGACCAAGTCAGACCTGTCACCTCTGCCCCGTTTGGCCCGGTCAAGAAGCGTTCGATCTGGCCTGTTACCGGATCACCGGCAAGCATCTGGTTGTTGCCCATACCTGCAAAATCACCTTCGTTATTGTCATCGCCATCGGTCTGGATCCACAGCAGGCCGGTGCTGTCGAACATCATCCCGTCGGGCGAATTGAAAAGGTTGCCTGCGTTCACATTGGATGACCCAGCATAAGCATCATCATGCACCGTCGGGTTGCCCGCCATGACATAAAGATCCCATGTGAATGTGTCCGCACCGTGATCGTCATTGCTTGGATACCAACGCACAATCTGACCATAGCGGTTCTCATTGCGCGTATTGGGGCCGTTCGCTGACGTGTCGTCACCGCCCGCGTTTGGTTTCACACCCCGGTTTTTGTTGTTTGTCAGGCAGCAATAGCCTTCAACAGACACCGGGTTCACGGCGACCCATTCGGGCCGGTCCATGGTTGTCGCGCCCACTTTTGAAGCCGCCATACGCGTAAAGATCGCAATTTCGGCCTCGTCCATGCCTGTGGCTTCTGGGGTGAGGGCGATCCATTCGCCGGTCAGCTCAGTGTTGAACTTGGCCACATAAAGCTGACCATCCTCCAGCAAGCCAGAGGTCGGACCACCCGGCGTGTAGATGCCATTGGAGACATATTTATACAGGAACTCACCCCGCTCATCATCGCCCATATAGACGACAACGCGGCCATCAGGTGCGATGGTGGCCGCGGCGTTCTCGTGCTTAAAGCGGCCAAGGGCAGTATGCTTGATCGGGGTTGATGTGGGATCAGTTGGATCAATCTCAACGATGTAGCCAAAGCGGCGCGGCTCGTTGGGGTTCTGGCTCACATCAAAGCGGGCATCAAACTTTTCGTAGGCGTAACGGCCTTCCAAACCGATGCCGTAGCGCAGGTAGTCCTCGGGGCGTTCAAACCCTTCATCGGTGGATCCAAAGTAGCCGTTAAAATTCTCTTCGCAGGTCAGGTAGGTGCCCCATGGCGTCTTCCCTGCTCCACAGTTGTTCATGGTGCCCAGAACCTTCGTCCCGGACGGGTCTGCTTGGGTTTGCAACAGCGGGTGGCCCGCCGCAGGGCCGCGCAGTTCCATCGGGGTATTCTGGGTAATGCGGCGGTTAAGGTCGCTATCCACAACAACGCCCCAGCCGCTCTCACCTTCTGCCACTTCCATGACAGTCACACCCTGCATGTTCTGCAAGGTCAGCACGTCATCGGCGCTGGTCACCTCACCACCGCTCTGGGGCAGGTTGACCTTCGTGTTCACGTACTCGTGGTTGACTGCGATCACTTGACGGGTGCCCACAATAAAGGCCTCCATTCCGTCGGTGTTTTCACCAAACACACGGTCAGAGCTAGTAACGCTGACGCCAGTTTCTTGGCTAAGTGCCTCTGCATCGGAAAACAGCGGGTCACCCCAGCGCGCCATGGGCGCCCAAGTATAGCCCTCAGAGACGTGGACGGTTCCATCCGTTTGGATTGGGATCGGGACAAATCCAAAGCGAGAGGCCGCTTGCGCCTCGGCAGAGGTGCCCGACAGCAACCCTGTGCCCATAACGGCAGCGCCAGACCCATAGGCCAGCACACCGGTCAGGAACCCACGGCGGGAAATGGCCGTATCGACAACATCATCGAAATCGGTGGTTGCAGGGGCAGGACGTTGTAGCTCGTCCCATTCATCCCATGACAGGTCGTAAGTATCTTGGTCTTTCATCACACTGGCTCCTTGCTGGCGGTGTTGGCTTCGCGCGGAATTTATTGGCGATCTTTTGCGCCTGTGTGACGGTTGCGTAACAGCTACGTAAAATGGCTAACTGAACCTGTTATTCTTCGGAAATCCATAAGGCGGGCGCTTGCCCACACCGGCGCGGGCGCCTTTCCATTCGGTCATGTCAGGCTCGGTCCGGGTTTTGCCGCCGCCCATCTGCCATGACAGGCCATCGTCCCAACTAAAGGTCGTCAGATCGGACAAGCCACCGTCCAGTTCTAACATGCCCTGCCGACCAGAAGCTTTCTTGTATTTCTGAATACGGACGCCCTTGCCCCGGTTCATCTCGGGCAGTTCGCTCACGTCAAAGACAAGGAATTTGGCATTTTCCGACACAACAGCAACGTGATCCCCCGCCACGCGGCGACAGACCTTTGCGATAGTATCCTTGACGTTCAGCACCTGTTTGCCACTGCGGGTTTGGGCAAGAACCTCTTCCTCGGGCACGACAAAGCCGTTGCCCTCGGCGGAGGCAACCAACAGCTTTTCTCCGGGCTTGTGGATCAGGAAGTCGACGATCTCTACATCGTTGGGCAGATCGATCATCAGACGTAACGGTTCACCCATGCCCCGCCCGCCGGGCAGGTTGGTGGCGCCCACAGTGTAAAACCGGCCATTGGCGCCGAAGACCAGCAGTTTATCGGTGGTCTCGGCATGGAAGATAAAGCGCGGACCGTCACCGTCCTTGAATTTCAACTCACGGGTCAGGTCGATATGGCCCGTCATGGCCCGGACCCAACCCATTTTGGAGCAGACAACCGTGATCGGTTCGCGCTCGATCATCGCCTCCAGCGGCACCTCGACCACTTCGGCGGCCTCAGCAAACTGGGTACGGCGCGCCCCGCCATCGCTGTCGCGGCCAAAGACCTTGCGGGTTTCGCGCAACTGCTCGGCGATCTTGGTCCATTGCAGTTCATCGCTGTCCAGCAAATCTTCAATATCGGCACGTTCCTGCATCAGCGCGTCACGCTCGGCGATCAGCTCCAGCTCTTCCAGACGGCGCAGAGACCGCAGGCGCATGTTCAGAATCGCCTCGGCCTGTACTTCTGACAGCGATACCTCTGGATCAGCGCCGGAGCGGATCGGCGAGACATAATCCGCGTCCGAAGTGGCGCGAACATGATCCGTCGCCCAATCCTCGACCATCAGCGCCTGCTTGGGGTCATCGTCATAACGGATGATGTCAATCACGCGGTCCAGATGCAGAAAGGCGATGATAAAGCCTTCGAGGACCTCCAACCTGTGGTCGATCTTTTCCAACCGATACTTGCTCCGGCGGACCAACACATCGCGGCGGTGATCCAAGAACGCGCGCAGCACTTCCTTGAGAGAGCAAACCTTGGGCGTCAGCCCGTCGATCAGCACGTTCATATTCAGGCTGAACCGCGTTTCCAGATCAGAGTTGCGGAACAGCATGCCCATCATGACCTCTGGATCGACGGTCTTGGCACGAGGTTCGAGGACCACGCGAATGTCATCGGCTGACTCGTCACGCACGTCAGCCAGCAATGGTACCTTCTTTAGCTGAATGACTTCGGCCAGTTTCTCGATTAGCTTGGATTTCTGCACCTGATAAGGAATTTCGGTGACAACGACCTGCCATTGGCCACGGCCAAGGTCCTCAACCTCCCATTTGGCACGCAAACGAAATGCACCGCGCCCGGTGCGGTAGGCTTCGGCTATATTCTCGGATGGTTCAACAATCACACCACCGGTCGGGAAATCGGGACCGGGGATGTAGTTCAGCAGGGTGTCATCGCGGGCATCCGGTGCCTTGATCAGATGCAGGCAGGCGTCGATCAATTCATGCAGGTTATGCGGCGGAATATTCGTCGCCATCCCCACAGCGATCCCGCTTGACCCATTGGCCAAAAGGTTCGGGAATGTGGCCGGCAAGACTGCCGGCTCGGTCAGCCGACCGTCATAATTGTCGCGAAAATCAACCGAGTCCTCGGACAAGCCCTCTAACAGCGCTTCAGCGGCGGCGGTCATACGCGCCTCAGTATACCGGCTAGCAGCAGGGTTATCGCCGTCGATATTGCCAAAGTTGCCCTGACCATCGACCAGCGGGTAGCGCACGTTAAAATCTTGCGCCAAACGCGCCATCGCATCATAGATCGCAGCGTCACCATGCGGGTGGAAATCACCCATCGTATCGCCGCTGATCTTGGCAGACTTTAGAAAACCACCCGTTGGGGACAGGCGCAGACGTGACATCGCATAAAGGATACGGCGATGGACGGGCTTCAACCCGTCACGCGCATCGGGCAACGCACGGTGCATGATCGTGGATAGCGCATAAGTCAGATAGCGGTCGCCAATTGCTCGGCGCAGCGTTTCCGTTACATCGTTGGGGCCCAGATCTGTATCGCTCTCATCACTCATGGGCCCGGTGTAACGACAGCCGATTCTGGCGTAAAGCGGCTATCTTTGGGCGCACACCCGCCATTTCATCTCTGGATGCTTGCCAGATTGCCGCCAACACACCAAACAGTGGCGCATGACACAAAAATCCATTCTCATCACCGGATCATCATCAGGCATAGGGCTTAATGCCGCACGTGGGCTGCGCGATGCAGGCTGGCGGGTCTTTGCAAGCTGCCGCAAGGCCGAGGATTGCTTGCGCCTGCGCAGTGAAGGCTTTGAAAGCCCGCTGATCGACTACACCGACCCCGAAAGCATCGTGAATGGCCTTGCCGAAACACTTGAGGCGACGGGCGGCACATTGGATGCGCTTTACAACAACGGGGCCTACGCCTGTCCCGGCGCGGTAGAGGACTTGCCCGTCGGAGCTTTGCGCGAGATTTTTGAAACCAACGTTTTTGGCTGGCACGAGTTAACCCGGCTCGTCATTCCGGTGATGCGGGCGCAGGGGCACGGGCGGATCATCAACTGCTCATCCGTTCTGGGCTTTGTCGGGATGAAATGGCGCGGTGCATACGTTGCGACCAAATTCGCGCTTGAGGGGCTGACAGATGTGCTGCGGCTCGAGATGCAGAACACGGCGATCAAAGTGATCCTGATTGAACCGGGGCCGGTGACATCAAAAATCCGCCAAAACGCGATTCCGCATTTTGAGAAATGGATCAACCCGCAGTCCTCTGCCCGCGCCCCTGAATATGCCGAGGTGATGGACCGGCTTTACCAAGACACCGGACCAGACAAGTTCGAATTGCCTGCTGCGGCGGTCACCAAAAAGCTGCTGCACGCCCTGACCTCGCCACGTCCCAAACCGCGGTATTATGTCACAACGCCAACCCATATGATGGGCTTTTTGCGGCGCATCCTGCCCACGCGATGGCTTGACGCATTGATATTGCGGGCCTGAGGGTTTCCTTCACCCACCATCCTGCTACATCGCGGGGAGCAACGAACAAGGACTCGAACAAATGGCAAGTGATCCACTTTTCTGGGTGATGGCCCTGGCCGTTTTGGCGGTATTGGTCATCTTGGTGCTAGGGATCGGCAGCTTTGGCAAAGGGGGCGAATTTAACCGCAAAAACGCCAACAAGATCATGCGCTGGCGGATTGGGGCGCAGTTGATTGCCGTGATCCTGATCGTGCTTTTCGTTTACCTACGTGGGCAAGGAGGCTGAGCGCATGGTCGTTCTGAACAAGATTTACACCAAGACCGGGGATGCCGGCGAAACCGCATTGGGCAATGGCAGCCGCGTGGCAAAACATTCGATGCGGGTCACCTCATACGGCACGGTTGACGAAACCAACGCGACAGTGGGACTGGCACGGCTGCATGCCACAGGTGCGCTGGATGAACAGCTCGCCATGATCCAGAATGACCTCTTTGATCTGGGTGCAGACCTCTGCCGCCCCGACATGGAAAAAGACGATAAGGCCGAATATCCGGTGCTGCGCATGACAGACGCACAGGTCGAACGGCTTGAGGCGCAGATCGATGCGATGACCAAGGAGGTCGAGCCCTTGCGCAGTTTCATCCTGCCCGGTGGATCGCCGCTGGCCGCCCATCTGCATTTGTGCCGGACAGTATCGCGCCGGGCCGAGCGGCTGACAGTAGAGTTGGCCACGATGGAATCAGTGAATCCTGCGGCGGTGAAATACCTCAACCGGCTGTCGGATTGGTGTTTTCAGGCAGCACGTATCGCCAATGAAAACGGCAAGGATGATGTGCTGTGGGTGCCGGGGGCGAACCGCGGATAACATCAGGGGCTGCCACCTGATGTCTGACCTGATGTGCGCTGCAAAGTAAGGTGGATCATGATCCACCTTACCTGCCCAACCTGACGCGCACGTCAAGAACGTGGCGTCCGTGGACCCCACCGCGTCGATTTTGCACTGTTTTCCCGGCGGCGCGCACGATAACAACATCCCGAGAAGATAATTGATCAGATTCTTAGGAGAAGAACGCAGATGAAGGTCCTCGTACCCGTCAAGCGCGTGATCGACTACAACGTGAAGGTTCGCGTCAAAGCGGATGGTTCCGGTGTTGATCTCGCCAACGTCAAAATGTCGATGAACCCTTTCGACGAAATCGCTGTAGAAGAGGCCATCCGCCTACGCGAAGCCGGAAAAGCCGAAGAAGTGGTAGCGGTTTCCATCGGCGTCAAGCAAAGCCAGGAAACGCTGCGCACTGCTCTTGCCATGGGTGCAGATCGTGCGATCCTCGTTGTCGCGGCTGATGACGTACACAACGACATCGAGCCTTTGGCCGTTGCAAAAATCCTTGCCGCTATCGTCAAGGAAGAAGAGCCGGGTCTGGTCCTTTGCGGAAAGCAAGCCATCGACAATGATATGAACGCCACTGGTCAGATGCTCTCTGCTCTGCTGGGGTGGTCGCAGGCGACATTCGCATCCGAAGTCGATATTGATGGCGACAGCGCCACGGTCACACGCGAAGTGGACGGCGGCCTACAGACCATCAAGGTCAAGATGCCTACCATCGTGACAGTAGATCTGCGCCTGAACGAGCCGCGCTATGCGTCGCTGCCCAACATCATGAAGGCCAAGAAAAAGCCTTTGGACGAAAAGACACCTGCCGACTACGGCGTTGATGTCACCCCACGTCTGGCCGTTGTCAGCACGACAGAACCAGAAGCGCGCAAGGCGGGCATCATGGTTGGGTCTGTCGACGAACTTGTTGAAAAACTCAAAGAAGCGGGGGCTGTGTAATGGCTGTTCTTCTGATTGGTGAAGTCACAGGCGGCGCATTGGCCGTAGACGCAACCGCAAAGGCCGTCACCGCGGCCAAGGCGTTGGGCGATGTTACCGTGCTGTGCGCAGGCGCATCTGCAAAAGCTGCCGCCGACGAAGCCGCAACAATTGATGGTGTTGCAAAGGTGCTTTGCGCCGAAGACGCAGCCCTCGGCCACCGTCTGGCAGAGCCCACTGCCGACCTGATCGTGTCCTTGGCTGGCGATTACACACATATCGCAGCCCCTGGCACGACCGACGCCAAGAACGTGATGCCACGTGTGGCAGCGCTGCTTGATGCCATGGTTATCTCTGAGGTCACAGCGATCGTTGATGGCGACGCGTTTGAGCGTCCGATCTATGCGGGCAACGCGATCCAGACCGTCAAATCTGCCGACGACAAGAAGGTGATGACGATCCGGACCGCTGGCTTTGACGCTGCTGCGATGGGCGGCTCTGCGGCCGTCGAAATCATCGGCGCTGCGGGCGACCCTGGCCTGTCGGAATGGGTCGAGGACAAGGTTGCCGCCTCTGACCGTCCAGAACTGACATCTGCGGGTGTTGTTGTTTCGGGTGGTCGCGGCGTCGGTTCAGAAGAAGATTTTGCCCTGATCGAAAAGCTGGCAGACAAGCTGAACGCGGCTGTGGGTGCTTCCCGCGCTGCTGTTGACAGCGGCTATGCGCCAAACGACTGGCAGGTTGGTCAGACTGGCAAGGTGGTCGCACCTGATCTTTATGTTGCCGTTGGTATCTCGGGTGCGATTCAGCACCTTGCAGGGATGAAGGACAGCAAGATCATTGTGGCGATCAACAAGGATGAAGAAGCACCAATCTTCCAGGTTGCGGATTACGGCCTTGTGGCTGACCTCTTTGATGCCGTGCCCGAGCTGACAGACAAGCTCTGAGCCGTACCATCAATGACTGATAGAAGGCCCGTGCATCTGCGCGGGCCTTTTTCATTTTGGTGAACACCCGGCGCCCGAACCATCAGATCGAATAGAGATTGTCCCTGATCGCCGGGATCAGTGCGCGTGCTGCTTCCACGTGGCACTCTGCCCCCATCATCTCTGTTGCTGCCCTTTCCTGAGAAGTTGGAAAGAACATCCCACGCGTGCCTTGCGCCATTGCGGCCTCTGAAGGGTTCACCTCGACAATCTGTCTGACCATCGGCCGCAATTCCTCTACCATGGTCGCTGTGATGAACAACGGGTCGGTCTGTAGCTGATTGGGGTTCTCTGACCAATGCTCATCTGACATCTGGTCCTCAGAGAACCACAGCAGAACACAATGATTCCCGACATGGCCAATCAGCGTTTTCATTCGCGCAACCCACGCCTCGCGCAGTTCAGCGATGACCGTTTCAAACCGATCAAGCGATTTGGCATGCAGCGCGCCCAACATATGCCGGTTAAAAGAGAGCTCCGAAAAATCGACATCATGATAGATGGCCTGCAAAACCGTGGATGCCCGCAGAAATCGATCATTGCGGCGCGGATGCACCGAATAAAAGCGATTGGACAAGTTCTGTGCGCCCATGATCTGCAAGACCGTCAATTCCGCCTGATTGCAGATATCAAGAACGGCGCGGTCTTTCACAAAGACATCAATGCCCCCGTTCACACAGCCAAAATTGACGCAGGTTTGGCGCACGGCCTTTTCCACCAAGCCCGGAAAGGGCCGTTCGATGAATTTCCCATATGTCTCGGTCCCGCCAACAAAACAGATATAGGGCATATCCAACCGCTTGCGCGGCCCGCGAAACAGCATGCGCGACCCATTGTAGCGGCAGGGCGAATAAGACAGTTCATCGTTTTCTATCGTCTCTTGCTTCATTGAATCTGTGCCTTTGTTCACCGCATCGGCCCGCAGTTTCGGCGAAATGATTTGCCAAATGATGAACGCCGGCATTGCTGTAGAGGTTTGGCGATCGAAGCGTCTTGAAGCTGCCCCCTGCGCGGGCCTATGGTGCGCGCAACCGATAAGGGAATGCAGATGGCTATTGAACAGGTTGGGATCGTGGGCGCAGGCCAGATGGGCAACGGCATTGCCCATGTGTTTGCACTTGCGGGATACGAAGTCCTGATGAATGACATCAGCGAAGATGCGTTGCGGGCGGCTTTGGCGTCCATTGACGCCAATCTGGATCGACAAGTGGGCAAGGACTTGATCAGCAGCGCCGACAAGGTTGATGCACTCAAGCGGATTAGCGCGACGCAAACGCTGGCGGACCTTGGCAAGACAGACCTGATCATCGAATCCGCGACAGAGCGCGAGACGATCAAGACGGCCATTTTCGAGGATCTCGTGCCGCACCTGAAACCCGAGACGATCCTGACGTCCAATACCTCTTCCATCTCGATTACACGTCTTGCGTCGCGCACCGATCGCCCGGAAATGTTCATGGGCTTCCATTTCATGAACCCCGTACCCATCATGCAGCTGGTCGAACTGATCCGTGGCATTGCAACCGATGAAGCCACGTTCAATTCCTGCCACGACGTGGTCGAACGGCTGGGCAAGACCTCTGCCACTGCCGAGGACTTCCCTGCCTTCATCGTCAACCGCATCCTGATGCCGATGATCAACGAGGCGATTTACACGCTTTATGAAGGTGTAGGATCGGTCAAATCTATTGATACTTCGATGAAACTGGGGGCCAATCACCCGATGGGCCCACTAGAGCTGGCCGATTTCATCGGGCTTGATACCTGCCTTGCGATCATGAATGTACTGCACGAAGGGCTAGCAGATACCAAATACCGCCCCTGCCCGCTGTTGACCAAATATGTCGAAGCCGGATGGCTGGGGCGCAAAACCAAGCGGGGATTCTATGATTATCGTGGTGAGGTGCCTGTGCCGACACGGTAGCGTGGCGGGCCGCGCAAGATGACTAGCGGTACATCCAAGACTACGGCTAGTCCTTCAAGGCCAAGGTCTTTTCCCGCATCCAATCCATGCAAGCGCGTTGATCCTTGAGCCGCTCTTTCATTTCATCGTCGTCAAACGGATGGCCGACGATGGGCTTTTGCGGCTTGCCACAAGCTTTCACAATCTCATGGATCAGCAGGCTTTGCCGCAGGGTGGCCGATATCTGGTTGGCCATCTGATACCACCGCGAATTCGAACCGCGAAAGAACAATGGAACGACGCGGGCACCGGACAGACGGATCATCTTGGCTGTGAAAAGGTTCCATTCATCCTCGACCATCGGACCAAAAAGGCTATTGGACGAGGCCACCACCCCTGAGGGAAACACCGCGATCACACCGCCCTCTTTCAGGTGCGCCATGGATTGTTTGCGCATCTCAACCATCTTGGCCTGCGCGTCTTCCTCATGTGGGAAGGGAACGGGGATCAAGAACGCGCCAGCGTCTTCATCAATGTCCGTCAGAAAGGCGCGTGTCAGGATGCGGTAATCCGTGCGCACCCGTCCAATCAGATCAGCAAAAACCATGCCATCAACCATACCATGCGGATGGTTGGCAACGATCACAACCGGGCCCGTCTTTGGAATACGGTCAAGCTGTTCTTGGGGGGTGGTCAGATCGATCCCCATGACATCCAGCGCGCCGCGCCAGAAGGCCTGGCCATGGTATTTGCCGCGCCGCTCAAACTCGCGGATCATGCGGATGATCTGAACTTTGCCGGTAGACCATTCGATGGATTTAATGATCGCACGGCGCACAGGGCTATCGAAGGTATTAGAATAGGTCAGCGCAGAGCGGTCATAGACCCGAGGAGCGGCTTGTTCGACCACGGGTGGTGCAGAGGCTTTGGAGCTTGTCTCGGTCAAAACGCGTGTCCCATTCGGTCTTATCCCGGTGTCAGTCGCCTTCACCGAACTTGTCTGAGACAAGGTTGGTGATCGCAGCCAGAAGTTCCTCAGCTTGAGGGCCACGTGTCTCGACGTCAATAAATGTTCCAATGGAAGCTGCCAACATCAAAAGGCCCATGATGCTGTCGCCGCCTGTGTTTTCGCCGTCTTTGCTGACGGTTGCGTCTGCGTCAAAGCTCTCGACAACTTCGACCAGTTTGGCCGACGCGCGGGCGTGCAACCCTTTGATATTCTGGATCTCCAGCCGGGTAGTTGTCATTGGGGCAATCCACCATTGTGGCTGTTGATGTATTTATGTGCTGCTACAATCGCGGCCTCAACCGCGTCAGGCACACTGCCTCCGCGCGACTTTGCCAATTTGATCAGCATGGGCAAATTGGCTCCATAAAGGATGCGGCGGTTGTCAGGGCTGCAAGCCCGCAAAGACAGATTTGTGGGTGAACCGCCAAACATATCCGTAACAATTACCACGCCATCACCCATATCCACGGCGTCAGCTGCATCACAAATCTCGGACTGTTTGACCGCACGGTCATCCTCGGGACCGATGGCAATACTGACCATACCGGGCTGGGGTCCAACCACATGTTCGACGGCCGCATGGTATTCCTGCGCCAACCCCCCATGTGCCACGATCACGATACCGATCAAACCGTCTGTCCCTTGTCGCCCAGAACGCCACGGCGTTCCAATTCCCGATGTCGTTTAGACACATGCCAGCCGTCCTGCGCAAGGGTTTGCGCTATGCGCTCAACCATCATCACCGAACGGTGTTGCCCTCCGGTACAGCCAAAGCCGATAGACAGATGCGCCTTACCCTCGTCCTTATGGGCGGGAAGCAGCAAGTCAATCAACGACTTGAGCTGCGAAAAGAAGGCGTCAAATCGTGGATCCGCAGCCACATATGCCGCCACATCCCGGTTGCGCCCGTCCAATTTGCGCAATTCTTCGTCCCAATGCGGATTACGCAGAAAACGGCAGTCCATCACGATGTCCAACCCCTGCGGCAGGCCGCGCTTATAGGAGAACGAATGAAACGTCACACCAAGCTGCCCACCCTCCGGCGTGCCGAACCAACGGTCGATCTCGGCCTTGAGGTCATGTGGTGACAACCCTGACGTATCAACCAACACATCGGCACGTGCCCGAATGGGAACAAGCATGTCCTTCTCTGCCGCGATGCCGGCCAGCGGTGGACCCGCAGGTGCCAAAGGATGCCTGCGGCGTGTCTCGGAATATCGGCGCACTAGATCTTCGTCGCCCGCATCAAGATAGAGAACCTGCGAGGCATTGCCGTGCTGGCCTGCCAATTGGTCGATAATCTCGATCAGGGCGGTCGTGCTGAAATCGCGATTGCGTACGTCGAGCCCCAAGGCCAGTGGGCGGCTCGGTGGCGGGCCATCCAGTAATCGCGGCAAGAGTGACAAGGGCAAGTTGTCGATCACCTCATAGCCCAGATCTTCAAGCGCATTGATCGCTGTGGACCGGCCCGCCCCAGACGGCCCGGTCACCAGCAGGACGGTCGCCGCCCGCTGTGTCGGATCTGGATTTGGGTCTGTCATCGGTCGCTCCAACCGCCTTTGAGTGTTTGCAGTACTGCTGCGGCAAAGAGTGGGCCTTCGCCTCCCAAGATCAAGGGGATATCACATCCCAAGAGCGTGATAACGCGACGTTGTGGCAATCGCTCCTCTGCGATGCTGTCCAGATCAACCACAAGTTGGATCGAGGCTTGTTGGATATGCTCTGCGTTCAGAATGCCGATACCCCGCGCCTCAATCAGGCCCGCAATCGTAGGGGGGCAACTTGCCGTCAGTGTGCCATCTGTCGCCGTGAGCGTAACACGATCATCTGCCACAAGCGTGCAACCTAGCCCCAGAAGCTGCAACCCAAGCGCAGATTTACCCGCCCCAGATTGTCCGGTGATCAAAACGGCCCGTCCATCCCATGCGACGCTGGTTGCATGCACGATCTGCGGCGCGGTCATACCCTAGACCGGCAGACCAACCACAAAGCGTGCGCCAAGTGGTTCTGAGGTCGGATCGGCATCTGTGGGACGAATGTTCTCTGCCCAGATCACGCCACCATGCGCCTCGACAATTTGCTTGGAAATCGCAAGACCAAGGCCAGAGTTATTGCCGAACTGCCCTTCGGGACGCTCGGAATAGAAGCGTTGGAACACCTTCGTCAACGCATCGTTGGGGATACCGGGGCCGGTATCCTCGACAACAACCAACACACGGTTCTCGCGGCGGCGCGCCCAGACACGGATCGCATCACCCTTCTCGCAGAAGGAAATCGCGTTGGTGATCAAATTGACAAAGACCTGCGCCACGCGGCCCTCAAGCCCCTGTGTCATGATCGGTTCTGACGGCAGATCCGACACAAAGTCGACACCACGCATTTTGGCCTCCTTGGATAGGAATTCGACAATGTTGCCGATCATATTGATCAGATCAAAGGCTTCTTCCTCCTCCTTGACCAATTCACTGTCCAGGCGGGACGCGTTTGAGATATCACTCACCAAACGGTCAAGACGCTTTACGTCATGTTCAATGACTTCCAGCAAACGCTCGCGCTGGTCATCACGCTTGGCCACACGCATGGTGCCTACGGCAGAGCGCAATGAAGCAAGCGGGTTCTTGATTTCATGCGAAACGTCCGCGGCAAACTGTTCGTTGCCCTCGATCCGTTCAACAAGGGCCGCAACCATACCCCGCAAGGCGCCAGACAGACGGCCAATCTCATCAGGCCGACCGGTCAGATCAGGGATGCGCACCTGCCCCGGCGACATCTTGCGGGCATTTTTTTCCTGACTGGCCTCGGCCGCCGTGGCAAGCTGCGCCAGCGGGTTCGCAATTGTTGAAGCCAGAACAAGGCTCAGACCGACACTGACAAGCACACCCACAAAGAAGAGGCGCAAGTATTGTTCACGCTCGCGGCGCACAAGACTGTCGACCTCACCGGCAGCGGTCGTCACAGCGATAACGCCGATGGCGACATCATTGCGCATGATTGGCGTGGTGACCACGAAACTGGTCGCACCTTCAATGTCCGAGGCTTCCAAGTGGGTGCCGTTCTCAATCGCATCGCGGACATTCTGTTGCGACAACTGAATCAGGGCCTCTTCCTGCGTCAGTGGCTCACTTCCGAATGAGAAAAGATTGATCAACCCCTGCCAGACGGTCACCAGCAGGTCGGTGACAAAGGTCCCTCCGGTCTGAAGGCCGAGTTCTTCGATTTCCCGGGCATTCAATTGACCTGTCTCGCGGGCGACAAGCGTTGTGTCGGGGGCAAAGACGGATACCTCGACACCGCCCCGCAAGTTCATCCCTGACAAGGTTGCAGCGGGGTTGATGCCATCAGCCGTGACCAGATTGACCGGAGCAATCGACGGCAGCTGTGCCTCAAAGACGTTTGCAATCAGCTGCGCTTCGTTGACCAGACCCTTGGCACGTTGATAGGCAAGACTGTCGCGCGACGGGCTAAGGTAAAGAACACCTGCGATCAGCAAAATCAATGCAATCAAGTTGAAAGTGACGATCTTGCGGGCAATGGGCGACCGGCGCAGCGCCCAAAGGCGACCGCCCGGCACACTGCGTTCGTCAAGGTCATCGTCGGCAAAATGCGGCGCAACCCAGTCGTCGCCCAATACCAGATCAGGCGTGCGGGCTGCATCGCGCACAGACTGCAGATCACGCACGTCAATTTTGGGAGCGGCACTCATGCCTTACTCTTCGTTGTAGCGATACCCGATGCCGTAGAGGGTCTCGATCGCGGAGAACTCATTGTCCGTGTTACGCATCTTTTTGCGCAGCCGTTTGATGTGGCTGTCGATCGTGCGATCGTCCACGTAAACTTGGTCATCATAGGCCACATCCATCAACTGATCCCGGCTTTTGACAAAGCCGGGTCGCTGGGCAAGCGCCTGCAACAACAAGAATTCGGTTACCGTCAGGGATACGTCTTTCCCTTTCCACTTTACCGCGTGACGGAGGGGATCCATCACCAACTCACCGCGGGCCATAACTTTGGTATCCTCGGTCTCTTCAATCTCTTCACCTGCAATCGCATCCTGCCTACGCAACAGGGCGCGAATCCGCTCGACTAGTAGACGCTGTGAAAAAGGCTTTTTTACGTAATCATCTGCGCCCATGCGCAAACCAAGCACTTCGTCGATCTCATCGTCCTTGGACGTCAAGAAAATAACGGGCATCGCGGTCTTCTGGCGTAGGCGCTGCAAAAGATCCATGCCATCCATCCGTGGCATTTTGATGTCCAAAACAGCCATATCGGGCATCCGTTTGTTGAATGCATCCAACGCGGATTGACCATCATTATATGTCTCGACCTCGAAACCTTCTGCCTCAAGCGTCATGGACACGGAGGTAAGGATATTCCTGTCATCATCGACAAGTGCAATTCTGGACATGAACTGGACCCCTTAATAAATTTCTGCTCGCTCTTAACAGGCGTTAGAACAGAGTGTTGTTCCTTTTATCTAAACGAATCAACCATTAAGTCAAAACTAGCCACAAAAGCGCCCCAATTGGATCATTTTTGCCAGAGCGCCGAATTCGTGAACAAGAATCCAAGAATGTTATTCCGAAGATTGCGCTAACATCGAAATGGTTGCGCTAACGGCTGCAATCCGGGCTATCGGCTCTTGAAACCTTGGTGCTATGCAAGGCCATCGCAAGCCCATTCTGGCTATATCAAAAGGAGCGAACTAATGGACCATGGCACGGTCAACCCGTCGATGAAACTTGAAGATCAAGGCATCACAGGGCTGGGCTACGTCTATTATAACCGCTCTGAAGCCGAATTGCAGGATGCGGCCGTTGCCGCGGCCGAAGGCGTGACCGGCAAAGGTGGCGTTTTCCTCGTCTCAACGGGCAAACACACAGGCCGTTCACCGAAAGACAAGTTCGTCGTCAAGACCGCTGGTGTCGAAGACATGATCTGGTGGGAAAATAATCCCCCGATGGAACCCACCAAGTTTGATGCGCTTTACGCCGACATGCTGACGCATATGAAAGGCGGCACTTACAATGTGCAGGATCTTTTCGGCGGCGCAGATCCCGCCCACCGCCTTGATGTACGTGTTGTAACCGAACTGGCATGGCACGGGCTTTTCATCCGGCACCTGTTGCGCCGCCCTGACGCGTCCGAGCTTGACAGCTTTACCCCGGATTTCACCATCATCAACTGCCCGACCTTCAAGGCAGAACCAGCAAAACACGGCTGCCGCTCTGAAACAGTGATCGCGCTGAACTTTGAGAAAAAGCTGATTCTGATCGGCGGCACGGAATACGCAGGCGAGAACAAGAAATCTGTTTTCACCCTGCTGAACTATCTGCTGCCCGAAAAGGGCATCATGCCGATGCACTGCTCGGCCAACCATGCACCGGGCAATCCTGTTGATACGGCTGTTTTCTTTGGCCTGTCCGGCACGGGCAAAACGACATTGTCGGCTGACCCCACCCGCGTGCTGATCGGCGATGATGAACACGGTTGGTCCGATCGCGGCACCTTCAACTTTGAAGGCGGGTGCTATGCCAAGACGATCGGTCTTGACCCCGAAGCAGAGCCCGAGATTTACGCGACCTGTTCGATGCCACATACGGTCATCGAAAACATGGTCTTTGATCCTGAGACGCATGAGCTGGATTTCGAAGACGACAGTTTGACCGCGAACATGCGCTGTGCCTATCCGCTCGGCTACATCTCCAATGCATCTGACAGCGCATTGGGTGGCCATCCCAAGAACATCATCATGCTGACCTGTGATGCTTTTGGCGTGCTGCCCCCCATCGCTCGGCTGACCCCTGCGCAGGCGATGTATCATTTCCTATCAGGTTTCACGTCTAAGGTTGCCGGCACCGAACGCGGTGTAACTGAACCTGAACCCACCTTCAGCACCTGTTTTGGCGCGCCCTTCATGCCGCGCAGGCCCGAGGTTTACGGCAACCTGCTCCGCTCCAAGATTGCAAGCCACGGGGCAACTTGTTGGCTGGTGAACACCGGCTGGACCGGTGGCGCTTATGGGACAGGCTCACGGATGCCGATCAAGGCGACGCGGGCGCTTTTGTCTGCGGCATTGGATGGCACATTGATCGAAGGCACGTTCCGCAAGGACCCGCAGTTCGGGTTTGAGGTGCCGGTTTCGGTTGATGGTGTGGATGATGCCCTGCTTAATCCGCGTGACACATGGGCCGACAAGGCCGGTTATGATGCACAAGCCGGGAAACTGGTCACGATGTTCTCGGATAACTTCGAGAAATATGTGCCCTTCATTGACGACGATGTGAAGGCAGCGGCTATCGGCTGAGGCATGTAAGGTGGATCTAGATCCACCTTACCTTTTCCACAGTCCTGCGAACAGGTATCGTTGGCGCATGCTGCGATACCTGCTTCTTTTCCTGATGCCCGTCAGCGCTTTCGCCGAAGCGGAAACTTCTGAAACCATCGCCTCTGTCGAGGCGGGTTTGATCTGCCCGCCAGCGGGTATGGCGACCTCGCCCGCGCCGGGAACCTTGGCAGGCACAACCCATATCATCGCAGAAGAACCCCCGTTTGCAGCGCTGACACAAACCGTTCCCGCCGTTTTGGGGCTTGGATTTGGAATAAAGAGCCAGTCAACCGATATCGATGGCCTGTCTGACGTGCTGATGGTCGTGGAACATCCGCCTATGGGGTCCACACAGACCACGCAGCAAAGCTTTTTCACCAATATCAGCGGCATTGGGCCGTCACTGACCTTTTATCAGTTTGATCATAACTACGAGCTCGTGCTTGGCACCTGGAAAATGATCGCCTTTCATGGGGATGAAGTGCTGTTCTCCACGCAGTTCGAGGTTGTGCATCCAAGATCGCTGCCAGAACTGGCACAGCTCTGTCACTACCGCGACCTTCTGTCCTAACCCATGATGCCCCGGCGGATCAGATTGGTCCCCGCAATGATCAGAACCCAAAGGGTAATTTTGCGGAACCGTTCCTGATCAAACCGAGCCCCCCAACGAAAGCCCAGCCACATACCCAAAAGCGACGGCAACACCAATGCGGCGGAAAACCCCCAAGTCTGCGCGTTCAGAATGCCCGACTGCACATGTCCAACCAACAGCATGACAGACCCAAGCCCGTAGATCACACCCTGCACCGACATTTGCTGTTCGCGCGGGGTCCGTAAGGCCAGCAGGTACAGCACCGTGGGCGGGCCCCATGTGCCCGACAAACCGCCCAGCGTGCCCGCAAGCGCACCTGCAATCCACTCAAACGGTGTGCGCATCGCAGGCGGAATGAGCGGGCGCCATCCGATCAACTGAATCGCACAAAGCCCCACAACCGAGACGCCAAGCACGATGAACATCGTATCGGTCGGAATGCTTCGCACGAATTGCGCCGCAACAAGGATCATAATGCAGACAACAAGCACATAGCGCCAATGTTCACTCAATGCTGCCCGCGCATGACCAAGCCCCGCCCGCCCCACCTGCACCCCATTGGCAATCACGATAGGTATCACGAGCCCGGCAACAACCAGTTCCGGCGGGATCAGAATGCCCATCCCTGAAATCATGATCAGTGGCATGGCAAAGCCAACGGCCCCTTTGACAAAGCCGCCACAAAGCGTCACCGCGCAAGCAAAGACGAAGATCGCGGGTGTGATGATCAGCGGAAACTCGGGCATATCTTGTCTTACGTCATTCATCTGCACATGCCAGCGCGAATTCACATACGACATTTTAGTGCGTCGCAGCGTAACTTCATGAATAATTATTGCGCTGCACGTGCAAACAGATTATCTCTGCGACTGCAAATTGAAGGACTCGGAAAAATGCCGCATGATGGTCAGGATATGACGATGAAAAATGCCCCCATTCTGACTGATCTGCTAGCGCAGACCGCAGCAGCGCTCCCCGCAGTTGATGACATTCTGACCCGTGCCAAGGACGCAGTGCGCGCCACGGTGACGGATGGCGACCGTATCTCTGGCAAACTGCTCGAAGAAAACCAGACGGCGGCTCACGGGCTGGCTTGGTTGGCCACATATGCCCAATCGCTGCACCAGATGCAGGGCTGGGCCGAACGGCTACAGGCCGACGGCAAATTTGGTGAAGTCGAACAGCTGATCCATCAGATTGCTTTTGGTGAATACCTTTGGCAGATTTACGGCGGCATCCCGATGAGTCAGGGTGAAATCATGCGCCTGCAGGACATCGGCCTAACTCAGGACGACATGCGCGGTATGATGTTGCCTGCTGTCATGACACTGACCCAATCAGGTAACACCCAGGCCGCGCGGATGCGGCTGGTGGACCTCATGCAAGAGCAATCAGCCAACATCACTGTGGGTGCCTCGGGCCTCGATGATGAGTTGGAGATGATCCGCGAACAGTTCCGCCGTTTCAGCATTGAGCGGGTGGAACCTGACGCACACGATTGGCACCTCAAAGACGAGTTGATCCCGCTTGAGATCATCGACGAGATGGCCGAAATGGGTGTCTTTGGCCTGACCATCCCCGAAGAATACGGCGGCTTTGGCCTGTCCAAGGCGTCGATGTGCGTGGTGTCCGAAGAACTGTCGCGTGGCTACATCGGTGTCGGCTCGCTTGGCACACGGTCCGAGATTGCAGCAGAGCTGATCCTATGCGGTGGGACGGAAGAGCAGAAACAACAATGGCTCCCTGGCCTTGCATCCGCTGAAATCCTACCCACGGCAGTTTTCACCGAACCCAACACTGGATCCGACCTTGGCTCGCTGCGCACCCGCGCTGTCAGGAAAGGCGACGATTGGGAAGTGACAGGCAACAAGACCTGGATCACCCACGCCAGTCGCACCCACATGATGACATTGCTTGCACGTACGGAATCCGAGACGACAGACTATCGCGGCCTCTCCATGTTCCTCGCCGAAAAGACGCCTGGCACCGATGACAACCCATTCCCTACTCCCGGCATGACCGGCGGTGAGATTGAAGTTCTCGGTTATCGCGGCATGAAAGAGTATGAGCTGGCCTTTGATGGCTTTGCCGTAAAGGGCGAAAACCTGCTGGGCGGCGAGACTGGCAAAGGCTTTAAGCAGTTGATGCAGACGTTTGAGAGCGCGCGCATCCAGACTGCCGCCCGCGCCGTTGGCGTCGCTCAATCAGCGCTCGACGTTGGCATGCAATACGCAAACGACCGCAAGCAATTCGGCAAGCCCCTGATCAACTTCCCTCGTGTCGCGGGCAAGTTGGCCATGATGGCGGTCGAAATCATGGTGGCGCGTCAGCTGACTTATTTCAGCGCCCATGAAAAAGATAACGACCGTCGCTGCGACCTTGAGGCTGGCATGGCCAAACTGCTTGGTGCACGGATCGCTTGGGCCTGTGCAGACAACGCTCTGCAAATCCACGGCGGCAACGGGTTTGCGCTGGAATACAAGGTCAGCCGGATCCTATGTGATGCGCGCATTCTGAACATCTTTGAAGGGGCGGCTGAAATTCAAGCACAGGTCATCGCACGACGTCTTCTGGATTAAGTTGCCTTTGGGCGGCACCCTGCTAAGTCACCCTCAAGAGCAGTTGCAGGAGCGCCCAGATGTCGAAGACCGTCCTATTGACCGGAGCCTCCGGCTTCATAGCGAAGCATATCGCGCTGCAACTGCTTGAAGCGGGGCACCACGTCCGTGGTACGGTCAGGGATTTGTCGCGCGGGGCCGAGGTGCTAGATGCGGTGCGCCCGCATCTGAGCAACCCCGAAGACCTTGAAACCCGGCTGACATTCGCAGCGCTTGATCTGACATCTGACGACGGCTGGGATGCGGCCATGACAGGCGTTGATGTGCTGATGCACACCGCATCGCCCTTCCCAATGGTCCAACCCAAAAACGAAGATGACCTGATCCGCCCCGCCGTTGACGGCGCGCTGCGCGCCTTGCGCGCGGCCCATCAAGCAGGGATCAAACGTGTGGTGCTGACATCATCCACAGCGGCGATCAGCGGGTCAGAATTGCCTCCCGGCGATCACGCCTTTGACGAAACCAACTGGACCGACCCAACCGATCCGACGACCTCTGCCTATACAAGGTCCAAGACATTGGCAGAGCAGGCGGCCTGGGACTTTGTCCGCGATGAGGCGCCCGGCATGGCGTTGACAACCGTCAACCCCGGTTTCGTGCTCGGCGCGCCGCTTGACGCCAATTATGGAACGTCCATCGCGGTGATTGCGCGCATTCTGCGCGGAAAAGACCCAATGCTGCCCGATATCGGTTTTTCGACAGTTGATGTGCTGGATGTGGCCGAGATGCATGTCACGGCGATCGACAGGCCAGACACCGTGGGTCGGCGGATCATGGTTGTTGACCGCTTCATGTCGTTTCAAGACCTCGCACAGGCGATCAAAACCGCCTACCCTGACCGCAAGATCGTCACCCGGATTGCGCCCGATTTCCTTATCAAACTCTTGGGTATCTTTGATCCGGCGGTCAAATCGATCATTCCCGCGCTGGGGCGGGTGGACAAGTCCGACAATGCCCGCGCCATGGCAATCTTTGGACGCGGGATGCGGCGCGCACCACAAGCGGCGGTAGCTTCTGCCGCTTATCTGATCGACAACAATCTGGCCTGATGTCAGTTGGCGCGCGCAATGGCATCAATCAACCGCGCCCGTGCGCCGGGCATTGGTTTATCGCCAAGCCCCCTAACCAGACGATGTTCGATAAAATAACCCGTCGTGCCCAGTGCTTTGACAATTTCCGCGTTCGAAGCATCGCCTTTGCCTGCTAGAACCTCTGGCAAGGACAGCATCCTGTCAGCCCATTCGCCTGCGGCTTCACGGCTTACCGCGCGGCCGGATTTGGGCGATACATAGATCAGGTTTTCATTCACGCCGCGCACAGCACAGGCGGACAGATCAAGGCCAAATCCCATTTCCTCAAGCAAGGCCTGCTCCCACCGCAGATAGGCCAACGGCCAGACATCGGATTGGCCTAGCAAATCCAGCAGGGCCACAGTGCGCTCATATAGCGGCAAATGCGGTTCACGTTCTGGCAAAACAAAGGCAAGCAAACTGCATACGGCATTCAGCCCAGCCAGCGCCAACCTGTCACCCATCGCCGCCGCCGCGCGACTACGAACCGGCTCTACGGTGAAACTACCCAGATGATTATCCAACCGCGCCTTCCACGCCACGGACAACTGCGCCCCCGGTTGCAGAATTGGTGCAACCTTGCGGCTGGTTCCGCCTCGCACGACGCCGGCATGACGGCCATGGGACGCGCTGAACACCTCGATGATCACCGAAGTTTCACCAAAGGGGCGGCTGGCCAATAGCGCTGCATCATCGCGCCATTCAATCATTTGCCCCCTCCCTCTTCATCATGCCCAAGAACGCCCACCGGGGGGCACAATGTCAATCAAGCCCCGGTTCATCCAACAAATGACGGCCCTGCCTGTCTTCAACCTCGATCACCCACAGATCCGGGTCAAAGCTGCATTGTTTGGTGATTGAGGCATCCACTGTAGCCTCTTCGCCATCAACCAGAACCATCCATTTGCGTTCACCGGTCATCAGATCAAAACTGCGCTGATAACAACAGGCCTGCCCATTCAATGTGTTCAGCTTGATCAGCACAGCCCCCGCCGTGCCATCGCCGCGTTGCACCACAAAGGCCGGGATTTCGATCAGGCGTAGCCGGGTCAGATAGGCTGAAACCCAAATTTCAGCCGTCAGCTTCAAGCGTTACCATCTTTGAAATCAAGGCCCATTTCCGAATACCGTTCGGATTCTTCCAGCCAATTCGGGCGCACTTTGACCTTCACGAACAGATGCACGCGGCGGCCCAGGAAGTCTTCCAGCTCAAGGCGTGACGCTTGGCTGATCGCCTTGACCGTTTCACCACCCTTGCCCAGCACAATGCCTTTGTGCCCGTCACGGGCGACATAGATCAGCTGATCAATGCGGGCGGACCCATCATCGCGCTCTTCCCAATTCTCTGTCTCGACGGTCAGTTCATAAGGCAGTTCCTGATGCAGGCGCAGCGTCAGCTTTTCACGTGTCATCTCGGCGGCGATCATCCGCATGGGTAGGTCGGCAATCTGATCCTCTGGGTACAGATACGGGCCCTGCGGCACCTGACTGACCAACCAATCGCGTAACGCATCACAGCCATGGCCGCGCTCAGCAGAGATCATAAAGGTCTCGGCAAAGGGATAAGCGTCATTCATTTGTTTTGTCAGCGCCAGCAGAACCTCGGATTTGACCTTGTCGATCTTGTTGATCGCCAGCGCGACGGGCGACTTACCAGCACGTTCGCTGAGGCTTTCCAGAATGGCCTTCACCCCATCCGTGACCCCGCGGTGCGCTTCGATCATCAGCACAACCACATCTGCATCCGCAGCCCCGCCCCACGCGGCAGCAACCATCGCCCGATCCAAGCGGCGGCGTGGTTTGAACAGGCCGGGTGTGTCGACAAAGATCAACTGCGCATTCTCGGCCATGGCCACACCGCGAATACGCGCGCGTGTGGTCTGCACCTTGTGGGTCACAATTGACACTTTCGCGCCAACCATGCGGTTCAGCAGCGTGGACTTTCCGGCGTTGGGTTCACCGATCAGTGCAACAAAGCCAGCTTTGGTTGGGGTATCAGTCATTGATCGACTTTCTTCAAAAGGGCGGCAGCGGCGGCCTGTTCGGCATGGCGCTTGGAACCGGCGGTTGCCTTTTCGGACGGTCCCGATGACAGGCGCACCTCAATGGTAAACACCGGTTGGTGGTCGGGTCCAGTGCGGGCCACTTCGATGTATTGCGGTGGCACCTCGCCACGGGCCTGCGCCCATTCCTGCAAGGACGTCTTGGCGTCACGGGCATCTTCGGCCACGTTGTGGATGCGATCCCCCCAAAGGGTCAGGATCACCTTGCGCGCAGCCTCAAAACCGCCGTCCTGATAGACCGCAGCAATCACCGCCTCCATCGCATCGGCCAACAAGGCCTCTTTACGACGCCCGCCTGATTTCATCTCGGATCGGCCGAGCTTTAGCACCGCACCTAGATCAATCTGGCGGGCGACATCGGCGCAGGCTTCGCGGCGGACCAATGCATTGTAACGTGGGGCGAGCAGCCCTTCGGGCGCATTTGGGTCGGCTTTCAATAGCGCCTCTGCCATCACAAGGCCCAGCACCCTGTCGCCTAGAAATTCCAGCCGCTGATTGTCATCGCGATGAGCACTGACAATCGACGAATGTGTCACGGCGCGGATCAGAAATTCGGGCTTGGCAAAGCCGTAGCCCACCCTGCCCGCAAAGGCATTCAGTTCAGCGGAGAGCTTCAATCGAGCGCCTTAAAGAAACGGTCGCTGCGCCATGTCCAGAAGGCAAACATGGAGCGGCCAGCAGATGAGAACATCACCCGATCTGCGCGGCCAACGATATCCTTACGTTCAACAAAGCCAACACCTCGGTTAGCCTGCAAAAAGCGGCTATCGACAGAGTTGTCGCGGTTATCGCCCATAAAGAAGAACTGCCCTTCAGGCACTGTAAAGACGCCGGTGTTATCCCCCGGACGGTCACCGACATTCAGGATGGCGTGGCTGACACCATTGGGCAATGTTTCGATGAACCGTTCTTTCTGACAAATGCTGCCGGGGCCGACAGGGCCGTTCGAACAGCTGGGCGTGTTGCCCAAGGGCCCCTGACGTTCCCAAACTTCGTCGAATGTGCCGACGGGTGCGACCTGAACCGGTGCATCATTGATATAAAGCAACCCGTCCTGCATCTGGATACGATCGCCCGGCACGCCAATCAGACGCTTGATAAAGTCGCGCCCATCAACCGGGTGACGGAAGACGACGATATCGCCACGTTCTGGGTCAGCGCCAAAAAACCGCTCTTCGCGGTCTTCGATAAAGCCGCAGAAATCGTCGGCGCCGATATCGACGCCCAAGCGCGCAATGCGGATCGAGGGGCAAGAGGCATAGGAATACCCGTAAGCCATCTTGTTCACGAAAAGGAAATCGCCAATGAGCAGCGTGTCCTTCATAGAACCCGAGGGAATCCAGAACGGCTGAAACAACACTGTGCGAAAAATGCCCGCGATGACCAGTGCCCAGAACACAGTCTTCACTGTCTCGACTAGCCAGGCGATTACCCCTGTGTCTTCGGCTTTTTCGGCCATTGCCCGATCCTTCGCTCTTGGTTTGAGGCTACATGAGGGCGCGCGCCTGCCCTGTCAAGCGATGGGGCGCGCCTCGATCACCACAAACGCCTGTGCCCAAGGGTGATCGTCGGTCAAAGTCACATGAATGATGGCCTCGTGCCCTGCGGGCGTCATCTGATCCAGCCGGTCTTTGGCCCAGCCGGTGACAACCATCACCGGTTGGCCCGTGCGTAGATTGGACACGGCCATATCTTTCCATGAGATGCCCATACGCAGTCCCGTGCCCAGAGCCTTTGAACAGGCTTCCTTCGCGGCCCAGCGCTTGGCGTAGGTGCCCGCAACATCTTTGCGCCGCTCTGCCTTGCCTTGCTCAACCTCCGTAAAAACGCGATCACGAAAGCGGTCGCCGAAGCGGTCAAGCGTGCCCTGAATGCGGTCGATATTGGCAAGGTCAGTGCCGACGCCCAGAATCATAGATTGTCCGCCGAAATGACCGCCACGATATCACCGGTCTGCTGGTTGAGGGTGATATTGAGAAAGCGGCGCGGCGTCGCGCCTGTTTCGGGGTCATAGACCGACGCGACAATTTCGAACATCAGCCCGACGGCGGGGTCATAGGCAGCGGTCAGCGTGTCAAAATTCAATCCGGCAAAGCCAATATTCTCTGCCGCACCAATGACACGGCACTGGCGTCCCCCCATCACATCGCGAGGTGGAGAGATGATCATCAGATAGGCAAAACCAACCGCCGGTTCGATAGTATCAAGGTTCACAACACGGACCTCGCCATTGGCAAAGGTGCGCATGTTTTCTTCCCAAGGCTCAACGATATTGCGCGCAGAGGCTTGCCAATGGCACGGCATAACCTCTTGGGCGGTGGCGGGTGTGGCGAGGCTCAGAAAGGCTGCTGTGATCAGGCGCAAGGGAACGGTTTACCAAAGTGATTTCAAACGTTGCCGGACGATAGCGCCGCAAGGGTCAGCGCACAATGGACAACGCCTAGACGGATTTCTGTGCAACCAGATCAAGATCTATAACCGTGATGCCTTTGACACCGCCGTTGCACATCTCAACCAGACGTTGGCCCATCGCCTTGTGACCGGGGTCAACAATGTACTGACGCGATGTATCTTCATCTGCAAAGTGGCAAATGAACCCGTAAGCGTGGGCTTTTGACATGCCTTCAAAATCCCGGTTGGGACCGTGTTCAAATTTGGTGAAGCCCGGAATGGTCTGAATCAAATCCTCAATCCCAAGCATAATGTTGAAGAGCTCTTCTTCATCGTAATTCTTTGGTAAATCGAGCAAAACAACATGCTTAATCATGACCGCGCTTTCTCCATGATACGGCGCATTTCAGCAATAGCGGGGGTTAGGCCCCGGAAAATGGCTTCGCCAATAATAAAATGCCCGATATTGAGTTCCTGCACCTGAGGCAGTGCTGCAACCGGGCTGACGCAATCATAGGTTAGGCCATGACCAGCATGCACCTCTAGCCCAAGATCATCGGCAAAGGCCGCCATATCGGTCAGTTTGCGCAATTCTTCGTCACGCGCATCGAACCGCCCTTCGGCGTGCGCGTCGCAATAGGCGCCCGTGTGCAGTTCAATGACCTCAGCCCCGATCCGGTGGGCCGCTTCGATCTGTCGTTGGTCGGCGGCTATGAAGATCGACACGCGACACCCGGCCTCGCGCAGCGGTGCGATATAGTGGGCCAGTTGATTT
The DNA here is from genome assembly GCF_900143545.1 of Loktanella sp. Alg231-35. Taxonomy (GTDB): domain Bacteria; phylum Pseudomonadota; class Alphaproteobacteria; order Rhodobacterales; family Rhodobacteraceae; genus Yoonia. The sequence continues at coordinate 341,361 of NZ_FREV01000001.1, read as the reverse complement.
TCCTCACGCGCGACCTCTAACCCGCCTTCGGTTGTGCGTTCTTCGCGTTTTTCCGGGACAATGCAGACCGCATGCGGTTTGTGGCGCAGGGCGATCTTTTGCATCTCTTCAGTGGCTGCCATCTCAAAGTTCAGGGGGCCATTCAACGCGGCCATCAACCCTTCGATATCCGCATCAGAGATATGGCGGCGATCCTCGCGCAAATGCGCTGTGATGCCGTCAGCGCCCGCCTCTTCTGCCATGACAGCCGCGCGGACGGGATCAGGCACTGCACCGCCACGTGCGTTTCGCACCGTCGCGACATGGTCAATGTTCACACCGAGGCGGAGGGCTTTGGTCATGGTAGATTTCCTTTGGCGTTAGTGCCCGTCATTATCCGCAGGTGACGTCTTTTTGCCGAGTTGGTCAAGTTTGGCGAGCAAGACTTTTTTGCGCCGTCTTTGGTAGGCGCTGATCACTGGCACGGTGAGATAGTAGATAACGGTCGCTGTGATCAGGCCGGGCACAATGCCCCCGATCAAATAGGGAAAGAAAACATCATCATAGAACACCCGCAGCCCGTGCCAGTTGATCCGGGCCGATGTGAAAACGGCAGTCAGGTTATTCCAGACATCGGCACCCGCATCGGTAAATTTTTCACCCAGGCGCTGATTCCGCGCAGGCGGTATGCCCAGAAACCATGACCCCAAGTTGATCGAGGCATATCCGATCGGTGGAAACGTCAGCGGGTTCCCAAAGAACGTAGCCATCAGAGCCGCTAGAATATTGCCCCGCATGAGCCGCGCAATGATCGCTGCAAAAACAAAATGTAGGCCAAACAGCGGGGTGAAACACACAAAGACACCCGCCCAGATACCGCGTCCGATCTTTTGCGGGGTGTCTGGCAGACGGCGCACACGGTGCTTTACATATTCAAACGCGCGGGCCCAGCCACCACGGGGATAGAAGAAATCCAGCACGATCTGCCAGACCGCACGTCTATCCCTACGTTTGAAAACCAAAACAACTCATCCTTCCCGGCGGTCCACACCCGCCCCCATCGAGGCCAACCCCGGATCACGGTGCCGCGCAATCGACGACACATTACTTTCTGCTTCGACTGCGGTCTGAACACGGTGCAAATGTTCCGCGTCACGCAAATCGACGTCAATTAGCAATCTAAAATAGTCTGGTTTCCGGTCAATGAACCTCAGATCAGATATATTGGCATTCTGCTCGCCAATTAAGGTGCAAATACGCCCTAAAACGCCAGAATCATTGGCAATTGTGACGTCAAATGTGACGGTGTTCACAGCACCGTGTGTGCCTTCCTGCCATTGCAGATCAATCCAGCGTTCGGGCTGTTCCTCATAATCGGCCAAGGCCTCGCAATCGATGGCATGCACGACAACGCCTTGCCCACGGAATGTGATGCCCAGAATACGCTCTCCGGGTACAGGCTGGCAGCAGAAACCACGGCTTTGGACCTGATCGGGCGACAGGCCAACAACCGCGCGCCCCTGTTCGATCTCGTCGCCGTGTTTGTGTTCCAGTTCTGGATAGATCGCACCAACCACAGTGCGCCCGGTCACCTCGGCACTACCCAATCGCGCGAGCAATTCCTCTACGCTTTCAATCGCAAGAGCTTTGGCCGCTGTGCCCAGCGCCTTGTCGGTGCTTTTCTTACCGACATTTTCAAAGGCAACCCGTGCCAATTCTCGACCCAAACGCACGAAACGCTCGCGATCTTCTTCGCGCAGAGACCTGCGAATGGCCGTCTTGGCCCGGCCCGTGACAGCAATGTCGATCCATGTGGCCTGCGGGGTTTGCCCTTCGGCGGTAATCACCTCAACCGATTGCCCGTTTTTAAGTCGTGTCCAAAGCGGCACCCGCAGCCCATCAACCTTGGCCCCAACACAGGCGGATCCGATCCGTGTGTGAATGGCATAAGCAAAATCAATTGGTGTGGCACCGCGCGGCAATTTGATCACGTCACCCTTGGGAGTGAAACAGAACACCTGATCCTGATACATCTCCAGTTTGACCGCTTCGAGGAATTCATCGTGGTCCTGATCATCGTCCAGCCGTTCTGTCAGCGACGCGATCCAATGCACCGGATCCACGGCAAAGCGGTTCTCGACCCGCTCGCCATTCTTATAGGACCAATGTGCCGCAACGCCGGTTTCGGCGACTTCGTGCATTTCGCGGGTCCTGATCTGGACCTCAACCTGTTTGCCGTCACGGCCTGATACGGTGGCGTGGATCGACCGATAGCCGTTGGATTTCGGTTGGCTAATGTAATCCTTGAAGCGCCCCGGCACCGCCCGCCAGCGCTGGTGGATGGCCCCCAACACGCGGTAGCAATCCGCCTCGGTTGCGACAATCACACGGAAACCATAGATATCGGACAGGCGGCTGAACCCCTGATCCTTTTCCTGCATCTTGCGCCAGATCGAATAGGGCTTCTTGGCGCGCCCATCAACGTCGGCCTGAATGCCAGCCTTTTCCATCTCTAACCGCATATCGGTGGTGATCTTTTGCACCACGTCGCCTGTTTCACGCTGCAAGGTGATAAATCGGCGGATGATCGAGTTGCGGCCTTCGGGGTTGAGCACGCGGAAGGACAGATCCTCAAGCTCTTCACGCATCCACTGCATACCCATACGGCCTGCCAGCGGCGCAAAGATGTCCATGGTTTCGCGGGCTTTCTGCGCCTGCTTTTCCGGGCGCATGGATTTGATGGTGCGCATATTGTGCAGACGGTCAGCCAATTTCACCAGCGTCACCCGCAAATCGCGCGAGGTCGCCATGAACAGCTTGCGAAAGTTTTCGGCCTGTTTGGTCTGGGTAGAGTTCAGTTGCAGATTGGTCAGCTTGGTGACGCCATCCACCAGTTCGGCAATCTCGCGGCTGAACCGCTTTTCAACGATGGCAAATGAGGCTTTGGTATCCTCAATCGTGTCATGCAGCAGGGCGGTGATGATCGTGCCATCGTCCATCTGCTGTTCGGCCAGAATGCCGGCCACCGCAACCGGGTGGGTGAAATAAGGCTCGCCCGAATGACGGAATTGCCCCTCGTGCATTTCAGCACCAAAGGCATAGGCATCGCGCAGCAACGCTTGATTTGAATTGGGGTTATAGGTGCGGACCAGTGCGATCAGATCATCTGCAGTCGTCATCTGGTCCGCGCCCTATCTGGAAGGGTCAGTGACCCTTAGCGCTGCCCTTGCGCATCCATCAGCGCACGCAGCAGTTTCTCTTCCGACATATCGTCTTCGGCAGGTTTGTCAGTCTCGGCACCCATGAGCAGAGACATGCTGTCTTCTTCCGGCTCATCAACCTCGATCTGAGTCTGGTTCGCTTCGATCATGCGCTCACGCAGATCATCGGCCTGCTGGGTTTCCTCAGCGATTTCACGCAGGGATACGACAGGGTTTTTGTCATTGTCGCGGGCAACAGTGATTGCCGCACCGGCCGATACTTCACGGGCACGATGGGCCGCAAGCATCACAAGCTCAAACCGGTTGGGAACTTTATCGACGCAATCTTCTACGGTGACGCGGGCCATTGGCTGCACTCCAGTCAATCAAAAGGGACTTTGCAAGCTGGTTACCTAGAGGCTTCGCTGAGGATTGACAAGGGGTACGAAGCGGCAATCTTGTTGTTTTTTAAGGGTGATGCAGCGCGGATCAACCTGGCAGACGAACCACCTCGGCGCGCGCCTCTTCGGGCAAAGCCGCGCACATCTGGCGCACCGATTGCCCGAGTACCGGATGGCGCCAATCAGGGGCCACATCCAACAAGGGAACAAGAACAAACGCACGATCCTGCACGCGCGGATGCGGCAAGATCAGGTCCTGTGGTGTCTGCTGCTGCTGTTGCAACAACGAAAGGCTGCGCCACTCTGCATGCGTATCGCCGTCAGGAAAGACCAGATCACCGGCCCCAATCAGATCAAGATCGAGCGTGCGCTGGCCCCAACGGGTTGTACGCTTGCGCCCTGCCTGCTCTTCGATACTGTGCAAATCCGCAAGGATGCTGTGTGGAGGTGAACACGTCTTGATCACTATCGCGGCATTGACAAAGTCGGGGCCAGACCCCGCAGGAAACGCCGGATTTTGATAAAAATGGCTGATTTTTGCAGGTTTGTCCGACAGTCGGGAAACAGCGTCACTGGCCTTTTGGACAGTTGCCGTAGCGTCACCCCAGACAGAGCTTTCGTTGCTGCCTAGGGCAATCAGCACTAATCGGCGTATTTGACGCATCGTAGTTACTTGCCTCGGTCATGAATTCGCTTACATAGTCTACATATCTTGCATGGATGAAAACACTCACGGACAGCAAGGCTACATTTGAAGGACGACCCATGTTTTATCGGGACGAGCGCTTGGCGCTCTTTATCGATGGATCAAACCTCTATGCTGCGGCAAAATCGCTCGGGTTTGACATCGACTACAAATTACTCCGCCAGGAGTTTATGCGGCGTGGCAAATTACTGCGCGCGTTCTATTACACTGCTCTTCTTGAAAATGATGAGTATTCACCAATCCGACCACTTGTGGATTGGCTGAATTACAACGGCTTCACCATGGTGACCAAGCCCGCCAAGGAATACACCGACAGCATGGGCCGCCGTAAGGTGAAAGGGAACATGGACATCGAACTTGCCGTCGATGCCATGGAACTAGCACCTCACGTTGATCACGTTGTGCTGTTCTCCGGCGATGGCGATTTCCGGCCATTGGTCGAAGCGCTGCAACGCAAGGGCGTGCGCGTTTCTGTGGTGTCGACGATTCGCAGTCAGCCACCGATGATCGCGGATGAACTGCGGCGCCAGGCTGACAACTTCATCGAGTTGGATGAATTGCGCGACGTCGTAGGCCGCCCCACACGCGAGCCGCGCGATGAACCGCGCGAACAGGAAATCACACAAGACGTGTGATGCCTTGCCTAGCGGGGCGCGCAACCGGCGCGCCCACTTCGCCGCAGCATCTGGTGCTGGACCTGCCCGCGTCAAAGCCTTACCTCTGGTGCAACCCCGGAGAATGCGATGCCCAAACCCCCGTTGACCCTTTATCTTGCCGCACCACGCGGGTTCTGCGCTGGTGTTGATCGCGCGATCAAGATCGTCGAGATGGCGCTTGATAAATGGGGCGCGCCGGTCTTTGTCCGCCACGAGATCGTTCACAACAAATTCGTCGTCGATAGCCTGCGCGACAAGGGCGCCGTCTTTGTCGAAGAGCTTGACGAATGCCCCGATGACCGCCCGGTGATCTTTTCCGCCCATGGCGTGCCGAAATCCGTGCCCGCCGCCGCGGCCAAGCGCGAGATGATCTACGTGGATGCCACCTGCCCCTTGGTCAGCAAGGTCCATATCGAGGCGCAACGCCACGCCGACAACGGCCTGCAAATGATCATGATTGGCCACGAAGGCCACCCAGAGACAGTCGGCACTATGGGCCAACTGCCTCAGGGAGAGGTCTTACTGGTTGAAACAGTTGAAGATGTGGCAAGGGTGAACGTGCGCGACCCCGAAAAGCTCGCCTTTGTCACCCAAACCACGCTGTCGGTTGATGATACTGCCGACATCGTCAAAGCCCTCTACGCCCGCTTCCAGGCCATCGTCGGCCCGCACAAAGAAGACATCTGCTACGCCACCACCAACCGCCAAGAAGCGGTCAAGGCGATGGCCCCGCTATGCGACGCCATGCTGGTGGTGGGCGCGCCCAATTCATCCAACTCCAAACGGCTGGTCGAGGTCGGTGCGCGCGCTGGCTGCAACTATGCGCAGCTGGTGCAGCGGGCGACAGATATCGACTGGCGCGCGCTGGAAGGGATCACATCAATGGGAATCACCGCAGGTGCATCGGCCCCAGAAGTGCTGATCGAGGAAGTGATCAACGCATTCACGGAACGCTACGACACCACCGTCGAAATGGTCGTGACAGCGGAAGAAAACGTAGAATTCAAAGTGCCGCGCGTTCTGCGAGAGCCAGCTTAACCCATGCATACGATCCCCCGCTCCGCCTTGATCCTCGGCCTTGCCGGTCTGATCCCCTTTCTTTGGGGGACGGCGACCGTGTTGTCGGTCGATCTGTCATCTTGGGGTCAAACCAATTTGGGCGCGCGGTTCATCGGACCCTATGTACAGTTGTTCTACGGAGCGGTGATCCTATCGTTCATGTCTGGCGTGCTGTGGGGGTTTGCCACCAAGGCGACAGGGCAAATGGCAACCGCAGGCTATGCGCTCTCTGTCATACCCGCACTCTGGGCGTTCTTCATGACCGGACGCGGGCCAACAACCGCGGCCATGAACCTGATCGTCGGATTTCTGGGATTGCTGTTGTTGGACTGGCATTTCTGGCGGCTGGGCCTTGCCCCGCCATGGTGGATGCACCTGCGTGGATTGCTCACAGCAATCGTGATCGTCTCTCTTTTGCCTCTGGTGTTCTGATGGCAGACGCAAAAACAATCGCAACTTACGACGCCAAAGCGGGCGAATATGCCGATCTTGTCGCCAGCGATCAGCCCGACAGCACATTGCAAAGCTTTATCGAGTTGATGCCTGCTGGCGCACATGTCCTTGATCTGGGCTGCGGGCCGGGAACCGCCTCAATGCACATGCAGAATGCCGGATTGCGCCCCGACCCCGTGGATGCCTCATCCGGGATGATCGCCATCGCAAAGGAGAAGTTCCATCTGGATGCACGGTTGGCAACATTCGACGACATCAGTGGGGAGGGCGTCTATGATGGGATTTGGGCCAACTTCAGCCTGTTGCATGCAGCCCCTGAAGATCTGCCGCGCTATTTCCAGACGCTTGCAACCGCGGCAAAACCGAACGGCATCTTTCATGTCGGCATGAAAACAGGCGACGGCATCGCCCGCGACGCGATCAACCGGCTTTACACCTATGTGACCGTCGATGCGCTGAAGACGCTCTTTACCGACGCAGGCTTTGACGTGATCTATGTCAAGGAAGGGCGCGAAGCTGGCTTGGCCGGGACCATTGACCCCTACGTGATCATGCGCGGAAAGAAGAACTGAACTTGCCAAAGTTATTTGCCTACACAGACGGTGCCTGTTCGGGCAACCCGGGCCCTGGCGGCTGGGGTGTGTTGTTGGTGGCGCGCGACGGCGACACCGTGGTCAAAACGCGTGAGTTGTCAGGTGGCGAGGCCGAAACGACCAACAACCGAATGGAATTGATGGCCGCCATTACTGCGTTAGAGACATTGGATCGCGCGACAAATCTGACGCTGGTGACGGACAGTTCTTATGTCAAAGACGGTATCACCAAATGGATACACAGCTGGAGAAAAACCGCTTGGAAAAAAGGTAAGGTCAAGAATATTGACCTTTGGCAGCGCCTTGATGCCGCCACAGCCCGCCATGACATCACATGGGAGTGGGTCAAAGGGCACGCCGGACACCCAGAAAACGAAAAGGCGGATGAGTTGGCGCGCGCCGGGATGGCGCCATTCAAGCCTAGCGTCAGGACCCATTAGATCCTCGTGGCAAGCCATCACAATACAGCCCCCTAGTCATAGATGCTCTTTTGGGAAAAATGTGACGGGCAATGCTGCTCGGCAAAAATTTAGAGAGTTAAGCGCGCATTCCCAGCGACGCTACACCCATCACGTCCAGCACCTTGGCTTCGATATGCTCGGCATTCATACCCGCAACATCATACATCGCCTTTGGGCTGGCCTGATTGATGAAGACATCAGGCAGCACCATCGAGCGGAATTTCAGCCCGTGATCGAACACGCCTTCGTCCGCCAAAAGCTGGGCTACATGCGAACCAAAGCCACCCACGGCCCCTTCTTCCACCGTGATCAGTGCCTCATGGGTCGCAGCCAGTTTCAATACCAGCGCGCGGTCCAGCGGTTTGGCAAAACGGGCGTCGGCAACAGTGGGGGTGATTCCTTTGGCCTCTAACGCCTCGCAGGCCTTTGTGACCTCTTGCAGGCGTGTGCCAAATGACAAGATGGCCACCTGTTTGCCTTCACGGATCATACGGCCTTTGCCGATCTCCAGAACCTCTGGGTTCTCCGGTATTTCAACACCCACGCCTTCACCACGTGGAAAGCGGAACGCGATAGGCCCGTCGTCATGGGCGGCAGCGGTGGCAACCATACGGACCAGTTCCGCCTCATCCGCGGCGGCCATCACCACAAAGCTGGGCAGATTGGCCAGATAGGCCACATCAAACGATCCCGCATGGGTCGCCCCATCGGCACCCACCAGCCCGGCACGATCAATAGCAAAGCGCACCGGCAGGTTCTGGATCGCCACATCATGCACAACCTGATCATAACCACGCTGCAGGAATGTCGAATAAAGCGCGCAGAAAGGACGCATGCCCCCGGCAGCCAGACCAGCACTGAAAGTCACCGCATGCTGTTCGGCGATGCCGACGTCAAAACAACGGCTGGTATAGCGTTCCATGAATTTTGACAGACCAGTGCCATCAGGCATCGCAGCTGTCACCGCACAGATACGCGGATCATCAGCGGCATGTTTCAACAGGCTTTCTGCAAATACGGACGTGTAAGAGGGCGCATTGCTTGGCGTTTTCTTCTGCTCTCCGGTGACCACGTCAAACTTGGCCGTCGCATGACCTTTGTCGCTGGCACCTTCGGCGGGGGCGTAGCCTTTGCCCTTTTTGGTGATCATGTGGATCAGGATCGGACCATCGGCGCGCTCTTTTACAGTGCGCAGCACGGACAAAAGCTGCTCCATATCGTGGCCATCAATGGGGCCAAGGTATGAAAACCCCAGCTCCTCAAACAAGGTCCCGCCCACGGTCATATGCTTGAGCATATCCTTGGCGCGCTTCGCCCCCTCTTGGAAGGGTTCAGGCAACAGGGACACTGCCCCTTTGGCCGCAGCTTTGAATTCCTGAAATGGTTCACCCGCATAAAGACGGGATAGATAGGATGACATCGCACCGGTCGGCGGCGCAATCGACATCTCATTGTCATTGAGGATGACAATCAATCGCTTGCCCAAATGGCCCGCGTTATTCATCGCCTCATAAGCCATGCCTGCTGACATCGCGCCATCACCGATCACAGCAATAGCGTCACCCCCTTCACCGCCCAGATCACGCGCCACGGCGAATCCAAGAGCGGCAGAGATCGAGGTGCTGGAATGGGCCGCGCCAAACGGATCATATGGGCTTTCAGAGCGTTTGGTGAAACCGCTGAGGCCCCCTTCGGTACGCAACGTGCGGATACGGTCCCGGCGACCAGTCAGGATTTTGTGCGGATAGCATTGGTGGGACACATCCCAGATGATCTTGTCCTTGGGGGCATCAAAAACCGCATGCAGGGCCACGGTCATTTCAATAACACCCAGACCAGCACCAAGATGACCACCGGTTACAGAAACCGCCGCAATCGTCTCCGCGCGCAGATCATCGGCCAATTGACGCAACTCTGCATCGGTCAGACCCTTCATATCGTCAGGGGTCTTCACACGATCAAGGATCGGGGTGTGCGGCTGGTTCGGCATGGTTCTTGACCTTAGTGGTTGCGCGCAATCACAAAACGCGCGGCTTCTTTCAACGTCTCAGCGTCGTCACCATAAGGAGATAGCGCATCGCAGGCCTGTTCCACCAGTTCATTTGCGCGGCTTTTTGCCCCATCTGGGCCCAGAAGGGATACGAATGTGGCCTTACCAGCAGCTGCATCCTTGCCCACAGCCTTGCCCACGATGGTCGGGTCACCGAAATGATCCAGCAGATCGTCTGCAATCTGGAAAGCAAGCCCCAGCGCTTCACCATAAAGCGACAACGGCTCTCGCTCGGCCTCGGCCATGCGTGGGCCAACAAGGGCCGCCCATGAAATCAGCGCGCCGGTCTTGCTGGCTTGCAAAGCGGTGATGTCCTCCAGATCAAGCGGTAGTTGTGCGGTCTCTGCCGCGATATCAGCGGACTGCCCGCCCACCATGCCGCGCACACCAGCGGCGTGTGACAAGGACATCAACAGGTTCAGCTTAGCACGCGGGGCGCATTCGGCCTGCACCAACAGTTCAAACGCAAGGGCCTGCAACCCATCACCCGCAAGGACAGCAGTGGCTTCGTCCCACTGCTTGTGAACGGTGGGCTGACCACGGCGCAATTCATCATCATCCATGCAAGGTAGGTCATCATGAACTAACGAATAGGCGTGGATACATTCAATCGCCGCCGCCGCACCGACAGCCGACACCGGATTGATGCCATGCAGACGCGCTGTTTCCAGCGCTAGAAAGGCTCGCAGCGCTTTGCCACCTGTGACAGCATAAAGCATCGCATCGGGCAGATCGCCCGACAGACCACTTAGCGCAAAGCCGATACGGGCCTGAGAAACTTTGGCGGCATGGGCCATTGCGTCGTTCAAGGATTGACGTTCTAGCGCCGAGATGCGGATTTTTGCTGGGTTATCAGTCATCAAGCTGCGCCGTCCCTTGCGGTGTTCCGCCTTCGCCAAGTGTGATCTTGGCGACCTTTTCTTCGGCTTCTTTCAGCTTGGTTTCGCACCGGGCCTTGAGTGCGGCACCACGCTCATAAAGTGCAATACTGTCGTCGAGTGCGACGTCTCCGCGCTCCAACTGACCAACAACTGTCTCCAGCTCCTTGATCGCCTCTTCAAAACTCAGGTCTTTCACATCACTCATCGACCACGTCCTTCCAGAACTTTGACATGGGCAGCAGCACAAGCACCCAATGCGTCTAAGTCATAGCCACCTTCAAGCGTCGATACCACCCGACCCGCACAATGGCGGTCGGCCAGATCACACAGACGCGCAGTGACCCATTCAAAATCTTCCGTTGTCAGGTTCATACCTGCCAATGGATCATTCATATGTGCATCAAATCCGGCGGAAATAAGCAGAAGTTGCGGTGCAAAGGCGTCAACCCTCGGTAGAACGCGATTCTCCATGACCTGACGGAAAGGTTTTGAACCGGTACCACCGGGCAACGGCACATTCAGGACGTTATCAACACCAACCTCATGGGCGGCACCGGTGCCGGGGTATAGCGGGGATTGGTGGGTTGAACAAAACAGAATGCGCGGATCGTCCTCAACCAGATCCTGCGTGCCATTGCCGTGATGGACATCAAAATCAACGATAGCGACGCGGTCTAACCCATGATGCTCCAACGCATGCTTGGCTCCAATGACCACATTCCCGAAAAAACAAAACCCCATGGCTGTCTCGCGCTCGGCATGGTGGCCGGGCGGGCGCATCGCGGCAAAGGCATTGCTTGCCTCACCACCCATAACCATATCGACGGCGCGCACGACACCACCGGCGGCACGATAGGCCGCTTGCAAACTGCCCACAGACATATGGGTGTCAGCATCCAGTGATCGCCAACCTTCTTCTGGTGCGGCGGCACGAATGGCATCGACATGGGCCTTTGGATGGGCGCGCAGCAGATCATCTTCGGCGGCGAGCGGCGCATTGACCCGCATCAAGTCCATGCCCTCCAACGCACCTAGCACGGCATCCAGCCGCGCCACCTGTTCAGGATGGCCCGGCGGGGTGACATGGTCATAACAATCTTTGTGGGTGATCAATGCAGTTGTCATGCCCCTAAAAGACGAAATTCGGGTGAAAAGCACAACCGTCTTTGTGGAAGCCGATGAACGCCGCTTCCGGCTTGTCGATATCCAACCCCCTGTTAGTCTACCAATATGTCTCGTATTCTACTGCATTCCATAATTGCGTTGCTGTTGACCATGCTCACACAGATCGGCGGCCTGGCTTGGCTTGTAGCGCAGTTATTCCACCAGCGACTGCTTCCATTCCTACTCATCTACAGCGCCATGACAGTGGCAAGCATCTGGATTGCACCCAGCTTTGGCAGAACCGCACTCAGTTGCTCCGCCAGTGGCCCACTCCAGGTACAAAGCTGGATGTATTGTGCCCTGAACCGGAACTACGTCACGCCCCAACTTGCAGATGTTTTGAAACAGACGGCCATCACAATGGACGAACGCTATCCAGGCACGACAACGCTCGTGCTGGACTCCAATTTCCCATTCTTCGATAACTTCCCGTTGCTGCCACACCTGTCGCATGACGATGGCGAAAAGGCGGATCTTGCATTCTACTATAGGGATGAAGCGGGCTACCTGGCCGGCGCTACACGCTCACCCATCGGTTATTTCGCGTTTGAGCAAGGGCCTAGCGACTGCCCTGCAATTTGGCCAACACTCAGATGGGATCTTGCAGCGCTGCAACCGATGTGGCTGAACTATGCCCTAGACCAGCAACGCAACCGTGCTGTTTTGCAAACCCTTACCAATGATCCACGGGTAGGTCGCATTTTCGTGGAGCCCCATTTGGCACAAAGCCTCAATATCGCACACCCCAAAGTCCGCTTCCAAGGGTGCAGGGCCGCCCGTCACGATGATCACATCCACCTGCAACTCAGATGAAGGTCAAACCTATGACCTTCTTTTGTTCAAAAATATCTCCGCCGGAGGCAAACCAATAAAATGGAATCCGTGCGCAGCACGGCCCTTCTGATCACTCAGGCGCAAGCATGTAACCCGCGCCCCGAACAGTCTGCAGATAGCGCGGCTGCTTGGGATCAACCTCAATCTTGCGACGCAACCGGGTAATTTGCACATCCACCGCACGTTCCTGGGTTTGCCCGCCAGAGCGGCTGAGCTCTTCAACCAACCGGGTGCGGGTGACCGCCTCTCCGGGGCAGCCCGAGAAAATGCGCATCAACTGGCTTTCGGTCGCAGTCAATCGGACCAGTTTGTCACCTTGCCACATCTCTCCACGCTCAATGTCATAGCGGACCGGACCAAGGTTCAGCACCTTGGGCATAACAACGGCGGGTTCGGCAGCGGGGACACGACGCAGGATAGCGTTGATGCGCAGCAGCAGTTCCTTCGGCTCAAAGGGCTTGGCCAGATAATCATCCGCCCCCGCCTCAAGCCCGGTAATCCGGTCGCCGGTGTCGCCCTTGGCGGTCAACAACAGAATCGGGGTTGTGATGGTCTGGCGCAAATCACGGCAAAGCGAAATCCCGTCTTCACCCGGCATCATCACATCCAGCACGATCAGGTCAAATTCAAGCCCGGACAGGATACGCCGGGCATGGGCAGCATCCCGCGCCCCGCTGACCAAAAACCCAGAGCGCATCAGAAACTTCTGCAACAACCCGCGAATACGCTCGTCATCATCAACAATCAGCAGGTGTGCGTCGTCTGTACTCATTCTGGTCTGTCCTTCATCGCCTCATAATGGTGGCGGCTGTCTTCATCCATCATCGCCTCAAGTACTTGCCGAAACCCGACAACAGCCTCTGGGCCAGCGGCGCGATAGGCGGCGCGCATCCGGTCGCGTTGGGCATCTGATAGGGCACGTTCCAATGCCGACCCATCGGTTGTCAAATGCAAATGACGCTCGCGCTTGTCGCGCTGCCCCACTGTGCTGGACACCAAACCGTCTTCGATCAATGTGCGCAACACACGATTGAGCGATTGTTTTGTCACGCCAAGAATGGACAATAGGTTGTTGACAGTAGTGCCTGGATTGCGGTGGATAAAGTGGATCGCCCGGTGATGGGCACGGCCATAAGATTGTTCGGCGAGGATACGGTCAGGGTCAGCCGTAAAGCCGCGATAGGCGAAAAACATCGCCTCGATCCCTTTGCGCAGCTGTTCATCGGTCAGGAACAGCAGGCTCTGCCCCATCTGCGGTGGCAACCCGTCACTCATTTGCAGCCTCCCTTGGCTTTCCCCGACAATACGTCAGCTTTGTTGACATTCCAAGAATCAACTGCTAGCGAAACACAGAAATTGCGTAATATTATGTCCGAAACGGACCTACATACGTAACAATTGCAAAATCACGGAGACTGCAATGGCTGGCGCATATGACGATAGAGACGGTAAAATCTGGATGGGCGGCCAGTTGGTCGATTGGCGCGACGCCAAAGTCCACATTCTGACCCACGCCATGCACTATGCCTCTTCCGTGTTTGAGGGTGAGCGGTGCTATGCTGGCAAGATCTTCAAATCCCGCGAACACTCTGAACGGCTGATCAAGTCGGGCAAGCTGATCGACTTTGACCTGCCCTACACTGTCGACGAAATTGAGGCCGCCAAGCAAGCCGCGCTTGATGCCAATGGCCTGACCGACGCCTATGTGCGCGCTGTTGCCTGGCGCGGGGCTGGCGAAGACATGGGTGTCGCCTCTGCGCGCAACCCCGTCCATATGGCCGTCGCCGTTTGGGAATGGGGCAACTACTATGGTGATGCCAAGATGAAGGGTGCCAAGCTCGATATCGCGAAATGGAAGCGGCCCAGCCCTGAAACGGCCCCATCACAGGCCAAGGCGGCAGGTCTTTACATGATCGCCACCATGTCCAAGCACGCCGCCGAGGCCAAAGGATGTTCCGACGCGATGATGTTCGACTATCGCGGCTATGTGGCCGAGGCGACAGGCGCCAACATCTTTTTTGTCAAGGATGGCGAGGTGCATACTCCGGCTGCAGACGCATTCCTGAATGGGATCACACGCCAGACGGTAATCGGCATGCTGCGCGACAAAGGGATCAGGGTGAACGAACGGGTCATCATGCCTGACGAACTCGAAGGGTTCGAACAATGCTGGCTAACCGGGACAGCGGCAGAGGTGACCCCCGTGGGCCAGATCGGCGACTACAACTTCGAAGTCGGGGCGATTACCCGCGAAATTTCTGCGGATTACGAAAAGCTCGTGCGGGCCTAGAGCGCAAAACAGGATATGTTGAGGGGGGATGCATCCGCATCCTCGCCTTGCAATACATCTTTAAGCTGATATCTTCCGGCAAAGTAGCATCCAATACGCGAGACAATCATAGATGATGTGGTGCATTGCGTCACCAAAGCGTACAGCGCCGCAAAAATGACACCTTTTCGCTCCAACTTTGTCTAATTGTTGCGATGTCTTGTTCCTTGTAACAAGTTTGGTGTTTTTTATGCACGCTCCCCACAGAAATCAGTTCACCTTAACCCACTGTAAGCCAGCGTTGTCCGAGGCTGATCAGCAGTTGCGACGCTTGCTCAAGTCCTCTCCTCAAGAGCTCTGGCTGGATACGATCCGCCGCACCAACGGGCCGGAACATAACGGGCTGGTTCATTGGATGCTGGCACAGATCGAATGCGATTTCTCGGTTGCGTTTCACGCCTTTTATCGCAGCGATCCGGCCAGTTTCCTAGAAGAGCCGACACAGCTTCCACCACGTCCGGGTGTGAACGATATCTTCGCACAGGTCCTTTTGAATTGGGAAACAGGCTCTTACCGCACGCAGCGGTTCAGGGTCGAAGCCATCGACGCGCCTTTGGTGGCCATAGCCAAGGTTGATCGTCTGGTGCGCGAATATCCCGCTGGCACGATGCCATTTCAGATCCCACGCCGTTTTGTGGATCCCAAAGGCGGTGTGAACCTGCGCCTGCCATCCTATCTGTCACCGGATCACGCAGCACATCTCTGGCCGCTTTATGCGGAGATGGGTCTGCGCGTGCGTAACGAACCACCTGGCCTTAAGCGGACAGCGGCACAGGTCAAATCCCTGCTGCGTATCGTCGCCCGCAGCGCTTAACTGCCGATATTGCCCGTCGCCTTGCGTTGCTGCGCCCGTTGCAGGCCCAGCATCCGTTCGCGCCATATGATCAGAACACCCGCAAAGATCACGATGCCTGCGCCGATTAGCATGGTTCCTGTGGGCACCTCTTCAAAGATGAAGTATCCGATCGCCAGCGCCAAAATCATCGAGGTGTAATCAAACGGGGCCACCAATGACGCGTCGGCATAGCGATAGCTGGAGGTCAGCAATATCTGCCCGACCCCACCTAACAAGCCTGCCATGATCAGCATCAATGCCACCTGCCAACCCGGCACGACCCACCCCCAAGGTAGTGTGAACAGTGCAAGGAAAGACGAGGTGATAGTGAACCAAAACACAATCGCCGCCGTGCTTTCCGTGGCAACCAACTTACGTACGAAGACCTGCGCCAAGGCGGCCATGACCGCCCCCATCAGCACAACAATCGCGCCCAATGTTTCGGATACATTCAGCGATGCCCCCACAGACAAGCGCGGCGACAGCACGATCAAAACCCCGATCATGCCCAAGCCAACAGCCGAAAGACGAAATGCGCGGACATTTTCGCTCAGAAACATCGCCGCAAAAATCACAACTAGCAACGGCGCGGCATAACCAATCGCCGTGACCTCGGGCAGCGGCAATAGGCCCAGACCGGTAAAGCCCAACCCCATGGCTGACGTGCCTACCAGCCCGCGCCAGAAATGGCCCATCGGATTGCTGGTCTTCCAGCCATCGCGCAACTCATGACGGATCGCCAACCAG
This sequence comes from Loktanella sp. Alg231-35, assembly GCF_900143545.1. Classification (GTDB taxonomy): domain Bacteria; phylum Pseudomonadota; class Alphaproteobacteria; order Rhodobacterales; family Rhodobacteraceae; genus Yoonia. The sequence continues at coordinate 325,013 of NZ_FREV01000001.1, read as the reverse complement.
CCCAGAATAATCGGAAACGCAAAGAACGAGCGAAAGAAAACCGCCTGCCCCGGCGGCACGTCAGCAGAGGCCGCCTTAACGAGGCTGGCCATCCCCATGAACATGCAAACCGACATAATCTTGAAAACGATGCCCCGAAGTGGCTGCATAACGGTCCCCTTTGAGGGCTACATTAGGACGCAGGCACACCACATTGAAGCCATTTTCGCTTGCTTAATGGTCCCGTTAGGTTATCCGCAATCAACACCACTTAAGAAGTGACATATGACAAAGCACGAGCAGACCACCCAGAACATGACCCCGCGTGACTGGGTTTTGATCCTCGCCAAATACCGCAACCCAAGCAGCCTACGCAGCAGCTTCGAACTGGCGATCAGCCTGATCCCCTTCGTGGTGCTCTGGGTGTTGGCCTGTTGGGTCGCGCAATATAGCTATATTGCGGCCTTTGTGATTTCGGCGGCCAATGGTCTTTTCCTACTGCGGCTCTTTTGTATCCAGCATGATTGTGGGCATGGATCGTTCTTCAACAACCGCAACGTCAGTGATTGGATTGGGCGCGCCCTCGGCGTCGTGACCCTGACGCCTTACGATGTCTGGCGGCGCAGCCATTCCATCCACCACAGCCACGCAGGCGACCTTGATCAGCGCGGCATCGGCGATGTGATGACGCTCACAGTCGAAGAATACCACCAGCGCACCGCCTTTGGGCGCCTGCTGTACCGGGCGTACCGGCACCCGCTGGTGATGTTTGGTCTAGGGCCGACCTATCTGTTCTTCCTGCAAAACCGTCTGCCACTTGGCCTGATGGATCAGGGCAAGAAATACTGGATCAGCGCGATGGGCACGAATGCAGCCATCCTCACGATCCTTGGTACCATTGTTTACTTTGGCGGCTTTCAGGCACTGTTTCTGGTGTTCCTGCCCACGACGCTGATCGCGGCCTCCATCGGCGTCTGGCTGTTTTACGTCCAGCACCAGTTTGAAACGACGCATTGGGATCAGGCCGAAGACTGGCAATTGCACGAAGCAGCGCTGCACGGCAGCTCTCATTACGATCTGCCGCCGATCCTGCGCTGGTTCACCGCCAACATTGGTATCCACCACGTGCATCATCTTTACAGCCGCATCCCATTCTATCGGCTGACCGAGGTGTTACGCGACCACAATGAACTGGTTGAGGTGAGCCGCATGACCATCGCGCAAAGCCTCAAATGCGCGAGCCTTGATCTTTGGGACGAAAAATCGCGCCGCCTTGTGTCTTTCGCAGCAGCACGCAGGCTGGCGCGCGCATAAGTCCTTATCCTAGCGCGGTGTCACCCGCAGCACGTCACCGGCATCACGCAGCACCAAAACCGATCCGTCGTCTAGCACTTCAACGTCGCGGATGCGCCCGGCATCCGTGAGCAGGCGTTCTTCACCTACAACGCGTCCGCCTTCTAGCTTGAGCCGGACCAGCGCGCCGGGGTTCAGCGATCCGATCAGTAGATCACCCTGCCAGTCACGGTAAGGACCATCATAAAACATCATCCCACCGGGTGCGATGACGGGGTCCCAATAATAAACCGGCTCTTCGTATTCCGCGCTGCTGGATTTACCCCCGCCAACATCCGCGCCGCTATAGTCAATGCCATAACTAACCACCGGCCAGCCATAATTCAGGCCCGCCTCTGGTCGGTTCAATTCATCCCCACCACGCGGCCCGTGTTCGATGGTCCACAGTGCGCCATCCGGCCCGATCGCGGCACCTTGCATGTTGCGATGACCCAAGGACCAGATCTGAGTGTTGCCACTGCTGCCGACAAAGGGATTGTCGCGCGGCACGGACCCATCCGCATTTAGCCGGATCACCTTGCCATGGGTCGTAGTGACATCCTGCACCAAAGTGCCGCGATCACCTGCACCACGATCACCGGTAGTAATCCAGACCGTGCCATCCGCCATCGGAATGATGCGGCTACCAAAATGACGCCCATTGCGAATAGGCCAATCCTGCACAAAGATATCCATGGCATTGCGCAAACTGCCGTCACGCTCCAGCGTTGCACGTGCGGCGGCAGTCACAAAACCGGGGCGTACAGCTTTGGCATAGGTCCAGAAAATCGTGCGATCATTGGCGAAATCCGGCGAGACTGCGACATCCAACAACCCGCCCTGACCCTCTGCAGCAACCTCTGGCAGACCGGTCAACGGGGCGCTGATACTGCCATCTTTGTTGATCAGGCGCAGCGTCCCGCTGCGTTCCGTGACCAGAAATTGACCAGAACCCAGTGGCGCAATGCCCCATGGGCTATCCAGACCCTGCGCAAAAATCGTGACCTCAACACGGGTCTCGGGTAGTGCAGGCGCGCGGGTCTGGTTCTCAAACGCGGGTTGAAAATCAGCGTTGGCGGGGCCTTGGGCCACTTGTGCCATAGCGCTCGCAGGTAACATCATCAAAGCAAGAACTCGGATCATGGTCAGTCCTCCTTAAGCTGCAAGATAGCCCAGCGCGCGGCATCGGCCACCGCCGGATCGGGATCATCAACCAAAGGTGAAACGGCGGGGAGCAGGGCGGGATCATGCGAATTGCCAATCGCATAAGCAACATTGCGAACAAACCGATCACGGCCAATCCGCTTGACCGGAGAACCCGAGAATAACACGCGAAACGCCGCATCATCCAATACAGCCAGTTCGGCCAAAGGGGGGGCAATCAAATCATCCCGCGCCGAGAGTTTGGTATCGCGGCCCTCATGGGCGAACTTGTTCCATGGACAAATCGCCAGACAATCATCGCAGCCATAGATGCGATTGCCCATCAGGGGGCGCAGTTCGGCGTCCACCGGCCCTTTATGCTCAATCGTCAGATATGAAATGCAACGTCGGGCGTCCAACTGATAGGGCGCAGGAAATGCGGCTGTCGGGCAGATATCCAAACACGCGGTACACGACCCGCAGTGACTAACCTCCGCCCTATCAGGTTCAAACTCCACTGTTGTAAAAATCGCCCCAAGAAAAAACCAATTCCCCAGATCACGGCTTAGCAAATTCGTATGCTTGCCCTGCCATCCCAAACCGGCAGCCTGCGCCAAAGGTTTCTCCATCACGGGGGCCGTATCGACAAAAACCTTGATCTCGGCCCCCGGAGCCTGTTCGATCAACCACCGGCCCACGCGCTTCAACCGCTTTTTGACCACGTCGTGATAATCACGGTTCTGGGCATAAACGCTGATCGCAGCGCGGTCCGGCGTCTCTAAGACCGCCAAAGGATCATGCTCCGGCGTATAGGGTTCTGCCAACATGATCACTGACCTTGCTTCAGGCCATAGCGCTGCAGGATCGGCACGCCAGTGCATCCGCTCTGCCATCCATGCCATCTGACCGTGTAAGCCTGCATCGACGAAGGTTTGCAAACGCTCTGGCAACTCCGGCAGAGCATCCGGGCGGCAGACACCCAAAGACGCGAAACCCGCCTCATGTGCAAACGTTGTCAGTCGCTCTTTGAGGCTTCTTTTGTTCATAAATACCTCAGGGGAGGCGCATAGCGACGGGGGCAGAGCCCCTTAAAAATCCAGATCAGCATAATGCGCAGCGGGCGTAAAACCGGGCACCTCATCAGCCAAGATTGACCGGAACGCAGGGCGGGATTTGATCTTGGCATACCAATCCTTAAGCACCTCATGTCGGTTCCAATCCACGTCACTGGTATAATCCAGACAGGATAACTGCGCAGCAGCGGCAAAATCAGCCATCGTCATATCATTGCCTGCCAGCCAGCGGCGCTCGTCCAGCAGGCGCGCCATGTAATCAAGATGATACTTGATCGCCCTGGCACCGGCTTTGACATTGGTGCTGTCTGGATACCCAGTGCCCATGACCTTGCGATAGACCCGCTCGCCGGTCAATTTGGTCGTGACCTCATGATAGAACTTGTCGTCAAACCACCCGACCAGACGGCGCGCTTCATAGCGGCCTTCGGCACCTGATGGAAGCAATGGCGGCGTCGGATGTGTTTCATCCAGATACTCGCAAATCGCGGCACTGTCCGACATTGTCCGGCTGCCCATCTTGAGAACCGGAACCTTGCCGGCGGGGTTACGGCGCAGAAAATCCGGATCCTGCTCCCAGTAGCGTTCCTCAACCAGACCGACCTCTATCTTCTTTTCGGCCAGGCACAGGCGGACTTTGCGACAAAACGGGGATAACGGATAATGGTACAGGGTGTTCATCGGACGCTCTTTTCTGGGGTTGCCCATCAATGCCGCATGCGGCCGGGCGGATCAATGGGGCGTCAGCCTTCAAAGCAATCCGCGCGCCCATCTGCCGCGATTGTCGCGGCTCCGCTGCGGATTTGCGCCGCACGATTGCGGGTAAAGGTGCTGGGATTACTGGCAGAGCGGTTCTTGGGCGACGGCAGGATCGCTGCTAGACGGGCGGCCTGCGTCGCGGAAAGATCACTGGCATCGACGCCAAAATAGTGCCGCGCTGCGGCCTGCACGCCAAAGACGCCTTCGTCAAACTCGGCCACATTCAAATAAATCTCAACGATCCGACGCTTGGACCAAACAGCCTCTGTCAGGGGTGTCCAGAGCGCCTCTATCGCCTTGCGCGCCCAACTACGCCCGTGCCAGAGAAACACATTCTTGACGACCTGCTGCGAGATCGTAGAGGCCCCACCGCGCCCACGTTCCACAGCCGCCTGAATGGCATTCACATCAAGGCCCCAATGCAGGCAGAAATTGGCATCTTCAGCAGCCACAACAGAGCGGGCCATCACCGGAGCGACATCCTCTAGTGCTGTCCAATCCTGTTTGATGCTGACCAAACGATGGGCCTCTGCACGCATGTAGGGCGTCGTTGGCGGGTTGATGAAAGAATAGAGCAGCGTCCATAGCAGGGCAAAGCTGCATACGGACACGATACCCCAGAAGACCATCCGCCGCACAAACCGCCGTGCCCGTGCAATGGGGCCCAGTTTTTGGTTTTTCTTCGCAGGTTTCTTCTTGGGTGCCGGCCTTTTCGCCGTGCGCTGTTTGGGTTTTGTCGCCTCTGCCATCACATGACTTAAGCCATGGGCAGGGCGCGAGGGTCAAGAAGATGCGCCGCCCTTGCACCATTTTCAGTGCAAGGGCGTGTCATTTATTCCGCAGGGATGGCGGTTTCTTCAACGCTCAGCGGATGCAGTAAATGCACCAGCATCTCTTTCGGACAAACCTGCATGAAATGGCCTCTTTCCATTTCCCAATGCTGCAAGATGTCAGCGGCCTTGCGGCTGCCCGTCTCTGCTGCGTGCCGTTCGATCAGGCCTTTCAACTGGTCACGCCAATGGTCCACCGTCACCGGATTTGTCACCAATGTTTCCATGTTGATTAGGTCAGCAGCGTTGCCGTTGGGGTCATAAAGATAGGCCATGCCGCCGGTCATTCCGGCCCCAAAGTTGGCCCCGATTGATCCAAGGATCACCGCCACACCACCGGTCATGTATTCGCAACCGTTGGTACCGCAGCCCTCGATCACCACGCTGGCACCAGAGTTACGCACGGCAAATCGCTCGCCCGCGCGACCGGCGGCAAAGAGATACCCATCAGTCGCACCATAAAGCACCGTGTTGCCGATAATCGTGTTCTCGGACGCCACCAACGGGCTGACCATCGGCGGACGAACGACAATCGTGCCGCCCGATAGGCCCTTCCCGACATAGTCGTTCGCATCACCCGACACTTCTAGCTTCAATCCCGGAGCGGCAAACGCCCCCAGAGACTGCCCAGCAGAGCCGCGCAGTTTCACCGTCAGGTGGTCAGGCTGCAACGCATTCCGCATCCCGAATTGCTGCACAATGTGGCTCGACGTGCGCGTACCGATGGTCCGCAGCGTGTTCTGCACCGCATAATCCAGTTGCATCTTCTCACCATCGTTTAGGAAGCGCGCGGCATCCTTCACGATCTGCGCATCCAGCGTGTCATCCACCACATTGCGCGGCTTGTTGCGGTCATAGGTGATCTTATGCGCGCCATCGACGGTGATCAGCAGCGGGTTGAGGTCCAGATCATCCAGATGGGCAGAGCCACGCGACACTTGGGTCAGCAGATCGGCGCGACCGATCACATCGTCCAAGCTACGCGCACCAATCGACGCGAGGATTTCACGCACCTCGGTTGCATAGAAAGTGATCAGGTTCACAACTTTGTCGGCATTGCCAGTGAACTTATCACGCAGTGCTTCGTCCTGCGTACACACACCGACGGGGCAGGTGTTCGACTGGCACTGCCGCACCATGATACAGCCCATCGCAATCAAAGCGGCGGTACCGATGCCGTATTCCTCGGCCCCCATCATCGCAGCCATGACAATGTCACGCCCGGTGCGCAGGCCACCATCGGTGCGCAGCGTGATGCGTTCACGCAGGTTGTTCATCGCGAGCACCTGATGCGCCTCGGTCAGACCCATTTCCCATGGCAGACCTGCGTATTTAATAGACGTGCCTGGCGACGCACCTGTACCGCCGTTATGACCTGAAATCAGGATCACATCGGCCTTGGCTTTGGCCACACCTGCGGCAATCGTGCCGACACCGGACGAAGACACCAGCTTGACCGTCACTTTGCAGCGCGGGTTGATCTGCTTAAGGTCATAGATCAGCTGCGCCAAATCCTCGATCGAGTAGATATCGTGGTGTGGCGGTGGCGAAATCAGGGTCACACCTTTGGTCGAGTGGCGCAGCCGCGCGATCAGGTCGGTGACCTTCATCCCCGGCAATTGCCCACCCTCTCCGGGCTTGGCACCTTGGGCGACTTTGATCTCAAGCTCTTCACAAGCGTTCAGATATTCAGCGGTGACGCCGAACCGGCCAGAGGCAACCTGCTTGATCTTCGCAGACGGGTTGTCGCCGTTAGGCTCTGGATTGAAGTGTGCGGGATCTTCACCACCCTCGCCACTGTCGGACTTTGCGCCAATGCGGTTCATCGCGACGTTTAGCGTCTTGTGGGCCTCAGGGCTGAGCGCCCCAAGCGACATGCCGGGTGTCACGAAACGTTTGCGAATAGCCGTAATGCTTTCGACTTCTTCAATCGGCACAGGCGTACCCAGCGGCTTGATCGCCAGCAGGTCACGCAGATGGATCGGCGGGTTCGATTGCATCGACTTGGAGTACTGCTGCCACAGCGAATAGCTCGCGTTGTTGCAAGCGGCCTGCAACATATGCATGGTCTGCGCTTCCCAGGCGTGTTTTTCGCCCGACCGGCGGGCCTTGTAGAAACCCCCGATGGGCAACACATCTGTGCCACCGTTCCAACCCTTGGCATGCACTTCCTCTAGCTTGGTCTGGATACCGCTGGTGCCAATACCGGAGATACGCGAATGCATGCCGGGGAAGTATTCGGCAACCATCGCACGGGACAGACCAACAGCCTCAAAGTTCAAGCCACCGCGATAGGATGACAGGACCGAAATCCCCATCTTGGACATGATCTTGAGAAGACCCGCATCAACAGCCGCGCGGTAGCGGCGCATCGCATCGGTCAAGGACCCATCGATCAGACCGCGGCGCACACGATCCGCAATGGAATCCTGCGCCAGATAAGCGTTCACTGTGGTTGCACCACAACCGATCAGCACAGCAAAATAGTGCGGATCAATACACTCGGCAGAGCGGACATTGATCGAACAGAAGGTGCGCAGGCCTTTCTTGGTCAGCCCTGAATGCACAGCCGATGTGGCAAGGATCATAGGCATCGCAATGCGCGTGCCACCCTGTTGCTGATCCGTCAGCACGATATGACCCGCGCCAGAGCGAACAGCGTCCTCTGCCTCTTCGCGGATACGGGCCAGACCGGCCATCAACGCACCTGCGCCGGGCGCAAAGGTACAATCAATCTCGGCCACGCTTTCGCCAAACTGCCGGACCATCTGATCAAACGCGGCATTGCCCACAAAGGGACTGTCGAGCATCAGGATCTCAGTCTGCGAGCTATCTTCATCCAGCACGTTCTTGAGGTTGCCGAACCGTGTCTTGAGCGACATCACCCGGCTTTCGCGCAGGCTGTCAATCGGCGGGTTCGTCACCTGAGAAAAGTTCTGCCGGAAGAAATGCGACAGTGGGCGATAGGTCTTGGATAGCACCGCCGAGGGCGTATCGTCGCCCATCGACGCAATCATTTCCTTGCCGTCTTCGGCCATTGGGGCCAACACCTGTTCTAGCTCTTCGATGCTATACCCAGCCGCAACCTGCCGCTTGCGCAGCTCATCACCTTCATAGATCGCGGTCTCAGCGGCGTCACGCATTAGGCTGCTCAGATCAGTGACCCTTTCAACCCATTCGCTAAAGGGCTGTGCGGCGGCGAGTTCGTTTTTCAGCTCTTCATCGTGGAATAGCCGGCCTTCTTGCATGTCAACGGCAATCATCTGGCCGGGACCAAGGGCGCCCTTTTCAACGACGGTGGCTTCATCCACAGGCACCATGCCCACTTCGGACCCGGCCACCAAAAGACCGTCACCCGTTACGACATAGCGCAGAGGACGCAGACCGTTGCGGTCCAAACCGCCACAAACCCAGCGCCCATCGGTCATCGCCAAGGCGGCGGGGCCATCCCAAGGCTCCATCACGGCATTGCAATAACCGTACATATCCTGCCACGCAGGGGGCATTTCAACGGCCTGTTGCGACCACGCTTCTGGCACCATCATTGTTTTGGCCATGGGGGCATTGCGACCAGCGCGAACCAGAACCTCAAACACGGAATCTAGCGCGGAGCTATCCGACGCACCCGACGGGATAATCGGTTTGATATCCTCGGCCTTTTCACCAAAGGCATTCGACGCCATGCGAATTTCATGGCTTCGCATCCAGTTCACATTACCCTTCAACGTGTTGATTTCACCGTTATGGGCCAACATGCGGAAGGGCTGGGCCAGCGACCACTGCGGGAAGGTGTTGGTGGAATAGCGCTGATGATAGATCGCAAAGGCGCTTTCAAACCGGACGTCCATCAGGTCGGGGTAAAATTCCGCGACCTGCTCGGCCAGCATCATGCCTTTGTAGATGATCGAACGGCAGGACATCGAACAGATATAGACGCTAGGGATGCCCGCAGCGGTCGCAGCCTTTTCGATCCGGCGGCGAATGATGTAAAGCTCACGCTCGAACTTTTCTTCATCCATGTCCTTTTCACAGCGGATCAGGATTTGCTCGATCTCGGGGCGGGTTGCGTTGGCTTTGTCGCCCAGCACCTCGGTGTTCACAGGGACGTGGCGCCAGCCATAGATGTAGTGACCCATGCGCAGCACTTCGGTTTCCACAATCGTGCGGCAATGCTCTTGCGCGCCAAAATCCGTGCGGGGAAGAAAGACCTGACCAACCGCGATCATCTCATCATCTTTGGGCACGTGGCCGGTGCGGCGGATTTGATCCTGAAAGAAGGGCACCGGGATCTGGACGTGAATACCCGCGCCATCGCCGGTCTTGCCATCGGCATCAACGGCGCCGCGGTGCCAGACCGCCTTGAGCGCATCAATGCCTTTTTCAACCACACCACGCGAGGCGCTGCCGTCAATCGAAACCACAAGGCCCACGCCACAAGAGGCATGTTCATCATCGTCCTTGTAAAGGCCGTTTTCGGCCATCCACTGACGCTTGGCTTCTTCGGCGGCGACCCAAGATTGATCATAGGTTGTCATGGCGTATTCCTTTCGTGGGCGGGGCCATCCGCGTTGCAGATGGGCTTGCATTCAATTCTTAAGATATAGAGACACCGCAACCGTGTTTGGGGTGGCTGCTCAGGAAACCCGGCTCACCGGGGTAAATAAACTCGACCGGGCGATTGGTGCGGTCATAGCTGCCGTCTGCGGTCGTCACCGTGCCGCTGCCTGACAGGAAGATACGCCAGTTTCGGCTGATGAACTCATTGCCCTCGGCCTCCCAAACGACGTTGCCAGCCTCATCATAGGCGGCGATGTCGTATGTCGTCTCGTCCAGTGTGACGCCATCAATGGTGATCTGACGACCGGTCAACGTGTCCTGACCTACGAAACGTGTCGCTCCGATCTCATCCGACAAGGTCCGAAAGTCAAAATCATCGACCCCGGTCTCGATCAACTCAGAAAGTGAGGCGCGTTCGGCGGGATCGGCTTCCAGCGCTTCGCTATGGCCGCTAATCGCGTGATAACTCTCGATCCACTGTGTTTCGCGGTCGATCATGCCCAGATAGGTCATGCCCTGTTCGTCCAGTGACACGCGGTGTTGGTTGTCGGCGGGATCAGTCGCACAGGTAAAGTAGTGACTGACTTCACAGCTTTCAGTCTGGACCGTCAGATAGGCATCGCACCCCGCTGGCAGGCTGAACTGCGCAGGGCCGTCCTGAGCAACGGCCGGTGCTGCAAGACACAAGAAAAGGGCGGCAAACCTCATGGCTGATAGCTCGCGTCGATTTCGTTGCATTCATACTTCGGCTGGTCGCTGAAAAAACCCGGCTCGTCTGGATAGATGAACTCTACCGGGGACATATCAATGATCTGATCTGGCGTTTCGTCCTGCCAAGCCTCACCAAAGAAAAACAAACGGTGTTTTTCGCTGACAAACTGACGGCCACTGCCGACGTCCAACTCGACACCATCCTGATCAACGGTCCGGCCCGCATATTCGGTGTTCAGCAGTTCTTCACCGTCGATAACGGTGGTCTCTCCGGTGAGGGTATCAAAGCCGACATTACGTTCAGTGCCGCCTTCGGTCTCAATCGTAAAGTCCCAGGTGTCGACCTGGTTCTCGAAAAGTTCAGTTAAGGATGCTGGGTCGTCGGCAGGGGTAATCAACTGTTCGTTGCCGGTGACTTTGTAGTTTTCGAGCCATTGGAATTCGGAATCAACGCGCTGCACGCTGAACACACCCTGCTGGCTGATCAAGGCAATCCACTGATCGCCAGGGTTGTCGGCCTCGCATGTCCAGACGTTGATCAAAACACAGGATTTGTGCTGCACTGTCAGCTTGGCCTCACAGCCTTCGGGTGCGGCAAAACTTTGCTGGGCCACCACAGGGGTTGCCAATGTCAGGGCTGTCAGGAGGGCTGCGAGCTTCATCATTTATCTACCTTCCGGGTCAGTGAGTGTGACCTAATCTAGTGGTGCGTCTGGCGGGTGTGAGTACATCGTCTGTGCCCCCACAGCCGCCTTATTCAGCGGCCACCGTGGCCGCTTGCCCCAAGTATTCCAGAATTGCCGTCGCACAGTCACGCCCATCACGGATCGCCCAGACAACAAGCGATGCACCGCGCACGATATCACCCGCGGCAAAGACACCTTCAAGGGTGGTCTGACCGGTGCCAAAGTCGGCCTTTACCGTGCCCCAACGCGTGACCTCAAGACCTTCAACACCCCAAAGCGCGGGCAGGTCTTCGGGTTCAAAGCCCAGCGCCTTGATCACCAGATCAGCGCCTTCGACGTAATCAGCACCTTCGATCAGTTCTGGTGCCTGACGACCCGTGGCATCGGGGGCGCCAAGGCGCATCTTTTGTACCTTCACGCCTGTCACAGCATCACCTTCAAACCCGTCGGGGGCAGAGAGCCAGACAAATTCTACGCCTTCTTCTTCGGCGTTCTGCACTTCGCGCTGTGAACCCGGCATATTGGCCTTGTCACGGCGGTAGAGGCATTTGACGCTTTCAGCGCCCTGCCGCACGGCGGTGCGGACACAGTCCATCGCTGTATCGCCGCCGCCAATGACAACAATGCGCTTGCCATCGGCATTCAATTCTCCGCTTTCAAACTCTGGCACTTCGTCGCCAAAGCTCTTGCGGTTGCTAGCCGTCAGATAGTCGATGGCATTGACGATGCCTTCGGCACCGGAATCGGGCAGGTCTCTTGTTTTATAGACACCTGTTGCAATCAGTACTGCGTCATGTTTGCCGCGAATGGCATCAAACGACAGGTCCTCGCCCACGTTGCAGTTCATCACAAACTGGACGCCGCCGTCTTCCAGCTGCGTCATGCGCTGCATGACGATATCCTTCTCCAGCTTGAAACCGGGGATGCCGTAGGTCAGCAAACCGCCCCCACGATCATAGCGGTCATAAACCGTCACCTGCACACCTTGGCGGCGCAACATATCCGCAGCAGCCAGACCACCGGGGCCTGCGCCAATGATGCCCACGCTTTCGCCGCGCTCCGCATGCGGGCGGATGGGCTTCACCCAGCCTTCTTCAAAGGCCGTGTCAGTGATGTATTTCTCAACCGAGCCAATGGTGACGGTGCCGTGGCCGGATTGTTCGATCACGCAGTTGCCTTCACACAGGCGGTCCTGCGGGCAAATGCGGCCGCAGATTTCGGGGAACGTATTCGTGGCCTGGCTGATCTCATAGGCCTCTTGCAGACGACCTTCGGCAGTCAAACGCAACCAATCAGGGATGTTGTTGTGCAACGGGCAATGGGTCTGGCAATAGGGCACACCACACTGGCTGCACCGGCTGGCTTGCTCGGCGGCCTTCTCGCTGGCGTACTCTGCGTAGATCTCGCCGAAATCCTGATTGCGTAGATTTGGCGCACGCTTTTCCGGCATGTCGCGTTCCACCTTCGTGAACTTCAGCATTTTCTGGCCAGCCATGGTTCTTCTCCCGTTTCGCGAGGCGAGCCGCCTTTTAGAACGACTCTTTTGGAATGAAAAGGCAGTATTATTGACCTATATGAGGGAAAATTCTCACACTGACAACCAAACACGGCAGAAATCTCCTAAGATTAGGTCCGAAGTATACCTATATGCGCCCTTCCCCCAAGATTCTCGTGGGTTAGGTTGTGGTATCCGAATCAAAGTCTGGACGCATGACCACCTTCAACCTCCTTCTTATTGCTCTGATCCAGGGCCTGACAGAGTTCCTGCCGGTGTCCTCATCCGGGCATCTGATCCTTTTGCCGTCGCTGACCGGGTTGGCCGATCAAGGCCAAATCATTGACGTCGCTGCCCATCTGGGCACCCTCGCGGCAGTGGTCCTGTATTTCTCGTCTGACGTGCGGCTGGCATTGGTGGGGACATTGCGCCTGCTGCGTGGCAAGATCGACACCAAGGGCGCATTCCTCGCGCTCTGCCTACTGATCGCCACCATCCCGGTGATCATCGTGGGGCTGATCCTGAAACTGACGGGGCTGTCAGAGGCAATGCGCGGGATCACCGTCATCGGCTGGGCGATGATCATATTTGGGGTCTTGCTTTATTGGGCCGACCAGACCGGAGCAACAGAAAAAACAACCGAACGCTGGTCGCTAAAAGATGCGTTCAAAATGGGGCTCTGGCAGGCTGTGGCGTTGATCCCCGGCACGTCGCGGTCGGGTATCACAATCACCGCCGGGCGCATGTTGGGCTACACGCGCACAGACGCTGCTCGCCTTGCAATGCTGATGTCGATCCCGACGATCATCGCCTCTGGCGCATTACTAAGTCTTGATGTGATCGGCACCGCAGACGCCAGCGTGCTGCGCGATATCGGGATCGTCGTGGCCATGTCCTTTGTGGCTGCACTGTGCGCACTAACGCTGATGATGCGCTTGCTAAAATCAGTGAGCTTCACACCCTACGTGATCTACCGGATTGGGCTCGGGGTCATCCTGCTCTGGATCGCGTATACCTAGGTATTGCGCAGGTTCTTGGCAGAATCCTTGATCGCGTCGTACTGACCAGAGGGGCGGAAACGCCACAGATAGTCCGACAACACAGCCTCCATCGCCGTGGGGACAATCCCCAAAGCGTCAAAGCCCTGCGCGTCCTCTGACACGACATTGTCGATGGCAAGATTGATCACCTGATCCTTGGTCACAGGACCCTTCACCAGACCAAGCGTCAAGGCACGGCCAATCGCAAAGACCGACGCCATCGCACGGGCTGCCCAGAACGGTATGTTGATGATCAAGCGGCGGCGATGAACGACACCCAGCATCAACTGCATCAACTCGCGGAAGCTATGCGCCTCCGGACCACCAAGCTCATAGATGCCGGAGGCGGCTTCACCCAACACGGCCTGCGTCGCAGCCGCTGCAACATCGTCGACATAAACAGGTTGAAACTTCGTCCCAGCACCAATGACTGGCAGAACAGGGCCAAACCGACTCATCCCGGCGAAGCGGTTAAAGAATTCATCTTCAGGGCCAAAAATTATTGAAGGGCGCAGAATGACGGCATCCGGCATATGGGCCAGAACGCCCGCCTCACCGGCAGCCTTGGTCCGGGCGTATTCACTTTGGGCATCCGCATCCGCACCAATGGCCGAGATATGCACCATCCGCGCCACATCATGCGCAGCAGCAACACGGGCGATACGTTCGGCACCCTCTGCCTGCACGGCAGAAAAGGTATTCTTGCCAACTTCATCCAGAACGCCAACGCAGTTGACGATAACATCCGCACCGTCTGTCACAGCAGCAACGCTAGCGTCATCACGGATATTACAGAACACAGGTTCAACCTGCCCCACAACACCGTAGGGACGCACGAACATCGCCTCGTTCACGTTGCGCACAGCAACACGAACACGCCAGCCTTCTTTGGCCATGCGGAGGGCAATATAGCGACCGACAAAACCGGAACCGCCAAAGATCGTGACAAGGTTGGACATTGGGGTGACCTCTTAGATTTCCATGACGGGTTTATCCGCCCCCCAATGGTCAGACAAGGCGCAATCCTGATGATTCAATCAAGCAAAGCGCTTTTCACCTCGAATCGCGTTGACAGGACCAACAACCGCGCGTAAATCGCCCCTCACGTGACCTGCCCAGGTGGCGGAATTGGTAGACGCGCCAGCTTCAGGTGCTGGTGTCTGTATGGACGTGGAGGTTCGAGTCCTCTCCTGGGCACCAAATTCCACAATATTTGTTTATTATCGTTTGTTGCGCGGTCAGAGCTGCATTCGCCCCAATTGACCTGTCCGCCTTTTCTCGCGGGGAGGAAGATAGGCTGGTGCGAATAGATCAGGTGGCAGACGCTGGCAGGCAGTTTGACGTGTAGAAGCTGGTTCACCTAGCGGAGTTGTTCGCGCTTTTGTCCTGACAGCTCAATCGAAATGCGCCGTATGTGCTAACGCTTCCTGCCTTGGAACAATAGTGACATCATCCCAAGTACTGCCGACACCATGATCAATAGCAACGACACCGCGTTCAGAACGGGTGTCGATCCTTGCTTGAGCTTGTCGAACATTGTGATGGTCAACGGCGAGTCAGATCCCACCAGCATCAGTGTGGTGTTAAAATTCTCGAAACTCATCAGCACCGACACAACCGCCGAGGCCACGATGGCAGGAGTTAGAAACGGCAGCGTGATCTGCCGGATGGCGCCCCATTTGCTGGCGCCAAGGTTCAGGGCAGCTTCCTCTAGGCTCGGGTCAAACTTTTGCAGTCTGGCCGAGATGACCAGCGTAGCGAAGGTTGTGATAAACGAAAACTGACCGAGGATAACGAGGATCAGACCGGGGCGCAGGCCATCAAACCACAGACCTGTCGCGTCTTCCAACGTGTTGGCAACCGAACTGGAGAACACCAATATCGAAATCCCAAGGATTACCCCCGGAATGATCAGCGGCAGTAGCATGAGCATATACAGCAGCCCCTTGCCGCGGAATTCATGCCGCACAAACAAAAATGCGTTGCAGGTACCGACTGCCACGGCGAGGCCGGACACCCACGTCGCTACAAAAGCTGAAGTGCCGATGGACCGAATGATCGCGCGTTCGTGGAACACCCCGATAAAGGGCGCTTCGGTGCCGAAGAACCATGCGAGTGTGAAACCTTCCCACGGCAGTGACGGGAAGACACTGTTGTTAAAGGCGAAGACACAAACAACAGTCAGTGGTAGGGCCAAGTAAACGAAGAACGCCGTGACATAGGCGCGGTAACACCATTTGGCAAAGCTGGGTTGGGGTACAGTGGGGATCATGTGCGCCCCATCGTTTCAATCAGCGATTGGCGCGACAGCTTTAGCCCTGCAAAAACCACAAGGGACGATAGCGCCAGCAGCAAGAACCCAAACGCAGATCCCAACTCCCAGTTAAAGCGGGTTATGAATTGGGTGTAGATCATGCCCGTGAACCACAGGCTGTCTTTCCCGCCCAACAGTATCGGCGTCAGATAGTTCCCAAGTGACAGCATAAAGACCACGATACATCCCGACACGATACCAGGCATTGCGTGGGGGATCACGATCTCACGCATAATCGACGTGCTGGTCCCGCCCAAGTCATAGCCCGCTTCGATCAGACTATCGTCAAGACTGTCCAGCGTGGTCACCAATGGTACGACCATGAACAGGATCGAGGTGTAAACAAGGCCCATCATGATCGCGGCATCATTATACAGCATCTCAACCGGGCCATCGACTAGGCCAAGGTACTGAAGGGCGTTAGAAATCACCCCGGTTTCGCGCAGCAGGATCATCCAGCCGAATGTACGCACAAGTTCAGACACCCAAAATGGGATCATGCACATCAGGAAAAGCGTGGTCTTCGTCCGACCCCGCGTCAGTTTGGCAATGTAGTAGGCAATCGGAAACCCAAGGATCAGGGTCAAGACCGTCGCGAGGATCGACATGATCGCGGTGCGTGCAAAGGTGCGCCAGTACAGCGGTTCACCAAAGAAGGCTGCATAATTGTCAAACCCGGTCTCGTATTCCCGCGGCCCGATCTTTTCACTGATAGAGACGATGAAAAGTCCGATATGCGGCAGGATAATAAGGATCACGAGCCAAAGTAGGATCGGGGCGAGCAACAGGTAGAACCCAAGGCGAGAGGTGTCAGAAGCCATCGCTCAAGCCCCCGGCGCAGGATAGCAGCGGGCCTGCTTTGGGTCCCATCGGGTGAACACACTATCGCCTTTACGTAAGTTCGCGAAACGACCGGTTTGGGGCAAGGCGACTTTCAAAAAGTCACCGGTTTGGTCTTTCACCGTCACACTGCTGTTGGCGCCGTTAAACAGGACGGAATCGACCTCGCCACGCGACACATTCACGCCGTCGTCTGCGCCGCCCAGTTCTATGGCTTCAGGCCGCAGGAACACCTGCGCACTTTGCCCAACGCTCAACCCATTGGCCGGCGCGTCGATTTTCATCTCTGATCCGCGATCAGATATCAGTGTCAGCACAGCACCGTTCACCGCTGAAACCTTAGCATTGATCTTATTTGCGTCACCAACGAAGCCCGCAACAAAAGCAGAGCTCGGCGCGTGATAGACATCGTGCGGGGTGCCAATCTGCTCGAACTGGCCGTTGTTCATCACCGCGATGTTGTCGCTCATCATCAAAGCCTCTGACTGGTCGTGGGTGATGTAGACAAAAGTCGTGTTGAAAGCGGCCTGCAACGATTTCAGCTCCACTTTCATATGCTCTCGCAGCTTCAGGTCGAGCGCGCCCAGAGGTTCGTCGAGCAACAGCACATCCGGCTCCAGCACCATGCAGCGGGCAATGGCGACGCGCTGCTTTTGCCCACCAGATATCTGATCGATCCGCCGTGCTGACACACCTGGCAGGCCGACCCGCTCAAGAACTTCTGCTACACGCGTCTTGATCTCAGACTTGGCGACACCACGTTGGCGTAAACCAAAGCCAACATTGTCGCCGATATTCATCGTCGGAAACAGGGCCAGATGCTGAAACACCATCGACACAGGCCGCTTGTTTGGCGGCACGCCAATCATTGACTTGCCCTTGATCCGCAGGTCACCGCTTGTGGGTGATTGGAACCCTGCAATCATGCGCAATAAGGTCGTCTTGCCACAGCCAGACGGGCCGAGGATGGAAAAGAATGATCCTTGCGGAACCTCAAAGCTGACGTGATCGACGGCGCGAAACGCGTCGAAATCTTTCGTCAGGTCACTGCACACAAGGTCGGGATGGGGGACGGACAAATTGCACCCTCGCAGGTTAAAAAGGGCACCACGAGGTGCCCTTTATGTTGGTTTCAAATGGGCTTAGTTCGCCGCGTTGATCCGGTCGAGCGTCGCGCCTTCCAGTGCCTCCAAACCAGCAGGCACGGGCGGATACCACTTGATGTTGTCGATCGCAGCCTGATCAAAGCTGCCTTGATAGCGGGCTTTAAGGTCTGCGCTAACACCTGCATCACCATCCACAGCCGCTGTGAAGTTGCCGGCGGTATTGGTGATCATTGCCGCGATTTCAGGCTGCATCACAAAGTTGATCCAGTCATAAGCAGCGTCATCCGCGCGACCACGTGCAGGCAGTACAAAGGTGTCAATCCACCCCAAGGCGCCAGCCTCTGGTGCGACGAAGGTGATATCGGGATTGTCAGCGTTCAACTGCCAGCCACCCGTATCCCATGCCATAGATGCTACAACCTCGCCGGAACGCAGCAGGTTCTTGATCTCATCGCCGCCATCCCAGTAGGTTCTGACGTTCGGTTTGCATTCGGTCAGCTCGGCTTCGACCTCATTGAGAATGCTTTGATAGGCGTCGGGATCGCCATAGGCGGCAAACGGGTCCAGGCCCATCGAATAAGCAAATCCGATCAGCGTCGGGCGCTTCAGGCGATAGGACACTTGACCGGCGACGGATGCATCGCACAAATCAGTGTAGTCGGTCACGTTGCCCGCCAACGCTGTGTTCACAACAAGACCGCTGGTGCCCCAAACATGTGGAAGGCCGTACACCTCACCTTCATAAGTCGTGTTGCCAGCCGTTGCAGAAAGCATCGACGGGATGAACAGTTCGGCGGTCACTTTCGACATATCAATCGGCTTGTAGATCCCAAACTCTTCTTGTGCGCTGGCAATCCGGTCCTGGCTTGGTTGGGCCAGATCAAAGCCGCTGCCGTTGGTGGCGCGTAGCTTGGCGATCATTTCCTCATTGTTAGATGTCGTGACTTCGACCGTATGACCGGTCTCGGCCTCGAACATATCGATGACCTCTTGAGGCGCGTAGCCACCCCAAGTCAGCAACCGCAGCGTATCTGCTTGCGCTATTTGTGCTGTCAATGCCGCCGCAACAGTAACGGTTGATACCAGTGAAAACTTCATGGAACTCTTCCCCCTATGGATGTTCAGTTTGCTGTTATAGATTAGGTTTTTGTAACGATATTAAGTCAGACCTCTGTCATGTGTCTATGTTTGATCAGCTAAACGCGCCGCGCGACTAGCTGGACAGTGCGGTGCTTGCATCGCGATAATTTTTCGTAACCTCACAAGCATGCCAGCAACAGTTCCCGGGTGTTTTCCTTGGTCATCACCACAGGATTCCCGCCCGTACTGGGGTCGCTCAGCGCGCCTGCAACGATGCGGTCGATATCCGGATCAGTGACGCCGAGCGCTGTGAGCGTCTTTGGAATACCCAGTGACGCGTTCAGATCGTCTACATGGGCGCAAAATCCATCGAATCCGCCTGCTATCCCAAGATAGTCGGACGCTTGCGTAATAATGCCTTCAATTGCGGGTTTGTTGAACTGCAAGACCGCAGGCATACAGACCGCGTTCGTTGTCCCATGATGGGTGTGATAAATCGCGCCAATCGGATGCGAGAGCGCATGGATCGCACCCAACCCCTTTTGAAATGCCGTCGCGCCCATCGCTGCCGCTGACATCATCTGAGCGCGCGCTTCCAGATCAGTCCCGTCTGCGAAGGCTCGCGGCAGAAACTCCGTCACCAACCGCATCCCTTCGAGTGCCATGCCTTGCGACATCGGGTGGTAGTGGGGTGAACAGAACGCCTCGACGCAATGGGCGAACGCATCAAGGCCAGTGCCAGCCGTGATCGACTTTGGCATGCCAACCGTCAGTTCGGGGTCACAAATCACGATCGTCGGCAGAAACTTCGGGTGGAAGATGATCTTTTTCTCTTCTGTCTCAGAATTGGTGATGACGGACGCACGGCCAACCTCGGATCCTGTTCCAGCAGTCGTCGGCACAGCGACAATCGGCGCGATGGCATCGGCATCCGCGCGGGTCCACCAATCGCCAATGTCTTCAAAATCCCACAAAGGGCGTGTCTGCCCCGCGAGGAAGGCCACCAATTTCCCCAAATCAAGACCAGACCCGCCGCCGAAAGCAACAACCCCGTCGTGATCACCATCCTTGTAGGCCTGAACGCCGGCCGTCGCGTTTTTCTCGTTCGGGTTCGGGTCCACATCCGCAAAGATTGCACGTCCAAGGCCCGCCGCCTCCAACAGGTCCAGCGTCTTCGTCGTGATATCCATATTCGCCAAACCACGATCCGTGATCAGCAGTGGCTTTCTGATGCCAGCAGAGCGGCAAGCATCTGCAATCTCGGAAATGCGGCCAGCGCCGAAACGGATAGTGGTTGGGTAGGACCAATTTGCGATCAGCGACATATCTTAGGCTTTCTTTAAGTGGTAAGATTTTGGACGGGTGAGATTGTGATACCCGATCAACGAAAGACCCCCGCCCCGCCCAGTGTCTTTGCAGCCGGTCCAGCATAGGGCCGGGTCAAGATAATCCGCACGGTTCATAAAGACGGTGCCGGTTTCGATCTGATCCGCGATTGCTTCAGCGCGGGCCACATCGCCCGTCCAGACCGATGCGGTCAGCCCAAAATGGCTGTCGTTCATCAGTCGGATCGCCTCTGCGTCATCCTTTACAGGCATAATCCCCACAACCGGACCAAAACTTTCATCACGCATCACCCGCATATCATGGGTCACATTGGTGAGTATCTGAGGGGTTAGGTAGGCGCCGCCATCATCCTGCGCGAAAGTCGCGATATGGGCCTTGGCCCCGTCGGCAATCGCTTCTGCTGTTTGCCGGCGTACCTCATCTGCAAAACGCTTGTGCGCCATCGGTCCCAGCGTCGTCTCTGGGTCCAGCGGATTGCCCAGCTTGTAGCCACTGACGATCGCCACCGCCTTTTCGACAAAGGCGTCAAAATGCTGCTCGGCGACATAAATCCGCTCAATCCCGCAACAACACTGGCCAGCATTGAACATCGCGCCATCAATCAACGTCTCAGCGGCGGCGTCTAGATCGGCGTCATCGCAAACATAGCCGGGGTCTTTGCCGCCCAGCTCTAGCCCGACGCCGGTAAATGTGCCCGCCGCGGCCCGCTCTATCGCTTGCCCCCCACCGACAGAGCCCGTGAAGTTCACAAAGCCAAAGGACTTTGCGGCAATCAGATCTGACGTTGTCTGGTGATCCAGAAACACATTCTGAAACACGTCTTCCGGCACGCCTGCGGCATGAAATGCCTGCGCCATCCGCTCGCCGGCCAAAGGTGTTTGGCTTGCGTGTTTCAGGATGACTGTGTTGCCTGCAATCAGGGCTGGGGCGACTGTGTTGATGGCTGTCATAAAGGGGTAATTCCACGGGGCCACGACCAGCACGACGCCATGTGGGACGCGTTTGATTGCACGGCGGAAAGTATCACTATCCTCGATAACAATATCGGCCAAAGCATCCTTGGCGATGTCGGCCATGTAACTGGCCCGCTCGTTGAACCCACCAAATTCACCGCCATACCGAATGGGCCGACCCATTTGATGCGCCAGTTCAGGGACGATTTCATCGTTCATGGCACCAACATTCGCGACACCGGTCTGCACGAGGGCAATCCGGTCCTCCAACGGTCGCGCAGCCCACTCTTTTTGAGCGGCTTTTGCACGCGCTACGGCCGCTTTGGCATCTATGGCAGATAACGTGGGACGTTCTACATAAACGGACCCGCCAATTGGGGACACACATTTGATCATTCTTAAGCCCTTTCAAAACCGCGCGCGATTTCCCAATCGGTCACGACACGGTCGAATTCTTCTTGTTCCCATTCCGCGCTGCGGGTGTAGTGATCAATCACATCGTCACCCATCGCCGCGCGCAACATTGCAGAGTTGCGCAATGTCTCGGTTGCTGCGCGCAGCGTTTGCGGAATGTCCTGCGCCTTGGCGTCCTCATAAACATCGCCCCTAGTCGGCGGGGCCAATTCCATCTTATCCTCGATCCCTTTTATTCCGGCTGCCAACATCGCGGCCTGAGCCAGATAGGGATTCAGATCAGATCCACCAATCCTGCATTCAGCACGGATGCCTTTGGTGCCATCGCCACACAACCGGAAGCCAGCCGTGCGGTTGTCCACGGACCAGACCGTCTTTGTCGGGGCAAATGTGCCTTTGGCGAAACGCTTGTAGCTGTTGATGTAGGGGGCCAGAAAGAACGTGTAATCCGGGGCATAGGCGATCAACCCAGCCATATAATACCGCATCACATCAGACATGCCGAGGTCAGCATTGGCGTCAAAAAATGCAGGCGTGCCGTCAACCCACAGCGACTGATGCACATGAGATGAGCTACCTACCTTTGTATGGTCCCACTTTGGCAGAAACGTTGCTGCATAGCCCTGCTGCCAAGCGATTTCCTTAATCCCGTTTTTCGCAATCGTATGGTGATCGGCGCAATCAAGGGCGTCGGCATAGCGGATATTCAGCTCTTCCTGACCGGTCTCGGCCTCGCCTTTGGTATTCTCAATTGGCAGACCAGCGCCGAACAGGTGATTGCGGATCGGGCGCATCACGCCTTCTTCCTTGGTGGTCTGCAGGATGTTGTAATCTTCGTTATACCCACTGATCGGGGTCAGATCGCGGAAGCCACCTTTGCGGATATCGTCAAAGGACTTTTCGAACAAAAAGAACTCCAACTCGGTCGCCATCATCGCGTCAAAGCCCAGTTCTTTCAGGCGGGCAATCTGCCTTTTCAGCATCTGCCGCGGGGCATGGGGCACCGGTGCGTGCGTGTGGTGATCAAGGATGTCACACAAGACCATCGCCGTGCCCTCAAGCCACGGCAAAATGCGGATCGTCGTCAAATCGGGTGCCATGATGTAGTCACCATAGCCCTGTTCCCAGCTGCTCGCGGCATAACCGTCAGGTGTGGCCATCTCCAAATCGGTGGCCAGCAGGTAGTTGCAGCAATGCGTTTCCTTGAATGACGTCTCAACAAAGTTAACGCCATGAAAGCGTTTACCCATCAAGCGGCCCTGCATGTCTGGAAAACAGGTCAGGACTGTGTCGATGGAACCGTCCTTGACAGCCGTTTTGAGTGCCTCAAACGTGAGATTGCCAGCCATTATCAGTTTCCTTATCCGCGTTGAAACCACCCCGCATGCAATGCGGGATGGTTTGATATTTTCTGCGTTGCCCTACTCGAAATTGTAGGGGGCACCGGCCTGATTGATGACGGCATTGTACTCTTTGAAGATGTTGACGATCTTCTGATGCACTTCGCCTTCCTGCGCCACTTCTTCCCAGAACTCTTTGGCAGCGTTTTCAACCTCGGCCCATTCGTTCGCCGGAACCGACCGCAGCTGCAACTTATCGCCATTGGCGCGCAGTGCCGCTTCACCGCCCCAGTACCACTGGTTGCGATAGGTATGTCCTGCTTCCGTCGCGGCCATCACGATAGCCTTAAGGTGCTCTGGTAGATCGGCCCAACGTTCTTCGTTCACGAACCATGACCCGATCCAAGCACCCGAGATGTTGTTGGTCAGGAAATAGTCGGTCACGTCAGCCCATCCGACGGTGTAGTCCTCGGTGATGCCGGACCATGCCATGCCGTCCAATTCGCCTGTTTGCACGGCAACTTCGGCATCCTCGTATGGGATGTTCACCGGAACAACGCCAAATTGCGTCAGGAACCGGCCTGCGGTGGGGAAGGTATATAGCCGCAAACCATCAAGGTCAGCCACGCTGGTGATCTCTTTGGTTGTGTTGAAGTTGCAGGGGTCCTGTCCCGCAGCCGACAACCATTTGACACCAACTTTGGCATATTCTTCTTCCCAGATTTCCTTCAGGCCGTACTGGTTGAACAGCACAGGCACATCAAGGATGTGCTTGGTCGCAAACGGGAAGTACCCACCAAACTGCTGCAAAGGTGTAGGTGAAGCCATGGAATCGTCGTCAGAGTGCACGCCATCAATCGTACCCCGCTGCAGGGCCTGAAACAGCTCGCCCGTGGGGACGATCTGATCGGCATAGAACAGCTCCACTTCTAGCTCACCGTTGGCGGCGGTGTTAATGTAGTCGATGACTGGCTTGGTCACATGCTCACCCAGGGCAGAACCCGCGTAGGTCTGAAAGCGCCATTTGATCGCTTCTTGCGCACGTGCAACCGAAGGTGCCGCCAAGGTCGCGGCCCCGGCAAGGCCGGCATTCCGAATGAAGTTACGTCTTGTGGTCATGATACTCTCCTAGTTTGATTTCAGCTCCGTTGGCGGAGTTCTCAGTTTTTAATTTCCGTAAACATAGGTCGGTAGCCAAAGTGCCAGTTGCGGGAACACCATCACGAGGATGAGCGCCCCAATCATCACCAGAACAAATGGCCCGATGGAACGATAGATGTCTTGGATGCTGATCTCAGGCGGGGCCATCGCCCGCATCAGGAACAGGTTGTAGCCGAATGGCGGCGTCATATACGCAATCTGGCAGGTGATGGTGTAGAGGATCCCATACCAGATCAAATCGAACCCAAGCGCCCCAACCAGCGGCACGTACAGCGGAGCCACGATGACCAGCATTGCCGTGTCATCCAAAAAGGTCCCCATCAAGATAAACGAAAGCTGCATCAAGATCAGGATCACCCACGGGTTCAAGCCAAGGCGTTCGGTGAACAGGCTTTCGATGGCCTTTACAGCGCCCAGCCCATCGAACACCGCCCCAAAGGCCAGTGCTGCAAGGATGATCCACATGAACATGCAGGTGATGCCCAGCGTATTGCGGACCGAATTCTCGAACACTTCACGGGTCATGCGGCCCTTAAACACCGCCGCCATGAAGGCTGTCATCGCGCCGATGGCAGAGCTTTCGACCAGCGATGTCCACCCGTTGACAAAAGGCACCATCATTACCGCAAAGATGATCAGTGGCAGCAGTCCGGCGCGAAGCAACCGCAGCTTTTCAGCCATTGGCAGGTCGCGCTCTTCCGCATCCAAAGCGGGTCCAAGATCGGGATTTTTCCAACAGCGGATGACGATGTAAAGGATGAACATTGCCGCCATCATCAGCCCCGGCACAACTCCGGCCAGCCATAGCTGACCGACCGGTTGCCGCGCGATCATCGCGTAAAGCACAAGCACGACGGATGGCGGCACCAGAATGCCAAGCGATGATCCCGCCTGAATGACCCCTGTTACCATGCGCTTATCGTAACCGCGTTTCAGCAACTCGGGCAGCGCAATTGTGGCACCAATCGCCATGCCCGCGACGCTTAGACCGTTCATTGCCGAGATCAGCACCATCAATCCAATCGTCCCGATGGCAAGCCCGCCCCGCAAACCGCCCATCCAGACGTGAAACATCTTGTAAAGGTCATCGGCAATCTTGGATTCACTCAAGACGTAACCCATGAAAATGAACATGGGCAGCGTTAGAAGCGGATACCATTTCATCAGCTTCATCGCGGCGGCAAAGCCGATGTCATACCCGCCCTTGTCGCCCCATAGCAGCAAGGCCGCGACAACCGCCACAAACCCTATTGCGCCAAACACCCGCTGCCCAGTGAGCAGCATCAGCATCATGGTCGAGAACATGAGGGTCGCGATCATCTCATAAGGCATCAGATTTCAGCACCCTTGAGACGCAGGATATCCTTGAAGAACTCCGAAATGCATTGCAGCAGCATCAAGAAGAAACCGACAATCATCACCACTTTGATTGGCCAAAGATACGGACGCCACGAGGACGACGATCTTTCCAGCGTGCCGATCTCCTCAGCGCCAGTGACGAGGCCTGCAAGAAACGAGAATGGCGCGCTTTTCCAGTATCCTAGGGAATATGCAGTTGAGCTGACGGCCCCATAAATCAGCACACAAAGATAGAAGATCAGGAACAGCACTGTGATCGCGTCAAACCAGGCTTTTCGCCGCACAGACCAGTCGCCGTACAGCAAGTCCATGCGCACATTCGAGCCTAGCTGCAGGGAATATGGCCCACCCAGGATATAGTATCCAACCATCACGAACTGCGCCATTTCCAGCGTCCAGAGCGTTGGCAGAAAGAACGTTTTGCTGACCGAGGACCACAGGAGGATTCCCATCAGCACAAAGATCCCGTACATCGCCACCCGGCCCAGCCGATAGTTCACGGCATCGACACCGCGAATATATCCGCGCATCAGGCCTTGCATGTATCGACCCCCAAGGTTTCCAGCGCTTGCGTGATCCAACCTGCTAGCGTCTTGGCCATGGCCGTTTGTCCGGCGTCATCTGCGATCAAATCGTTCCGCACTTCGATCATCACGTTGAGATGACCATACCTGATCGCATGTTCTTTCAAGGTGTGTGTCACCCCGTCTTCGGGGCCGTATGGGGCATTGCGGCGTACATCGCGACTGTCGGCGACCCGCATTACCGCGTCGGCCAACACACTATCACGATCATGCAAAACGCCGATCTCGACATCGCGCTTTTCGCCGTTGTAAATCGGTGTGAAGCTGTGAATCGTGACGATGACAGGATCGGTGCGGCGGGCAATCTCTGATGCAAGTCTTTCGCGAAATGGGATGTAATAGCGCACGACCCGAGCGTGTTTCTCTTCATCAGTCAGGCCTACGTTGCCCGGCACTTCATAGGCTTCGTTGCGCGTCGGTATCGCGTCGGGAGCCTCTGGCGGGCGATTACAATCATAGACAAGGCGGGACACGGTTGATGCGACAAGCACCGCGTCTAGGTGTTGCGACAGCTGTTGGGCCACGGCCATCGCACCAGGATCCCACGCTACATGGCTTCGCCTTGCGGCGGGTTTGATCCCCAAATCGAGCAACGCTGCAGGAATATGGGGACTGGCATGTTCACAAACCAAGACAATCGCTGAACGGGCCTCGCCACGCGAAACCTCAACAACACTTTCATCTGATTGACGTACGACCATAGCCACCTCTAGGGATTAAAGTGCTTGCAATGCGATGATCATGTCAACACAATTATGAAATATTTTTAACACATCAAGTTGCGCTGTTATTTTTGTGAATAAACTGGAGACGACGATGGCAGAAGCCGCACAAACGATATCAGATCACATCCACAAGATGTTGGACGACCTGACACGGGCAGAGCGGCAGCTGGCGTTGTCTGTACTGGAAACCTACCCAGCCTCAGGCCTTGGTCCGCTGACCGCCCTTGCAAAAGATGCGGGCGTGTCCGTGCCGACCGTCGCCCGCATGGTTCAAAAACTTGGCTACAAAGGGTACCCAGAATTTCAGGCAGCATTGCGCGAGGAACTGAAAGCTAAAGTAAAAACGCCCATTGCCAAACATGACACATGGGCAGAAGCAGCACCCTCGGGTCATATCCTCAATCGCTTTACTGAGGCGGTGATAGAAAACATCCGCCTTACGTTGGGCCAGATTGACCCTTCAGCCTTTGACCATGCCTGCAATTTGATGGCGGACGTGGATCGACATCTATTTATCGTCGGAGGTCGGATTACACATACCTTGGCGGAATACCTGTTCCTGCATATGCAAGTCATCCGGCCCGATGTAACGCATGTGCAATCCACCTCAAACACATGGCCCCACTACCTGCTGAATGCGAAGGAAGGGGACGTTTTCGTCGTCTTCGACGTGCGGCGATACGAGAATAACACGCTAAAGCTGGCCGAACTCGCCCATGAACGTGGGGCCCAGATCATTTTGATGACCGACCAGTGGCGTTCGCCGGTGCATCAATTGGCAACAGTTTGCCTAAGCAATCGGATCGTTGTGCCATCAGCTTGGGACAGTGCGACAACGACGATGCTGCTATTGGAAACGATGATTTCAGCCGCGCAAACGTTGAACTGGACACAAACCAAGGCCCGCATCGAAGAGCTAGAAGATATGTTTGACCAAACCAAACTGTTCCGGAAGTTCACATAGTGTGGGCTTGTCTTCTTTGGCAAAACCCCAGACGTAATTTCGCTGGCACCTGATCAATCAGCCATGGGGAACCGCCAGAACGCCGCACAATCAAACCAACCAGATGTGCCGAATTCTCAATCAGTTTAGGACGCCATACAGGTTGGGGTTAGGGCCGGATCATTCAACGATGTCTCCTGCAAGGAATGCGCCTGCCTCGGCCGTGCGTGACGTGGTGAAAAATGATGCTGCTGCATCACTGTCGTGTATCTTGCCGTCCAGAAGAAAGATGACGTTTTCAGCCAGTCGTTTCGCCTGCCCAATGTGATGCGTCGTCATGATTATACTTGT
This sequence comes from Loktanella sp. Alg231-35, assembly GCF_900143545.1. Taxonomy (GTDB): domain Bacteria; phylum Pseudomonadota; class Alphaproteobacteria; order Rhodobacterales; family Rhodobacteraceae; genus Yoonia. The sequence continues at coordinate 296,891 of NZ_FREV01000001.1, read as the reverse complement.
TCCAGCCTCGTTGGCTTTGATCAGCAACGCCTCGATCTCGCGGGTAGAGCGCCCGTCGAGATTTGCACAAGGTTCATCCAAGAACACGACCTTCGGTTCTCGAATCAGCGCGCGCGCCAGCGCCAGTTTTTGCTTTTCTCCGCCAGAGAGACGTGGCGCGGAAACCTCCAATGCCTGCGCAAGGCCAATTTTTTGTGCCCAGCTTTCGACCCGCTCTGCGATTTGGGCTTTGGGCATTCCGACCAGTTGCAATGGAAAGGCAAGGTTTTGGCGCACTGTCCGGCGCAACATGATTGGGCTTTGAAAGACATAGGCCTGAGAGGCGCGCGCTTCATCATCGGAAACGGACCATGTCATATGTCCGGACGACAACCGCTCAACACCGTGCAACACCTTTAGAAAGGTGGTCTTACCGGCGCCATTAGGGCCCAGTACAATGGTAATGCCCGCAGGGTTCAGGTCATAGCTGATCGGCCCCAAAATCGTCTTGTGCTGCCGCTTGACGCAAACATCTTTGAGTTTTGCAGTGAGGGTCATTACCACCTGCCCTCTCGCTCGGTCCGGGACAGGACATGGATCGCAAAGTTCACGATCAGCGCGAGCGCGATCAGGACAAAGCCAAGACCAAGTGCCAAGGCAAAGTCGCCTTTGCCAGTTTCCAGCGCGATTGCGGTTGTTAGCACGCGGGTGGCGTGATCAATGTTGCCGCCGACAATCATGATCGCGCCCACCTCACCAATCGCGCGTCCGAAGCCTGCCAATGACGCCGTCAACAGCGCCCGGCGGCCATCGTAGATCAACGTGCGCACGCGCTGCCAGTTGCTGGTATTCAGCGAAATCAGAAGGTCGTGATACTCCGCCCAAAGCTCGCGCATCGCCTGATGCGTGATCGAGGCAATCAGCGGCGTGATAATGATGACCTGCGCGATGATCATCGCCGTTGGCGTGAAAAGCAGCCCCAGCACCCCAAAGGGACCAGAGCGCGACAGCAAAAGATAAACAATCAACCCGACGACAACCGGGGGCAGGCCCATCAACGCGTTGAGTGCCGCGATTGTCGCCCGCCGGAACCGAAAGCGGCGAATGGCAAGCCACGTACCAAAAGGCAATGCAATGAGCGAGGCAATCACAAGCGCGGAAACGCTCACCTGCAAGGACCGTAGCGTGATTTCTATCAGGTCAGGATCACCGGTCACGATCAGCCAAAACGCTGATCCAAGACCCGCCCAGATATCGTTCATGTCGTCAGTGCCCTGCCCGATACTTACCGTTAATCGTCAAGGCGCACCGATGCGCCAGCAGCACGCTCTTGGCTGGAAAAGCCCGCGTTGCCTAAAACAATACTTGCCCCAACCGCGATCACGGCAATGGCTGCAAAAGCTGTCAGCATGGCTTTCATTCCAGGTCTCCATTTCTGGCGGTCACGCGTTGCAAATAGTCAATAAGATCATCACGATCCTGCTGGCCTGCGATCCGCTGCATTGGCATTTTCGTGCCGGGAATATAGTGGTCTGGGCCTTCATCGAACAAAGCATTTATCGTCGCCGCTGACCAGACTATATCTGCTTGTAGCAACGTCGCAGAGTAGCTGTAGTCGGGGACGGTCCCCGCCGGGCGACCAAAAAGCTGATGCAATGTCGGACCAGCCCGCCGTTCGCTGCCTTCCGTCACAGTATGGCAGATCGAGCATTTGCGTTTGTACTGCCGCTCTCCGTTTTCAAGAACGTCTGGATCTTCAAGAAATGACCTGATCTCGGCATTCATCGGCTCGTGCAGGGACATCGTCTCAATCGGCCACGAGTACATGGTGTTATCGATGCCGCCTGCATGGATATTCAGCCCATCAGGCGAGAAGGCGAGCGCCCAAACCGGCCCTTGCTGCGTCGCGCGGAAGTCCCTTGCGATGGACATATCCGTCGTGTCGACCAGCATGATATAGCCATCCCCATCACCAACCGCCAATTGGCGAGAGTTATCATCATAGGCCAGCGACAGGATCGGGCGTCGTTCCAGCGTGATGTCTCGGAGCAGATCGCCGGTATGTGGGTCGATGAACCGTGTACTGCCATCAACCGCACCATAGGCCAACCAGCCATCCGCTTCGTTCAGTACAAGCTCATTCACCCCAAAACCGTGGCTGGCCAAAAGATGAGTTTGCGTGCCACTCGCCACATCCCAAACCCGGATCGTGCCATCAGTTGATGCAGAAAATAGGCGCTTTCCATCGTTCGAAAAGACAACATCGTTGACGCCCTGCCTGTGACCGCGAAGTTTGATTGGGGCCGCAGTCCCGTCCTGCCCATCCAGTTCTAGCGGCCATAGTCCAACGGTTGCGTCCCAGCTTGCGGACGCGGCCATTTCGGCCTCATGAGAGACTGCAAGTGCCAACACCTTAGCGTCATGTTGCCCCAGCACGCGCGGCGATTGCGGGTCCGTCCAGATCAAGACATCAAAATCATCCCCGGCTGACAATATGATCTCATCCGTCCAGAACGTTGCAACGTTCACCGCGGCCCTGTGCCCGTCGTACCAAACAGGTAAACTGCGATCCCAGACCCCAACGGCGTTGTCAAAGCTCGCCGTTGCGATTTGACCAGAGGGCGACACGGCAATATCCATTATCGGTCCGCCGTGCCCTTGCAGTGTGAAAAAGTCCTGTGCTTGCACAGGCAATGCCAACAACAATGAGGCGCAGCACGCCTTGTGCATCTATTCAGCGGGCGATGCACCTTCGGGCGCAACGCCTTCTTTTGCTTTGACCTCATCCACCCAAATTGAATGGTGTTCGCGGGCCCATTGTTCTTCGACCTCGCCGGACCCCATGGCGTCATATGCGCCTTCCATCCCAACAGACCCGATGTAGATGTGGGCAAGTACGATCGCCATCAGCACAAAGCTGACAATCGCATGCCAAAGCTGTGCCAGCTGCATTTCTTCGTGCGGCGCAAGGACAGTCGGGAGTTCACCAAGGCCAAGCGCCCCAGAGATCCCAAAGCTGTTTAACTTTGCGAAGGTCGCGGCGAACATGTTGATCTCGAATGGGAACAGCAACGCAAGACCGGTGACCGAAATGGATGCCCCCAGAAGGATGACCGACCAAAAGATCAGCTTTTGCCCGGCGTTGAATTTTTTCGCCGGAGGGTGTGATTTGGTGAATATCCCGCCGCCTTGCATCAGCCATTTGATGTCGGTTCTGTCTGGCAAGTTATGCAAGACCCACATCACAAAGATCATGATCAAGCCAAGCATAAAGGCCCATGACACGTTGTTGTGGATCCATTTTGACCAAACCGCGATGAAAGCAAATGCGTCGTGTCCAAAGGTTGGAATCAGAAACTTGCGCCCCATCAATGAGACCAAACCGGTGATACCCAATAGAATGAAAGATCCTGCGAGCAGCCAATGTCCAAATCGTTCAATCCATTTGAACCGCTCAATAGTGCGCCCGGTCTTTTCGCCATCTATCCGAATGCGGCCACGGATCAGAAAGAACACGGCCAATAATGCCAGAGTACCTATCATCAGATAGCCACCGTAGGTGATCAATGGCCCTTCGCGGAACGAAAGCCAGCGCATGCCGCCGTCTTGCATCAACACAGTTGCGGCGGGGCCATTGTTTGACGCTGTAATATCTGCGCTGTCAAAGCGCAGTGCCCGCCACAGATCAGGGTCAGAGGCGCCGCCCAACGTGCCAAGTTGATTGGTGATGTCGGCCGCGGCGTCAGGGTTTCCAACAAGGTTGCTCCGGAAACTATCTTCGACCACCTCGCCACGCTGGCGCGCGAGGATATCTTCCAATGTCTGGGCACCGCCCGTCGCGGACCGATCAAGCGTCGCTTCATCTTGTGCGGTTGCGGTTGACGTGAACACGATGGTCAGCATCAGAGCGAGCAAGACGCGCAGCATGGTGAACTCCCCGAATTGTAGAATTTGATCGGGGGCGATCCAGCGGACCGCCCCAATCTTTCAACTCATGCGAAGGTGCGTGGGGCTAGCCACCCTTCTGATCATAGGCAGTGCCCCAGCCCCAGGCGCCGGACCCAAAACCACGAGCAACGACCCGCTCGCGATAAATGCCAGAGACAACGTCCCCATCACCAGCAAGCAGCGCCTTGGTTGCACACATTTCCGCACAGATCGGCAGTTTGCCCTCTGCGATCCGGTTGCGCCCATATTTGGCGAACTCGGCGGAAGAGTGCGTTTCCTCTGGGCCGCCGGCGCAGAAGGTACATTTGTCCATCTTGCCGCGTGATCCAAAGTTACCGGCCTGTGGAAACTGCGGCGCGCCGAAGGGGCACGCGTAGAAGCAATATCCACACCCAATGCAAAGGTCTTTGGAGTGCAGAACCACCCCTTCTTCGTTTTGGTAAAAGCAATCCACCGGGCAGACGGCCATGCATGGCGCATCCGAACAATGCATGCAGGCCACCGAAATCGACCTCTCGCCGGGTTTGCCATCATTGATCGTCACAACCTTCCGACGGTTGATGCCCCAGGGCACCTCATGCTCGTTCTTACATGCAGTGACACAGGCGTTGCATTCGATGCAGCGTTCAGCGTCTACGAGAAATTTTGCTCTAGCTCCCATTTCTCAATCTCCCTTATGCTGTCCAGATTTTGCAAAGAGTGGCTTTCGTCTCTTGCATCTGGGTCACTGAATCATAGCCATAGGTCTGCGCGGTGTTTGTGCTTTCGCCCAATACGTAAGGGTCCGCGCCGTCAGGGTATTTGCCCCGCAGGTCTTCGCCTTCAAAGTGGCCACCAAAGTGGAAGGGCATGAACGCCACTCCTTCGCCGACCCGTTCCGTGATCATGGCCATCACTTTGACCTTCGCACCTTCGGGCCCTTCGACCCACACTTGCGTGCCATCACGGATACCTAGGTTGTTGGCATCACGGGTGTTGATCTCAACGAACATGTCTTGCTGAAGTTCGGCAAGCCATGGGTTAGACCGGCTTTCATCGCCACCACCCTCGTATTCCACCAATCGTCCGGACGTCAGCACCATTGGATATTCCTCGCTGAAATCCTGTTTCTGGATCGAGGCATACATGGTCGGCAAACGATAGAACTTGCGGTCTTCGTAGGTTGGGTAGTCCGCCACAAGGTCGCGTCGGTTGGTATAAAGCGGCTCGCGGTGGAGTGGCACCGGATCCGGGAAGGTCCAGACAACTGCACGGGCTTTTGCATTCCCGAAGGGTGCCATTTCGTGGGCGATTGCAACACGCTGGATACCTCCCGAAAGGTCGGTCTTCCAATTGGTCTTCGGTCCTGCAATGGCGTCGATTGTTGCACGCTCATCAGCGGTCAGCTCACCATCCCAACCGAGGTCCATCAGCATTTGCATGGTGAATTCCGGGTATCCATCCTGAATATCCGAATCCAACGATGCAACACCCTCGGCCAGCAGGTTGTCACCATCACGTTCAACGCCAAAGCGGGCGCGGAACGTCAGGCCACCCTCAGACACACGTTTGGACATGTCATAAAGGTTCGGCGTGCCGGGGTGGTTCATCTCTGCTGTGCCCCAACTTGGCCATGGCAGCCCGTAATAGTCACCATCGGCCGGGCCACCATTTGCCCGCAATGTAGTGCGGTCAAACGTATGCTGGTTGGCCATATGCATTTTGATCCGCTCCGGGCTTTGGCCCGTGTAGCCAATAGTCCACATGCCGCGGTTGAACTCTTCGGTGATGCTTTCGACGACAGGTGTTTCGTCGTCTTCCATCTCGATATTGCGGAACAGACGATCGGCCCAGCCAAACTTGTTGGCAAACTTGGCCATGATGACCTCATCAGGAAGCGATTCAAACAGCGGATCAACCACCTTATCGCGCCACTGTAGCGAGCGGTTCGATGCGGTCACAGAGCCACGTGTTTCGAACTGCGTACATGCAGGCAGCAGATAGACCCCATCCGTCCTGTCATGCAAAACTGCGGACACTGTCGGATATGGATCCACGACGACAAGCATATCAAGCTCTTCCATCGCGGTTTTCATTTCCTTCATGCGGGTCTGCGAGTTTGGCGCATGGCCCCAAAGCACCATGGCCCGCACCTTGTTGGGGTTATCCATGTTTTCAGGGTCTTCCAGAACACCGTCAATCCAACGACTGACGGGGATGCCGGTTAGGTTCTGCAAGGACGTTGGGTTGCCGTCGGCATCGTTCTCACCGGGTGCGAACTGAGCCTTGAGCCAATCGCCATCCTCTTCCCATACGCGGCCCCAGTGGGCCCAAGCACCTGCGGACAGGCCATAGTAACCGGGCAATGTGTGCGACAGAACGCCAAGGTCCGTTGCACCCTGCACGTTGTCGTGACCACGGAAAATGTTTGTGCCACCCCCGCTGGTTCCCATGTTTCCAAGGGCCAGCTGCAAGACGCAATACGCACGCGTGTTGTTGTTGCCGTTGGTGTGCTGCGTGCCGCCCATACACCAAATCACGGTGCCGGGACGGTTGTTGACCATCGTGCGCGCGACGCGACGCAGTTGAGAGCCGGGCGTACCAGTGACGCGCTCCACCTCTTCCGGTGTCCAACGCGCAACTTCTTCCTTGATTTGGTCCATGCCCCATACGCGCGTGCGGATGAATTCCTGATCTTCCCAGCCATTTTCAAAGACATGCCACAAGATGCCCCAAACCAGCGCCACATCGGTGCCGGGACGGAAGCGCACATATTCATCAGCATGCGCCGCCGTCCGCGTGAAGCGCGGATCGCAAACAATCAGCGGTGCGTTGTTTTGCTCTTTCGCCTTTAGCAAATGCAGCAGTGATACAGGGTGCGCTTCTGCGGGGTTGCCACCGATCACAAAGATCGCCTTGGAATTGTGGATGTCATTGTAGCTATTTGTCATGGCGCCATAGCCCCATGTATTCGCCACGCCGGCCACGGTGGTTGAGTGACAAATCCGCGCTTGGTGATCGACGTTATTTGTGCCCCAATAAGCTGCAAACTTGCGGAACAGATAGGCCTGTTCGTTGTTATGTTTGGCAGAGCCCAGCCAATAGACTGAATCCGGTCCGCTTTCTTCGCGGATGTTCATCATGCCATCACCGATCTCGTCGATGGCTTGCTCCCAAGAAACCCTAACCCACTCGCCGTTTTCCTTTTTCATGGGATACTTCAGGCGACGTTCACCATGGGCGTGTTCGCGGACAGCAGCACCTTTTGCACAGTGGGCACCTAGGTTGAACGGGCTGTCCCAACCGGGCTCTTGCCCTGTCCAAACGCCGTTTGAAACCTCTGCGATGACTGTACAGCCAACCGAACAGTGCGTGCAGACCGATTTGACAGTCTCAACAACGGTCGATGCTGTTTGCGCGGCTGCCGGCGCGACGGCCCCGCCAGTTGCTACAATCGCGGTCAATCCACCGACGGCAAGTCCGGAGCCACGCAAAAACGCGCGGCGGTCAACGGATTTCTCTGCCACATCTGACAGGATGCCGGTCCGCTGGGAGCGTCGTGCAACCCCGTTGGTCTTTTTCTTTAGCATCTCATTTCCTCCCTTGGTGCCCAAAGCTCGGGCGAGTTCTTTTGTGACGTTGATCAGGGTCATGCGGCCCCGCGACGTCAGATCATCAACGTCACGCCTAGAACTTGGCGCTTTCGAGGTAGGCCCGTGTATGTGCTGTGTCTTGCATCTTCTCAGAGGTCAGATCGACCGGCTCGGCCTCGGCTGACGTCGCTGTCAAAGCAACCGCAGCAACGGGCGCAGTCGTGCCTGCAAGTTTCAGAAAATCGCGGCGGCTTGCGCCTTCGGGTTTCTTGGTCATGGGATGTCTCCCCCTTCCTGTTTTTGGCGGGCATCCCCACCGGTTTACGGCAGGGCGCTACCCTGCTGTCATTCTGAACGCTTCGCGTTCGATCTCCATAAATGTCTTGCCCATGGTTCCGATGGATGCATAGAGGATCGAATTCTTTGCCGCTTCGAGGTCGGCAAAAAAGTGGCCCGCCCATGGGGCGATATGCTTGTTAAAAAACGCTTTTTGAACGTCCAAGGTCGCCGGATCACGGAATCGACCGACGATCATTCCTCCCATCATCTCCATCAATGATGCGATATTATCTTCAGGCTCGAACACGTTGTCGGCGCGGGTCATCCCTTCGGCAAGCATGTCGGCGCGCAACGCAGCCAGCGGCTTTTCGTTCAGGAACCCCGTCAGGTAATAGCTGGCGTAAGGCAGCAGTTCTCCACGGCCCAAACCGATGAACAACGCGTTGAACTCGGATTGAACACGCGCCGGTTTGGATGCTTTGGCGACACGCGAAAGCGCGGCTGTTGCTTTGCCAAGTTCGGTATCGTCCCCCGAAAGCCCAGCACATTGATCAAGCAAAAGTTGGTCAGGCGGCCCCGATAGCAACAACCCCAAGAAGTTATAAAGATCAGCGCGTAGCCGATCTTCGGGAACCACAGTGATATCGGCAGCTAGGTTCACGCTGTCTCCTCAATCTGAAATGTCATGCGGCGGGGTGCATAGGTTACTTCAACGTCTTCAACGTCCGGGTCAGAAGGGCCGTGTTCTGGGTTCAACGCAGTCGCGGCGATAGGTTCGGCCTCTTCAGGTGCGGCAACCGCTGGTTCGTCCTCTTCCCCGTCAACATCATCCTCGACAGCGGCAGGGTTTTCTTTCTCGGCGGCCTGACGCGCCATCTCTTCGATATGCTTCAACATACCTTTGCCGACCTGATAGGCGGTCTGCATGTTTTCAACGACCATCGCGCTATCGGTAAAGTCTTCACCGTAATCGACCAGCATATCGACGTTGGCCAGCACTGGGTTTGAACGCCACAATGTGCGCAAGGCACGGCGGCGGATCGCCTCTGGCACGGCTTTTGCCATGAACGCGCTGAAATCGTCGCCTTGTTTCAAGGTATCGGGATTGGGCAGATCAAGCCTTTCCAGGACTTCCGCTTCGCTGAGATCTTCCAAAGCTGCATGTTCTTGCGCGATGGCCTCTGCTTCGAGCACAGCACTCTCTGAAGCAGTCTCTTCCAAGACAGCATTACGACGGCGCGACCAGAAATCAGCGGGCTTATTCAATGCAGCACCCCCTTGCGGGTTGCGGGTGCGCGATAAACGTCTGCGGTCTGCCGGATACGGGCATCACCTATCCCATCTTGCACCTGATCAACGCGGGCCTTGTTGCGGCGGCGCTTTACAAACACTTCATCCTCATGGTGCAGCGTGATGAAATCACGAATCCATGCGACTAGGCCGTCTGGCATTGGAACCTTCTCGACCAGCTCTTCACCAGTGTCTGCGTAGTCCTGCGCCTCGTAGGGTGAAGCGGTCACAAGGGTTACATCAAGCGGATTTTCGGTATCGCTTTCCCGCATCACCACATAAATCGCCGGTGCCTGAGAGGATAACCCCTGCAAATAGGCTTCGGTATCGGTGCGGAACAGTTCAAGCGTCAGGGTCGCCGCGTGATACTCTACTGCATCCCCATCGCGGCGCATTTCTTTCCAGTTTGCGGACGGAGCACCCGGCAAAACGGCCACCGCTTTCCACACATGTCGCGCCCAGCGCGTGACACCGGGGGTGCGCCGGATAACAACGCCAAGCGGCATCGCAATAGAAGTGGTGATAGCTTGATTCAATATAGACTATATCCTCTGGCTGCCCGAATGCTGCCCGAATTCAAGGCATTCTCAAAGGAAAAACTTTCCTGGGCGCGATCACATTTCGGGATGCTGCGTTGCCGCATTTCCGCTAGGTCAACTTCTGGCGGAAAAATGAAGTGTTACGCGCGTAAATGATGCTCTTGGCTGAAAACCTGACAGTGCGGATTTGCAGTTGCAGCATTGAGCACCAGCCGATGTCAGCACAGAAAATCTGGTTTACGGCGCGACAGAATCGCGGCTAGCGTGACACTTGGGCCGCAGTTCACAGCCCGTACGGTTGGAGTAGAGATGCCGAAAAAGCTTGTTCTTTGCGATTGTCTGGGCAGCCAGACAATTGATCCTGACCTGATCTCCAAGGCAAGTGGTCTGGCCTGTTCAAAGGTCTACACGTCGCTTTGCACCGATCAGATCGACGCCGCCGCAGCGGAGATCAAGGCCGGTGATGTGATCATGGCCTGCCAGCAGGAACGGCGAATCTTCGAGGGGCTGGCACAGGAACTTGATACTGACAGCCCCGGCTTTGTCGACATTCGCGACCGCGCCGGCTGGGGCGAAAACCCTGCCCCTGCCAAGATGGCGGCCCTAGCAGCAGAGGCTGCGCTGACATTCCCGATGGGCAAATCCGTTGACGTCATTTCAGAAGGCACTTGCCTGATTGTAGGGGGCGCTGCGGCTTTGGCCGCCGCAGGCGATCTATGTGAGACCCTTGCCGTCACGGTTTTGCTCGATACAGCCGAGGATATCCCCGCTGATCGCCGATTTGACTGCGTGATTGGCAAGCTGCGTCAGGCATCCGGCGCACTCGGCGGGTTTTCCGTAAAGATTGATGAATTACAGCAAGTTGTTCTTGGCGGTCGGGGTGCATTTTCGCTGACTGGTCCGAAAAATGGCGCAGTGTCGCATTGCGACATATTGGTAGATCTTAGCGGAGCAAAGCCATTGTTTCCTGCGCACGAAAAACGCGAAGGGTATCTGCGCGCTGACCCCGGACATGCCCCTTCAATTGCGCGGGTCGTTTTTGACGCAGCCCAGATTGTCGGCACATTTGAAAAACCGCTTTACGTCAAATTGGAAACCTCGGCTTGCGCACACAGCAGGGCAGAACAGCCCGCCTGCTCCAATTGCCTGAATGTCTGCCCAACTGGTGCAATCACTTCGGCAGGTGAACATGTCGCGATTGATCCGATGATTTGTGCTGGCTGCGGGTCATGCGCGGCGGTGTGCCCATCTGGTGCGATTTCCTATGATGCGCCACCTGTCGACACGATCTTTCAACGCCTCAACACGCTGGCCAGTACCTACCGCAAAGCGGGTGGCGGCACGCCACGGTTGCTGGTCCATGATGCAACCCACGGGCACGAAATGATCTCTCTTGCTGCGCGTTTTGGGCGGGGGTTACCTGCGGATGTCATTCCGTTTGAAACCGACGCTTTGTCGGGTTTTGGGCATGCCGAAATGCTCGCAGCGCTTGCGTGTGGCTTTGGGCATGTGGACATCCTGATGTCTCCGAACACTGAGGTGGATGTGTTGATGGCACAGGCGGATCTTGCGAAAGCTGTCGCTGGTGGTGACGCTGTTGCAATGATCTTTGTACCCGATCCCGACGCGATGGTGGATGCGCTATCAGCCGCGCCCGATATGGTCGGCTGTGACCCGATTTTACCGTTAGGTAGCCGCCGTCAGGTTGCCCGCTTGTCGGCCAAGACACTGCAACCTGATGCAGAGGTCATCACCCTGCCAGATGGCGCACCTTATGGTACTGTTGTCTTGGATCCAGACGCTTGCACACTGTGTCTGTCTTGCGTCTCGCTTTGCCCATCGGGTGCGCTTGGCGACAACAGCGACATGCCGCAACTGCGCTTTCAAGAGGATGCGTGCCTACAGTGCGGCCTGTGCAGCAACATCTGCCCGGAAAAGGCGATAACGCTGCAGCCCCAACTGAACCTGACAGCAGCGTCCCTGTCCGAAGTCGTCTTGCACGAGGAAGAACCCTTTGCCTGTGTAGAGTGTGGTGCGCTGTTCGGGTCGAAATCAACGGTTGAAAAGATCACCGAGAAACTTGCCGGCAAGCACGCGATGTTTGCGACCACCCAAGCAGCAAAGATGATCCAGATGTGCGACAACTGCCGAATTCAGTCGCAGTTCCATTCAACTGACAATCCGTTTCAGGGGTCAGAGCGGCCAAAGCCACGCACGACGGATGACTACCTGTCAAAGCGCAAAGATCACTGAGACTGTATCGGACCACCCAAATCCGCCGGGGCAATCGTGCCGACATAGGCAACAATCGCGTCAATTTCATCCAGCGTGACCTCTATTGGTGCGATCGGGGAAGGCAGGTTGTCCGGAAACGGGTCTGTGACGTCCTTCACCTGCGTAAAGGCTGCGTGCGGCCTTAGCAGATAGAACGTTTGAAACCGCCCCTCCCAATCGGAGAAACTCCGCATCAGGGCAAACGATGGGGTCGATCCGATGGCGTTCATGCGATTGCTGTCGTTCACCACATGGCAACGGCCGCAACGCGACAGGCTGACGTCTTCACCAAGAACCGCATCACCCGTCAATGCCACGACCACTGCAGCAACTTGAACGCTCACATCCGCGCTGAAAGGCACACCCTCGTCTGGCGTGAAGCCTTCAACCGTCCGCTTGCCGACGTCAGAAGTCAGCCAATCATAGAAGGCTTGGGTGTTGTCATTCTCGGAGTTGCGAAAGTGCCAGATCGTGTCGCCTTGCCGGAACACAGGATCACCGTCGGGACCAAATGCGGCGATGCCTTCGTCCTCTGATAAGGTAATGCGGATGCCAGTCTTTAATGAGAAACGCGGCAATATGTGGTTCAAAAGCCCCGTATCAGTCAATGCCGACGGGCTTTGCAACGTAAAGGATTTGTCCTGCGCCATTGCTGACGACCCTGCAAAGGCCAGACAAACAAGTAGTTCCTTCAGCATGTCACAAGCCCCCCTCAATGGTTTGCTTGCGCATTAGCCTAGGGTCGCTAGGGTCAAAGCGTCAACACATCAGGGAGGATCAAGGCATGAGCGAAGAGTTCAACATGTCGATGCGAAAATTTTTGAAACAGGTTGGGGTCACCTCTCAGCAAGTCATCGAAGAAGCGATGCGCGGCGCAAACGGCACAGCCGGCAAGAGTTTTGATGCGAAAGTTGTCCTGACAATCAACGACATCGACCTCGAACATGTGGTCACTGGTAAGATAGAAGGCGCATAAGTGACCGTTACGCGTGATCAGACCCTCGCCTGTCTGAAAGAAATCAAGGACCCATCCGGCAATGACATCGTGTCTGCAGGGCTTGTCCGCGCGCTGAATGTCGAAGACGGTGCCATACGCTTTGTCATGGAAGTGGCGAGCCCCGAACCTTACCTGCCGATCAAAGCTGAGGCAGAGGAAAAACTGGCCGCACTTGGGGCGACATCCGTTTCCATCGTGATGACAGCGCATACGAAACCCGCAGCCCCGCCCGATCTGAAGCCAAACCGCAAGGCAGAACCCACTGGCCCAGAGAAGATCGCAGGCATTGACCGCATTATCGCTGTGGCATCCGGCAAAGGCGGGGTTGGTAAATCAACAGTTGCGGCAAACCTTGCTTGCGCCCTTGCCGCCGAAGGGCGTCGCGTGGGGATGCTGGATGCCGACGTTTACGGCCCCTCTCAGCCGCGAATGCTTGGTGTATCTGGACGCCCGCAAAGCCCAGACGGCAAGCTGATCCTCCCATTGCGCAACTTTGGCGTCACGATGATGTCGATCGGCCTGATGACAAACGAGGATCAGGCCGTTGTCTGGCGTGGTCCAATGCTGATGGGCGCGTTGCAGCAAATGCTGACGCAGGTTCAATGGGGCGCGTTGGATGTGCTGATCGTCGATCTGCCACCCGGCACTGGCGACGTGCAGATGACCCTTGCGCAAAAGGCGCAGCTTGATGGGGCGATCATCGTGTCGACGCCACAGGACGTCGCCCTGCTGGATGCCCGCAAAGGGATCGACATGTTCAATCAGATGAAAACACCAATCATCGGCATGATCGAGAACATGAGCACACATATCTGTTCAAGCTGCGGACACGAGGAACACGTCTTTGGACATGGTGGCGTCACGGCCGAAGCGGACAAACTTGGCGTTCCTCTATTGGCTGAAATCCCGCTGCATCTGGACATCCGGTTGGCGGCAGATGGTGGCGCACCAATTGTCGTATCCAAGCCTGAGTCCGCGCAAGCGCAGGGCTTCCGTGCGGTTGCCAAAGCATTGATCGACGCAGGCAAAGCGTGAGGGACATAAGCCTACCCCCACTGTTCACAGCAACACCTGTTGCAAGTGATCCGTTTGGCGCGGCCCGCGACAAGGCCACGCTGGGCTGCGATGCGGGCCTTGTGACCTATCACCTCAGCAATGATCGGATGCAGGCCGCCATCGTCTTTGCACCAGAAGTCCCGCTGCGCGACGCGATGGCCATCCTGCCGATATGTGGCGTCGGTTTCCAGAATGCCCTTGGGGCGCTTGCCCCGCCTGAGGTGGGTGTGCATCTTGATTGGGACGGCGCCATTCGCCTGAACGGTGGCACCTGCGGACACTTGCAGGCAGCATGTTCGCATAACGATCCCACGCAAGAACCGGACTGGCTCATCATCGGGTTGGACTTGCGCATTTGGCCTGACAACGCCGAAACGGGGCTCACGCCAGATCAGACGGCGTTGTTCTCCGAAGGTTGCGCTGAGGTTGACGTAAACGACCTGCTGGAGGCCTGGGTGCGGCACACATTGGTGTGGGTCAACCGCTGGAGTGACGAAGGTGCCGCCCCACTGCACAAGGAATGGTCTGGCATCGCGCACGGTATTGGGCAAGCCGTTGAAAAAGCTGACTTATCCGGTGAATTCCTTGGCATCGATGAACACTTTGGAATGTTGCTGCGCGACGGGGCCAACACCCATATGATCCCCCTCACCCATCTATTGGAGGCTTGATATGAAACTCGCGCGCGCGATCCATTTTGACGAAAGTGACATGAACGTCTTTCACTCGCCTGGGCGCACCGGGGAATGGTGCATTTCGGGTGGCTTCGAGTTTTCCAATTGGACAGGGGGCGACCTCACCGGGAAGGCCCGTCAGGCGTTTTCCAATGGCTGGCTTGGTGTGGAAACCTTTGGGCGGGTGACATTTGTTGCCGTCACGCAAATTGAACCGGCAGAGCTGTCTGCCTTGGTCAACAGCCTCGCCCAGCATTTCGTTGAGATGTATGGCGCGCCGTCCATTGAGGCGGCCTTGCCCGCCGCCCAAGAAGAACTGAGCCAAATGATGGATATGTGTGCGGAACATGACCCCAACACAATCCTCACTGTTGCCCGTGAACTAACCGACGCAGGCGTCAAAGAAGCCTTTCGCATCATCGAACAACGCGACGCGGGACTGGATATGTTTGCGGTTCATGGTGGTGACTAAGATCAGAACTTCGCCGTCGCCCACCGCTAAGCAAACCAACACACGATCTTAGATCACATCGCAACAGACACGGGTGGTCTCTTGATGCAAAAAGAGCGCCTTATGCAGGCGCTCTTTTCATTGAAACAAAGGTGACAGCCGATCAGTCTATCAGGCTGTTCAGTGTCGCTGACGGCCGCATCACAGCAGCGGAAAGCGCCTCAGAAGTATGATAGTAACCGCCCAGATCAACAGCCGCACCACGCCCTTGCGAAAGCTCACTCACGATGGCGTCTTCGTTTGCTGCCAAAGCATCGGCCAAAGGTGCGAATTGCGCGCCCAGCGCTGCATCCTGAGATTGCGCCGCGAGGGCCTCAGCCCAGAAACGCGCAAACCAGTAGTGGCTGTGCCGGTTGTCTGGCTGTCCCACTTTGCGTTTTGGTGAATGCCCTTCGGACAGCAGTTTCTCTGTCGCGGTATCAACGGCGTCACCCATGATGGCGGCTGCAGGTTTCCCCTTTGCAGTGCCCAGAAACCGCAGGCTTTCACCCAATGCGCAGAATTCACCCAGCGAATCCCAGCGCAGGTGGTTTTCTTCGACCAACTGTTCCACGTGCTTGGGAGCAGAGCCGCCGGCGCCCGTTTCAAACAGGCCGCCGCCGTTCATCAGACCAACAACAGACAGCATCTTGGCCGATGTGCCGACCTCAAGGATCGGGAACAGGTCGGTCAAGTAGTCGCGCAATACGTTGCCTGTGACGGCGATAGTGTTGTCGCCCTGGTAGATCACTTCGAATGACCGCGTCGTCGCGTCGCGCGGCGCCATGATCTTGACCTTGTCGGCGACACCTGCCTTTGCCAGCGCAGGTTCGACGTATTTCAGCAGTTCAGCATCATGCGCACGGTTGCGGTCGAGCCAGAAGATCGTCTCGTAGCCCGTCGTCGCCATACGGTCGAGCGCAAGCTGAATCCAGTTTTCAATCGGCGCGCGGCGGGCAGAGGCCATGCGCCAGATGTCACCGGCCTCTACCGCATGGCTGTGCAGGATATCGCCGTTGTCCGCGATCACGCGCACGGTGCCTGCTTGCGAGAGTTCGAAAGTTGTTGGGTGCGAGCCGTATTCTTCCGCCTTCTGTGCCATGAGGCCCACGTTCTGCACCGTACCTGCGGACACCGGGTCAAGTGCGCCGTTGGCTTTGCAGAATTCAACCGAGGCGTCATAAACCGGTGCATAAGAGCTATCAGGGATCACACAGTTGGTGTCGTCCTCTTCGCCGTCCGGCCCCCAGCCTTTGCCGCCCGCACGGATCACGGCAGGCATTGAGGCGTCGATGATCACGTCTGACGGGACATGCAAGTTCGTGATGCCACGATCCGAATTGACCATGTAAAGCGGCGGGCGTTCGGCCAGCAATGCGTCAATCTCGGCCCGGATTGCTGCGCCATTGGGCATCGCGTCGATGGCATCAAACAACGTGCCAAAGCCCGCATTCGGGCTGATCCCGGCAGCGGCAAAATCATCGGCATATGTATCAAAGATCGGCTGCAAATAGGCCACAACAGCGTGACCAAATATGATCGGGTCCGAGACCTTCATCATCGTTGCCTTCATGTGCAGCGAAAAGAGCGTGCCTTCGGCGCGCGTCGCTTCGATCTGTTGGTGAAAGAACGCCTTGAGCGCCTTGGCCGACATGAAGGTTGCATCAACAATCGTGCCCGCTGGCATCGCTATGCCGTCTTTTAGGGTGGTGACAGCGCCGTCAGCACCGGTCAGTTCAATCTTCAGCGTTTGCGCCTCAGACAGCGTTACCGATGTCTCATTTGAAAAGAAGTCATTTGCACCCATCGTGGATACGCGCGTCTTGCTATCAGCCGACCATTTGCCCATGCGGTGCGGGTTGGCCTTGGCGTAGGCCTTGACCGACGACGGGGCGCGGCGATCCGAATTGCCTTCGCGCAGCACCGGATTCACAGCAGAGCCTTTGACCGCATCATAGCGTTGGCGTGCCTCTTTTTCGGCATCGGTCTGCGGATCGTTGGGATAATCGGGGATGGCATACCCTTTGCCCTGCAATTCGGCGATGACTTCCATCAACTGCGGAACCGAGGCCGAGATGTTAGGCAGCTTGATGACATTGGCGCTGGCCTCTTTCACGACACCACCCAAAAGGGCGAGGTCATCCGCGACCTTTTGGTCGTCACTCAGCCGTTCTGGAAACGCTGACAGGATGCGCCCCGCCAACGAGATGTCCTTGGTTCCGATACTGATGCCCTGCGACCCCAGAAACTTTTGCAGGATCGGCAAAAGCGAAGCCGAGGCCAACTGCGGCGCTTCATCGGTTTTTGTGTATATGATATCGCGAAGATTGGAGTTTGACATCTGGCTGTCCCTCTTGGTCATCTGGTTTGCTGGCTTTGAATACCGGCTTCGCATACGCGCTCTGCGTTCGGTAGACAATAGTATACAATAGCGAATCCGGTGAAAATCCCATGTATTTGGACAGAATCTACACCTGCAAAGTAGCATTGTCGCGGCCTACCTGCGACAATTGAGGCATTGAATGCTGCAAAGGGCGCACGCACCTTTCATCAATGGGAAAACACAACACACACATTGCTAGCAAACCACAACGCGGGGCGGTCCAAGGGATGGATTTCATGACCTTTATCGCCTAAACAGCAGTGATAAGTTAAAGTATGTTCAAAGTGTTAGGTGTCAACCAAGATGATTGAAGAAACCGCCCTTTCCGGTGTTGTTGAGATCACGCCCCGGCGGTTTGCCGATGCGCGCGGGCATTTCAGCGAAACCTACAATGCAGATGCGCTAGCACAACACGGCATCAACTTTCAGTTTTCACAGGACAACCAGTCATACAGCCAAGACATCGGCACCGTGCGCGGCCTGCATTTTCAGGCACCTCCAGCCGCACAGGCCAAGCTGGTGCGCGTGATCCAAGGTGTGATCTGGGATGTGGCAGTGGACGTACGTCTGGGCTCGCCAAGTTTCGGCCAATGGGTCAGGGTAGAACTGACCGCGGAAAAGGGCAATCAGCTGTTGATCCCCGAAGGGTTCCTGCACGGCTTTGTCACTCGCACGCCGGATTGCATCGTCGCTTACAAATGCTCTGCCACCTACGCACCTGCGACCGAAGGGTCGGTACGCTTTGACGATCCTGATCTTGCGATTGATTGGGGCATTAAAACCGACGATGCAGTCTTGTCGGACAAGGATGCCATCGCCCCCGCCTTTACTGATCTTGCATCGCCCTTCACCTACGAGCCCGCATCATGAAAATCCTTGTCACAGGGGGTGCCGGTTTCATCGGCTCTGCGGTCGTGCGGCAGGCTGTGGCCCAGGGTCATGCAATTGTGAACCTTGATGCGCTGACCTATGCCGCCTGTCTGGCGAATGTGGCCAGCGTTGCTGACGACCCGCTTTATGCATTCGTGCAAGCAGATATCTGTGATCGTGCCGCGATGGATCGAATTCTGGCCACACATCAACCCGACGCCATCATGCATCTGGCCGCGGAATCGCATGTAGACCGGTCCATCGACGGGCCGGGCGCCTTTATTCAGACCAACGTCACCGGCACCTACACATTGCTAGAGGCCGCGCGCCAGTATTGGGATACGCAAGGCAAGCCCGATACGTTTCGTTTCCACCATATCTCGACCGATGAGGTTTATGGCTCTCTGGGTGCAACAGGGCAGTTCACCGAAGACACCGCTTATGATCCGCGCAGCCCCTATTCTGCCTCTAAGGCTGCCAGTGACCATCTGGTGCGTGCTTGGGCAGAGACCTATGGCCTGCCGGTTGTCCTCACCAATTGCTCAAACAACTACGGCCCCTATCACTTTCCCGAAAAGCTGATCCCGGTGGTGATCCTGAACGCCCTACATGGCAAACCGATCCCGGTTTACGGCAAGGGCGAAAACGTGCGTGACTGGCTTTATGTCGAAGATCACGCCGACGCGCTGCTGACCGTGCTGACCCGTGGCAAAGTTGGTCGCAGCTACAACATTGGCGGTGAGAATGAGGCGCGCAATATCGACCTTGTGCAGATGATTTGTGCATTGCTTGACCAGCACCGTCCTGATGCGGCCCCACATGCCGATTTGATCACCTATGTCACGGATCGGCCCGGCCACGACCTGCGCTATGCCATTGATCCCAGCCGGATGCGCGATGAACTGGGCTGGCGTCCGTCGGTCACGCTTGACCAAGGCTTGGCCAAGACGGTGGACTGGTATCTGAACAACGCCGATTGGTGGCAGCCGCTGCTGGACCGCGACGGTGTTGGCACCCGGCTGGGCACATCATGAAGGTTCTGGTGTTTGGCAAAACCGGGCAGGTTGCCCGCGCATTGATCGCGGCTGGTTCCGATCATGGCGTGCAAGTCACGGCCCTGGGACGTAATGAAGCGGATTTGAATAACCCTGCCGCTTGCGCCGCTGCCATTGCCGATGCGCAAGCTGATGCTGTCATTAACGCCGCTGCATGGACCGCAGTTGATGCAGCCGAAGATCAAGAAGCCGCCGCCCACGTGATCAATGCAGACGCACCCGGCGCTATGGCGCAGGCCTGTGCAGCAAAGGGCGTGCCTTTTGTGCATATCTCGACCGATTACGTGTTTGATGGGTCCGAGGGGCCCGCTTGGACACCGGATGCACCGACCGGACCGCTGGGTGCCTATGGCAGGACAAAGCGCGCGGGAGAACAGCAGGTGACCGCCGCAGGCGGTAACTCTGCGATCCTGCGCACCGCTTGGGTCTTCGATGCGACTGGCAAGAACTTTGTCACGACCATGTTGCGCCTGTCTGACACGCGCGATGCGCTGACAGTCGTGGGCGATCAAGTCGGGGGGCCGACACCAGCGGCGGCCATCGCGGATGCCTGCCTGACAATGGCCAAGGCGCTGGCGGCGGGCCAAGGCCGCAGCGGTATCTATCATTTTAGCGGTGCGCCAAATGTGTCCTGGGCCGATTTTGCCCGCGCGATCTTTGCAACAGCTGGCCGCGAAACCTCTGTTACGGATATTCCAACCGCGGACTACCCCACACCTGCCGCGCGTCCAGCTAATTCGCGGCTGGATTGCACATCATTGCAAACCACATTTGGCATTTCCCGCCCCGATTGGCAGGCTGCCCTAAGCGACATGTTCGCATCGTCATAACTGAACCATATTGAGCCCATAGAAAGTTGTAATGAGTATGCGTAAGGGACTGATACTTGCTGGTGGCACGGGGTCACGGCTTTGGCCGATCACTCAGGGTTTGTCCAAGCAACTGATGCCGATCTATGACAAGCCGATGATCTATTATCCGCTGTCTGTCGTGATGCTTTCGGGCATCCGCGAAATTGGGATCATCACAACACCGCAGGATCAAGCGCAGTTCCAGAACCTGCTGGGTGACGGGTCGCAGTGGGGTGTGCAGATCACATGGCTGGTCCAACCTAGCCCCGATGGTCTGGCGCAAGCCTATCTGATCGCCGAGGATTTCCTGGATGGCGGCCCATCGGCGATGGTTCTGGGCGATAACATCTTTTTTGGGCACGGTCTGCCGGAACTGTTGGCTGGTGCTGATGCGCAACCCAATGGGGCAACCGTGTTTGGCTACCGCGTCGCTGACCCCGAACGCTACGGCGTTGTTGGCATGGATGCCGATGACCGCGTGACAGAAATTGTTGAAAAACCTGACGTGCCACCCTCGAACTATGCAGTGACGGGCCTTTATTTCCTTGATGGCACAGCCCCCGATCGGGCGCGCACGATCACCCCAAGCCCGCGTGGTGAATTGGAAATCGTGACCTTGTTGGAAAGCTACCTGCAAGAGGGCGCACTGAACGTCGAGCGCATGGGCCGTGGTTATGCCTGGCTCGATACAGGCACCCACGCCAGCCTGCTGGATGCGGGTAACTTTGTGCGGACATTGCAAAGCCGCCAAGGCATGCAAACAGGGTGCCCTGAAGAGATTGCCTTTGGCGCAGGCTGGATTGATGAGGCGCAACTGACTGCATTGGCAAACCGCTATGCCAAGACAGAATATGGCGCCTATCTATTGGGGTTGATGGATCCCTGATGGTCGTACCGCACACACCCTCCATCGCAATCATTGGGACCGGATATGTGGCTGATTTCTATATGAAATCAATCGCGCTTTATCCTGATCTGAATATCGTTGGTGCCTATGATCTGGATGCCGCACGTCTGGCGACATTCTGCAATTATTGGAAACTGCCTGCCTTTGGTTCTGCAGAGGAACTATTGGCGGCCCTGCCTGCTGATGGGTTGGTGTTAAACCTGACAAACCCCGATGCACATTTTGACGTATCGCGCGCCTGTTTATTGGCCGAACGGCATGTCTATTCCGAAAAGCCTTTGGCGATGGAAATGGCGCAAGCCATGGAATTGGCTGATCTGGCCACCGGGCTTGGTCTACATCTGGGTGCAGCGCCTTGCAGCTATCTGTCCCAATCGGCCCAAACTCTTTGGGCCGCCGTGCGTAGCGCCAAACCCGGAAAAATCCGTTTGGCCTATGCCGAAATTGATGACGGCTACATCAGGCAAGCGCCTTACAAACATTGGAAAAGCGAAACTGGCGCGCCTTGGCCCGCCGAGGATGAGTTTCAGGTTGGCTGCACAATGGAGCATGCCGGTTATTACCTCACCTGGCTGATACAGATGTTCGGCCCTGTGCGCACGGTTGTTGCGGCCTCGGCCCAACTGACTGGCGATGATCCAGCAGCGCATGACCTATCGATCGGCACGCTGTTTCACACCTCTGGCGTGGTGACCCGCCTGACCTGCTCAATCATTGCACCGCATAACCACGAAATTCGTATTGTGGGTGACCGGGGTGTGCTGGAACTTGATGAGTGCTGGGACAACCTTGCCTCTGTGCAGTTCCGCAAGCGGATGCGCATTCGCAGGCGATTGTTGGAATTGCCCCTGACGCGCAAGATGCGCCTGCCCGGCAAGGACCTGCACCCGGTGCCCGCTAAGGGTGGTGCGGCAACCATGAATTTCTTCCTCGGCCCTGATCAGATGTTGCACGACATTGCCGCAGGTACTGATCCCACACCGGCGATGCAGATGGCGTTGCATGTGAACGAAGTGACGCTGGCCTTGCAGAACGCAGGCGAGCACAGCGGGTCACAAACGATGCAGTCGACCTGTGAACCGCCTGCTCCGCAGCCTTGGGCGCAGTCGTTGAAAGGGGGCAAGTGATGGCCCAACAGACGATTGTGGTCACAGGTGCCGCTGGGTTCATCGGGCGCGAAGTTGTCGCCTGCGCCCGTGCGCGCGGGCATTATGTGCGCGCCGTTGTACGACGCGAAGCGGCCATCCACCCCGAGTGGGACGATGGCGTCACACCCGTTGTTGCTGATCTAATGCAGAAGGGCGCGCTGGCAGGGGCGCTTGATGGCGCTGACACGGTCATTCATCTAGCCGCCACAATCAGCGGTGACGCAGCCCAGCAAAAACGCGATACCGTGGAAGCAACCAAAGCCCTGTGCGAGGCAATGATCGATTCGCCATCTACACCGCGATTGGTGTTGATCAGTTCGGTTTCCGTCTATGCCCATGATGCCGTCGCCGAGGGTGGCAAGATTGACGAGGCATCCGCCTTGGAAGCCACGCCAGAAAAGCGTGATGTGTATTGCCAGAACAAGCTATTGCAGGAACAGATCGCGGCGTCTTTTAATCTGCCGCAAACGATCCTGCGGCCCGGTGCCGTTTACGGGCCGAATGCTCTTTGGAATGCTCATCTTGGTGCGCCGGCGGGTCCGGTTTTGGTGCAGTTCACCAAAGCTGGCGAATTGCCCACGGTCTATGTCAAAAACTGTGCTTTAGCGATTGTGAAGGCCTGTGAAACTGCGCCGGATGGTCCGATCAACGTGATTGATCCGAACCCACCGGCACGTGGTCAGTATCTGCAAAGCATTGGCTGGACAAAACCATCTGTCGTGCTGCCATGGCGTTTACTGTCATTTCTGGGGCAGCTCTTGCCGTTTTCATCGAAACCCGGATTGCTGCACCCTGCAATCCTCCAAGCACGGATGATGCCAGTGCGCTATGACACCGCTGGCATGCAGGCGTTGATGGATGGCGAGGCGCTGACAGGGTTTGACGCAGCCATTCAGGCATCACGCGAGGCCGAAACATGAAGATCGCCTATCTCACTGGTGAGTACCCTCGCGCCACTGACACCTTCATCCTGCGCGAAGTGCAGGAGTTGCGTAAACTGGGCATGGACGTCATCACCTGTTCGGTGCGCACGACGCCGCCAGAGCAACACGTCGGCCCCGAGCAAAAGGCCGAAGCGGCAGCAACATTCAAGGTTCTGGCTGCGGCCAAGAAACCCGCCCACCTTGTTGCTTGCCACATCCGCGCGTTGCGCCAGCCGGGGCGCTATTTCCGCGCACTCCGCCTTGCGGCCCGCACGTCACCGCCGGGTCTGCGCAACTTTCTCTTTCAGATGTTCTATTTTCTTGAGGCCGCCGTTTTGGCAGATCATCTGCGCCGTGAAGATGTGGAGCATCTACATAACCACATTGCCAAATCAAGCTGTACACTGGCCATGATCGCCTCTGAAATGACAGGCATCCCTTACAGTTTCTCGCTGCACGGGCCTGATATTTTCTTTGAACCAAACCACTGGCGACTGGACGCAAAGATCGAAACCGCCAGCTTTGTCGCCTGTATCAGCGACTTCTGCCGCTCGCAGGCGATGGTGTTTTCCGCGCCAGAGCATTGGCGCAAGTTGCATATCATTCACTGCGGGGTCGCGCCCGAGCGTTATGCGCCCGGTCCCCGCCCTGCACGCCCAACTTTGTTATTTGTTGGCCGATTGGCGGCCGTAAAGGGTGTGCCGGTGTTGTTTGAGGCGCTCAAGTCGGTGGTCGCCGATCACCCTGATATGCAGCTGCGCCTGATCGGAGACGGGCCAGAACGGGCCGATCTCGAGATGCGCGCGGCTAACATGGGCCTGACCGATCATGTGGAATTCTGCGGTTACAAATCACAAGCCGAAGTCGCTGAAGCCCTTTCTGCGACGGATATCTTCGTACTGCCCAGTTTTGCCGAAGGCGTACCCGTTGTGCTGATGGAAGCGATGGCGGCACAAGTCCCGGTTGTGACCAGCCGGATCGCCGGGGTGCCGGAACTGGTCGAAGACAGGGTCAGTGGTTTGCTTGTTCCACCGGGGGCCGCTCCTGCCTTGGCCGATGCGTTGAAAACCCTACTGGGCGATGACGCTTTGCGCGCCAAGATGGGGCAGGCCGGGCAGGCGAAGGTGGCAGCGGAATTTGCCTCTGCTACCGAGGCGGAAAAACTCA
This sequence comes from Loktanella sp. Alg231-35, assembly GCF_900143545.1. Classification (GTDB taxonomy): domain Bacteria; phylum Pseudomonadota; class Alphaproteobacteria; order Rhodobacterales; family Rhodobacteraceae; genus Yoonia. The sequence continues at coordinate 272,489 of NZ_FREV01000001.1, read as the reverse complement.
AGCAGATCCTGATGCAGCCCAAGGATGACACCGCATGAACACGGCACCCGACACCGCAGTGGTCTTGATTGGCCGCAACGAAGGCGCGCGTCTGGCGGCGGGGTTGGCGTCATTGCAAGGCGAAGTCGCGCAGATCGTTTATGTCGACAGCGGCTCGACCGATGATAGCATGCAAACAGCGCGTGATGCAGGTGCGCAGGTTGTGGAACTGGACCTGAGCGTGCCGTTTACGGCAGCACGGGCACGCAATGCGGGGTTCGAGGCGCTCGACCCAAAGCCGACCTTCGTACAGTTCATAGATGGCGATTGCATGATCGAACCCGGCTGGATTGCCGCTGGCATCGCTGCATTGGAGCAGAACCCCGATATGGGCATTGTGACCGGCTGGCGTGCCGAGATTTACCCCGATGCCAGCGTCTACAACGGTCTGACCGACTTTGAATGGCACCGCCCTGCTGGCGATATCGAGGCTTGCGGCGGCGATATGATGGTCCGCGCAGAGGTCTTTGTTGCGACTGGCGGGTTTAACCCGCGCGTGATTGCCGCCGAAGACGATGAGTTTTGTACGCGCGTGCGCAAGGCAGGTTGGCGCGTCCACCGCCTACCTAACAAGATGACACTACATGACGCCAATATGATGCGCTTCGGGCAATGGTGGCGGCGGGCCGTGCGCACCGGCCATGGGTTTGCCCAAGTGGGTGATCTGCACCCGGAATACTTCGCCCGCGCCCGCCAACGGGTCTGGGTCTATGGCGCGATCCTGCCTTTCCTTGCAATCGTCGGGGTCATCTTTGCCCCGCTCTTGCTGGTCGCAGTGCTGGCGCTTTATCTGATGTCTTACATCCGCACAGTGCGTGGGCTAGAGAACGGTGAATTGCCGCGCCAAAAGGCAATGCATCAATCCGTCTTTCTGAGCCTGTCTAAACTGCCAAATTTCATTGGCCTGCTGACCTATCATTGGCGCAAACTGCGCAACCGCGACATGGCGATTATTGAGTATAAGTGAGAATGAACATGGCGAATAAACCATTGCGCGCGGGTATTGTTGGCGCGGGCTACATTGCCACCTGGCATGCCGATACGATCAAAGCGCTGCCCGGAGTGGAACTTGCCGCCGTCTGCGATATGTCCGCCGGTGCCGCCGAAGCTCTGGCCAGCGGATATGGTGCCGACGCCTATAGCGATCTGGATGAAATGATCGCAAAGGCAAATCTGGATGCCGTGCATATTCTGACACCGCCCGACAGCCACAAAATGTTGGCCGTGAAATGCGCCGAGGCAGGCCTGCATTGCTTTGTGGAAAAGCCGGTTGGTGTCTCTGCAGCAGAGACGTCTGACATGGTCGCGGTGGGCCGCAAGGCGGATCGGCTCATGGCGGCTGGGCATAATTTTCTAGGGATGCCAGGATATGAACGGCTTAAGAAGGCCGCGCAATCGGGTGCTCTGGGGCGCATTTCAATGGCCGAGATCAACTGGTGTTTCCCTCTGCCACCGCTGCGCTCTGGCCCCTTTGGGCTCTGGCTGCTTCGCGAACCAAAGAACCTATTGCTGGAACTTGGCCCGCATCTGTTCGCCTTTGCGACGGATCTTTTCGGGCCTGTCGAGGTTTCGCACCTACAGTTGAGCAAGCCGATCACCCTGCCCGGTGATGAAGTTCGCCATCAGGGCTGGCGCATTCTGGCGCGCGTTGGTGATGTGGATGTGACTTTCAACATCTCGCTGGTGGAAACCGTCGATGATCGCAGCGTTGTCCTGCGCGGCTCGACCGCGCAAGCGCGGTTTGATTATGCATCGGACACGCTGGTGGTGCGCGGCGAAAATACCGCCGATCTGGTGGTGAACCCGCTGCGCGCGCAGTTGTCACAAGGCTGGCAACACTTCCGTGAAGGCGGGGTAAATGTTGTCCGTCAAGTGACATCGCTGAACCGTAAATCCCCGTATGGGCTGAGCTTTCGCGGCGCGGTTGGCAGTTTCTATGACAGCGTTGCAAACGGTAGGCCCTTGGATGCACGCTATGACATGGTGACCGCCGTGACCGTGATGCAAAGCATCGATGATGCGTTGGCAATGATGCCCACCCACAAAGTGCCCGCCCATCCCAAAGGCAAACCGCAACCCAAAGTCATGGTGATTGGCGGCACCGGCTTTATCGGGCGTGCGCTGACCCGCGATCTGGTGGCGCGCGGCCATGACGTGCGCGTTGTCAGCCGTGGCCGGACCGGACCATTTGCAGATATCCAGAACCATGTTGAAACCGTCTCGGTCTCGATGCGTGATGTGGACGGAATGTCCAAGGCGATGGAGGGGATCGATACGGTTTATAACCTTGCCAAATCCATGGACAAAACTTGGGATGATGCGCTGATCAACGACGTCGGCGTGAGCGTGGGCGTTGCCGAGGCGGCGATGACGGCAGGTGTGCGGCGCTTCATCTACACCGGCACGATTGCATCCTACGATATGTCCAGCACCGACGGCAGCATCACCGAAGCAACGGGCTATGCCGACGACATGACCGACCGCAATATGTACGCGCGCTCAAAGGCAGAATGCGAACGGCAATTGCTGGAGATGCACGAAGGCCGTGGATTGCCCTTGGTGATCGCGCGCCCCGGTATTGTTGTCGGGATCGGTGGTCCGTTGCAGCATTGGGGTATCGGGCGGTGGCATGGGGCGGGCGCCGTGCGCATCTGGGGCCATGGCAAGAACAATCTGCCGTTTGTGCTGATCGACGATCTGACTGATGGGTTGATCCGCATGATGGAACAAGACGGGATTGAGGGTGAATCCTATAATCTAGTGGGTGATCCGATGATGTCAGCTCGCGACTATTTCGCGGCGATCCATGATCAGATGGGTGCGCGCCTGAATGTGACGTCCAGTTCGCTGCATGCGCTCTTTGCTTCGGATGCGGTGAAACACATGCTCAAGGTCACGCTGCTGCGGCGCAAGGGGATCACCCGTGCCTCGTTGAAAGACTGGCAATCGCGGGCGCATTTCACGCAGTTCGACAATACAAAACCAAAAGATGAACTGGGTTGGATGCCCGAAACGGATCAGGACAAGCTGATCGCGGGTGCGATTACAGACGCCAATCTGTTTGGTTTCTAAGACGGTACACCAGTCCGAGGGAGCGAGGTAACAACCTCCCATACGATCTCTTGCATAAAGCGCGCGAGCTCTGGACCGGGATCATCGGCTGGCGTGCCGTCAGCGCGCAGCAGCGTGTGCGGCAAACCCACCGGGCTTTGCTGATACAGCACGGCGTAATGCGTCAGCGCGATCAGATAGGCGCCGTAGTCATTGTAATGCACCTCATCGCTGAAAATATCGCGGTAGCTGCCGAGCGGGCCAAGCGGTCCTTTGGCTTCCAACGCGTCCGCCATGGCAGCCATGACTTGTCCGCCGGGGATCAGGTACATCGGTTGCGGCGTGTCTTCCATGGCCAGCGCCACCCGCATGATCTGCCCTTCCCAAAGCGCGCCAAGATCGTGATCCAACCGCGCACGCCAGCCTTTGGGATCGTCCAACTGATGCCAGGTTTCGTAGAAATAGACGGCCATGCCTGACCCATGCGCCTTGTCGGTCCAATTGTGCAGCATCCGGGCGGCATCGAAATAATCGATTGCCGCTTGCAGCTCGACCATCTCGGTCAGGACCAGCGCATCATAGTCGCCGGATGCCACGGCCTCATGTGCGTCGCGATAGTCAGAATGAGCGTTTTCCGCATCAAACCCATTGATAGGTTCATCAACATCCCAATGTGACCGCAACGGCGCACCCCAGCCAAGTTGGCTGGCAAATCCGTGCCCTTCACCGGCCAATTGGGCAAGCATCGCAGGCATATCGCGACCGACAAGGCTGTGACCCAAATGATAGACTTGGCGCCGCCCGTCCGGTGCAGGCGCAGGTTCTGAATAAAGCGCTTCGAAACGCTCTGCATCAAGCGGTGCGGGATCGCGCGTATAAAGCCCAAGTGCGCCAAGCACCACCAACACAGGCGACAACAGGAACAGGATCAAGCGTTTAGGCACAGGCAACGGCCAAAATCAGCCCTCCTTTGATCACCACGGCACCTTGCATGTCCGGCAATGTGGGATGCGCGGTAATTGCAAAATCACCATCCGCCAAATGCACCGTCACGGCATCATAGCCGATCACCTGCCCGGTCAGGGGATATTGTGCTTTATAGATCGCCTCTTTGGCACAAAAGATCGTCATGGCGGCAAGACCGGGGTCCGCTTGCCCAGCCACCCAATCCTGCTCTGTCTGACAGCAGATGGTTGGAATCAAGTCAGCATCCAACGGTTTTGCCGGTTCAAGATCGATGCCTAGCGCGCGATGCGCGCTAGTCAGAGTGACAGCCGCGATGCAGCAATCGTCGCAATGGGCAATTGACCCGGTCAGCCCCGCGGGCCAGATCGGCGCGCGATCGTTGGCATTCAAGATGGCTGCGGCAGGCAGGCCCAAGGCCCCCATGGCTTGACGGGCCGCGCGGCGGCCTGCGGCATATTCGGCCCGTCGTTTGGGGATTGCGCGCGGCAAAGCGGCGGCTTCTTCCGGCCAAAGGCCCGAAGGGCTGTCACGCGGATCGGTGACACCGATTCCAACATTGGGGCCCAGTAGGCGCTCCAGTGCCGCTTTGATATCTTGCATCACCGATTGCGCCGCCGTTCGCGCATTTCGCGCCGCCGGGCCATCGCGTCCTGTAATGTGTCACTTGATCCCACTGGTGTCGCCGCGGCAACGGCAGGTTCGGCTGCTGTCTTGGGTGCTGCTGGGGGTGTGGGCCGTGCGGAAACGCCGGACTTATCAGCCACAATCTTGGATAATGCGCCCAAGGTGGGTGCGCGGAAAATATCGGTGATCGACAACTTCTGCACACCCATCGTGCTGCGAATTTCCCGGTGCGCCTGTACGGCCAGCAAAGAATGCCCGCCCAGATCAAAGAAGCTGTCTTTTGGGCCGATCTGCGGCACGCCAAGCATCGCAGACCAAATCGCGGCGATCCGCTCGCTGATCTCAGCCTCTGATCCCAGATCAACCGATGCGGCTGGCGCGTTGGTCGCGGGAGCTGCTGCTGTCGCTTCGGCCGGTGTTGCTACCTGACCCAAAACCGGCGGGGGGAGCGCCTTTCGATCAATCTTCTTATTGGGCGTCAGCGGAAAGGCATCCAGCGTCACAAAATGGCGGGGCACCATGTAGTCTGGCAGAGACCCCAACATATCCCTGCGCAGCGCTGCTTCATCAAATGCACCATCGGTCAGCACATAACCAACCAGTTGCACGACACCCGGCGTATCCTCGCGGGCGATGACAACGGACTGCTGCACCGTCGCTTGCTGGTCGATGACGCTTTCGATCTCGCCCAGCTCCACGCGGTAACCGCGCAGTTTGACCTGGAAGTCAGCCCGGCCCAGAAAATCAAGCCGCCCGTCGGCGCGCCATCGCACCAGATCGCCGGTGCGATACATCCGGCCATCAGTGAATGGATTGGGAACAAAGCGTTCGGCAGTCAAATCATCACGCTGGAAATAGCCGCGCGTCACACCATCACCCCCGATATAAAGCTCACCGGGCACACCAATGGGTTTTGGCTCCATATCATCGCCCAGCACATAGACTTGGGTGTTTGCGATAGGTGTTCCGATGGGCACCGCACCTTGGCCGGGGCTAGCAGTTTGGGTTGTTGACCAGATTGTCGTCTCGGTCGGGCCATACATATTCTCGATATGCCCACCGGTCAGGCTGCGCAGCTCATCCGCCAGAGCACCGGGCAAGGCCTCTCCTCCGACCATCATATGTTTGATCTGGGTAAGGGCAGTACGGGCCTCATCGTTCATCGTCAGCATCTGCGCCATTGAGGGCGTGCATTGTAGATGCGTGACCTTGTGCCGGGCGACTTGGGCAGCGATGGAATAATCACCATCCGCCACATCCTGATTGCTGGCCGCAACAACTTTGGCCAAGGGTTTGAGTCCCTCAAGCACAAGGTCTACATCGATGCCATAATCGATCAGACAGGCCACCTCGGTCACGCCGATGGCTTTGACCTCTTTCACCCGCTCAATCGCATCCTCAACCGTGCCGAACAGGCCGCTGTCGTTGAAATACCGTTCAAACGCGAACTCCAGGATGCCATCCATCTCATCCTCATCAAGAGAACCAAGGTCGATCTGCATCGGGTTTTCGACACCTTTGGGTTTTTTGAACGCGGGGAAGGCCCAGGCGTATTGTTTGATCAGACCGGCGGCGGCGCGCAGGTAGTCCATCATCGGTTCGCGTGCGATTTCGCGGGCATGTTCGCGGGTGTCTGCAAGGAAGCTATGCAGCATCAAAGTGACCGTAAAATCATCAGGGTTGTGGCCAGCGGCCCGCAGGGCATCGTGATAGATGACGATCTTGTCCGCCACTTCGCCCACACTTTGGCCCAGCAAGTGGGTCAAAACGTTGCAGCCGTTTGTGCCTGCTTCTTTCCACGTCTCTGGGTTGCCCGCCGTGGTCACCCAGACATTCAGCTTCTCGGACACTGGGCGCGGCTGCGTGACAACACCATGCATTTCGCCATCGGCCCGCGCGAATTCTACGGTTTCGCCTGCCCAGAGTTTGCGCAGATCGCGGATTGCGTCGAACATCGCCGGTTTGTTCTTGGGCGGCGTGTTTTCGGGCCGCAGTACAAAGTCGTCAGGCTGCCAACCCGAAGCGATCGCAAGGCCAGTTTTGCCGTTGGTCAGGTTGTCGATAACTGCCCATTCTTCGGCAATCCGCGCTGTGTGGTGTAGCGGCGCGACACAAGACCCTGCGCGCACTGCGAGGTTCTGAGTGACGGCAGCGACAGCCGCGCCGGTGACCGATGGGTTCGGATAGGGGCCGCCAAATGCGTGGAAATGCCGTTCCGGCGTCCACACCGCGCAGAACCCGTTTTTGTCAGCAAATTGGGCGCCTTCCAAAAGCGAGCGGTACTTGCCTCGGCCCACGCCATCGTCATTGCCCCAGTAAAACAGGCTGAAGTCCATGCCAACGCCCGGCGCGCTGCCTTCACCTGCAACCAATGCACGGCTGTCATCGCCCGAGATCACCAGCTTGAACCCACGCGCGAGGGTCCAGAACAGTTCCAGCACAGAGATATCAAACGATAGCGATGTGACCGCCATCCAGACCCCCGCGGGATCATGCGCGATGCGGTCGTCCATGCCGGTAAAGAAGTTCGCCACATTGCGGTGCTCGACCATTACCCCTTTGGGTCGCCCGGTCGAACCGGAGGTGTAGATCATATAGGCCATATGTACGCCGGTGACGCCGCTATCAGGGTTCCCGGTTTCGGTGCCCGCTGGCTGTTCGTCCATAAGGACTGTTTCAGCGGTGCCATCAGGCAAATCAGCGGCCAATGCGCTGTCGGTTACGATCACCTTGGTGCCGCTGTCTTCAATATAGAGCGCCGTACGGTCCGCCGGATAGGCTGGATCCATCGGCAGATAGGCCCCACCCGCCTTCATGATCGCCAAAGCCCCGATCAGCAAAGCAGAGGACCGCCGCAGATGCAGGCCAACAATGACATCCGGGCCGACGCCCTTGTCGCGCAGCACATGGGCCAGTGCATTGGCGCGTTTGTTCAATTCAGAATATGTCAGGCTTTCGTCTTCGAAAGCCAACGCTTCGGCATCGGGGGTCTTGGCGACTTGCGCCTCAAACGCCTGATGGATGCACTGATCGGCAGGAAAGTCGGTGGCGGTCGCGTTCCAGTCGAAAAGCACCTTCTGGCGCTCTGCATCAGCCAGCACCGTTGGTGCCACACCCTTTGCGATCTGTGCCGCCATATGATCAAGCCGATCCGACATAATCTGGGCTGGGTCTGCGCTTATCTTGCCCAAATCTGCATGCAAGGTAGTGCCCGAAACCGTCAAAGCAGTGCCGGGGATGTGCCCCGCCTCGGACAGCCCCAACGCCGGTGTCGCCACCCCACCGGGGATGCGCGCGCAAAGATCGGCAGCGAATGGGCCGCGTGCCTTGGCATCGTTGATGTCGTCACCGCTGTGCAGTGGAACCCAGTTGTTGAGGTATCCCGGCGCATCGTGCGCAACGCCCAGAGCAATCGCAATGGGTTCTTCTGCAAGTGCATCGCCCATGACGCGCAAAGCCTTGGCCAGATCATCGGCGGCGCCGTTCAGTGGCAGGTGCGTGACGTCACCTTGATCAGCGCTCATATCGATTTGCGGCAAAGCTGTAGATGACATCGTGGCAAGCGCATTGCGCCAGTCCGGTTCCTGCTTCAGCGTACCCTTAAGCGCGGCCGTCAAACTCTCTGCTTCTGCGGGATCAAGCGCTGGTAGCTGATCACCAACGCTGACAATCTTGGTTGCCGATACCGCACCACCCGTCGCGTCGCGCAAGCCGCTTAGCATGACAGGCGCTGTTGCAGTTGCGACCGTCAGGCTTTCTTCATCTACGGCAATCACCGTGCCCGCTGGCGCATCAGACGCGGCCTTGCCCGCGACGGCCTTGCTGACAAGATAGACACCAGAGGCCGAGGCGATCTTGGGGCAGGTCAACGGGTTCCAGTAGTCACCGTGATCCAGCGCGCGCACCAATGTCGTGATCTTGCGGGCCGTCTGTGCGAAATCCAGCCTTGCCGCACCGGCGGGCCGGTCATTTTTGGCAAAATAGCTGCGCTGCGACAGGTCCTGCGCTGTGACAACAGGGGCGTCGCTTGCCAGCTTTTCGATCACCGTGCCAAAGCTGTCGATGGCCGCCGCATAGCATTTAGTATTAAGGGTCAGCACCGTTTCGTCTGGGGCCACGTCAAAGAAGCTTTGCGCCAACAGACCGCCCTCATCGACGCCGCCCGCGATCATATGCCAGCTAATGCCGTATTCCGCCTCACCGTTCAAAAGTGCCCAGACGGGAGCGTTCAATCCGGCATAACGGGGCAGCGGGCCGTCGTGGAAATTCACAGTGCCGCGTGCAGGCAAGGACAGCACCGCATCCGGGATCATATCAAGGTTGGCGATGGACAGCAGCCAATCGCAAGGGATATCGGCCAGCGCTGCGGCAAGATCCGCATCAGATGAGACAACAGGTAGCGCCGCACCCTGCGCCCAGCCTTCGACATCAGCATTGCGTGTAACGACGGCGGCAATCGTATGGCCCGCCTCCCGCAGCATCTCACCACATTGAATGGCGAGGGATTCATTACCGATAATCACTGCACGAAAAGAGGACATGGATTATTCTCCGATTTGCGGGCTGACCTCGGGTGGTCTGCTGCGCTGAAACTTGAAAAGGGCGGCGGCATCATGGCGTGCCATCGTGCGTAGGAAATGCGGGGCACCGCCGGGGGTTTTGCCAGTTAGCTTGCGGCGCACCCAGTTCAGGCTCCCTCCGATCAGGTGCAGCGATGTCGCACAGGCCGCATAGGCCCGCCCGTGGTTCTTGCTGAAATAGTACCACCGAGAGTCGAACCAGTATTCCGGCACGCGTTTCCATTCCTTCATCCCCGTCGAAACGGACCCGATATGCGTGACAATACTGTCGGCAAGATACATGATCTGATGCCCGGCCTTCTGTGCGCGCAGGCACAGATCGGTTTCTTCGAAATAAAGAAAGAACGTCTCATCAAAGAGGCCGATTTCATCAAGGATATCCTGCCGCATCATGACCGATGCACCGGCAAGCCAGTCAACCTGCGCAGTCTCATTCAGATCACGCGGGACACGGTGGGATTTCAACAGCTTGCTGACAGGGCCAAAGTGAATTGAACCTTCAAATTCGCTCCAGATGGAAGGAAAGCGGAAGGTCGTAAGGTGCTGCACCTCATCTTCGCCCTCAATGTAGCTGCCAGCGAAACCTGTGGTCGGTGTCGTATTAAGGTGGTCATAAAGAACCTTGATCGCGTCCGGTTTAGGGAAGGCATCAGAATTCAGGATATAGACGTAATCCGGTTTGCTGCCGTCAGCCATGCCCGCCCGGATGCCGACGTTATTGCCTGCCCCGTACCCGCCATTGCGGCCCGATTGGATGACGCGTGTAGTGTCCCAACCTTCGGCAGCGATATGGGCGGCCATCTCATCAAACGAACCGTCCTGACTGTCGTTATCAACAATCACGATTTCACCGGGCAAGCCCTGCATGGCCGCGCGCGCGCTGGCAGCGGCCTTCAGGGTCATCTGTGCTGTTTTGTAATTCAGCACGATGGTCAGGATACGTGGATCAGACACTTATTCAGCAGCTTCTTTGTAAAGGCTGGGACTGGTCGTAGCGGGGCGTTCCAAATAGCGGCGGATGCGCGCGGCAAGCACACGCACATTGGGTTCCAGCACCATACTGTCGTGATCGCCCGGCACTTCGAACACTTCGATATTGGGGACGAATTTGGTCCAATCGTTATCGTGATAGAGGTAGTGACGCTCGTCACTGATAGGTCGCCCACCAACGATCCATTTCGGCACCAAGGGTGGCCGGAACAGCGCAAAGGTGCCGTCCCATGGTTTGACCTGATAGGCACCCACACTTTCCATAAAGGCGTCTTCAATCGCGACATTATGGAACTGTTGACCCTCATCAGCGGTTTCTTCGCGACCACGGCGCTTTGCGATTTCCCATGCGATACGGGATTGGGCCCATTCAGCCACATATCTTGGGCCGCCACGGCGAAGATCCTGCAATTTGATCCGCAACTTAGCAGAGCGGTCAACCTCCGGTCGGATCGGCAGTGGCGAATCGAGAAGCACAAGCGCGGCGACCTCTTCACCCTGCGCCCGCAACTGCTGCGCCATTTCATAAGCGGTAATGCCACCACCCGAGAAACCACCAAGGTGATACGGGCCATGCGGCTGCACTTGCCGCAGCTCTGCGATATAATCGGTTGCTGCAGCTTCAATCGTGCGGTGCGGTTCCTCGCCACCCAAAAGGCCGCGCGCCTGTAGCCCATAAAACGGGCGGTCACTGCCGATCAGATGCGCCAGATGGCGCAGGTTCAAGACGTTGCCGAACATGCCTGCGACAAGGAAGAACGGCGGCTTGTGCCCGCCTTCGCCTTGGTGCATCGGCACCAGATGGGTGAAGCGGCGTGTCGGAGCCTGCGGCGCATCAGCTGGTGCCTCTTCGCCTTCGATAGTCACACCGCGTGCTGCGATCAATTCGGCGCATTTGCGGATCGTTGGGGCCTCGAACAGAACCGAGATCGGGAAATCGACCTGGAACGCCTTGCGGATTTGCGCGAACAAACGCACGGCAATCAAAGAGTGCCCGCCAAGGTCAAAGAAGCTGTCCTCGGCCCCGATCTGATCCACCCCAAGCAGGTCCTGCCAGAAGGCGGCAAGCCGTTCTTCAATGGGCCCTTCGGGTTCCACAAAATCGCTATCGAGTTGCGGGCGAGAGAACTTTTGCCCGTCTTCGCCATCGTCGTCATCGTTCTGGCCCGCCTGAACAATCAAAGCATCAAGATCAAGCGATGACAGAATGATCTGCCGGTGCGGGCTAAGCATGGCGCGCAAAAATAGGTCCGCCCCTTCCTCTGCCCGGATACCCTGTGACAGGTTATGACGCAGACGTTCTTCGGCGGGTGACAAGGGGCGTGCGGCTTCATCGTCGTTTTGCGATGCTGCTGTCGGTTCCTGCGCACCAAAGCCCGTCATCTCGGCCATTTGCCGGATTGAGAACCCAGTGATTTCAACGCAAACGGTACCGTCGGGCGCGGCCAGCGTGATGTCAAAATTTGCAATCTCGGCTTCGGACGTGTTGTCACTGGCGTTGCGCACCCAGCTGACCACTTGGGCGGGTAGCGGTGCGTAAACCTTGACCGACCGATAAGACACCGGCACCCAAAGATGCTGTGCAGTGTAGCCTTTGATCAGCTTCATCGCCCAGCCTGTGGCCAGATCCATCATACCGGGGTGCAGCAGATAACCTGCGTCCGGGTCTTGGGCCGCGGCTTCGGGCAGTTCCAGCGTGGCAAGGCCTTCGCCGTCGCCAAAGGCTGTGGATTGCAGGACACGCCAGCGTGGCCCGAATTTCAAATGCGCCTCTTGTGGGGAGGAAATCCAGCCCAGATCACCGGCCTCAATCGGCGCGCCGCACTGCGCGGCAATGCCTGCGATATCAAGCGGTTCCGGTGTCTCCATCGGCAGGAACTGCAGACTGGCCTGCGCGTTTTGCGCATAGGCCCCGTCGCTACCGCTTTCGACAAGGAAATCATAACCTGCATCGCTGCGCGGCAAGCTCAACCGCAGATCTACTGATCCGGTATCCCCGACCGCAAAGGGCCGCAGGAAATATAGGTTGCGAATTTCAAACGCGGCTGTCTCACCCATCTCGTGCAGGGCTTCTGCCGCCATCTCAAGATAGCCTGTACCGGGAACCAGCGCATCACCCGCACTGGTGCGGTGTTCATCAAGGAACCAGCGGTCGGCGCTGCGATAGGTGGCGGTAAAGACACGATTGCCAGCCCGGTCAAAGGTCTTTGCGTCCAGCATCGGCGCGTCGGCCTCTGCCACCTCGGCGGGTGCGACAGACCCGGTGCGTACTTCCATGGCGTCAGCGGCCATACCGACATCGGCCCAGATACCCCAGTTGATCGCGCGCACAGCCGTTTTGTCACCGCTGCGGGATTTGGCATAGGCATTCAGATACTCATTCGCCGCAACATAATCGACCTGTCCGATCGGGGCAGTTGCCGTCGAGGTTGACGCAAAGAGCACCAGCCAATCCAGATCACCGTCCGGGAAAACCTCATCTAGCACCTGCGTGCCGTGGATTTTAGGGGCAAAAACATCCTCGATACTGGTGATATCCTTGGCCATGATCGGGGCGTCATCAACATGACCAGCGGCGTGGATCACACCGTTGATTGGGCCAAATGCGGCTTCGACCTGCGCGCGCGCCTCGCGGATGTCTTCCACGTTGCTCACGTCAGCGGCAACAGGCAGCACCTCACCGCCCAGCGCCTCGAGCGCTTGCGCGGCTTTAATCCCGCGCGCAACAGAGGCCGTCGGCGGCGCGTTCTTGAGCGTATTTTCCCAAGCCTCGCGCGGTGGCAAACCAGAACGCGACAGCAGCGCGATGCGCGCGCCGCAGCGCCTGACAAGCGCCTCGGCCAGCGTCAGCCCGATGCCACCAAAACCGCCCGTGATCAGATAAACGCCCTTGTCCTTGAGAACCGGCAACGGGCCGTCATCCGGCAGCTCGGTCAGATCGGCGGGCCGGTACGTCAGTTCAAACCGTTTGCCGCCGCGCACCAAAGCAGTGCCATTGCCGGGATCAGCCAAGGCATCTTCAAGGATATGATCAACCAGCTTGTCTGTGTCCGCCTTGGCGAATCCACGTTTCTTGCGACCTGTTGGCGCGGGTAATTCCAGATCAAGGGTTGTGACCGTCAGTTGCGGGAACTCGCGCGGGATCACGCGAGCCGGGCCGGTCAGTGTGGCCTTTTCGGGGTGCGGCAGCGCCTCATCCTTGTGCTGGGCGGCCCCGTTGGACAGCACACAGATATGGATGTTGTCAGAAAGGTCTTCACCACCAATCGCCTGAGCCAGGAAGAACAGGCTATAGAAACCTTGTTCTTGCACGCGGTGGAAGAAACTTGATCCGGGTCGGAAACTCTCATCAGCGGTGATCATCCAGCCGTGCAGAACGCGCGTCGGGATCAGATCGCGGGTGTTGAGGTCTGAAATTAGCTGGTCATAACTTTCGCGACCACGCTCTGGCGCGATGAAGTATCCGCCTTCACCGTCGCGGGCGAAAGTGTCGCCTGACCGCACCGAGATCACGTCATGACCCGCCTCGAGCAGACGGTCGGCCGCTGCCGTTGTCAGCCCGGCATCATCCGCAAATACCAGCCATATTTGTTTCTCGGCCTCGGACAAATCGCCGGTGACATCCACATCGCAGGCCGCGTAGCGCGGCAACCACGCGGTACGGTAACCCCAGTTTTCAGGCGTTTCACTCCGCGTCAGCCACTCGGGTTCTTCTGCCGTTGTCGCAATGCCAGGTTCGATAAAATAGGCGGTATGCTGGAAGGCGTAAGTGGGCAGCGGCACACGCAATCGCCGCGCATCGCCCCAGATTTGCGCCCAGTCAAAACTGCCGCCCACTGCCCAAACGCGGCCAAGCATGGCCAGGAAATACGCATCATCTGCGATATCATCCTTGGGATGGCGCAGGCTTGATATCACCTGATTGGCCGAAATCTTGTCATGCTGTCCCGCGAGCGAAGACAGCGCCTTACCGGGGCCGATTTCGATGAACACGCGTTCTTCTTCGGTGGCCAGTGTGCTGAGGCAATCTGCGAAATAGACCGTCCCACGCAGGTGGTTGACCCAATAGTCAGGGCTTTGCGCCTGATCGGCAGTGATCAACGCGCCATTGCTGTTCGAGGTAAAAGGGATTTGCGGCGCATTCAGCTTAATCGAACGCAGGTAGTCACCGAAATCCTTCAGGATCGGGTCAAGCATCCGCGAATGGCCTGCGACATCAACCGGGATGCGCTGGCAATCAATTTCCTTGGCCTTCAGCTGCGCCTCAAGCGCATCCAATGGCGCGCGCGCACCGGTGGCCACGCTGAGCGACGGCGCATTCACCGCCGCGAGATCCAGATCGTCACCCAAAAGCGGTTCCAACTGATCAACCGGCAAAGCAACGGACAACATTCCGCCACCGGGCACTTTATCAAGAAGCGATCCGCGCAGATGCACCAATCCGATGCAATCCTCAAATGACATTACCCCGGACAGGCATGCAGCCGTATATTCACCCAGTGAGTGGCCCGTGAGCGCTGTGGGTTTCACGTCCCAGTTCATCCACAGTTGCGCCAGCGCGTATTCCACAATCACGATCAGCGGCAATTGCACAGAAGGCTGCGTTAGCTTGGCTTCTGCCGCCTCTTCCTGCCCCGGTTCGGGCAACCAAACAGCGCGAATGTCAAAATCCAATTTGGATTGCAGGACTTCTAGCCCACGGTCCATCCATTCAGCAAAAACCGGCTCTGTCTCGTACAGGTCGCGGCCCATGCCGGTGTATTGCGTGCCACCGCCGGGGAACATGAAGACATAGTCGGGGTTTTCACCCACAGCAGTATGGCTGAAGGCGCGGCGCGGGTCGTTCTTTTCAAGCTGTGCTGCGGCCTCTTCATGGGTTTCGGCCACAATGACACGGCGGCGTTCAAAAGCGCGGCGTCCATTCTGCAACGTCCACGCAACATCGGCGAGCGGTTGATCGGGGTTCGCGCGCAAATGCGCGGCAAGAGCGGCAGAATTCGCGTCCAAAGCCGCCTTGTTGCGTCCAGACACAGTGAGGATCTGGAAAGGCCATTCCGAAGGCTCTGACGCAGGCAGCACAGGTGCTTCCTGCAAGACCACATGTGCATTCGTCCCACCCACACCCAATGAGTTCACACCAGCGCGACGCGGTCCTTTGTGGCTGACCCAATCGCTAAGTTTGTCATTCACCTTGAATGGCGAGTTTTCGAAATCAATGGCAGGATTGGGTTTCTCATACCCCAAAGAGGCCGGGATTTGCTTGTGATGCAGCGACATCGACGCCTTGATCAGACTTGCCACGCCTGCGGCGGTGTCCAAATGGCCAATGTTGGTTTTGACCGAACCAATGCGGCAGAATCCAACCTCATCCGTTGTTTCGCTGAAGGCCTGCGTAAGGGCCGCCACCTCAATCGGGTCGCCCAGATAGGTGCCGGTACCGTGGCATTCGATATAGTCAATCGTATCGGCAGGGGTTTCGGCGATCATCTGCGCTTCGGCAATCGCGTCAGCTTGCCCATCAACGGACGGCGCGAGATAGCCCGCCTTTGCAGCGCCATCGTTGTTCACGGCAGTGCCCTTGATCACGGCCCAGATATGATCACCGTCGGCAATTGCATCCTTGAGACGGCGCATCACAACAACACCTGCACCAGACCCAAAGACAGTGCCCTGCGCGCGATGATCAAAGGCGTGGCAATGGCCATCCGGGGACAGCACTTCGCCTTCTTTGTAGATATAGCCTTGGCCTTGCGGAAACTCGATCGTGACGCCGCCCGCCAATGCAGTGTCACATTCCCCTGATAGCAATGCCTGCGCGGCATAATGAGTAGCGACAAGCGACGTGGAACAGGCCGTCTGCACGTTCACGCTTGGGCCTTTGAGATCAAGGATATGGCTCAACCGGGTTGAGAGGAAATCCTTGTCGTTGCCTGTATGGCGCAACAAAAACAGGCCAACATTGTCGACCAGTTTCGGGTTGGAACAGATGTTGAAATAGAAGTAGCTGCCCATGCCGCAGCCCGCAAAAACACCAATAGGGCCCTTGGTATGCTCGGGCATGTGGCCCGCGTTCTCCAACGCTTCCCAGGACACTTCAAGCAAACGGCGGTGCTGAGGGTCCATGATCGCGGATTCCTTGGCGGACAGGCCAAAGAATTCGCCATCAAAATTCTGGTAGCCCTGCAAAGGAGCACTAGCAGGCACATAGTCAGGACGATTGATCCGGTGCGGCGCCTCGCCAGCGGCCAGCAATTCTTCTTTGCTGTAGCTGCGGATCGATTCGATCCCGGCCTTGAGGTTCTCCCAATAGGCCGCGACGGTATCAGCGCCAGGCAAATGCGCGGCCATACCGACAATAGCAATGTCAGTTTCAGCCGCGTCGATGTCAGTCAAAGTCGCACTCATTATATCAACCACATGTTATTAATAACGTCATCGGAATACTCGGAACCAAGCACAAAGCTATGTCATTTTCCGTTCATGATAAAGGCAATGTTATGCAAAAAGCAGGGTCAGGAAACCCTGACCACCTTACAGGTAATGGTGAGACTTCAATAACTTGCTATAGTTTCATCAATCGAAAGAGCTGAAGTCAGATCGCATATGCCCCTTATCAAAGACACGCTGGACACTCTTACCACACCTTCGACACTCTTTCTGCTTCTTGCCTGCATTGCCCTTATTGCGTTGCTTCTGCGCTGGCGTCGCACAGCAATCACCAGCCTTAGCGTCAGTTTGACCGGCTTTTTGGTCTTTGGCGGGACCAGCATTAGTCACCTTTTGATTGCCCCGCTTGAGACGCGCTTCGCGCCCGTTGATCTGGAACAGGCCCCGCCGCCCTTTGGGATCATTGTGCTAGGTGCAGGGCTTAGCGAGCGTCACGCCAACCACTACGGATCGTTGATGGAGCTTGAAGAGGGTGGCGAAGCGGTTCCCACGGCGGCACTTTTGGCCATGCGTTATCCAGAGGCGCGCATCATTCTGACAGGCGGTAACGGCACAAATGATCCCGCCGCCCCTTTGCGTGGTACCGATGGCATGCGTCGCATCCTGCTTGCGTTTGGCGTTGACGGCGGCCGGATCATGATAGACCCGGACGCGCCCACAACCGCCGCACGGGCGCAGAATACACTGGCACTGGTTGGCGCGGATCGTGATGAGGTCTGGTGGGTGATCACACCGTCACACCGCATGCCCCGCCTCATTGGTACCTACCGGCGTCTGGGATTTGACCCCATACCTTACCCTGTCGATTTCAAATGGTTTCCACCCTTCGAACCGCTGAGCACACAGCACTTCGTTTCAGGGCTACAGCTCACCGACACCGCCGTTCATGAATGGCGCGGTCTTGCCTTTTATTACTTCACCGGCAAGCTCGATACATTATTTCCGGGCCCCGATTAACGCCGCTTCAACTGCCCGCCAGGATCACATCAATGACTCTATTCTGTGCGGCTTCGTCAAGATCGTGGTAAAGCGGCAAACATAAAACCTGTTCCGCCGCCTTGCTTGCGACCGGCAAAAGGTCGGGCGCCGCGGAAGGCAGATCGCTGTACGGCGCCAGATCAGAAATCAGCGGGTAGAAATAGCGACGCGCAAAGACATTCGCATCCTCCAACCGAGCAAAAAGAGCATCCCGGTCAATGTGGTAATCGGGGCCAATCAGGATGGGAAAGGCGTAAGAATTATGCCCCGCAACACCTGTTGGGCAAACACAACGCAATCCGGCAACACCTTCAAGTCGCGCCGAATAACGCCCGGCAACCACGTGTCGCGCGGCCAGCACATCATCAAACCCGCAAAGCTGCGCAAGACCCACAGCAGCGTTGAATTCGTTCATCTTGGCATTGGTGCCGATGTCATCAACCGACACCGCATCCGCAAAGCCAAAGTTGGCAAGCCGATCAATGGCGAGTTTTGTATCCCGATCCTGCACGATTACAGCGCCACCCTCGAAGGTATTGAACACCTTTGTGGCGTGGAAGCTAAGCACGGACATATCACCATGCCGCAGAATCGATTGCCCATCGCGGCGCACCCCAAAGGCATGTGCCGCATCATGTATCAACGCTATCCCGTGGCGGGCGGCGACCTCTGCCAACCCGTCAACATCGCAGGGTATACCAAATGTATGCACCGGTAAGATGGCACGGGTTTGGGGCGTTATCTTTGCCTCGACCTGTGCAGGATCGAGATTGAGCGTTTCAGGATCAATATCGGCAAAGACAGGCGTTGCACCGGATAACCGGATGGCATGCGCCGTCGCCACAAAGGAAAACGGCGTCGTGATCACTTCACCGGACGTTATGCCCGCCTGCCGCATAGCAAGGACCGTTCCCTGCGTGGCGTTGGACACAACGGAAAGATGCTCCACCCCCAGATATTTACTAAGCGCCGTTTCAAATCTTTGCAGCACCGGCCCCCGGTTGGTCAGGATACGGCTGCCCCAAATCTCTTCCAGCAGCGGCATCATATCCGACAGTTCTGGCAGCCTTGGCCGTGCGACATATATGGGGTCCGGTTTCAAAACCGCCCCCTCTTCAGCGCCAGAAGATGAAGATTTGCCCGAATGTAGAAGTACATAAAATAGAGATCACTCTGAATGAATCACCGGGATGTTGGCACAGGTCGGTTTGAGTCTCCACCGCTTTTCGGGCGAACATATGGGTCACTGCGTCGCAGTCCAACTGCGGCCTTCAAGAGGTTCACGTTCTCTGGTGCGATTGGCAACGCACCAACACAGAGTAGCCCTGTTGTTCACCAAAGAATCCCTTTAAGGTCAAAGGGCGAAATGTGACGTTCACGCTAGGTTTGGTACAACCTGCTAAGAACACCTGTACGAGTTGTGTCGCCTTGGCACCCGCAAGTATCAAGCGGGCGTGTTGGCTGAGTTAATGAGGAAACCGCGTCGGTATGAAGCCCTATCTTGATATGCAAAACGGCTGCCCAACAGGGCTTTCGATGTTGGCAAGTAAGCAAAATCGTTATGGCCAAAAGCCAGACAAACCGCTTTAAGCTACGTCATTTTAGAAAAGCATATTAAGATGGATCGAAACCTGAGCATTCCGACCAATGAACAAGAAATTTGACCTATACACAGAGCACTTCGGCCTGACAGAGCGGCCGTTTTCGGTGCTCCCTGACCCGAGCTTCCTTTATTGGACCGCGCAACATACGCGCGCGTATGCAATGCTGGAATATGGTTTACTGACCCGCGCACCTATCACCCTGATTACCGGCGAAGTTGGCGCAGGCAAGACGACCTTGCTGCAGCAACTGATGCAGAACCTCGACGAAGACCTGACGGTCGGCCTCATCTCGAACGCACATGGCGACCGGGGCGAGCTTTTGCATTGGGTGCTTATGGCGCTGAACCAAAAGCCGGAGCCGGGCGCCGGGTATGTAGAGCTGTTTGCAGCGTTTCAGGAATTCCTGATCGCGGAATACGCCCGTGGCCAACGCGTTGTCCTGATCTTCGATGAAGCACAGAACATGACAAACGAGTCGCTTGAAGAACTGCGCATGTTCACCAACATCAACTCCAACAAGGACGAATTGCTGCAACTGATCCTGATCGGGCAACCAGAGCTTCAGGACATGGTGCGCAAGCCCGAAATGCGCCAATTTGCACAGCGGGTGTCGTCCAGTTTCCACCTCAAACATATGGATGCGGCGACCGTCTATGAATATATTCGTCACCGTATGAAGATCGCCGGCGCGAACAAAGTGCTGTTCAACAAAGCCGCCGCCGCATCAGTTTATCAGGCAACAGGCGGCGTGCCGCGTCTGGTCAATCAGCTTTGTGATTTGGCGATGGTGTATGCCTATACCGCCGGGGCGCAAAGCGTAACGGCAAAGACAGTGCAGGTCGTGCTGGATGATGGGACCTTCTTTGGTCGTACCGCGCAAGAGCCTGAAGAGAGTGTTACGAAATGATCGCCGACATCAAATTCTTCATTTCCCTGTTCCTGCGGCGCCTGCACTATTTCTTGCTGGTGTTGGTCTGCATCGCGGCCGCGGGCAGCTACCTCGCCGTGACATTGCCAAAAGTCTACCGCGCCGAAGCACGCCTGCTGGTCGAGTCTCCGACGATCCCCGATGATCTGGCTGCCTCGACCGTTCGCGCAGGCTCGACCGAGCTGTTGGGCGCGGTCCGGCAGCGGGTTCTGACCCGTTCAAACCTACTGGAAACGGCGCGTGAACATAATGTCTATGAAGACATCACGGAAATGACCGGCGAAGAAATCGTCGAAGATATGACAGAGCGGGTTCAGATTGGTGTGCCTGTGACCCGTGATGGCACAGGCCTGGTTCTGATCACGTTTGAGGCTTCGTCTGGCAAGATTTCGGCCGATGTCACCAATGCCATCCTGAACCAAATTCTTGAACAGAACGTAGAAATTCGGACAGAAGCATCTGGGCAAACACTTGAATTCTTCGAACAAGAAGTGGCCCGCCTGAACACTGAATTGGCCGAACAGGGCGCCCGGGTTCTGGAATTTCAGCTCAAGAACCGCAATGCCCTGCCCGAAAGCGTCGAGTTTCAGCGAACCCGCCTGACCGCCCTTCAGGAACGCGTGTCGCAGATCAATCGCGAGTTTTCATCTCTGAGCGACCGGCGGGCCCGCCTGACAGAGCTTTTTGAGCAAACCGGGCGGATTGATCTGAGCGAAGCAAGCATGTCACCCGAACAACGGCAGTTGCGTGAGCTTCAAGGTGATCTTGCCGCAGCGCTTGTGATCTATTCCCCCGAAAGCCCACGCGTCATCCAGCTGCGCACGCAGGTTGAATCCCTGCAAGAGCGCGTAAATGCTCAGACTGGACGTGGTGTGCAAGGCAACGGATTGCTGACCGCTTATTCCTTGCAGATTTCCGATATCGACGGGCAAATCTCTTTTCTTGCTGAACAGAAAAGCCAGATAGAAGAAGAGATGGACAAGCTGATCGACGCCATCGACGCGACACCGGAAAACGCGATCACCTTAGGCACGCTGCAGCGAGATTACGACAACATCAGCGAGCAGTTTGATCAGGCAACCGTCGCTTTGGCCGAAGCACGCACCGGCGACCGGATCGAGGCGCTGTCAAAAGGGCAGCGCATCGTTGTGATCGAAGAGGCGAGCGTCCCGGAAACACCCTTTGCACCCAACCGCAAACTGATCGTCGCTGGCAGCGTCATGGCCGGTGCCGCAGCTGGTGCGGCGCTGGTTTTCCTGATGGTGTTACTCAATCAAGGTATCAGACGACCGGTTGAAGTGACCAATGCCTTTGGCGCAAAACCTTTTGCGACATTGCCATATCTGACCACGCCGCGTCAGACGCTGGTGCGATATCTCAAGATTGCCTTCTCGATCATCGCGGCGGCAATCGGCGTGCCGGCACTGTTGTACCTGGTGCATACGCAGATCATGCCATTGGAGACAGTGATCGAACGCATAAGCAGCATGGTGGGGGCGTAACACATGGAACGTATTCGCGAGGCTATCGAAAAAGCACGCCACGAACGCCAATCTGCCGGAACGCAGCGCCAAGGTCAGGCTGGCACCGGGGGTGCAAGCCCTGTCGATGGAACAGTAACAGACGATTGGATCAGCCTGCCGCAATTTGACGTGAACCCCAAGTCGCTCAGGCGCAACCGGATCATGACGCTGGAAGCCAACCCGCATGCAACACCTTTTGACGTCATGCGCACGAAACTTCTGCATGAGATGCGCAGCAAGAACTGGCGCAGGGTCGCATTCACCTCGCCCGGTACTGATTGCGGCAAATCGACGGTTGTCTTGAACCTTGCCTTCAGTCTGGCCCGGCAAACCGATCTGCGCGTCATGGTGATTGAGCTTGATTTTCGCACACCTTCCATAGCCCGGATGCTGCAATTGGACGACGGCACTAACTTTGCCAAGGTTCTGTCGGGCACCGCACAGCCTCGCGACCATATCAAACGGTACAAGGCCAGCCTTGCCGTCGCCGCCAGCAAAGATACCCCCAATTCAGCAGAACTGTTGCATGGCACAAAAGCGGCCCATGTGATTGACGCGATCGAAGCGCAATACCAGCCGGATGTTATGCTGTTCGACATGCCGCCGGTGCTGGTTGCCGATGACACAATGGCGTTCATCGATCAGGTTGATGCGACCCTGTTGATTGGGGCCGCTGAGGCCTCAACGCTTGATGAGATTGGCCGCTGCAAGCAGGAACTGGAAACGCGCACCAATCTACTGGGCGTCGTGCTGAATAAATGCAGATATCCCGAAACCAGCTAGGATTTGCCCCAACGTTGCCGCAGCGCATCAATGGCCAAACCCGGCAGAATGACCGCACTTAGCGCATAGCGTTTCGCCAACCGGCGCGGGTTTGTCAGCATCCGCCAGACCCATTCCATCGCCAGCTTGCGCACCCATTTGGGTGCGCGGGTTTGCGTGCCTGCAAGAAAGTCGAGCCCGGCCCCAATTGAAACGAAGCCCAATTGCGGCGCACGTGCCCGGCCCCTTGCGGCAAGTATCTCTTGCTTTGGCGCCCCTAGCGCCAGATAGACCAGCCGCGCGCCAGTCGCCGCGACTTCATCCAGCAGGTCATCCGCCATGGCGCTGCCGGGATCAAAGGGGAACGGCGGCGCAAAAGTGCCAACAATGTTCAACCCCGGTGCGTGAGCCTTGAGCGCTTCGGCGGACGCGGCCAAGGCCTCTTGCGTGCTGCCAAGCAAGGCAACCGGTGTGTCCGTTTCGACCGCAACCGCTGCCATCGGCAAAACCATGTCTGATCCGGGCACAAGCGACACCGGGCGCCCCGCAAGCCGTGATAGCCACACAATTGGATTGCCATCTGCCACGACAAAATCCTGTGCAGCATAAGCATCAGTGAAAGGCCCCGGATGGCGCAGTTTTTCCAGATGGTCGAGGTTAACTGTGGCCAGCGCAAAACCGTCATGGTTCTGCAGCCGCACCCGCGCCAGATCAAGCAGATCGTCAGCATCGGCAACATTCACGCCCAACCGGAACCCGGTTTGGCGGATATTAATCACAAAAAGAGGGGAAGGAGTTTCAGACAAACGACAAATGCACCTTGGAAATCAAACTTACTTCGCGCTGCTTATGCCCGCGCCGACGGCAAAAGTCAGTCTGGAAATTCACTTTTCCACGCTGCACGTCGCAGAAGCCACAGCCCCGTGAACATAATCAACAAAGGGCCCGGCGCTTCGAGCAGAAAGTTCACCTTCACAGAGCCTAGCGCCGCAGGCAGGCGCATGCCGAGCATCTGATCGACATTGTGAAACCCGACCGCGCGGATCAGAACAAATCCGCTGACAAAAGCACCCCCCAGCACAGGCAGAGCCGAACGGCGCAAGGTGCCTCGCAAAAGGATCAGAAAGAAGACACCGCTTGCGACAACGAACAAACCCAACCCCAAAATCATAAGCCCTTGAATGGTGTGTCGATCCTCGTACCAGCCTTGCTGTAATGCGGAGCAGCGCCCAATGACGGTCATGAGTGATTGCAGATCAAGCTGTTTATTGACGGACAGAAAGGCCAGCCCGACGGTAAGGCATCCCCAGAATATCTGCTCGCGCGTGCGCGACATGTCTGGAAAGGGTCCACGATAGGCCGTCACCCCAGCAACAATGGCCGCAAGTGCATAAATCGCAACCGTCAGCCACCCCCAAACGGTAGGATCGCCAATACCCGCATCCCAGTTGCGGAATGCGCAGTGTGCTATTATCTGCGTTTCTTCCATATTGTTTCTGTCCTCGCCGTAATTGACGTGTTGTTGGCATAACCACCCGACAGAGATTTGTACGTAAGGGCTAGATATGTGATATTAGTCAAGCTAGGTCTTGGCAGATTTCTGTGAACACGACTCTCCGGGGCGCTGCTCTCGGCTATCGTAGGCGCAGAATGGTTTGTTGGCCACTTTTTACGATTACGACAGGAACCAGATATGTCAATTTACAATATTGATCCCGAACGCTTGAGCATTGACGTGGACACGGCCCGCGCTGCTGCCGCACCTTTTGCTGAAGAGTATCAAGGCGGTGAGCCGTACCACCATATCTGTATCGATAACTTTCTTCCCGAAGACGTCTTGCGCAAGGTGCAAGCCGATCTGGTGACCCTGCAGGAAGATCAGGACAGCGCGACATTTCAGCGTGCGCAGGAAAACCTTAAGACGCAGTATAACCCTGAGCGGCTGCCCACATATTCGCGCGAACTGTTCCATGCCTTTAATTCGCGACCATTCCTATTGTTCCTTGAGGAAATGACCGGGATCAAAGGGCTGATCCCCGATCCATACTTTATTGGCGCAGGTGTTCACCGCGTCAGCAACGGCGGGCATCTGGATATCCATGCCGACTTTAACCTGCACAAGCAGATGTCAGTTGAACGCCGCCTGAACGTGTTGATCTATCTTAACGATGACTGGCGCGAAGAATGGGGCGGATCGTTCGAGATCTGGGAAAATGACATGAGCGCGAAGGTCAAAAGCTTTGTGCCGATGTTCAATCGCATGTGTTGCTTTTCGACCGGATCAAACACCTTTCACGGCAATCCAGAGAAGGTAAACCACCCCGAAGGGGAACCGCGGCAGTCCATTGCGCTTTATTACTATACCGCGACGTGGGATCCGACGCGTGTGGAGCATTCGACCATCTTCAAACCGCGCCCCGGCACCGAGGACAAGGTCGATCGGCAGTTTAAGCGGCAGACCTTGCTGGAAAACTGGTTGCCACCGGTGATTTTCCGCAAAGTTTATCCCCGTTTGGCCCGCCTGGGGTTCTGATCAACGGGTCGCGCGCTGATGGGTTTGAAGGGCGGGGGCATCATATGCCGCCGCCTTTTGCCCTCGACGTTGCCTGACGTGCAAACGCGGCGCTGTGCTTTCGTCCTCTGCCGTATGTTCCGGCTTTGCAATATCTGACGCATCTTGCGGCCGACACCTGAGCAGCATACCCGCGATCAGCCATGTCATTGGTGTGATCGTGGCGTTGGGAATGAGTTCCAGCAGGCTCACCGCCAGCATCAGGGCGATCCCATAGACGATATGCGGTTCCTTGAACTCAGCTTTTCGCTTGCGCCAACGCCAAAGCCTGAGAAGCGGCAACGTCAGCAGGCCAAACACACTGATGTAGCCCACCCACCCCATCACACCGATCACAATCACCCAAAATCCATCGGTCACCGAAATATCGTCGCCTGTTTCACTGTCAAACACCCGGTTGCGATCCCAGGTCCCCCATCCGGTGATCGGCTTCTTTGAGGCATGTTCAAGCAGCATCGCTTCGTTGAAAAAGCGGAAATCCAAAGATAACGATCGGTCTTCCTGGATCATCGCGGCATAGCTCACCAATTCTTTGGTAGGGATCAGATCAGCAGCGCGCAGGACCGGATAGGTCAGGACAAGTAACGCCGAAACCATGATGGCCCAACCTTTCAAACGAACACCCGCGAGCACAATGATGGGAACAAAGACGACTGCAAAGAGGATCGATCCGACGCTTTTGCAGAATACCAGCACCACAAAAAGGTAAAACAGGATAAACAAGTAGCGCGCGCGCCCACCGGCCGTTTGCCCCCTCAGCAAAGTCGCCGCAGCCAGCACGGCAATCGCCGCAAAGAACGCCACATTCAGGCCATGCCGCATAAAAACAACCGGCCGAAAACCATCAAACCTGATCTGCTGGCCAAAGAGCTCTGGCAGGAAACCGTAAACCCAAAGGTTGATCTGTGGGCTTAGCCGTACCTCTAGGAGCATAGGCACCGAATAGATCAGCCCTGCGATCATATAGATGGTCAGGAAGTTTTTTCGCGCCTCTGCGTTGTTGATCAGATTATAACCCAGCACAAAGGGGATCAGCGTCATCGCATGGCGCAGAACATTTGCCAAACCGTCTTTCCATGACAGACCCGGAATGCCCATCGGGCCCCAGAACACTGCTTCTGTGTTGTTGAGGTATGTCAGCAACGGAGAGATCAGGAACCCAAGAATGAGCATGGTCGCAAGTCGCGATTGCGGAAAAAACCTGATCTTTTGCGGCACCATGAACAGGCAAAGCAGCATTGCAACCACGCTTGGTAGCGTTTCCTTGTTCATGGTTGGGACAACCGGAAAATCGAAATACGTCTCTTCCGGCAGGAACAAAAGTGCGCCGAGCAATGACCAGACCAATGCGCGATCTGCCGGCAACCTTTTGAACAGGACCGCCATGATCACGGGCCAACTGAAAAACACTACATAGGCAAAAAAATTGGGCATCGGTCCGGCGAATAAATGGGGTTTTGTCGCGTCGTGGTAACATGACTGACGCGTGCTTGTCTCAACCGAATATGACGCAGATCGTTGATTTCATCCACTTCAACAGGTGTTTTTGTTGCCAATGCGCCTGATGTCCTTCAGAACGCGTGAAGTATTATGATGTGCGGTGTATCGGTAAAAAATGAATCCTCTCAAGAAACGCCTGACTAGTGCTCTGTCTGATGGAGGTAGCTTTCGGCGCAAGATCATTACATCCGCCGCACTCTCGACACTGGTCTTTGTCGTTCACCTGATCACGCGGATCGTTTCGACAATTGTGCTGACGCGCATTCTGACACCGGATGTGTTTGGTGTCTTTGCAGTTGTGATGACCTTCATTTACATCTTCGAGCAGTTCTCGGACATCAGTGTACGCGCCCTGATCCTTACCAAAGAGGGGGAACTGGACGACGACTTCCTACGCTCCTGCTGGACCGCGCAAATTCTGCGCGGATTGCTGATCTTCTTGCTTTGCTGTTGCGTCGCATTCGGCATCAAACTGGGTCAGGACGCTGGATGGTTCCCTGCTGAATCAAGCTATGCCGTGGGGGTGCTGCCCTATGCCATTGCCTGCATCGGCATCGCATCAATCATCACGGGTTTCGCCTCGACCTCACGGTTCGTTTACGAGCGTAATATGAACTTCCGTCAGATCAGCATTGAAAACCTGATCCGGGCAGTCGTGTCGTTAACCATTACAATCACACTGGCGTTTTGGTTGCGCAGTATCTGGGCGCTCGTCTACGCGTTCCTGATCGGGGCAGTGATACAGGTGATCTTCAGCTTCGCGCTCTACGCGGGGCCAGCCATGCGGTTGAACTGGGACCGGACGAACCTCAAACTCATCATCGACCGGGGCAAGTGGATTGCGGGACAATCAGGGCTGACGGCCATCCTGCTGGTAGCAGACCGATTTGTGCTTGGTTTTGCGATGTCGGCAAGCTCTTTCGGGTTCTACTATGTGGCCCGCCAGATCGTGGACCTTGTTGAGATGTTCCTAAGCTCTGTGCATGCGCAGATGGGGCTTCAGGTCTTCACCGAGTTGCAAAAGCATGAAGAGGCGAGCGTCTGGCGGCGCCAATATTACCGTTACAGGCTTTTGTTTGACGGTCTGTCGATGCTGGGTGCGGGTGGGTTGATGACCTTTGCGCCAACGCTGGTCGGGATTGTCTATGATGATCGCTATGCTGAAATCGCTCCGATCATCCAGATACTTGCCGTTGGCATGATCCTGGTTGGCCCCGGTTTGTTACGCGAAGCATTTGTAGCCGAACGGCGCCTCAAGGAAATGACCAAGCTAAGCCTCGTGCGGGCTGTCACCGTTTGGAGCGGCCTGTTGATTGCCGTATTTGGGTTTGGGTCCATCACCGGCGGTCTGGTGGTTATTGCGCTGCACCGCATCCCTGAAATCGGATTTTTGCTGACGAAGGGGCGCCGCGAACAATGGGTCTCGCTGCTCAACGAAATTCGCCTGCTGCCTGCTGTTCCGCTTGGCGCAGCAATGGGCTGGGGCATGGCGCAACTACTGCAAGGGTTTGTCTAAAGCGGGGCTGTCAGGACAGCCGCAATGGCACGCGTTTCTGCCCTGTCACCCGGTTCAATAGCTTGCGCTTAAACGACACCGGATCAAGAAACTCTGTATCCCGATCAAACAGGCGTCCATTCAGCATCGGGTCATGCCAAAGCGCCAGCCGCACGCCCCATTTGGCGGCATCTTCAGGGTCAATCCCATCGGGAATTCCCATCTGGGTTTTCAAGGCGCCGGGGATCCAGTCATTGATCACGATATCGGGGAACCGATCACCCAAATCCGCGACCAGCGATTTCGTCAAAACCCGCGCAGCCCCTTTCGTGACAGAGTAAGCCGCGGCCGTAGGTGCCGGACTTAGATGTGCAAACGTGCTTAGGTTCACGATCCGCCCATACCCCTGCGCGACCATACCGGGCAGCACCGCGTGGCAGCAATGAAACACGCCGCCAAGGTTGATGTTGACCGATTGCATGAAGCTCTCTGGCGTTTCATCAAGGATATCGCGCCGGGGATAGACGGCAGCGTTGTTGATCAGGATTGTCGGTGTGCCTGCAGTGTCTTCGATTTCGGTAAAGGCCGCTGCGACAGCTGCCGCGTCAGCGACATCCGCCATGACGGGGTGAAACCCGTCGCCCAATTCATTGGCTAGTTCTGCAAGTGGTTCGGCACTGCGTCCGATCCCGGCCACCTGCACCCCTTCAGCAACCAACTGACGACAAAGTGCGCGCCCCAATCCCGCACCCGCGCCAGTGACAACCGCCACGCCATTTCTGATATCCTGAGTGTAGTCGGTCATGGTGCCACCTTATCCTTTCCGATCTGCGATGATGTCAGCCACCCGCAAGGCATTCGCGGCAATCGTCAGACTGGGGTTCACACCCATCGATGTTGGCATAAATGACCCATCAGCAACATAAAGATTGTCCAGATCATGAGCCTTGCAGTCTCGGTTCAACACGGAGTGTGCCGCATCATTGCCGAACCGCAAAGTGCCAATCGGATGGCCCACATTGACCACCGGCTTGATCGACAAAAACATCATCCGCCACCAACCCATCCCCCGGCGAATGGCCCGCCGCAACACGGCCTGACGGCTTAGGATGTCGCGGGCGACAGTATAGTGAAACGTAAACACTTCGGGGTCTTTGTCGTTCAGCACAACCCGGTTTTCCGGCTCTGGAAGCACCTCCATCTGCGCCACAAAGACGTCCGCATTGCCAAAGAGCTTGGCCGCCAACAGCGCCGGGATACTCAGCAGCCTTTGCAACCGCGTGAATTTTGCAAAACGTGACCGGGCGAACTGCATCATCAGGAAATGCAGGATCGTGCCATAGTTCGCCTCGTACCCCATTGATTGCACAAGACCGAGGCGTTGGCCCTTCTGCACATAGAAGTCACGGGTCGAAACGGCCCGGCTGTTGCCGATCGGCTTGCCGCCACGCTTGGGCCAAACCGCAAAGAAGTTGTCGATATGAAACATCAGCCCCCGCCCGACCCAATCGCTTGAATTGGCGCAGCCCTTGCCCGACTGACCGGGCGAGCGCAGCAACAAGGTAGGCGACCCGAAAGAACCTGCCGCCAAAAGATAGGTCCCAGCTGTCAGAACCGCCGTTTCATCATCCTGACGCACACGCAGGCCAGTGATGGTGCCCGGCGTGCCCTCCATCAATTCCTCAACATCGCAACCCGCCAACAAGGTGGCATTGCCACTCGCAAGCGCAGGTTCAACCCCGGCAGAGCGCCCATCCATCTTGCAGGTGCGTGGGCATTTGCCGCCAAGGCAATTGGCACAGCCATCCACCCGTTTTTGGGCAATATGTGAATAGTAAGGATGCAAACCGCGCGCGCGCAAATCATCCATCATCGCCGCTTCTTGGGGTGTCAGATCAGGCGGCGGGCGCAGTTTTGGCGACGGCACATCGGACAGGGCATCACTGTCACCACGCACATAAAGAAGGTCTTCGGCCTGATCAAAATACGGGAGGAATTCATCAAAGCTGACTGGCCAGCCGCCCGTTGGATGCGCGATGCCGTCCACCTCATCCAAATCATGCGGTTCGGGTCGTTCCAATGCTGCGGCGTAGAAGACAGATGATCCGCCAACGCCACTGCCCAGCGGGGCAAAGTAACTTTTGATGGTCGAGCCATCATGTTCCTCTACCGGTTTAGGCCAATAGCCACGCAGCGTACGGGCCAAAGGATCCGCGATATGATCCCGATAGGCCTGTCGCTCTGTGCGATATCCAATCTGCCCCTTTTCCACAAAGAGAACAGAGAGCCCACGCTCGGCCAATCTGCGCCCTGCCATGCCGCCGCCCATGCCGGCACCAATAATGATGACGTCCCAATTCTGATCCTTGGCGTCTTGCAAGGTAATCTCGGATGCGCTCATCGTCCCCGGCTCCACGATGTTTCGCCTTTGCGGCGCACGGCAATGCTGACGCCAACATAGGTCAGAAAACCGACCGGGTCAGAGATGGCAAGCCGCATCATAAGACCCAAAGTCACCGGTGACTTGCCTTCTCGGTCCAGGATACCGGGATAAAGCTGCGCTAGTTCGGCAACGCCTGCATCTTGTCTGCGTCGCACACGGACCAAGGCCGCGAACCCCTCGACCAATGGCCAAGTGTAGGTAGCAGGTACCAAAATCCGCTCTTGTGGCGTGAATTGCAGGCGCACAAACGTGTCGTCAGAGATGATCGACGGAAATGCATCCCACCGCGCGCGGCCACTTGCATTGACGGCAAAAAGCCCTGCACCCGGCACACCTTCGGTCATGAATGGCAACCGCGTCCAGATGCGGCCATAGGCACGAGTAACCCAGCTTTTGGCACGGCTGACAATCATGGTGCCGCTGGCATAAGCAGGCGCATCGCCCTTCAATGCCTCTGTCAGCTCACTTAGAAGACTTGGAGACATGACAACATCTGCGTCCAAATAGACCCTGATGTCACCCGTCGCGGCAGCATCCGCCCGGTTCAACGCCGGTGGCTTGCCCCCCTCCTGTGCATCAAGGACGTCCAATCGCCAGCCCAACTGTGCAAACTGGTCTTGGTAATCCTGCGCGATCCGTACTGTCGCATCGGTACAAGCATTGGCGGACACGACAACCTGCACTGGCTGCGCAGTCTTTTGCGCCAACAGACCATCTAGACAGGCACCAATGTAGCCTTCTTCGTTGTTGGCCGGGATGATCACTGAAATCGTTGGCATGGTCTTAGCTATTCAACCCTTTGAACGATGGATGACCTGCCGGGTAGAAAGAGCAGACGGAACGGAAGGACAGAACAGGCATCAAATACATCACTCAAATCATCGCAAACCACAACTTGTGTGATCTTATTGGCATAAATGCGACCTCGCCACCCTCATGCTGCAGCTTTTTGTGGATGTTGCGTACATGGCCTCTGCCTAAAACTGCGGTATTTGCCCGCGATCAGCCCCGGCGCGCGGGACTTTGTGCAAAAAGGCTGGTATTATCCGCAAAATTGACACATCTGATGTGTAGCGAACCTGTAACGACAAGTATTGATACCAGTGATTTGAAAGGCGTTTCGCCCATGACATTTTTCTCCAGATTGAAAACCTCTTTGACCAGCGCGGCCCTTGTTTGTGCATTGGGCCTTGTTGCGATTCCTGCGCATAGCGCGGGGCACGAGGATGGCGAGCGGCGCACTTTTATCTTTGGGCACAGCCTGCTCAATAATGGGACCGCACGCTCTGCTATACCTTACTGGATGGTGCAATTCGCCCGCGCGGAACAGAAGCGTTTCAACTTTGCAGGTCAATATGGGTTCCACTGGGATCACGCCAACAACCTACCACCGGAATCAGAATGGGGTTTTGATGGAGCGCCTGCGTTCTGGGATCACAACCAACAGGATTTTGCCAGTGCAGGGTTTGACTCCATCCTGTTTACCCCGGTGAATTTCGTCCAATACGAAAGCCCGACGGCAGACCTCGATTGGGCAGGCGGCTCGACAGCGGGGCTGACGTTACGGGTGATTGACTGGGTCGCGGCACAGGAACCGGGCATCCACGTTTACATTTATGAAAACTGGCCCGAAATGCAGATCAACAACTTTCCGCCATCGGATCAAGAGTTTGACGACTACAACGCCTTCATCCTTGGCCAGTTCAGCGACTGGTGGGACGATTACCATACGGCGTTGCAGGACGGGCGCCCTGACGTGCAAATCACATCGATCCCGGTTGGGCCGATTATCGCAAAGATGATCACGCAGACGTCATTGCTGTCCGGTATTTCGGTGACGGACCTATATTTGGATGGCGACCCACATGGCACGGACACCACCTATTTCCTTGCCAGCCTGATCACCTATGCGGGCATGTTTGAGACAGCGCCACCAGCAGGCATCAATGTACCCAACGGCATTCATCCCGTCATCAAAGCGAATTACGCAGGGATTGCGCAATTCATTGCGGATGAACTTGGCGTAAACTGAGATTCCGGTGCAAATGCGTGAAGACGCGGCGGGTCTGACCTGCTTGCCAGCAATGTTGCTGCGCGCTCTTGCATGGAAAAAACCCAGTTGCGTGCTACTACGGCAAAGTTAAGTCAGGTCCCGTCGTGATGCCCAAACGCATAAAAGTCCTCGTTGTCGCCGAAGCGGCCAACCCCGAATGGGTCAGCGTCCCGCTGGTTGGCTGGTCGCTTGCCAATGCGCTGCGCGAGGTCGCGGACATTCATATTGTGACCCAAATCCGCAATCGCGATGCATTCCAACGGGCCGGCCTGGTCGAAGGTGTTGATTTCACCGCAATCGACAGCGAGGCCATTGCGGCCCCGATGTATAAAGCCGCCAACGTTCTGCGTATGGGGGCCGGCAAAGGCTGGACGACGCTGACCGCGATTGATGCGCTGACATACCCATATTTCGAACGGTTGGTATGGAAGAAATTCGGCAAAGATATCCGGGCCGGTGTCTATGATATTGTCCACCGAGTGACGCCACTGTCGCCCACGACCGCCTCACCTTTGGCATCAAAGGTTGCGCGGGCAGGCGTGCCTTTCATGCTTGGCCCGCTCAACGGGGGTGTGCCGTGGCCGCAAGGTTTTGATTCAGAACGCAGGCGCGAACGCGAATGGCTGTCCTATGTGCGCAGCGCCTACAAACTTAACCCCCAGCGCAGGCGCACATTGCGCAGCAGTGCCGCCATCATCGCCGGGTCACGCCACACGGCGAGCGAGCTGCCGGAATATGTGCAGGACCGTGTCATCTGGCTGCCCGAAAATGCCATCGACCAAACGCGCTTTAATCTTCTGTCTAAACAAGACATCTCTGGCCCGATCAAGGCTTGCTTTATTGGGCGGCTGGTCCCTTACAAAGGGCCCGACATGCTGTTGGAGGCGGCGGCAGAGCCGATGCGCGACGGACGGTTGACGCTTGATATGATCGGTGACGGCCCCATGCGCACAGCACTTGAGGCGCAGGCAAAAGAGCTTGGCATCAGTGAAGCAGTCACCTTCCACGGCAACCTACCCCATGAAGATGTGCAATCTGTTGCAGCAAAGGCCAACTTGTTGACCTTTCCGTCGATCCGCGAATTTGGCGGCGGCGTTGTGCTGGAAGCGATGGCGCTGGGCGTTGTGCCCATGGTCATTGACTATGCAGGACCTGGGGAATTGGTCACCGATGATGTGGGCTTCAAGGTGCCGATCGGCAGCAGGGCAGAGATTGTCGCCGCATTCGCGACCAAACTGGGCGAAATACTGGACGATCCCTCGGACTTGCCTGCAATCGCAAAGGCCGCGCATGCGCGCGTGCAGGATGCCTTTACCTGGCAGGCAAAGGCCCGTCAGGTTGCGCGGGTTTATCATTGGGTTCTGGAGGGTGGCGACAAACCGGTCCTGCTTTGAAGCGCTATCACGCGCGTCCGTATTTATCCTCGAACCGCACGATATCATCCTCACCCAGATAGCTGCCAGATTGTACTTCGATCAGGTCCAGTGGGATCTTGCCGGGATTCTCAAGAGCATGGATTTCTCCCAGCGGAATGTAAGTAGATTCATTTTCCGACAACAGGATCGTCTCCTCACCACGGGTGACTTTGGCACAGCCACGCACAACAACCCAGTGCTCGGCACGGTGATGGTGTTTTTGGACAGATAGTTTTGCGCCGGGGTTTACCGTGATCCGCTTGACCTGATGCCGATCGTCAATGTCGATGCTGTCGTATTTGCCCCACGGGCGATAGACAACGCGGTGATGTTCCAATTCGGGGCGACCTTCTGCCGTCATCTTTGCAACGAGCGCCTTGATCTCATCAATGCGGGCCTTGGGCGCGACAAAGACGGTATCTTTTGTCTCGACAACCACCATATCTTGCAAGCCCACCGCAGCGACCATACGGCTGCCGGCGTTGATATAGTTACCGGAACCGTTCAGACTGATGACGTCTCCGATTTCGCAGTTTCCATCGGCATCCTTCTCAGAGGCTTCCCAAAGCGCCGACCAGGATCCGATATCGCTCCAACCTGCGTCGATTGGCAGGACGGCGGCACTTTCGGTGTGTTCCATCACGGCATAATCGATGGATTCGTCAGGGCAGGCCAGGAATGCTGCTTCGTCAAACCGCAGGAAATCCATATCACCTGCTATGCCAGCAAAGGCGTCACGGCATGAGGTCGCAATGTTGGGGCGGAATTTCTCAAGTTCTTCCAGATAGCGGCTGGCACGGAACAGAAAGATGCCGCTGTTCCAGGAATAACCGCCCGCCGACAGATAGCCCTCTGCGGTGGCTAGGTCTGGCTTTTCGACAAAGGCATCGACAACAAAGGCATCGCTGCCCGCGATCGCATCACCAGCGCGGATGTAACCGTAGCCCGTTTCAGGCCGGGACGGCGTGATGCCAAATGTGACCAGCTTGCCGGATTGGGCCAGGGGCAAAGCCGCATTAACGGCCGCTGCAAACGCGGCTGAATCACTGATCTTGTGATCCGCAGGCATGACCAGCAGCACAGGATCGTCACCGTTTGACCCGGCCTGCAATGCGGCCAGCGTAATTGCGGGGGCCGTGTTGCGGCCCGCGGGTTCCAGAAGGATGCGCGCGCCGTCCTGTCCCATTTGCCGCATCTGCTCGGCCGCAAGAAAGCGGGTTTCCTCGTTGCAGATCACCAAAGGCGCCGCACAGGGCAGCCCTGCCATGCGTGCGACTGTCGCCTGCAGCATCGTCGTTTCACCATCAAGCGCGAGGTACTGTTTAGCATAGTGCTTGCGCGACAGCGGCCAAAGACGGGTGCCGGAACCGCCTGCCAATATGACCGGAAGAATAGCGAATGAAGAGCTTTCGGTTGTTTGGGTCACGAAAATACAACTCCTAATATACGCGTCATCGGCGCGGACACCAAAGTACCGTCAACCTTGACCTACAATAACCTCTATAGCGCGACTCGCCACGTCATATCCTTAGTTGAAAACGAAGAATCCCACCAGTTCGACTCATGAAGGTATGGAAAAGCTGACTTTAAGTAAGGCAGCAAACGCAACACACTGGTTCCAATACGGCGACAATATGAAAATATGGGTGTTATCATACACTTATTCGGCCGGAAAATTAATAAATTGTGAACGATTGGGACTATTTTTATGGCACCTTGGCCCTTATTATCAGTAAGCGTAGGCAGTGGCTGTTTGAAGTCAGTGTCATGTAACACATCGATTAGATGGAACGTCGGTTATACGTTCTTAGGTAAGGTTAGTGCCGCAATTCTTGGGCACATGTTGGTTAGAAACGAGTGAAAATTAATATGGCTACGAATTTTCCAAGTGCTTCCGAGCACACGAAATCACGTCCCATCACACCACAGATGCCGGAAGTCGGCGTTTATGAGATAGGCTTTAAGCGCCTGTTTGATGTTGTGTGTGTTGCTTTGGCGCTTCCCTTTATTGCGCCAATCATCGGCGTTCTGGCATTCTTTGTCTCTCGCGATGGCAGCAGCGCATTCTATCTGCAGGAACGTGTTGGCCGTAACGGGCGCATTTACCAAATCTGGAAACTGCGTTCGATGGTTGCGAATGCCGATCAGCAACTGCAGCGCCACTTGGACGAAAATCCTGAAGCGGCTGCTGAATGGGAGCTGACACAGAAGCTCAAGAATGATCCTCGGATCACGCCGCTTGGCCGCCTGCTGCGCAAAAGCTCACTGGATGAGCTGCCACAGCTTTGGAATGTGCTGATTGGTGACATGAGCCTTGTAGGCCCTCGCCCCATGATGCCGGAGCAGATCGATATGTACCCAGGCCGCGCTTACTATACGCAGCGCCCTGGTATTACAGGCAGCTGGCAGGTGTCAGAGCGGAATGAATCCAGCTTTGCTGATCGTGCGCGCTTCGATACCGACTATGTCGCAAGGTTGTCGTTTGTGAATGACATCAAACTGTTGTTCGCGACCTGCCGCGTTGTCGTCAAAGGAACCGGTTACTAAGCCGGTCCAACGCGACCTCTTTGCCAGCAAGTGCTGCATGCTCTTGCTGGCTGCCCGAACCAATAACTGCCGATATGAGCAGTGGTCGGCGTGTTATATCTGGCCGTTGCGCCCACTCTCATCGTTGCGCAAATGGGGCCGAAATAGTGAAAATGGCGGAAAATTGGCACGTAGCCGCCCTATTTGATGCGTATTAACGCTTTGATCAACGTGATTTAGCGTTACTATCATTACAGTGCTGGGGCGCAGTGTGCCCGTGTTCCGATTTAGTAAAAGGCCATGTCATGACCCGAATTACAACATTTCTAGGGCTTCTTCTGAGCCTCGTATTTTTGTCTACTATGACCGTCGCACAGAGTTACCGCGTCCAGCCGGGTGATACTCTCACCATCGAAGTGATCGAGGATTCCAGCCTGAACCGTTCGGTTCTGGTCACTCCCGACGGGCGCATCTCGCTGCCCGGCGCTGGCGTGCTCCGGGTAAGCGGGCGCACCATTGAGCAAATCCAGGCTGTCCTGGCTGAACGCCTGTCGCCAAACTTTGTCAGCCTTCCGAACGTCTTTGTCGGCGTATCTGCACTTGCACCAGAGGATGAAGATCCACCTGTGCGCAGTGTTTTCGTAGTGGGTGAAGCAACGAACACCGGTCTGGTCGAGGTGTCACCAGGCACAACACTGATGCAAACAATTGCCCAGTTCGGTGGTTTCACAAACTTTGCTGCGACCAAGCGTATCCAACTGCGCCGCGGTTCTGAAATCTATACGATTGACTATGAGCAAATTCTCAACGGCAGCAGCAACAACGGTGCAGTTGTCCTACGCGAAGGTGACGTCATCGTCGTGCCACAGCGCAAATTGTTCGAGTAGGTTAATCGCCCCAACGCGCCACTGGGGGGCGGTTGAATATGAGACACTTCAGTAACCTTCTTGTCCTGACCTGCCTTTGCCCATCCGTCGGTTTGGCGCAAGAGGCAGATCCGGGCGGCGTGTTCTTCACATTCGACTTCTCACAAGAATTCGAAGCTAGCACCGATAGTGATCTTGTCACAGAGGAGGTTGAAGACGGTCTTGTCAGCACAACGTCACTCGACTTTGAGGCGGTAACCGAGACCCGAACCCAGCGCCTTGCCTTCGAACTCGGGACCGATCTACGGATCGATGAGGACGACATCGTGTTGGATAGCAACACTGTCGGCCTGACCTATGCCCGGACAGGGGCGGATGCTGAATTTGAAGCCTCGCTCGCATTTCAGCGCGCCGATATCTCTTTCTTACGTGATATCACTGACTTCATTGGCGATGACGGCGTGATCGTTCTGCCTGATGATATTGATGAACTTACCGGGTCTGGTTTTCGGAACACATCAACATTCGCCACTTCCCTAAGTTGGAACGAAACGGCCCCTATCGGGTATTCGTTTGGCGTTGGTGTGGAAACCCTCCGCTATGAAGATGCAAGCACAGCGCTGGTAGATTCGGACATGGCCACTGTGGACGTCGGCGTACGGTTTGACCTGAGCGCA
This sequence comes from Loktanella sp. Alg231-35, assembly GCF_900143545.1. Lineage (GTDB taxonomy): Bacteria > Pseudomonadota > Alphaproteobacteria > Rhodobacterales > Rhodobacteraceae > Yoonia. Next base: position 234,450 of record NZ_FREV01000001.1, on the reverse strand, counting down.
GTCATCACAGCAAATGTTGCCCTTGGGTTTGAGCGTCTTGAAGAAGACGGCGAAGCTGCGGAGAACACACAATCACTGTCAACGGCTTTGACCTTTGACCGGCCTCTGGGCGATTTGACCGCGCGTCTGACTGCAAGCCGCGATGATGATGGCGATACGTTCTGGGCCGCAGTTCTCGAACGCAGCTTTGCCGTTCCCGGTGGAAACTTCGAAGGTGCATTGGGTGTCGCAGAAGATGAAGTTGGCGACGCGCAAGTCACGGCCCGGCTGAGCTACGACAAAGATATACCCTCTGGCCTCGTCTCGGTCAGTGCAGAGCGTGACGTTGGCGCAGGAGCCGACAGCGGCACAACGACCCTGCAGGCAAGCTATGAGCGGGATCTTTCTCCGATCACCAATATCCGTTTCGGGTTTGATTTTGGCCAATCAGAAGAATTCGACAGTGACACGACAATCGCCACCGGCGGCGTGTCCATCAGATATGGATATGAGCTGACACCTCTGTGGGAACTAAACGTCGGCGCACGTGCCGATGCCCGCGACGATGACGGGCTGCGCACCAATAGCAGCACCATTTTCCTGTCGCTTGATCGCGTCTACTCTTGGCGCCCCTGAGAAAATTTATCCAAATCGCAGAAAAACCGGCAGATTCCCGCACAACTCGGACGGGTTACCTAGGGCAATGGGCTGAAAACAGCCTCATTGTATCTGTTTTGTAATCAAAGGGTTGGCGACTCCCTCAAAAACGCTATGTTTTTTCAAATAGACAAGTGAATCGATTGATTTTGCTAACAACGTTAAGGGTACGTTAACGAATTGAGTGCAGCGTCGTCAGAATAGAGACAAAGTTTCGCCTCTATTGTTTGGGACGGTCAGATACACGCGAAAAGTGAGTCGCGTCGTAAGAAGGCGAGCTAACAGGAGTAAGAATGCTCATTTTGTACATCATACTAGGAATTGCTTCCGGCTTGATTGCAGCCATAGCAGCCGTTGTTGCTGGCTCAAGCCTACTTTACGCATTCCTTGCTTATGTACTTGCTGGCATCGTTGGGACGGTCTTGTGCGTCCTCTGGTCACTTCTTCCAAGCCGTAGCCAGACTACCAAGAATGCGGTCACAATGCGTGGCTAACGGTCAGCACTTGCCGTAATCGGCGCCGTTTTGGCGCAACATAATCACTTAAATTCTATTCTTTGCATGGGCGTCTTAGCGGCCCGGCATGCGCTACCCAGACTGCGACGCACGTTCTGCGCGCTCGTCCCCGGTAGCCGACATATCGACCCCATCCAGATAGGCTGACAACGCCGCTCGGGCACCATCTTCCCAGATCAAATCGAGCCATCCCGCGAAAGCCTCTGCAAAGCCCGGTGCGCTTGCCAGATCGCCATAGATCTGGGTCATCATTAGCCACTTTTGCCTATCATCCCGTGCTGCGTTGGCGACATTCTGCAATGCTTCCCAATGCGGGTCATTTGCTGCGATCACCGATCCGTCCTCGCGGGTGCCAGCGCACATCCGCGCCCAAAGCGCCTCGACCAAGGCCAAGCCGTTCACAAGTGCGGCCGCTGACAATGCATCGCGCAGGATGGGCAACAAGAAACCGGGATGGCGCGATGACCCGTCAAATGCCACGCGCCGCGTTGTGTCGCGGATCTTGGGGTTTGCAAAACGGCGCTCTATCAATGCCAGATATTCGGCATTGGGCAGCCCCGCGACCGCATCCACATGCGGCAGCATCTCGGTCCGCTGAACCTTCTGGAAAAAGGCCGCGACTTGCGTGTCAGCCATACAGTCCGCAATTGTTGCAAGACCCAGAACTTCCCCCACATTCGCCAAAACCTGATGGCCTGCATTCAATATGCGGATTTTCATGCTCTCATAGGGATGCACGTCATTGGTCAATGTTGCACCGGCCTTTTCCCATGGCGGGCGACCATTGCAGAACTGATCTTCGATCACCCACTGGCGGTAGTTTTCATGTGTCACGGGGGCGGCATCGTCGATCCCAAGTTCGCGGACCAATGACAGCTCAGCGTCACCGGTCGCTGGCACGATGCAATCGACCATCGCGTCTGGAAAAGCCACGTTCTGGTCAATCCAATTGGCCAGATCGGGGTCGCTCAACCGCGCCAACCCGACAACCGTCTGCCGCAGGATCGCGCCATTGCCTTGCAAGTTGTCACAGCATTGTCCGGTGAAGGCCGGCAGGTCCGCATCACGCCGCGCCCGCAAGGCGGCAATCATTGCGCCGAATGCGGTTACGGGCGTCTCTGGCGACTTGGCATCATGGATGATGTCAGCATGGTTCAGGTCCAGCCCACCCGTCGGGTCAAGATAATACCCACCTTCGGTCACCGTCAGCGACACGATCCGAATAGCCGGATCAGACATCGCCTTGATCAAGGACGCATTGTTTTCTTCGACCGGCAGGAAATCAATCATTGATCCGATCACTTCGGCACTTGTGCCATTCGGATCCAATTCAACCAGCGTAGTCAGGCAATCCTGCGCCAGCAACCGATCACGCATCGCAGCATCGCCAGCCCGCACGCCTGCCCCGATAATCGCCCAATCATGGGCCAGCCCTTGCTGCATCAACCTGTGCAGATACCACGCCTGATGTGCCCGATGGAAATTCCCCAACCCGATGTGGACGATGCCCGGCGTCAGCGCCGAGCGATCGTAGGCAGGGCCAGAGATACCATCCGGCAAAGCAGAAAGCGTTGCATTGCAGAGTTTCATCAGCTCATCCAGTTTCCGCCGTCAACGTTGTAGGTCTGGGCCACGACATAGGCTGCATCATCACTGGCCAGAAACACCGCCATCCCCGTCAGATCTTCCGCCGTGCCCATGCGCCCAAACGGCACCGCCTCGCCAACCTCTTTTTTCTTTTGCCCCGGCGCTTTGCCCTCATATTTGGCAAAGAACGCATCCACACCATCCCAATGCTCGCCATCCACCACACCGGGTGCGATGGCGTTTACATTGATTCCATGTGCGATCAGGTTCTGCCCTGCCGATTGGGTAAGCGAAATGATGGCCGCTTTGCTGGCGCAATAGACAGCGACAAGGCTCTCGCCGCGCCGACCGGCCTGCGACGCCATGTTAATGATCCGGCCCTTGATGCCCCGTTCGATCATGTGTTTGGCAACGGCCTGTATGGTGAACAGCGCGCCAGCCACGTTGATATCAAAGACACGGTCAAAATCGGCGCGCTTAATCTCGACAATTGGGGCGGCGGAAAAGATCGCGGCGTTGTTGATCAGGATATCAATCTGGCCAAATGCCTTTACCGTATCGGCGACGCCTGCATCAATGCTGACTTGATCGGTCACATCCATCCTGACCGCAACGGCGCAATCGCCTATCTCTTTGTTGATTTTATCGGCGGCCTCTGTCGCGCGCTCAAAATCAACATCGGCCAAGGCCACTCGCGCGCCCTCGCGCGCATAGCGTTCTGCAAAGGCCAACCCGATGCCACGCGCGGCGCCTGTGATCAACGCGACTTTGCCATCGAGCCGTTTCATGCGATCCGCAACCCATCCGCGCCAAAGCGATGCAATTCATCGTTGCGTGGGTTCAGGTGGATCGTGTCGCCGTGTGTCAGGCTCACATCGCCAATCGCGCGAACTGTGATCGTTTCAGCCAGTCCAGTGTTGTGGATGTGAAAGAACGTGTCAGAGCCCAGATGTTCAGCCACGCCAACCGTACCTGTCCAAGTGCCACCGCTTTCGACCACATCAATATGCTCGGGCCGGATGCCGATCGTGGCCGCGTTGTGTTTGGCCGCTTCTTCGCCGTTGATAAGATTCATCTTGGGCGACCCGATGAAGCCAGCCACAAAGGTGTTGCGCGGTGTGCGGTACAGTTCCAGCGGCGAACCAACCTGCTCGATCACGCCCGCGTGCAGTACGACGATCTTGTCGGCCATGGTCATCGCTTCGACCTGATCGTGTGTGACATAGACCATCGTCGTCGCGAGCTTCTTGTGCAGTTCCGAGATTTCCATGCGCATGCCAACGCGCAGGGCCGCATCAAGGTTGGACAGCGGTTCGTCGAACAAAAACGCAGAGGGTTCACGGACAATCGCACGGCCAATGGCCACACGCTGACGCTGACCGCCAGACAACTGGCCCGGACGACGATCGATGTAGTCGGCAAGGTTCAGCACCTCGGCGGCTGCATTCACGCGGCGGTCAATCTCGGCCTTATCCATCTTGGCCATTCGCAACGGAAAAGCGATGTTCTTGCGCACCGACATATGCGGGTAAAGCGCATAGGACTGGAACACCATCGCGAGGCCGCGTTTCGCAGGCACCAGATCTGTCGCGTCAGTGCCGTCAATCTCGATATGTCCTGTTGTGATGTCCTCTAGCCCGGCAATCAAACGCAAAAGCGTCGATTTGCCGCAACCCGATGGGCCGACGAAGACGGTAAATTCGCCGTCTTCGATGGTGAGATCAAGAGGTGGAATGACCTGTACGTCGCCAAAAGACTTGGTCACCTGTTTAAGTTGGATCTGTCCCATTTGTCAGGTTCCTTATTTCACCGCGCCAAACGTCAGGCCGCGTACAAGTTGTTTCTGGCTGAACCAGCCAAGGATGAGGATCGGCGCAATCGCCATCGTCGAAGCCGCGCTGAGTTTCGCAAAAAACAGGCCTTCGGGGCTGGAGTAGCTGGCGATAAAGGCCGTCAGAGGGGCCGCGTTGACGGCTGTGAGATTGAGCGTCCAGAATGCTTCGTTCCAGGCAAGGATGAAGTTGAGCAACAGCGTCGATGCGATGCCCGGTACCGCCATTGGGGTCAGCACATAGATCAATTCTTGGCGCAAGGTGGCACCATCCATGCGCGCCGCTTCGAGGATCTCGCCGGGGATTTCCTTGAAGTAGGTGTAGAGCATCCAAACGATGATCGGCAGATTGATCAGCATCAGCACGACCACCAGACCAGCGCGGCTATCCAACAGGCCCAGCTCAATGAAGATCAGATAGATCGGATAAAGAACGCCGACCGCAGGCAACATCTTTGTTGAGAGCATCCAGAGCAGGATATCTTTGGTCCTCTTGGACGGCACGAATGCCATCGACCAAGCAGCGGGTACCGCGATGATGCAACCAAGGACAGTCGAAAGCCCTGCAATGATGATCGAGTTCCACAGGAACCGGCCATAGTCGGACCGCTCCATCACGATGCGGTAGTTTTCGAGTGTCCAGTCAAAGCCCAAAAAGATGGGTGGGGCTGCAATCGCCTCTGCTTCGGATTTGAAGCTGGTGAGGATCGTCCAGAGGATCGGAAAGAAGATCAGCAAGCCAATCGCCCAGGCGACCGTTGTGTTGATGAGCTTCCGGCGGGGGGTAACAGAACGTGCCATATTCTTAATCCAGGTTCTTACCAACGATCCGCATCAGGAAGATCGCGATAATGTTTGCAAGGATGATGGCGTAGACACCACCGGCGGAGCCGAGACCAACGTTCTGGCTTTCCAGAACCCGTTGGAAGATCAAATAAGACAGCGTGCGCGTTCCGAATGCACCACCCGTGGTCACGAAAATCTCGGCGAATATCGCAAGCAGGAAAATAGTCTGGATCAGGATCACGATGGTTATCGCGCGGCTAAGGTGTGGCAGAACGATGAACCAGAAACGCTTGAGCCACGGCGCGCCATCCATCTCGGCGGCTTCCAACTGCTCACTGTCGAGCGATTGCACGGCAGTCAGCAAGATCAGCGTGGCAAAGGGCAACCACTGCCAGCTGACGATCATGATGATCGAACCCATCGATGCATCCGAGAGCCAGCTAACGGGTTCAGCCCCGAAGAACCGCCAGAGATGGGCAAAGAGGCCGTTTACGGGGTCCATAAACATGTTCTTCCAGACCAGCGCGGACACCGTGGGCATGACGAAGAAGGGTGCGATAACAAGGATACGCACGACGCCTTGCCCCCAGATCGGTTGGTCCAGAAGAAGGGCGATCAGGATGCCAAAGATCACGGTAATAGCAAGAACGCCAAGGACAATGATCAGGGTTGTCTGCACAGCAGGCCAGAAAGAACTGGAACTGACGAAGCGGGTGTAGTTGTCGAATCCCGCCCAGCCCTGGTCGCCGCCTCGCAGCGGCAAATAGACCCGGAAAGAGAACCACAAAGTCATAATGAGAGGAACCAACATCCAGCCCAAGAGCAGGATCACAGCGGGTGCCATCATGATGCGGGCAGCGGACCTTGATGCTTTGGTAGCCATTTGGATGTACCTCCTCTGGTCACAGGCGGATTGATCTCACGCACTGTTTTCAGGTGACAGTATATTTGGAAAGGGTGGTAGCCCAAGGGGCGGCAAATTGTGCCGCCCCTTGGGTCAGGAGGAGTGCTTAGCGGTAGCCAGCAGCTTCCATTGCTTCGTTTGTGATCGCCTGGGCCTTCTCAAGAGCCTCTTCGATCGACTGCTGACCTGCGTAAGCGGCAGAGAATTCCTGGCTTACTTCGGTTGCAATGCCTGCAAACTCTGGGATCGCTGCGAACTGGATGCCAACGTATGGGCTTGGATCAACAGTAGAGTCTGTTGGGTCAGCCGACAGGATTGAGTCCAGCGTCATCTGTGCGAAAGGTACAGCTTGGTAGTCAGGGTTTTCGTACAAAGATGTACGTGCGCCCGGAGGTACGTTTGCCCAACCTTCGTTTGCAGCAACCTGCTCGATGTAGCCAGTACCTGTTGCCCATTCGATGAACTGCTTGGCTTCGTCAACCTGCTGTGTACCGGCAGGAATTGCGAGTGCCCAAGCCCAGAGCCAGTTGGAGCGCTTGCCCAAACCGTTGTCTGGTGCCAGTGCGAAACCAACGCTGTCAGCAACAGTTGAATCAGCACCAGTTACGAAGGATGCCGCAACAGTTGCGTCAATCCACATGCCGCACTTGCCTTGGTTAAACAGGGACAAGTTTTCGTTGAAACCGTTTGTTGCAAAACCAGCTGGGCCTGAGTCATCCATCATGTTCTTGTAGAAGTTCAGCGTGTCGGACCACTCACGAGTGTCGAACTGCGCGTTCCAATCTTCGTCGAACCAGCGTGCGCCGAAGGAGTTGGACATCGCAGTGATGAATGCACCACCTTCGCCCCAACCCGCTTTACCACGCAGGCAAACACCGTTGATGTCGTTGTCGCGGTCCGTCATTTCACGCGCCGCTTTGGCGATGAACGACCAAGAAGGCGCGGCTGGCATTTCCAGACCAGCAGCTTCCATCAGATCGGTGCGGTACATGATCATAGAGCTTTCACCATAGAATGGTGCAGCAAACAGCGTGCCATTGTACGACAGACCACCAGCCATTGCTGGAAGGATGTCGCCGGCGTCATACTCAGCTGACAGGTCGTCCAGAGGAACGAGCCAGTCGTTGGCACCCCAGATGGGTGTTTCGTACATGCCGATTGTCATGATGTCGAACTGACCACCGCTTGTGGTGATGTCGGTTGTAACGCGCTGACGCAGGACGTTCTCTTCGAGTGTGACCCACTCGACGGCGATGCCTGTCGCTTCGGTGAATTGATCGGTGTAGCCTTGCATGCGGATCATGTCGCCGTTGTTCACAGTCGCAATTGTGATTGTGGCAGAATGACCATCCGCGAATGCGCTTCCAGCCGTGATCAGCGACAATGCGGTCGCTGCACGAAGTGTGCTCTTAAGAGACATCCGTTTCCTCCCTAGATTGGATGTTATGGTGAACCAAGGCTAGTAAAACGAAGACGCGGCGTCAATAAAATCTTTACGCGCGGTAAGTTTTGATTAACCTATGCAGATTGTCGCATGATCAATTTTCCTTCAAAACGCGTGCTTTCCCAATCGCTTACAGAACCTTCAATGGCTTGAAACAGCGTCTCTACTGCATGTTGCGAAACGGCCTGATAGTCATGTGCAACTGTCGTCAAAGGCGGACAGGTGTAGCTTGAAAACGGATGACCATCCTGCCCTGCCACGCGAATCGCATCATCCTTCGTGCGCCCCACTCTAAGCCCTTCGGCATAGCAGGCCGCAAGCATACCAATGGCCAACCGGTCATTGCTGCACAGCACCGTATTGGTCTTGAACCGCCCATCAGCAAGCGCGGCCCGCCCACCTTGCATGCCAATCGCTTCAAAATCCCAGCCCTCACCCGGCACGGAAACAACTTGCGGCTCATACCCAAACTTTTCCATCGCGTTTAGATAGCTGGCACGCCTACGGTGCGCGTTGGGGTTGGCAGGCGTCTTCATCTCGAAAAAACAGGGCGGCTCGCCGGTCCGGCAAAGGTAATCTGTAATGAGTTCGGTGAACTGAAAGTTGTCAGAGCCCACAAAGGCGATGCCCAACTCATCCACGCTGCTGTCAAAGATCAGGGTTGGAACCTGCTTGCAGAACTTCTCAATCGCGGACTTGTCGGACGCTCGACCCAAAGGCGCTAAAAGGACCCCCGCAGGTTTCATCGACGCCAGCGTGTCGAGAATCTCGGTCTCCAACCGAGGATCACCGTGCGAACTGAATAGCGTGGGTCGATAACCTGCATCAATGCAGTGCTGCTCAATCGAGCGGGCAATCTCGGTAAAGAACGGGTCCGCCAGAAACGGCAGCACGATGCCTACATTCTTGGTCAGCTTACGGTTCTGGTTCATCGCATAGATGTTGGGACGATAGTCATGCTTCTCAATCGCCGCTTCAATCCGCTCGCGGGTCGAACTGCGCACACTGTCAGGGTCATTGAAATATTTTGAGATCGTCGGCCGGGAAATCCCGCTAATGGCCGCAAACTGCTCCATGTTCCTGATTTTACTGTCTGCCATGCTGCATCCTTCCGTCAGGCGCGCGACGATGCGCCTTGAACTTGACTCAGTGCATCATTTCTTGGCGCGCGCAAAAAATCAACTTTGCAGCGTTGCATTGTGCAAAGATTTTGGAACTTTCCAATGATTGCGCGGCTTAGAGTTGCTGCCGTTGGTAGAACCCATCACGCTATCCACATCATCGACAAATCCATTGCCGGAAATCCCTGCACATGGCATCGAGATATCAAATTCGGTTGTGCCGCGGCACCACGTCGTAGGCTTTCATCCAGAGGTCGACATATCGGCAGCCAAACTCAAGGACCTCTTGTTGTGACCAACACGCTTTATGATGCACTCTTTGCACCGCATGCCATCAACACGGCCACCTTTCTGGTAGGCGATGATGGTACAGAGGTCAGTTATGCCAGCTTTGTCCGTCGCGTGGCGCAACTGGCGCATGTGCTTCGGGATGCAGGGGTGCAACCGGGCGACAGGGTTGTCGTGCAAGCACCCAAACTGATGGACACGGTCGCTCTCTATGGTGCCACTGTGCAAACTGGTGCAGTCTATCTGCCGCTCAACACCGCCTATACACAAGATGAGGTCAGCTATTTCCTGGGTGACGCAGCACCGGCCTTGGTTGTCTGTGACGCAGCAGCCGAGGCAGAAGTTGCTGCGATTTGCCAAGACAGCACACCCGTTTTGACGCTCGCCCAAGACGGCAGCGGATCGTTGTCCGTGCAAGCGGATGGCAAGCCCACAACCTTTGAAACGGCAGCACGCGGGCCTGATGACCTTGCCGGATTGCTTTATACCTCAGGCACGACCGGACGCTCCAAGGGGGCCATGATGTCCCATAAGAACCTGCTGTCGAATGCCCAAACACTCACCGAACTGTGGCAGATCACGGCTCAGGACCGGCTGATACACGCGCTGCCCATCTTTCACACGCACGGATTATTTGTGGCGTTGAACACATCGCTGTTGGCAGGGGCAGAGGTGCGTTTCATGGCTGGTTTCGATCTCGACAAAGTGATGGCCGAAATCCCTGCATCGACATTGTTGATGGGCGTGCCGACATTTTATACCCGCCTGCTGGATGATGCACGGTTCGATCGGGATTTGACCCGAAACATGCGTTTGTTCATATCCGGCTCGGCCCCGCTATTGGCCGAAACCCACACTGCCTTTGCGGAGCGGACCGACCACCATATCCTTGAGCGTTATGGCATGACGGAAACAAATATGATCACCTCGAACCCCTACGATGGCGCGCGGATTGCCGGGACCGTTGGCCATGCGCTGCCTGATACCGAGGTCACAATCACCGAGAACGGCAAACCTGTCGCCGCAGGCCAAATTGGCATGATCGAAGTGCGCGGCAACAACGTGTTCCAGGGTTATTGGAAGATGCCGGAGAAGACGGCAGAAGAACTGCGCGACAATGGTTTCTTCATCACCGGCGATCTGGGAGTGAAGGACGCAGACGGGAGGATTTCCATCGTTGGCCGGCAAAAAGACCTGATCATTTCGGGCGGCTACAACATTTACCCCAAAGAAATCGAAGACGTCATCAACGACATCGACGGTGTGCTTGAAAGCGCTGTATTCGGTGTGCCGCATGCCGATTTCGGTGAAACTGTCCTTGCGGCTATTGTGCTTGAAGAGGCGTCACTTTCAATCGAAAGCATCGCAGCAACGGTTGCACCCCAACTGGCACGGTTCAAACATCCCAGACAATACATCATCATGGACGCGCTTCCGCGCAATACGATGGGCAAAGTGCAGAAGAACCTGCTGCGTGAAATCTATGCGCCGTAGATGATGACTGGTGCCGCTGATAGGACTCGAACCTACGACCCCATCATTACGAAAATCACAGGAAGTTTGACACGCCCAACACTTTAGAGGGGCTAGTCACAATGGCATCAATACGTAAGCGCAACAACGGGAAGTTCTGTGTTCAGATACGCAAATCAGGCCTACCAGCCAAATCAAAGACCTTTGACAATCAAGATGCCGCCAAGGAATGGGTCAAAAGAGAAGAACAAGCTTGGACCGGTCAGGAAAGTCCCAACGCCAAGCCACAACATACATTATTGTCGATTGGCAAACTGTACTGCGACAACCAGCTAAAGGGGAAACCATCTCGACATTTGATGTTGATGCGGTTTGAGCGCGTTGCAAAACACTTCGAGCAGCCATTTCTTTCTATCACGCGGGTTCATGTCAACGAGTTTAAGAACAAGAGAATGTCTCAAGTGAGCGGCCCCACCGTTCGTGAAGAAATCCAATCAATCAACAAGCTATTTCGATGGACTGAGCGAGAGATGATATTCGGTGACATAACCATTGGCTCCCCCGCCCGAAACATAGCGCTTCCACCCGCTTCGAAACCAATAACAAGGGTAGTGGAGAAGGAAGAACTCCATCTGCTGATGGCAGATCTAAACCCATTAATGCGCGAGATCGTAGAATTGGCGTACGAAACAGCCATGAGGCGGGCGGAAATCACCAAACTTCTTCCACGCAACATTGATATTCCGGGGCGCACGTTGTTGGTTGAAGACGGCAAAACTGGTGATCGTTTCGTCCCTCTGACCAAGAGGGCGGTAGAGCTGCTAAGAGGGGCCGTACAGCGCGCCGCTACGTTTGACTCAAGGTTGTACCCAGTGGCGCCACATAGCGTCTCTACGGCCGTTAGAAGGGCCAGACAGCGAACAGGGCTAGGCGATCATGTGAGGATGCATCAGTTGCGTCATACAAGGATCACGGAAGTAGCAAAACGTGGCTTCAATCAAGCTCAGATAATGATGGTCAGTGGACATAGGGACTCCCGCAGCGTCCAGCGTTACACTCATCTCAGCGTGAAGGACGTCATTGATCTGATAGACTAGGAGTTGGTGGTTCTGCAGTGCTAGTTCTAGGATTTTCTAGCTGAAAAATTTACGCTGTCTTGTTGGACCGAAAGCAATTTTCCAATCTTCTTTCAATGCGGCCATCTGACGCTCTTGGGCAGGTTCATCACTTACATCTAGGGTGTAGCTGATTGCAATGCGGACAAATCTACCGTTCGAGTTCTTGGTGGCAATGAGAGCTTCCTAGGTTCAGGATCCATTGATCGGCTTGATGCTACGTTGTCGGCATGATTCACGAACCCCAATGATTTGGGGGACAGATGAGCAATCTCTATTGGCTGACAGAAACGCAAATGGTGCGACTTCGACCGTTCTTTCCAAATAGCCGAGGTCGACCACGCGTTGATGAGCGGCGTGTGTTGAGCGGAATTTAATTCATCAATCGCAACGGCTTACGATGGTGTGATGCGCCCGCAGACTATGGCCCTGCCAAGACGTTGTACAACCGCTGGAAGCGATGGAGCGATATGGGTGTGTTTGCGCGGCTAACCACCCTAGGCAAGGACGGCCCATTGTTGCCGTTCATCTAGCACATACGATGCTGCAGTGCGGCCCGTCAAACGGACCTTGACCGATTTGCAGCATTCTCGCGACACGTAGGTCCGGTGCGCGGGACCTTGCCGACTTTCGCCACAAGTGTCCCAATGTCCGGTTCGGCGCACTGCTCACCAAACCATGGTTTCAGTTTGGCCGATAAGCGCATAGAATTGTAAAACCGCGACACGATCCATCTTGTTATGCCCATATGGTTTTTGGCAACCTAAAACAGAACCGATTAAGGGGATTAGCTTTTGAGAAAGTTCATTTGGCTTGGAGCAGGGATTATCGGGCTTGGGGTGGTTTCGTGTTCAAATCCAAACCTACTCGGTTGCTATAATCCAACTGGGTATTGTGGTGGAAGCAGCTCTCCAGATCCTGACCGCATTGGCGGCCCTTCTTGGTTTCTTGGGCAAGCAAGTGCTGACGAGAGATTGGCGTACTATCGCGATAGCTGTGAGAGGGGCAGCCAATTGATACCGTCGCGCGACATAGAGTCGTGCGCGATTGAGAGAATTGCGCAGAATGCACATCAGTATTGTACTCTCTATCATCGGTCACCGGCATCAGACCTAGATGAAGCCAAAGAGGCAGAACGAGACCGCCGTTATGAAAGCTGCAAACAGGGTGTTTTGGATCAACACGGATTATGAATTCATGTCAGGTTGAAGTTCCCGATGACCGTCCGGCGAACTACACTGAAATGTGCTGCGGCGCGGCGATCCAAGCCGTCGTTTATTCCCCCTGCAGCAAAATAAGGGCCCAGATGACTGGGTTGCGGACAAAGCCGACCTTTACTCCAGTTGCAGCAATGGCCGCTTTCAGTTGGCGCGTTAGCAATGTGTGAAACCCATTGTATCGCTTACAAATCTCTTTGCAGGCGGGAAATCCGATCTTTGGGGCGTGACGCGCAATAGTGCCAGGACCGTTCAATCGCACTATCGACGAACTAGACCCCCTCAGCCGCCAACAATCGGTACAACAGCCGAAAAATCGCACCGCGCAAGGTTGGCTTGCGGAATGATAAAAACGATATGGCTTACATCCCCGAACATCCATCCCGGTAGGTCACTCGAAAATAGCTGGAGCAATACGGCGTTGTCTTTGTCGAAAGGTGGGTTGGCCCTTGTAACATACGGCTTACTCTCTTCTTCTAAAGCACTATCGTAGGACAAAAACCAACTTATGTCGGACCAATCCCAACGCGGAAGTCCGCCAAGACCGTCGTGGTGTTTGTTGGCGGCCCGCAGGTAGAGCCCTTCCTGATAGCTGCGTGTTGCATGGGGAAGCGTATCTGGTGCTTCAGAATACCGACGGAGCAACTCAAAATGCTGTTTCGCCTTCCACTCTCTATTGTGGAATCCCTCTTTGCCGATAAGGCTGCTATTGCTGAATTCAAGCTTCTCTAAAGCTCCAAGTCTCTCTACCCCGTTCTCAGAGTTACGTTCGATAACGAATAACCCTTCCAAATGTGGTTCAAGCTGCTCAATGACGTCGTCTGGAATCTTTTCGGGATATCCATCTCGCCCTTCGAGAGAATTTCTCAGTTCCATCCCACGTTTATGGCAGTCGTTTGCAACGGCGATGGCAGCTTCAATTTCTGCGCCATTTTCTTCTAGAATCTTGCGACCTACATCAAGATACGCGGCAACATCTGGATCTGTATCGTCTCTGTCAGAGTACTCTTCCGCAGCTCTTTCGAAGTTTTTGCCTGTCTGTTCGTGGCCTTTTGCAACTGATACTTTGCCAGCGCTGCCTCTGAGAACATTGCTGGCCGCGACAATGACTGCTGTCAGCCTCTTTGAAAGCTCCAGATAACTGCCCGGTCGAGCCTCAAAGGCCCTTACATACTTGAAGGTTTCTTTTTGAATCCTTTCGTAGCTGCGGCGCTGGGTGACCCAGTAAAGGGAAGGCACGGTTATCTTAGAAATCTCATGAAAGAATCCTCTCCAGATTGACTCTTCCACAATGCCGGACGTGCGCTGCGCCCTGTATAACTCAAGAAATTGATCGAGGTGCTCTTTCGCAGGGCGCAGCTTTGGCCAGTTAAGTCTTAGTGCGGCAAGTGTGTCCTTGCATATCGCTAAACGCTGCTCGTCTGCGTATGTCCTGTCTTCCGGTGGCTTGGCGTGAATGGACCTAATCTGCTTGTAATGTCGTTTCCATTGCATCTTGTATTGCGCACAACGCTCGTCGAGATTGATCGTCAGCGTGTCAAGTAGATGTTCAAACAGATCCCAAGTGATCGGATATGTCCGATCAACAAGGTCGGCTTTTTGATCGGGAGCAACCGAAGCGTTTTTGCCAGTTGTGGTACCCTCAAATTTGCCCGTCTCCTCTATCTCCAGGAACCTCACTGGACAGATTGGAAAAGGTGTTGTTGTTGCCGGTAAGAAATTCTTGCTTTCATATCGCGCCCAAGCAAGATCTCCAACTAGGCTCGTAGGGACTTCAACTGACCTTTCTGTGCAAGACCCGTCGACATGCAGAACCGCGCAGCGCAAATCCTTAAACGCGCCTGAAAAACGATATGGCAGAAAGAAAAGCAACCACCCAGTCCGTGGACCATCACCACCCCAAATGCGTGCAGGTATCTTGCTGCAATCAAGCCGCGCAAGAAACACCATCGGCTCTCCCTCATGACATGGCCATGCGATGTGGTCAGGCAGTATGGGTTTGCCACCGTAATATCCAGCAGGTGCCTCTGAAGCGGGCAACGGAGCAATCTTTTCGATCCGCACGGCGTGTTTGATTTGGTACTGACTGTCCATATTTTTTTGTTCCAAGCCGCTGCCCAACGGCTGCCTCAACCGAGCTTTCAAGCGTTCAATAACGTCAAGTAAAATTCTGGCCAAATTCAGTTGCCCCGATCCAAAGGTACCTGTTTGGCTAGCCCGCTCTATCGCGGTTTCGCAGGCCCTGCTTTCCTGTTCAATCAACGTATCAGGCGCTGCGCTAACTCAACAGAGCGTTCTCAACGGACCGGCACTTATTGGCTAAGCTAGCAGGCTTTTTGCGGTTATCTTTTCGAGCAAAGCCGACACTTCAGTCTAGTGCAGCATTATCCACTTAGGGCTCATCGCCGCCATTAGATCGGTCGCAGCATGCTCACCTTTAGGATGATGCCACCCCAGAAAGGACGGCCCATTGCGGACCTTCACGAGCTGAGTTGGTGCTGCAGTGCACCTTTGACATTGCGGTCATTCGTGCACAGTGCAACATTTCAGGACAAGCCAACTCAGCCTATTTGGGGCGCATTAGACGCATAGAAGTCGGAGGCCGAATTTGGAGCGGATCAAAGAGAATGTGTCCTTCGAACAGGCAAAAATTTCATTAGGGTCTCTCTTGTTTTTGTGGTCGAGCATCGAAAGAGCTGCGCGTGAAGAAGTCGCAAGTGCTCACGAGGGACAACTTCCTAAGTCAGCGTATGGCATTGCGGCTGTTCTCAAGGCTTGGGAAGCTATCGTAAGAAATGCACAAAACGCATCGCCGATGCGCACATTGCTCGCCCTTACGCTTCGAAGTCAACTTCAACATCCGCTCGATGTCCGGAACGGTGTCTGCCATGGTTTGGTCGGGCTCTCAGCTACCAAGAACAATCAGCCTGCCACCCTAACTTGGGAACTTAACAATGAAACGCAAAGTATCACCTGGCAGGAGCTACAGGCAAATTTCGCCTGGCTCTCGAAAGTCCCGTCGGCCATCAGGATGATCTCCAATCATAGGCAAGGGGAAATGGGCAGCCGATTGATTGATAACTTCGAGAACCGCAATTGGTGGAGATCGGAGTATGGGCTTGAACTTCCTGAGGCCATATGAACAGATCGATGATCTTTGGCATTCGGCCCTAAGCGGACTTTCACGCTTCGCGTTGGGAATGAGTGCCCCCGGAAATATCTGCCCCTCAAAACAGACTTCCATCAGTGGAATTGCGGACCTTCAGCCAATTAATGGCCTTATTCTATTTCAACAGGCGGCGCCTCATGCTCTAATAAAAGGGAATTATGTTCTTGACGGATTATTGAGGGAACTTGTTTTGAAGAACGCAGCATCAGTGGAAGAGGCTTGGGAAAGCGATCGGTTAGGCTACAAAGAGATAGGCCACGCCTTCACGAACCTGATCCAGTCGATTGAGACAGAAAAGGTTATTTCAATCGAAGCCGGATTCGGTCGCGGCAAGACCTTCTTCCGCAAAGCTTGGGCAAGACATCTCAAAAGCGCTGGCGAAGTTGTCGTTGAAGTCGACGTGCAGCAATCTGATCACTCTGGCGATCCCGTCATTACACTGCTCGGCGCACTTGTGGATGCGCTACCAAAAGGCGGAAAAGGCAAGGGCGAGAAGGCGTTGGAATCCGCCAAGAAGGTTGGGGCCATTGGCGCTCGCGCACTCACCCGCGCCATGCTTAAGTCTGGCGCAGACGAAGTGTTTGACGCTATAACCGACAGCGCTATCGACCAGCTAGAAAATTTCGATGTGCTCGATGGCGTCATCAAAGGCGTTGGTAGTGAAATGTCGAAGGTGGCAGGGCAACTGATAGTTTCGCAGATGGCCGCTGAAAGAGTTCGAAAAACTGAACTTCCTGAACAGCTTGAAGCTCTACGGGCCGCACTAGTTGAAGGCGATGAAAACAAGCGCGTCGTGGTGATCATAGACGAGCTTGATCGCTGCCACCCAGAATATGCGATTTCCTTCTTGGAGGCGACGAAACTCATCTTCGGCCAGTCCGGCTTCATTTTCTGCTTAATGATCAATGCGGACTACTTGGAGAACCTAGCGAGACACCGCTTTGGAGTCGCAAAGGAAGACGAAAAATACCTCGATAAGTTCGTCGATATCCGACTGAAACTTGATCCAAATCCGGACACGTTCAAGACCGCTGTGTACGACTTGGCCTGTGATTTACCATTGAAGATTCCGTATGGCGAGGAAGAAGCTTTTTCAGTGGAGCGAGCAGCGGAATTGGCGAGCATACTCGCGGTCGAGTGTGGCTTCTCAATGCGAAAGACAAAGCGAATACTGCTGAAGATCGAAATTGCGCTGCGCTGCTACGCGGATCGTCCTCTTGATGCGCCTTTACTTGTCTTCATGGCATTCAAAGACGAAAGCCCATCAAAAGTTAATCAAGCCCACTTGCCGCGCAGTTTTCTCACACCCGAGGAAGCTGAAACGCAATTAGCAAAGAATAAAAATGACTTTCCCCAATTTAAAAATCACGTCGAAATTGACGGCACAAGAAATGCGGTAGTGCGTGAAAATGCACTTGAGCTATTGGATTTACCCTCGGATCGCTACTTCAACCCCAAAGGCGAGAACTACAAACCTTGGGCTTGGGCCTTCATTGCCTTGGCGCCCCACTACATTCCATCCCATCGGAGCGTTCTAGACAGTGTCGCTTCTGTACTTGTTCCGGAAGCTCCGGGCTGACCCCGGCAAATTGTTAGAGCAATATGCTTATACATGGTCCAATTTTTGATTGAAAAGAAAATTTCCAGCGTTTGGCTTGCTCTTGACTCCGTTCAAGCGGGTAAGGTTTTGGAAGCACTGGACAAGCGAGCAGACATCATAGCTTCAAATGTCGACACTTCGGGATCTAGAAGCGTCTGATGTAGTCGAAGACTCGGCATTAACGACCGCTTTCGAGAGATGGCAGGGCTTTCTTGAAATCGCTACTTGTTCGTCTCTGCCGTCTCTGCTCGCCGCAATGAATGTCTGGTTTCCGCCCAACTTCTCCTTATGGTTACATAGCTATGATGTTCCATGCCTAGAAATGTATTAGTAATGTATGTTACCTAATTTATCGTAGTAACTTAATTATATCACTTCTAGTAGTTGTCATTAGTATTGTCTCTGCTGAGAAGTACGGTTGGTTTGTTAGTCAAAGGGTTCAACTGTGCTCCACCTCTATGTATTAAGTAGGCTCTGCTTCCTCTTCGATCTCTAATGTGATTTGCCATGCACGGAATGACTGAAGTTCATTGGCATACCAATCCGTTCGAACTGGATGAGCAACTCTATATATTTCCATATCCGCTTCGTCCTCTTCGTCCGAGTTCACTCCATGTCTAACGTTATAGCGATCCACCAGTTCGTTCATCACATCGTCATAAGTCATCTTTGAGTACTTTAGTTTGGACGCAAAATCCGTACCTGTAATTTTCTTGAAGCTAGTCTCCATGACCAATTCGAGTTCAACTTCCCATCCTTGAGGCACGATGAAACTGTCATGAATGACAAGAACCGGAACGGACAAGAGAGTGAAATAATCTACGATCTCAGCCGCTATTTGGGAGTCTAAGAATTGCAGCTCTATTCCAACATCACTTCCAAAACTTGCTGCGATTGGTTCATGCAACTCAATGAGTTGGTCAGTGACCTCAAACACCTCCTCATCGGTCAACTTCTTCCATTCCGTCCCGGGTCCCTGATTGTGCCGAAAAGCTGCCGGAATTGAATTCATATCAGGCGCATTTAACATCGTTAGGAGTAGCTGTTTGGCTAGGAGTCTAAGCTGCGAAGGGTTGGACTCAAAACTAACAGGTTCTATCTGATAAGGCTCGACAGACAAAGCCTCCCACATATCGAGCCCCAACCGTGCATAAAGTAAATTGGGGTGAAGGCTGCCAAAGTCGACTTCAGCAGTGATTTTATCATCTATCAAGATGTTTGCACGCAACTCGCTGGGACACCGTTGCCACCACCCACCATAAAAGCGCCCGCCTAGCTGAAAACTGCTTCGGCTGAAAACACGTCTGGTAAACTTGCCTTGCTGCTTGGCAAGAACAATAGGACCTTGGTTCGTTGCAATGTTGCCCTCAGCCGAGTGGAGTAAAATGAACGTTCGGTTTAACAGAGTGTTGTAGGCGTTAAGCGCAGCCGACATTGCGTCCGTCTCACCTGATGCCTCAAATTCTATGGCCTCTTTCTCTTCGTTTCTAAGCTCAATTACCAAACGATCTTGATGGTAGCCCAGATCATAGGCACTAAATCGAGCCTGCTCAAAATGCTTGATCAGGCGGTCTGTTGGCCACATCCTGCTCAAGAAGCCCTTTCCGGTTTGCTTGTTAAAGAAGCCGTTCTTCAACTCGACTAGTTGAGCCTCTGAGAGCCAATCTACAACGTCGATTGTCAGGCGAGAGATATTAAGTTCGTTATAGATTGAACTAGCGCCATACTCGTTCGGGCTTCGAGGAAATGAAGTCCTTAGCGTCGGGTCACTCGACCAGTTCAAGTATAGATCAAGCAGTACTACTTTAAGGTGCTTCTTGCGGATATTCTCATTTCCAGAAACCTTTAACTGCGCATAAATCTCATCAACAAACCCGTTAACTTCCGGGTGCTCAGACCAAGTATGCACGTCTAGGCGCTTGGAGTGACGAAGCGCCATTCCTTCTGCCTCGCCAAGATCTGTGTCATACCAGTCGTCGGGTTCTTTTTTCATTTCAGAAACCTAGACCTACCGTTGCGAAACAGCAATTGTGCAAGTTTGAACGCTGATGGATTTGTTCTGTTTATCTACAAAGAATCAATAGCTTAACTGCTCAAATTGGCTAAATCCGATACGTTCAATCCCGGTTTTGGTTTGCGCGTGGAGTCTGCACTGACACCACGTGTGTCGTTAACGGCTCCAATTGCTCAATTTTTTCCGAGAATCTGTTGAATTACGATGAACAAACAAGGCGAACCCCATGCCCCTGGGGGCTACCCCTCATTTCCTCCTTAGGCTGCATCATTGAGTATGACAGGGACAACATAACGATTTCAGATGGGTACACGTTTTGTCACACCAATTTCGTTGTGACTGCTCTTGTGTGCAGGGGTTTTGCAGTGTCGATTGCAAAGTTTTCTAGGAGCAAATTTCAGCACTGACGGGCATAATGAGGAGCTATGGCTTTAGAAGAGACCACGCTGGTTTGCCAAGTGCAGTTGCGATTTTGTGCATGTTATCAACGGATATGTTTTGTTCTGATCGCTCGACTGCGCTCAGATACGTTCTATTCACGCCAGCTTCGTGGGCCAGCCCCTCCTGAGATAGGCCCAACTCTGCACGAGCCAACCTTACATTCTTAGCGAAGACATCTCGCAGGGGGCTTTTAGTTGTTCTCTTCACAAACGCCAAAGTCGGCGCTGTTGGTTTTAAATCTACCTGTTATAGCATACATTCGTGATAGGTGTCATCGATTGTCGGGCGCTCATGGGTTCAAGGCAACGGAGTCAATATGCTGAAATTCTGGGCAAGGCTGTTCAAAAGCTCAAAATTCATGAATAGGCTAGCGGACGAAATCGGAGTCGACAGACAAATCTACAAATCGGCTTTGACTGAGGTTGGAACCAATTTCGCAAATTATGAAGCATGGTTTCGAAGGTCGAGTGAGCCGGAGGCTGAGATTCTGCGAGAGCTGGCCACAGCGTCATGTGAACCTGCTGCGGCGGGGGCCAAAAGGCTGAAAGTGAAGTTTCCCAAAGAGCAAAGCATAGATCGCTTCTTGGAACAGATTTCACGCTACAACGAAGGTTTGTCATCAGCGCAAATGGAGGAATCAATGAAGACGCGGGATGCTTCCAAAGCCACATCTGAACTTCCCGGCACCGATACGGCTATGCAGATCATATTCATGCAATTGCCGTTGTGTGGTCTCGACCCCATGAGCCTATGTGCACGCCTCAAGCATGATAGTTTTGCGCTCGGCTATGTTTTTGGCGTCGCCGATATGGCGAATTATCAGTTCAATCAACCACTGCCCGATGGGCAAGTTCACACGTTGGACTTTATCCGGCATGTTTTTGTCGAAACTTTGGGTGGAGAGGGTGAAGAACGCTTCGATCAAGCGCTTCAAAGTCAAGCTGAACCGGAATTCGCTTCGGGCCGGCAGGGTGGCGCAAACGATTTGGGCAACTGGTTGAAATCCAGAGGTCAAGTGCACGCCGTCGGTTTAAGCCGCCATGTCTGTTCAAACTGATCAATTTGGCGATTCCTCTCCTTCAGCTCGAAATGATCCTCAATTCATCATCAGCCAATGGCCGCTGTAGTTTGAGCGCATCAGCCGTTGGCGAGGTCAACCAGTTTTCTACATCATCCTTCTGAGTCAGAATAACGGGCATAGCCTTTGGATGAACCGCACCTACGGTCTCATTCGCATCGCAAGTCAGAAAGCCAAACAGGTTGTCCGTCGTTTCGCCATCCTTGACCTTTCGAACTGAAGTCCACGGCGTCCAGATCCCAGCGAAGAAGCCCAATTGTTGATCCTGACCTAGCTCGAACCAAACTGGCTTCTTGTCCTTGCCGGGCTCAGAGAATGACGTGAATGGCACCACGCAACGGTTCTGAACACCTAACCAGCGACGCCAATGCGGTGACAGTGTGTTGCGTACATTTGTTACTCCACGGTCATAGTTCCGGTTTTTTAGCGCAAACGCTGGCGACGGCATACCCCAACGCATCATTGACAGGACAAGTCCGTCTGCCGTGTTTGCAACGACAGGTGCCTGCTGGTCAGGGTAGATGCTCGGAAGTGGTTGCAAGTTGCCCGTTTCGTCTTTGATGTCATCAAACAGCGCGCGGATAGCGCTCTGGGCCTTTGTCATTGAATAAAGATTGCACACACCAAACAACTCTGAACCTGACCACGCTCTGTCGTGGGCTGGTGAGGAATATGCGCGACTTTCGAGGCCGTCAGCAAGGGTGAAGTCAGGAAACGCCGCAACGACAGCCTGAGCACATTCAGGATTGCGCAAGTAAACTCCAATAGCATCTCTAGCTAAGCCATTGGAAGAGTGGACAGCAAACTGACCACTACCGACTTCCTTTGTCAGCCATCTTTGGAGGTCATCCAGCCTCATACCAAAGCCTGTCGGTGGTACGGAAAAGCGAATACGTACGGGAAAAGCCGACTCATCAGACTTCTTTTGAGGTGTGGAGCGTCGAACCATTGAAGGAACATTTCAGGAACATCATTCGTAGACAAGCTGTACTTTCGTTCATTCCCCGACGTCGTTGGCAGAGGTGAACGATGCGCATGAGTTCATTACAGGATGCAGAACCCTGCATTTTTTCCAAGAAATTTTCCGCTGTAGCTCAGCTGGTAGAGCACGGCCCCGCTAGCGGCGGGCAGGTCAAGCGGAGCGCTGACCATTCGCATTGATGGGCCTACTGTGACAACTGTGACAACTGTGACAAGGTGTTGTGACAAACATTCAAATCAGCTATGCACATTGCACACGCAACATGGGTAAGTGTCTGACTTAACCTGATTTGTACTGGTGCCGCTGATAGGACTCGAACCTACGACCCCATCATTACGAATGACGTGCTCTACCAGCTGAGCTACAGCGGCATCCGGGGCTTTGATAGCATTGCGGAAAAACCCGTGAAAGGTCTATTTTACCTCTGATTCTTCCATCACGTCAGCGTCTTCCACGATCTCTGCCGCAGGTATTGCCACCTCTGCGGGTTGCCCCACGATCATGGGCAGCATTTCGGTGCCAGCTGGCATCGCCACCTCGCTTGCGGGGGGCGTTTTCCACGAAAGCGTGTCGAATGATCCGCAATTGCTGCAGGTAGCAGCCCAACTGGGATGGATGTGCTGGCAGTTCTCGCAGATCCATTGCGGTCCGCGCGGTGCGGTAAGTGCTTTGGTCAGCCAACCGCGGACCACGGCATCATCGGCACCTTCGCCACGCTCAATGGCGGCCATCAGCGTCAGGTTACGGGCCGTTGGGTCAGTTCCCACCAGATCGCCCAGCGCGCGTTTGGCGGCGGGAAAATCCTCTGCGGCGATTTGCAGTTCCGCTATCAGCATCTTGGTTTCCGGATGGTCGGTGGTGGCCTTTGTCAGCGTCTTGAAGCGCTTCAGACGCTCTTCGGCACTTTCATCGGGCGCCACTTCGGCAAAGGCTGCGGCGATGTCAGGATGCGGTTGAGCATTCCACGTCTTGGTCAGAACCCGCGTGGCGTAGCGGGCATTGCCTTCACCGATATACCCACGTGCCGCCATAACAGCAGCTGGAATCAGATCAGGGGACAGGCGGTTGGCCTCAATCGCCGCTTCCCGCGCCTCAATCGTCTTGCCGTCGCTAAGGATATCACGCGCCTCTGACAGCGCCAGCACCGCGTCGCGCCGTTTGTGTACATCGCGGGGCAAGCTTCCTGATTTTAGCTTGGCACCCAGCGTTTTGCGCGCGCCGGCCCAATCTGATGCATCCGCCTGCAGGCGCAAAAGAACATCCTGCGTTTCTTCATGCTTTGGCTTCAACGCAAAGGCCTTTTCCGCCAACTTCATCGCAGTGTCGGTGTCACCATCCGCCAGCTTCTGCTTCATGATCCCGCGCACGCCGACAAAGCGGGTTTTGTCGTCCGCCAGCAGCTTTTTATAGGTATCTTCCGCTGTTTTGCGGTCACCTGTCATCTCGGCCGCCTGCGCCGTCAGCAAGTTCGTCAATTGTGGCTGTTGCAGGTATTTGTCTGCACGCGCCGCCTTGGTCATCGCCAGATGCCCCTCGCCAGAGGCGAGCGCCATCATCCCTTCAGACAGGGCCTCATACCCCTTGCGCTCGCGGTTACGGTCGAAATAGCGCGAGATCGCCGTTTCATCCCCATTGAGGAATTTGAACGTCGCCACACAGAGCGCCAGCAACTTGAGACCCAACCACACGGCGACAACCAGTACCACAAGGCCAAAGACCATCTCTATCGGGCTGAGCGTGAATTCCTGCCCCGCCACATCGACGGTCATTCCGCCATCGACTTCCATTAACTGTGTGCCGCCATAGGTCAGCGCGGTGACCGCGACGACAAATGCCAGAATTTTTATCAAAGACCAAAGCATAACAGGCGCCTTCAGTTATCAGAAAGGGAGGTAGAGAGCATTTCAACAGCCGCAATTGCATCGGCGCGGGCTTCGGCCTGGCCCAGCCAGTCGGACATTTCCGCGCGGGCCACCTCCGGCAAGGCGCTGATTTCTGCCAGCGCGTCGGACAAGCGCCCAGTGCGCACAGCTGCCTCGGCCCGTGACAGGATCGCGTCGGCGCTGTCGCCGTCTTGCGGTGTGGTAGAACGCACGTCAAGCTGGTTGCGAATAAAGGCCCCGATGCCGCCGGATTCTTCACCCGCCACGCCTTCGCTGCGTGCAGTGGCCAGAGCAGCGCGGGCCATGTCGGGGAACTGGTCTTGCAATCCGGCCAAGGTCGGCACCCCATCTTGTAGGCTGATCAGTGCCGCAGGTGCGCTGTCGCCAATAGCCGCTTCGAGGTCACCGAGTGCGGCACCGATTGGCGCGCCACTTTCGAGTGCCGTTTGCACACGGGCAAGGGCCGCTCGGGCAGCCGCACTGCGCGCAGCGGCTGCGGCGTTTTCTTCGATGGAGGCGGCGGCGGCGCGAGCTTCTTCCAATTCGGTTTGGGCGGCACCCGTCATTTCAGCAATCTGAGCGCGCAATGCGTCCATTTCTGCCTGCACGTCCGAGGTATCAACAGAGACAGATCCGCCCGTGCCTACGGGGCGCGCTTCAAGAGCCGCAACGCGCACGGAAAGTTCATTCAGCGTGGCGCCCAACGCGTCTTGTGCCGAAACAATGCCAGAAAGATCAACCGTGGGCGGGTTTGCAACACGGTCTTCGAGGGCCGCGATCGCGGTCGCTTGTGTGGCGACCTGATTGGCGAGCGTGTTGTCTGGCTGCGGCGCCGTGAACGTGGCGACGGCGAAACCGATCACACCAGCTAGCAATCCACCCAAGGCCAACGGAAAGAACCCTGCATTACGTGAATCTGCCGGGGGTGCGGCAGGTTCAACCGGGGTCGGTTCTGCTTCTGCCTCAACAGGTTGTTGCGGCGTGGGCATATCGCCCGCTTTAACGTCGCCATGTACCTCAGCCGGAATCGCATCAATCGAGGGCACAACACCGTCCGATTCGGACAGGGCTTTGGCCTCAATAACTTCGTTTTCCGTTTTTTCGGGCGCTTTACGGCCCTTGGCTGGCTGTTTTGCCACGTTATTCCACCCTTTCACGTGCTCACCCGAAAATTGTACGAGCGATACAACACATTAGCCCCCCTGCGCCGGACCCTCAAGCAAAGCGCCTGCGCTAGGTTGACGCTGTTGCGGCCTTTAGTGCCGCCACCGTCGCCTCCAGCATGGCCTCTGCATCCGGCCGTTTTGCCAGAAAAACACTGGCGTCCAATGACGGGTCCAGACCATCCAGCACAGCCGCACTGATCACCGGGGCATAAACTTGCGTTTGATATGGCCCTTGCGCGCTGAAAATCATCCCTGTGCGCGGCGAAAACAATGGGACAATCACCGGAGAGTTCCCCCCAAGGGCGATCTTAGCCTCTCGATTGAGGGTTTGCGCCTGCTGATCATAGCCGATCACATCTGCGCAGGTGATCCCCGCAGATTGCAACCGCTCACATACATCGCCGCGCGTATGTATGCCGCGCATATGGGCCAGCTTGCCCAAAGGATTGGCAGCAATGACATCTGCGATCAGTCCCTCGGCATCACCCGGCCCGACTGTCGGATCAAATCCGGCATCCCGCGCCGCTTGGGCTGTCTTTTGGCCCACACACCAGGCGGGCAAACCTTTGGGCAGACCCATCCGTTTGGCTGCAGTCACGCCATTGACCGAGGTGAAGATCAAACCATCTGGTGTCTCTAGCTTTGCATCCAGCCAGACAATCTTGATCAAGGGCGAAGGGATGACGGTAAGCGGTTTACCCCAAACCTCCGCCACCTTGGCGGCAAAGCCTTCGCCTTGGGCCCTTGGCCGTGTCATGATGAGCGTGGGTGTCATTGGCGGGCCATTGTTTGCGGGTCAGTGCGATGTTACTTCGCTGAACGAAACACGCAACCGGATCACCCATGACTGCACCGCTCACCCTGCTCGGCATTGAAAGCAGCTGTGATGACACAGCCGCAGCCGTCGTGCGCGGCACGCAGGTGCTGTCTTCGGTGGTCTATGGCCAAACAGGGTTGCATGCAGCTTTTGGTGGGGTCGTTCCAGAGATCGCAGCGCGCGCGCATGCCGAAAAGCTGGATCACTGCGTTGAACAGGCGCTGCACGAGGCTGATCTGCCGCTCTTGGCGCTGGATGGCATTGCAGTGACCGCTGGGCCGGGCCTTATCGGCGGTGTCCTATCGGGCGTGATGTGCGCCAAAGGCCTGTCGGCGGCGACCGGACTGCCCTTGATTGGGGTCAACCATCTGGCGGGTCACGCCCTGACCCCACGCCTGACCGATCAATTGCCTTATCCCTATCTGATGCTGTTGGTCTCGGGTGGCCATTGCCAGTTCCTGATTGTTGAGGGACATGATCGCTTTCGTCGCATCGGCGGCACCATTGATGACGCGCCGGGCGAAGCCTTTGACAAAGTCGCGCGCCTTCTGGGATTGCCTCAGCCTGGCGGGCCTTCAGTCGAAAAGGCCGCCCTGACTGGCGACACCAAACGTTTTACCTTTCCGCGCCCTTTGCTGAACCAACCAGGGTGTGACATGTCTTTCTCTGGCCTTAAGACAGCGATCCTGCGCGCACGCGACGCGGTTGTTGCGGAAAAGGGCGGGCTGACGGCGCAGGATCAGTCCGATCTGAGCGCAGGTTTTCAAGCGGCGGTGACGGACGTTCTGGCAGAAAAGACCCGCCGCGCGCTAGAAATCTATCTGGCCCTGAACCCGCAAACACCATCCTTTGCAATCGCCGGTGGGGTCGCGGCAAATGGTTCAATCCGGGACCGGCTAACAGCGCTTTGCGCTGCGTTAGACACTGATTTTGTTGCACCCCCTTTGCGTCTTTGCACCGACAATGCCGCAATGATCGCCTTTGCCGGGCTTGAGCAAATGGCGGCAGGTGCGCGGGATGACCTGACACTGTCGGCACGGCCGCGTTGGCCATTGGACAATAGGGCAGCGCCTATGCTTGGATCGGGCAAGAAGGGGGCAAAGGCATGAAGATTGGCATTGCAGGCGGGGGAGCATTTGGCACCGCACTTGGGGTGGCACTGGCGCTGGATGGCAATGATATCCTGCTTTGGGCACGCAATGCCGACGCGGTTGCAACAATGTCAAAGGACCGCAGCAATGCGCGGCTTCCCGGTGTGGTGTTGCCAGAAAACATGGTGTTTTCCGCAGAGTTAGAGCCGCTTTTTGTCTGCGACATCATCCTGCTGGCCACCCCAGCACAAACGCTGCGCGCCTTTCTGACCGAACACGCGTCACACTTGAACGGCAAATACCTCGTGGCTTGCTGCAAGGGCATTGATCTGACCCGGATGACAGGACCGGCCAGCACGATCCGTGATTTGGTACCTGACGCTGTGCCCGCCATGCTGACAGGACCAAGTTTTGCCGCCGATATCGCGCGCGGTCTGCCCACTGCGCTGACGCTGGCCTGCGCAGATGATGAGGCCGGGGCGATCCTGCAAACGGCCTTGTCGACGACCAGCATGCGCCTCTACCGGAGCACGGATACGACCGGAGCAGAGCTGGGTGGTGCGCTTAAGAACGTGATGGCGATTGCGTCGGGCATCGCCATCGGGGCGGGGTATGGGGAAAGCGCGCGCGCCGCGCTCATCACCCGTGGGTTTCCCGAAATGCAGCGCCTCGCCCAAGATTTCGGTGCGCAAGCCGAGACTCTTGCGGGCCTGTCAGGTTTTGGTGATCTTGTGCTGACTTGCACGTCAGAACAATCGCGCAACTACGGCTTCGGCCTCGCCTTGGGTCGCAGCGAAGATTTTGATCCGACCACAACTGTGGAAGGGGCCGCAACCGCGCAGGCCGTCCGCCAGTTGGCAGCAGATCGCGGGATTGATATGCCTATCTGCAACGTGGTTGCGGATCTCACCGACGGAAGCTTGACCGTCGCCGCTGCACTAAACGCGCTTTTGTCGCGCCCCTTGAAGGAAGAATAAATGCGCTTTGCCTTGATGACCCAAGATAAACCCGGTGCCCTGCAAACACGGATGGATAACCGCGACGCGCACCTTGCCTATATCGCAGACACGGGCGTGGTCGAAATGGCCGGACCGCTGTTGGATGATGACGGCCAGATGTGCGGGTCACTGATCGTACTGGAGGTCGCAGACCTAGCGGCGGCGCAAGGGTGGGCTGACAATGACCCCTATGCCAAGGCCGGTCTGTTCAGCAACGTGACCCTGCGCGCATGGAAGAAAGTGATCGGCTGATGGCACATTGGCTTTTTAAATCGGAACCGGATGTGTGGGGATGGGACCACCAAGTCGCCAAAGGCGAAGCTGGCGAAGAATGGGACGGCGTGCGCAACTATCAGGCCCGCAACAACATGCGGGCAATGACGCTGGGCGACAGGGGGTTTTTCTACCACTCGCGCACCGGGCTTGAAATCGTCGGCATTGTTGAGGTTTGCGCCGAAGCACACCCCGACAGCACAACCGACGATGACCGCTGGGAGTGCGTCGATATCAAAGCCGTGCGGCCCTTTGCAGAACCCGTCACTCTGGAAGACATCAAGGCCGAGCCGCGTCTGGCCGCTATGGTTCTGGTCAACAACTCGCGCCTGTCCGTGCAGCCGGTTACCGATGAGGAGTGGCAGATTGTCTGCGCAATGGGCGGGACGTCACCGAACTAGGCTTCTGACCTTAGTGCCCAATCCGCCCAAGACAGAAAGAGAAATGCCCGTGGCTTTCCAATGTCAAGTAGCGGTACTGCCAACCGTGTGTGACGCAGAATTCATTCACCGCCTGAACAACGCCATAAAGCACAGGTTTCACCACATTTCCGGTACAGAAATCATGACCTGCAATCAGACCGTTTGATTTGGTCTTTTGCGCGCCAAGCACAAGTTCTTCATACGTCGTTTCATAAGTGTGATTGGTATCAATATAGACCCAGTCAAAGAAATCATCGGCGCATTCGGCCAGTCGTTCAGTCGAATATCCCTGATGGATCACCAGCGCCTCACGCGTGATCTTATCTGCAAAATCTTCTTTGATCCGGTCCAGCCCGCTGCGATAACGCTCTGTCGCCCAGGCGTCGATCAAATGAAGCTGGGCCGGTTTGTTCAATGCAAAAATCTCTTTGCTAAAATCGCCGAAGGCGGCCCCAATCTCGGCCCCGATGCCGCCCCTGGGCAGGCGACGCAGCAGGTCCCGCCGGTCAGGCAAAACGCGGCAGTTTTCAGTATGCACCGGGTCAAGTTCAACCACTGGCATCGCCGCTTTCGCAGCTGTGCGTTCTGTGATTTCAGCGTTGATCTGCACCGTCGCCGGATCTTGTGTGATTTGTTCGGATGTATCGTTATCGAGCATGAATGCATGTTCCCCTTGATATGAGGGCAGAGTGACCTGCAAACCTTTCATTAAGGTTACCAAAATCAAAATGTGACAAACCTCTAGCCTGCGACAATCTGTCCGGTAATATTGACCCCAACCAACGCAAGCAGGGAGGGGAACATGGGAATTCTCGCAGTGATCGTCGCGGCCGTCGCCGCATTTGCATTCGGGGCCGTTTATTACATGGTCTTGTCAAAGCCATGGATGGAAGCGGCCGCCATAGAAGTGGGCGAGGATGGCAATCCGGTCAACAGCAGTGACCCGACACCCTACGTCGTCTCGTTCATCTGCATCCTGCTAGTGGCGGGGATGATGCGGCACACCTTTGCGCTGTCCGGGATCGAGACGTTCGGCAAGGGCATTCAATCAGGGCTTGGTGTTGGCTTATTCTTCATCAGCCCGTGGATTTTCATAAACACCGGCTATTCAGACCGGCCCTGGAAACTCGCGGTGATTGATGCTGGCTATGCAACATCAGCAGCGACGGTCATCGGCGCGGTACTGACGCTGTTCTAAAACGCAAAATGTCCGCCAAATCGGCGGACATCTTTGATTTGGTTATGCCGCGGCTTAGCCGTAAACGGATTCTTTGCCGAAATGCTTTGTCAGCATGTAGTAAACGACCGCGCGGTATTTGTTGCGCTCTGACTGGCCATAGGTGTCAAGAGCCGACGCGATGGCGGAATCAAGTTCTGGTCCGTCTTTCAGGCCCAGCTTTTTGATCAGGAAATTGTTCTTCACAGTCTCAAGTTCTGCGGGCTGGCTGGCAGCAACAGTAGACGCATCAGCGTTATAGATTGCCGGACCACAGCCGATTGTGACCTTGGTCAGAAGGTCCATGTCTGGCGTCATACCGCATTTGGATTTTAGATCCTCGGCATACTTCGCAATCAAATCGTCTCTTTTACCCATGAGAATGTCCCCGTTGTTTAAATTTTTGTTTCGCGGGGCCCCCAAGGCTCCGTCTGTAGCACGTTACTGTCTCTGATCTGCAATCGTAAAGAAAAAAGGGGAGATGTAGCGAGGTTTCGCTAATCCTTGCGACGGGCAAGGAG
This sequence comes from Loktanella sp. Alg231-35, assembly GCF_900143545.1. GTDB lineage: Bacteria > Pseudomonadota > Alphaproteobacteria > Rhodobacterales > Rhodobacteraceae > Yoonia. The sequence goes on along the minus strand of NZ_FREV01000001.1, from coordinate 203,862 downwards.
GGTGGCGGTGTATTGGGCTCACGGCTTCGTGTTCATCTTCCCTGATCCGGAGCGCAAGTCAGCCCGTAATCCTAAGCATTGACCAAACGGAGGAAGTCACATGAAACTCTCGAACACAATTCTGGCCGCCGTCCTGGCTGTCGCCCCGGCCGCCGCATTTGCACAGGACTGGACTGGCCCATATGCAGGTTTCCAGATCGGAGGTTCTGAAATCGATACCGACGATGGTGCAGAACTTGACGGCAACGGCCCATCTTACGGCATCTTTGCCGGTTACAACGTCGCAAACGGCAACTTGGTCTATGGTGGTGAGATTGACTATGACGTCACTGAATATGACGTTGGCGACGGTGCTGCCGAAGTCGATTCCACAACACGCTTGAAAGTCCGCGTTGGTACGGCTGTGGGCACAGGCATGGCTTACGGGACGGCTGGTATCGTTTGGGCCACATCACCAGAGCTTGGCGATGACAACGGCTACCTCTTTGGGATTGGCTACGACATGCCTGTCACAGAGAACATGCTGGTCGGTGCTGAGCTGTTGACGCACGAGTTTGACGACTACAACGACACCGGCATCGATGTTGGTGTCACAACCCTCAAAGCCCGCGTTTCTTTCAGCTTCTAAGCTGAAGACACGCTTCCCAAGGATGGCGCGGGCTGGATATCTCGCGCCGTTTCCTTATCTGCATCCGCCCCAGCCGCGTGACTGCAAGTGAAAATGATCCGCATGCAGCGCATTGAAATCAGGCGATAGCGTCAGCTCGAACCAATCGCAGGCCCCGTCGCGCGCCGCACGCAGAAATTCGGCATTGGCACCCGCGCTGTCCCAGTCTTCCAACAGGCGCAATTGACGTCCATCCGCAAATGTAAAACCCGTGATGTCCACCGCATCCGCCGTCGCATGTGTGCTCATCCGTTCTGACGGTCCTTGGACGGTGCGCAATTGGCGGCAGTTATAGCTGCCGATATGATCGATCCGCGTCACGGAGGTTCCGAAAATGCGTTCTGCGGCGGGTTGCAAGCTGTGTTCTTCCCACATCGCCATGCGCAAAGCGATGGCGCAACGGGTTTCCAGTGACGCCACTTGCGCATGACCAACGGTATCGACGTTCACACGGTCCGCAATAAAACACTGATCACTGTCGTTGCGAGGTTCAAGAACCTCAATCGTCGCCTGACCGGCCAGCGCGGCAAGGCAACTTGCCGCATCCGCCGCGGCGCGGTTCAACTTCCATCCACTTAGTGGCGTCACCGGGTGGCTGATCTGGAGTGGTTCGATCGGGTTCCATTGCGGCGGCAATGGTGTTTCGGGATGCACGATGCCCTGATACCCGCCATACCCCAGAAGCCCGGCAAATGAGAACGCGAGCAAACCATTCAAAATGGCCCGCAATCGCCCGCGTTCCGCGCGTTTGGCCTGAGCGGCATACCGCGCCAGTTGTTGACGTCTGGCATGCCGCATGCGCGTTTAGTACCGGTAGTGCTCGGGCTTGAAGGGGCCTTCGACCGAGACGCCGATATAGTCCGCCTGTTCCTTCTTCAGCTCGGTCAGTTTGACGCCAATTCGACCCAGATGCAGACGGGCAACTTTTTCATCCAGATGCTTGGGCAGGATATGAACGCCGACTTCGTAAGCGTCGCCGTTGTTCCACAATTCCATCTGCGCCAGCACCTGATTGGTGAAAGAGGCTGACATGACAAAGGACGGGTGACCAGTCGCGTTGCCAAGGTTCAGCAAACGCCCCTCGGACAGCAGGATCAGACGGTTGCCCGAAGGCATCTCGATCATATCCACCTGTTCTTTGATGTTAGTCCACTTGTGGTTTTTCAACGCAGCGACCTGAATTTCATTGTCGAAATGGCCGATATTTCCAACAATTGCCATATCCTTCATCTCGCGCATATGCTCGATGCGGATGACGTCCTTGTTGCCGGTGGTGGTGATAAAGACGTCGGCACTATCCAACACGTCCTCAAGCACGACAACTTCGAAACCGTCCATTGCAGCCTGCAGCGCGCAGATCGGGTCAACCTCGGTCACCTTCACGCGCGCACCGGCACCAGCCAGTGACGCGGCAGAACCTTTGCCCACATCGCCGTAGCCACAGACCACCGCAACCTTACCGGCCATCATCGTATCCGTCGCACGGCGGATGCCATCAACGAGCGATTCTTTACAGCCGTATTTGTTGTCGAACTTCGACTTGGTTACAGAGTCGTTCACGTTGATCGCAGGGAACGGCAGTTGGCCGTTCTTGTGCAGATCATAAAGGCGGTGAACGCCGGTTGTCGTTTCCTCGGACACACCTTTGATCGCATCGCGCGTTTTGGTGAACCAACCGGGGCTGGCGGCCATACGCTTTTTGATCTGCTCTTTGATAACAGCTTCTTCTTCGGACTGCGGAACAGCGATGATATCTTCGCCCGCTTCGGCCCGCGCACCCAGCAAAACGTAAAGCGTCGCATCACCACCATCGTCGAGGATGATGTTTGGTCCATCCGCGAACATGAAGGATTTATCAACGTAATCCCAATGCTCTTCCAACGATTGGCCCTTGATCGCAAAGACTGGCACGCCCGCCTCGGCAATGGCAGCCGCCGCGTGATCCTGAGTGGAGAAGATATTGCAGGAGGCCCAGCGCACATCAGCGCCCAGATCGACCAGCGTTTCGATCAGAACCGCCGTCTGGATCGTCATGTGCAGCGATCCAACAATCCGCGCGCCTTTGAGCGGCTTCTTGTCACCATACTCTTCCCGCAGGGACATCAGCCCGGGCATTTCTGTTTCTGCAATATCCAGCTCTTTGCGGCCGAATGAAGCAAGGGAGATGTCCTTGACAATATAATCTTTCATAACAGCCTCCGGGCTCGTGTTGATTATGTTTCGCCGCCTGATAGCAGGGCCAAAGCCTTGCCACAATGGGCGCAACGTCACAGCCCACGCAACCGGGCCTCAATCCTGCTTTAAGGTGCATTGGTTAACCAAAGATGCACCTGGTTTCGGTGCCGCTTGGTTTACCTGTCTATGCACACGCTCTATGTCATTTCAAAGGTCATTTCGCGGAGCACCCATGCCCAAACCACAACCCAGAGCATGGCAGCGCATGCTGTCGGGGCGCAGATTGGATCTGCTGGACCCCACACCGATGGATATCGAGATTGAGGACATCGCCCATGGCCTTGCTTTTGTTGCGCGTTGGAATGGCCAGACGCAGGGTGATTTTGCCTATTCCGTCGCCGAACACTCGCTGTTGGTGACCGAAATTTTTACGCGCCAACACCCCAAGGCCCCGACAAAGTGGCGCTTGGCGGCATTGCTCCATGATGCACCTGAATATGTCATTGGCGATATGATCAGCCCCGTGAAAGCAGCCGTTGGCCCCGGCTATGGCGCCCTTGATGAGCGTCTGACGGCGGCTATTCACTTGCGTTTTGGCCTGCCTGCGCAAATACCGACAACGGTAAAGCGCCAGATCAAGAAGGCCGACAAACTGTCGGCCTGGCTTGAGGCCGTGCAGATCGCTGGATTCTCCGAAGCCGAAGCTGACAAGTTCTTTGGCAAACAGGATGCCGCACTGGTCAAGACACTTCGCATCCGGCTGCGTGCGCCAGTCGAAGCCCGCGATGAATTCACAAGTCTTTATCGCGCATTGGCAGACGCCCTATGATAATCGCAACCGCCGCGTCAGACGACGCGCCTGGCATGACCATGGTTCTGAACGCGATCATTGCGCGCGGTGGCACAACCGCCCATCAGACGCCCTACGACACCGAAAGGATGCAGCTACACTATATTTCCCCGCCCGAACTGGTTTGCTGCCATGTGGCCAAACAGGGTGGGGCCGTACTTGGCTTTCAGTGGGTTGGCTGGCCAAACCCCGAACCGCCAATGCCAGACGGCTGGGCGGTTATCGCGAGCTTTGTTGCGATTGAGGCGGCGGGGCAAGGGATTGGCCAGATGCTGTTTAAAGCCACGCAAAAGGCCGCGCGCAAGGCAGGCGTCAAAACCATTGATGCGACGATCCGCGCCGACAATGTGCCGGGGCTGCGTTACTATGGCGGGCTGGGTTTTGTGGACTATGCCCGGTTGATCGATGTGCCACTGCGCGATGGCACCCGCGTTGATCGGATCAGGAAACGGTTTGATCTTTAACCAAAATCTCCAAAACTTCTTGGCTTCAACGATACCTTAAACAATCGGACAATATTGTTCCCCAAGAGTTTCGTGGGAATATCCGGAATGAATGCAGTTTTACAGCAGGCAAGACGTCTTCTTGCGCGCATAGAACTGCGCAATCCAGAGCGACTGTGGGTTCACTACAGCGTTGCAATCTCTATTATCTTTTGTCTTTTTCTGGGCAATCATCTTCTCGACCGGGTCGAGGCAGCGAACAGTCGACGCGCATCTGACGTCATCGAAGCAAGCACATTGCAACTGCTTCACGCCCAAACCGTAGTAGAAGCGGCCACAGCATTGGTTGTTGGGGATACTGCCGACATGCGGCAACTCAACAAAGCAATTCTTCAGCTTCGTGATCTTCACCACACGCTTGCCAATACAAGCGATCTGGGGGCTCCGGTCGAACAACGTCTGTTTGAAGGTGACGCACCGCTTTTTTATCGGATTCGAGAATTCCTTTCTCTCGCCACTTTGGTCACCGAGGTGACCGGATCGCAACAGGCCGAAGCGCTAACAAGATTGCAGGATCTATTTGTCAACGGCGGCCTGCAGCAAGAACTGACAGAGCTGACATCGTTTTTCTCGAACCAAATGGTAGCCACGTCGAAAAGGGCATTCGATCTCAGGGTTGCCCTGTTTGTCGTTTCCATCTGCGTGCTGCTGGCAGAGATTTTCCTCATCTTCTTGCCCGCTGACCGCTTGGTTCGATCAACCTTCCGCAGATTGCGGCGTCAAACCTCTGTGTTGCGTAACTCAGGGGCACAACTCAAAGACATGAACGAGCGGCTTGCCTATTTGGTTGGGCATGATCCACTAACCGACCTGCCCAACCGCAAAAGCCTTTCGGAATTCATGACAAATGCCATCGCCGACAAAAGCATCAGCGAAAGTGCCTTGCTTCTGGTTGGTCTGGATGACTTCAAGGCGCTGAATGAGTCACTGGGCGCAGATTAAGGTGACGCGCTGCTCATTGCCATCAGCGAGGCATTGAAAAGCTGTGTCGATGAAGAAGACTTCGTGGGTTACATGGGCAACGATGAATTTGTGCTGATTTCATCGGAACCGGCCAAAGTTGTCATCGGGCGCATCATGGCCTCGCTCGATCAACCATACACGATCAAGGGGCGGCGCATACCAACCAACGCTAGCATTGGCTATCTCACGGTTGGTACGCAAACGCGCGCACCGCTTGAGATTGTCGCAGATGCAGCCGTGGCGTTGCAGTCTGCAAAATCCGCCGGTGGCAAGACCGCGCATGAGTTTACCACCGGCCTGCGGACCGAGTTGGACCAATTCCAAAACCTGCAAATCGATTTGCTTGACGCCATAAAAAACGGCGAAATCGAACCATGGTTCCAACCACAAGTGCGACTGGATGATGGTCGCCTACATGGGGCAGAAGTGCTTGCAAGATGGCGCCACCCAACCCGCGGGTTGTTGTCACCGTTTCATTTCCTTCCTGCTGCAGAACGGGCAGGGTTGATGATCGATCTTGATCACGCCGTCTGGGCCGCCGCATTGCGATACGCCCGGAATTGGCAAGATGAAGGTGTCTGGCATCCCTGTATCTCGCTCAATGTGGCACCTGACACCATCGCAGACCCCCATTTTCTCGAACGGTTTCTGCTGGCATTGCAACGCTCTGGGCTGGATGCAGATCAAGTGAATGTAGAACTGCTGGAAACCACATTTATCAGTGGCGATGACGATATCGTTGCGATCAATATCGATAGTCTGGCAGAGTCCGGTGTCGCCGTTGAACTTGACGACTTTGGAACCGGGTTCGCCTCTTTCTCAAGGCTGGCCCAACTTCCCCTGACAGGACTCAAACTTGACCGATCACTGGTCAGCCTTTTGCCGGATCAGGGGGCAGACAGCATTGTGCGGGCTATTCTGGCGCTAGCGGCAGAACTTGGGTTGCAGGTCGTTGCCGAAGGGGTCGAGCAAAGAACACAGGCAACGCATCTGAACAAGCGCGGCTGTGCGGTAGCGCAAGGCTTTGGCTATGGTAAGCCAATGTCGCCAAACGACTTCCATAAGTGGCTGCAGATAAACGCAGACAAGGCGCTCGATATCAGCCCGGACTTCGCAGCATCCGCCTAAGGCCGTGATGCATGTTATGAACCAAGCGCCCTTGAGGATTGGGGTCGGACACCGTATCTGAAAGCTCAACAGCACAGGCCGAAAGGGCACGCAATGGCCAACCATCTATATCAAAACGATCTGCCCGACGGGCTTGACCTTGGTTCTGTTGTCGCCATCGACTGCGAAACCATGGGGCTGAACCCACACCGTGACCGGCTGTGCCTGATCCAAATGTCCGGCGGTGACGGTGAATGCCATCTGGTGCAGGTGGCCAAAGGCCAAACAGCAGCACCCAATCTCTGCGCCATGCTGGAAAACCCTGATGTGCTCAAGATTTTTCACTTTGGCCGCTTTGACATCGCCGCACTGATGCACAGCTTTGGCGCCCGCACCGCACCAGTCTTTTGCACCAAAATAGCATCGCGACTGGTGCGCACATATACCGACCGGCACGGGCTAAAGAACCTGCTACAAGAACTGCTGAGCATCGATATTTCGAAACAACAGCAGCAAAGCGATTGGGGTGCGGATATCCTGTCCAACGCCCAGCTCGATTATGCTGCGTCTGATGTGCTTTACCTTCACCAGCTCAAAAACAAGTTCGATGTACTGTTGGCACGCGAAGGTCGCACCGAAATCGCCCAAAGCTGCTTTGACTTTCTGCCCACCCGAGCAGAGCTTGACTTGGCAGGCTGGCCAGAGACGGACATCTTTGCGCATTCATGACTGATCCCGCCAAGTTCCACGCCACCGCGCAAAAGGTGATCCGGCAAGAGGCCGAGGCGCTTAATACGCTTGCCGATCAGCTGGGGGACAGTTTTGCGCAGGCCGTTGATCTGCTCTTGAATGCCAAGGGGCGGGTGATCGTCAGCGGCATGGGTAAATCAGGACATATCGCACGCAAGATTGCAGCGACCTTTGCCAGCACCGGCACGCCCGCCCATTTTGTGCATCCCGCCGAGGCGAGCCATGGCGACCTTGGCATGATGACGCGCGGCGATGTGGTGCTGGTTCTGTCAAATTCAGGTGAAACACCCGAACTGGCCGATCTGGTCGCCTATACCCGGCGCTTTGGCATCCCGATGATCGGCGTCGCCGCCAAGCAGCACAGCACTCTTTTGCAGCGCGCCGACGTGGCTATCATCTTGCCCAATCTCGGCGAGGCTTGCGGCACTGGCGTCGTGCCAACGGTTTCGACCACAATGACGCTAGCCTTGGGTGACGCGCTGGCCGTCGCCTTGATGGAGCACCGGGACTTCACGCCTGAAAATTTCCGCGAATTCCATCCCGGCGGCAAACTGGGCGCGCGGCTGTCGAAAGTCTCTGATCTGATGCATGGCGATGGCGCAATGCCGCTGGTTTCAGACGATACACCCATGGGTGAGGCGCTCTTGGCGATCAGCCAGAAGGGATTTGGCGTTGTTGGCGTGACTGATGCGGATGGTGCCTTGGTTGGCGTAATCACGGATGGTGATTTGCGGCGGCATATGGCTGGGCTCTTGGACCACACCGCGCGTGAGGTCATGACGGTTGAGCCCACAACAGTGTCACCTGACGCATTGGCCGAAGAGGCTGTAGCGTTGATGAACGCAAAGAAAATCACCTGCCTTTTCGCTGTTGATCCCGGCGCGCAAGGCAAAGCCGTAGGAATCCTGCATATCCACGACTGCCTGCGCGCGGGCATCATCTGACCATGCCCGACACAAGCAACCTGCATTCGCAAATTGTGGGGTGGGCAAAGATTCTGCTTCCTATTTGTGCGCTGGCGCTTCTTTCGACATTGTTCCTTTTCGCCCGCACCCCAACACAGCCCACAGACATTGATCTGGAAGAGGTCGCGCGCATCGCCCGCGAACAACGGGTGTCAGCGCCAGAGTTTTCAGGGGTCACGGACGAGGGGGCTGTGGTGGTCATATCGGCCAAATCCGCACGCCCCGACAGCGACGAACCCGATACCGTCAGCGTCGATGACATCTTTCTGCGCATGGACAACACCGATGGCAGCTACGTTCAGGTGACCGCGCCATTGGGCGAAATAGAAGGACGCAAACGGATTGCGCAATTCCTAGGACTGGCAAGGCTAGAGACATCGTCCGGCTACAGGATGGAAACAAACGGGCTGATTGCGGACCTGAATACAGGCGTGATGGAGTCCCTCGGTTTGATAGAAATCCGCGCACCATTTGGCGAACTGACAGCGGGAAATGTCACGTTCAGCGTCACATCCGATGCGCTGGGTCAGCAGATGCTGTTCACCAACGGGGTGCGCCTGTTATACAAACCGCAAACGCCGTAAAAAAGGATCGACACCAGATGCTGAAACAGATTTTGCTAAGCGCATTGCTGTGTGTCGCCATGGCAAGCGGTCTTGCGGCGCAAACCAATGTCGATCTTGGTGGCATGACGGTTGATACCACCTCCGCGATTGAGGTCACAGCTGACAGTCTTTCGGTCGATCAGGACACCGGTGTCGCTGTCTTTGAAGGTGATGTGTTTATCGGGCAAGGCGACCTGCGCCTGACCGCCGAACGGGTCGAAGTGATCTATGGCGCCGACACGTCGCAGATCGCGCGTTTGATTGCGACGGGCGGCGTAACCTTTGTGACCACCGCAGAGGCCGCAGAAGCGCAAAGCGCTGACTACAATATCGAGACCGGTCTTTTGTCTTTGCGTGGCGAGGTCTTGTTAACTCAAGGTGCAAGCGCCATATCGGCCGAAGAGATGATCATTAACGTCGATGACGGCACCGCCACCATGGCGGGCCGTGTGCGTACAGTTTTGCAGCAAGGCAACAACTAATGTCCGATGCGCCGACCCTTTCAGTGCAGGATGGCAACGTAGGATTGCACATCAGCAACCTGCGCAAAAGCTATCGCAAACGGCCTGTGATCCGCGACGTCAGCATGGATTTGGGCCGGGGCGAGGTCGTCGCGCTATTGGGTCCAAATGGCTCTGGTAAAACCACTTGTTTTTATTCCATCGCAGGGCTTGTGACACCCGAAGGCGGGCGCGTCGTCATTGACGGGCGCGAGGTGACGACGCTGCCAATGTATCGCCGGGCTCAGTTGGGCATCGGTTACCTGCCGCAAGAGATGTCTATTTTTCGCGGCATGACTGTCGAAGACAACATTATGTCGATCCTCGAAATCGCGGTGCGCAGCAAGCACCGCCAGCGGGAGCGGTTGGAAGAATTGCTCTCGGAGTTTTCGATTGAGCACCTGCGTCGCGCATCCGCCCTAGCCCTGTCAGGTGGTGAACGCCGCCGGGTTGAAATTGCGCGCTGTTTGGCGGCAGGCCCGAAGTATGTGTTGCTGGATGAACCTTTTGCCGGGGTTGACCCGATTGCCGTGGGCGAAATCCGCCATCTGGTGGCTGACCTCAAGAACCGCGGTATTGGCGTGTTAATCACGGACCATAACGTGCAGGAAACACTGCAGATCGTGGACCGCGCCTATATCTTGCATGACGGCAAAGTACTGATGAGCGGGACCACCCAGGAAGTGATCGCGGACGAAAACGTGCGCCGCGTTTATCTTGGCAATAATTTCCGCGTGAACTGATTCTTTTCAGCTATTCCCCCACTGCATCATTGACAACACCAAGGGATTCATCGCCAAATGTAGGTGATGACTGACCCGAGATCTTTTCCCGCATGTCTATCGGCGCTCCGCCGAAGAATGCTGGTAAAGCAAATGAATTCAGGGCGTTATCACTTACCACTCACATAACGGTCCGGTCACTGACTGCCTTGGCAGGCGTCGCGATCATGCCGTCATGACCCAAAAAAGGAGAAACGATGCGTTACCAAATCAGCGGAAAGCAAATCGACATTGGCGCGGCTCTACAAACCCATGTGCGCACCGAGTTGGACGACATGCTAAGCAAATATGCCGGCCGACCGACCGAAGCGAATGTGGTTTTTTCAAAGTCGGGCAATGAATACGTCTGCGAATCCGTTGTGCACCTTTCGACTGGTCTGAACGCGCAAGCCACTGGGAAGGCGCACGAAATTTACGCAGCATTTGATGCAAGTTCCGAAAAGATGGACAAACAGTTGCGCCGCTACAAACGCCGTCTAAAGGACCATCACAAAGAACGTTCACAACCTGTTGAACTTTCAGATGCCGGGTCCTATATCCTCGCTCCAACGGACGAGTCGGATAAGGCCGAACAAGATACAGTAACCGCGATGATTGTCGCCGAAATGGAAACAAAAATTCCGTCTCTCTCGGTCGGCGAAGCTGTAATGCAGATGGAAATCGCTAGCTCTCCAGTTCTGGTCTTTCGAAACGAGAAACATAGTGGAATAAACGTCGTGTATCGACGCGACGATGGAAATATTGGCTGGATAGATCCCCGGACATCCGGGTAATTCCAACAACTTGATGAGAGTTACGCGCAATGCAACTTGGCACCCTCCTAAAGCCGAATGCGGTTAAATCTATTGCGTCTTGCACTAGCAAGAAACGCCTCTTTCATGATCTTGGCGAACTGGCCGAGGCCAGCCATGGCCTGAATGCGGGCGGCGTCATTGATGCGCTGATCGAACGCGAAGGTCTGGGACCAACAGGCGTGGGGCAGGGCGTGGCACTGCCCCACGCACGACTGGCGAATGTGGATCAGGTGATTGGCTTGTTCCTGCGCCTCGAAAAACCGCTGAGCTTTGAGTCCGTTGACCGGCAGCCGGTTGATCTGGTTTTTGCCCTAATTGCCCCCGAAAATGCTGGCGTCGATCACCTCAAAGCGCTCGCACTTGTCTCGCGCACCCTGCGCGACCACGGCACTTGTGCCAAACTGCGCGCGAACAGTGACGCCAGTACGCTGCATGCGATCCTGACCGAAGTACAGGCTTCGCAAGCAGCTTAGGCCCAATCCTCAAATCCAAAAACAGTATAGTCGCGGGCGTAAGCCGCCCGCGCTGCTTTCTCTGTGTTACTGTCGTAGATCTGGCGCAGCAAAGCAGTCTGAGGGTGATCCGTATCCCCCAATACAGGCGCGTCGCGTCCGATCTGTGCCGCCAATGCCGTCAGATCATTCGCCAATGTTTCTTCTCGCAAGATCAAATCTGGCGGCACCAACTGCGCGATGCCGTGTAGTAAGGTCAGTTGCCCCGCCCAGGCAGGATCAACCCGGATGCTGGTTTGGCCAGCCAAGTTACTGCGCAAGAAGCCAAGAAACCCGTGAAACGCCGCCTTGTGACCCGCAATGTCATAGCCGGGATCGGTCAGATCCGGCACATGCTCTGGCAGTGGCAGGTTATGCACCTTGCGCAGGTTAGCCCTGATCTCGGGGAAACTGCCCGGTCTGTCGCCCAAGATACGGTCGCAGAATGCGGCATGCGCGCGCGCTACCGGATGGCGCAGGACGGTGAAACTGCGGTGCGGTTTATGGTCTGACTGCCATCTACGCAGGGTCTTTTGCGAGAGCTTGGTCAGCAACTGCCCTTCGTCCACGCCATCCAGCCCGGTCAGCCAAGCCTGTACTGCCACATCAGGCCCGGATCGCAATGGCATGTATAACAGCCCGGATTGCGCTGCCGCCACATAGGTCGGCACCGCTGGTCCGCGTTTGGGCTCAAAATGGGGGGTACGCCCCAAATCAAACCGATCCAACTGGCGCAGGGCCTTCTGCATTTCATCAAAGTTGCTGACCTTCTGGTCCAGCGGGGCTGGGTTTTGCTTTTTCAGCTTCTTGTTGATGTTAGGCAAGCGCCCCTTTGCACCAAGAAACTGCGCCAGACCATTGATGACATCAACGTCGCGTAGATCATCGTAATTGATATAGAACGCCGTCTGACCGGACACCTGCAACGCCCGTTGAACGCGGGTTTGAAAGGCCTGAATCGCCTCCAGATGCGTCTCAAACGCCTCCGGTTCGAACGCCACCTGGTGGGATTTGGCATGGGTGGCGTTGGTTAGTTTCCACTGTCCCGTGGCCTGCGCAATCTTCCAACTGATAAAACTATCAACGGGATTACGTGTGAGGATAATCTTGGCGCATCGGGGATCATCAATGCAGGTGCTCAACACCCTTGGGTCATGGTCGTTGAAGAACCGGAAGCCACCCAACGCGTCGCTTTGCCTGATATTTTCCAATAGCGCATCTGGGTCATTCTCACGCGCTTCGCGGTCAATTCCCAATAGGGCATCTGTCTTAGGATATCCCACAAATGCCGGGTTGAACGCCTCGCCATGGCAAGTGATGCCATCGATCATGTTCAGGTTGGCTTCTAGGAAATTGGACCCCGTCCGCATTTCCGCAAGCAGGATGAAACTGTCAAACCTGCTCATTTCCGCGAGATCACATAGGGTTTGCGGCGCGCCGTCCCTGCGGCCGGTTGTGTACTTTGTTCGGTGATGTCGCCGGTAAGAAAGGGATGCATCCCCTGATTTTTGAGGTCCTGTAGAAACTCAGGCAACCCGGTCAGATCAGCCATCTTTGGCACTTCAGCCAAGGCATTACCCTTATGGCCTGCGATGTCATCAATGATGGTTTGCAGGGTTTCCATCGGCGCTTCGATAAAGTCAGAGAGCGTCGTGATATGGATCCGCGCGCGGGCATTTGGCGACCGCAGGGATTTCAGGAACTTTGCTTCGATCTGCTGCAATCGCGCGGCCTCTGTGCGCATCTCTCCGGCGGAACGGCCAGAAAGGAACAGCGGCACCGACCATGCGCCCGAAACGACCCAGATACTTGCATTGGTGTCTTTTGCAACGGTCCAGCGGATGTCCTGACTGTCGGTTGGTCCAAACTGAAAACAGTGGTGCAGATCGCGTGCGTTCCAGATCAGGTTGGTCAGGAACATGCTGCCGTTATAGTCGCGCAAACGCGCATTGTCAGAAATGCCCCCACGATAGACGGTGCTGTCGTCGGCAAAATGCGCCCTGTCCTTGGCAAACAACCGGCCATGCACAGCGGCCCCGGTTTGTTTGGTTAACCAAGGCTGGAACGCAGGAAAGATATCATCAAACCCTTGCAAGACAGCATAGGGTGCCGCCGCGAAACTGTTCTGGCTTTCTCTGTTGGGAAAGCGGCTTTGCATGTAAAGTCCCGGCCGCCCTAACGTCCGCCGCTCAACGGCATGGGAGAACAGGCGGTCAACGGTTCCTGTGCGAGGCTCGGCCTTCGCGCGTTCGGGGTCGGCGGGCCGAGGGAAATTGCGGTAAAGCAGCCCTGCATGCCGCCAGATCTTGCGCGCAACAAAGCAGCCAGAGCGTTGCAAAAGCTCTAGATGGTCATCGAAAAAGATGTGTGGTTTGCCCTGAAAGTCGAACTTCGACAGGGTGAGTGAGCGGCTTTCTACCCGGCGCGCATGAAGCCGCGTCAGTGTTTGGTAATAGCTTTCATCGGGAATCCAGACCTGCCGAAAATACCGGTCATATCTGTCACGGTTTCGGTCCCTGAGGATCGCATCAAGGGTTTGCCTGGTCAGGCACCACCACTGCGACCCCATATGCGGTACCAGCCCTTCGGGAATGCTGCGCTTGTACCTGACAAGCTGCTGCGCGCGGACGAACCCGTCAAAGATGCGCCGATGCTTTTTCCATGCAAAGGGAAACCGCAGCGTGAACCGCTCGCGGTCCAGCCCACCGACCGTCCAAGGTACATCTGCGGTTGTCGCACTTTCAATGAAATCCGTGTCGGGATGCCGATCAAGGTATTCACAAAGCTCGGCCAATGGCCGCAGCGGCAGGCAGGCGCCAGAGGCAAGGTAGACGTGACTGACGTCTGCAAACTCTTCCAGCATCAGCGTGGCGGCATCTTGCGTGGCAACCACCATTTCCCAGGTGCCCCATTCACATCTGTGCCGCTTAGAGAAGCGCAGAGTCTCGATCCCGCCCAACACTTGCACAAACCGATCATAGTCGGTGGCCGCAACGTTGCTGTCGACATGGATCACCACCGGGCAACCCGCATCCGTCCAGTGGCGCGCCATCTGTTCGGCGCGCTCAAAAGCGTTGTGCACCAGCATGATCACACCCAGCGTCATGCCCAGTTCCCCTTGGACATCAGCCCCAACACTTCGAGTTGTCGCCAGTTGATGTATTTCTCGCTCCACTGACACCACAGATCAGGATCGGCACCATGGCGTTCGGCATAAGACTTGTATTCACTCCCATCCCTGTAGTGTTCGGCGCGCGCAGCCTCATGCGATGCACGATCTGCGAAAGTGTTCAGGAACTTGGCATGTAACAACACGCCAGAGGCCTTTTCCCCACCTTGCTGGTCATAAACAAGGTTCAGGCCGCGCGGCAGCATCATATGGGTCGAACTGACGTAGGCGTAGGGGCTTTGCCATTTCACGAACGGTATTTTGTTCAGCGCAGGTGCCTGTTTTGGCTTGCTGGCAAAGAAGGTCCGTGCGCGCGGGCCGCCTTGGATCCACAGGTTTTGCAACAGCGGATTGCGTGAAATGATGTAGTTGCCCGGATCAAACCAGTTTAACACTTCAAACGGATCGGCCCCTCTTTCGTATGATGTGTGCCCGACGGGACCCTTGGGATACATATCCAGTAACATCGCCCCGAAAGACCGCACCTCGGATGCGTCCAGCCAATCGGCTAGACCACGCAAAGGGCGCGTATCGCAGAACGGGTAGACAAAGAACTCGTCCACATCAACGGTCAGTGCCCAATGACCGGGGGCATATTTGCCCTGCAGATGGGTCAGCCAATCCATCCCGAAACGGGCATCGCCATACCCCGCGTCGGTGGTCCAAAGCGACACGTCAGGCTGGTCCTTCATAAAGGTCTGCCCGCCATCTTCACTGCCGTTATCGACCATCAGGAAGTGATTGATGCCAAGGTTGCGATAGTAATCCAGAAAATAGGGCAGGCGCACGTCTTCGTTCCGGAAGGTGCTGAACAGCAGGATATCATTCGGGGCAATCTTGCTGGTCCGATCAGCAACCGCCGTCAGCTCGCGTGCTTTGTGCTTGGCCCGCAAGCGCCAGCGCCGCCGCTGCAACCGCAGCCGATATGATGTTAGAATACCCAAAGCCCGTCGTCGCCTATCGTCTTGTTTTGCCCAGCATATCAGACCCAATCCCCTTTGGATATCAGGCCCAGTTCCACCAGTTGCTCAGTTCCCACATATTCTTCAGATCCCTCATGCCACAGGACCGGATTGCGGGTCAGTTGCTGGTGATAGCTTTCATATCGCGCCGTATTCTCAAAATGCTGTTTACGAACCAGTTCTTCCGCAGATTTCTGTCCAATGTTGGGTAAAAACTTGGTGTGCAGCAGCGCTCCGCTTGCTGTATTCTCGGCGAACACGTCGTGCAATTGCCGCGGCAATATCTGATGCGTCGCACTAACATAGGCATAGCGCCAATGCCACCGTACCAGCGGCGTCTTGTTCAGGGTTGGCGCGCGTGCAGGCTCATCGCGAAAAAACACGCGTTCCCGGACACCGCCCTGAATCCATTGATTGCCATAGTATGCGTGCGTTTGTTGCCGATAGTTTCCCCGATCAAACCAATTCAGCACGCGCGTCGGATCATCCCCCGGCGCATAGGTTACATCCTCCAGTGGTCCTTTGGGATAAAGGTCCAACATCATCGCGCCGAAACTCGTCCGGCCCCGCTTATCCAGCCAAGCGGTCAGTGATTTCAAATCACGTTCCGCGCTTTGCGGGTAGACCAGCAGTTCATCCGCATCGACGGTCAGACACCAGTGGCCATGCCCAAATTGCCACAACAGCCATCCCACCCAATCCATGCCAAACCGCGCTAAACGGTAGCTGCGCGATGTATGCCAAACAGAGACATCCGGCTGCTGTGCCAGATACGCCGCCGTCCCATCGTCGCTGTCATTGTCCACGATCAGAAAGTGATCAACGCCCAGCTTACGGTAGTGCGCAAGGAAGTATGGCAGGCGCAGCATCTCATTGCGTATCGTCGCAAAGGCGAGGATTGCGTCAGGTGAAATCTGCTTTGTTTTGTCAGAGCGGACGGCAATCTGGCGTCGCTTGCGCCAGATGCGAAACAACAACCGCCGCCGCTTCCAACGAAGCCGATAGGCGTGCCCAAAACTGTTCAGCCGGTCTTTGGCAGCTGTCATGGGCACCCTGTCCTGTCGTTAGGCCTGCTGTCCGTTATGCAAGTCTGCCAGAAAACCAGCCAGATCATCCCGCAAATCGTCGCGCGCTAGCGCAAAGGCAACCGTGGCCTGCAAGAACCCCGCCTTGGACCCGCAATCATAGCGTTCGCCCTTGAAGCTATAACCAAACACGTCACGCCCGGCGGTGATTTCTTGGGCGATGGCGTCGGTCAGCTGGATTTCACCTCCAGCGCCTCTACCAATGCTATCCATGTTCTTAAGGACCTGCGGGGTCAGAATATAACGGCCAATGACTGCAAGGTTGGACGGGGCCGTGCCCTGCGCTGGCTTTTCGACCATACCGCGCACCTTGGTCACCGCACCATTTTGGTCGGCAACGTCCAAAACACCGTAGGATGATGTCTGCTCGGGCGCGACTTCCATCGCGGCAACCATCGCCCCGCCAGTATCCTGATAGGCCTCAACCATCTGCTGCAAGCAGGGTTTTTCTGCCGCAATCACGTCATCGGGCAGGATCACGGCGAACGGTTCATCACCGATGAGTTTGCGCGCGCAGGATACAGCGTGACCAAGACCAAGCGCCTTGTGTTGGCGCAGATAGGCAATGGTGCCGCTGTCCATATTTGTTGACCGCAGAATTTCCAGAAGCTCTGTCTTGCCCTTCTGCTCCAACGCGGATTCCAGATCTGGGGCAAGGTCAAAATAATCCTCAAGCGCGGATTTCCCACGCGAGGTAACAAAGATAAAGTCCTCGATGCCTGCTGCCCGCGCCTCATCAATCGCGTATTGGATCAAGGGACGGTCAACCAAAGTCATAATTTCTTTGGGAACGGATTTGGTCGCTGGAAGGAACCGCGTGCCAAGACCCGCAACGGGAAAGATCGCCTTTGAGACTCTTCTATTCATTAATTTGCCTTCACTGAATTCACTAGTTTAACCATGTTTCCGTATCATCATCGCATTAAGACACAACAAAGAAATTTTGGTGCAGTTGCGAAGGCATAGCACAATTCAGCAGTTACATGTGCCCCATTTCCGCAAGCATTTCTTCGATAAGTGGAACGTCCTCTGGGTTATTCAACTCCCAGAACTGCCGCCCCTTAGCGGCCACTTCGACGCAAAGCATCGGCACGCCCCGCTCAAGAAAGCGCAATTGCTCTAGCCCTTCGAGTTGTTCCAGCGGTCCAGTCGGCCAGCCCGCATAAGCCGCGAGCGCATCTGGGCGGTAAGCGTAGACACCCACATGGTGGAACACTGGAGTCTCATCGCCCTCGGCATAGGTTTTGCCCCGAAAGGGAATAACTTCTTTTGAGAAATAAAGAGCGTTGTGATCCGCACCAAAGACGGCGGTTGTGCCGCCAACCCGCCCTTCTTTGCGGTCCAGCAGCAATCCGTTCAACGCGCGCGCATCAGTCCGCAAAACAGGCGTGGCTACATCTGCCTTTGGATTTGCGCGCAGGCCTGCGACCAGATCCTCGATGAACCAAGCGGGGGTCAGCGGTGCATCACCTTGCAGGTTAACGACAATCTCGAATTCCTCGGCAAGTGTTTGCACAGTTTCGGCACAGCGCTCGGTCCCGTTCTGACACTCCGTCGACGTCATCACGACCTCTGCTCCGAAACTGCGCGCAGCATCGGCAATGCGGTCATCATCTGTTGTCACCACAACGCGATCGACACCGCTGACTTGCTGGGCCGCGTCCCAAGACCGGCGGATAAGGCTTTTGGACACACCGCCCGCCCCGCGCAGCTCTACCAATGGCTTACCGGGATAGCGGGACGAGGCATAGCGGGCGGGAATGGCGATGAGAACGGACATCAGGGCTGCTCCAACCCAACACCGGGAGCATGCGCGATAAAGAACGGATTCTCAAATCCGGGTTTGCCGTAGCGCAGCACGGAATGATCATCGAACCGGACAACAGCACCGCCGGCACCACGCAACACTGCATCACCTGCGGCTGTGTCCCACTCCATCGTGCGACCAAGCCGCGGGTAGATGTCCGCCTCACCGGTAGCGACAAGGCAGAACTTGAGCGACGACCCCGCGCTTTTCATGTCTTTTGCAGCATATTTGCTGATGTAATCATCTGTCGCCTGATCACGATGCGATTTGGAGGCAACAACAAGCAATGCTGCATTGTCCGGCGTCGAAACCCGGATCGGCTGAAGCGCACCAATGGTCCCCTTTGCAAATGGGGCGCTTTCTTCAACGGCTTGGCCGTCGGCATTTGTGTAGAACAGGCGTTCTTTGGCGGGCGCATAGACAACCCCCCGAACCGGGGCGCCGTCAACGACATAGGCGATGTTGACGGTAAAATCTCCACGACGTTTGATGAATTCTTTGGTCCCATCCAGCGGATCGACAATCAGGAACGTGCTGACAGTCTGCGTATGCGAGGCTGCCTGTTCCTCTGTCACCAACGGGACATCGGGAAAAGCGGAACGCAGACCAGCGCTGATGATTGCATCTGCGGCCTCATCGGCGACAGTTACCGGGCTTTCGTCGCTTTTGGCGCGCACCTCAAAGTCATCGGCGGCATAAATCTCCATGATTTTGTCCCCGGCCTGAAGTGCCAGTTCGCGCATTACCGCTGTCAGTTTGTCAAAATCCAAGTTTGTACCCGCCATCAATTTGCCCTGATTGGGCTGTTTATGGTGTTTCGTCAAACGATCATCAAGGTTATCTTGGCACTGTTATCCGGCGCCTTCACGAAAGCAGGACATGTTTCAGGTCAGAGTAAACAGAACAAAGACGCAGAGCTTCGTGGCGATGCTTACGGTTGTTTACCACTCGATCGTGCGCAGCGCCCGCAGCGGGCACCGCAATGCGATTGTGGCGCTCCTGCTGAACATGATGCAAGGCGTCATGCTTGTCGGCATGTTCTATCTGTTTTTCCGTGTGCTAGGGATGCGCAGTTCACCGATCAGGGGTGATATGCTGCTGTTTTTGATCACAGGTGTGTTTCTGTTCCTGACCCACATCAAAGCTGTGAAAGAGGTGGCAGGCGCGGGCAGCTCCACTTCGGCGATGATGCTGCATGGGCCGATGAACACTATCATCGCCATTGTCGCGGCGGCCATGGCCTGTTTGTATCAGCAATTCCTGACGTTGGTTTTCGTGCTGGGCATTTACCACGCCGCCTTTACACCTGTGGTGATCGACGATCCCATTCCGGCCTTTGGGTTTTTCCTTTTGGCCTGGTTCACCGGATGTGCCGTGGGGCTGCTCTTTCTCGCGCTAAGACCGTGGTTTCCAAAGTTCACAACGATCCTGATGCAGCTTTACCGGCGATCAAACATGATTTTTTCGGGTAAAATGCTTGTCGTGAATACCCTGCCAGCGCATCTTTTGCCCTATTTTGAATGGAACCCCCTGTTTCACACCATCGATCAGATCAGGGGCGCTGTCTTTCTGCACTACAACCCGCATGTGACATCAACGACCTATCCTCTCTATCTTGCGCTGGTGTGCCTGATGATCGGATTGATGGGCGAATTCTTCTCGCGGCAGCATGCATCAATCAGCTGGGCCGCAGGTCGCTGACCGAATCCTGCAAAACACCCGATGTAACCCACGTTTTTCCGCTATTTTCATCAAATTGCCCTACTTGAGGCGTTGCAGGCTAAATAAGCCAACCCTATATACGCCAAGATCAAAGATTCAGGCCTCGCCCTGAACCGACGACATCTAATTGGCACGAGTGCCGCAATGGGCTCGCGCTGCTCAAACCGCCTGAACTAGAGGGATTTGAAAAATGGCCAAAGTTATTGGTATCGACCTGGGAACCACGAACTCCTGCATCGCCATCATGGATGGTGCAAAGCCACGTGTAGTTGAAAACGCCGAAGGTGCGCGCACGACGCCATCAATCGTTGCGTTCACAGATGATGAACGCCTTGTTGGCCAGCCGGCGAAACGCCAGGCCGTGACCAACCCCGAAAACACAATCTTTGCTGTGAAGCGTCTGATCGGTCGTCGGTTCGACGACAAAGACCTCGCCAAAGAGAAAAAGAACATGCCGTTCGAAATCATCAACGGTGGCAATGGCGACGCATGGGTCGAGGCCAAGGGCGAGAAGTATTCCCCCAGCCAGATCTCTGCTTTCATCCTTGGTAAGATGAAAGAAACCGCCGAAAGCTATCTTGGCGAAGACGTTACACAGGCCGTTATCACGGTTCCTGCCTACTTTAACGACGCCCAGCGTCAGGCAACCAAAGACGCCGGTAAGATTGCTGGCCTCGAAGTGCTGCGGATCATCAACGAGCCGACTGCGGCGGCGCTTGCCTATGGCCTCGACAAGAAAGACAGCAAAACCATCGCTGTCTATGACCTTGGCGGCGGTACATTCGACGTCACGGTCCTTGAGATCGACGACGGCCTTTTCGAAGTGAAGTCCACCAACGGTGATACGTTCCTTGGTGGTGAAGACTTTGACATGCGCATCGTCAACTACCTTGCCGGTGAGTTCAAAAAAGAGAACCAGGTCGACCTGACCAAAGACAAGATGGCGCTGCAGCGTCTGAAAGAAGCTGCCGAGAAAGCAAAGATCGAGCTGTCTTCGTCTTCGAGCACCGAAATCAACCAGCCATTTATCTCTATGGGGTCAAACGGGCAGCCGTTGCACATGGTGATGAAGCTGACACGCGCCAAGCTGGAAAGCCTTGTGTCCGACTTGATCAAACAGTCGATCAAGCCGTGTAAGGACGCCATCAAGGATGCAGGCCTGTCCACATCCGACATTGATGAGGTTGTCCTTGTCGGTGGTATGACACGCATGCCGAAGGTGAAGGAAGAAGTTGCCAAGTTCTTTGGCAAAGAAGCCCATCAAGGCGTGAACCCTGACGAAGTGGTTGCCATGGGTGCCGCCATTCAGGCCGGCGTTCTGCAAGGCGACGTCAAAGACGTGGTTCTGCTGGACGTGACACCATTGTCGCTGGGGATCGAAACCCTTGGCGGTGTGTTCACCCGTCTGATCGACCGCAACACAACGATCCCGACGAAGAAGTCTCAGGTCTTCTCGACCGCCGAAGACAACCAGAACGCCGTGACACTACGTGTGTTCCAAGGTGAGCGTGAGATGGCCGCTGACAACAAAATGTTGGGTCAGTTCAACCTTGAGGACATTCCACCAGCGCCGCGCGGCCTGCCGCAGATCGAAGTCACCTTCGACATTGACGCCAACGGCATCGTTGAAGTTGGCGCCAAGGACAAAGGCACCGGCAAAGAGCAGAAAATCACGATCCAAGCCTCTGGTGGTCTGTCGGATGACGATATCGAAGCAATGGTCAAGGACGCCGAGGCGAATGCCGAGGCCGACAAGGAACGCCGTGAATTGGTGGATGCGAAAAACCAGGCAGAGAGCCTGATCCACTCGACCGAAAAGTCGATGGAAGAGCATGCCGACAAGGTGGACCCAACCACGATCGAAGCGATCGAACTGGCGATTGCCGCACTTAAGGACGATCTGGAAGGCGAGAATGCCGACAAGATCAAGTCCGGCGTCCAGAACGTCACAGAATCAGCCATGAAGCTGGGCGAAGCCATCTACAAAGCCAGCCAGGAAGAGGCTGGCGAAGCAGAGCCTGATGCACCCGGTGCAGACGAAGAAATCCTTGATGCGGATTTTGAAGATCTGGGCGACGACAAGCGCGACAACTAAGGCTGCAAGCCTCTGAGAATTGACCGGCCCAAAAACCGGGCCGGTCTTTTTTCATTCCCAAGGGGGAAAATATCATGGCAAAACGTGACTATTACGATGTGCTTGGTGTCGCCAAAGGCGCTGATGCCGCCGAGATTAAAAAGGGCTATCGCCAAAAGGCGAAAGAACTGCATCCAGATCGCAACGCCGACAATCCCAACGCCGAATCTCAGTTCAAAGAAGCCAATGAGGCTTATGAAGTCCTGAAAGACGAGAACAAGAAAGCCGCTTATGACCGCTATGGTCATGCGGCGTTTGAAAACGGTATGGGCGGCGGTGGACCTCGTGGCGGGCAAGGCGATTTTGGCAGTGCCTTCTCTGACGTCTTCGATGATCTGTTTGGTGATTTCATGGGCGGACGCGGCGGCGGGCGCCGCAGTGCGGCCCAGCGCGGCAATGACCTGCGGTATAACCTGCGCATCAACCTCGAAGACGCTTACGCTGGCCTGCAAAAGACCATCACGGTCCCCACGGCTGTCGGCTGTGCATCCTGTAGCGGCACCGGTGCCGAAGGTGGCTCAGAACCGCAGACCTGTCCCACCTGTTCCGGCATTGGCAAGGTGCGCGCGCAGCAAGGGTTCTTTACGGTCGAACGGACATGCCCAACCTGTTCCGGCATGGGCCAGACAATTAAGAACCCCTGCAAGGTTTGCCACGGCCAAGGCCGCGTCGAGAAAGAGAAATCACTCTCGGTCAATATCCCGACCGGCGTTGAAACCGGCACGCGCATTCGTCTTGCTGGCGAAGGCGAAGCGGGCATGCGTGGCGGGCCAACAGGTGACCTTTACATCTTTATCGAGGTGCAGGATCACGCGCTGTTCGAACGGGATGGAAACAGTCTTTATTGCCGCGTCCCGGTTTCCATTGCGACGGCCGCATTGGGTGGCGAAATCGAAGTGCCCACCATTGATGGCGGGCGCAGCCGGGTGAAGGTGCCCGAAGGGTCGCAGTCAGGCCGCCAGATGCGCCTGCGTGGCAAAGGCATGCCCGCACTGCGTGGCGGTGGCACCGGTGATATGTTCATTGAACTGGTCGTCGAAACGCCGGTCAAATTGACCGCACGCCAACGCGAGATCCTCAAGGAATTTGATCAGCTCAGCGAAGAAAACAACCCGCAGGGGTCCAACTTCTTCGACACGGTCAAGGGTTTTTGGGACTCCATGAAAAGCTAGCGTTAACCACGCAGTAACCACCGATCCAGCAAACTGGGCTTATGTCCCAGTTTGCTGAAATCCCCTCTCTTTTCCCTGATCATGACGATGTTGCGGACGCTCCGCCGTTGGCTAAGGGCCGTGTGCCGTCTTACATGCGCGACCACCGCAAACGCCTGCGTGAGCGGTTCATGACCGGAGGAGCCGCAGCCATGCCCGACTATGAGTTGCTGGAACTTGTCCTATTTCGCGCGTTGCCGCGCCAAGATGTGAAACCGCTCGCGCGGCGACTGATCGATACATTTGGCGATTTCAACCGGGTCCTATCAGCGCGCCCAACGCAGCTGACGCAAGTTGACGGTGTCGGAGGTGCGGTTGTGACCGAGCTCAAAGTTGTCGAGGCGGCGGCGCATCGCCTGTCACGCGCCAAGGTGATGCAACGGCATGTTGTATCCAGTTGGAACGCCTTGCTGGACTATTGTCACACGACGATG
This sequence comes from Loktanella sp. Alg231-35, assembly GCF_900143545.1. Classification (GTDB taxonomy): domain Bacteria; phylum Pseudomonadota; class Alphaproteobacteria; order Rhodobacterales; family Rhodobacteraceae; genus Yoonia. The sequence continues at coordinate 180,186 of NZ_FREV01000001.1, read as the reverse complement.
GCGCACCGTGAGACCGAACAGTTTCGCATCCTCTTTCTCGACACCAAGAACGTGCTGATCGCGGATGAGGAGCAAGCCCAAGGCACGCTTGATCACGTACCGGTCTACCCACGCGAAGTTGTCAAACGGGCGTTGGAATTGAATGCCGCTGCGTTGATCTTGGTGCATAATCACCCCTCTGGGGACCCGACGCCGTCACCCGCCGATATCGAGATGACCCAGAAAATCAACGTCGCGGCGAACGCATTGGGGGTAACGCTGCATGACCATCTGATCGTCGGAAAATCTTGCGAGCTGAGTTTTCGCGCAGAAGGCTTGTTTGATGTGGTTTAGTTTGATGCCAGTTGCAGATCGGTGAACTTGTCGTCCTGCAGTGCAACTTCACCAACCTGATCACACGCTGGCATCTGCACGATGACATCTGATTGGGCGAGTATCTGCCCCGCACTGGTCTGGATCGTTGCTGCATCGATTTCGCGGGCGCAGTTGTCCTTTGTCACACCAACACCCACCATCAGAGTGACGCCGCCGTCACGGCTCGCTTGGCCAGATGGGAAAGTATAAACCTCGGCCTGGTAGGGGATTTCAGTATCGGTCGATCCCAGGAAGGCGACAAAGCCATTCGTGCCTGCACGTGCGTCTTCGGCGGTGTGAATGGATGCGGACCAGATGTGACCAGCATCACCGATGCCTGCGCCACCTTCCAACGCGTGCAGGCGCATGTTGTCAGCCGTTTGCCACTGCAACACCGCGCGATCATACTGACGGATCTCTGGAACGAAGATGTCTGTTGTGGCTTCAAGTACGTTGTCAAAGGCGACCGAAAAACTGGCCTGCGCCAGTAGGGCCGGGGCCATGATAACTGCCAACCCTTCATCGTCGGTGACACCCGCAATGACGAGGCTCTCATGCTGAATGACGAAATCTTCTTCTTGCAAGCAAGGGGCTGACACCGTCAGTTCAATCATCGCGGCCGCATGACGTTTTGCGGTCAGCGCAGTCTCGCAGCCGTCGACTGGGTTTGATTGAATTGTACCCAAGGAAGGCGGGTCAAGTTCGGTATAGACCACGTCAACTGCAACAATCGGCCGCACGTTGCTTGCGTGATCCAATGGGCTGGTGACGACATCGGGCACGCCAAACACAGCCTCGCCCTGGGCGTTTGTCGCCATCATCATTGTCTGGGGTGCAATTCTGTTGTCGCTGCCGGCCTCCGACGTGCCAGCGCCAGAGTCAGACTCTCCGTATTGCATCACGAATCCCAAAGCGACCGCGACAGTGAGAGTCGACGCAATCGTTTTGATAGTGGAAAAACGAGACATCCCCGTCCCTCATTCTGCGGCAGCAATAGCCCCGTTCATGAGGGTTGAGAGTGACATGAGCGGGACCGGAATGCGGTCTTAAAGTGTCCCGATTATGTCAGAATTTAGGCAAGTCGCCCATGGCAGTGTTTGAATTTCTTGCCGGACCCACAAGGACAGGAATCGTTCCGCCCCGGATTGCCCCAAGTCGCCGGATCATTCTCGTCAAAACCTTCGCGCGCTTCGCCAATCGCCGCCGCAGCGGCGGGGGCAGCAGCCGCTGCTGCAGCTTGCGCTGCTGCCTGCTGTTGTTGCTGGCGGATCTGCGCGATCATTTGCTCTTGCTCTTCCTTCGACATCGGCCGGATCTTTGACAGCTTGTTGGTCACGTCCGTGCGCAACCCGTCCAGCATGCTTTCGAACAACTGGAAACCTTCGGTCTTGTATTCATTCAGCGGGTCACGCTGGGCATAGCTCCGAAAACCAACAACTGACCGCAAGTGCTCCAGCGTCAGCAGATGTTCGCGCCACTTGGCATCAATCGTTTGCAGCAAAAGCTGCTTTTCAACGCTGCGCATCGTATCGTCGCCAAATGCCTCGGCCTTTTCGGCCATATAAGCATCCGCGGCCTCTTCAAGCCGCTCACGGATGTCATCGTCATCGACACCCTCTTCATCTGCCCACGCCATGACAGGTACATCGATGCCGATATTTTCAATGACAGATGCATAAAGCGCTTCCGTATTCCATTGATCTGCATAGGTTTTTGGCGGCATGTAGTCATGCACCAGATCATCAATCACCTGATCGCGCATGTCCTTGGTGACGTCCGACAGGTTCTTGGCTTCCATGATTTCGCGGCGTTGCGAAAAGATGACCTTCCGCTGATCGTTCATCACATCGTCAAACTTCAAAAGCTGTTTGCGGATATCAAAGTTGCGACCCTCAACCTTAGCCTGCGCGCGCTCCAGTGACTTGTTCACCCATGGGTGGACGATCGCTTCGCCCTCTTTCATGCCCAGGCCAGACAGCACTTTGTCCAAACGCTCCGAGCCGAAGATGCGCATCAGGTCGTCTTCGAGTGATAGGAAGAAAGCAGAACGGCCGGGGTCACCCTGACGGCCGGACCGGCCACGCAGCTGGTTATCGATCCGGCGGCTTTCGTGGCGTTCGGTAGCAAGCACAAACAGACCACCCGCAGCTTTCACTTTTTCCTTTTCGTCGGCGACTTCTGCCTCGATCTTTTCGCGGAGTGCTTCGATATCGGCCTCTGGATCATCGGCTACCGCTTGCAGCACGCGCATCTCGACGTTGCCGCCCAACTGAATGTCGGTGCCGCGACCGGCCATATTTGTGGCAATCGTCACCGCGTTCAGCTTACCCGCATCCGCAACAATCTGGGCTTCCTGCTCGTGCTGGCGTGCATTGAGCACGTTAAAGGTGATTCCCTGCGCCTCCAGCAGCCGGGCGAGCTCCTCTGACTTCTCGATCGAAGTGGTGCCAACCAAAATAGGCTGACCGTTGGCGTGCGCTTCTTTGATCTCTTCCACGATGCCGGTGAACTTCTCAGCGGCAGTGCGATAAACTTGGTCGTCTTCATCAGCACGCGCGATGGGACGGTTGGTTGGCACTTCGACAACGCCCAAACCATAGATTTCCTGAAATTCCTCGGCCTCAGTGGCCGCCGTGCCTGTCATCCCGGCCAGCTTGTTATAAAGGCGGAAATAGTTCTGGAAAGTGACAGAGGCCAGCGTGACGTTCTCTGGTTTGATCGAGCATCCTTCCTTGGCCTCAATCGCCTGATGCAGGCCATCGGACAAACGACGCCCGGCCATCATACGGCCAGTAAATTCGTCGATCAGAACAACTTCGTCGTCGCGCACGATATAGTCTTTGTCTTTGGTAAAGAGCTTGTGCGCACGCAGGGCCTGATTGATGTGGTGGACCAGCGTGGCGCTTTCGGGATCATAAAGCGTCTGCCCTTCTGGCAAGAGGCCGGCAGCACTCAACCGTTGTTCCAGAAAATCGTTGCCTTCATCGGTGAACGTCGCCTGGCGGGTCTTTTCGTCCAGCGTAAAGTGATCTTCAGACACTTCCGGCACGATCTTATCGATGGTGGCGTACATCTCGCTACGGTCCTGGGCGGGACCAGAGATAATCAGCGGCGTTCGCGCTTCGTCGATCAGGATACTGTCAACCTCGTCCACAATCGCAAAGTTGTGGTCGCGCTGGAACATCTGGCTCAACTCCGCCTTCATGTTGTCACGCAGATAGTCAAAGCCAAGTTCGTTATTCGTCGCGTAGGTCACGTCACAAGCGTAGGCGGCCTTTTTTTCGTCTTCGGGCTGCTGGGGATAGATCACACCAGTGGTCAGGCCCAATGCGCCATACACCTTGCTCATCCATTCCGAGTCACGGCGGGCCAGATAATCGTTCACGGTGACGATATGCACGCCATTGCCGCTGAGCGCGTTCAGATAGGCGGGGAAGGTCGCCACGAGGGTCTTACCCTCACCGGTTTTCATCTCAGAGATATTGCCCTGATGCAGAAAGATGCCGCCCATCAACTGTGTATCAAACGCCCGCAGGCCCAGCGCACGTTTGGCGGCCTCGCGACAGTTGGCAAACGCTTCGGGCAAAAGCGCATCAATGCTTTCTCCGCCCATCGCGCGTTTGGCAAGTTCTTCGGTCTTTTGCTTGATGCCTTCATCGGTCAGCGCCTCGTATTCCGGCTCGAGGTCGTTGATCTTGGCGACCAGCGGGCGGGTCGCTTTGACTTTGCGGTCGTTTGCGGTGCCAAACACCTTTTTGGCAATCGTTCCGAAACCCAGCATATTCTCTCCGATGGCGCAGTCGCGCCTGTCTGACATCTATTTGAGAGGAGGTCGCTTGTAGGCCCGTCTTAGGCCACTTAGAAGGGGCCAAGGTTACGCAACTTCGGGCCCCCTCTGAGGCTTTCATGGGATGTAAGGGGCCATATGTATAGTGTCAACGTCGCGGGGCTCCGCGGCACATCAAGGGATCGTTTTAATGCTGAAACATATGACATTTTTGGGCGCCGGGCTTGTCTGCGCCACTTTGGCGACGACAGCCACCGCACAGGACGTCACTGCTGATACGGTTGTGGCCAAAGTGGGCGACACCGAAATCACCCTTGGTGAGGTGCTGATCGCCCGCCAAAACCTGCCACAGCAATACGCCCAGTTCCCAAATGAGCTGCTTTTTGACGGTCTTGTTGATCAGCTGATCCAGCAGCAGCTTCTGTCTGACGCGCTTGAGGCCGAGCCGGGCACCATCGCATATATCCTAACCAACGAGCGCCGTTCGCTGCGCGCCGCAGAAGTCATCACCGACATCGGCAATTCCGCCGTGACCGAAGACGACGTGCAGGCGGCCTATGACGAACGCTTTGCCAATGCCGAAGAGATCCCCGAGTTCCGCGCGTCCCATTTGCTGGTTGAATCCGAAGAAGAAGCTGCCGCTGCCAAGACCCGCATCGATGAAGGTGCCGCTTTTGCCGATGTCGCCCGTGATGTCTCGACTGGCCCAACAGGGCCCAATGGTGGTGATCTGGGGTGGTTCGGCGCAGGCGCCATGGTGCCCGAGTTCGAGGATCAGATCACATCGCTTGAAATCGGCGGCGTGAGCGAACCATTTGAGACACAATTTGGCTGGCACGTTGCCACCTTGATCGAAAGACGCGCGCAACCCCAGCCAACGCTTGATCAGGTTGGCCGCGAAATTGCCGCAGAGCTGCAAGAGGCAGCGATCACCGCGCGCCTAGAAGAACTTGCCGAGGCCGAAACCATTGTTGAGCCGGAGGAAGGTCAATTTGACCCCAACCTGCTCGACCAGATCGAGCTGCTGGACTAATCCCTTGCCGGTCTCGCCGCTCGCCCCTGCCCAGTTCCCTGATCTGCCGCAAATCGATGGGGTCACTTTCGCCTCTGCGGCGGCAGGGGTGAAATACGCTGATCGTGACGACGTGATGCTGGCGCTATTGGCATCGGGCACGTCTGTGGCGGGGGTCTTTACCCGCTCCGCCACACGCTCTGCCCCAGTGCTGGACTGTCAGGCCAAGCTGGGCAGCGATCCTGACGGCCCGGCCGCGATCCTTGTTAATTCAGGGAATTCAAACGCCTTTACGGGGGGCGTTGGCGTGGCCTCGGTCACAGCGCTGACCAAGGCGATTTCAGGGGCGACAGGTGTTGCGGCCAACCGGGTGTTTACGGCATCGACCGGCGTCATTGGTGAACCGCTTCCCCATGATCGGATCATCGACAAGGTCGCGGCACTGCACAAGAATCAGACGTCAAAAGGCATCGCCGATGCCGCTTGCGCGATCATGACAACCGATACCTTTCCCAAAGGTGCCGCGGCGACGGTCGATATCAATGGGACACCCGTCAAAATCGCAGGCATCGCCAAAGGGTCCGGCATGATTGCCCCCGATATGGCCACTATGTTGGTCTACATCTTTACGGATGGCCTGATCGCACAGGACGCATTGCAAACATTGGTCGCGCAGCTGAACAGCAAGACGTTCAACTGCATCACCGTCGATAGCGATACATCAACCTCAGACACGCTCATGGTCGGGGCGACAGGCGCGTCAGGCGCCGATGTGACGGACAGCACAGCATTTGCAAATGCGCTGCACGAAGTGATGCAAGATCTCGCACACCAAGTGGTGCGCGATGGCGAAGGGGCGACAAAGTTCGTCACCATCGCGGTGACTGGTGCAACAAACGACCTAGATGCGCATAAAGTCGCGCTTTCTGTCGCCAACTCACCGCTCGTCAAAACGGCCATCGCGGGAGAGGACGCCAATTGGGGCCGCGTCGTCATGGCGGTTGGTAAATCCGGCGCGCAGGCCGACCGGGACCGGTTGAGCATCCGTTTTGGCGATATCACCGTGGCCGAAAACGGATGGCGCGCACCGGATTACTCCGAAGATGCGGCCAGCGCGTATATGAAAAACCAGGAACTAGAGGTCGGCGTTGATCTTGGGGTTGGCACGGGCCAAAGCACTGTGTGGACTTGCGACCTGACGCACGGCTACATCAGCATCAATGCGGATTACCGGTCTTGAAGACGGTTCTGGTCTCTGCCGTCGCATTGATCGATCCCGACGGGCGCGTGCTAATCGCCCAACGCCCCGAGGGCAAATCGATGGCCGGTCTGTGGGAATTTCCCGGCGGCAAAGTCGAACCCGGTGAAACGCCAGAGGCGGCACTGATCCGCGAATTGCAAGAAGAGCTGGGGATCGACACTTGGGCGTCTTGCCTCGCCCCGCTGACATTCGCTAGCCACAGCTACGACGACTTTCACCTGCTCATGCCGCTCTTTGCTTGCCGTAAATGGGATGGAGCACCCCAATCGCGTGAGGGGCAGGCGCTCAAATGGGTGCGGGCGCATGAATTGCGGAACTACCCAATGCCAGCGGCAGATGTTCCGTTGATCCCGATCCTGCGGGATTGGCTCTAGGTTGTGTTGGGCGCGTCACGACTGGCGCGCCCAACACAAGCCCAAATTTTGTAAGATTACCTGACGTTAGCGGCCACACCTGTGCCAAATTTTGACCACGATTGCTTTCTAATTCCGGTAGATCGAGTGGGGTTTCTGTTCATTCAATCCTTGGCGGTCCGGACAAGTTGTCTGGCCATCGGTTGGTACCGGCTGCTCTGCTTTCAGACACTCTAGTGAAAGGACACGAGAAAAAATGACAGCTAAACTGGGCGTCGCAGGCGCGATCATCCTTATGGGCACTTCCATCGCAAGCGCTCAAGAGGCCTGCACAACATACCGGATTCAGGCTGGCGACTCGCTCAGCGCAATTGCAAAAGAGGCCTACGGCAGCATCAACTACCAGCAGGTTTGGGACGCGAACCGCAACCAGATTGGCAGCAACCCCAATTCCATCTCTGTTGGGATGCGTCTGGAGCTGCCTTGCCTGGATGGCACATTGCCGGGCGCAACCGCCGCTGCCGCGCAAAAATCCACCGCAACGCCTGCTGTCACACTTGCATCAGCCGACAAGCTGGACATTCATCTTGTGACAGGAAGCGACTACCAGCCTTTCACCGACGAGAATATGGAAGGCGGCGGGGTCATCACGCAAATTTTGCGCAATGCATTGGCATCCGTCGAGGGTCAAGCCGACACCAAGATCACATTCGTGAATGACTGGGGTTCCCACATGGAAGTGCTGCTGCCATCCGGCGCATTTGACGGCACATTCCCGTGGATTCTTCCTAACTGTGAAGCTGACGCGCTGAGTGACGACATGCAGGCGCGTTGTGACAACTACCGCTTTGCTGACCCAGTCTATGAAATCGTGACCGGCATGATCACCCGCAATGGCGACCCGTTGGCAACGGCTGCGGCCGCGGCTGATTTTACAGGCAAGATTGTTTGCGTGCCCGATGGTTACAGCGCGATTGTTCTGTCTGCTGGTGGTGTTGCCGAAAACGCAGTGACCTACAGCCGTCCGTCCACACCAGAGGAATGCTTTGAGCAATTGGTTGCTGGATCAGTGGACGCAGTCGAGTTGGAGCTAAGCCAAGCTGCCGATGTTGTTGGCCGTCTTGGTGTCGACGAACAGATTGCTGTGAATGACAAGGTGTCATCCGTCAGTGTTCTGACCCTCTATGTACACAAGGACAACCCAGATGGAGACGCCATTCTAGAGGCCGTAAACACCGGTCTGGCGAATATTCGTAACAACGGCGAGTGGTTCCAGACGGTGCAGGCTGGGTTCCGGGCCTACTACAACAAGTAATCAAAAAGCTCTGCGAGGTGGCCTTGTCCGTCGCCGCGCAGGCCGCCTTTCTTTTCTTTGGAATTGATCGCATGTGCCATCAATTCTGCCGCCCGATGGGCGGGTCGGTCAGACCACCGACAGACAGGCACATTTGGCCAAATGGTTGACACGCTGTGACGTGCTTCCTTGCACTAACGCCCCAACGCTGCCCAATCCGCGGCGTCCTGTCACGATCAGGTCCGCGCCGCAGTTCTCGGCACAAGCCACCAACTCATCTGCGGGATCACCCTGTTGGCCATATGTATGCGCAATGGTCTGGCCATTTTTCGCAGCAAGCTCCTGTCCTGCTTTCAAGACTTTCTCGCTTGCTTCCTGAACCTCACTGGCAGACGGCATAGTCGTTACAACGTGATAACTAGCCACTGCGCCCAAGGCAAAAGCAACTGTTTGTGGCTGTGGTGTATGCACAAGGTGAATTTCAGAGTCGTATTTATTCGCTAGATCACAGGCCAATGTGAGCGCATGGTTTGCGTTATCCGACCCATCAATACCGACAACAATCTTCTTAAACATGTCTTATCCTTTCATGTGATTGGATAAGGAAATGATAGCTAATGTGGGAAACATGGGCCTTGATGTGCATCAATCGGCTTAATGTTTCTAAGATCAATCGCAAAAGGGCGGCCCAGTGGGCCGCCCTTTTTCACAATCTGTTCCTGAAACTTACAGGTTCCGTTCAACCTCTTCGCGCTCGAAAATCTCGATCACGTCATTAGGGCGGATGTCTTCGTAGTTCTCAAACGCCATGCCGCATTCTTGACCGGACTGCACCTCTGGCACCTCGTCCTTGAAGCGCTTCAACGTCTTCAGTGTGCCTTCGTGGATCACCACGTTGTCGCGCAGCAAACGCACGCCAGCGGAACGACGCGCCACACCTTCGGTCACCAAACAGCCAGCGACCTTACCCACGTTAGAGACCTTAAAGACCTCCTGGATTTTGGCGTAGCCGATGAATTTCTCGCGAATTTCAGCAGAAAGCAGACCAGAAGCCGCTGCTTTCACATCATCCACAAGATCATAGATGACAGAGTAATAGCGAATCTCGACACCCTTTTGGTTGGCTGTGTTCCGGGCGGATGCATTCGCACGCACGTTAAAACCAAACACTGGGGCGCCGGACGCTTCGGCCAAACCGATATCGGTTTCGGTGATCGCACCGACACCAGAGTGTAGGACGCGCACGCGGACCTCATCGTTGCCGATTTTCTCCATCGCTTGCACGATCGCTTCGGCGGAACCCTGCACGTCCGCTTTCACCAGAATTGGCAATTCGCTGACGTTTTCGTCCGCCTTGGCATTCGCCATCAACTGTTCAAGCGTTGTCGCAGCGCCAGCTGCTGCGCGTTTCTCTTTCGCAGCTTTCTCGCGGTATTCCGCGATTTCACGGGCCTGCGCATCTGTATCAACAACGTTCAACACGTCGCCTGCTTCGGGTGTGCCGTTCAGGCCAAGCACCTCAACAGGTACCGCTGGACCAGCTTCTTTAACGCGCTCACCCTTGTCGTTGATCAGCGCACGAACTTTACCGTACTGCTCGCCCACAACAAAGATATCGCCTTGGCGCAACGTACCGTTCTGAACCAGAACGGTGGCCACTGGGCCGCGACCCACGTCCAATTGTGCCTCGATCACGGCACCTTCGGCGGCACGATCCGGGTTGGCTTTGAGTTCGAGAATTTCTGCCTGCAGCGCAATCGCCTCAAGCAGTTCATCCAGACCCTGACCAGAGATGGCAGAAACCTCAACGTCCTGCACATCACCGGACATCTTTTCAACGATGACCTCGTGCTGGAGCAGGTCCGTACGGACTTTGTCGGGGTTTGCTTCGGGTTTGTCGATCTTGTTGATCGCCACGATCATTGGCACTTGAGCGGCCTTGGCGTGATTAATCGCCTCAATCGTCTGCGGCATAACCGCATCGTCAGCAGCCACAACAAGTACCACGATATCAGTCACTTGCGCACCACGTGAGCGCATCGACGTAAACGCCGCGTGGCCCGGTGTATCAAGGAAGGACAGCACAGCGCCGCTTTCGGTTGTCACCTGATAGGCACCGATGTGCTGGGTAATGCCACCAGCCTCGCCAGCCACAACTTTCGCGTTACGGATCGCGTCAAGCAACGATGTTTTACCATGGTCAACGTGGCCCATGATTGTGATGATCGGTGGGCGACCTTGCAGGTCTGTTGGCTTGTCTTCCACAGCCTGGATGACGTCCTCGACATCAGCGTCAGACACGCGGACAACCTTGTGGCCGAATTCTTCGATGATCAGTTCTGCGGTATCCGCGTCAATTGTCTGGTTCTGTGTCGCCATGATGCCGTTTGTCATCAACGCCTTCACAACGTCAGCCACACGCTCGGTCATGCGGTTGGCCAATTCAGAAACAGTAATCGCCTCTGGCAGTGCCACTTCGCGGAAAACCTTTTCACGCTCAGCAGATACACCCATCGCTTTCGCGCGGGCGCGGTCCTGTTTGCGCTTCATTGCAGCCATCGAACGCTGACGGCCACCATCGCGGCCGGCCATCGCATCGCTCACGGTCAGTTTGCCAGAGCGGCGCCCGTCGTTGCCACGTCCAGGCTTTGCCTTGGATTTGTTATCGCGGTTTTCCTGCGGGCGGTCCGTCTTGCGCGGTGCAGCAGTTGGGCGCGAAATCTCGGTCTCGCCGGGCACTGCGGCAGCGGCAGGCGGTGCAGCGGCAGCAGCCTTTGCGCTGGCTTCTGCGGCTTTCTTGCGCTCTTCTTCTGCGGCCTTGGCTTTGGCACGTTCCTCGCGTTCGCGATCTTCGGCCTCTTTGGCTTCGATCTGGGCGCGGCGCGCCTCGCGTTCAGCGGCACGTTCTTTTTCTTCAGCTTCGCGTTTTGCAGTTTCTTCGGCTTCACGGGCTTTCGCCAGCTTCAGCGCCTTCATCCGGCGCTCAAGTTCCACATCGGAAATACCGGCAGGACGCTTGGAAGGGTCACCACCGTAGGAACCGCCGCCAGAGACCGCAGGCTTGGCCGCACCGGGCTTGGGGACCACAACGCGTTTGCGTTTGGTTTCCACCACGACGTTCTTGGTCCGCCCGTGGCTAAAGCTCTGCTTTACGTTTGAAGGACGTGAACCACCAAGGCCGAGTGTCTTTTTACCGTCGTTATCGCTCATTTAGCTTCTTTATCCTTCCCGGAGGCCGCATCGCCCCCGTTCGTTTCGCGCAAACCGCGTAGCTTTGTGGCTTCGTCTACAACACGATTGCTGAGTCCACCAGTCGCAAGCGCGCCATGTATCACACTTTGCCGCCCAAATGCCAAACCCAATTCCTGCGCCGTCAAACAGCCGAAATATCGGGCCCCTTCGGGGGTCCATAGTTTTGTTTTGCCCCGCTCGGACCCGTCAGAGGCCTGAACCAGAACACGGACCCGCTCACCACCGGCAAGCCAGCCCTTTACCTTCTCAAATCCGCAAACCGCACGCCCCGATTTCCGGGTCAACGCGATCAGATCGACGGTGCGGCGGGCCAGTTGGCGTTCAACTTCGTCCGCCAGACCATCAGGTACAGTCACTGCCTGCTTGGCCGACCGTGAGAACTGACCCTTCTTCGCTTCTTCAAGCGCCTTGCGGTCAGCGGTCACATACATGCCCCGGCCCGGCAGCTTGCCCAAGATATCAGGCACAACCTGATTATCCGGCCCCACAATAAAGCGGATCAGCCCAGCCTTTGGCTGTACCCCACCGGTGACGATGCATTTACGTTCCGCATCGCCCCGGTCTTTGTTATGGCCACCACGCGCCATCTGCGAACCTCAGAGGCCTGAAATCAGGCCTCAGCCTCCTCGGTCAGCTCTTCGTCTTCCTCGACGTCGGGCTCAAGATCGGCGGGATCAACCCAGCCCAGCATAACGCGGGCGGTCATGACCATATTTTGTGCCTCTTCCAAAGAGACATCAAACGGCTCAAGCACACCGTCGTCCTTGGTGCGCTCGCCATCAACCGTGGTCCACCCACCGGCCAGCTCCCAGTCAGCACAGGTTGCAAAGTCTTCCAGCGTTTTCACGCCATCTTTACCCAGCGCCTCAAGCATCGCAGGTGTCAGACCTTCGAAATTCGCAAGGCTGTCTTCGACACCCAATGCGCGGGCCGCTTCCATGGCTTTCTTGGCTTCGGCTTCCAGATAGTCACGCGCACGGGCCTGCAATTCGCCAGCCGTACCTTCGTCTACGCCTTCGATGACCAAAAGTTCGTCAAGTTCGACGTAGGCGACTTCTTCCAGGTTCGTGAACCCTTCTGAAACTAGAAGTTGGGCAAAGAATTCGTCCAGATCAAGGGTATCCATGAACAATTTCGTGCGCAGTTCGAACTCGGCCTGACGACGCTTGCTCTCTTCTTCCTCGGTCATGATGTCGATGTCGAGGCCGGTCAGCTGTGACGCAAGACGCACGTTCTGGCCGCGGCGGCCAATGGCCAGCGACAGTTGCTCTTCTGGAACAACGACTTCGATCTTACCAGCTTCTTCGTCCAGAACGACCTTGGACACCTCAGCAGGCTGCAACGCGTTCACAAGGAACGTCGGCATATCTTCATTCCACGGAATGATATCAATCTTCTCGCCTTGCAATTCATTCACAACGGCCTGAACGCGCGAACCACGCATACCGACACAGGCACCGACCGGGTCGATGGAACCGTCATAGGAAATCACAGCAATCTTCGCACGCGAACCGGGATCACGGGCGACGGCCTTGATTTCGATGATACCTTCGTAAATCTCGGGCACTTCCATTTTGAACAGTTCGGCCATGAACTCAGGCGCTGTGCGGCTCAGGAAAATCTGCGGGCCACGCTGTTCGCGGCGCACTTCCTTGATGAAACAACGGATGCGGTCATTCGGGCGATAAGCCTCGCGACCGATCTTTTCGTTGCGACGCAGAACGGCCTCACCAGCGCCGACGTCAACAATGACATTGCCGTATTCTTCACGCTTGACCAGCGCGTTGATGATCGTGCCAGCGCGATCCTTGAATTCTTCGTACTGCTTGTCACGTTCGGCTTCGCGGACCTTTTGCAGGATGACCTGCTTGGCGGACTGTGCGGCAATCCGGCCCAGCTCAACCGGGGGCACTTCTTCGATGAATTGCTGGCCGACCTCTGGGTCTTCCATGTACTCTTTGGCCTGCGCGACGGTAAACTCCGCCTGATAGTTCTCAAGCTCTTCTTCCTCGACGACAGTCCGCACACGCGTAAACGTCGCCTTACCGGTCTTGCGGTCGATGGCGACACGAATGTCCATCTCGGCCCCATAGCGAGACTTCGCCGCACGGGCGAGCGATTCTTCCATCGCTTCCACAACAAGCCCGGGCTCGATGTTCTTTTCGCGGGCCACGGCCTCTGCTGTTTGCAAAAGCTCCAACTGGTTGGCGGATGTGTATGCCATTAAGTGTTCTCCTCGCCATCAATGATGGTTTCGATTTCATCAAACTGGGTCTCGTCAATCTGACCCGCATCTTTGCGTCCGCGCAATACGTCGCGGATCAACTCATCTGTCAGGACCAATTTGGCGTCTGACAGCCATTCAAATTTGAGGCCAATCGTGCCTTCAGCGATTTCGATCAAAACCTCATCGCCTTCGGTGCCAGCCAACTGGCCCTTAAAGCGGCGGCGGCCATCAATCAGCTCATCAGTTTCGATCTTGGCTTCAAAGCCTTCCCACTGATCGAAATCTTTCATCCGTGTGAGCGGGCGGTCGATACCGGGGCTGGACACTTCGAGGTTATAGACATCCAGAATAGGGTCTTCGACATCCAGCACGGCGCTGAGTGCGGTCGAAACCTGACCACATTCATCAACCTCAATCTGGCCATCTGGGCGCTGCACCATGATCTGCAAGATGCTTTCCTTGCCCGACATCAGTCGGACGCGCACAACTTCGAACCCCATGTCCTCGACAACTGGGGTAATAATTTCAGCGATGCGGCGGTCAATGGCCGCTTTGGCGATCAGGTCGTTCATCATACTTTCCGACTTATCATTCGGACACAAAAAAACGGGCGCGCGGCCCGTTGTGAATTTCGGTGGTGTCTGGGGGTGGAAGCCAGATGCCGCTGTTGTCGATGATATAGTAGAAGGTGGGGGAAGGTGCAAGGGGCAAGCCACCATTGGCAGCTTGCTCCAAAGAACGTGAGTGTCAGAGGCCTAACAAGCGATTGAGCTCTGCAAGAGCATCCTCACTTAGGGTACGCCCACCAGTTAGCACCATCAGGCTCTCATTCTCGCGTTCCTGCGCCGCATCAGTATTTCCTTGCGCAGTCAACAAGTCGTTGGCTGCAACAGTGAGGGCGTCTTCGTAGCCCCCATCAGGGAACTCTGCGGCAATCTCATCTTCGGACAGGCCAATAAGACGGTCATATTCCGCCTGCGCTATGCGCTCATCAGCTTCGGCACCTTCAATCCCCGCTTCGATGTCCTGCTGTTCAACTTGATACGCGTAAAGCCTGCCGGGCATGCTGTTGGGTGATGCATTCTCCATGGCGCGCTGGTTGGCATGGGCCGCGTTCAATCCCCTAAGTTCGCTTGCTATCGCGCCGCGACCGTTGCCATTTCCGTTGTTTCTGTTGCGATTTGCATTGCCAGCATTGTCGCGACCATTGCCATTGCTGCTGCCCGCACTATCGCGATCGTTGTTGCGACCGTTGCCATTGCCACCACCATTGCCACCACCATTGCCATTTCCGTTGCCATTTCCGTTGCCGCCGCGCTCGGCATAGGCGGCATCGGCTGTGAGCATGACACCCGCGCCACCAGCAGTTGTGACGATCAGCGCGATTGCGCTGACATGCATGATTTTGCGCAAGACAGTGTAAGACATAAGTGCTTCCTATTCGTTCAATGCAATCCCCAAGATGAAGGATCGCCATGTCGAAATCTTATGTCTGTGAGCCAGTGAACCAGGTTGAAACAACCCGTTCACAACTTGTTCAATAGGCGGATTGCCACCTCTTCAAAATGCAGACGCCCCACCGGAGACCGGCGGGGCGTCGTCGTCTTATGTGATCAATCTTACGCTACAGACCAACGCTCGGCCATGCGGGCGTTGTCCATCTGCCAGAGGTTACCCACGGTATCAGGTGACGAGATCCGGTTGTTCACGGCCTGCACGTAGTTGGCAAACATCGGCACCAGAACGCCGCCATCGTCACGCAGGATCTGCTGCATTTCGGTGTATTGATCGCGACGCTTATCACTGTCGAGTTCCGCACGCGCGGTCAGCAGCAGTTCTTGGAAGCGGGCGCTGTCGGTCTCGTCCCACTGGCTGTCGTTCCAAGGAACACCAGCCTCATAGGCTGTTGAGAACATCCAGTCTTCGGTTGCACGACCAGACCAATAACACGCACAGAATGGCTTTTTCAGCCAGACGTTGGACCAGTAACCATCAGATGGTTCTTGTACCACGTTGATATTGATACCACCCGCAGACGCAGAGGCTTGGAACAGTTGCGCCGCATCAACCGCACCTTCGAACGCTGCGTTGGATGCGGACAGGTCGATGTCGAGACTGTCGAGACCCGCCTGCTGCAGGTAGAACTTGGCCTGATCCGGGTCATACTCCAGCTGCTCCATGTCAGCGGCGTAGTACTGGTTTGCTGGGCCAATTGGCGTGTCGTTGCCAACAGCACCGTGACCAAGCAGGATTTTGTCGACCATTTCCTGACGATTGATGCCGTACTTCAGCGCACGACGGACATTCACATCGTTGAACGGCGCGGTGTCTGTCAGCATCGGGAATGTGTACTGCTGGTTCCCGGTTACTTCCTGAATACGCAATGCAGGGTTCGCCCGCAGCAGCGCTTCGGTTTTAAAGTCGATCCGGTTAACCGCATCAACCTGACCGGTCATCAGCGCATTCATACGCGCGGTGTTGTCGTTGATGGCGATGTATTCGATCTCGTCAAAGAAACCGGCGCTGTCGCCCTTATAGTGGTCTGGATACCGTGTAGCGACCATGCGCACACCGGGATCGAATGACTGGACCTGATAAAGGCCTGTGCCGATGCCTTGGGCAATCGCCTCTTCTGTTTGACCAGCTGGATACATCAGAAGGTGATAGTCAGACATCAGATACGGGAAGTCGGCGTTGCCCGATGCCAGCGTGAACTGCACCTGACTGTCCGTAATCTTTGTCATCTCTGTGATCGCGGCAACGATCGGCTGTGCGGCAGATTTCGCGCCCTCGGCCACGTGCAGTTGCAACGATTCAATCACATCATCCGCACCAAAGGACTTGCCGTTGTGGAACGTCACGCCCTGGCGCAGGTTGAATGTCCATGTCTTGGCATCGGCTGAGGCTTCCCAGCTTTCGGCCAATTCACCCTTGAGCGATCCATCAGCGGCAATTTCCGTCAGGCCGTCAAAAACAGCACCTTGCGCCGATGCAATCATGAAAAGGTCAGAGTGTGTCCGGCCATCCCAGCTATCGGATGTGTTGGCGCCGGACAGACCCGCTGTCAGCTTGCCACCACGTGTTTGGGCGCGCAGGGGCATACCCGTCAGGCCAAGCACACCAGCCGCCGCACCTGTTTTCAATAAACCGCGTCTACTAATTCCATGCATATTTTCGTTCTCCCTAGTTTTTTGGAACAGGCGTTCTTCGCCCGGTTATCTGGATCACCAATCAGGCGATTCGTTTTACATCTTATCAACTGCCGCGTCGCCGATGTTATCAACTCCACGTTCATTGAGCAGATTAGTCAGCCAATCAGGGTCCATTTCGGGGACCGATGATAGCAACAGATCGGTGTAGGCGTGGTGCGGTGGCTTGAACATGTCTTTCTTTGGTCCTTGCTCGACCACACGGCCATCCTTCATCACCACAACCTCGTCTGCGATTGCCCGAACGGTCGCAAGATCATGTGTGATGAACATATATGAAAGCGACAGTTCGTCCTGCAATCGCGCCAATAGTCGCAGAATGCCTTCAGCGACAAGTTGATCCAGCGCGGATGTCACCTCGTCACAGATGATGAACTTGGGCTCTGCCGCCAATGCGCGGGCGATCCCGATGCGCTGTTTCTGGCCGCCCGACAGCTCGGATGGCAGACGGTGATAATACTGCGACGGCTCAAGCTCGATCTGTTCAAGCAGGCTGTCCACGCGCTTGCGCCGTTCGCGGCCTTTCAGTCCAAGATAGAATTCAACCGGACGCGCAATGATCTGACCAATGGACATGCGCGGGTTCAGCGCGGTGTCAGCCATCTGATAGATCATCTGAACCTGGCGCAGTTGATCCTTGTTCCGTTTGCGATAATCCGGCGGCATTACTTCGCCATTCACCAGAATTTGCCCCGCCTTGGGCGGCAAAAGCCCGGTGATGCAACGCGCAGTCGTCGATTTACCCGATCCACTTTCACCCACAACGGCCACAGTGCGGCCTTCATGCATATCAAAACTGACATCGTGCAAAACAGGCACTGTACCGTAAGAGGCATCGACGTTCTGCACACTCACAACAGGAACCGCACCGGTCTGGACGGCTGGTTTCAATGGCCGTTCAAAGCTGCGCACGGCCCAGAGTGATTTGGTGTATTCCTGCGTCGGAGCGGAAAGCATTGTGCGGGTATCGGCGGTTTCAACCTCATCACCCTTCAGCAGTACCTTAATGGTGTCCGCCATCTGCGCCACAACAGCCAGATCGTGGGTGATATAGATCGCAGCCGTGTCAAACTGTTCAACAATGTCGCGGATCGAGGCGAGCACTTCGATCTGGGTTGTCACATCCAGCGCCGTTGTCGGCTCATCAAAGATGATCAGATCTGGGCGGCAAGACATGGCCATCGCCGTCATGCAGCGTTGCAACTGGCCACCTGACACCTGATGCGGATAGCGGAAACCAATCTCATCAGGGTTTGGCAGACGCAGCTTGCGGTAAAGCTCGATCCCGTCAGCCTCGCTGTCGCCACGGCCCATGACACCGTGCTGCACCGGGCCTTCCACATGCTGATCCATCAGCTTGTGTGCAGGGTTGAAGCTCGCCGCGGCAGATTGGGCGACATAGGCAATGCGCTTGCCCAGCAATTCACGTTTGACCGCAGCAGATGCCGTCAGCAGATCAATTCCGTCGAATTCAACCGAGCCCTTGCTGATACGCACACCATCACGAGTATACCCCATCGCGGCCAGACCAAGCGTGGATTTGCCCGCACCGGATTCACCGATTAAGCCGAGCACTTCACCCTTTTGCAGGGTCAGATCGACGCCATTGATAATCGGGTTCCACAATTCATCACTGCGGCCCTCAAGCCAGACATCGCGCATTTTGACGAGCGGTTGATCGGTCATTCTTTCAGCCCCGAGGATTTATGCAGCATCCAGTCGACCACAAAGTTCACGGCAACCGTGAGCAATGCAATGGCACCCGCCGCCAACAGCGGTGCAGTTGCAGCCAAGGGTGCAAATTGCGCGTAGTTCACAAAACCACCTAGATCACGCACCATCGTACCCCAGTCAGCCAGCGGTGGCTGGATACCCACGCCAAGGAATGACAGGGCAGCAATGGTCAGGAAAACAAAGCAGAAGCGCAAACCAAACTCGGCCAGCAATGGTGCCGTCGCATTGGGCAGGATTTCCTTGAACACCAGATAGCCAAGCCCTTCACCACGCAGTTTCGCTGCTTCGATGTAGTCCATGACCACGATGTTCTGACCCACAGCACGGGCCAAACGATAGACGCGTGTGCTGTCGATAACGGCAATAATGATCACCATGAAGACGGTCAGCGGAATGCCCAGTTGCGGAGCCCAGACGCTGGCAATGGTCATCAACAGCAGCGCAAAGATCAGCGATGGGATCGCCATCAAGACATCAACCAAGCGCGACAATATCTGATCAAGCCAACCCCCCAATGTCGCCGCAAGGAAACCTAGGGTGCCGCCGATAAAGAACGCCAGCAGCGTCGTCGCAAAGGCGATGCCCACGGTGTTCTGCGCCCCATAGATCAGGCGGCTTAGAATATCGCGGCCAATTTGGTCTGTACCAAAGTAGAATTCGGGGTTCCCGCCCAGCGCTGGATCACCGCCCGGCACGATATTTGCCGCAACACCGGGGATGATCTGTTCTTGCCCATAAGGCGCGATAGCCCCGGCAAAGATCGCGAAGATGGCATAAATGATGATGGTCAGAATACCGAAAGATGCAGTCAGCGGCATCGAGCGGAACATCTTCTTGCTCCACGCAGTGCCAAGGCTTCGGCCAAGGATACGGAACAGCCAAGCGGCAACCGCAAAGATGATGAACCCTTCAATGGCGATACGCAGGAAGAAGAATTTGTTGGCAATCGCCTGATCAGAACTACGGCCTTGCGTATAGGCCCAGACCAACCACAGCAAAACAGCAGCGCCCAAGACATATCCGAAAGCAACCCCATAGGGCATGTCGCGGAACTTGGGCGCATTGCCCGTGACAGATTGCCCCGCGAACCGGAACACCCAAGCGAGTGCGCCCATACCGACAAGTGCTATGACAGCCCATAAGATCATTTTGGATGCCTCAGCCGTGGGTTGGACAGGATCGACATGATGTCAGCCGTCAGGTTGAGAAGGATAAACGCAGTTGCAAAGATCAGGCAGCAGGCCTGCACAACCGGGATATCGCGGATTTTCACACTATCAACGAACAACTGACCGATGCCGGGATAGACAAACACCACTTCGACCACGACCACACCGGTGATCAGGTAGGCAAGGTTCAATGCGATGACGTTGATGATAGGAGCCAGCGCGTTTGGCAGAGCATGTTTCACAATCACGCGCATGGGCGACAGACCTTTGAGGCGCGCCATCTCGATATAGGGCGAAGCAAGCAGGTTGATAATCGCCGCACGGGTCATGCGCATCATATGCGCTGTTACTACCAGTGTGAGCGTCAGCGCAGGCAACATGGATTTCTCCAAACGCTCGCTGAACGCCATGCCTTCATAGATGTTCGACAGGGACGGGAAGATAGGGGTCAGCACCGCCAAAAACAGGATCAGGATATAAGCGAGAAAGAATTCCGGGCTCGAGATCGACGACAGCGTGAAAATATTGGTGGCACGGTCAAACACTGTGTTCCGGTAAAGTGCCGCCAGAATACCAAGGATGATCGAAAACGGGACGGCAATCGCCGCAGTTACCATCGCAAGAAACATGGTGTTGGCAAAACGCGGTGCGATTTGTTGGGCCACAGTGGTGGCACCCGAATCTGTACCGGTAAAGCTGGCAAAGTTGGCCTGTGCAAAGCTGGTACCAAGATCGCCCTGCAACACACCACCCAGCCATTGGAAATAGCGGGTGACGGGCGGCCGATCGAGGCCAAGGTCGGTACGAATCGAGGCAACAGCCTCTGGCGTTGCGCCCTGTCCAAGGATGGATTGCGCAAAGTCACCTGGCAGCAGATTAACCGCCACAAAGATCACCATCGACACGATCAAGAGAGTGAGAAGACCCAGCGCTAGGCGCTGTAAGATAATCTTTAGGACGTTGCCCAAACTATGAAGTCTCCGTTTGCCTGCGTGAATAGTAGGGGCATTTTTTCATCTGTCAAAGGCTAAAGCCCCAACGAATGCCGCTGCGCGCCCAGCATGTCCATCGTGCGAACCAATTCAACACTTATTCCCGGCTCTGACAAGGCGTGTCCGGCCCGTCCAATGAAAGTAAGTCGCGATTTCGGCCAAAGCTGCGAGAGATTATGTGCAGAAACAGGTGGGCAAATCATGTCATAGCGGCCCTGCACAATGACGCCGGGAATATCGGCAATCTTGGCAATCTGATCAGGATGCAGGATTTGCTGTTGCTCTGACAGAAAGCCCGCGTTGTGGAAGTAATGGTTTTCCAATCGGGCAAAAGCACGGGCATAATCAGCGGGGCTTTCGCCGGTGATTCCATCACTGTCGATTGAGGCCAGGGCGTTCTCCCAAGATGCCCAAGCGCGGGCAAAGCGGGTTTCTTGCGGGATATCGCCAGAAAACAGACGGCGGTGATATGCCCCGATCAGATCATCATGCTCATCTTCTGGAATGATACTGGTAAATCGTTCCCAAAGATCAGGCCAGAATTTCCCGGCACCACCACCATAGAACCAATCAAGCTCTGGCTGGGTCATCAGGAACACACCGCGCAAGGTCAGTGCTGCAACGCGATCAGGATGGGCCTGCGCATAAATGAGCGCCAGCGTCGCACCCCAAGATCCGCCAAAAACAATCCAGCGATCAATGTCGAGTGTCTGACGGATCTGTTCAATATCATCGACCAGATGCCACGTGGTGTTTGATTCTACACATGCATGAGGCCGCGACCGTCCGCAGCCGCGCTGATCAAACAGAATCACACGAAAGGTATTAGGATCAAAGTAGCGGCGCATCGCCGGACTACAGCCGCCGCCGGGCCCGCCATGCAGGACAACAACGGGAATACCGTCAGGATTACCGCATTGCTCTACATAGATGCGATGGCCGTCGCCAACCTTCAGCATCCGCTGATCAAAGGGATCAATCGGTTGATAAAGATGCGCACCTGGGCGCTTTTGTCCTACGACTTTGTCCATATGCATCCTATATCGCGTATCAGACCTACTGACCATCACACGAGGCGCAAAATGTCGGCCACAAATACCGTAGACCCCGAAGAAATTGCCAAGTTCGAGGCGATGGCCGCCGAGTGGTGGGATTTGAACGGAAAATTCAAACCGCTACACATGATGAATCCCGTGCGGTTGGACTATATCACCAGCCAAATCGCTGCCGAGTTCGGACGCGACCTGGCCAAACCCAAACCATTTACGGATATTCGCATTCTGGACATTGGCTGTGGCGGCGGATTGCTTTGCGAACCCATGGCGCGGTTGGGCGCTACAGTTGTTGGTGCCGACGCGGCTGAGCGGAACATTCCAGTGGCGAAGGTCCACGCCGCCCAATCCGGGCTGGATATCGATTACCGCCATACAACCGCCGAGGCCCTTGCCGAGGCGGGCGAGCAGTTCGACGTCGTGCTGAATATGGAAGTGGTTGAACACGTGGCCGATCCACAGGGCTATCTGAATGCCTGCCAACAACTGATGAAGCCCGGTGGATTACATCTTTGCTCTACCATCAACCGCAACCCCAAGAGCTTTGCCATGGCGATTGTAGGTGCGGAATATGTCATGCGCTGGCTGCCCAAGGGCACACATGAGTGGAAAAAATTCATCACACCTGACGAGCTTTTTTCGCTGATGGAAAAGGCGGGCATGACGCCGGTAGATCGCAAAGGCTATGTGTTCAATTTTGCGCAGTTCACGTGGTCGATCTCGGATCGGGATTTATCGGTGAACTATGTCACGGCAGCGACTAAACCGGCATAGTCCAAACTTTCGTAGAAAGTTTGCGGCCAAATCCTCATCGAGGATTTGATCCCGTCTATTCGAACTTACTCAACGTCAACCGCATTTCGCGCAGGACCGGCACGACCGTGCGCACCTTGTCTACGCCAACCTTGGCCACAACATCATCAATCACAGGCGCAATCGCTGCGAGGGCTGCATCGCGGGCGGCCTGACCAGCAGGGCTGATTGTCACCATCTTGCGGCGGGCATCATCCCAATCAGGGCGCACATGCACCCATCCGGCCCATTCCAGTTTATGCAGGGTGTTGGTCATCGCCCCACGGGTCAAATGAAATGTCTTGGCCAATTGCGCCGGTGACCGTTCTGCGCCGGTATGGGCCAGATGGTTGAGTACCGAAAAATGCGACAGTTCCATGCCCTTTGGCAGCACGCGCGCCACACTGGCACGCGCCAGTTGATCAACAACCAGAATCTCGCTGAAAAGCGAAACGGCAAGGCTGTTTGAGGGATCAGACATTAGGGACCTTCGAAAGGGCGATCATGGTTGAGCGCGGCAATCCGCTGCCGGCTTTGTGCCACTTCTGCGAGGTCAAGATCAACCAGTGCTATTCCGGGATCAGTTCCCATATCCACCAAGACCTCGCCCCAGGGTGATACCACCATGCCATGCCCATGGGTCGCACGTGATTTTCCAGATATTGAGGCATGGGTCCCGGTCTGGGCAGCAGCTATGACATAAGACCCTGTTTCAATCGCGCGTGCGCGCAAAAGGGGTTCCCAATGGGCCGCGCCTGTGACGGGTGAAAAAGCCGCAGGGATCAGCAAAATCTCGGAGCCTGCTTGCGCCAATGCGCGGTAAAGATAGGCAAAGCGCACATCATAGCAGACGCTCATCCCGATCTTAGCAAAGGGCGTATCAGCAACCACGGCCTGGTCACCTGGCCGGTAACTCGCCGACTCGCGGAATGTCTCTGTGGCCGATACGTTCACATCGAACATGTGAATCTTGTCGTAACGCGCCACGATCTGGCCCGCGGGATCAATCAGGAATGAACGATTGGCAAAACGGCCATCGGCATCCCCCGTCTTCAATGCAAGCGAACCAATCGACAGCCACAAACCATGCCGGACCGCCGCTTCGCGCAGGCCTTTCAGTGTTTGATCATCAGATTCGTGCTGCAGCACCTGCAACTGATGGGCGTGATCCATCGACAGGCAATTGGTCACCTCGGGCGTCACCACGAACCCGGCGCCCTGACCAGCCGCATCCGCGATCAACCCTACTGTTTCGGCAAGGTTCGCCGCCGGATCATCACTCACATTCAGTTGCAGGAGCGCGGTTTTCATGCCGCCAACAGCGCGTCCAACTTGCCGCCACGCTCCAATGCAGAAAGATCATCAAAGCCGCCAACATGCGCACCATCAATGAAAACCTGCGGCACTGTGCTGCGGCCATTTGCACGCTGGATCATCTCTGCGCGACGCTTTGGCTGCGCGGTGATATTCACTTCTGCAAAGCTGACGCCCTTGGTCTTCAGCAACCGCTTTGCCATCAGACAAAAGCCGCAGGTTGGTTTGGTGTAGATCTCGACAGTGGCCATCAGCAGGCTCCTTAGTTCAGTGATACCTCTGATCTAAGCATCTTTGACGACGCGTGCCAGTGTCACAATTGACACGTTTGTGGCACCCGCAGCACGCGCGGCCTCTGCACTGGCGGCAAGGGTTGCACCCGACGTCATGACATCATCAACCAGCAGAACGGACTGGCCCTTGATCTGGTCGATCCGTTTGGGGTTGGGGGCAATTGCACCGGCTAGGGCAGCAAAGCGCGCATCGCGGCTAAGCCCATCCAACAATTTGGTTTGCTTGGGTCGCAGCAATGCATCAACGCAAACCGGACGTTCCAGCTGAGCGCCCAGCGCCTGCGCCAGCAAGGCGGATTGGTTGTAACGCCGCCGCGCAAGCCGCGTCCAATGAAGAGGTACAGGGATGATAACAGGGTCTGTTAGACGCATTAGAGACAGTTTTTGTATCATCCATCGGGCTGCCGATTGCGCAAATTCCGTCCGATCACCGTGCTTGAAGCCCAGAACCAATCGCCGCCCGATCCCATCATATACCAGCACGGCGCGGCCCTGATCCCATGGGCGGGCGATGGTCATGCAGTCGTCGCATTGAACGGCTTCGCCACCGTCCTCACCCGGCAACGGGGTGCCACATGTATCGCAAACCAGGCCCCCGAGGAACGTCGTTTGCGCCCAGCAGGACCCACATAATCCATAGTCACTTTCGGTCTGCGCATCACATGCTACGCATTGTGCGGGGTAAATTGCGCGAATGATGCTTTGCAACTGCATGAATGCACCCTAAATGACGCTAATGAGCATGCAGAAACTGACAGACCGCAAAGCGCTGACGCGTAACCGCAGCCGCGCTGACAACGATGCGCTCTTCCTGCACGAGCATACAGCCGATGAGCTGCAAGAAAGACTCAACGAAGTTAACAGAACCTTTACGTCAGTTGCGATTGTTACTGGTTTCCCCGATTTCTGGGCGCAATGCTATCCCGACGCCCACATCATCCCCGATGACGATACGCTCAACCTCGCTTCGGGTGCTTACGATCTGATCCTGCACACGATGTGCCTGCATTGGGCAAATGACCCTGTTGGCCAGCTGGTTCAGGCACGGCACGGGCTGAAACCGGATGGCTTGTTGCTTTGCACTTTTCTGGGGGGGCAGACATTGCACGAACTACGCTCTTCTTTGGCCGAGGCCGAGGCAGCCGTTACCGGCGGGCTCTCCCCACGGATTGCACCCATGGGTGAAATTCGTGATCTGGGTGGGCTTCTGCAGCGTGCTGGCTTTGCATTACCGGTGGCGGACAGCAATCCGATCACGGCCAGCTACGCCAATGCATTCCACCTGATGCATGACCTGCGCAAGATGGGTGAAAACAACGCCCTGACCGATCGCATCAAACACCCCACCCGGCGCAATGTTCTTACAGAAGCGGCCTGCATTTATGCCGAGAACTTTCGCAATGATGACAACCGAGTTGATGCCACGTTTGAGGTCATCACCCTGACCGGCTGGGCCCCGTCAAAGGATCAACCCCAGCCCTTGCGCCCCGGCAGCGCCACAACGCGGCTGGCTGATGCTTTGGGCACAAAAGAGACACCCGTTGATCGGTCCAATGATTGACGCCGCTCGTATCCCATTTAACTAGCCATTGAATCGCGCTACTCAAGGACGATGAATGTGTTCGATACCCAAAGCCCGCCAGAAGAACGTCCAGCAACTTGCCCGATGCATGCGGGGGATGACCACCCTGCCGTGAAACCGGCGCGTGTTGGCATATTGATTGCAAACCTCGGCACACCTGATGGCACCGACTATTGGTCGATGCGCCGCTATCTAAACGAATTTCTATCTGACAAGAGGGTTGTCGATTACTCCGCCTGGATCTGGCAGCCGCTGTTACAATTGATCATCCTGACGAAACGCCCGTTTTCTTCCGGGGCGGCCTATAAATCAATCTGGAACGAAGACGATGACGAAAGCCCACTACTGACGATCACCAAAAAGCAGACAGCTGCGATTAAGGCGCAAATGGTGAAACGCTATGGCGACGATGTGCGGGTCGATTTCTGCATGCGCTACGGCAACCCATCCACCAAATCCAAAGTGCGCGAGATGGTCGAGGACGGATGCACCAAGATCCTGTTCTTCCCGCTTTACCCACATTACGCAGGCGCCACCTCTGCGACCGCGAACGATCAGTTCTTTCGTGCCCTGATGAAAGAGAAGTGGCAGCCGGTCGCGCGCGTGGTTGAACCGTATTTCGCGGATACCGCCTATATCGAGGCGCTCGCGCAATCGATTGAAAAGGCATATGCAAAGGCTGATGCCAAGCCCGAAAAACTGATCTGTTCCTATCACGGTGTGCCAGAACGGTATCTGCGTGAAGGTGACCCTTACCACTGTCAGTGCCAGAAAACGACGCGCCTGCTCAAAGAGCGTCTGGGCTGGGACGACACCCAGATCGTGACCACTTTCCAGTCCCGCTTTGGACCAGAAGAATGGCTCAAGCCCTATACAGTAGAAGAGGTCGCACGTTTGGCCGAAGAGGACGGGGTGAAGAACATCGCCGTCTGCGCGCCTGCATTCTCGGCTGACTGCATCGAAACGCTTGAAGAGATCAACGAAGAAATCAAAGAGAGCTTTGAAGAGGCTGGGGGAGAGCATTTCACCTACATCCCATGCCTCAACGATGATCCGGCACATATCGATGCCCTGTCCGGCGTGATCACAAACAACCTGCGTGGCTGGCTGGAATAAACCTCAGCGAATCTGTTTGCACGCACTGCTGATGTGACATGAGGCAGTTTGCAAAATTTTGAGGCGATTCCTATTGTCGTTCACAATCAGTTAATAAAAATCGCGCAGAACGTGCAAATTCGACTAAAACACCTAGGAAACTCATAGTATTAGCCGTAAGTTTCCTCAAGCGCGCCGCAAAGCAACCATATTTCAAAGGCTATATAAATGCGTTGATTATTTGTGAGTGAGGACGTGCCGCATGTTGGCACGATGATTGGTGAGACATGTCAGCTGTGAAAAAGCCTGAACTAGAAATGGAACCGCAAGCAGGAAGTGAAGCACTTCCAGATGGTACGGACCTCCTAGGCGATCAGTTCAAAATCGAACGACCGCTGAGCAATGGCGGATTCGGAATTACCTACCTAGCAAGAGACAACTTCCTTGGCCGCGATGTGGTCATTAAGGAATGCTATCCTGAGGTCTTCTGCCGCCGCGAAGGCAAGAACGTCTTGGTGCGCTCAAACCAGCACACCGAAAAATATCGCGCCATTGTTGAAATGTTCATGCGCGAAGCGCGCAGCATCGCCAAGCTGCGTCATCCCAACATCGTTGGTGTTCATCGCATTTTTGAGGACAATGAAACCGCTTACATGGTGCTCGATCTGATCCATGGTCGCGACCTTCTCAGCGTCATCAGAGAAGAGCGTCACCGCCTGACGCCGGATCAGGTCAAAGAGATCCTGATCAAGGTATTGGATGCGGTTGACCTGGTTCACCAAAATGACTTGCTGCACCGCGATATTTCTCCAGACAACATCCTGCTCGATAAATGGGGCAACCCGGTGCTGATTGACTTTGGCGCTGCCCGCGAAGAGGCCAGCCGCGAAACACGTGCCGTGTCTTCTGTGCTTGTGGTCAAGGATGGCTATTCCCCGCAAGAATTCTACTTTGCTGGCAGTAAGCAAGGCCCCAGCAGCGATATCTATGCGCTGGGCGCGACCTTCTATCACCTGATCAGCGGTGAAGCGCCGCCTAACAGCCAGACCCGTATGGCCGAATTTGCCGGTAACAACCCTGACCCATGCGAGCCATTGGCGGGCCGTTTCCCCGAATACGATGATGTGTTTCTTGAAGCGATCGACAAAGCGATGCAGATCCTGCCAAAGGCACGGATCCAATCCGCCCGCGAATGGATGCACCTGATCAATTCCGAAGAAGAGCGTGTGAAACCACTTAAGCCCCGCGCCAAAGCGGATTTGGGCAAGGTGCTGACCCGTCTGGTGTCGGAAACAAACGAATACGTCCTCAATTCAGAGCCGCGGGCAACCAAAGATCTGCCGCCGCTGCCTTTGCCAGTGAAAAAGGTCAACTCCAAGCCGGAATGGGCTGACGAGTTCAACCGTGAAACCTCCGAAAAATCGAGCGATGGGGGTGCAGGCGACAGCAAGCGCAACACATCGCAACCGCAGCCCGGTAGGCTTGCCGTGCCTGAGCCAACGCGCAAGCGTGGCATTCTGGCGTGGTTTGGTAAGGCGTAGCCCAAGCCTGCAGATTCTAAAAACAAAAGGGCGCGCCTCTCCGGCGCGCCCTTTTGTTTTTCCAAACCGTTCTCGGACCTCAAATCAGCAAGACCTGCGTGCCCACTTTGGTCAGGTTATAAAGCTCTGCGATCTGTTCATTATAAAGCCCGATACAGCCATTCGATGACCGGCGCCCGATCTTGCGTGTGTCGTGGGTGCCGTGAATACGGTAGTACTGCCATGACAAGTGCAACGCGTGTGTGCCCAGCGGATTATCGGGGCCGGGACCAATGAAATCGGGCCATTCCGGGTTGCGAATCTTCATCGACGGGGTTGGTGCCCAGCTTGGGCCTTCAACCTTGCGGGTAATCGAGGTGCGGCCCGTGCGGGTCAAATCATCCGTCAGTGGCACGCTTGTTGGGAACAGTTTGTAAACTGTCTGATCTTCCGACCAGAAGTGCAGAGCGCGCGACTGCAAGTCCACCAGCACCGCGCCATTGTTCAGGTTGTTAAAGTAAGGCTCCCAGTCCAGCGAACGGAAACTTGAGATATTGCGCTGCACACCGGCGGAAATGTCACCTTCAATTTCGGTGGAATTGGCGGTCTGCGCCGCAGCACCGGTCGAAATCATGGCAGCAGAGGCAGCCAGAAATCCGCGCCGCGAAAAATCATGTGTCATTGTAGTCTCCCTTTTTGGGGCCCAATACGTTTCAAACGTGACACTTAATGTGTCTCGGATAGCACTTCAATTCAAAGATATGTCATTGCTATGACCGGCGGAGGGATGTGTGTTTGATGTGGCGCACTGATCCCGCTAAGGAAGAAAGACCCGAACAAAGCGAGTATTGGCATGTTGCGACGCGAATTGATCATGGGACTGGCTGCGGTTGGCTTGGCCGCCTGTAGCACGGCACCAAACCGGCCCTTGGGCCCGGATGGTCTGCCGTTGCCCTCTGCCTACCGCATCCGTCCGGGCGAGGAAGCCGTCGTGCAATTCCGTATGCTGGACAGCGTCAACGCGCTGCGCCAGCAGGCCAGTTTATCCCCGGTCGAACTGAACGCCGCACTGAATGCTGCGGCGGCCACGCATTCGCGCGATATGGCTGTTCAGAACCGGCCCTGGCTTTTTGGTTCTGACGGGTCCAGTCCACTGGACCGTGCGCGGCGCGTCGGATTTCCAGGGCGGCTTTTGGGTGAAAACATCTCGGAATCGTTTGAATCAGAGCTACAGACCTTGGCCGCATGGATGGCACAGCCCGACACCCGCGCCGTGCTCCTTGATCCAAACGCGCGTTTCATGGGTTTTTCGTGGTTTCAGGAAGATTCTGGCAAACTGTGGTGGACCCTGAACGTCGGCAGCGACCCAATGGTCAGCCGTCCCCTGGGTGGTGTTGCGTTCTAGGTGTAGAGAAAGATCTTCGTCCCGGTCTGAACCATCGCAAAAATCTCGTCCATTTCGCTGTTCGTCACCGCAATGCAGCCCCATGTCCAGTCCGGCGTAGCCGCCCATTTGTCAGGCGTGCCGTGGATAAAGATATCGCCACCGGGTTCGACGCCTTTGGCGCGCGCGGCGGCGACATCGTCAGAATTGGGGTAGGAAATCCCCAATGAAAGATGAAAGCTGCTGTTGGGATTGCGCCGATCGATCAGATAGGCGCCCTCGGGCGTGCGCCCGTCGCCTTCCTGTTCTTTGTGACCAGTCGGTGCAAAGCCAAGGTTAAACGTGTATTCCCGCAAAAGACTGCGATGATGCAAAAGCTGCATCCGGCGATCACCTTTGAACACCTGAATGCGTGTCACCTCTGGCCCAGTGTAAACTGGCAAACCACTGGTACATCCCGCGAGCCCAAGGGCCGCTCCAACCACTACTGTTCGTCTTGAAATCATGTCACTGCCCATCGCTACGGTCTGTGCCGCCTTTTGACGATTTCTACAGCACAATCATGGCAGAAGGTAGACAATCGATCGTCGCAGCGATCATTTCCGTGTGAAGCCCGCAACAACCTCTGTGTGCGGGGACCAGCGGAATTGATCAACGACCTGGACCCATGGCATCGCAAAGCCCGCTTCCACCAGCGTTTGTGCATCGCGGGCAAAGGTTACCGGGTTGCAAGATACCAGCGCGATCACCTTAACGTCTGATGCGGCGAGCGTGGCAATCTGCGCCTCGGCCCCGGCGCGCGGCGGGTCGATCACAGCGGCATCGAAATGGCGCAGTTCGTCCGCTTCCAACGGGCGACGAAACAGATCGCGGGTTTCGGTCGTGACCCGGCGCAACTCGCGCCCCTCTCGCCAACCGCGGTCCAGCGCCTCTAGCATCGCGCTTTCACCTTCAACCGCATGCACCTCGGCCCGTTTGGCCAAAGGCAGCGCGAAGGTGCCGCACCCTGCAAACAGGTCCGCAATGCGCGCGGCCCCTTGGGTGATCTCTGCCACTGCGCCACGCAATGCTGTTTCACCGTGCGTCGTCGCCTGCAAGAACGCGCCGGGCGGTGGTACGGCAGATACCCCGCCAAAATCCTGTGCGGGAGGGTTGATTGTCACGACCGGTTCCTCATTCCACACCAACCGCGACAGACCGTATTGATTGGCCAACGCCGCCAGTTCGACCCGCAAGGGCGGGGTAAGGTCCTTGTCTGTCCCAACCAGCACATCCGGGCCTAATGCGGCCTCGGTCACAGTCAGATCAATCTCGCCTTTGCGCGAGCAGGCTAAAACAGTCAGCGCCTCTAGAGCAGGGAAACTGGCGATCAAGGCGGGGGTCAAAAGCTGACACTCTGGCACCTGTACCAATGTACCGGAGGCGCGGGCGTGAAACCCAACCATCGCCCCTTTCTTGGTACGGCGGCCCGACAACTTGGCACGCCGGCGCGATTGTGCTGGTGACGTCTTGATCGGGCGAAACTCAGGTGACAGCCCGCGCGCTGCCAATGCCTTGACGACAATGTCCTGCTTCCAATCCGCCACAAATGCATCAGTGGCATGCTGCATCGCGCACCCACCACAGGATTTGAAATGACGACAGGGGGCGGCAACCCGATCTGTTGACGGTGTCACAATCCGCACAGTCCCATCCTGCGCGACATCCACCTCTTCACCCGGCAGAACACGCGGCAACAGCGATTGCCCATCAGAGACACGCCCCATCCCAAGATGGGTCAGACTTTCGATTGTCAGCATTTATTCCGCCGCTTCTTTCACATTGATAAAACCACCGGATTGCCGGTTCCAATACCGGGCATAAAGTCCGTTTTTCGCCAGCAGATCTCCGTGTGTGCCTTCTTCGACAATGCGGCCCGCGTCAAGCACGATGATGCGGTCCATACGCGCCAGCGTGGACAGTCGGTGGGCGATAGCAATCACCGTCTTGCCGCCCATAATCGTCTCTAACGCACCTTGAATCGATGCTTCGACCTCTGAATCAAGCGCGCTTGTTGCCTCATCCAGAACCAAAATTGGTGCATCCTTCAAGATGGCGCGAGCGATGGCGATCCGCTGGCGCTGGCCGCCGGACAGTTTGACGCCACGCTCGCCCAAATGCGCGTCATAGCCTTGCCGATCCTTGTGGTCGCGCAAGTCTTGAATGAATTCATGGGCCTCGGCCTGTCGCGCGGCATCTTCGATTTCAACTTGGGTCGCATCGGGCTTGCCGTATTTGATGTTGTCACGGGCCGAGCGATTGAACATCGCCGTTTCCTGCGTGACCATTGCGATCTGGCGGCGCAGGCTTTCTTGCGTCACATCGCACACATTCATGCCATCGATGGCAATGCTGCCGTCTTCAGCATCATAAAGCCGCAACAGCAGCGCAACGAGCGTCGATTTCCCGGCACCGGACGCACCCACGAGCCCCAGCTTCTCGCCCGGATTGACCGTAAGGCTGACACCATCCAGACCGCCCGGACCACCGCCATAGCTGAAAGATACGTTTTCAAGCGCGATGGCCCCGTTCTTTGCCACAAGGTCAACCGCATCAGGTGTATCGACCAACGTATGTTCAGGACTGAGGGTGTGCATTGCGTCCTCAACCTCGCCCACATTGGCATACATGCCCATCAGCGTGAAACTGACCCAACCGGTCATTTGCGACAAACGCAGCGCAATGGCGCCGGCGGCGGCGATGTCGCCCGGTGTCGCAGTGCCCTGTGTCCAAAAATAAAGCGTCACACCCACAAGAATGATGGGCAGCAAACCCCCCAGCATCATCAGCCAGAACCGGAAAGACGCCGATAGCCAGCCAAAGCTGACAGCAGTCCCCCAATAAGTCGCCATTGCATCGGTCGCAGCGCGGTCCTCATGGGCGTCATGTGCAAAAAGCTTGACGGTCTTGATATTCGTGATCGTGTCGACAACCTGCCCGGTCACCATGGCACGGGTGGCAGCCCGTGCTTTGGACCGTTCCCGGATGCGCGGCATGAAAAACCGGATCAAAAGAATGTAGGACACCGCCCAAACCGCGAGCAGCAGGGCGGACCGCGCATCTATTGTGAACAGCAGGATCACCGACCCAACCAAAGACGCCAGCGCAAAGGCGACGGTGTGGATCATATCCACCACCAGATCACCGGCGGCGCGTGCGGCCTGCATCTGCTTCTGCGAAATGCGCCCGGCGAAATCATCATCAAAGAATGTCACCGATTGACCCAGCGAATGTCGATGCAACCGCGACAGTATCAAATTCCCCAAAGCGGGCCCAACAACAACCGACTGCATAACACCCGACACCCCAAGGATCAGAGGGCGCAGGATCACAAAGAATGCTGTGACAGCCGCAAGCAAAAGCAGGTTGTCGGCAAAGTACGTTTCACCCACCGAATTCAGCGTTGTATCAACAATCCAACCAAGCATGAGCGCTGTTGCCACCTCAAGCGTACCGGCCAATGCAGACACTAATCCCGCCAAAAGCGTGATTTTTGTACTCCCTTTCAGGCACCATGCCAGGAACGCCATCAACGATTGGGGCGGCGGTCCATCGGCGCGTTCAAACGGGTCAATCCAGCGCTCTGGCGTCATTTTTGTCCTTCGGCAGTCTGGCCCAGAAAGCCCCCCGATTGGCGCGCCCAGAACCTTGCGTATTGTCCATTTGCCGCCAGCAGACTGTTGTGCGTGCCGTCCTCGATGATGCGCCCCTGATCCATCACAATGATCCGATCCATCTGGGCAATCGTCGACAGGCGGTGTGCAATTGCGATGACAGTCTTACCTTCCATCATCCCATAAAGCGTCTGCTGAATTGCGGCTTCGACTTCACTATCTAGGGCGCTTGTCGCCTCATCCAACAGCAAGATCGGCGCATCTTTCAAAATCACCCGCGCAAGGGCGATCCGCTGGCGTTGGCCACCCGACAATTTCACGCCGCGCTCACCGACGCGTGCCTCGTATCCTTTGCGACCTTCACTATCTTCCAGCGTTTGAACGAACTCATGCGCCTCAGCCTTGCAGGCGGCAGCGATCATTTCATCCTGCGTCGCTGTGGGTTTGCCATACAGAATGTTCTCGCGCACTGATCGATGCAGCAACGCGCTGTCCTGTTGCACCATACCAATCGCGCTGCGCAAGCTGTCCTGAGATGCCTGCGCGATATCCTGACCATCTATCAGTATTTGGCCGTGTTCCGCGTCGTAGAACCGCAAAAGCAGCTTCACCAGCGTGGATTTCCCAGCACCCGACTGCCCGACCAAACCCACCTTTTCACCCGGAGCAATCGTCAGATTGATTTTGTCCAAACCACCTGTTTGCTTGCCATAATGGTGCGAAAGGTCACAAATTTCGACACCGCCTGCGTCTATCGACAATGGCTTGGCCTTGGCCTGATCCAGCAGAGTCACCGGTTGCGCAATTGTCTGCATGCCTTCTGACACCACGCCCAATTCACGGAAAAAATTCGTCACGGCCCACATAATCCAGCCCGACATTGCGTTCAGGCGCAGCGCCAGTGACGTGGCAACAGCAACCAATCCGACCGAAGCAGCACCCTGCATCCAAAGCCAGATCGACCAACCCACAACCGCCACAACCAAAAAGCCGTTCAACAGCATCAGACCTGCGTCCATCACCGTATAAAGACGCATTTCGATCTGGAACGTGCGGCGCGCTTCTTCAATCGCTTCTTTTGCGTAGCCCACCTCGCGGTCATGATGCGCGAACATCTTGACCGAATGGATGTTGGTATAGCTGTCCACAACGCGGCCGGTGACGGCGCTTCGCGCATTCGATGCGGCTTCGGAAGCCGGGCCAATGCGCCGCACAACCCAACGCAACAGGAACATGTAAGGCACGATCCACAGCAGCAGCGGGATCAGCAGCCGCGCGTCAGCCTGACCCATCAACACAGCGGCGGCCACCAGATAGGCAAGCGCAAATGTGATGGCATCAAAGAGTTGAAATACCACCTCGCCCGCGGCGGGCGGTGTTTGCATGATCCGGTTGGCGATACGGCCCGCAAAATCATCCTCGAACCAACCCACGGATTGCCGCAACACATGCCGGTGCGCACGCCACCGCACCAACGTGCCAAAGTTCGGCAGGATAGTGTTGTTCAACAGCATGATCTGGAACATGTGGATCGCCGGGCGCAGCGTCAGGATCAGTACGGCAACCAGTACAAACTCGCCCCCGCTTTCGGCCCAGACCTGTGCAGGCGTGCCATTCGTCAGGATATCGACCAAACGCCCGAGATAGCCCAACAACCAAATTTCAACGATAGCGATAACGACCGATGCGATACCGGTGAACCAGAACACACGCATAAACGGCTCTGCGTAGCCACGCAGAAACGGATAGAGCCGCTTTGGCGGCGTGTCGCTCTCCTTGTATGTTACATAGGGATCGACAAGACCTTCGAAAAAACGAAACATCGGCTTGCCTATTCGGGTGTTATACGACCGCTATAACAAAGGTTTCCCTAAAGGAAAACAAGCACCGAGAACCCGGCAAGCGCAAGCGCCATTGCGCGCATAAAAATACGCCAGGCGGCAGGGTTCGTCAGAAGATAGGACAGCAGTGTGCCAGCCACGGCCCAGAAGGTACCAACGCCCAAATTCAATGTTGAAAAAATTGCAGCCAAGGTGCCTGCCTGCTGCAAGGGCGGGTAAGTTGCGACATAGGCCGTGGCACTTAACGCGACCGCCCAAACCTTGGGGTTCACCCATTGAAACAAGACGGCTTCAACAAAACTGAATGGTCTATCGTTCTGTTTTGGGGTGGCCGGGTCCGCGCGCCACAGGTTGTATGCCATCCACAATATCCAAAAGCTCGCCACGACCATAAGCACAATCGCCAAACCCGGTTGCGCTGCCATCAATGTGCCGATGCCAATGCCTGTGACGGCCGCAATCACACCCACGCCCAGCGCAACACCGATGACATGCGGAACAGTGCGCTGAATGCCAAATCTAGCCCCGGACGCCGTGATCAGGATCACGTTTGGTCCCGGTGAGAACAACCCCAGAAATACAAAGCCGATCAGTGGGAAAAGCTCACTCAAGCAGGTCAGCCTTGGTAAGCGTGAAACCAGACGCGATCCACCGCACCTCTGCCTGTTTGAGTGCATCGCCGAGTACGGCACCGGACAAGGCGGGCATCAGGTCTGCCGCCTTCAAAGGAAAAACCTGCTCTGCGGCATGTGTGATCGCGCGCAATTCATTCGGGGTCGCGGGTTGGCCCAGCGATGCCGCTGTAACAAGCAAAGCGTCACGCCCTGCATCCGCGCCAAAACGATAGGCGACTTCGGCGGGGCCGGCGTTGCTGTTGATTTGCTCTAACCGGCGTGCTTGATGTTTCGAAAGGCGCAAAGCCTCCCCCGGTTGCCCGCCAATGACAGCCAAGCGGCGCAGCGCATCCGGGGCGATGGTGTTCTCTTGCTCCAGATGCACCAAAACTGGCAGCACCCCTGCATCAGCGCCTGGCAAAACCTGGGCCAAAGCACCAGTCGAGGCCATCGCCGCAAGCGCCGGAGCAGGGTCAGACGCGCCCAGCAGCTTAAGCATTTCTGCCGTCACACGCTCGACAGACAGCGACTGCAAGCCGTCGATATGCTCTGCACAGGCCGCCAATCCATCGCGGTCCGGCCCCTCATTCGGGTCACCGTACCAGGCGTAGAACCTGAAAAAGCGCAGGATCCGCAAATAATCTTCTTTGATACGCTGTGCGGGGTCTTCGATGAAACGTACATGCTGTGCGTGCAAGTCAGGCAAACCGCCCAACGGGTCAGCTATCCGCCCTTCGGCATCGGCATAAAGCGCATTCATCGTGAAATCACGACGGCGCGCGTCATCTTCGATATTGTCCGCAAAGGCGACGGTGGCCCGCCTGCCATCAGTGGCCACATCGCGGCGGAAAGTCGTCACCTCAAACGGAATATCGTTCAGCACCAAGGTGACCGTGCCGTGGTCGACCCCTGTCGGAATACTCTTGATCCCAGCCGCAGCGGCCAATTTCATGACCTTTTCAGGATGGGCATCGGTCGAGATATCCAAATCTGCAACAGGCGCACCCAAAAGTGCGTTACGCACACAACCACCCACAAACCACGCCTGATACCCCGCGTCAGTCAGCAGACGGCACACCGTTTGCGATGCAGCATCCTCTAGCCAATCGGCCTTGATCCGGGTCATGACATCCGCTCTGCCAGCGCGCGCATGATCCGGGCAGTGGCGCCCCAGATGTAGTAGGGTCCAAAGGGTACGGTGTAATAATACCTGCGGCGGCCCTGCCAGTGGCGGCCTTGAACGTGATATCGGGCAGGGTCCAGCAGATGGGCCAGCGGCACATCAAAAACTTCGCTCACTTCACCTGCTTCGGGCATGCTTTGGAAATCATCATTGATGATGGCAAGCACAGGGGTCACTTGATACCCCGTCACGGTCTGATGCGGCGGCAAAGTGCCCAGCACATCGACGACCGAACCGGGCAGGCCGATCTCTTCGCGCGCTTCGCGCAAGGCGGCATCGATCAGTGTTGAATCACTGGGGTCTTGTTTGCCGCCGGGCAGAGCAATCTGGCCCGGATGATGTTTCAACCGGGCAGAGCGTTTGGTCAGAACCACTGTTTGGCGATCTTGACGCACACCGATCAGTACGGCAGCTGGGGTCAGCGCCCCACCGGGGATTTTCACATCAGGATTGAGGTCAAAGTCAGATGACGCGCTGCCCGCATGGGACAGCGCGCCGAGCAGTTTTTTACGCAGGTCAGGCACTGGCGTCCTTGGCTTCAAACCCAAGGGTTTCAGGCGCAAAGATGTAATGTGAGCCGCAGAACTGGCAGTCGGCCGTCACGGTGCCCTCGTCGGTCGTCATTGTGGCGATATCCTTGGCCGAATAGATCGACAGGCTTTGGCGCACTTTGTCTTCCGAACAGCTACAGCCGAATTTAACCGGTTGGGCGTCATAGACACGCGGCTGTTCCTCATGGAAAAGACGCACCAACAGATCCGTCGGAGCAACGGTTGGGCCGATCAGTTCAATCTCATCCACAGTATCCAGCAGCGTATTGGCACGGGTCCAGTTTTCACCTTCGTCCGCTTCAAGGATATCGGTGGCATCCAGCAATCCAGCTTCGCCTGATCCCCCTTCACCGGTCACATGCGGCGATGCCTTTGGCATATGCTGCAACATCACACCACCAGCGCGCCAATGGGGGGCTTCTCCGGGCAGTTGCGACTGGCCGTAGGTCAGTTGGAACCGGGTCGGCAACTGCTCTGACTGCGCAAAATAAGTCTCTGCACAGGCAGAAAGCGAACCACCGGCGATAGGCGTAATACCCTGATAAGGGGCCATGCCTTCGCCCTGATCAATCAAAATGGCAAAATAGCCGTTGCCAAGCTGGCTGAACGGATCCGCCGTTTGATCAAGCGTTTCCTCGTCATATGATGCATAGGCGCGGATGCGAGCGGGCTGCCCATCATCGGTAGGGCCATAATAATCCGTTGCAATCAGACGCGCAGGACCAGAGCCGCGCACCTGCAATGACAGTTTCCAGCGCAGTTTCACCGTTTGACCGATCAACGCAGTCAGCAATGCCATCTCGGCCACCAGACCTTCGATCATCGGCGGATAGTTGTGTTGTTTCAGAACCTGTTCCAACACGCCATCAAGACGCGCCACCCGGCCACGGATGTCGGAGGCATCAAGTTGAAACGGCAGGACGGTATCGTCCCAGGCGATTTGGGTGCCTGTGGTCATAGTCTTTCCTAACAAGTCTTAGGGTGGCATACCGCGCCTATATAGGTGGGGCAACCACGCGTCCAAGGGGCAAGCTATGATCAGACGGTATGGCGACACACCAGTAAGCGGGCAACGCTACCAGCATCGCCCCGGCGTCTATGCTATTTTACCCCTCAATGGAAAGCTGCTGTTGACCTATCAGGGCGACCCGCATTTTGAATTTCAACTGCCCGGCGGCGGCATTGACCCCGGCGAACATCCTTTGACCGCACTGCACCGCGAAGTGTTCGAGGAAACTGGCTGGCGCATTGCATCACCCCGCAAACTGGGCGCGTTCCGGCGGTTTGTGTTCATGCCGGAATACGAGATGTGGGCCGAAAAGCTCTGCCATATCTATTTGGCACGGCCCGTCCGGCCACACGGCCCCCCGCACGAGGAAGGGCACATCCCCGTCTGGATGAACCCACACGAGGCCCTCGCCGCACTTTACAACGACGGCGATGCGGCCTTTGTGGCAGGGTTAATCGATTAGCGGGCGTTTCTCGATCAGATGGCCGTAAAGCGTCGTCAGGATGCTGACACCAAGCATCAGGATCGTCCACTGCAACGCCAGATCGACAACCACACCAACGACCGGGGCTATGCCGCTGATCTGATTAACCAACAACGTCGCAATCCCATTGATTGCCATCAGCAACAGCGCCACGCCAAAGATCGTCCCTGACATGTCACGCGAGGCGGCCCACGCCGCGCCCATTGTTATCGGCTCTCCAACGGCAACAGATGGCAGGGCAAGCCCGATGCGGAACCAAACGAAGGACAACACGGCGGTTACAGCGATAAACACCATCAGAGCGGGCAGAGAAAGTAGCGCCTGAGAGCCCGACGATAGGAATGGCGACGCAATGAACCCCACAACAAAGACTAACGGGATCGCCAACAACACGATCAGCAGGCCATAGAGGATGGACCGACCGACATAGGGCCAGATCGGACGGCCTGATACAGCAGGCAAAATCCCACTGTATTCTTCAAGAAGGATGAAACGGTGCCAAGAAACCGCGATCCATGCCAGCACGAACAAAGTGAACGGGACCAAAACCAATAGGGCAAGCACAAAAACACCACCTGCATCCTCAGGAATAGAACCTGCACCGCTTGCCAATTGCATGAATGCGCCGGTTTGGCCGACCATTGCATAGACGGCAAGATAACCGACTATCAACACAATGTAGGGCCCGACAGAGGCGCGCAAAGCCTGCCCAAGATTGCCAAAGATCATGCGAAATGCGTGACGAATGATTTGAAATGCCATGGAAGAAAACCTTGTCTGATATCTTGGCGCAATCCATCATGTAGACCGCGAATGGTCAACTGGCCTTTGACTGTCATGCTCTGCCGCGTGCACCGATCCTTGCCCCTGATTGCGAAAACCGCTATCGCGCGTGGCAAATCCCACACGCACAAAAGGCGCACCTCGTATGACCGCTCCGAAAAAAGTTGTTCTGGCCTATTCCGGTGGCCTTGATACCTCGATCATCCTCAAGTGGCTTCAGACAGAATATAACTGCGAAGTCGTGACCTTTACCGCTGACCTTGGTCAGGGCGAAGAGCTGGAGCCTGCACGCAAGAAAGCCGAGATGATGGGTGCGACAGGCATCTATATCGAAGATCTGCGTGAAGAATTTGTGCGCGACTTTGTGTTCCCGATGTTTCGGGCCAATGCGCTTTATGAAGGGCTCTATCTGCTGGGCACATCTATCGCGCGCCCACTGATTTCAAAACGCCTGGTCGAGATTGCAGAAGCCGAAGGTGCAGATGCGATTTCCCATGGTGCCACGGGCAAGGGCAACGATCAGATCCGGTTTGAACTGGCCGCCTATGCGCTGAACCCCGAGATCAAGGTCGTCGCCCCGTGGCGCGAGTGGGACCTTGGCAGCCGGACCAAGCTAATCGAGTTTGCCGAAAAGCATCAAATCCCGATTGCCAAGGACAAACGCGGCGAAGCGCCGTTCAGTGTGGATGCAAACCTGCTGCACACGTCTTCGGAAGGTAAGGTTCTTGAGGACCCTGCCGAGGAAGCGCCAGAGTACGTTTATCAACGGTCCGTAGCACCCGAAGATGCACCTGAGACGCCAGAGATGGTCGAGATCACCTTTGAACGCGGCGATGCCGTTGCGATCAATGGCGAGATGATGTCGCCTGCAACGATCCTGACCAAGCTTAACGAATTGGGTGGCAAACACGGCGTCGGTCGTCTTGATCTGGTGGAAAACCGGTTCATCGGCATGAAATCACGCGGTGTTTATGAAACGCCGGGCGGCACTGTCCTGTTGGAAGCGCACCGTGGGATTGAACAAATCACTTTGGACGCAGGCGCTGGGCACCTCAAAGACAGCATCATGCCGCGCTATGCGGAACTGATCTATAACGGATTCTGGTTCTCGCCCGAACGCGAAATGCTGCAAGCGCTGATCGACAAAAGCCAGGAACATGTGTCCGGCACCGTGCGTGTGAAACTCTACAAAGGGTCAGCTGTGACCGTGGCGCGCTGGTCAGATCAGACGCTTTATTCCGAAGAGCACGTAACGTTCGAGGATGACATGGGCGCATATGATCAGACCGATGCGCAGGGGTTCATCCAGTTGAATGCGTTGCGGTTGAAGCTGTTGGCGGCACGCAACAGGAAGGGCTGAGGGGATAATCATGTCATTTGCGGCACGCCCGATCATCGGCGCTGACGTTGTCCCGCTTGAGAATATCACGGTTCACGCGGATCAGGACCGCTTTATCGCCCCTAACATCGTGACCATCGCACAAGTCCGGTTTAAAACGGGAGCCCACGATTTCTGCTTGTGGAACGACCAGACGCGCGTCGGATTGATGGCGCTGGTCGACATGGTTGAACACAAGGACCGCCACAAGATTGACGCACCCGACGCGATCTATGTCTGGCGCTTGCTGATCGGGCAGGATTTTCAGCGGCAAGGGTATGGCGCAGCCGCAATGGCTTTTGCAGAAAACTGGGGGCGTGCCCGCGGACGGCGCGTCATGCAGATTCAGGCGGTCGAGGATAATGCAGCGGCAATCGCAATGTATCAATCGCTTGGCTATGTACTGACGGGCAAGAGGTCAGGTGTTGAAGTTCAACTGGAAAAACTGCTTTAGAGTTTCGCCCGCTTCATCCGTTCGTAGAGCGGCATGGCGCTATTGACCATTTCACGATACGCAGACACATCCGGCAATGTGCCTTCAGCACCCGCAAAACCGGTGCTTTGATGCACAGCCCCATACCAGTGCGACGCCCAAACCCCGTCTGCGTCACGTGGTCCTTCATTCCACCGAAGCATCGCTGGATCAAACGGCAATCCAATCGCATCGCATAACTTGCGCAGCATCCCATCGGGGTCTTGTCGGATGTCGCTGCTGTCGATGACCACGCCGCCGAGCGTCTCATAAATCGCCGCCTGTTGCCGATAACCAATATCCTCCAAAGCCATCTCGTCCCGCTTGGCGCCGTAGCTTGCAATCACACGGGCGGGGTGCCGGATCAGGTGGATATTCACGCAGTCCTTGGCCCAATCCAATGGGACGCCATCAATCATATGATGCGGCATGTGCTTCATGTAAAAATGTGGCTTTTGGGCTGGAATAGTGTCTAAACA
Source organism: Loktanella sp. Alg231-35 (assembly GCF_900143545.1). Classification (GTDB taxonomy): domain Bacteria; phylum Pseudomonadota; class Alphaproteobacteria; order Rhodobacterales; family Rhodobacteraceae; genus Yoonia. The sequence continues at coordinate 138,063 of NZ_FREV01000001.1, read as the reverse complement.
GCGCCGCGCCACGATCAGCGGATCGGTTTCATGTGCGGCCAGAATCTCGTCCCGCATGGGGTGATCCAATCCGGTTGCGGCAAGATAGGGTGCGTAAAACGGTTCATCCCAAACCGCGAAATCGGATCGGTTTCCAAAAGCGTACATCATGGCGGTTGAGAGGTTTCGTGGCCCGGACCACATTGCAATTCTCATGATTTGGCCACCAGATCTTTGTAAAGATCACGCAGACGCAGGGTCACCGGTCCCAACTCTCCGCTGCCGATGACCCGCCCGTCGATAGTGCTCACAGGCGTTTGCGCACCGAACGTGCCGGTCAAGAACGCCTCATCGGCGGAATAGGTGTCTACCAACGAATAATTCCGCTCAAACACCGGGATTTCGTTGGCGCGGCATAGGTCGATCACCTTTTGGCGCGTGATCCCGTTCATGCAGTAATCACCGGTGCTGGTCCAAACCGCTCCGTTTTTGACGATGAAGAAGTTGCAGGCGTTTGTCGTGTTCACAAACCCATGGACGTCCAGCATCAGCGCCTCATCTGCGCCAGCCTTTTGCGCGGCGATGCAGGCGAGAATGCAATTCAGTTTTGAGTGGCTGTTCAGCTTGGGGTCCTGCGTCATGGGCAGGCCACGTTGATGTGGCACAGTCGCCAGCGCAATTGGGCGCGGGATTTTGGGTTGCGAATGCTCCATGATGATCACGAAAGTCGGCCCGGATTGCGACAGGCTGGGGTGCTGGAAAGGACGCACCTTAATGCCGCGTGTGACCATGAGGCGGGCATGGGCGTCAGTGGTCATTCGATTGGCAGTTTGTGTCTCTAACAAGGCCGAAACCACACCGTTTCGATCCATTCCGATATCGAGATCAATCGCTTTTGCCGCCTCAAACAGCCGGTCGATATGTTCGTCCATGAACGCCCACTTACCATCATAAAGCCGCAACCCTTCCCACACGCCATCACCCAGCATGAACCCGCTGTCATAGACGCTGACGGTGGCGTCGGCCTTGGGCACCAGTTTGCCATCGACATAAATCAGGATGTTTTCGTTGCGGGCATCATCTTGGGCCTGATGGGTGGTCACATCTGACATTGAATTCTCCTTTCTGCGAACGCTAGGACAGCCGCCGAAATGTTCCAAGAGGTAAAGAGCGCGTGATACCGGCGCGAGGTCGTTGCGCCGCGCCATGGTTGCCTGAAAGGGTACGAGCAAAGGAGATTCCAGATGTTCAGATCCATTGCCTTGGCGCTTGCCATTTTCCCCGTTGCCCAAACGGTCGTTGCCGAAGACATCCAGACCGCGATTGTCGCAGGTGGCTGTTTCTGGTGCGTCGAAAGCGACTTTGAAAAAGTGCAGGGCGTGCAAGAGGTCGTTTCAGGCTACACTGGCGGCACGACGGCCAATCCAAATTATGAAACGCTCAAGGGCTCTGGCCACTATGAGGCGGTAGAGATCACATATGACGCGGATGTTGTCAGCTATGGCCAGTTGCTACATGCTTTCTTCCGGTCAGTTGATCCGACCGATGCTGGCGGCCAGTTCTGTGATCGTGGCGACAGCTATCGCACCGCTGTTTTCGTCTCTAACCCGGCGGAACGCACTGCTGCCGAGGCCGCCAAGACACAGGCCCGCCGCGATCTGGGTCAGCGGATTGTCACCCCAATTCTGGATGCCGCCACCTTTTATGATGCCGAAGACTATCACCAGAACTACTATCGTGGTGAAAACCGGGTCATTACCCGGCGCGGGATCAAGGTGCAGTCAGACGCCTATGCGTTCTATCGCAATGCCTGTGGCCGCGATCAGCGGGTAACGCAGCTTTGGGGTGATGCGGCACCCTTTGCTGATCACTGAATAAAGGCCTGCACTTCGGATAGATCAGGGATTACATCCGCCGTACCATGGCGGGTGACCATCAATGCCCCCGCTTTGGTTGCCAGTTTGATGGCTTGCGCCATTGGCATGTCCCGATCCAACCCTGCCAGCACGTAGCCGGTAAAGGTATCTCCGGCACCTGTTGTATCAACGGGGTCAACTTTGATCGCTGGAAAATGCGTCTTACCTTCGGCGCCGTACCAATCGGCACCATCACCGCCAAGCGTCACGATCACATCGCGGACCGGCAAGTCCTGCGGTGCTTGCCCGGTGGCATCTTGCAACTGTTGGGCTTCAACCGCATTCAGGATCAGGAAATCAAGATGCGGCAGAACCGCCTGTACCCGTTCCGCATCAAAAGGAGCTGCGGCATAGGCCACCTGTAGCCCCAGCTTTTTGCCCATTTGGGCCGCCGTGCGTTGCAGATTGGTTTCGTTTTGTATGACCAGCCAATCGCCAGTTTCAGCTTCGGCCATGGCGGCCTGCAAGGTGACCTGCGGAATCTCGGCATTGGCGCCGGGGTGCAGTAGGATGGCATTCTCGCCCTGCGGGTCGACCATGATGATCGCTTGCGCTGTATCAGTGTCTATTTCAGCGATATTGCGTGTATCGACACCGTATTCGAGCAGACGCTGTGTGGCCCAGCGCCCGTCTTCGCCAACAGCCCCGATGTGGTGAACGCGGGCCGCAGCGCGCGCTGCCGCAACGGACATATTGGCCCCTTTGCCACCAAGAAACACCTGCCGTCCGGTGGACGACAGCGTCTCGCCCGGTGCAGGCACATGCGGCACTGCATAGACAAAATCGGCGTTAATTGATCCCAGATTCCAGATCGCCATCAGTCGACTTTGCAGGCAGCAATGACCGCCATATTGAGGATGTCATTCACAGTTGAAACGGTTGAGCAGATCTGCACGGGTTTGCCGATGCCTGACAGGATTGGCCCGATGACCGTCGCGCCCCCCATTTCCTGCATGAGCTTGACCGAGATCGAAGCCGAATGCCGCGCCGGAACGACCAACACGTTGGCAGGGCCAGTCAGCCGTTGGAACGGATAGCTTTCCTGTGCCTGAGTGTTGAGCGCCACGTCCACAGTCATCTCGCCCTCGTATTCGAAATCAACCTTGCGTCCGTCCAATACGGTTGAGGCAACATGCATTTTTTCGGCGCGTTCGGACACCGGATAGCCAAAGGTCGAGAAAGACAGGAACGCGACCCGTGGTTCCAGACCCAGTTCGCGCGCCACAAACGCCCCGCGCTCGGCAATGTCTGCCAGATCGTTCTCATCCGGCCATTCATGCACCAGCGTGTCCGCGATCAACACAATCCGCCCTTTGTTCAGCACGGCTGTAACACCAACCGCGCCGTCATGTGGTTGCGCATCAAAGACGTGATTGATCAATTCAAGAATATGGGCCGATTTGCGTGTCGCCCCGGTAATCATGCCGTCGGCATGCCCGTGGGCAAGCATCAGCGACGCAAAAACATGCCGGTCACGTGCGGCAAGTCGATGCACGTCTTGGGCATCAAATCCTTTGCGTTGCAGGCGCTCGTAAAGAAATGCCTTATACGTCTCCAGATGCGGCGTCATGGCGGCGTTGACGACTTCCAGTTCTTCAAACGCATCCGCTAGCCCCTCAGCGGTCAGCTTTTCTTTCACATCATCGTCGCGCCCGACGACAAGCGCCTTGCCCATGCCTGAACGCTGATAAAGCACAGCAGCACGAAGCACGCGTGGATCATCACCCTCGGCAAAGACAACCGTCGATTGGTTGGCCCGCGCCCGCGCGTTCAGACTGCGCAGGATAGATTGCGTTGGGTCCATGCGCGATTTCAGTGAGAGCTCATAAGCGTCCATGTCGATGATGGGCCTGCGGGCGACGCCTGTTTTCATGCCAGCTTGCGCCACCGCCGTTGGGATGCGGTGGATCAAGCGCGGGTCAAATGGCGTCGGGATGATGTAGTCACGTCCGAAAGTCAGTTTCTTGCCGTAGGCCATTGCGACCTCATCCGGCACGTCCTCGCGGGCGAGGGCGGCAAGCGCTTCGGCGCAGGCGATCTTCATCTCGTCGTTGATGGCGCGCGCATGGATATCGAGAGCGCCGCGGAAAAGGTATGGGAACCCCAACACGTTGTTCACCTGATTGGGGTAATCGCTGCGCCCGGTGGCAACAATCGCGTCCTCGCGGACGGCATGTGCATCTTCGGGTGTAATCTCGGGATCGGGGTTAGCCATGGCGAAAATAACAGGATTTTTCGCCATATTAGACACCATTTCTTGCGTCACAGCACCTTTGGCACTGACCCCCAGAAACACGTCGCAACCCTTCATCGCATCATCAAGCGACCGCGCCTTGGTGTTGGCGGCATGAGCAGATTTCCATTGGTTCATCCCCTCGGTCCGGCCTTGGTAGATGACACCTTTGGTGTCGCACATAATGCAATTGTCATGCTGGGCGCCCATCGCCTTGAGCAGCTCAAGACAGGCAATGCCAGCGGCCCCTGCACCGTTAAGGACAATCTTGACCTCTTCGATTTTCTTGCCCGACAGATGCAGCGCGTTCAGCAGTCCAGCGGCACAAATCACCGCCGTGCCGTGCTGGTCATCGTGGAAGACAGGGATATCCATCTGCTCTTTGAGCGTTTGTTCGATAATAAAGCACTCTGGTGCTTTGATATCTTCCAGATTGATACCGCCAAAGGTCGGACCCATCAGCTGGACCGCCTTGATGAACTCTTCAGGGTCTTCGGTATCTAGTTCCAGATCGATGGAATTCACATCAGCGAAGCGTTTGAAAAGCACTGATTTGCCTTCCATCACCGGTTTGCTGCCCAACGCGCCAAGGTTGCCAAGGCCCAGAACAGCCGTGCCGTTTGAAATGACAGCGACCAGATTTCCCTTGTTGGTATAATCATACGCCGTTGCAGGATCAGCGGCTATTTCTTCGCATGGGATGGCGACGCCGGGGGAATAGGCCAAGGATAGATCACGCTGCGTGGTCATGGGAACCGTTGCTTGGATCTCCCATTTGCCGGGGCTGGGATGCATATGAAACTGCAGTGCATCTTCGCGCGTGTGTTTGTTCTTTTGCATCATGCTCCCCCAAAATTGATCAGCCAGATATAGCGGGTTCCGATGGCAGGCCGCAACGGGTTGATTTCGGGGTTTCGCCGCCATCTTGGACTGCTAATGTGCGCGGAATGATCCGGGGGATGCATGAGCAGCACCAAGAACACCGTCACGCCAATGATGGCACAGTATCTGGAGATCAAAGCCGATCATCCTGACGCCTTGCTGTTCTATCGTATGGGCGATTTCTACGAGATGTTTTTTGATGATGGCGTGGCCGCCGCAGAGGCGCTGGATATTGCGCTGACCAAACGCGGCAAGCATGACGGCGAAGACATCCCAATGTGCGGCGTGCCGCACCATGCCGCCGAAGGGTATTTTCTGACGCTGATCCGCAAAGGGTTTCGCGTGGCCGTTTGCGAACAGATGGAAAGCCCCGCCGAGGCAAAAAAGCGTGGCTACAAGGCCGTCGTCAAACGCGAGGTGGTGCGTTTGGTCACGCCCGGCACCCTGACCGAAGATTCGCTGCTGGACGCGCGCCGCCACAACTTTCTGGCCGCCTTTCATGTGGTTCGGGATGAGGGCGCGTTGGCCTGGGTTGATATCTCGACCGGGGCATTTCACGTGATGCCCTGCGCGGGGGCCGCTTTGGGTCCAGAGCTTGCACGGCTGACCCCACGTGAGGTGATTGTCGTGGATGGATCAGAGATCAGTTGGGCTGAAATAGTGTCTGATTCAGGCGCCACGCTCACCACATTGGGCGCCGCCGCATTTGATAGCACGGCGGGGGAAAAACGCCTGTGCAGTCTCTATAATGTCGGCTCGCTTGATGCTTTTGGCGGGTTTAGCCGCGCCGAAGTGGCGGCGATGTCCGCTGTTGCTGAATACCTTGATATCACCCAGCGAGGGAACCTGCCCTTACTGCGCCCGCCGGTGCAAGAAGGCCAATCCGCGGCGATGCAGATCGATGCCGCGACCCGTAAATCATTGGAACTGACCCATGTGTTGGGCGGCGGACGCCAGGGCTCGCTTTTGCATTGCATTGATCGCACCGTGACGGCAGGCGGAGCGCGTTTGCTGGAACGGCGGCTGTCGTCACCGTCATGCAGTGTCGATGTGATTGCCAAACGGCACGATGCCATGGTCGCGTTGATTGATAATTCGCGCCTTGCCGAAGATATCCGCGAGATCCTGCGCGGCGTGCATGATCTGGATCGCGCTTTATCGCGGCTAGCACTGGATCGCGGCGGACCACGCGATATGGCGGCCATTCGCAACACGATCGGGCAGGCTACGGATCTGTCAGAGGCGCTATCCGGTGATTTGCCCCTGGTCTTGGCAGATGCGGCCAAGGATTTGACAGGGCATGACGCGCTGCTCGACCTACTTGATCAGGCTTTGGTCGCAGAGCCCCCGCTTTTGTCGCGCGATGGCGGGTTCATCGCGCCAGAGTATGATGCAAAACTGGATGAGGCCCGCAAACTACGCGACGAAGGCCGGTCCGTGATTGCGGGCATGCAGGCCGAGTATATCCAGACGTCCGGCGTGTCGTCGCTGAAGATCAAGCACAACAACGTGCTGGGGTATTTTATCGAAACCACAGCAACCCACGCCGACAAAATGATGGCAGCGCCATTGAGCGAGACTTTCATTCATCGCCAGACAACTGCCAATCAGGTGCGCTTTACCACCGTGGACCTATCCGAGATTGAAACCCGGATATTGAACGCTGGCGGACGGGCGCTTGAGATTGAAAAGAGACTCTATTCCAGCCTAAAACAGGCAATTATTGCGCAAGCGGGACCGCTTGGCGCATTGGCGCGCGCGCTGTCAGAGATTGATCTGACGACTGCACTTGCCCATCTGGCTGTGACTGAAAACTGGGTGCGACCCAAGGTCGATGATAGTCGGTCTTTTGACATCACAGGCGGGCGGCATCCAGTGGTCGAGGCAGCACTGCAAAAGGACGGTGCGCCCTTCATTGCCAATGATTGCGGGTTGACCGATGCACCGATATGGCTGCTGACCGGGCCAAATATGGCAGGTAAATCGACGTTCTTACGGCAGAATGCGTTGCTTGCGATTTTGGCACAAATGGGGAGTTTTGTGCCTGCCGCAGAGGCGCATATCGGGATTGTCAGTCAGATTTTCAGCCGTGTGGGCGCGTCGGATGATCTCGCTCGTGGGCGTTCGACCTTTATGGTGGAAATGGTGGAAACGGCTGCGATCCTTAATCAAGCCGATGATCGTGCGTTGGTAATTTTGGATGAAATCGGGCGCGGCACAGCGACCTATGATGGCTTATCCATCGCATGGGCAACCTTGGAGCATCTGCACGATGTGAACCGCTGCCGCGCGCTCTTTGCCACCCATTATCACGAGATGGCGGCACTTTCGAACAAGCTGGATGGGGTTGAGAACGCCACTGTGACCGTCAAAGAATGGGACGGCGACGTGATTTTCCTGCACGAGGTGAAGCGCGGAACGGCGGACCGGAGTTATGGCGTTCAGGTGGCACGATTGGCCGGGCTGCCGCCAATGGTAGTCGAGCGTGCAAAGGTTGTTTTGGAGGCACTGGAAAAGGGCGAGCGTGAAGGTGGGGCGTCGCGTAAGGCCGTGATTGATGATTTGCCGCTGTTTGCTGCAACACCAGCGCCACAAACCATTCAGGCGGCGGAATCCGAAGTTGAAGAGAAGTTGAAGACCGTCTTGCCAGATGAGCTAACGCCGAAAGAGGCCTTGGCGCTGATCTATGAACTGCGTGATTTGCTCTAATCGTCACCAACTACCGCTGGCACCACCACCGCTTGAACTGCCGCCGCCGCGACCGCCTGAGCTGGAACTGGAGCTGCGGGTCTTTTTGGGAATAGTCTTTTGCACTGTGTAGTGGGCATTGCAGTGGTGGCAGTTGTAGTCGGTTTCCCTCAGGCCCGTTGACGAATATGTGGCTGATCGAATGGTGCGGCTGTCTCCCTCAACCGTGCGAAAACCGCACTCGCGACACGCCCCATAGCGAGAGAACCATTTGCGATAAGCTTCAATCGTTACATGCTCGCAGCGGTCGCAATACCAAACGTCATAGTCCACGCTCTCAAGACGCTCTTCGGCAAGTTGGCCGGCGGATAGGCTTCCATCCTCGGTTTCTTCGAGATAGCGGCGCATGCGATTTCCGTCGTTGGGGCAGATCCGTGGTTTGTTGCGTTGGAAACGACGGAACAGCTTGACCGCAAAGGGCATCACCGCCGCGAAAGGGGCAAGTAGCCACCATCCGAGATTCACCAGAAAGCGTTTGAAGTTCGCCCAAAGCTGCGCTGGACCGGAATTATCATATTCGCCCGGATAGCGGTTCGTGACTTCATAGATCACCTCATCCACACCGAAGCGAATGCCTTTGGCGTAGTCATCAAGGCGGAAGTAGGGGGTGATTTTGTTGTCAATTACCCGTTTCATCGGTGCGTTCAGCGTGTCGCCGTAACCTGCACCGACCTCGATCCGCAGTTCGCGGTCAAATCGTGAGACAAGCAACAGCAGACCATCGTTGCGATCGGCATCGCCGATGCCCCATGTGTTGAAAAGCGCCGTTGCGAAGTTTTCGATGCTACCAGTGTGACCATAGTCCGCCATCCGCGGGATCGTCAGAACCGTGAATTCAATGTCGCGGGCCTGAAAGAGTTCCTCAAGCACAGCGGCGAGGTCATCTTCTTGCGCATCGGTCAGAATATCCGCGTAGTCATTGACGTAAAAATCAGCGTCTTCGGGAAACGTCTGTGCCGCGAGCGGCGGAACGACAAGCAGCCAAAGCGCGACGGCTGCTTGCCAAATCCGCATTATGATTTTGGTGTCGATGACACCCCAACTTGCGCAGGGCGCAGCAAGCGGTCGTGCAACATGAAACCATTCGTGGAAACCTGAATGATGTCGCCCGCTTTGGTGCCAGGCAATGGAGCTTCAAACATCGCTTCGTGCATTTTGGGGTCAAAACGGTCGCCGACTTCTGGTGTGATCGTGTCGATGCCGTGCTTTTTAAAGACGTTGATCAACTCGCGCATCGTCAGCTCAATCCCTTCCAGCAGGGAATCCGGCACTTTCTCTTCGCCTTCTTTGGCGGCGGTCAATGCGCGATGCATGTTGTCGTAAACCGGCAGCAAATCACGGGCGAGCCGAGAACCGCCATAGTTTTCCGCCTCACGACGGTCACGGTCGGCCCGTTTGCGTGTATTTTCTGCATCCGCCAAGGCACGCATGAATTTGTCACGGAAATCATCGCGTTCTGCGCGCAGCGCCTCAATCTCGTCAAAGCTGGCGGCAGCTACGTCAAAATCAATCTCATCGCCCTCTGCGGCGAGTTCATCAAGGCTTTGCAATGGTTCTTCTTTCTGAGGCATGTATTTTCCCTTCACGCCCGGTCGGCGATCATTTTGCCAACCAGTTTGGCGGTGTAATTCACGATTGGCACAATGCGTCCATAGTTAAGCCGGGTTGGCCCGATGATACCCACTGCACCGATAATCTTGCGGTCGGCGTTCATATAAGGGGAAACGACGAGAGATGAACCCGAAAGTGAGAACAATTTGTTCTCTGAGCCAATAAAAATGCGCACCCCGTCGCCGTCCTCGGCCAGATCAAGGAATTGGGCAATATCGCGCTTGCGTTCTAGGTCATCAAAGAGGGTTCTGATGCGCGCAAGATCGTCTTCGTTTTCGCCTTCGCCCAGAAGGTTTCCGCGACCGCGAACGATCAATCGCTCTGTCGCTTCGCCTTCGTTCTCCCAAAGCGCAAAGCCGTCGGCGATCAGTTCGGCGGCGAGGGCATCGATTTCCTGACGACGGGCGGCAATTTCGCGTGCGATAACAGCGCCGAGTTCGGAAAGCGTGTGTCCCGCGGCAATGGCATTGAGGAAATTCGCGGCCTCGCGCATGGACGAGGGCGTTTGCCCCGGCGGCGGGGTAAACACGCGGTTTTCCACGTGCCCGTCCGCAAAGACCAGTACAACAAGGGCGCGGTCATGCGAGAGCGAGACAAATTCAATATGTTTGATCGGCGCTTCATGCTTTGGGGTCAGCACGAGGCTGGCGCCATGGGTCACGCCGGATAGTGCGGTGCCCACCTGATCAAGCATCGAAGTGACATCCTGATCGTTTGACGTGAGCGTGCGGTCGATTGTTTCACGGTCTTTACCGTCAAGATCGCCGACTTCAAGCAGACCATCAACAAACATGCGCAGGCCAAGCTGCGTGGGGATACGCCCGGCGCTTACGTGCGGACTACCCACCAGCCCTAGGTATTCGAGGTCCTGCATCACGTTGCGAATTGTAGCCGCGCTGATTTTTTCCGAGAAATCACGGGTCAGCGTGCGTGATCCAACGGGCGCACCGCTTTCCAAGTAGCCCTCAACCACGCGCCGAAACACTTCGCGCGAACGGTGGTTCATTTCGTCGATATTTGGCGGTTGTTCGGTCATCACATCCTCTGATGAAGGCTGGGCAATTAAAACGAAACCTGCCGGGGCGTCAATCGGGGTTGGATTTCATATGTGGGCAGCGTATCCGAGGAGTGCAACCAACAGGAGTGATCCCATGCGCCCATCCGGCCGTCAGACAAATGAAATGCGCGAAATCTTGATCGAAACGGGCGTGACGATGCATGCAGAAGGGTCGTGCCTGATCAAATGTGGGAATACCCATGTGCTGTGTACAGCGACGATTGACGAACGCGTGCCGCCGTTTCTGAAAAACTCAGGCCTTGGTTGGGTCACTGCCGAGTATGGCATGCTGCCACGGGCAACCAATACACGGATGCGCCGTGAGGCGAAGAATGGCCAATCTGGCCGGACACAAGAGATTCAGCGATTGATTGGCCGCTCTTTGCGGGCTGGCGTGGATCGCGTTGCGCTGGGCGAGCGTCAGATCGTTGTGGATTGTGATGTAATCCAAGCCGATGGCGGGACGCGCTGTGCGTCTATCACCGGCGGTTGGGTTGCGTTGAAGTTGGCAGTGCAAAAGTTGATGAAGGCGGGCGATGTGATTTCCGATCCGCTGGTTGATCCTGTTGCCGCGATTTCATGCGGGATTTATGCGGGGCAGGAGGTGCTTGATCTCGACTATCCCGAAGATAGCGAAGCGGGCGTTGACGGGAACTTTGTCATGACCGGCGGGAAACTGATCGAGGTGCAGATGTCTGCGGAAGGGTCGACGTATACCCGCGATCAGATGGATAAGCTGCTGGATCTGGCGGCAAAAGGTGTGGCTGAGTTGACTGCTGCGCAGATAGCGGCAGTCGGCTGATGCGGCGCTTTGACGGCAAAGATCTAGTGATTGCGACCCACAACAAGGGGAAGCTGGTGGAGATCGCTGATCTGCTGTCGCCCTATGGTGTGTCTTTGACGTCGAATGCCGATCATGGATTGCCAGAGCCCGAGGAGACCGAAACCACCTTTGTCGGAAATGCCCGGATCAAGGCGCATGCGGCGGCGAAAGCAACAGGCGTGCCTGCGTTATCCGATGACAGCGGGATCGAAATTGACGGGCTTGGTGGGGCGCCTGGCGTTTACACCGCAGATTGGGCCGAAACACCCGATGGTCGTGATTTCAAGATGGCGATGGAGCGGAGTTGGGCAGAGTTAGAGACTGTTTCCGCTCCATTTCCGCGAACAGCGCGGTTCTGTTGCACGTTGGTTCTGGCCTGGCCAGATGGCCATGACGAGGTGTTTCCCGGTGTCATGCCGGGCCAAATTGTATGGCCCATGCGCGGCGATCAAGGGCATGGGTATGACCCAATTTTCCAACCTGATGGATATGACATCACTTTTGGTGAAATGGACCGTTGGGAAAAGAACAAGATCAGTCACCGGGCGGATGCCTTTGCCAAATTGATTGCGGGTTGTTTTGCCTGAAGACTGGGAGAATGGGGGCTTTGGCCTTTATATTCATTGGCCATTCTGCCAAGCGAAATGCCCTTATTGCGATTTCAACTCTCATGTGGTGGCGCAGATTGATCAGACTGCCTGGGCCGCGGCCTATGTGAGCGAGATTGATCGGGTTGGGGCCGAAACCGAGGGCCGGGTGCTCCGATCAGTGTTCTTTGGTGGCGGCACTCCAAGCCTGATGGATCCGGGTGTTGTTGATGCGATCTTAACTAAGGTACGCGCAACATGGCCTATCGCAAATGATCTGGAAGTAACGCTGGAGGCCAACCCAACCTCTGTTGAGGCAGGGCGGTTTGCAGGGTATCGCGATGCCGGTGTAAACCGGGTGTCGATGGGGATTCAGGCGCTGAACGATCGTGATTTGAAGGCGCTGGGGCGGTTACATTCGGCGGCGGATGCGATGGCGGCCTTTGATGTCGCGCGTGGGGTGTTTGACCGGGTGAGTTTTGATCTCATTTATGCCCGTCAAGGGCAGAGCGTTTCAGATTGGCAAGCAGAGTTGCGTCAGGCCCTGTCGCTCGCCGTGGATCATCTGTCGCTGTACCAGCTGACGATTGAAGAGGGCACAGCATTTGGTGATCGTTACGCCGCTGGTAAGTTGCGCGGGCTGCCGGATGACGATGTTTCGGCTGATATGTATGCGGCGACTCAGGAAATTTGCGCGGCAGCCGGGCTTGCGGGTTATGAGGTGTCGAACCATGCGCGGCCGGGCTTTGAGAGCGTTCATAACAAAATCTATTGGCGCTATGGTGATTATGCCGGGATCGGGCCGGGGGCGCATGGACGGCTGACCCTTGGGGGCAGGCGATTTGCAACAGAGGCGCCGAAAGCGCCGGGTGCTTGGTTGCAGCAGGTGAATAGGCTAGAGCATGGCGAATTGGCCCGTGAAGCACTGGATGACGAGGCGCAGCTTTCTGAGTTCTTGTTGATGGGATTGCGATTGACGGACGGCGTGGATGTACGCCGTTTTCCTGAGCTGTCCAACGCAAAATATATGAATAAAATCAAATACTTGAGTGAAATTGACATGCTAGCGCTGGACGCAGATGTGTTACGGATCACGCCGCCGGGTAGACCTGTTCTTAATGCTGTCTTGCGCGCGTTGTTGGACGTTTAGCCGCCCGAAAGGGCCCGTAATAGATCATCGAGCTGTTCAAGTGATTTGTAGCTGATCGCCAGTTTGCCGCCCTCGGCACCGGCTGAATGATCGATCGTGACTTTCATGCCAAGAGTTGCGGTCAGCTCATTCTCGATCTGTACGGTGTCCGCGTCTTTGGGAACTGGCGCGCCGGGCACTGACCGTTTTTTGATGGCGGGGCCCTTTTTCGCGAGCTTTTCTGTTTCGCGCACAGAAAGTTTGCGTTGCAACACTTCGCGCGCCAACCGCACAGCCTGATCATGGCCCACAAGAGCGCGGGCGTGGCCTGCCGAAAACTGACCGCTGATCAAGTAGTTCTGGACTTCATCGGGCAAATTTAGCAGGCGAAGCAGGTTGGCGATGTGGCTACGGCTTTTGCCCAGCGCGGTGGCCATTTGGTCTTGCGTATATCCAAAACGATCCATCAGTTGCTTATAGCCTGCGGCCTCATCCACGGGGTTCAGATCGGCACGTTGGATGTTCTCGATGATCGCAATTTCGAGGACTTCAGTGTCGTTGTAGTCGCGCACGACGATAGGTACATCGTGCAGTTTCGCGATCTGAGCAGCCCGCCAGCGGCGTTCACCTGCGACGATTTCGTAGGTGTCGGTTTTACCAGGGGCGGCGCGCACAATGAGAGGTTGAATGATCCCTTTTTCCGCGATGGATGCGGCAAGTTCCTGCAGCGCACCTTCAGCAAAGGTGCGGCGGGGTTGGTCTGGGTTTGGCTGCACCTGTTCGACGGGGACGACGAAATCGGGTCGTTTGGGCGCGTTTGTTGGTGCCTCATCCGCCGATACGTCCGACATGAGCGCCGAAAGGCCACGGCCCAAACCACGAGATTTTGCGGGTGTCCGTGCCATCTATGCGACCTTTTTGTCAGTTGTGCGGGCGATCAATTCACCGGCAAGCGCCCGGTAGGCCTTGCTGCCCTTGGAGCCACTATCGTAGGAAAGCACCGGCATCGCGAAGGAGGGGGCCTCGCTTAGGCGCACGTTGCGGGGAATCACCGTGTTGAACACCATATCGCCCATGTTTTCGCGTGCGTCGTCTTCGACCTGGAGCGAGAGGTTGTTGCGCTGATCGTACATGGTGAGAGCGATGCCCTCGATCCGTAGATCAGGGTTTGCGGTTTGTCGAACGTCGCGGACCGTCAGGATTAGCTGCGAGAGACCTTCGAGCGCGAAGAATTCACTTTGCAGTGGCACGATAAGAGAGTGCGCGGCCACCATGGCGTTCACTGTCAATATGTTGAGGGATGGCGGGCAATCGATCAATATGTAGTCGTATTCACTGGTGTCTGATGTCTCGGCGCGCAAGACATCCCGCATCAGAAAACTGCGTTTGGCGTTATCCATCAGCTCTATATCGGCCGAACTGAGGTCAGTTGTTGCGGGCACGATGGTAAGGTGATCAACGTTGGTTTTCTGGATCGCATCAGTCAGTGAAACCTCACCAGACAGCAGATCATAGGTCGTCACCTCGCGCTGATCATGGTCGATCCCCAAGCCGGTCGAGGCGTTGCCTTGCGGGTCTAGGTCGATCAACAACACTTCTTTACCTTGCTCTGCCAACGCAGCGCCGAGGTTTATTGTGGTCGTCGTTTTGCCGACTCCGCCCTTTTGGTTGGCAATCGCAATGATAAGCGGCCCGGTGTGGGTGTCATTGACCACGGGATTCTATCCTTTGAATGGCAAGTATGCAGGCTTCAGGATCAGTGAAACTAGCATGATCTTCAAGCTGAAAGCGCCATGATTTTTGCGCTTCGGCGATTTCTTGTTGGGCCTGCTTTCCTTTGGGAAGAAGTGCGACGCCATCTGTGTGCAGATGGCGGGACGTCATGCCCAGAAGGGCAGATAGTGGTGCAAGCGCACGGGCAGATACAACATCTGCCTCTTGGGGGGCAACATCACCGACGCGCTTTGCAATGACATCAACCTTCAATGACAGGTCTCTTGCGGCTGTGCGCAAGAAAGCTGCCTTGCGTTGATCACTTTCGATCAAGGTAAACTGCGCTTCCGGATGCCGCGCTTTGCCGAGAATCGCCATGACGATGCCTGGAAAGCCACCGCCGCTTCCCAGATCGACCCACTTTGTGAAAACCTTTGGCGCATACCGGTAGATCTGAACCGAGTCGACGATATGTCTGTCCCAGATCGCATCAGACGTGTTCCGGGAAATGAGATTGATCTTCTGCGTCCATTTAGTAGTGAGCGCGGCAAAACTCTCTAAATCTGCTATTGTTTCACGTGAAACATCCACACAGGCAATTTGACCAGTCATCAATCAGACCGCCTTTGCGTGTTTCTTGGTCGCTCCGATCAACAACATCAACGCAGCAGGGGTCATGCCCTCAATCCGGCCAGCGTGCGCAATCGTCGCCGGGCGTGCAGCGTTAAGTTTGGTACGCAACTCATTCGAGATGCCCTTGATTGATCCAAAATCCAAACCGTCGGGAATTATGTGGTTTTCATCCCGCTCCATCGCCGCAATGTCACGCTCTTGTCGGGCGATGTAATGGGCATACAGCGCGTCCTTCTTTACCTGATCTTGTATGTCACCAGGAATTCTATCAATATCTTGTCCCAATTCCTTTAGATGCGCGAACCCAAAGTCAGTCAGCGCCAAAGCATCCAGCGCATTGCGCCGTGGCCCATCAGCGTTGAGTTTGATACCAAGTTCAGCCATTTCGCGGGCAGAAAGGCTCATATCTGATAATTGTTCCTTGGCTGCCTTGATCTGATCCATTTTCGCCGAAAACTGTGCCCAACGGTCATCACCAACACAACCAAGCCGACGCCCACGTTCTGTCAACCGCTGATCGGCATTGTCTGCCCGCAGGGACAGCCGAAACTCGGCTCGAGAGGTAAACATGCGGTAAGGTTCTGACACACCGCGCGTGATCAGATCGTCAATCATCACTCCGATATAGGATTCCCGACGGCTAAAGGTAATCGACTCTGCTTCCTTTGCCTTTGCGGCTGCATTCAATCCAGCGACCAAACCTTGGGCGGCGGCCTCCTCATAACCGGTTGTCCCGTTGATTTGTCCAGCCAGATAGAGACCTGGCACATCGCGTATTTCAAGCGTCGCGCGCAAAGCGCGTGGATCAACGTAATCGTATTCAATCGCATAGCCAGGCTGCAAAATCACTGCATTTTCAAGACCATAGATCGACCGCACATACTCTTTTTGGACATCTTCTGGCAGCGATGTCGAGATGCCATTGGGGTAAACCGTGTGGTCGCTAACCCCCTCAGGCTCGAGGAATATCTGATGCGACTCTTTGTCGGCAAAGCGCACAACCTTATCTTCGATCGACGGACAATAGCGTGGCCCAACCCCATCAATCTGCCCACCATACATCGCAGAGCGGCCAAGGTTTGCTCTGATAATCTCATGTGTTCGTGCATTCGTATGGGTGATACCGCAGTCTATCTGCTTGGCGGACACGCCCTTTGAAAGGAATGAAAACAGCACGGGGTCCGCATCACTTGGCTGCACTTCCAGTTTGTCCCAAGCAATTGTGCGCCCGTCCAGACGCGGTGGCGTCCCCGTTTTGAGCCGCCCCAGAGGCAACCCGAAACTATCCAGCCGTTCCGCCATCTTGACGGATGGATCATCGCCCATCCGTCCGCCAGGACGCGACACATCACCAATATGAATAATACCGCGCAGGAATGTTCCCGTCGTTAGAATGACGCCATCGGCACGCAGTGTGGCGCCATCACGCATCTTAACCCCGGTGACGCGACCATCCTGCATCATCAGATCAACGGCTTCACCCTCAACAATCGTCAGGTTTTTAAGGGCCGCGAGCTCTTCTTGCATCGTTGTCCGGTAAATCTCACGGTCAGCTTGCGCCCTCGGTCCCTGTACAGCGGGGCCCTTCTTGCGATTCAAAAGACGGAACTGGATTCCAGCCTTGTCGGCCACACGCCCCATAACACCATCAAGCGCATCAATCTCTCGGACAAGGTGACCCTTGCCCAAGCCACCAATGGCTGGGTTACAGGACATCACACCAATCGACTGTTGGGTCAATGTCACCAGCGCCACGCGGACTCCCATACGTGCAGCAGCATGCGCAGCCTCTGCGCCGGCATGGCCACCACCAATAACAATCACGTCGTAGTCATGATGTTTCACGTGAAACACTCCCTACTTTCCGATGCAGAAACTAGCAAAAATCTCGTCCAGCACATGCTCTACATCAACTCGGCCCACGATGCTATCCACGGCGCGGATAGCACTGCGCAGATCTTCTGCGATCAAATCCGTCATACCCTCCTCAGAGCGCATCGCCATTTCGGCATCAGCGAGAAACGCTATCGCATCCAGCATTGCCACCCGATGCCGCTCTCGCATGGCGATGCCAATCCGCGCGACCTTTACATTCAGCCTTTTGGACACAGCCAAGATTAGCTCATCAACTCCCGCACCGGTCTTACCAGAAACCGCAAGGCGTTCTGTTTCACCCAGATCAGCCTTTGCCAAAACAACCAGATCATCGTCGCCCAGCGCATCCGGCAGGAGATGCCCTGACAAAATCAAGTGTATCCGCAGATCCGCCTGCGCCGCACGCTCCCGCGCCTTAGCAACACCCAGCCCCTCAATCCGATCTTCCGTCTCGCGCAGTCCAGCCGTATCCAGCACCGTTACCGGCAGCCCGCCCAGATCCATCTGCACCTCGATCACGTCCCGCGTCGTTCCGGCTATCTCGGACGTGATCGCTACATCTCGGCCTGCTAAACGGTTCAGCAACGTCGACTTTCCGACATTTGGCGCGCCAATGATCGCCACCTCAAAACCATCCCGAAGCCGTTCGGCAATCATCACACCCTCGGCTTCGCGCTGCATTTCATCCATGACCGCTGACAACAGCGAAAGAACCTCCGGGCTCACATCAACCGGCACCTCTTCATCGGCAAAATCGATCGTCGCCTCAAGCAAAGCCGCCGCTCTGATAAGTTTGCGCCGCCACGTATCGGCCAGGGCCCCCAAAGCACCAGAAAACACCCGCACCGCCTGCTTCCGCTGGCTCTCTGTCTCCGCATCAATGAGGTCGGCCAACCCCTCAACCTCAGCAAGATCGAGCCGCCCATTCTCCAATGCACGTCTGGTAAATTCACCAGCCTCCGCCTGCCGCAACCCCGGCATTGCCGCCAAGGCCCGCAACACAGCTTTAACAATGGCCGGGCTTCCATGCAGATGTAGTTCAACAACCTCTTCGCCGGTAAAGCTCTTGCCTTCTGCAAACCGCAGCACAAGCGCTTCATCAAGCAAGGCACTATCCACATCCCGGACCTCACGCAGCCCCCTTTGTGCAGGCACATCACCACACAGCCGCCCACCAGCGGAAACAGCTGAAGGCCCTGACAGACGGACAACCGCAACCCCGGCACGACCCTGCGCAGTCGCTAAAGCAAAAATGGTATCCATATCCTAACCCATTGTTTTATAACAATAAGTTACGTGTTCATTGAATCGAAGAAGTCCGAATTGGTCTTGGTCTGCTTCAGCTTCCCGATCAGGAACTCGATTGCATCCGTGGTGCCCATCGGGTTCAGGATCCGACGCAACACATATGTCTTCGCCAGATCACCCTTATCCACCAACAGCTCTTCTTTCCGCGTCCCAGACTTGAGGATATCCATCGCCGGGAACACGCGCTTGTCTGCGACCTTGCGATCCAGAACAATCTCGCTGTTGCCCGTACCTTTGAATTCTTCAAAGATCACTTCATCCATCCGGCTACCGGTATCAATCAAGGCCGTCGCGATGATGGTCAGCGACCCGCCTTCTTCAATATTCCGTGCCGCACCAAAGAACCGCTTTGGACGCTGCAAAGCATTGGCATCCACACCACCGGTCAGCACCTTACCAGAGGACGGTACAGTCGTGTTAAACGCCCGACCCAACCGCGTGATCGAATCCAGCAGGATCACAACATCACGCTTATGCTCTACCAGACGCTTGGCCTTCTCAATGACCATTTCTGACACAGCCACGTGACGTGACGCAGGCTCATCAAAAGTCGAAGACACAACCTCACCCTTCACTGACCGCTGCATGTCCGTCACTTCTTCGGGACGTTCATCAATCAACAACACAATCAGGTAACACTCAGGGTGGTTCTTCTCGATGGAATTCGCGATGTTCTGCAGCAGCACCGTCTTACCCGTACGTGGCGGTGCCACGATCAGCGACCGCTGCCCCTTACCAATCGGCGACACCAGATCAATGATCCGAGCGGATCGATCCTTCACCGTTGGATCAGCCACTTCCATATTCAGACGCTCATCAGGATAAAGCGGTGTGAGGTTATCAAAGGCAACTTTGTGCTTGGCTTTCTCAGGCTCTTCAAAGTTGATGGTCTCCACCGACGTCAGCGCAAAATAACGCTCAGTGTCGTTGGGTTCCTTCATCACACCTTCGACCGTATCACCGGTACGCAACGAATGCTGACGGATCATATCAGGAGAGACATAAATATCATCTGGGCCCGGAAGATAGTTTGCTTCAGGCGACCGCAAAAAGCCAAACCCGTCCTGCAAAACTTCCAACACACCGTCACCACCGATGACCCACTCTTCATCCGCCCGCTCTTTGAGGATGGCGAACATCATATCGCCCTTCCGCATGGTCGAGGCGTTTTCAATCTCTAGCTCTTCAGCCAAAGACAAAAGATCCTTCGGGCTTTGGGCCTTCAGATCAGCAAGGTTCAGACGGTGCTGTGACATACATAAATCCATTGCAGGCGCATCAGGCCTGCATTTCTAGTATTGGAATGGAAACCGCTATCCCGGACGGGCAGCGGCGTCAGACATAGGCAGTGTGCCTGCCAGAGTCAATCAGTGGCTTAAAACGGCCGTACAACCACAGCGACGACAATGAACACCATCAAAACAGTCGGCACCTCATTGAACAACCGATACGTCCGCCCGGTTCGCGTATTGGTACCCGCTACAAACTCTTTGCGCCTCGCACTCATCCAACCATGGGCACCGGTCATAGCGATCACAGCCACTATCTTGACCCAAGACCATGCAGCGCCCCAATCAAACGCCCCAAGACCGATCATGATCAAGCCAGCGATCCATGCCACAATCATCGCAGGGTTCATAATCACCCGCAGCAGTTTTTCTTCCATGACCTGAAACGTATGATCAAGCTCAGACCCGACACTGGCCCGCTCAGCATGATAGACAAACAATCTTGGCAAATAGAACAAGCCCGCCATCCAGGCGATCACAGCCATAACATGCAGGGCCTTAATCCAGGGATAGATACTGTCCAAAAATCCGATCATCGCTCTTCCTGCTCTCTACGGTCTTCTCTTCCTAATAAATATTAAAAGAAAGAAAAGATGATGTTGTAGATAGAGCAACGATTTCCTGTGGGTTGTCCATTCATCCGCAGAGTTATCCCAAGGCGAACCAACAAAATGTTTCATAAAGAACGAAGAAGAAACATCAAATAAATACAAATATAACAACACTTTACGTCAACACCTTTGGATCAAAAAACCCGAACTGTTCCACTTGACAGGCCAGCCAGACCAGATTCTTCCACAACCCCTACTTATCCCCGTCCACCGTGGAAAAAATGAACTGAACGGAATTGAAACACGAACCTTCTCCACGGTCCGGCTGATCGTGTTAGATATGCCCAGAACCACCCGAACGACGACACAGAGATTATCCCAAAGGTTATCCACATGAACGATCGGATCATATTGGCTTCCGGCTCCGAAATCCGCGCCCAATTGCTTCAAAACGCCGGGCTTACTTTCGACGTGATCATAGCACGCATCGACGAAACTGCCATCCGCGCCTCTCTTCAGGCCGAGGATGCCTCGCCCCGCGACATCGCCGACACCCTGGCCGAAATGAAGGCCCAGCGCATTGCCGCCAAACACCCAGAAGCCCTTGTGATCGGCTGTGATCAGATCCTTGCCCATGGTCGCGAAATCTTGGCTAAACCTGAAACACCAGCCGAGGCGTTGTCGCAACTTCAGTCGCTGCGCGGTCAACGGCACCAACTTCTTTCAGCCGCCGTGATTTATGGTGATGGCAAACCGCTTTGGCGGCATGTGGGCATTGTGCGCCTGCACATGCGTGATGCATCCGACAGCTATCTAGAAGATTACGTCGCTCGGAACTGGGACAGCATCCGCCATGCTGTCGGCGCTTACAAACTCGAAGAAGAAGGAGTGCGACTTTTTACACGCATTGAAGGAGATTATTTCAATGTTCTGGGTCTGCCGCTTCTCGAACTCTTGTCATATCTGACACTTCGCGGAACATTGCCGACATGACCAATCTGCCACGCGCCGCCGTAATCGGAAACCCGATCAGCCATTCTCTATCACCTAAATTGCACAGCTATTGGCTGAACCGCTATGGGTTGGATGGCGAGTATACGGCAATCAAAGTGACCGAAGACGCGTTGGAATCGACGCTGCGGGACCTGCCAAAACAGGGCTTCATCGGCGCCAACGTCACGATCCCGCATAAGGTCAGCGTGATGCAATTCGCTGATCAGATCACTGATCGGGCAACGCTGATTGGGGCCGCGAACACATTGATCTTCAAAGAAGATGGTCGAATTTTCGCTGATAATACAGATGGTTACGGGTTTATGGCCAATCTGCGCCAAAGTGCGCCTGATTGGGATCCCAAGGCGGGACCTGCCGCTATTTTCGGGGCAGGCGGTGCCGCCCGCGCGATCATCGTGGCCTTGGCTGACGCCGGCGTTCCAGAGATCATCATTTCAAACCGCACCCGTCCCAAAGCCGAAGCACTACGTGCTGATTTTGGCGCACGGGTGACTGTGATGGATTGGGTTCAGGCCGATAAGATGTTGGAGGACGCCAATACCGTCATCAACACAACGTCGCTTGGCATGGTTGGCGGGCAGGAATTCAAGGTCTCGCTCGACAGTTTGCGCCCAGAGGCTGTTGTGACCGACATTGTATACAACCCGCTCCGCACACCCTTCCTTGAAGCAGCTCAGGAAAAAGGCTGCACGACAGTGGATGGCCTTGGCATGCTGTTGCATCAGGGTGTGCCCGGATTTGAGCGCTGGTTTGGGCAGCGACCTGAAGTCGATGAAGCAACCCGCCGTGCAGTTTTGGAATGACACATCTGTTGGGCTTGACCGGTTCCATCGGCATGGGAAAGTCGACAACAGCACAGATGTTTCGCGATGAAGGTGTTCCCGTTTGGGATGCGGACGCCGCAGTGCATGAACTCTACGCAAAAGGGGGCGCCGCCGTGCCTGCCTTCCAAGAGGCGATGCCGGATGCGGTTGTCGGCGGCGCCGTTGACCGAAATGTCCTGCGCACCATGATCGCAGATGATCTGGGGTTCATCGGCAAAATCGAAGAAATAGTGCACCCGCTTGTCGCCCAACACCGCACGGATTTTCTTAAGGAAACCGACGCACCACTTGTTGTCCTTGATATCCCATTGCTGTTTGAAACCAGCGCACAGGACTGGTTATCATCGGTGCTTGTTGTTTCTGTCCCGGCAGAAGTTCAAAAGACCCGCGTCATGGCGCGACCCGACATGACAGAAGACCAGTTTGAGCGGATTCTGGACCTGCAAATCTCTGATACAGAAAAACGAAGCCGCGCGGATCATGTGATAGAGACCCACGATATGGACGCGACCCGCAAAGCGGTGCAAAATCTGATTGCTGAATTGATAGGGCCAAGTGATGCGTGAAATCGTCCTCGATACCGAAACCACAGGATTTGAACCTGGTGAGGGCGACCGGATTGTCGAAATCGGCGCGGTTGAACTGATGGGACATGTGCCAACCGGACGAACCTATCACCAATATATAAACCCGCAACGATCCATGCCCGCAGAAGCCTTTGGCGTGCATGGCATCGGCCCGGATTTGCTCGAGCCGCCGCAAAAGCCAGAGCCGGGACAGGAAACGCTCCGCGACAAGCCGTTTTTCAAAGATATCGCGCAAGAATTTGTCGATTTCGTCGGTGATGCAAAACTGATCATCCACAACGCCGCCTTTGACATGAAGTTCCTGAATGCCGAACTGGGCTGGGTTGATCGTCCGTTGCTGCCCATGGATCAAGCCATTGATACGCTGGCCATCGCACGGCGAAGATTTCCCGGCTCCCCCGCATCGCTTGATGCGCTTTGCCGACGCTTTGCCATCGACAACAGTTCCCGCACCCTGCACGGGGCGTTGCTCGACAGTGAGATTCTGGCCGAGGTCTATCTTGAGCTTATCGGTGGGCGACAACCCGATTTCGCGCTAGCCACTGATAGCGGTAGTAAATCTGCGAATGGTGGATTGGATGATTGGCGGCCATCTGCACGCCCAACGTCATTGCCAAGCAAGCTCACCAATGAAGAAGCCGCCGCCCATACTGCGTTTCTAGATCAGTTGGGCGACGGCGCATTGTGGAAAAAACGGGGCTAAAGCCCTGCCTTAGTTTGCCTTTTCTTTCGCAACTTTCTCAGATTCGGCGCGACGCGCCAGCTCTGAGCGATAGAGGGCAAGGAAATCAATCGTATCGAGGTTCAGCGGTGGGAAGCCACCGTCGCGCGTGACGTCGCTGACGATGCGGCGCAGGAATGGGAATGTCATGCGCGGGCATTCGATCAGCAGATATGGGTGCATCTGCTCTTCCGGGACGCCTTCAACCTGAAAAACGCCGGCATATTCAAGCTCAAGCATGAAAAGCGGTTCTGACTTTTCTTTTGTCTTGCTGGTGATGTTCAGCTTGGTGATGACCTCATACTGGTCTTTTTGTTTGCGCTTGCGCGCGTCAAGGTTCACCTGCACCTGAATTTCGGGCTGCGCGTCGCCGGTCACACCCTTTTGGGCAAGGATATTCTCGAAAGACATATCGCGGATGTACTGCGCCAGAATGCGGCTGGTGATCTGCGGTTGTTGCGGCGGGGTAGCGGCACCATTTTCGGGTGTATCGGACATTGGAAAGTGCTCCAGTTCAAAAAGGTTCGCGCGTTCCTATCAGCCTATTTCTAAAGGCTCAATGCCGGGTCCACTCTGATGGGCCATCGCGGCGGTTTTTCTGTGGGGTCACATCTTCAAACTCACCATCAATCACACGATCACCGGATGGTTGTGGGCGCTGGGCAGGGTCTTGACCCATTTCAAACTGCTGTACTTTCACCCGGCTTTTCACCCATTGAAAGGCCGCGCTGCGCACTCCCGGCACCAAAAGCGACAGACCAACGGCATCGGTAAAGAACCCCGGCGTCAGCAAAAGCGCACCGGCAAAGAGGATCATCGCGCCATTCGCCAAAGGCTCTGTCGGATCTTGCAGGTCTTTGAACGAATTTTGCAGCTTACTAAGCTCTTGCAGGCCCTGACTACGCACAAGGTAGGATCCAGTAATCGCCGTCAACAGCACGATCAACAATGTCCACCAAACGCCAATGAACCCGCCAACCTGTATGAACAGGGCGATTTCGATCATTGGAACAGCAATAAACGCCAGCAACAGCCACATAGGGTTAGCCTTTCATAACATGTTCGGGGGTAAGGTGGACTTGGCCTTACCCCTGACCTACATAAGGAATGAAAGGGCGTGTTTCCATGCCCTCCCCGAAACGAGGTCGCAATGAATTCTCCGCTTATTCAGCTTTTGGTGCTTGCTGGCATCGCTGTGTTCCTAATTTTGCGCCTGCGCGGCGTGCTAGGCACCCGTGAAGGTTTTGAGAAACCTGCCGCCACCCGGCCTGACCCATCCCGCCGCACGGGCAAGCCTGACTTTGATGTGATCGAAGGTGGCCCTGATCTGGATATCACCGACCACGTGGAAGAAGATTCTGACGCCGCCAAAGCCCTCGCCGCGATGAAACGCGTTGATCCAGCTTTTAATGTCAGCGAATTTTTGGGTGGTGCGCGCGGCGCTTATGAAATGATCCTGATGGCCTTTGAAAATGGTGAACTGGACGACATAGTTCCGTTTATCTCTGAAGATGTGTACGAAGCCTTTGCCGGTGTCGTTGATGAACGTCAGCGTCAAGGCCTGACGATCGACGCCAAATTCATTGGCATCAGTGATATGACCCTGACAGATGCAGAGTTTGACGAGGTCTCCAAAGACGGTGAAGTCAGTGTGCGCTTCAAAAGCGAAATGACTTCTGTTGTCCGTGACAACGCCGGTGACGTGATCGAAGGCAGTGAGTCAGAGATCAAGCGCCAGAAAGATACATGGACCTTTGCGCGCAAAATGGACGCTGGCGATCCGAACTGGCGGCTTGTTGCTACGGGCGAATGATCGCAGGCTGGGCGGCGGCGATTGGGTTATCACTGACAATTGCAGGCAGTGTCATGGCTGAACCGACATATACCCAGCTTTCTTATGAAGACCTCAACGATTGGCCGTCTGATGATCATCAGGCGGCCCTGGATGTTTTTCTGAACACATGCGGTGACATGCCAGATCGCGAATGGGCAATCCTGTGTGATTTTGCCCGAACCGGACCAGAGCCGCGCGGCTTTTTCGAAAAGTTCTTTCGCCCCATTCTGATCGAGGATGGCGAGCCGATGTTGTTCACCGGCTATTTTGAACCGGAACTGCCCGGATCACGCATCTGGGGTGACGCTTATCAATATCCGATCTATGCCGTGCCCGACGACCTGACACCGGGAGAACCCTACTATACACGCCGCCAGATCGAAGAAGACCAGCCGCTCAGGGATCAGGGGTTGGAATTGGCCTGGCTGACAGACCCCGTTGATCTGTTTTTCCTGCAAGTGCAGGGTTCTGGGCGGGTTCGGTTGCCTGATGGCACAATGATGCGGGTCGGCTATGGCGCAAAGAACGGGCGCGACTATTCCTCTATTGGGATGAAGCTGGTCGAGCGCGGCATCTTTGCCGAGCACGAGGTGTCAGCGGCGGTCATCCGCAATTGGGTTGCCGAGAACCGAGATGCGGGCCTTGCCCTGCTGTGGGAAAACGAAAGCTATGTGTTCTTTCGCGAAGTCAGCGAAGTCCCAGCCGAACTTGGCCCGTTAGGCGCGATGAACCGATCGATTACGCCGCACCGGTCGATTGCTGTTGATCCAGAGTTCGTCGCGCTGGGCGCGCCGGTCTGGATTGAAAAAGGCGGAGCCGCACCTGTGAACCGGTTGATGATCGCGCAAGATACGGGCTCTGCGATCAAGGGTGCGCAACGGGCCGATATCTTTTTTGGTACTGGTGCGCAGGCGGGGATGGAGGCTGGGCAGATCAAAGACGGCGGCCGCATGGTTGTTTTGCTGCCCGCGACGATTGCGCATTGTTTGATGGTGGCGCAACGCTGATGCGAAAGCCGCGCCATTTGTCACAAGAGGAACGCGCGTTGTGGGATCGTGTCGCGGAACGCGCAACGCCGCTACATGCAGACCGGGAAACGCCAGCGCCCGACATCACCCCCAAACCCAAAAAACCGATGGCAGCAGCGGACCCGCTGCCAACCTTCAAGGTGGGTGAACGCGCGCAACCCCGCCGCCATCACGATCTGATGCGCCCTTTGGTGGATCGATTGGCTGCCTCTCCTGTCAATATGGACAGCAAGTCATTTGGAAAAATGAAGCGCGGCAAATTGAAACCAGAGGCGCGCATCGACCTGCATGGGATGACCATGGCCGAAGCGCACCCCGAACTTGTGGGATTTATCCTCAATTCTCAGGCGATGAGCCGTCGTTTGGTATTGGTCATTACCGGCAAGGGCAAAGATCGTGATGATGGTGGGCCAATCCCCACGCGACATGGGGTGCTTCGTCATCAGGTCCCGCAGTGGCTCGCGCTGCCGCCGTTGTCTCAAGCGATTTTGCAGGTGACCCCAGCCCATATGCGCCATGGCGGGCATGGGGCGTATTACGTTTATCTAAGACGAGGCCGCTAAAGCGGCCAGTGCCCGGCGGGTTGGCACGATGAGGATCAGCGCCGCAAAGGCGAAAAGGGCGGCATACCCAAGCTGCTGCACTTCAAACCCGACACCGATGTCAATCAACCACCCGCTAAGCCCCGGCCCAATGGCGGACCCCAGCACCATTAATGCTGCTGCTGCCGATTTGATCGATCCGATGTTCTTTGTGCCATAAAACTCTGCCCAGCAGGCATTCAGCAATGTTGTTTGCCCACCACCAGCGATCCCCATCAAAACCACGGCTAACGCTGTCCAACCGAGCGAGGGCGCGTACCAATGCAGAATGAAGGCGATCACATAAGGGATCAGGTAGATTGGCAACAGCCGAACAGCCCCAAACCTGTCAATAGCCCAACCATAGCCGACCGTGGAGAGTGACAAGGCGAGCGTGCCCAGCGGAAAAACCGATACCAGTGCCAGATGTGACCAACCTTTGATTTCGGCGAAATGCACCTGATGAAACCAGAACGCTGTGCCAAAGCCTGAAAATGACATGACAGCAGGGACCATCGCCCAGAACAACGGGTGGCGCAGCGCCTCGGCCCGTGTCCATTGCCTGCCGTCCATGCCCGTGGATTGCGTGGTTTCGGCCATTGCCTGCGGTGTGCGTTCCAACCGCAGCAGCCGGTACAGCACAAAACAGGCCAAAACGCAGAACCCAGCAAAACCAATCCAGAGCGTGCGCCATTCGATCATGGTTTTCAGCCAAACCATGGTGAGCGGCAACGTCGCCTCACCAAACATGAACCCAAAGGATGCCACCGCCAGCGCGCGCCCGCGCGTCGCGACGAACCACCGGGCCATGGCCACGACGGCCACATGGCTTGTCATTCCTTGCCCGGTGAAACGCACTGCAAAAATCACGAAAGGCAATAGGGCTGCGGCGGTGTTGAACGCCATAAAGAGGCAGGCCGACGCCAACATCAGGACGACGACAATACCCAGGCTCCGCACACGGAACCTGTCCGCCAATCCGCCTGCAACAACCATCACTGCCGCTGACGCCCCGGTGCCGACCATGTAGATCAATCCCCAATCGCCATTGGATAGTCCGTAAGCCTCGCGGATTTCCCCGCCAAAGATGGCGATAAAGAAGGTCTGCCCAAAGCTCGACAAGAACGAAAGCAAGAACCCCGCCCCAAGGAAGGGCAGGTTTGCGCGGATGAATCGCAGGTATCCTGTCTGACGGCTCATGCGCCTTTGATGATCCGATCAGCGCAGAGGTGAAAGCCCCAAAATCAGCGATTTTGCCATTCGTGATAGCGATGGACCAATTCGCTTTCGCAGATTTTGAACCCGATGTAGCTGACCATGGCAATCGTAGCCGAGAGGAGTATTTGCAAAAGCTGAAACAGCGCCCCCTCCATGACTGCCATCGTGCCGAATTCGCGCAGGAACCGGATATTCGCCATCGACATCTGAAACAGGTTCAGCGTCGCATAGGCAAAGATCACCGTTAGAATGCCCGCGAAAAACAGCACGATCACGGCGGGATATCGGTTTAGCCGCATCACAATACGTAGCGGCTGACGTCCATCGACCGCGACAACTCACCCAAATGCTCTTCGACAAAAGCGCCATCAATCGCAATCTCATCACCCGCTCGGTCGGGCGCGCTAAAGGAAAGATCCTCGAACACGCGTTCGATCACAGTATAAAGCCTGCGCGCCCCAATGTTTTCGACGGCTTCGTTCACCTCAGCCGCGATTTTGGCCAACGCCTTGATCCCGTCTTCGGTGAAGGTCACGGTGACCTCTTCGGTTTTCATCAGGGCAGAATACTGCAGTGTCAGCGCGTTATCTGTTTCGGTCAGGATGCGCACGAAATCGCCTTCGGTGAGTGCCCGCAATTCAACCCGGATCGGCAAGCGACCCTGCAATTCGGGTAGCAAATCCGATGGCTTGGCCACATGGAAAGCGCCGGATGCGATGAACAGGATATGGTCGGTTTTGATTGGCCCATGTTTGGTGGAAACGGTGGTTCCTTCGATCAGTGGTAGCAAATCACGCTGCACGCCTTCGCGCGAGACATCAGCACCGCGTGCGTCAGCGCGTGCGCAGACCTTGTCGATTTCATCTAGGAACACAATGCCATTCTGTTCGACCGCTTCCAGTGCCGACTTGGTCACAGATTCATCGTCCAATAGTTTGTCCGCCTCATCCGCAACCAGCGCGTCATAGCTATCGGCGACCGTCATCTTCTTTTTGACTGTGCGCCCGCCCATTGCTTTGCCGAACAAATCGCCAAGGTTCATCATGCCGCCCATACCGCCGGGCTGGCCGGGGATTTCAAAACCACCCATCGGGTTGGACGTGTCGGTCAGTTCAAGCTCAATCACTGTGTCGTCCAGATCACCCGATTTCAGTTTCTTGCGAAACATATCGCGCGTGGCGTCGCGAGCGTCGGTGCCAGCAACAGCAGTGATCACACGATTTTCGGCAGCGGCACGCGCTTTGGCTTTGACGTCTTCGCGCATGTGTTCGCGGGTATCGATGATCGCAGTATCAACCAGATCGCGGATGATCTGTTCAACGTCACGACCCACATAACCGACCTCTGTAAACTTGGTCGCTTCGACCTTGAGGAAGGGCGCGCGCGCCAGTTTCGCCAAACGACGAGAGATTTCTGTTTTACCCACACCGGTGGGCCCGATCATAAGGATGTTCTTGGGGTAAACCTCATCCCGCAGATCATCACCCAATTGCTTGCGCCGCCAGCGGTTGCGCAAAGCCACGGCAACGGCACGTTTGGCGTCCTTCTGGCCGATGATGAAACGGTCAAGTTCCGAAACGATTTCACGGGGGGTCAGGTCAGTCATGATTACTTTCAAACTTGCGAAGGAGGAAGACGGTGCAGCGGGACAAAGCCAGGCATCAGGCGCAAGATGCGTGCCCTGATCCGTTCCCAAAACGCACCAAGTAGAAGGAGGACAACGCCAAGGATCAGCACAGTCAGCGCCGCCCCATCCCCATCAAAGACGGTTGCCGCGAGGGCCACGATATAGCCGATTGCGGCGATTAGGAATGAACGGCGGTCGATGACGATGGCGACGACGGCAAAAAGCATCAGCACTGCAAGCAGGATCAGATTGCTGTCTTGATCCAGCAGCGACAGGGCCATGGTGTTAACCAATGCTGGGGCTGCGACCACATGCAACCAGAATCCATTGGCTGAACGACGCGTCACACGGTGTGGGTCGCTCATGTCGAACATCATGGCGACAGCAAAGACCAGGATGCCCAAAACCAATGTGATCCATGCAAAAGGGCCGCCAGCGGAGAGTAGGAAAAACTCGCTCATATCTGCCACGCGCCCTTCACGGCTGGCGGCATAAACGATGGCAGTGATGAACAGCCCCACGGCGATCATCGCCATCGCAAAAGGTACGCGGAAACGCCACCAATAGACGAGGATTGCAAGTGTGGACAAGAAAAGCGGCAAGGGCACGCTGGAATAGTCGTTCTGCGCGATCATGAAGGGTTCGGACATCACAGCGGTAATGCCAAAGGCAGCATTGGCGGCGAACATGACCGACAAGGCGATGGCCGGGGCCACCATGCGCCGCTTGCGTACAAAATATTCGGACAACAGCCACAGAATACCCGCACCGATGAGCGACACGACCATGGCATAATCTTGCAGATTCACGATCTCATCACCAAGAGCGAGGGCCACGACGCCCCACCATCCGACGGAAAGGATCAGCAGGCCGATCACAATGAAAATCTCGTTGAACCCTTTGAAAAGCTCAAAAGGTTCGTCGCCGGGGTTCAGGTTTTCGCGTGCGCCACGGCGGCTGTCAGACAGGCTGATCAGGCCAGCGGCCTGTTTTTCGTTGATAAGACCACTGCCAACAGCAGCCCGCAGGTCATCGCGTTCGATCATGTGGAAATCGTCTCAACCGTCAGGTTGCCGTTGGTGTAGACACAGATGTCAGCGGCAATCGCCATCGCCTCGCGGGCGACGGTTTCGGCGTCTTTGTCAGACGCCATCATGGCGCGGCCAGCGGCAAGGGCAAAGTTTCCGCCCGATCCGATGGCGGCGATATCATGTTCAGGCTCCAGCACGTCACCGGCGCCTGTGATCACCAACAGATCGAACCCGTCACTGACGATCAGCATCGCTTCGAGCTTTTGCAGGTATTTGTCGGTGCGCCAGTCTTTGGCCAATTCAACGGAAGCACGGGCAAGCTGACCCGGTGTTGCCTCAAGTTTCTTCTCCAACCGCTCAAGCAGTGTAAAAGCATCAGCAGTTGATCCGGCAAAGCCACAGATCACATCCTGCCCGCCGGGTGATAGACGCCGTACTTTGCGCGCGGTGCCCTTGATCACAGTCTGGCCAAGGCTGACCTGCCCGTCGCCAGCGATGACAACTTGTCCACCTTTGCGCACACCGATGATTGTGGTGCCATGCCAGCCGGGGAATTCTTCGCTTGCCATCATCTGCTCCTGAAAGTGTTGCGTCCTATATGGCGAGGGGTTTGCTGCCAAACAACCCCGCACGGCTTGTTCCCGCTTGGCCACATCAGTAGCGTCACCAGCATGAGCGCGCAGGACACCGTCACATTCTATCTGCACTCCAAGCTGCGCAATCAGGCAGAGGGGGGCAACCATAATTTTATCTCAAGGCTGTCCGATGTGCAGGAAGAGGCAGGGCTGCAAGTTGCATTTGATGGTGACGACGACCTAGCGCGCGCCCGCGCGCTGGTCCGACCTGGTCGCAGTCTTTGGTTGATGGAACCGCCGGTGAACGACTGCGGTTTGACCTTTCGCAAGACCTATCTTTACCCGTTCTGGCATATTGAGCAGCAGGCCGCGCGGTGGGATTGGCCTGTGGCACAAGAGCATTTCGACCCGGCAGCAGTTCCAGCAATCAAAGCTGCGAATTTTTTCCGATACTGGCGCGAGCGCTTGTTTGCCGAGGCACCGCGGCACGCCCGTAGGGACGGGTTTGTCTATGTGCCTTTACAAGGGCAGTTGCTGCGCCAGCGGTCTTTTCAATCTAACAGTCCGGTTGAGATGCTCAAAACTGTGCTGGCTCGTGACCCTAACCGCAAGGTGATCGCGACGCTGCATCCGTCTGAGAATTACAGCGATGCAGAACAGCGGGCGCTGGAACAGATCTTGGCTGACAATCTGCGGCTGACTGTTACGCTTAACAGTGATGCCCAGTATTTGCAGAACTGCGATTACGTTGTGACCCAGAATTCAAGCGTTGGGTTCATGGGATATTTCTTTGAAAAACCGCTTATCTTGTTTGGAAAGTCCGATTTCCATCACATCGCGTTGCGCGGCCAAGACCCCGATGCCTTTGATCAAGTGATGCGGTACCAACCGAATTATGCAGCGTATCTTTACTGGTTCTTGCAAATGAAGGCGATCAATGCAGGGCGACCGGAGGTTAAACAGACGATACAAACGGTTCTGCGCGGGCATGGGTGGCCGGTATGAAAAAGGGCACCGCAATGGGTGCCCTTTTCTACGAAATCAGATGTGTCAGTTTAGATCGATTCTTCGATCCAACCCTGAATGGCGGCCTTGGGGGCAGCGCCTGCTTTGTTGGAAACAACCTCACCGTTTTTGAAAACGAAAAGTGCCGGAATGCCCCGCACGCCCATCTGGGCGGGTGAGTTGGGGTTTTCGTCAACGTTCACTTTGACGATCTTCACTTTACCGTCCATCTCGGCGGAAAGCTCTTCCAATGCGGGGCCGATTTGTTTGCATGGGCCACACCATTCGGCCCAAAAATCGACAACAACAGGGATGTCGGACTGTCGGACTTCGGCGTCAAAGGTGGCGTCTGTTACTGCTACGGTTGCCATCAGGTTACTCCTTGGCGAAAAACATTAGAGCCGGAACCTATGAACCGAGGCCGCGTTGGTCAAGGTGTCGTAACCCCGATCATGGCTTCGTGAAGCAGATCGTCAGGCAAAACCATCAGATCACCAGTGTGGGTCCACAAGATCGCCGCTTCAATGCGGTGATCGGGGTATATCTTGTGGAGCGCCATGGCATAGGCCCCTAGCTGTCGTGTCAGGCCAAGCGGGGTCTGGTTGGGTGTCTCAGGCACAATCCGGTTAGACTTATAGTCAATCGCGGTGATTTTGTCAGGTCCGATGATCAACCTGTCAATCGCCCCGTGGATGCGCCCGACGCCCGGCAGAGTGGCGGTGATATCAACCTCGGTCAGCGCGTCGTCGGTCCATATCCAGTGCAGGTCCGGTTTGTCGATCAATGCGCAAACCTCTTCCACCAAAGCATCATCATCTGACTGGATGAGTTGTAGACCAAGACCGTGCCGCTCACTTTGCGGGGCACCGGGAAGATGTTCCAATAAACGGTGAATTTGCGTGCCGCGCGCCTTGGCGTCTTCCTCATCAAGCTCTGCGGGATCGCCAGGCAGCACCTTGTCGCCGCCCAATTCAGACGGCGCGATGGTTTTGGGCCTTTCAGGAAGCGCCAGCGTGCCAAAATCGGATGGCGTGACCTTGGATGGCTCTTTCCGGTCCGGGGTTACCAGTTCGGGCCCGTCCCAATCCCCCTTGGCGACCCGGCGCACGGTCAAGTCACCTTGCACCGCATCAACGTCGCCGCGCTGGGCCAACCCATCGGCAACGACATTGTACCAGCTCGCATCACCGTCGCCGACATCACCTGCCGCCCCGATGATCAGCCATTTCTCGGCTCGTGTCATCGCCACATAAAGCAGACGCATCCGCTCGCGGGCTTGTTTGGCAACAACGTCATCTCGCAAGGCGGTCACCGCCGGGGCAGAGGCATTGGTAGGTGTTTTCCAGATCACATGATCCCCGGCGGGCAGCATTTCCTGTTTCGCCTGATTGTCGCGCTTGGCAGTGTCCGGCAGGATCACGATCGGCGCTTCCAGCCCTTTGGCCCCATGCACTGTCATCACACGGATGCGGTCGCCCTGACTGTCCATCTGGCGCTTGATCTCAAGGTCATCGGTCTCCATCCAGGTCAGAAACCCAGTCAAACTGGGCACGCCCGTGCTTTCGTAAGCCAGTGCCTGAGACAGCAGCGCATCAATACCGTCTTCGGCTTCCGGCCCCAACCGGGCCAGTAGTTTGCGGCGTCCATCGTGCCGCGTCAGAATACGTTCGATCAGATCATAGGGGCGCAGGAAATCAGCCTGCGTGCGCAAGTCGTCGATGACGGCAAGCGTTGCATGGTGCGTAGAACCACGCAGCGCTGTCCAAAGATAGGCATCCTTGGCCCGGCGATGGGCGAGCGAAAAGAGATCCTGTTCCGACCAGTCAAACAAGGGCGATCGCAGCGCAGCGGCAAGCGACAGGTCATCCTCGGGCAAGGCGAGGAAGCTAAGCAATGCAGCGAGGTCTTTCACCGCAAGTTCGGCACCAACCCGCAATCGGTCAGCGCCCGCTATCTTAAGATTGGCCGCTTTGCAGGCGCGAATAATCTCGGCAAATAGTTCTGACCGGCGCTGGACAAGGATCAGAAAATCACCCTCGGTGATCGGACGGCGCTGGTATGTGCCGGTATTCTTGATCTCAACGGGGATCGTGTCATTGGTGATCATATGCTTGATCTGTGCCGCCACGCGCTGCGCCATGATCACGGTGTGATCGGTGGCGCTTGGCAGATCGACAGGTTCGTACCAAACGCGGTCTTCTTCGTCTTTGGATTTCTCGACCACTGGCCACAGATCAACACGCCCCGGCATCCCATCTTTAAATGCAACGTGGTTCAGTCCTTCGTCCATTCCTGCCGCGCGATCACCTTGGAAAGTGGCATCAACAACCGAAAGGATTGCCTGCGAGGATCGAAAGGAATGGTCAAGCGAGGTGACGTTGAAGGGCTTGCCAATCGCCGCATGCGCCGCCTCAAAATGCCCTTTCATCTGGTCAAAGGCAGCAGGATCGGCGCCCTGAAACGAATAGATCGATTGTTTTTTGTCACCAACAACAAAGACCGTGCGCTCGCGGTCGGTCCGCGCGCCTTCGCCGGTGGCAAACTCTTGCGTCAACTGTTCGATCACGGCCCATTGGGTCGGGCTGGTGTCCTGCGCCTCATCCACCAGAATATGATCAATGCCACCGTCCAGCCGAAACAGCACCCATTGTGCGACGGCCGGATCGGTCAAAAGCGCCTTGGCCTTGCGGATCAGATCGTCAAAATCCAGCGCACCCATGGTTAGCTTGCGATCAGCATATGCAGGTAGGAAGGCCTGCGCGAAATGATAAAGTGCCGTGGTTCTGTCAAACGCAATCAGCCCGAGGCGGAGCGGGCGGATATCTTCAACCCGGCCCATCAGCACCTCAACATCCGCAATAAGATCAGGGTTGGCGTTGCGAGTGGCTTTGGTCGGGAAGGTTCCGATTTTGGCGGTAAATGGGGCCTTGCCGGATTTAGTCAGAAAGACATCCTCAAGACCTTTGAGGATATCGTTGGGACCGGCATCAGCGTGCAGCAAACTTGTCAGCGCATTCGCCGCTTTGACATCATTGGCGGACCCGGCAGAACAGGCGCTCGCAAGCTGGTTCAGCAAATCGCGGTCAAAAACATCATCGCAGAGTCGTGTCGCATTCAGCCCTGCAGGCAGATCAAGCGTCTGCAGCAGTGCCCCTTGGTCCAGTGGTGTTTGAAAATAGTCGCTGTTTTTGGCAATCTCTGCAGTGAATTTGCCAAGGTCATCGCCAGTGAAATACTGCAAAAGCTGATGCACGACGTCTGCTTTTGGCCCCACGACAAGGCCATCCACAACATCGGCGCGCAGCAATTCTGCATCGCGGTCTTCCATTTCGCGGAATTGCGGGCTGACCTGCGCTTCAAGCGGGAACCGCCGCAAGACGCCGGCACAGAAAGAGTGGATCGTCTGGATTTTTAACCCACCCGGCGTTTCAATCGCGCGGGCAAAAAGGGTGCGTGCCTGCGCCAGTTGCGCACCGTCAATCTGGCGATCAACGCCAAGCGTCGTCAGCTCTGCCCGCAAATCCGCGTCGGGCATCATCGCCCACGCACCCAGCCGCTTGAACAGGCGGTTCTGCATCTCGGCTGCGGCGGCTTTGGTGTAGGTGAGGCACAGGATGTTCTGCGGCGAGACTTCTTCCAGTAGCAACCGCGCAACGCGGTCGGTCAGCACCCGCGTTTTGCCTGATCCGGCATTGGCCGACAGCCAGGTAGAGTACCCAGGGTCGGCGGCTTCAACCTGCCGCTGCGTTGCATCGTCGCGCATCATGTCAGTACCTCAGGTGCAGGTTCATCAGAGGTGTCCCATTCGCCATAACGCGACAGATGATCGTAAGGCCCATGGTCTGACTTCAAGAAGAGCGCCAGCCGCGCGGTGTACCCGCGTGTCGGGTCTTGCCAGTTGTCAAAAAGTGTCTCTAACTCGGCCCAAACCTGATCTGGCGGTTGCTTGGCAAGCGGCGCTGGCACGACGGCCATCCCAGCGTTGACGCCGATGAAGCTGGCGCCCGCCACATGACGTTCTCCGGTATTCTCAAAGGCGCCGCGTTCGACCATGGCCGCTTCAAGCAAAAGCTGTTTGTCGAATTTTTCCTGTTGCGGGCCGGTCGGCATGACACCGGTTTTGTAGTCATAGATCAGCGCTTCGTCCGTTTCGGTCAGGTCGATACGATCCGCCTTGCAGGTTAGTAGTACGCCCGACGGGGCAACATAAATCTCGCCTTTGGCCTCTAGAACGGATGCTTTGGCTTGCGCCTGTCGGACAGCCTCTCCAGCCAGAAAGATATCAACTGATCGTTCCATGCGTGCCATCCATTGGGCGCGGACGGTGGGCCACGGGCAGTCCTTGGTGAATTCTTCCAGTGCTATCTGCATCAGCAAATCACGGTCGGCGGGGCCACCCCTTGCCTCAATGAATCGCTCAAGAATGCGGTGAACGATGATTCCGCGCAGGGGTGCATCAGCGCTGGGCACGAGAGGGTCTAGCGGATCAAGTCGCAGCGTCTTGCGGGCATAAATCGCGAAGGGATCACGAATGAGCGTTTTGATTTGTGTCACCGACAGCCGATCCGGTCGCGCTGCAACCGGCGGGCATGGCGACGGGCGCGCTGCGGGCGCGCCCCGTGCCTTGGGCGTGGACAGCGCATGCGCCATCGCCAGCCAATGATCGCCACGCGCCTGCATCGCGTCCAAGGCTTCCGGTCCGCGTTGATCCGGCAAACCTTTGAGCAGATTGGTCAGCCGGTTCACCCAGCGCGAGGGCACGGTTTCGGCGTCCGCAGAGCGTTTTGCACGAGTGATCCAGATCTCTGCCCCGGCGATGGCTTGTTGATAGTCGTGCGCAGACAGCCCGATGCGCCGTTCCGGCAGCAAAAGCCCTGCTTGCGCGCGCATCACGCGGTTGAGCCATGGATCAGGTTTTGGTGCTTCTGGCCAGACACCATCATTCATGCCGCCAAGGATGGTCAGATCAACGCCATGCACGCGTGCCTCCAACGTGCCCCAGATCAGGATATCAGGGTGACCTGCATCGCGGTCACGCACTACGCCATCAGCAATGACGCCACCAAAAAGTGCTGCATAATCGCGCGCAGACAGTGGACCACCTGCACCAGCAGCAAGCCTGAGTGTTTCACAAACCCGCCACGCTTCGCGCCCGGCAGCTTTGTCCCAGAGCCCACCCGCTTCTTCGCCATCCGGTCCGGCAGAGAGCGCCTGTGCCAGAGCGATATGTTGTGCATAGTAAGCGCTCAAATCTTGCGTGCCGCTGTCTTGCAGGTTGCAAATTAGGACCGATAACCATGTCGTCCAATTTGCGCGGCGTTCATCCTTACTGGCCCAACGCGCCAAATCCTCGGCTGTTGGAAAGGGCGGCCCGTGGCGGCGCAGATGCAGTTCCAGATCATGCGTGTGCCGCAGATGATCGCCCCGGTCAGGGTGGTTGGAATGACAAAGCGGGTGCTTCAGCAAGATCAGCAAGGCCTCACCAGTCAGCGGTTTGCCAAATAGATCAGCCACATGGCGCAAGAAACGCCCCGGTGCCGACAATGCTAGCGGCA
The DNA here is from genome assembly GCF_900143545.1 of Loktanella sp. Alg231-35. GTDB lineage: Bacteria > Pseudomonadota > Alphaproteobacteria > Rhodobacterales > Rhodobacteraceae > Yoonia. The sequence goes on along the minus strand of NZ_FREV01000001.1, from coordinate 100,129 downwards.
AGCCCGCACTGTCATCAGGTGTGATGTCCCAGCGATCAAGCGCTGCTGTGACTTGGCGGGTAAGCATGCGGTCCGGTGAGATGAGAGCGGCTGTCTGCCCATCTTCGGCGGCTTGACGCAGGCGCAGCGCGATGGCTTCCGCCTCGGCGCGGGGTGTGCTCGCCTCGATCAGTGTGAGGGCTTCGGTCGGGGCGATCAGATCATCCAGATCTGGGCCGTCCTTGCGCCATTGGTCCGTCACCGGGGCAGGTCGCAGAGACAGCGATACTAGCGCATTGCGTCTGGCGTTCGGCGGCGCTTGCGTGGACCAGGGGGAGACATCATCGCGTTCAAATCCGATCAGGTCCATCAGGCGGCGGAACCGGAACTGTGGGTGATCTTCGGCCGTCATATCATCGCTCATACCGGCCCAAACGTCATTTGGCAGATCGAAATCAAAGCCGGGCAGGATGATCGCCCCCTGCGGCAGCTTCGCGACTGCCTGCATGAACAGGGCCGTCGAGCCACGTGATCCGGTGGAGCCTGCCACGATGACCGGATGCGTCGGCGGATTGGTTTCCCAGCGTTCCGCCAATGCCTCTACAACCATGCGCTGGCGCGCCTCTTTGTCAGGCGCTTCTTCGCCCCCACCGAAGAACGGTGTGATGATTTTGAGAAACCGCAGCGCGCGGTCCCAATGACCGGATTGATCGGTGACATCGAGGTTAGCGATGGCACCTGGCCCTACACCTTCGCCCTGCATTTCATCCATCAACGTTGCAAGGCTGTCTGACAGGTCATAAAGCGCCGCGCGGGGTGCCAGATCCGGCTCTTGATCAAGCAGTTTGCTGACGAATTGCGCCAGTTGCAGGCGCCGCTCTAACGGAGAAACCGCTGGACGCAGGGCGAGCGAAATTGGGTCGCTTGCCAAATCCGTCACCAGCCGGATGCACGGCAAAAGCCGGGCTGGCCCGTCGTCAAACACAGTCCGAATGCGCCGCCGCATACGTGTGGTGTTGACGTAAATCTCGACCTTGGCCCAGTCATGAGGGGCCAGATCGGCAAAATGCTCGGTTAGTCCTTCAACAAGGCTCTTGGCGAAATCCACGCCGGGAGCGCTGCCAAAGATGCGCGGCGTGTGGGTTTGGTCAAACATGCAGCATGGCCTCGGCGATCGTGATGCTTTCGGGCTGGCCAACATCGCACCATTGCCCATCATAAAGTGTGCCGTATAGTCGGCCGCGCGCTGCAATCTGGTCCCAGACGACGTTCATTGAGAAGGCTTGTTCCGGGATATCAAAAAGTGCTTCGGTCCGGATCATCTGGACGCCTGTGTAGATCGCTCCTGGGCCCCGATGCAGCCGTCCGTCAGCATCAATCTCAAAATCTCCTTTACCCAGATGACCGTGGACATTTTTCGTGGGCACCATCAGCAAGAGCGCCTCCATTTTGTCGTCCCATGCGTTCTGGATATGGGTCACCGGGTTGGGACCGTTCCAGACCGCATCCGTATTCATTGTCAGTGCGGGGCTTGCGCCAAGCAGGGGCAGCGCCTTTCGCAAGCCCCCGCCGGTTTCAAGGAGGCAATCTGTTTCGTCGGAAAAAAGGACGTCCTGACCTGCAAGGTGGTCGCGGATCATTTGGCCTTTGTAATGCAGGTTGACCACTGCATTGCCGATTTGTGCATCCTTTGCCAGATCAAGGGCGTGATCCAACAGCGGCTTGCCTGCCACAGGGATCAGTGGCTTGGGCCGGTCTGCCGTTAACGCGCCCATCCGGGTGCCCATCCCGGCTGCAAAAAGAAGAATCGGGACCGTCATGCGATCAATCCGTTCAAGATATCTGTCGTGGGAGGCGGGGCAGTAGCAAGGACCGCGCGTTTCAGGCGATCCAATGCGGGGTCGCCAAGATCGTGCAGGATATTGGTCCAGACGCGGGGCATGAATGCCAGATATCGCGGTTTTTGATGGTCTGTCGCCAGCCGGGCAAAGACGCCAAGGATACGCAGATTGCGTTGCACGCCAAGGCAGGCGAGCTGCGTGCGAAAGTTAGCGGGTGCGTTGGTGCGCGCGCAGTAGTTGTCGATGGTTTGGGCGACAACATCTCGCGGGATATCGCGCCGAACATCGCGCAAGAGCGAGGCAAGGTCATAACCCTCTGGTGCGATGAACGCGTCCTGAAAGTCTAGCAACCCAACGCGGTCATTGCCTTTGTGATCTGGTCGCCAAATCATATTCTCCGCATGAAAATCGCGCAAGGCTAGGGTGTCAGGGTTGGGTGCATGAGTGGCAAGCGCGCATTCGACTTCTGCGCAAAGCTCTGTGACCGATGACCGTGTGTAATGCGTGCCAAGAATATCGATCATCTGCGCGCCAACCTGTGGTGTCATGACCGGCAGGCCCTGCGGTGCGCTGAGCGTCTTGAGCGTGATGAGTACGTCAACAGCGGCATCATACAGGGTGGCTTGATCGGCTGGTTTGCCTTTGAGAACGGCGGCGAAATCCATAGTGCCAAGATCGGCGATGACCATTAATCCGATGTCTGGCGCATGAGCGAGGACCTTTGGCGCTGACAGGTTATTGCTGTTCAGGAACGCCGCCAGTTCTGCGAATTTCGTGGTATCTTCGCCGTTCTCCGGCGGGGCATCCATGAGGATAACCGTCTTATCGCCCCTGTGTAGTCGCAGATACCGCCGTGATGACGCATCACCGGTGATGGGCGTTTGGTCCCAATCGACCCAAGGCGAGTTTTGCAAGAACTCTTTGATCAAGGTTGCGCGATCAACCATGCAGAACACGCACGCGGTTGGCCCAAGCGGCCGACCCAGTGATCGTCACGTTATGATTATCCTGATTTGCCACAAACGCCAGGCGGAGCGCGTTTTGTGGTGTCGCCGCGCCCAATCGGTCGGGCCACTCAACAAGGCAAATCGCCGTTTCAAATGCCGTGTCGAGGCCAAGCTCCAACGCCTCATCCGGATGGGTCAGCCGATAGAGATCACAGTGCCAGAGATCGCCATCAGCGTCTTCATAGGTCTGGACCAATGTGAATGTCGGTGAGGGTACGTCTTCCATACGGCCCAACCGCGCACGGATCAGCGCGCGTGCAAAGGCAGACTTACCTGCTCCGATATCGCCTTCCAGCAAAAGCGTGTCGCCGGGCAGCAAAATCGGTGCAATCGTTGCAGCAAGTGCGGCTGTCGCCGCTTCATCTGCTAGCGATGTTTGAAGGATCCGTTGGGTCATGGCCCAAGACTATGGTCTTGAGCACCTGCTGCAAGCGGAAATCATCCTTTGCCAACCTGGAAAACTGGGCCTGTCGCGGCAAGTTTTCGGATGGTGGGGCGCATAGACGGGGCGATGGTAAAACGGACCATTGTCATGCCGCCAGAAATCGGATGCGCATGACACCGTAGATGCCGCCCGTCCTCAAGCATAACATCATCTGACCAGACCTTGCGCGCTTCCAGACGCTGGATGACATCTATCATCTCGTCCCACATCGCGCTGGGCACGGCGCGTGATTGCCAGACGGCCATTTCACTCGCGAGTTCCCGGTGTTCCAGCATGAGTTCTGATTTCGTCTCCCACAGGCGGGCATAGGCGTGGTTGGACATCATCAGCGTGCCAGCCCGTGAAAAAACGGCAATGCCATCGGGCAGCGCGTCCAAAACGGCCTGTCCGGTCTCGATGTCGGTGCGAAAACGCCGGGTCAATGACACCTCTGCGGTGATATCCTCGAACAAAAAGGCAAAGGCCCCGTCAGGATGCGGTTTACCGATCACCCGGAGCGTTTGCCCATCAGGCAAAGACCAGTTCGCGCTATAGGTGCCGTTCTTCGCGGCGTCCTCGACGGCCGCGAATTGGTCGCGCCAAGACACATAGTCGCGCGGTTCCGGCATCATGCGAAGCTCTCGCAGGCGGTCCAGTACGGTATCGATGCTGGGTTGTGTGCTTAGAAATTCGACCGGCAACTTTGTCATGTCGAGGAGTGCTGGGTTGAACATGGCCAACTGTCTGTTGCGATCAAAGATGGCAAGGCCGGTTGAAAGTTGGGCAAAAGTCTTGCCCAGGGTTTGCACAAAGTTGCGGCGGGCCCGGTCCGCCCGCATGATCGCATTGGCATCCGATGCAAAATGCAATGTCCCGCCATCACGATTGACCACGGTGATATCGAGCCAATGCGGGTCGTCCTCATCGGTCATATCAATGGATTTGCGGTAGTTCTGCTTGTCGTCTGCGGTTTGCTGTAGAACTATGGCAAGCGATTGCAGCGACGTCGCATCGCTGGTTGTGACCGGACGTTTCGAACGCTCTGCAAAGGACATGAATGTCTGGTTCGACCATGTCACATTTCCAGCAAGATCGGTTTGCCAAATCAGTTGCGGTGCGTGGTGCGCGACATCGCGCAGCAGGTCGTTCTGCGCAAAGTACAAATCGCGCGATAGGGCCGAAAGTGGATCCTCTAGTGGTGTTTCGTTGCGGCAAACAGCAGTGATGCGCACGCAATGGGCGTTTCGCTCAACCTCTAACAGCAAAGTTGGGTCGTTCTGGCATATCAATCGGGTCAGGCCGATGGTTTCGTCCTGCAAGACACTGCCCAATTCAGGAAAAGGGCCACGAAAGGCGTCCAACACGGCGTCATATTCGGACTTGTGCGCGGTCTGATGCGCGATCAGCGCAAGCGCATCAGCGGTTGCGTCGATCAGAACACCACCACGAAACAGAAACACGGGTTCCTGCGCCTTTTTGGTTTGTACGATCTCAGGTGCGGCTACGGCGCGCCACTGCGCCTTGCCGCGCATCACCACGATCAGTGACGCACCCAGCAACGCTGCAAATCCAATCACAGCAAGATCAAATAAGGTCATCGACATTCAAAGTCCGCCCTAGCCAACATGCTGACAGACAATTGCCTATGAAGGTTAATGCAGCCTTAATCGGAACGACATGAATCGACTCAAGTTTTGATTGGTTTGTTTTCGCCGAGCGGTTGGGTTGCCCAGTCTTCGTCAGGCTGAAACGTATCACGCGGCCAGGTCACATCGACGATTGCGCCGCCGGTCGCTTGGCCTTTCCAGTTCGCCTGTCCATGGCGCCGGTTGTTTGAAAAGGTCAGGGTGGCACCTGAACGCTCCAGCAGCGTCTTTGCGATGAAAAGCCCCAGTCCCATTCCTTCATATCCTGGTCGCCGCGCACCGTCCTCAGCTAGACGCCTGCGCCGGACATATGGATCACCGATCCGGCCCAACACAGAGGGCGGGAACCCGCGCCCATCGTCAGAGATCCGCACACCAATTCCATCGTCGGACCACGTCAGATCAACGGTCACACAAGAGTTGGAAAAATCGACTGCGTTCTGGACCAGATTGCGCAGACCGTGGATGATTTCGGGTTGTCGCGGAATGATCGGTTGATTTTGGCCGGCACCTTCATCGGGGGTAAGCTGAAATGTGACGGTTTTGCCGCGCGACAGATGTGGTTCGGCAGCCTCGCGCACGACCACCTCTAGTGGTGCGCGCCGCAGATAAAGATCATCTTTGCCCGCGCGACCCATGGAGTGCAGAATATCACGGCAGCGGTCAGCCTGTTGGCTGATCAGCTCTGCATCTTCGAGTAGTTCGGGACTGCTTTTCAATTCGTCCTTCAACTCACCGCTGACCAGCTTGATCGTGGCAAGAGGTGTGCCAAGTTCATGCGCCGCTGCTGCCACAACGCCACCCAGATCCGTCAGCTTCTGTTCGCGCGACAGGGCAAGCTGCGTGGCCAATAGTGCTTCGCTCATTACATGCGTCTCGTTTGTGACTTGTCGGGCGTATAGTGCCAGAAAGACCAACCCGATAAGCAAAGCTAGCCAGAAACCGAACTGAAACAGGATCGGCAGGGCTAGCATTGTGCCGTCCGCCAGAATGAGCGGGACATGGATGCGGCTGATCACGGTGATCAGCGCCATCGCCACCAATCCCAGAATTATTGTGCCGCGCAGCGGCAAGACGGTTGCGGCGATGGTCACGGGGGCAAGAACCATCATGGCGAAGGGGTTGTTCAACCCGCCAGTGAGGTAAAGCAGAACGCTGAGCTGCAGTATGTCAAAGGCAAGCCAGATGGTTGCCTCTTGTTCTCGAAGGCGCTTGTTTTTGGGATAAAGCGACAAAGAAAACAGGTTTGCCAGCACGGACGCGAGAATGACGAGGGCCGCAGGGGTAACGTCAATCTGCAACCCATAGATTTGCACCGCAACAACAACCGCAGCTGCCTGACCGATCGCAGCAAACCAGCGCAGCCCGACAAGCGTTCGCAACCGCACCCAATTGCTGCGGTTCTGAGCCTGAAAAAGCTGTGCGTTGCTGGTTGGCATGGGCAATCCGAAGTTGCTGAAGTCAAATCATAGAGCGATTGCATCCTTGTGCAACGATGGGGAATAATATGCGTGTCACCACGGGGCTATGGATTTGACGTGCTGCACTGCCGCGCTACCTCAGCCCCAGAAATGAAGTTGGAACCAGAATGAATATGGAACCGTTGGATTTGGGAGAAGACAAAAGTCTTCTTCTTGTAGACGATGATGAAGCGTTTCTGCGTCGCCTTGCAAAAGCGATGGCGAAACGTGGGTTCGATGTTGAGATGGCAGGATCGGTTGCCGCAGGTAAGGCGATCTCTGTTGCCCGCCCGCCAGCTTACGCAGTTGTCGATTTGCGACTTGAGGAAGGCAATGGACTGGACGTCGTGGAATCACTGCGCGCCCGCCGCCCGGAAAGCCGGATTGTTGTGCTGACCGGTTATGGTGCGATTGCAACTGCCGTGGCCGCCGTGAAGATCGGTGCGACAGATTACCTATCTAAACCTGCCGATGCCACTGATGTGACCAACGCTTTGCTGGCCCGTCAGGATGAACTTCCGCCGCCGCCGGAAAACCCCATGAGTGCGGACCGCGTCCGTTGGGAACATATCCAGCGGGTATATGAACTGTGCGACCGCAATGTTTCTGAAACCGCACGACGCCTGTCGATGCACCGCCGAACCTTGCAACGTATCTTGGCCAAGCGCAGCCCGCGCTAGGCCTTGGCCGCCGCAAGCAGCCACGATTTGAGAATACGCGCTTTGGTCGACAGCACCCCTTTGGGATGAACGATGTAGTAGCCCAATCCTTTGGGTTGCCGCTGCATCAGCCTAACCAGTTTCCCATCATTGAAGTCTGTCGCGACCAACGCACTTGATGCCACGCTCAGTGCTTTGCCCGCCCGAACGGCCGCCATCACCATACCGAAGGTTGGGACGTCGTTGACTGGGCTTTTTGACACGTCGATGCCCGAGTCCAAGACCCAGCGTCGCGCCTCTTTGTGAACGGTCTCAAAAATCCACGGCAGGCCGTCGAGGTCTTCGAAGGACTTGATCTCGCGGCCTTGCAACAGTGACGGTGCCGCAACCACAGTGAAATCAGCTGGCAACAGAAATGTCGCCTCCAGTCCGGCCCAATCGCCTTTGCCATAGCGCACGGCCAAATCAATACCGTCTCTGCGCAGGTCGATCACCGTAACATTTGGATTGATCGATAGCCCAAAATCAGGATGTTTGGCCCAGAAATCCGCAAACCGCGGCATTAACCAGTTTTCTGCAAAGCTCGGCGTGACAGACAGGGCGATGGGGCGCGTTTCGGCATCTGCAGTCACCGCCTGCACGCCGTCAATGATCAGGCTGAACCCGTCAAAAAGCGCGGCACCCAAGGCCGCCCCCGCCTCTGTCATTGCCATGCCGCGCCCTTCACGCACCAAAAGGGACGTGTTCAGCTCTGCTTCGATCGCGCGGACGTGCTGGGCAATGGCTGCATGGGTGACGTTCAATTCTGCCGCAGCGGCGGTGAATGAGCCACGGCGGGCGACGGCCTCAAACGCACGCAGGGCCGCGAGGGATGGGATGTTACGCCAATTCATATGATAGCTCAGCTTTCATTACAGAAACCATACTGAGTCGCAGAATTGGGCAAGAGTCAATAAGTAAGGGACATCACAACCCCGAAAGGAAAAGCCATGCTTTCACTTCTTATCGACGGCGTTCTTAACCGTGGCCGCCCTTCCATGTGGGACGCACCACAGCATTTCAAGGCCCCGCACTATCCGCGCAACACCGCAGAGCGTGAGCGTGAAGAGGCAGAGCGCCGCCACAGGGCCATGCGCGATGTTGGTATGTGGTAAGCGGGTTCAGGGGTTTCCTGATGACAGCGAAATCACCTGACGTTCACCATCCGAAGAGATGACAACAACCGAGGTATCTGTGATCTCTTCGATCTCCCAGTTCCCGATCTTTTCTCCGACCCTCCGTCTGAGAAGATCGGGACGATTGGACAACTGCATCAACGCGATGCGGTCGTTCTCGTCATTCACGATGCCTGTGAGGCTGAGTGTGATGGCGACAGGCGCCGGCTCTGCAACTGTGGCAACCACGGGGGGTCGGCGCGTGATATGAAACAGCGGACGCTCCACCAGATCCTGTGATCGTTCGGCAAGCACTGCCATGGCATCGGGTGCGTCAGAGGGGACGGATTGTGCGGCAGGCAGCGGTGCAGCTTCACCGTCACGGACCAGCGGCATCCATATGATACCAGCCAGAGCAACGCAGATCAGCCCCGCAGCCAGCGGCACGGTCGTCTGGAGATGTGGGGACAGTTTCATCATTGCGACGCAAACCCGCTCAGTTTGAGTTGGATCGCCAAGGGTCGTTCATCGGCGTTGCGATTGTTGCTGCGCGCGCGGCGCAATGAAATGCTATCGACCACGATCATCGGGTCGTGGTTGGCCAGGCTTTCCATAAAGCTGCCTAACTCGCTTTCTTGCACAACGCCATTCAACGTCAGCGCCAGCCGTAAGGACCCGTTCAAAGGCTCGACTTGATCGGCGCGGATGACTTCCAACCGGACCTGAAATTCCGTCGCCAGTTCCTGCATGTCACTTTGCATTTGCGCCTGCGCCAGCTGTGGCGTTTCACTGACGTAGAATGTGGCCAGCGGTCGCGCACCGGTCTGCGGCTGTGCGGCGCGTTCTGCCAATGCGATGGCATCAAGCTGATCGCTAATACCGGCGTATTTGCTGCGCGCAATGTTGGTCAGAACCAAGGTAAGAGCAATCAGAAGGATCGATGTGCCGACAACCAAAAGCGTGCCGAACCGCCGAACTAGCGTTGGGTTATGAAAGGTGAAATCGTTCATCATATTTCACCTGTCAGAACAGCATTGATGCGGAACCGTTCAAGGTTCTGCGTATTGTCGCGGGTCACTGGAGAGCCAAATTCGATATCTTTCAAGGCAGGCAATGCCGCCAGCAGTCGCGTGACCTCTGCGGCAGATGGCGCGAAGCCGATGATTGTCACGTCCTCACCATCGACCAGCATCTGTTCCAGCCAGACACCGTCCGGCAACGTGTTGGCCATCGTGCCAATGATCGTCAGCCGGGCGTTCCCCAAATCGCGACGGTCTTGCAAACCACGGGTGACGGCTTGCTCTGCTGCCAGTTCGCGCAGTTTTGCCGTCGCCGCGTCGGCCTGTTCGTTCACGCTGTCGCTGCGCACAGACTGCACGACGAACAGGGCGATGGCTGATACAAGAAATAATGCAAAAGACCCGAGGGGAAACCGCAAAGTGGGCGGGATTTTCCGGATGCTCGCCAAGGGGCCCGCAGCCGTCGAAAGACGCGATGGTTTTTCAAGCCAATCAGGTTCCACCGCAACACGGAGCGAGCCGTCAGGGCGATGTCGCCGCGCCAGATTGATCGACTTGCCCGTATGCTCCATCGCATCAAGAATCCAATCGACTGCACCTTTCAACACAATCGCCGCTTCGACGATCCAGTCGCCATTGGGCGTTTCCTTGGCGGACCAGAACCAGACGCATTGATCGCTTTGAATGGGCGAGCGAAATTCCAACTCTGTCTCGATGATCGCTTCAAGATCATTGAAGGGGCCATTTGGCACCTGAAATGTCAGATCAAAGGCGGTGCGCCCGGCAAAGACGATATCGATTTCATTTTCGGGCAGATTTTCCAGACAAATCGTCAATTCGCCCAGATTTGAGAAATTCATCACATCCTCATCCAGCCGCAAGGCATAAGAGGTGTCACCAAGGAAAAGCTCGGGCGGGGGCGATTTCTTGGGGATTCGCGGTGGCTCGTGCAGCATCGAGATGCTGGTCGACGCCAGATTCGCCAGTTTTGTGAAGGTATTCACAGATTTTTGCGCCGCCGAGGGGCTGGATGGCATGTCTTGTGATGTGTTCATGCCGAAACATAGTCCCTGAACGAATTACGCTGAGAGGCACTTTGCCCCTCAGCGTCAGACTTTTCAACCGTGTCAGTTTTGGCGCTATGCGACGCCGCGCGTAAACAGGCCGTGGTTGGTGAAGGCGTGGCCGCGGAAAATCTCCGACAGCAAGCTCTCGGGCATACCCATGTGACGGATCATGATTTCGCCAACGATATCGCGGAATTCGGTGGCGTGCGGCAGGAAGCGCGCAGAAATCAGTTGATCTTCGGCAATAGAAGTCACATCCGGCGCAAGCCCGCCAGCCGTTGCACCACCAAAGGCAAACCAGGACGAAGCATGCCCGTGATCGGTACCGATTGTGCCGTTCTCTTTGACGGTCCGGCCGAATTCGGTGCAGACCAGAACCACAACATCGTCGATGCCTGTACCCATATCGCGGTAGAAGGTTACCAGATCGTTGGCACCCTGACGCATCCGGCTGTGGTAGCCAAAGTTCGGATCACTGAAGCGGTTGCCGTTGTTGGCGCCGGGAATCTGGTTAGAGTGCGTGTCCCAACCGATGTTGAAGTCCATGGCGGCCACTTCAAGCGGCACACCGGCCTTCAGAAGCTGTGCAGCAAGGCGCAGACCACGACCAAGCTGGCTGTTGGAGTAATCCATACCACCTGCTTCGACGACATAGTTCACACCGGCGGCCTGCACTTCGGAAATCGAATCCAGCATGACCAGTTGGTTATCACGCAGATCACCCTCAAGTCCGGGCTGGTCAATCTCGTGCATGGCGATGTCGCGCATCATATCCGTCAGCCGGTTGTCGGCGCAGCCAGAGCCACCACACAGAACGGGGTGCTCAAGGTTAAACCCATCGCGGTTGTTCACAGCAGGCACAACAATGCTGCCGCGCTGTTCAGTGCTAAGCGATGTCTTACCCAGAACTGCACCACGCAGCGGGTGATCCGGCCCCGCGACGTTTTGCATGTAGCGGTTCAGATAGCCGTCAATGATGTTGTTGCGTTCACCAGTGCCAATCCAGCGTTGGTTGTCAAAGTGCGACCGGTTACCGTCGCTGATCGCCGTGGCCGGTGCAATCATAAGACGCCCAGCGTCCCAGATTTCCATCAGCGGCTCTAGGTTCGGGTTCAGGGCGCGATAGGTGCTGCCCAGGCTGATCGCGGTGTTTGCGTCGCTCGACAGCGGTGCGCCAATTGCGAGGTTGGGGCGGTGATTATAGTAAGCCATGTCTCCAACAGGTGGGACAAGGTGCAGACCATCGGCACCACCCCGCATGAAGATCTTGATAAAAGTCTTGCCTCCGGCGCTTTGGCCGAAAGAAAACTTTGGTGCGCCAGCAATGCCCGCCATGCTTGCAGCGGCTACCATTGCTGAGGACTTCATGAATTCTCTACGGTTTTTCAATTTGGATACCTTTCCTAATCGGATGGGAGCCGAGGCTTATTGCAATTGGAGGCTTGGCAGGACGACCAGAAGACCAACCGCGCGTTGATAGGCTTCGTTCTCGTTCTGGCCAACGGGATCAAAGATACCATCTTCGTCCTTCAGCAGTTCAATGAGGGCCTCGTACTCTTCCAGCGTGAACCGGTCGGCCGTTGCGATCGTTAGCAAGTAACCGGCGACCTCTTCAGCGGTCACTAGGCCCGCATCGGCCACCATAGTGCCGATATCAAAGTTGTAGGTGTTTTCACGGAAGGAAATATCAACGATCGAACGATACTGACCCATCAACGCGGCGGAGTTCATCCAAGCCGAGCCATTCTCTGGCAGTCCTGTGGGAGCAGGGAAGTTGAAGGGATCAAAACCAGCGTTGACCGATCCAGTCCGGAAGCGTTCGAAGAAAGTGCCATCGCTGTCGCCGGCATCGGGCGATGCATCAAGGGCGCGAATAACACCGACAACGAACTCGTAAGGAGTGCGGCCTTTGTTGCGCTGATACTCAACATTTGTGATGAACTCTGGCGCTGTCAGGATGGCGCGCAGTACCTCACCCATGTTGCCGTCAGTTGCGACCCATGCCGTAGTGCAAAGATCTACAAAACTTGCGGGCGGCACATCTGCGACGAACTTTTGGACGATCTTGCCGCAAATAAAGGAATGCGTGCGCGGATCATCGGCGAGTAGCGCAATCAGTTCTTCACCTTCCTGAACACCTGCGGCACCGCTTCGACCGGGAATTGTCGTGTTCAGGAACGGGATGACCTTGTCGTCAGTGTCATGACGGTCATCTCTGAAGTTGAACTCATATGTCCGTGCTTCATCATCGTTGTTGGGGTTGGTACGTACATAGTTCCAACCTGTGAAGATTTCGGACACCGCAACGACATCGTCGTCGCCATAGCCGCCATCGACACTAACGGTGTGAAGTTCAAGGATCTCGCGGCCATAGTTTTCGTTGATGTTGCCCGCGCGGCTTTGATCGTTGTCGAGGTATTGCGACATCAGCGGGCTGCGGGCGGAATAAAGCAGCAGATCTTCAAAGCTACCAAAGGCATTCTCGCGGAAGAACGCACGGTCTTCGATCGCCTGAACGCGCACATCGCTGTTTTTGTTGGTCGCGTGGAAGTGGTTGCTCCAGAATTGGCCCATCACATCCTGCAACTGCTTCTCAGAGAATGCAGAGTGGGCAAGATTGTGGAAGAACAAGCGGGTGGTGATGTTCCCGTTGTTCGTGTTGTCACGTCGCAATATCTGGTCGAAGTTCATCGACCGGAACGCCGCATCACTGACACTGTCTGGGTTCAGCTGTTCTGCCACATAAGCGTCAAAGCCCATGGCCCGCACCCGTGTATACAGGTCCTCGGTCGCGCCAAAGCTCATGCGGGACAAGGCCTGGCCGACGCCATCCGCCTGGACACCGGTTGTGAACTGATAAGAAACCGGCACACTTGCAACATTGGGGTTGTTTGTGGATGCGCCTGTCAGCGTCACGGTGACTTCACCTGTGGTCAGGTCCTCTGCGAACAGACGCACCGCGAATTGGCCGGTTGCACTGCCCACATCGACGGTCGTCGTGCGGCCAGATGGCGCAATCGTGACGTTGACGATGTTGAATGTCAGCGGATCCATCACCGCACCAAAGAGCGATTGACCTGTATAGGCCACAACACCAGCCTGCGTCGCGCCAGCCGTCAACTGAACCGCTTCGGTCAACGTCACATCCGTTGGTGGTGTCAACGCACTTGAGATCGCCATGTCATCCGGCACAGGTGTCGGAGTGGGCGTTGGCGTTGGCGTTGGTGTCGGAGTAGGTGTTGGCGTTGGTGTCGGAGTAGGTGTGGGGGTCGGAGTTGGAGTAGGTGTCGGAGTAGGCGTTGGAGTGGGGGTCGGCGTTGGCGTTGGAGTTGGAGTAGGTGTTGGCGTTGGCGTTGGAGTGGGGGTCGGAGTTGGAGTAGGTGTTGGAGTAGGTGTTGTAGTGCCACCATCCCCGCCACCGGTTGCCTGCATGACAGAGTTGATAGCGCCCTCAACAGACCGGCGGAAAACGCCACCACCGCCACTATCAGAACCCGAAGACGTCGCACTGCGGCTTGAAGAACCTTCGGGCGCGCGCGCAGCGCTTGCCTCGGACGAGGTGCCGCCAATCACAAAAGGTTCGCGTGAAGCAGAAGTGTTCAGCGAAGCAACCTGCATTTCAGGTGCCGAAGGAGTTGTCGTTGTTTCGGACGTGGATGAACCGCCCGCAGAAGAACCGGGCTGTGCCGCAACTCCAGCAGAGAAGGTCCGTGCCTGTTCAGTCGACAGCGCCTCAGCCACATTGGCGAGGCTAACGGGTGCGTCACCCAAAGCGTTAAACGAAACTAGCGCAACTTGCTCAACCGAAAGGTTTTCGCCCTGGAATTCGATCAGGTGATCGCCCGCTTTCAGTGATGTGATCACGCGGAATGGTTGCGCGTTGGCGTTGCCGCCTGCGGGCACAACCAAGACAACCGATCCATCAACAGACAGCGTCACATCGTTGTCGGCGGGGGAAGTGAATACATAGGTGCCATCGGCAGGCACGGAAACACGCAGTGGAATAACGACCGAACTCGTTTCAAGCGAAGCGGCAGTGACCGCGCTGTCGGAAACAGCGGATGGGTTTGCGATGGCAGCTTCTTGGGCCAGGGCGCTTGTGGCCATGGCGGAGACAAACATTGGTGTGGCGACGAGCAGTCTGGTGCTGACGAGTTTCATATGGATGCTCTCTGCTGTGGGTACGGTCGGCAAGCGGAGTGCAGGCCAACTAGGTAAATGGAATGTGAATGAACATGCTTCGGAAAATCTCATGAAATCAACTTCGTCCATAGTTTTGACACGAATAGGCGCGAAAACGCTTACAACCGTTGCTAATCTGCGAACACTTGCCAGAATTTGTACGGTATATCCACCTTTTCGTTCCAATTCGGTCCGTTTGCCGCAAACTTAGACATGGATTTACCATGTGCAGAGCAACTACTGTTGCAAGTGGAAACAGTAGAATCACGTGGCAGCGCTATCTGCCCTCGAATCAAAGGCAAAAGACTTGCTCGTTGACGTTCCAATGCGCGGCCGCATTCCGGCGATCTTCCTTGAGAATGGAACGCTGTCTGATCACGATTTGCAAAAAGTCAAAGATGCAGCGGCAGCGACTGGACAACCAGTGCGTGCCGTACTGGATCGGCTGGGGCTGATTTCCCAGAAAGAATGGGCGCGAGCTTGTGCGGAACATCTCAACAGTCCGCTGGTTACGCTAGACGATATGCCGGTGCGTCTGCCCGAAGATCCGCGCTTGTCGGCGGATTACTTGCGCCGTTCGGCGATTGTCCCGCTTGAGATCGCGCCAGATCGCGCGTTTTTTGCTGTTGCCGATCCGTTTGATGACAATGCCATTGCCGCGCTTGAGATGATTTTTGGCGCCGGGTTGTCCGTTGGCATTGCCACTGACCGCGACATCGAAATGGCGATGGCACGCGACAAAGCAGCGGCACAGGCCGAGGCCCCCGATGCCAGCGATCTTGTCGCGCCATCCGATGGGCTTGACCTTGATACCGACAAGCTGACCGAGCTTGCCAACAACGCGCCGACTGTCCGCTATCTGGAAACACTGTTCGATGCTGCGATTGAGATGCGCGCGACAGATATCCACCTTGAACCCGTGCAAGCGGCGACCTCTGCGCGCGTCCGTTTGCGGGTTGATGGAGAACTGACCGAGGTTCAAAGCCCCGATCCCGGCATTTACGAAGGTGTCGTTTCGCGCCTCAAGATCCTCGCAGGTATGGACATCAGTGAACGTCGCCTGCCGCAGGATGGCCGAATTCGCCAGCGCTTGTCCGGTCGCGAGATTGATATGCGTGTGGCCAGTGCACCGATGATCCATGGCGAAGCGATTGTGCTGCGCCTGCTGGACAATCACGAAGGGTTGTCCAAGCTCAAAGACCTGCATCTGCCAGCGCATGTGTCGGAACGGCTGGGTGCCGCGATTGCGCAGCCCAATGGCTTGATCCTTGTTACCGGCCCAACGGGCAGCGGTAAGACGACAACGCTGCATGCCGCGATGAATGCGCTGAACGAAACGCGGCGCAAGATCGTCACGATTGAGAACCCCGTAGAAATTCAGACACCCGGCCTACAGCAGATCGAAGTGAACGCTGAACTGGGCTGGACCTTTGCCGCCGCTCTGCGCACCGTGCTGCGCCATGACCCCGACGTTATTATGGTGGGCGAAATTCGTGATAGCGAAACGGCTGAGCTTGCAGTTCGTGCTGCCATGACCGGCCACCTGGTGTTTTCCACTTTGCACACCAACAGCGCCCATGATGCGGCAACCCGTCTGATTGATCTTGGTGTGCCCGAATACTTGATGAAATCTGTTGTGCGCCTTGTTGCGGCGCAGCGCCTTGTACGGCGTGTCTGCACGACTTGTGCGGTGGTTGCAGATGATCAGACACGCACACTTTTTACGCAGCTAGATCAGCGCACAGGTGGTCATACTGACCCAACTACTTGGAATTTGAAGACGTCAGTGGGTTGTGACGCGTGCAACCAGACGGGGTTTCGGGGCCGTTTGGCCCTGTTCGAAGCGATGGAACCAGAAGAACTTGCCCTTGCTGGCAAAGATGCGTCAACTGGCGTGCGCACGATGGCAAGCGAAGGCGTGCGGATGGTCGCGGAAGGGCAGACGACTTTGGAAGAAGTAATGCGTGTTCTTGGTGTGAAGTCTTTCTAAAGGCGGGATAAGGTGGAGCAGGGGCAGAAGTCATTTATATACGTCGCGCGTGATGCGACGGGTGCAAAGCAATCGGGTCAGGTCCATGGGGCTGATCAAAAGGACGCAATGCGCGTCCTGCGAGAGCAGGGACTTTTCCCCGTCAGCCTTTCAGCAGATGAAGGCACCGGACCTGCGCGGACCAAAGGCTTTGGTCGCCGCCGCGCTGATCAGCTGACCCCGCGCCAAACCACGGATTTCTTGGTCCGGCTTGCCAAACTGTCCGGCCGCCAGATTCAGTCAGAGCGTGCGCTGGCCATTATTGGTGACGGTGGCGAGGCCCCGATATCAAAAGCCGCGCTGAAAGTAAGGGACCGGCTGCGCGAGGGTGCGGCCTTGTCAGCGGCCATGCGGGAAAAGGCGGGTGTGGACGATCCGGTCACCCTGTCATTGATCAGCGGGGCCGAGGTTTCAGGTGATATGGCAAGCGCGCTGTCCACCGCCGCCGATATCATGCAGAACCGCCTTGATACGCGGCGCCGCATTGTCACGGGGCTGATGTATCCGGGCATCTTGCTGACGGTTGCCGTTCTATCTGTCGGCCTGATCATGGTGGCGATCATCCCGCAGTTCCTGCCGTTGGTCGAAGACCGGATCGAACTGGTGCCGACAATGGGTCGGGCCGTCTTTGCCGTTTCTGGCTTTCTTTCTGCACTTTGGCCGATCATCGCGCTTGCGGCGATTGGGTTGGGTCTGGCGATCTATCTTGCGGCACGTCGTGGATTGCTGGGCGGTATCCTCAGCCGACTGGGTAACCGCGTGCCGATTATTCGCCGCCTCGTGCTTCGCAACCAGATGATGCTGTTACTGCATGTGCTTGGCGCAATGCTGAGCCGCGAAATCACGCTAAGTGGTGCTTTGCGGGTCGTTTCCAAATCCGCGCCCATTGGACCAGTGCGCACAGGTATGAGTGACGTGACCAAACAGGTCGAAAGCGGTGCAGCGCTGTCAGCGGCGCTAGGCACAACGGACCTGTTACCGCGCGAGTCCCTAGAGATGATCCGCATCGGCGAAGAGGCCGGCGATTTGGGTGGTATGATCAGCCGGACCTCTGGCGATATGCGAGAAGCCGCTGATCGTGACCTTGAGAGATTTCTTCTACTATTCCAGCCCGCACTTATTGTAGGTGTCGGGTTGATGATCGGAGTAAGCCTTTATGCCCTGTTTTCAGCTATCGTATCCGTCAATGCCATCTCTTTCTAGAAAGCGGCCCGCGCGCCGCCGCCCTGCCGACGCGGGGTTTTCGCTGGTCGAGATGCTGGTTGTTGTGGCTATTGTCGGTCTTCTGATCGGGTTGGTGGGCACTGGTGCGATCCGTCAGTTGCAATCTTCGCAGGTGAGTGCCGCCGAGGCGCAGATTTCGCAATTGCGCAGCGCGTTGGATATTTTCCTGATCGAAACCGGGCGTTACCCGACCCAAGACGAAGGGTTGACGTCCTTGATTGCCAACCCGACAAATGTACCCGGTTGGGCCGGGCCATATCTGCGTGACGGCAACTTGCCCGCTGATCCATGGGGCGGTGCCTACATCTATATCCTTGACGAAGGGCAGGTGCGGGTGCGGTCGTTGGGTGCGGACGGGCGCGCTGGTGGTACTGGCGTTGATGCCGATGTGGAAGGCTAGACGCCCAACCCAATGGCGCAACGCGCAGGGCTTTGCCGCGGTTGAGATGCTGGTCACTGTCGCCATTGTGGTGCTAATCGGCACGATCTCGATCTTTGCGCTGGGCCGTACCGAAAAGGCGCAGTTGGAAAATGATGTGGCCTCCATCGCGTTGATGTTTCAGCAGGCTCGCCTGCAGGCTGCCGAAACGGGACGCCCTGTAGAGGTGATTTATTCGCAACCAGACATGCGCGTCTCGACCCCAATTGAAACGCATGTATTCGGCCGCGGTGTGACCAGCCCAACAGAGTCCGCGACAATAGCCATCCGTCCCTCGGGTGAAAGTGAGGGATTGGAACTGGTGCTGGTGTCTGGTGATCTGACCCGAACCGTGGGCGTGGATTGGTTGACGGGACAAGTGAGGTTGTCACCATGAGGCGCCGCCGGCCATCGCGGGGTTTTACGCTTGTGGAAACGCTGGTGTCCCTGGCTATCGCAACAATGGCTGTGACTGGGTTTTATCAAGCCCTATCCCAAGGGCTGTTTATGGAGCGCCGGGCAGACGTGCAGGCCGAACAGATGCTGGTTGCCACACAGGTGCTGGACCGTGTTGGTATCGATCTGCCACTGCGCATCGGTTTGCAGGACAGCGGCACGATACAAGGACTGGAATGGTCGCTCAGCGTTACGGAACGTGGCACCCCTGATATGACGCTGGGCCCGGTCCAATCCGGAGAGCTCGCCTTTATCTATGTCACTGTTGAATCTCCGCGCCCCGATGGCAGTCCATTGGTCCTGCGTGGCATTCGTTATCGGCAGACCCCGCTATGATTAGACGCAGACGATATCGCCACCGCTCTCAGCGCGGTTTTGTGCTGGCAGAGGCCTTGGTCGCGCTGACGGTCGCCGCCCTGACGCTGGCCTTGATGACAAGCGCCACCTGGGGTCTACGCCAGACGGCAATGCAGCCGAACCCGCTGCAACAAGAGGCGACAGATTGGCTGACAGCGCGCCGTGTCTTGCAGGCTTGGGCCGGGTCAGCGACCACAGATGGGTATGAAGCGGTTGTGGGTCGTTTTGTCGGCACGCCAACGCAGATGCGGCTGGTCGTGGATGATGGCACCATACGCACCGACCGCCCGGTGATGATCAGCCTTGATATCATCAGAGACGAAGATGGATTGTACCGCCTTGATGCCGCGCGCCATTTTGACATCCGTGACGTCCGGCTAGTGGATGAAACCGCGCGCCCGAGTACCGTGATCATCACGGATGTTCCTCTGCGATTTGTCTATTTCTTTGCCAAAGCCAACAGCTTTAACGGCGGTGAATGGACGTATGAACCACAGCCGGAACAAGGTCTGCCCTCTGCCGTTGCGCTGGAAAGAGGTGCTGACAGGATGATCGTGGCAAAGATGCCCGCGACCCACAGCGCATCATGTGTATCCCGCACCGGGATTGTCGGGTTGGACAACGACGATTGCGAGTTGCGATGACCTCCCAAAGCAGAGGCCGTTTTCGCGGGTTCATCCTGCTGACTGTCCTTTGGATATCGCTCGGCATGTTGCTGGCCGCGGCCAGTTATCTGGCGACACAACGCCAGACAGCGTTGTCCACACGCGCCGAAGTCGAAACAGGACGCGCGGTTGAACTGGCGCGCAGCGGGCTGAACGTCGCGCTCGCCGATCTTGGGCGGTACGAGCCGGATCAGGCCCGGAGCTTGCGGGACGGGACCCCCGTCACGATTACGATGGCTGAAGGGCAAGTGACCTACCGGATTTTTGATGAGGGCGGCAAGCTCGACATCAATCAGGCACCGGTGCAACTGTTGGCACCAACTTTGCAGCAACTTGGCGAAGGACAAGGCATTGATGCATTCGATGCGGTGACCATCGCGCGTGCCATTATCACGCAGCGTGGTGACGAAGGCGAACGCGGCAATTTCCGCTCAATCGCGCTGCTGCTGACAGAACTAGGGTTTCCGCAAGAGGCAAGCCTTGAGGCCCGCCGCGTTCTGACAACCTATAACATAGACGCGCAGATTAACCCCATTACCGCCCCGCCCCCGCTTTTGGCAGCGATACCGGGGCTAGGGCCAAGCGATGTGAGCACAATTGTCGAACGGCGCAGTCAGGGGCTGTCGATGCCGCGATTGGGCACGGCGTCGGTCTGGCTGGGTGGCACAGAAGGACCCGTATACACGGTGCAGGCCGAAGGGCTTTTGACCAGTGGCGTGCGTGCGCAGGTCATCGCGACGGTTGCTATTCAAGGGCTGAGTTTTCGGGGCGGTCGCACGGAATACGATTTTCTTGGCATGGAAATTCTGAGATGAGCAGCGCGCTTGTGACGGGCGGTTTGCCCTTGCTGGTCTTATGCGTTGCGCTGGCATTTGGACCATTGCCTTTTGTTGTGCGCGGGTATCTGCGGGTGGTGTTTGACCGCGCGAAGGCACGGCGCTGGACTGGGCCTGCGACCCTTGGGTTTGGCGTTGGTTTGGCTGCATCAGTGGCGGTAATTGCTGTGATCGACGTCGATTTTGCGCTTGGCGCGGCGCTGCTTTGTCTGCTTGTCTTGCTGGCGAGCATCGATTGGCAGTGGCGGTGGTTACCCATCGAATGGACGCTTGGGGTCATCGCGCTGGCCTTCATTTTCGCGTTTCAGTCGGGTGATCCGTTGCAGGTCGTCCTGCAAATGGCGGTCCCTGCCTTGGCCTTGCTGATCACGCGGCAAATCTTGCTTTGGGCCTTAAAAAAAGAGGCAATGGGCCTTGGGGACATCTGGCTTGTCCTTGGTCTTGGAGGGTTCCTTTTACCGTTTCAGAGCTTCCTACTTATTGGTTTCGCATCACTTTCCGGGCTTAGTGAAGTTGGGGCTCGACGCTTGTGGAAGGGCGCGTCGGCGCGAAACACAGCCGTGTCGTACGGGACACACCTGTGTCTCATTTTCGTCATGATCCGCAATTTCCCATCAATCTGGTAAATCACCGCTGCTAAGGTGAACCCAATATAACCACGTGCACCTGGGCAAAAGATCCGTGGCGCAGCTGATGAGGCAGAGTATGAAAAAGTTTATGGCGTTCGCGGCTGCGGCCGTGATCCTGTCGGCTTGTGAGAATCTTCCGCAAGTTGATCGGTCTGAGGGCAACACTGACCTGCGTGGTTGGCAGTTGGCCAATATCTTCGGAAATAACAGCGACTCTGCCGGTATGAACCGTCAGCAAGGGCGCGTGACAGGTGGTCAGAATGTGCGTGCCGGGCAGGGCACGATCTTTCCCGGCCGTCAGCCGCTTTTGATCGACAGTGACTTTGTGAACGAAAACGGCGAACGGACCGTTTCGCTGAACCTTGTCGGCGTTGATATTGAATCTGCCGCCGCCGCCATCTTGGGCGAGCTGCTGCAAATCAACTATGTGATCGACCCAGGCGTGCAGGGTACCGTGAATATCAGGTCGTCTCAGCCTGTGACCCGGACCACTGCGATTGAGGTGTTCGAACTTGCGCTGAAACAGAACAACGCTGTTTTGGTACGCCGTGGCGATATCTTTGCCATCGCCCCGCTGTCGGCTGATTTGTCCATCTCGCCGTCTACTGCGCGCGACGTGCTTCCCGGCTACACCCTCCGTGTGATCCCGCTGCGCAACATTGGCGCTCAGGAAATGGCCGCCATCCTGCAACCCTTCGCCGGTGACGGCATTGTTGGCATCGACGCCCAGCGCAACATTCTGGTGCTTGCTGGTACATCGGTTGATCAGCAATCCTGGCAGGAAACCATCCAGAGCTTTGACGTAGACTGGCTTGCCAACCGCTCGGTCGGGATTTTCCCGATTAATGGGCGTTCTGCGCAGTCTATCGTGAACGGTTTGGAACGCGTCGTTGAAACAGATGAAGCCTTTGAGCCGATTGCCGTGTTTGAGGTGATCCCGGAAAACAACTCGATCCTTGCGGTGGCCAAGACACCACGCGCGCTTGAGAATGTAGCCGTCTGGATCGGCCGATTGACACAAGACGGCGCGAACGATGCGCAAGTCTATTCATACGATATGAAGTATGCGCGCGCCGCTGATATCGCGCCGACCATGTCGCAGATCCTTGGCATTTCGGTTGAAACCACAAACGAAGACGCGGAAGCTATCGAAGCGAGCGCAGATTTTTTCAACCCACAAGGGACGTTGAACGCGACGCGTGTTGTGGCGAGTGAGGCAACAAACACGCTTTTGATCCACTCAACACCCGATGAATACAACCGCATCCTTGGTATTTTGCATCGCCTTGACGTGCCCCAGCGGCAGGTTCTGGTCGAGGCCACAATCGTTGAAGTCTCGCTTAACAATGACCTGCGGTATGGCGTGCAGTACTTCCTTGAAGATGGTGGCGGCAGCTTGGGCCTGACCCAGGGTGAAACACTCAATGTTTCGCCAAACTTGCCGGGGTTCAGTGTGTCATTGGGCGGTAATCCGGCAAATGCCGTGATCGATGCCTTGGACACCGTGACCCGGATCAATGTGATCTCATCGCCTAACCTGATGATCCTGAATAATGAATCCGCCCGTCTTGTGGTGGGTGATCAGGTGCCGACATCGGTGCGCACCGCGCAGGATGGTACAAACGCGGATGACGTCTTTGTCTCGACCGTTGAATACCGCGATACCGGCGTGATCTTTGAAGTGACACCACGCATCAACTCTTCTGGTTCGGTAATCTTGAACATCGGTCAAGAGGTCAGCCTTGTAGGTGAAACAGACCCTGCCACGGGAAACCCGATCATCTCGCAACGCGTCATTGACAGCTCTGTTTCTGTCGACAGTGGTGAAACGATTGTCTTGGGTGGCTTGTTCTCTGACAGCCGCACCTCCAGTAATGGTGGTATCCCGATCCTGAAGGATCTGCCGATCGCGGGGAACCTGTTTGGCAACTCATCCGAGGGCCGCGCGCAGACAGAACTTCTGGTGCTGATCACGCCACGTATCGTGAACAACGCCATGGACGCCCGCCGTGTGACACAACAGTTGCGCTCTCGTGTGCAGTCCTTGCAATCGGCTGGCCCATCGATGAGCACAAACGTGAATGTGCCTTCGCTGCGCAGCACCAACTCTGGTCTGATCATGGACGCAAGTGAGGCCAACCGCGCCGCAATCGCCGAGGCGACACGCGCAGCAATGGCAACCCCGGCTGTTGTTGAAGCGCCTGTTGCAGCGGCTGCACCAGCACCAGCACCAGCGCCCGCGCAACCGGTAGCGGTGACACCTGTTGCAGCCACTCAAGTGCCTGCCGGACGCCACATCGCTGTGCTGGGATCGTTCAGTTCTGCTGGCAATGCGCAGAACCATTGGGCCAATCTGGCGAGCACAAACGCGGCGGTCCTGGGTCAAATGACACCCAGTTTCCGGCAAGCAGGTGGTTTGACGATGGTAACAGTGGGGCCAATGTCGCGCGATGCAGCCAGCCAAATCTGTATCGATGTGAAAACGGATTGCTTCACCGCGACCCAGTAACACCGACCAGAAAATACAAAGGCCCGCGCTGAATGGTCAGCGCGGGCCTTTTCGTTTGGCATATGGGTCTTAGTTGCTGGAGTCCTCATCGCGCCTAAGCGGGTCCAACTTGCGCGGTTTGACGTAAAGCGATTGCCGCGGCAGCCACGTCGTTCCTGTGATGATTGGCAACCCGGTAAAGACTCGGATGTTGGTCGACTATCGGACGTGCGAATGGAAGATTTGTGTGCAACCCATCAATTGACCAACCGTTCCCAAGGGAACCGATCGGTTGCGCTTTGCTTGATCACAATTGTGCATGAATGTTGATATTAGCCGTCTTATCAATGCCTTAAGGTTAGATGGAAGCAATGTACCTTCGTGCATGCGGTGGCCACACACCAATCACGCAATCTTTTGCCCCTGGGGGTGGACCACCCGGCGCGTTGTAATACATTGCCCTTCGACTGGGGCGAACGGTCACGACAACTGGATCGAAGAGGAATACGATCATGAAGAAGTTTAATATCGCAGCAGCCCTTGCTGTTCTTTCTGCACCCGCCTTTGCCGACGGCCATGCCGCGACCCAAGGCGATGCCGCTGCTGGCGCTGAGCAATTCAACCGCCAGTGCGTCGCATGCCACGTTGTCGCCGACGCCTCTGGTGAAGTGCTTGCCGGTCGCAATGCCCGCACTGGTCCGAACCTGTTTGACCTTGCAGGAAGCCAGTTGGGATCCGCCGAAGGGTTCCGTTACGGCGACGCAATCGTCGAACTGGGTGAGACAGGCGCGGTTTGGACGGAAGAATCTTTCGTTGGCTATGTGCAGGACCCAACAGGTTGGCTGCGTGAAACGCTGGATGACCGGCGCGCGCGCGGCAAGATGGCCTATCAGGTTCGTCAGGAAGATCAGGCTTATGATCTTTATGCCTACCTCGCGACATTCGCAGCAGAGTAAGCTGCAACTATCATTTGATTTTTGGGGCCGTCCGGGGAAACCTGGCGGCCCTTTACGTTTGCAGGATCAGTTTGGCGATGGGGGGCATCATGCGTACGAACCCGGATGAGAAGCCGCTGCAAATTCACAACATCTGACCTCTTGAACCTCTCTCCAAACGGTGAAACCATTGGGGATGGAACATTACATCAAATCATGGGCACAAGTGGCCCCCCGACTGGTCGCTGTGGCTGCGGGGCGGGAAGCGGCTGATCTTGTCGTTCGTGGCGGCAAGCTGGTGAATGTGCAAACCCGCGAGGTTTTGGATGGCTGGCAGGTGGCGGTCGCCGAGGGGCGCTTTGCCTATGTTGGACCGGATGCTTCGCACTGCATTGGCGATGACACGCGGGTGATTGAGGCAGCGGGCCGCTATCTGATCCCCGGTCTATGTGACGGCCATATGCATATCGAAAGCGGGATGCTAACGCCTGCCGAATTTGCCGCCGCTGTGATCCCACATGGCACAACAACCATGTTCACTGATCCGCATGAGATCGCCAATGTGCTCGGTCTGGCCGGCGTGCGCATGATGCATGATGAGGCGCTGATGCAGCCCGTCAATATCTACACCCAAATGCCGTCCTGCGCGCCCTCCGCACCGGGGTTGGAGACGACAGGTTTTGAAATTTCTGCCGAAGATGTGGCCGAGGCAATGGCGTGGCCCGGTATCATTGGCTTGGGCGAGATGATGAACTTTCCCGGTGTCATCAATGGCGACCCACAGATGCTGGCCGAGATGGCGGCGACGATGAATGCGGGCAAAACGGTAGGCGGGCACTATGCCTCACCTGATAAGGGCACTGCGTTTTCGGCCTATGTTGCGGGTGGTGCGGCTGATGATCATGAAGGCACGGCAGAGGCTGATGCGATTGCGCGGGTGCGCAACGGGATGCGGTCGATGATGCGCCTTGGGTCGGCTTGGTATGATGTGGAAAGCCAGATTACGGCGGTAACCCAAAAGGGGCTGGACCCACGCAACTTTATCCTTTGCACGGACGATTGCATGGCGGGCACATTGGTCAACGATGGGCATATGAACCGGGTCGTGCGCCATGCGATTGCCTGCGGGTGTGACCCGGTGATTGCTTTGCAAATGGCGACGATCAACACAGCGACGCATTTCGGGTTAGAGCGCGAGATTGGGTCGATTGCGCCGGGACGCCGGGCGGATATGATCCTAACGTCGGACCTGACAACCCTGCCGATTGAAGAGGTGATCGCGCGCGGACAAACCGTTGCTCGGGATGGTAAGATCACGGTCGATTGCCCACATTATGATTGGCCCGCCGATGCACGGAGGACCGTGCATATGGGCAAGGTGCTGGATGATGCGGATTTTGCGGTCAGCGCGCCTGACGGCAAGAACAAGGTCAAGGCTAAGGTGATCGGCGTGGTGGAAAACCAAGCGCCGACCGAGGCTTTGACAGCTGAGCTGCCGGTTGTTGACGGGCTGGTCGAAGGTGAAGGTGACACCTATCAGATTGCCCTCGTTGAACGGCACCAAGGGACTGGCAAGGTCGTGAATGGCTTTGTGTCGGGCTTCGGCTACACCGGAAAAATGGCGATGGCCTCGACCGTTGCACATGACAGTCACCATATGATTGTGGTGGGAACGGACCGGGCGATGATGGCCGCAGCGGCCAATCGTTTGGGCGAAGTTGGCGGTGGTGTGACCGTCTGGAAAGACGGGGCTGAACTGGCACTGGTGGAACTGCCCATCGCTGGCCTGATGTCCGACAGCCCCGCCGCTGATGTCGCGGCGAACGCCGACCAAATGGTCGCCGCGATGGCCGCCTGTGGCTGCACATTGAACAATGCCTATATGCAGCATTCGCTGCTCGCACTTGTTGTCATCCCATCGTTGCGGATCTCTGATCTGGGTCTGGTGGATGTCGATAAGTTTGAAATCACCGAAGTATTCGAGGAAAGCGCATGAATATGGCCAAAGAGGTGTCAATCCGGACGCCTGATATCCCCAAACCAGAAAGCTTTACCGACGCCAAACTGGCGGTTGAACGGTTGCACGAGCTTTACCAAACCGCCGTCAAATTCCTGTCAGAGAATTTCGCCAAGGCCCTGAGCGAAGGGCAACCCGCTGCTCGGGTCCGCGCGTTCTATCCCGAAATTCGGCTAACAACGACAACCTATGCCAAGACCGATACGCGCCTGTCTTTTGGGCATGTGGCCGAGCCGGGCATCTATGCAACGACTGTGACACGCCCTGATCTTTTTGCCGCCTATCTGGAGCAGCAGATCGCCCTTTTGATCAAAAGCCACGGGGTACCTGTCGTGATCGGTGCGTCCAGCACCGTGATGCCAGTGCATTTCGCCGCGGCGAATGATCCCGGATTGACCGTGCCGCAAGACGGCTCGATGGAGTTTAACCTGCGGGACAATTTCGACGTGCCGGATCTGAGCACGACGCATGACAACATCGTCAATGGTGAGGCGTTTACCTACCCCGATGGCGCACGGCCTTTGGCGCCGTTTACCGCCCAACGCGTCGACTATTCGCTTGCCCGGCTGGCGCATTATACGGCGACGGCGGCAGAGCATTTTCAGAACCATGTGTTGTTCACCAACTACCAGTTTTACGTGGAAGAGTTTGAAGCATACGCGCGCCATATGCTTGCTGACCCGGAAAGCGGCTATTCCAGCTTTGTCAGTACCGGGAATGTCGAGATCACAGAATCCGATGCGCCGATCCCCGTGCCCGGCAAGCTGCCGCAGATGCCGACGTATCACCTGAAACGCGCCAATGGCAGCGGCATCACTCTGGTGAACATCGGCGTTGGCCCGTCGAATGCCAAAACAGCGACGGATCATATCGCGGTCTTGCGTCCACATGCATGGCTGATGGTGGGGCATTGCGCGGGACTGCGGAACTCGCAGCGCTTGGGTGATTTCGTGTTGGCACACGCTTATCTGCGTGAAGATCACGTGCTGGATGACGACCTGCCAGTTTGGGTGCCAATCCCGGCGCTGGCAGAAATTCAGATCGCGCTGGAAACCGCCGTTGCTGATGTGACGGAATTGGAAGGCTATGAGCTGAAACGGATCATGCGAACAGGCACAGTTGCCACCATCGACAACCGCAACTGGGAACTGCGTGAACAGGCGGGGCCTGTGCAGCGGCTGTCGCAATCACGTGCGATTGCGCTGGATATGGAAAGTGCGACCATCGCGGCTAATGGTTTTCGCTTCCGCGTGCCCTATGGCACATTGCTATGTGTGAGCGACAAACCACTGCATGGAGAGTTGAAACTGCCCGGCATGGCGTCGAATTTCTATAAAACACAGGTCGCGGCCCATCTGATGATCGGTATTCGGGCGATGGAACGCTTGCGTGAAATGCCGCTGGAACGGATCCACAGCCGGAAATTGCGCAGTTTTGAAGAGACTGCCTTCCTCTGAGGCCACAAAAACCGGCAAAAAAACGTGTTTTTCCTTTCATTTGCTACACTAATCGTTGTGGTGTGACACAAGATAACGTTTAATGTGCGCGTAATAGGCCCTACTGCTGGGGCAAATGAGGAGAACAGTAAAATGGCAACAAAACCACTGACAAAGGCGCAGCTTGTAACTGCACTGGCCGATGAAACAGGCATGGACAAGAAGGCAGCGGGCGCTGCACTTGACGCTGTAACAGGCATCATCACCAAAGAAGTTTCAGGCGGCGGCGCCGTGACACTTCCTGGCGTTGGCAAAATCTACTGCCGTGAGCGCCCAGAGCGTATGGTTCGCAACCCTGCCACGGGTGAGCAGATCAAGAAAGACGCAGACAAGGTTGTCAAAATGACAATCGCCAAAGCGTTGAAAGACAGCGTGAATGGCTAAGTCATCCGGCCCAAGGGCTTGATGCAGAAATAGAAAGGGCCGTCCGGATCGGGCGGCCCTTTTTCTTTGCCCGGTGCGATGGGCATTTCCCATTTTGAACTTCTTCGATAGTTGGATCGTATGGACATCAAAGCAATCCTTATGGGACTGGCGTTCGCGCTGATGTGGTCGTCGG
The DNA here is from genome assembly GCF_900143545.1 of Loktanella sp. Alg231-35. Classification (GTDB taxonomy): domain Bacteria; phylum Pseudomonadota; class Alphaproteobacteria; order Rhodobacterales; family Rhodobacteraceae; genus Yoonia. The sequence goes on along the minus strand of NZ_FREV01000001.1, from coordinate 71,582 downwards.
CATTCACCTCTGCCCGCATCATTGTCGAGTACGCGCCGCCATTGTCCGCCTTGGCGTTGCGCTTTCTTATCTCGGGTTTACTGGGTGTTCTTATCGCGTGGGCGCTGGGCCAGTCGGCACGGCTCAGCCGCCAGCAATGGCTTGGTGTCGTTATCTTTGGTATCTGTCAGAACGCCCTTTATTTGGGTCTGAATTTTGTGGCGATGCAAACGATCCCGGCGTCATTGGCTGCGATTATAGCCTCAACCATGCCGTTGCTCGTGGCCCTTGCGGGATGGCTGATCTTTGGCAATCGGGTCAGGCCGCTGGGCATTGTGGGGCTCATTGCTGGTGTGAGTGGCGTGGTGTTGATCATGGGCGCGCGGCTACAGGGTGGTGTCGATGTCTATGGCCTCATCCTGTGTGTGATCGGGGTTGTTTCGCTGACGGTTGCAACCTTGGCCGTGCTGGGCGCGTCATCCGGCGGCAATGTCCTGATGATCGTGGGCCTGCAGATGCTGGTGGGTAGCGTGATCCTTTGGGTGCCAGCACTGACGCTTGAGGTGTGGGATGTCACGTGGAGCTGGCAGTTGGTTGTCGCCTTTGTCTACACCACATTGGTATCCGGTTTGGCCGCAACGCTTGTCTGGTTCCTGCTGGTAGGCCGGATCGGCGCGGTGAAGGCATCAACCTTCCATTTCCTCAACCCGTTTCTGGGGGTGGTTATTGCGGCGGCACTGTTGGGCGAGGCGATTGGCGTTTTAGATGTGATCGGTGTGGCGATTATCGCAGGTGGGATTTTGGCGGTGCAGCTTTCCAAACAGTAGGGTGGATCAAGATCCACCTTACCCGATAGGACCGCGTACCCCGCCAGTTTGTCCTCGGTCCAGCAGCAGATGATCAAGAATGACACAGGCCATCATGGCCTCGCCTACCGGAACAGCCCGAATGCCGACACAAGGATCGTGACGACCCTTGGTGATCACTTCGGTTTCTGACCCATCCATGCGGATCGATTTGCGCGGGGATAGGATGGACGACGTTGGTTTCACCGCAAATCGCACGACCAGGTCCTGCCCGGTGCTGATCCCGCCAAGGATGCCTCCGGCATGGTTCGATGAATACTCTGGTCCGCCTTGGCCCATGAATATCTCATCGGCATTGTCGCGACCGGTGAGTGCGGCGGCAGCCATGCCTTCGCCGATCTCAACACCCTTCACGGCATTGATCGACATCATCGCAGCAGCCAGATCAGTGTCTAACTTGGCGTAAACGGGCGCGCCGATACCTGCTGGAACACCACGCGCCACCACTTCGATGATTGCCCCAACAGAGTTGTGGTCGTCTTTGCGCAGCCATGCCAGATAGTCGTTCCACTCTGCGGCGGCCTCTGCATCAGGGCAGAAGAAATCGTTCTGATCGATCTGCGCCCAATCAACTTTTGAGCGGTCAATCTGTTTGGCACCCATCTGGGTCATATACCCTTTGATCTGCACATTGGGTGCAATCACCTTGATTGCTTCGCGCGCCACGCCTCCGGCCGCTACGCGCGCTGCCGTTTCCCGCGCCGAAGACCGCCCGCCACCACGATAATCACGCAGCCCGTATTTCTGGTGATAGGTAATGTCTGCATGGCCGGGGCGGAAGGTGTTGGCGATATCGCCATAGTCCTTGGACCGCTGATCAGTGTTCTTGATCATCAACTGGATTGGCGTGCCTGTGGTTTTGCCTTCAAACACGCCTGACAGAATTTGCACTGCGTCTGGTTCGTTGCGCTGGGTGGTGTTCTTGTTCAGACCCGGACGGCGTTTATCCATCCATTGCTGGATCATCGCAGCTTCTAGCGCTACGCCGGGCGGGCAGCCGTCAACCGTGGCACCCAAAGCGGGCCCGTGGCTTTCGCCCCAAGTGGTGAACCGGAACAGATGACCGAAACTGTTGATCGACATGGAAATCCCCTTTGCCGGTTGGGTCTAGCGGGGGTGACAATGAGGCTCAAGTGCTTTCCCTTGCGCCGTCATGCAATCCGGCATAGCTAGGCCCTACCTCGGGGGGCCAATCCTTGGCTGAGATGCGCACAGCGCGGACCCGTTGAACCTGAACCGGTTAAGACCGGCGGAGGGAAGGTTTAGCAATCACGCTATCCCCCGTTCGCCCGTCGCATTTGGAGGATACGATGAAACCAACCACCTATCTGCCAGTTGTCGCGGGACTCGCCCTTTGTGCCACAGGCGCATTGGCCGAGACCCCGGTGCTGCAAGTCATGACCTACGATAGCTTCGTCACCGAGTGGGGCCCCGGCCCCGCGGTAGAGACTGCTTTTGAAGCAGAGTGTGCCTGCGACCTGCAATTTGTCGGCGCGGGTGACGGTGCTGCCTTGCTGGCGCGTTTGCAGTTGGAAGGCCCACGCACTGACGCTGACGTCGTGTTGGGGTTGGACACCAACCTGACCGCCGCCGCGCGTGAAACTGGTCTTTTCGCGCCACATGGCGTTGACGCCGAACTGGACCTGCCGATTGCATGGGCTGACGCGGATTTTCTGCCTTTCGACTGGGGCTATTTTGCCTTTGTTGGCAACGCCGGTGCAAAGCAGGCGACGTCCCTGCGCAATCTGGCGGTCAGTGACCTCAAGATCGTCATCCAAGACCCACGATCGTCTACCCCCGGTCTGGGCCTGTTGATGTGGGTCAAAGCTGCACATCCCGATGACGCAGCCGAGATTTGGGCCGCTTTGGCAGATAACATCGTCACAGTCACCCCCGGCTGGTCAGAGGCCTATGGCATGTTCCTTGAGGGTGAAGCTGACGCAGTGCTGTCTTACACGACATCGCCCGCCTATCACCTGATCGCCGAAGAGGACGACAGCAAGGTTGCTTGGGGCTTTGACGAAGGCCACTACATGCAGGTTGAGGTCGCCGGCAAACTGGCAGGCACCGATCAGCCAGAACTGGCCGACCAATTCATGGCCTTTATGGTGTCCGACGGGTTCCAGAGCATCATTCCAACAACGAACTGGATGTATCCAGCGGCCACACCAGAGGCAGGTTTGCCCGATGGGTTTGACACACTTCTGACACCGGAAACCTCGCTTTTGCTGTCGCCGGAAGAGGCCGCTGCCACCCGCGACGCGGCATTGGAAGAATGGCGCACAGCCCTGTCGCAATAACAGCGCGCTGGCCCGGTGCCGCTGCGGCGGCGCTGGTGCTTTTGCTGACCCTCGGCACGCTGGGCGCAGTTGCCTGGCGTGCTGAATGGGGCAGTGGATTGGCCCCGGCTGATTGGGCTGCGATCCACTTTACGATCCTGCAATCCTTGCTATCGGCGACGATCAGCGTTGCGCTTGCTATTCCCGTAGCCCGAGCTTTGGCGCGCAGGCGGTTTGCGGGGCGGCAGTTGCTGATTACCCTTCTGGGCGCTCCATTTTTGTTACCCGTGATCGTTGCCGTTCTTGGGCTATTGGCGGTCTTTGGACGGGATGGTGTTCTAAACGGGATTTTGCAGGGAATTGGCCTGCCGCCCATTTCGATTTTTGGTCTGCATGGGGTCGTATTGGCCCATGTCTTTTTCAATCTTCCGCTTGCGATCCGCTTTCTTCTGCAAGGTTGGCTTGCCATCCCGGCCGAGCGGTTTCGTCTGGCCGCATCGTTGAATGCCCCCGTTGGTCGCCTGCTGGAATGGCCAATGTTGCGGGCTGTCGTGCCCAGCAGCTTTCTGGTCATCTTTCTGATTTGCCTGACAAGTTTTGCGGTTGCCTTGACCATGGGCGGCGGCCCACGCGCAACGACGGTTGAACTGGCAATCTATCAGGCGCTGCGCTTTGACTTTGATCTCGGCAAGGCGGCGTTGCTCGCCTGCATTCAGTTTGGGCTGTGCGTGGGTGCAGCGTTTCTGGCGTGGCGTGTGACGGGACGTGATCAGGTAGGCACCGGACTAGACCGTGTGGTGCAGCGGTGGGATACGGCCCGGCCTGCGGTGGATGCTTTTTGGATCTTGTTTGCGGCGCTGTTCCTGCTTTTGCCCTTGGCAATGGTCGTATTCCGAGGCGTTCCGGGATTGTTTGATCTGCCTGACAGCATTTGGGCAGCAGCTGGACGCTCTGTTGTGGTCGCAACCGGTTCAGCGGTTCTTTGTGTGAGCATGGCCCTGGCGCTGGCCCTGCGGGGAGGTGCGCTGATCTCTGTGATCGGTGTCTTGCCGCTGGCGGCATCTGGTCTGGTCGTTGGCACCGGTGCGTTCTTGATTGTGTTTCCTTTCGTGCGCCCCTCTGATGTGGCTTTGCTGGTGACCATGCTTGCCAATGCCACCCTCGCGCTGCCCTTTGCCTTGCGCAGTGTCGCACCGGCGATAGCACAGGTTCTGGCCGATTACGGGCGCTTGGCGGCATCGCTGGATTTGCGCGGCTGGACCTTTATCCGGTTGATCGTTCTGTCCCGCGCGCGCCGCCCTTTGGGCTTTGCCACCGGGTTGGCCGCTGCCCTGTCGATGGGTGATCTGGGTGTCATCGCCTTGTTTGCGGGGCAGGGTGAGGAAACCTTGCCGCTTGCCATGTACCGCTTGATGGGGGCCTATCAGATGCAAACGGCGGCAAGTGCGGGGTTGGTTTTGCTGGTGATCAGCTTTGCCCTGTTTTGGCTTTGTGATCGAGGAGGGCGCGCTGATGCTGACGTTTGAAAACTTGTCTTTGCGTATGGGCGGTTTTGCTCTGGCCGCGGATATTGAGATAGCAGCGGGTCAGGTTACCGCACTGATGGGGCCATCCGGTGCAGGAAAGTCCACCTTGCTGTCTGCAATTGCAGGGTTTCTGACACCCGATGGGGGTCGTGTGATGTGGGATGGGCAGCACCTGACCGATGTGCAGCCCGGAGTGCGCCCGATCAGCATGCTGTTTCAGGACAATAACCTATTTCCGCATTTGTCGGCGGCGCAGAATATTGGGTTGGGATTGCGGCCCGATTTGCGCCTGTCGTCAGAGCAATCAACGACCGTTGCGGAGGCGTTGGCGTCTGTCGGGCTGTCAGGTTTCGCTGATCGCAAGCCTGGTGCTCTTTCAGGAGGGCAGCAAAGCCGGGTTGCGCTGGGTCGTGTTCTGGTCGCAGGGCGGTCGCTTGTATTACTGGATGAACCCTTTGCGGCATTGGGTCCTGCTTTGAAGGATGACATGCTGGATTTGGTCAAAGCCAAGCTGATCGCCGCTGGCAAAACCGTCGTGATGGTCACCCATGATCCAGTCGATGCGCGCCGCATTGCTGATCAGGTGGTGGTGGTTGCTGACGGCGCGGTGAGCGCGCCTGTTGCGACAGATGTCTTGTTGGACGATCCGCCGCCCGCACTGGCCGCTTATTTGGGGTAAGGTGGATCAAGATCCACCTTACGAAATGCAAAAGGCCCGCCAAACTGGCGGGCCTTTGTCGTTGTCAGATCAGTTGATCTTATTCTTTGTTCTTATGTGGCGCCCAGATACGCTTGTTGGTCAGGTACAGCAGGACCGACAGGACTATCAGGAACAATACACCCGTCAGACCGGCCTGCTTGCGCGCAACCAGCTTTGGTTCGGCTGTCCACATCAGGAATGCTGCCACGTCTTGGGCGACCGCTTCAATCTCGGTTGAGGAGCCGTCTTCGTAGACAACGTCATCACCCCAAAGCGGCTGCGACATGGAAATCCAGCTGCCTGGTACCATGTGGTGACCGTGATCGTCGATGCAGCTTTCTGGAAAACCACCAGCGCCGAAGGCTACGTTGTAGAAGCCGTCCATTGGCTCGCCTTCCAGCGCGCATTCGGGCTCTTCGTGGTAGCCGGCGAGCAACGACGCGATGTATTCCGCACCACCCATGCCATTGACGAACTGACTGATGCCAGTGCCGTAAGGCCCATGGAAGCCAGCGCGAGCTTTTGCCATCAGGCTAAGGTCGGGTGCGTTGGACAGGCTGGAACCAGGGAAGTGATCCGCCTGTGTTGCAGGACGGAAATCCCCTTCGCCGTCAAACAGCGATTGATCGAAAACCTCATAGAACTCTGCATATGCGCGCACCTGATCTTCGGGCAGGTGTGGGCCGCCTTCGTCATGCAGGTTGCGGAACGCCACCAGTTCAAGACCGTGACAGGCCGCACAGATCTCGGTGTAGACTTGCAGACCGCGCTGAAGCTGCATCTGATCATAGCTGCCAAACGGCCCCTCAAACGGGAACGCATAGTCTGTGATCTCTGTCTCGACTTCAGCGGCCATGGCCTGCCCTGCGATGAGGGCAAGCGCTGTTGCGGCGGTGAGTGTGATTTTACGGAACATCAGTCTTGGTCCTCTCTCACTCGGCCGGGTTGGCGGCTGGCTTAGCGCCATCGCTTTTCGGCGCGTAGTGCGCGTTGAAGTCTTCTTCGATCGTTGCGGGTGGAGTGGTTGGTTTCTCGATCACGCCCAGCAGTGGCAGGATGACGAGGAAGTAAGCAAACCAGTAGGTCGCACCGATCAAGGCAATGTAGGGATAGATCCCTTCTGCCGGGCGGGCACCAACCCACATCAGCAGTATGAAGTTCACGGCGAAGAGCCAGAACCACCACTTGAACATCGGACGGTAGCGGCCAGAGCGGACCGAGGATGTATCCAGCCAAGGTGCCAGTGCCATCACAACGATCGCGCCGAACATTGCCACAACACCAAAGAATTTGGCGTCGACGATGCCGAAGGTCAGCCAGTTGACTGCAATCACCAGCCAAACCTCTTGGTCAAAGGCACGCAGGATCGCGTAGAACGGCAGGAAGTACCATTCCGGCACAATGTGCGACGGTGTGACCAGCGGGTTCGCAGGAATGTAGTTATCGGGGTGGCCCAGATAGTTCGGCATGAAGCCCACAACAGCCACAAAGACGGCCAGAATGATTGCCAGCGCAAACAGATCCTTGATCACGAAATACGGCCAGAACGGCAGCGTATCCTTGGCTGCTTCTTCTTTCGACCCACGACGCACTTCAACTCCTGTTGGGTTGTTGTTGCCTGTCGTGTGGAAGGCCCAGACGTGAACAATTGTCAGACCCAGAAGGATGAATGGCAGCAGATAGTGCAACGAGAAGAAGCGGTTCAGTGCAGGCTGTGCGATAGAACCGTTAGGCGTACCCAACAGCCAGATCTGCACAGATTCACCGATGAACGGGATCGCGCCAAACAGGCCGGTGATCACGGCTGTACCGTGAAACGACATCTGACCCCAAGGCAATACGTAACCCATAAAGGCTGTGCCCATCATCAGAACATACATCAGCATCCCGACGATCCATGTCACCTCACGCGGTGATTTATACGAACCGTAGTAGAGCGAGCGGAAGATGTGCGCATAAACTGCCACAAAGAACAGCGATGCACCGTTCATGTGGAAATAGCGGATCATATGGCCGCCATTCACGTTGCGCATGATGTGCTCAACCGATTGGAACGCCATATCGACGTGCGGAACATAGTGCATCACCAGCACGATACCGGTGACAATCTGCAGCACGAGTGTGAAAACCAGAACGATACCCCAAATCCACATCCAGTTCAGGTTCTTGGGTGTGGGGATCATCAGTGTGTCATAGAGCAAACCAACAATGGGTAGGCGGCTATGGAGCCACTTTTCGCCGCCGGTCTTTGGTTCGTAATGGTCGTGGGGAATTCCGCCCATGGCTTTCTCTCCTTAACCCAGTTGGATTGTTGTTTCGTCCGCGAAGGACGCGACAGGGACGGGCAGGTTGCGTGGCGCTGGGCCTTTGCGGATCCGACCGGATGTATCGTAGTGCGAACCGTGGCACGGGCAGAACCAGCCATGGAAGTCGCCTGCGTCGCCCAATGGCACGCAGCCAAGGTGTGTGCAGACACCCATCTGAACCAGCCATGTGCCATCTTCTGATAATGCACGGTTTTCGTCGGTTGCAGGTACCTCACCCAGATTGGCGTTGTTGGCATCCCGATCAGGCAACTCGGCAACGTCAACTGCACGGGCTTCTGCGATTTCTTCTTCGGTGCGGGACCGAATAAAGACGGGCTTGCCCTGCCAAAGCACAGTGATTTGTGTGCCCGGCTCAACCGCGCTGATATCAACGCGGATCGAGGCAAGCGCCAAAACATCCGCCGACGGGTTCATCTGGTTAACCAGCGGCCAAACCGCGGCGCCTGTCATTACAACGCCCGCACCAGCGGTCGCGTAGTACAGAAAGTCGCGGCGTGTACCCTGATGATCATCTGCATGTGACACGAGTTACATCTCCGATTCCGTTACAAGCCCTAGGGCCATCTTCAAAGAGTTAGGCCAAAACGCATTTTTGGCCAAATTTCCCGCTGTTTATCCACCAAAACCATTAACGTCCAGCGGACAATCTGGCGCAGTTTAACACCCGAGGTCAGTTTATTGTTCTCAAACCACACTCAACAGCTGCCGCGGGGAAAAATCTGCCGCGCACATTTGGCGACCGATTCGCCGCCAAGCGTTAGTGAGATGATCGCGCTGATGTTCAAATTTCCGCCGATAAGTGCCTATGGTAGGCGGAAAAATTCCAGTTCCACGCGTAAGCTGTGACAGCGCCGCTACAATCACGGTGTCTCGCTTCATCCTCGCTTAATGTTGTGTTGTCAGACTACCACCGGTTGCTCTAATTGCTTTGATACCACTCCAACTGGACGACAACTCTGATGAATCGCGCGCTTGCATTGTGCTTGGCACTTTTGGCTGTTCCGGCAACTGCACCTGCAGAGGTGCAGCTGAGCTTCTATGGCGGCATCCAGTCTGCCCCATCATCGGACATTTCGATTCGTGATCCTGATATCGGCGATGATGACTTTTCCCTTGATTGGGAAGGCCGGTCGTTCGAGGCGCCACCCTATTACGGTATCCGTGCCACACGGTGGCAAACCCCGACGTTCGGATACGGATTGGATTTCGCCCACAATAAAGTCTACCCGACGGACGACTCGCTGCCGGCGGGCTATGATGTTTTGGAAATGACCGACGGCTTGAACACCCTGACCGTCAATGCCTACCGGCGCTGGGCTCCTGTTGTTGGCAACCTCAGCCCCTATGTTGGTGGCGGTGTTGGCTTATCCTTGCCGCATGTTGAGTTGACCAACGGCGCATCAGAGACGTTCGGCTACCAGATCACCGGCCCTGCGGCGACATGGATTGCCGGTGCGTCCATGCCGATCAATGACCAATGGTCGATCTTTGGTGAATACAAAGGCACCTTTTCGTCAAACACGGCTGATCTGGAATCCGGCGGTACGCTGGAAGCAGATGTTGTCACCAATGCCCTGAATGTGGGTGTCAGCTTTAATTTCTAAGCCGGTTATTCAGGTCTTGTCGTGACCATGCTGTCGCGCGCAGAAAATTCTGCGTGCCATGCGGCTAATGCCTCATTCCCGTTCCGCCAGCCACGTTCGCTATGCCGCAGATCAATGTAGGACAGTGCGCAGGCTACCCCAATCTGACCAATGTTCAACGGCCCCGACAGATGGCTTATCCAGCGGCTGTTCACGGCAGCAATACCGCGTGCGGCCTTGGCCCATTGCGCTTCGATCCAGTCGGGTGATTGCTGATCTGCTGGGCGCAACCGTGCCTCATAGGACATCGCGACGGTTGCATCCATAATAGCGTCAGCTGTCGCTTCGAGTGTCAGAATTTCCCAGATGCGGCTTTGCGGATAAAGGTTGCTGCCCGCATGGTCATCCAGAAAGCGTGTGATGACCCGGCTGTCATAGATGCCGGGGCCGTCTGAGCGGATCAGCGCAGGGATTTTGCCCATAGGATTTGCCGCCAAAACCTCTGAAGCAGAGTTCAAGGGTGTTGTCGTGACATTCACCTCTTCGACGGCGTCCATCAGGTTCGTCTCGCGCAAAAGGACGCGCACCTTGCGCACGAAAGGAGAGGCCGGAGAAATCAAAAGTTGCATGCGGACGTGTCCTTTTCCTGGGATCAGGGAAACAAGACCTGATCCTGACCTGCTTGCCAAGGTGGATACTTCACCATAATCGCGCGAAACCGATCCGAGGCCAGAAAATTATCCAGCCATTGTGTCAGAGGTGCAAGCCCCTGCGCATCAAACCAGACCCGGTCCGTATTTGCGAACTGGCGGACAAACGGCAGGATCGCCATATCCGCAAGTGTGCGCCTTGATCCCATCAAATAAGGGGTGTCGCGCAAACGGTCATTAAGCGTTTTGAGAAAGACCATCGCCTTCGCCCGCTCGCAGGCCTCATCCCGGTCAGGAAAGCGTACTGCATATTTCGTGTGATCCAACGCCTGCTTGAACGGGCCATCACAGGTATCGATCAGGGCAAACCCTTCTTGCGGCATATCCAGCCAGCCTTCGGGGTCGTTCCGACCCAAGGCCCATAACATCACATCGCGACTTTCCTCGATCACCGCGTCGCCGTCCTGCACAACAGGCACAGTGCCTTTGGGTGAGGCGGCAAGAAACGGTGCCGGTTTGTCCCTGAGCAGGATTTCCTGCAAAGCCACCTGCCGTCCGCTGGATTGGATCGCCAGACGGGCGCGCATCGCATAGGGGCAGCGACGGAAGCTCCAGAGAACCGGATGTGTTGTCATGCTGTCAATTGCTGGCCCGCAACCCCGGTGATCTGTGCCTGCACGATCTGACTTTCGGGTTGGTCGGTTTCAAACAGCACCTCGGCAAATTGCTCTGTCCTGCCCATGCGCGCGTTTTCCATCAAGATGCTATGGGTCTTGCCCGGTTGCGCGGTGAGATGGCGGTTCACCTGCGCGGACCCGGCAGCGCGCAACCGTGCCGCACGTTCCTTGATCTGCGTGCCATTCACGGCAGGCATCTTGGCCGCAGGTGTGCCGGGGCGGGGTGAATATGGAAAGACATGCAGCCAAGTCAGGTCACATTCGTCCACCAGCGCGAGGGAGTTGGCGAACATGTCTTCCGTTTCCGTAGGGAAACCGGCGATGATATCCGCGCCATAGGTCATATCCGGGCGCAGCTTGCGCGCCTCTTGGCAAAAGGCGATGGCATCGTCGCGTAAATGGCGGCGCTTCATCCGTTTTAGGATCATATTGTCGCCATGCTGCAATGACAGGTGCAAATGCGGCATCAGTCGAGGCTCAGTCGCGATGGCTTGCATAAGGTTTTCATCCACCTCGATGCTGTCAATCGAACTGATGCGCAGGCGCGGCAGATCAGGCACCAGTTTCAGGATGCGCATGACCAGATCACCCAGTTTTGGCGCACCGGGCAGATCGGCACCCCAACTGGTCAGGTCCACGCCTGTCAGGACAACTTCGTTATAGCCCTTGTCGACCAGCCGCTTGATCTGATCAACGACAACCCCAGCTGGAACCGAGCGAGAGTTGCCGCGCCCATAAGGGATAATGCAGAAAGTGCATCGATGATCGCAGCCGTTCTGAACCTGCACATAGGCGCGGCTGCGGGTGCCGAACCCGTCGATCAAATGCCCGGCGGTTTCGGTAACTGACATGATGTCATCAACCTGCACCGGCTCTGTCCGCCCGATCAGATCAGGGGCAAGGCCGGCCCACGTTGTGGGGTTCATCTTTTCGGTATTGCCGAGGACAACATCAACCTCATCCATCCCCGCAAATGTGTCCGGTTCCGTCTGCGCGGCACAGCCTGTCACAATCAATTTGGCATCCGGGTGATCACGGCGCAGCTTGCGGATGTCTTGCCGGGCCTTGCGCACTGCCTCTGACGTGACAGCACAGGTGTTCACCACAATGGCGTTGCCCACGCCTGCAGCCTGAGCGAGGTCCTTCATCGCTTCAGTCTCATAGGCGTTTAGCCTGCAACCGTGGTTGGAAAAGATGGGCGCTTGGTCAGACATTACAGACGCCAGACACCATCAAAGACATGGGCGGTCGGGCCGGTCATCCAGACCCCATCATCACGCCAGCTAATCTGCAGGCGACCGCCATCCAGATCAATCGTCACATCGCGCCCGGTTAGGCCGCGCCGGGCGGCGGCAACAGCCGTCGCACAAGAGGAAGAGCCAGAGGCAAGGGTGATCCCCACGCCGCGCTCCCACACGCGCATGCGCATGTGGTCAGGACCGATGAGGCTGGCAAACTGCACATTTGTGCGCTGCGGGTAAAGCGGGTGATGTTCTAGGGCCGCGCCCATTGCGGCCAGATCAACCGCCTCGGCGTCATCAACAAAGAAGGTGCAATGCGGATTACCCATGCCGGTGGCTGTCGGTGCACCTTCGATTGGCAACTCCAACGTATTCATTTCGTGGGCCAGCGGGATTTCATCCCAAGCCAGCTGCGGCTGCCCCATATTGACCGAGGTCCGCCCATCGCCGGCATCCCGCGCCTGCAAAGCGCCGCGATCCGTGGTGATGGTCAGTGCAGTCTTGCCTGTCTCTTCCATCAGGTGGCGGGCAATGCATCGGGTGGCATTGCCACAGGCCGCGGATTGCGACCCATCGCTGTTCCAGAAGGTCAGGTGGACGTCGGCATCAGGTGTCTCTGACAGCACCGCCAATTGATCAAACCCAACACCTCGATTGCGATCGGCAATGGCCACGGCAACAGCAGCATCCACGCGCGGCGTGATTCCCCGTTCGTCCACGACAACAAAGTCGTTTCCAAGCCCGTGCATCTTCATAAAGGGCAAATATGCTGAGTCGTTTGCGGTCATGGCGGCGATATAATCAAAGCGCAGGCACTTATCCAGCGGTGCGAAGCATTTGGGGGTTGACCGCACGCGCGGGCCTTTCTAAGTAGCGCCTCTAGTGGGCCGTTAGCTCAGTTGGTAGAGCAACTGACTTTTAATCAGTAGGTCGATGGTTCGAACCCATCACGGCTCACCATTTTTCCTTATAAATCAATGTCTTGTGTGGATTGCTGCTTTCGGTAACAAGCTTTGCCCGTCGTGGGGGACATATGGGGGACAAGGGCACCATTCTCGTTTTAGTTTGGATGATCTTCGGTGATTCACTTTGGAGTGTATGCGTCCGGTGAACCCCACTGAAATCTGCTGCGGCGCGGCGGGCAAAGCGGACCTTCGGGCCCGATGCAGCGAAATCGAGAACCAGATGACTGGGTTGCGGGACATTGTTAGCTTTCGCTGCGGCTGCGCCAATGGCAGCTTTAGGAAGCTTCAGGTTGTCAAAATGTCACTCGGTTGCCATCGCTCGTAACGGGTTTGGGCAAAAAACAGTTTGAAAAAAACGTGATTTAGGTTGTTAAATTCCACCAATCCTGAAATCTCGCAGGAGACAGGCTTAAAGAGATGCCCGTATCAATCGATCCTGATCAATCGGTGTCGCGCAAGCACAATCAAAAAACCAAGGGCAAGCACGAGATGTACAATGAGCGGCGCTGCACCTTGCGTCATGTACCCGGTATTCTGCTGCGCGGTCAGTAGGACTCCAACCACTCCGATCCCGTGGAAAAGCGCCAGCAAAACAGCAACAGAGCGGCCCATTGATGAGCCGACACCCGGCCCGAACAAAACAATCGCGCCCAACAGCCCAAGCGACATCAATGCCGTGCCCAAAAACCGCGCCGCACCGGCGATGTTTGCGGGTTGGTTCTCGAGCGCCTCAACGGATTGTGACGAAAAGCCGCCAGAAAGAAACGCATTCGCGCCGAAAGTGAGCTCGGCAAGAGCATGGAGGGAAAACACAACAAGCGCAAAGATTTTCATGATGATAGACCTTCGAATTGGTATCCGTATCAGCTGAGGAAGCGTTCGACGATAAGATCGCGCTGTTTCAGGCCGTCGGGGTCAAGGCCGGTTTTGAAACGGGTGATGTTTTCGGACCACTCTGATGTTCGCACGCGCAGGGGCGGCGAGTTTGCTTCAACAACCTGCATGACAACCTGCGCCACGGTGTCTGGTGTTTGGTAGGTGTCGCCCTGTCTGCTCTGAGAGCCACCCACATATTTCTGCAGCAATGGGAGGTAGTCGTCTTCCAACATGCCGCCTGTCTCGGCGATTTCTCTCAAGACGGTGTTGGCAAATTCTGTCGCAATGCCGCCGGGCTCGATGAGCGAGAAGTTCACGCCGAAGCCGAGTGTAACATAGCTGGCCAGCGCCTCAGTAAATCCTTCGACAGCAAACTTGGCGCCGCAGTAGATTTCATTGAAAGGTTGCCCGACAAGTCCGCCCACGGACGAGATGTTCACCACATGCCCGGATTTTGCCGCTCGCATCGCTGGCAGAACCGCTTTCGTGGTGCGCATCACCCCCATGAAGTTGATGTCCATGATACGCAGAATGTCTGCCTCATTCGTCTGTTCGATATTGCGCGCGAACCCAAGGCCCGCGTTGTTGATCAATGCATCGATGCGCCCCTGTTCTGCGAGGATTTGCGCAACCGCCGAGGAGACAGAAGCCGCGTCCTGAACGTCCAGTTGCAAGACATTCAGGGATACATCAGCGGCCTTTGCGGCCTCGTCAAGCGTCGCCCGCTTTTCCAGATTGCGCATTGTCGCATAGACAACATGCCCTGCCTGGGCCGCCTGAACAGCGATGGAAATGCCGAGACCTGTCGAGGTCCCCGTGATGAGAATGACCTTAGGCATGTGTGCCCTTTCTTATGCAGAGTTGGAAATTGAGAGCCAGACCCTGTCAAAGATCTGCTCGATGGTCTCGGTCGGGATATTCTCGCCAGACAAGACCGCGCGGCGCGCCAACCTCTCGGCCGGAGCGATCAGCATGAGCGTTAAAAGGCGGCGATCCAGCGGGGCTAATGTGCCATCGTCGATGCCACGCTGCAGCACATCTCCGATGTCTTCGGTGTAGCCGTCGACGACACGCTGTTGATCTGGATTCAAAAGCTTCGCAGTGCTGCAGTATTCAAGGAAGAGAAAGTCTCGAGGTCTCTCGCTGACAAAAGCGAACATATTGAACCACATCTCGCGGATCAACTCGGTCGTGTTTGTGGTTTCCAGTCCATCCGTAATACGAGCGTGCAGCTCAGCTTTGAGGTCCATGTAAACACGGGCGAGCATGTCATCTTTGTTTTGGTAGTGAACATAGACCGTCCCGGCAGACACTTTGGCGCGGGCCACAACAGCAGACACGCCCACCGTACCAATCCCGTTCTCAACCGCTTCTGCGACGACCGCATCGCGCAGTTTCTTTCCGGTTTGCTCTTTGGTGCTTCTGGGCATGGTGATTCTCGCTCTCTGTCAGCGCTTTATATAATAATGAAATTTCATTATCAATGTATTTGTGGAGACATTATGGCTAGTTTGATTGCAATCTGCGGAAAAGACCCCAAGCTGCCATTCGTGCATCGCGCAGCATCGGTTTCTCTGGGCTCTGACCCGCCATCGGGCACCATTGAGCTCGCCCAAGCGGCATCAAGGTCCGCTGAGAGCCCAAACTGTGAATTTGATCTTCGTGCTGCGAGCGCACGCAGCACGAAGAATGCTGCAAAAGCGAGAGCTTTGGTCTTGCCGAGCAGCGAGAAAACCAGTCCTTCACACAAGAGGTAGCATGTTTCGTAGGCTGTAATTTGGAGTTTATGCGGTCGTGTTTCACAGTTGCGCGGACTGTTTGGATTCAGCAGGTTTTGGACCAGTTCAGCCGGCCCGTGAAGGTGAGTATTTTAGTAGAAAGAATCTTGCCTTCAATCAAAGCATGGGCACAATTATTACTCGCTTTCTGGTTCATCGTTTTTGGGTCGACCGGTGTTGGACGAACCGGAAAGCGAGTGTTGTGCGGTTCCGTTGAGCCGCGTCTGGTAAGCTACGATCCGGGAGGATTAGATCGCAGCCAACTCCTGCTCCAGATCGCCCATTTCAGCGCCACCGGACATTAGGCGGCGCATCTCTTCGTCCCCGATTTCGGCATTTGTGCCTGCACCAATCGTTTGGCCAAGCGCTAGGAACGTAAAGCGATCCCCCACAAGCCGAGAGTGGATTTCGTTGTGGGTGATAAAGATGATCGCGATGTCACCGCGTGCGCGGACCTTCTTGATTGTCTTTAAGACACCCATTTGCTGCTTTTGACCCAAGGCTGAAGTCGGCTCATCAAGGATCAGAACCTTAGCCCCAAAGTAGATGGCACGTGCGATCGCCAGGGTTTGGCGTTGACCACCAGACATCGTTCCTACGGCCTGTGTCGGATCCGAGAAATCGATTCCGATCTTGAGCATTTCGTCATGGGCGATCATGTTCATTTCGTCCATGCGCAGAGTCCCCAGTGGGCCCTTAAGCTCGCGCCCCATAAAGAAGTTGCGGGTCACGCTGAGGAGCTGGTTGATGGCCAAATCCTGATACACTGTGCCAATCCCGGCATCAGAGGCATCACGTGGCGAACGGAACTCGACCGGTTTACCTTCGATGTAGATCTTGCCATCGGTCGGTTCATGAACGCCGGCCAGGGTTTTGATCAGGGTGGATTTGCCAGCGCCGTTATCGCCAAGCAGGCAGTGGACTTCGCCAGGGAAAACCTCGAGATCTACCCCACCAAGTGCAGTGAACGGACCGAACCGTTTGACCAGTCCTTCGACGCGCAGATACGGATCAGCCATATCAGATACCTCCTGTAATACGTTTCCGGATACGTTCGTTCGCAAACACAGCCGCCAAAAGAATTCCGCCAAGGAAGACACGGAACCATGCGCCATCGATTGCCGGGATAAAGAACACCGCGTTTGCCACGAGGCCAACTGTGATCGCGCCAAAGACAACGCCGATTACCGACCCAAAACCGCCGGTCATTAACGTCCCGCCGACAACCGCAATGGCAATCGCGAAAAGCTCCATCAGATTGCCTTTTGCGGCGTCCGATGTGTTGGTGTCAAACACCTGGCAGGCTGCAAACATGGTCGCGCAGAAAGCTGTAAACATGAAAAGGCCAATCTTAACGCGATTGACGGGAACACCGTTTGCGCGGGCGGCTTCTTTGTTGTCGCCGGTGGCGTAAATCCAGTTGCCGATCTGTGTGCGACTCAAGACAAAATACGCGATGCCAGCGATGACAAGCCACCAAAGGAAGCGTGCGTCAAAGCCTTCGACCCATTGTTCGCCACGGCGATTGAGATTGCCACCAAGCATGAACCACAGATCATAGAACCAACCAAAGACGTCACCGCCCAGAAGGTTGGCGAACCAGCTTTCTTCTTTGTAGTCGGGCAAGCCCGAGATCTGAGTGGACTTGTTGATCAGGCGAAAGCTCACCTCGGTCACGCCGCGCAGCAAGAACAGAAATGCGAGAGTCACGATGAAGCTGGAAAGGCCAGAGCGCACAACGACCGTGCCGATCAGCCAGCCTAGTGCCAGTGTCATCGCCAGTGTGACTGCAAAAGCGGTAACAGGTGTCGCCTCGCCCATGCCAAACGGGAGACCCCATTTAAGCATCATCGACATCGCCATGCCTGCAAAGCCGATCATGGATCCAATCGAGAGGTCAAATTCACCTGCGATCATCAGCACGGCCGCACCGGTTGCGATGATACCATACTGCGCAATGATCGCGACATTGTTCTTCAAGCCCAGAGCATTGAAGGACTTGCCTTCAGATGCGATTGCAAGTGCAACGATGATCACCAGCATCACAACAAAGGACCCGATCTCGGGGCGCCGAATTATTTTTTCAATTGCAGTTTCTTGCTTTAGCCTTCCGGCTTCATTCGTATTGGCCATTTTGTGTCCTCTTCAATATGCCTTTGCGAAAAACGAAAAGAACAGGCGGGAGCATCCCGCCTGTTCTGATATCGTTTCGTCCGATGTCAGCGGTCAATACCAGCCAGCGCAGCGACGCCAGCTGCGTTAGAAGCATCCACAAAGCCTGGGCCGGATGGGATATTTGCACCGGGCAACAGACCGGCGTGGTTGTTGTAGAGATGCAGAACGATCACGGGCATGTAGCCCTGCAGACGCTGCTGTTGGTCGATGGTAAAGGCAGCACGTCCGTCCTGAATCATATTCATCACACCTGGGCTAAGGTCAAAACACGCAAGATGAACATCTGCACCAACTGATTCGATAGCGTTGGTTGCTGCTTCGCAAACATGCGGTCCAACAGCCAGAATGCCGTCGATCGTCTCGTCAGCCTGCAGTGCAGCAGCAGTACGGGTTTCGATTTGGGCCGGGTCATTCGACACGTCGATCATGTTCAGTTCGCCGCCGAGGCCTTCGAAATAGCCAGAACAACGATCAACAAGTGCCGTGTTGAATGCCTCCTGGTTCAAGCAAAGACCGTTGGTCACACCTTCGGCAGCAGCGCGCTCTCCGGCGCTCTTGCCAGCAAGGCTCTCGGGTTGACCAACGTGCATCAATGCACCCAGACGAGCAGAATGTTCGAGGCCAGAGTTGATGGTCACAACTGGAATGCCATCAGCAACCGCAGCCTGGATCGCAGGCCCAAGTGCATCAGCGTCAGGCAACGAAACGATAATGCCATCAGGCTGTGTAGCGGCAGCTGCTTCTATCAGCTTTGCAATTGCAGCCATGTCGCCGGACACGTCAAAGTTATACTCAAGCGTTGCCCCCACGTCTTCAGCGGCGTCACGGCCACCTTTTTCAACGACAGGCCAGAACGGATCTGTGCCTTGCGTGTGTGTGATCATGACATAGCGCTCTTCGGCAAATGCCGCACCCGCTACGATAGAGGCAGTCATGGCCGCCATAAGTACTTTCTTCATGGTTTCCTCCCATAGGATGGTGTCCGGCGCACCTTTGAAATCCGGAAGCCATTTGATAGGCTCATTTCCTCTTCATTGAGGAATTCGGTGAACAACAGGCCAAGCCTGTTGCCCTGGTCTTTCGCGATCACGGCACCAACTTCTCTGCCGGCGCAGGGGCCTGCGCGTCGCAGCCGCCCCAAACGGATTGATCAAAATGTATAACCGATCCGGTCAACATCCCGCTGTCATCGGACGCCATCCACAACACGGCCTTGGCGACTTCTTTGGGGTCCAACAATCGGCCAAACGGCAACAAGGCCGCCTGTTTGTCGATAAAGTCGGGATCGCCGGATTCGGCCTCTTGAATCTTGCGTTCGTGATCGGAATTCATCCAACCAATATCGAGTTGATTGACGTGGATGCGATTGCGCATCAGCGCAAAGCCCGCATGACGCGTTAGCGTCGAAAGCGCGCCCTTGGAGGTGGCGTAGGGTGCCAGAAACGGCTGCCCTACCTGACCAGAGACTGAACCTATATTTACGATCCGGCCTTCGATCTCCTCACGCTCCATGATCTTCACCGCATCCTGGATCAGAAAGAACGGCGCGCGCGTGTTGACGGCGATCATCTCATCGAACAGGTCCGGCGTTGTGTTCAGAAGGTTGCCCCGATCTGTAAAGCCAGCGGCGTTGACCAGAATATCAACGCGCCCAAACAATTTGTCGTTTTGCGCCATGATGTTGCGAACATCATCCATGTCCGCCAGATTGGCAGCGACCATGTGCACGGGAACACCTGTGACGTTTGTGATCTCTTCCGCCTTGGCCCGCCCTTTTTCTGCACCGCGACCGACGATCACGATGCCAGCGGCACCGGCCTCGGCAAAAAGCCTTGCCACAGCGGCCCCCAGCCCTTGGGTACCGCCTGTGACCACAGCGATTTTGCCGTCAATACGGTTCATCCGGCCACCTCATAGCCCGCGGCATCCATCACGCGCTTCAGCTCGGCACGTCCCTTGATCGCCATGTCCAGTGGTGGATTTGCGATGGGATCTTGCTCCGCCTCGATGACAAACCAACCCTCATACCCTTGGGCGGCCAGTGCTTTCACGATCTCTTCGAAATCCAGCGATCCATCGCCGGGCACGGTGAAGGCCCCTTTGATCACCGCATCAAGGAAACTCTCCACTTTGCGATCCAACGCTTCCATGACGGGCAATCGCACGTCCTTGGTGTGAACATGGCTGATCCGCGCGTGGTGGTTTTCGATAACACGCTGATTGTCGCCACCGGCAAAAGCCATGTGACCGGCATCAAACAACAGCGGCACAGAGGAATGTTTCATGAAAAGATCAAGCTCGGCCTCGGTTTCTACCGCGGCCGCCATATGGTGGTGATAGCTGATCGGCATGCCTTCTGCCGCGCACCAATCGGCAAAATCCGACACCTTGCGCCCATATTCTGCCATCTCGGCCTCGGTCAGCATCGGCTTCTGCGCCAAAGGGGTGTTGCGCTCGCCTTGAACTGAACGCGCAGTTTCGCCATAAACGATGCAAGGCGCATCGGCGGCCACAAAGAACGCGTGCTGCTCGGCAATTCGATCTTTCTCGACCTCGATATCGCCGTCAAGCAGCAGACCCGAAAACCAGCCACCACAGACGGAGATGCCGTGGCGGTCAAGGATCGGCCCAAGTTCATGCATATTCATCGGAAAGCGGCGGCCCGTTTCCATACCAGTCAGTCCAGCCTCTGCCGCTTGCCGCAAACATTCATCAAGGCTGACGTCGTCGGAAAGTTCGGCCAGATCGTCATTCCACCATGCAATTGGTGCGATCCCCAGTTGTGCTTTCAGCATCGATCAGACCCCACGACGTTGTTTGGCGCGGAAGGCTTCCTGCCCTTTTCGGGCTTCACGGATGCTTTCACGTTCGTTGATTTCAGGGACGCCCACGTACCAGTCGGCCCCACCGGGAGTCCAAGTGTAGGCATCGGAATTGATGCTGATGACAGTTGTGCGATCCGTGGTCTGGGCCCACTCCATCGCCGCTTCAAGATCGGCGAGGCTGTCGCAGTGCCGCGAAAGGGCACCCATAGATTCCGCATGTTTGGCAAAATCTACGTGCAGCGGGTTGTTTTTGTTCAGAACCCGCGAGTCTTTGAGCAAGTTATTGAAACCCGGCACGCCCATACCCGTTTGCAAACGGTTGATGACACCAAAGCCACCGTTGTCGCAGACAACAACGATCATCTTGTGCCCCGATAGGACCGAAGAATAAATGTCTGAATTCATGAGCATGTAGGAACCGTCACCGACCATGACGATCGGCACGCCATCGCCATCCTTGGCCATCGCGTGGCCCCAAGCTCCGGCAATTTCATACCCCATGCAGGAAAACCCGAACTCGCAGTCAAAAGTATTGGCCGCTTTCACGCGCCAATTCTTGACCGTTTCGCCCGGTAGGCCGCCAGCAGCGGTGACCATCGTGTCCTTTTCCGTCGCGACCCTGTTCACCACAGCAATGACCTGTGCATAGCTCGGAAGAGGCGCATCTGTGGGCGCTTGGCCTGCATCCAGCATGATATTCCAATCCGCATAAAGCGCCTGCGCCTGTGTCATGCGCGCGGGATCACAGACCCAATCACCCATAGCAGCATCAAAATCTGACAGGCACTCCAATGCGTCTCCAACCACTGGCAGGGATCGATGTTTGCGCGCGTCGAAACGTGCGGCGTTGATGTTGATGAACTGCGTGTCGCGATTGAATGTCGTCCACGATCCAGTGGTGAAATCCTGTAGCCGCGTGCCAACTGCAATTACGACATCAGCACCTTCGGCCAGTTCTTTGGCCGCATCCGTGCCTTCGATGCCAAGTGGTCCAACATAGGCGGGGTGATCGGGCATCACCGCGCCTTTTCCTGCGATGGTCTCAGCCATGGGGATGCCTCGCGCCCTAGCGAAATCGGCCAACGCCTCCGCAGCGCCGGAATAGCGCACACCACCGCCAGAGATGATCAGCGGCTTGGTTGCGGTTTTCAGAAGCGCGGCTGCTGCTGCAACCTGATCACGATCAGGGCGGGAGCGCGGAATGGCCCAGAGCGTTTCCTCGAAAAACTCTACTGGGTAATCATAGGCGATTTCCTGAACATCCTGCGGCAAGCCAATGAACGCCGGACCGCAATCAGCAGGGTCGAGCATCGTCGCAATTGCCTGCGGCAAGGACGAAATAATTTGTGCAGGATGGGTGACCCGATCCCAGAACCGCGACACAGCGCGGAAGCTGTCATTCACAGTTGTTGACGGTTCGCCGTAGTGTTCAACTTGCTGTAAAACCGGGTCTGGTAGACGGTTGATATAAGTATCCCCCGACAAGAGCAGCACTGGCAAACGATTGGCATGCGCGACACCCGCAGCAGTCACCATATTGGTAGCGCCCGGTCCGACAGAGGTGGTGGCGACCATGATTTGCCGCCGCAGCTTTGCCTTGGCATAGCCGATCGCGGCAAGCGCCATGGATTGTTCGTTCTGGCCGCGCCACGTTGGAAGAACGTCCTGAACCTGTTCCAGCGCCTCAGAGAGGCAAGTCACGTTTCCATGGCCGAAAATGCCATAAACACCGGCAAAAAGCGGTACGCGATGTCCGTCGATTTCAGTGTGCTGGTTGATCAGGTAACGCACCAGCGCCTGTCCTACTGTCAACTTGATCGTATCTCCGGCCATGCCGTTTCCCCTCCGAGATTCTCACAGTGTTGTGCAATAACTATTGACTAATGATATTTTTCGCAACAAATATTGCAAGAGCTTTTTTGGGAGGGGTTATGCCTGGCATTTCTAGACTCGTCCCTGGCCACATCGGCACGGGAAGGTCTGCCGTTTCAGGCCCAATGGACGCCATCATTTTGGCTGTGTCAGGCCCTTCATCAACATCAACGAGGTAGCAAAAATGTATCAGAAATTCGGCCTTTTCATCGCGGGGCAATGGGAATCCGGCGCAGCAACTGCGACCGTAATCAGCCCTGTAACAGAAAAATCACTTGGTGATGTCACATCCGCCACTGCCGCTGATACCCAGCGCGCAATTGACGCTGCAGACAGCGCGTTGCCGCCCCTGCGTGACATGGGTGGCTTTGCCCGTGCTGACGCATTGCACCGGATCGCAGATGAAATGACCGCGCGCGCGGATGAAGCGGCGCGCATGATCTCAACCGAGACCGGCAAACCGCTGGCGCAGTCAGGTCGCGAATGGGTGCTCTCGGTTGATCAGTTCCGTTGGTACGCTGAGGAAGCACGCCGGATCTACGGTCGCGTGGTCGAAAGCCGCGTGCCCGGTGGCCGCTTTGAAATCACGAAAGAAGCTGTTGGGATTGTTGGCGCATTTACCGCGTGGAACTTTCCGGCGTCCCTTCCTGCACGCAAGATTGCTCCCGCTCTTGCGGCGGGCTGCCCGGTTGTTCTGCGCCCTTCCTCGCAGACACCGGGCGTTGCCATGGTGATGGTCGATTGCATCCGCGCGGGTGGCCTGCCTGACGGTGCGGTAAACCTTGTGGTTGGGTCGACAGCCGACACCTATGGCCCGATTATGGCCGATCCACGCGTGCGCAAAGTGTCGCTGACTGGTTCCACCCGTGTTGGCCAGCAGATGATCCGTGATGCATCTGATACCGTGAAGAAAGTGTCGATGGAACTGGGCGGCAACGCGCCCTGCATCATATTTGACGACGCCGATCTGGGGGCTGCACTAGATGTCTGTGTCCCGTCGAAGTTCGGCAACGCGGGCCAGGTCTGCGTAACCCCTGACCGCTTTTTTGTGCATGACAGCATGCATGATGAATTTGTCGCTGAATTTGCCAAACGTGCTGCTGCCCTGACCTTGGGCGACGGGCTGGACGACGCGACCGAAATGGGACCTTTGATCAACGCAGGCCGGATGACCGAGGTCGATGCAATCGTGCAAGATGCCATTGCGGCAGGTGCCAAACTGGAAACGGGTGGCAAGCGCGCTTCGGGTTTCAATGCGGGCCATTTCTATGAGCCGACGGTGCTGAGCAATGTCACCGACGACATGCGCGCCTTTGCTGAAGAAAATTTCGGTCCTATTGCCGCGATCAGCCGATTCTCGGACGACGATGAGGCGCTGACACGTGCGAATGCCTCCACCATGGGCCTGTCGGCGTATGCATTCACCCAAAGCCCCGAGCGGGCACGTCGGGCTGTGGCCACGTTGAAATCAGGTATGGTCGGGATCAACTCCTTTGCGTTGGCCGCGTCCGAAGCCCCTTTTGGCGGCACCAACTATTCCGGCCTTGGCCGCGAAGGCGGCACCGAGGGGATCGAGGATTATCTCGACACCAAGCTGTCCCAGATCGTCTTTTGAGGGGCATATGATGCAAAAGAATAAGCTTAAACAGCTGTGGGCCACAGGAAAACCCGCATTGAATGGCTGGTGTTCCATCGGCAATCCCTTCACCGCCGAGATCATGGCCGCACAGGGCTATGACAGCGTGACAATCGACATTCAGCATGGCGCGCTTGATTACGGCGACGTCCTGCCGATGTTACAGGCGATGAAGGCGTCGGGTGCGACGCTGATGGCGCGGGTGCCGTGGCGCGATCCGGGCTATATCATGAAGGCGCTGGATGCGGGGGCGATGGGAATCATCTGCCCGATGGTCAACACCCGCGCCGAGGCCGAAGAATTCGTGTCCTACATGCGCTATCCACCCCATGGGCAACGCAGCTTTGGCCCGACACGCGCCGCTGTTGCGATGCCCGGCTACGGCGTGGCAGCGAATGACGAGGTGCTGGCGCTCGCGATGATCGAAACCGCCGACGGTGTGGCCAATCTGGAAGAGATCGCCGCGACGCCAGGGCTCGATGGCATTTATGTCGGACCCGCCGACCTGACGTTGGGGACGCAGGAAGGGCGGCTTCCCCCCGGCTTTGATCGGCAGGAACCCGAGATGATCGCGCTGATCAAACGCATCGCGGATGTCTGCAAGGCCAATGGCATCAAGGCATGCCTGCATTGCGGCACACCCGAATACGCGGCGCAGGCCATTGGCTGGGGCTATGACCTGACCACAGTCGGCGGCGATTCCCGCCTGCTCGCGGGGGCCGCAGGTGCCTCTGTCGCGGCATGGCGCAAATTGAACGGACGCGACGGTGATGCAGGCGACGATGGGGGGATGTATTGATGACGCATCTTCTTGTCGCGGGGAAACTGCACCCCACGGGCGTTGCACGGCTGGATGCGCTGAAATCCGACGGTATCAAAATCACCTATCTCGAAGAAATTAATGAGCCGAGCGTTGCCAAACACATCGCCACGGCGGATGCGCTGGTGATCCGAACCCAACCGCTGTCTGCGGCCACGATCGCCCTTGCCGAGCGCCTGAAAGTCGTGTCGCGTCATGGGGTCGGCTATGATGCAGTTGATGTGGCGGCATTGAACGCGCGTGGCATACCGCTGGCGATTGTCAGCGATGTGAACTCGGTCTCGGTCGCGGAACAGGCGATGATGCAACTGTTGGCGGGTGCGAAACAGGCGATCCGCGCCGACCGCGCCGTGCGCGATCCATCGAAATGGGGATGGCGCAACCAATTGGAACAGCGCGAAATTTCCGGCCGGAACCTGTTGATCATCGGCTATGGCCGTGCGGGGCAAAAACTGGCGCGGATGGCCGCAGGCTTTGACATGACGGTTCGTGCCTACGACCCTTATCTGCAATCACAGGGTTGGCCTGACGGCCCCGTAGACCCGGTTGAAACGCTGTCAGAGGGGCTGGCTTGGGCGGATTGCCTGTCGCTGCATGTGCCACGGGGGGAAAAACCGGTTCTTGGTGCGACCGAGTTCGACCAGATGAAGCCCGGCATGGTCATCGCCAATACCGCGCGTGGCGGGGTGCTGTGTGAAACCGCGCTTGCGGCGGCACTGTCCGATGGCCGTGTCCACGCCGCCGGGCTGGACGTGTTCGATATTGAACCGCCTACAGATGACATGGCGCTGGCCAACCACGACAACGCGATCCTGTCACCGCATATCGCAGGCCTGACGAAAGAAGCCAGCGAGCGCATGGCCCTCTCCTGTGTCGATAACGCAATGGACGCCCTAAACGGCACCCTTGATCCCGCCCTGATCGTTAACAAAGATGCATTGAAATGACTGAAAAACCAAAACTCTCCATTGGGCTGATCGGCTCGGGCTTTATGGGCAAGGCCCATGTCTTTGGCTTTGCCACGGCACAAAAGGTATTTGACCTGCCGATGCAGATTGATATGCACACGGTGGCCGATATCAATGACGAAACCGCTGCCCGCGCCGCCCATGAGTTCGGCTTTCGCAACGCGACGTCCGACTGGCGCACGATGCTCGCCAACCCCGAAATCGACGTGATCGACATCACCGCGCCCAATGCCTTGCACAAGGAAATGGCGCTTGAGGCGATTGCCGCAGGCAAACATGTCTATTGCGAAAAACCATTGGCCCCGCTCGCTAATGACGCCGCTGAGATGGCCGACGCAGCTGAGGCCGCGGGGATCAAGACGCAAGTCGGATTTAACTATATTTGCAACCCGATGCTCACCCTCGCGCGCGAGATGATTGCAGGCGGGGAGCTTGGCGACATCCGTGGCTATCGCGGGTTACATGCCGAAGATTACATGGCAAATGCCGATGATCCATACACCTTCCGCCATGATCCGGCCGGCGGCGGCGCGCTGGCCGATCTGGGCAGTCATGCGCTGGCGACCGCTGAATTCCTGTTGGGCCCGATAACACGCGTCATGGGCGATTGCGTCACAGCAATTGCCGAACGCCCTGATGGCAAGGGCGGTCGTCGCGCCATTGAGGCCGACGACATCGGACGCGCATTCTTGCGTTTTCAAAACGGCGCCAGTGGATCAATCGAAGGCAACTGGATCGCCACAGGGCGCAAGATGCAGCACGATTTTGAGGTCTATGGATCAAAAGGCGCGCTGTGCTTCAGTCAGGAACGGTTCAACGAACTGCACTTTTATGCGACCGACGATGCGCCCGGCCGCAGAGGGTTCCGCCGGATCGAAGCCGCGCCAGACCACGCACCATATGGCAATTTCTGTGTGGCTCCGGGCCACCAGATCGGATTTAACGATCTGAAAGCCATCGAAGTCGCTGGATATGTCCGCGCGATTGCCGGACAAGGGCCAGAGCCGTTCTCATTCCGAAAGGGGCTGCGGATTCAACACCTTGTTGAGAGCATTCAAAGGTCTTCGGTCTCTTCAAGCTGGATCGACGTTTAATCGCCGAAACATGACAACCGGGACTATCCAAAATGAACCAAGCGTCGCCACCTGAGGATTACGAAAGCCTGATCCGTCTGATCCATGATCGTCATGACAGCATGAGCAAGACATATCAGCAGATTGCGGTATATCTCACGCAAAACCCCAATGACGTGGCGGTCCGTTCGGTCAATGCAATCGCCCAAAGTTGTGACATCCATGCGTCCAGCTTTGTCAGGTTCGCGCAGTCTCTTGGGTACGATGGCTTCAAAAGTCTGCAAGCAATGTTTCAACAACGGCTCGCGACAGCGGCCCCAGGGTTTGAGGCACGGGTCCATTCGCTTAAGCAAGAACTGAAGTCACGTGCTGATCTGTCAGAGGCGGAACTGTTGCGGGATATGGTCATCAGCGATGCCGCCTCTGTGCAAAGCCTGCTTGATGAGATCGACTCCAACGATCTGGCCGAAGCCGCCGAGATTTTGAGCGAAGCAGAAACGGTGTTTCTTCTCGGTCAATTGCGATCTGCGCCAGTGGTCGAATTGATCCGCTATCTCCTTACGATGGTAGGGAAAAAATGTATAATGCTTGATCCTAGCGGCGGACTTGCCACCCATGTGTCGCGTACGATGGGCACCAAAGATGTGCTGCTGGCGGTCTCGTTTCGGTTCTATGCAAACGAAGTTGTTTCGATTGTCGAAGAGGTCGCAGCGCAGGGGCGGACAATCATCGCGTTAACGGATAGCTCACTGTCCCCATTGGCCAAATCCGCGCAAGTCCTTTTCGCAGCGCACGAGCATGCCGGGCCTTTGTCACGGTCCGTGACCGCACCAATTTGCCTGGCGCAGACCATCGCTCTGGCTGTTGCGTCCCGTATCCAGAACAACCCAAACGTCCCCGAGATTCCTTCAGTAACGAGTCCAAGACAGTGAGACACTCCATCACGAACCCAGTCGTTCCTAGCCAGCCAATCAATTGACGCACCGTTTCCCAATTAGAGAGATTGCCCTTCAAGCTGGGTTAGGATTGGCCACGGTCGATCGGGTCCTAAACAATCGTAATCATGTGAGCCCTCAGACAAAATTACGAGTGAGGGCAGCGATTGATGAGCTTGCTGCACGAGAAGCAAAAACCACCGCTCGTGGCAGACGCCTGTTCTTTGATTTCATCGTGATGGGACCGGATTACTTCAACCACGAGATCAAGACAGCAGCAGAATCAGTCCAACACCAAATCGACGCGGCAGTGTGTCGGCCCCGCTTTTTACAACATGACATTTTGGACGAGGAGGGAATTGTCCACGCCCTGATGCGCATATTGAAGCGGGGCAGCAATGGTGTGTGCCTAACTGCAAGGGACACTCCGAAGATCAGAAAAACTGTGAACACGCTTTCTGCCGCCAAAATTCCCGTGGTGACACTTTTGACGGATATTTCTGGCAGTGATCGGATTTCCTACGTGGGTCTAGACAACATCGGCGCGGGTCGTACTGCCGCTTACCTAGTCTCCAAGTTCGTTGGGGACGATTCAGGGACTGTGTTGGTTATCCGGAATCTTGAGCGGGTTCTGGGTGAAGAGGAACGCGAGACGGCATTTGTTGAGGCATTGGCAGATCGATGCCCCCAACTTCGAATACTCCAAGTTCCCAACATTTGCGGATCGAGCTCTGAAACATCCAAAACCCTATCGAATGTTCTGGCAACAGTCCCCAATCTGTGCGCCCTGTATTCGTTAGGTGTTGGCAATCGATCGATCCTCGACATACTAGAACACAACCGGCTTAGGCCAGGGTTATTTATGGCTCATGATCTCAATCAAGAAAATCATAATTTGCTTTTTGATCAGAGGCTGGACTTCATTCTGCACCACGATTTGCGGTCAGATGTGAGAAACGTATTTGACGCCTTTCTTGCATATCATCAGCTCTCAACCGGACCAGTAAGTGCCTTAGTTTCGTCTGTTCAGGTGCTGACCCAAGAAAATACTCCCACGCAGATATCCTTGCGCCACGTCCGAAAGACTATTTGAAACAAAACTAGTTGGTGCGAGGACGCCTACCGCATGTTCTTTTCTGGTCCTGTCACAACTTTGCGGCATTCGACATGGGTTCCTTGTCCTGTAACGAGGTTCACAACCGCCTCGTCGACATGAGCTGCAACGCTGCGACTGGCATGCCCCAGATGTTTGGTAATCTTGGTGAGCAATAGCTTTTAGTGCATAAGGTAAATTCATCTGCTCACTTCCTGTTCCGGCAGGTCGCGGCGAAAGGCAAAGTTGATTTCCACCTGTTTTTACCCGTTCGAATGGCAGGTTTGGTGAAAGCTGCTGTGCCGCCAAGATTTCTGCGCTGCGCGTGCGAGTAAATGCTGCGTGAGCGAAGTTCAATAACCGAAGGTCGGTTTTGTCCCGCAACTGAGCCATTGAGCTGCCCGTGATCGCGATTCTTCTTTGAACGGCTGGTTCGGTGAACGCGCCGGTCTGTGTTCGCACCCGCAGAATGTGACCGGTTACACTGCCAAAGCCGCGTAGCGCCAAGGCATCAACTCATGGAGGCGTGTGATCTTGTGATCAGCGATGCGTTCCAGCACCCATGTTTGTTAGGCCTGCGGATCAACGTTGTTGAGCTTGGCCGTTTCGATCAAGGTGTAGGCAATGGCGGCGGATTTGCCAATCCTAGGACCTCCTGGAAGGAGCGCTTTGTCACTCACATTGATACATTTCCAAGCTCTCCGAGATACTCGCTTTCTTCAGCGGGATTCCCGGAAAACTGGAAAGATCACGACATTTGGAAATAGACGAATTTTCGTTCCTAAACACCTTCACAATCGGCGACCGGACCAAGCCGCCGTCCAGCAACCATCTCGGATGCTGTGATGCGACCCGTCATTGCGGACTTTCACCCCGCGACATTCGCCGCCATTCTTGAATTGAGACAATGCGGCCAGTCTGCGTCATCGGACGACCACCGACTGACCACCTTGGGAGCACTGGCGGTTGGGTCCGACTTTTCTCTTCGATACCCGTCTGACAATTGGACAATACCTGACAAAACACACCTTGGAGTTGGACCGAAGGGATTTTGTCTGGTTTTGTCATATTGTCGAGTGAGGATTGAATACCCTTTTCCAGGTGATCGGCTAGGGCTAACCAACGGCTCATCTCATGTTCTCCAGGTGTGGATTGACAGCAAAAATCTTTGCAGGTCGCCCGGGTCCCGACTGTGCAATCGTATCAATCCAAGAAGCGCCTTGCAGGACGGCAAAGGCAGGTGCGATTTCCTTCGCTGACTGCAAGCCAACCAAGCCACGACGTTGTATTTCTCGCGTGCTGATTTGCCTCAAACCCTCAGACTGGATGATCTCGGCGATACGACTGGCGGCCTTTACCTCGGCGGGCATCGATGCCGCACCATAGGCTCGGTGAGCATGCCTACGCATATGTTCTCCGACATAATGGCAGGCGCGTCCTAGGTGTGCGGCGCTAATGCTGTTGACGGGTTCGCCGTTCATGATTGCGCAATCCAGCAAAGCGAGCACCGTTGCGACCCGCACAGCCAAACCCGGCAACTTGCCTATGTGGCTTTTCATGAGGCCTGACACCTCGCCCTCCCAATCACGACATTGCTGCCGGAATTCCTGAAGAGCCTGCTGCGCCGGTTCCTGAAAATGCAGGAAGTATGGTCTACGTTCGCCTTTGTCATCAGTTATTGGCTCAAGCTTGCGTAGCCTCTCTAAGGCCTGCTGAGCCTTTTCCGTGCCCAGGGTAACAGTCGGACGTTTGAGCGGCATTGGTGCCGGAAACACGGTCAAGAAACGAGCCAATAGGCCGTCATCATCACTGTGCAACAACAGGCTATCTAACTTATCAGGCTGGGTTCCCCCAAGAATTGCGATGGACAGATGATCAACGATGATTGGCTCCGGCGAGTTTTTGCGATCCACCGTGAAACTGCGACCGCCATACGCCTCCAGCCAAAACGGTCGATCACCACCACCGGAGTAACGGTCCATGCTCCCCAGCCACCCAGATAGTTCATCCCGTGACAATAGCAGCCCGCGCCAACTATCGCGAATCAGGTCTGCTGCCTTCTCCGTCGTGGTATCGGTGATGCGGATGCGGCCACGGATTGGCGGCGCGCCTGCATCAGCACCAGATGGTTTCGCGGGTTGCTCATTTCCCTCCTTGATCGCAGCTTTGGCATCTATCTTCCACTGGGCAAGCACCAGTTTCGCGAGCTCATCCTTTTCATTCCAAACCTTGCGCGCGGTTTTGTATTCAGCACTAAGCTCGTTATCGATGGCCTTGATAGGGTCCAGAATGGCATCAAGAGCGGGGCTTTTCCCGGAGCTGGGATCGCCAATAAGCATGCCCCAAATGATAGGCGGCTCCTTCCAACCCTCCCAAGGCACGGCCCAGCGTGCATTGCCGACAATAGCGCTGGCGGAAGACAGCAGATTCAATGCCACGAAATCTACTGGCGCGCCCTTGACCTCGGCGGCATCGCGTAACCAATCAGACCAAGGCCCAAATACAATGTCGAATTCGTCACGCGTCATTTCTGGAGGTGCTGGTCGTTCGGACCGAATTATACTTGGGTCAGGTTTGGACCAACTGTCTTTGGAGTCGAATCGGGAAGCGGTCACGACCTTCATGCTGCCACCTCGCGCCGCAACACATCATTCCAGTCCTGTCTGTCTGGAGCCGGTAGCATTGAAACGTCCCAGCCCAATGCATGAGCGCGGGTAGCAAGTGCGTTGCCTGCGGAGGCACCCGCCTCGTCGCCATCTGTGGCGACAATTAATTGACCCAGATTGGCTGGTAAGCTGAGACCTTTCATTCCAGACGTGGACAACGTCGCCCATACCCTATGAGGTCCATCAAGCAGCCCTGACAAAAGGCTGAGGCCAGTTTCGATGCCCTCGCACACGACAAGTGGGCCAGCGGTGTCGGAAAGCTGCACAGCGCCGGTCTTGCACGGACCAAGCATCATCTTTGCTGATTGCTCTAAGCGCTCGCCCATTTTGGAAAAAAACGTCCGATGAATACCGCCAGACGAGATATCTGCCACCATTGCACCACAGTATTGACCGCTTGGTGCATGATAGGTGTCAGCGACCCAACGAAGCGTGTCCGGCAGTGCGCAAGTGATCCCGCGCGTTCTCAGGTATCCTTCGCCATGAGAGCCGCCGATGGCGTCACCAAAATCCCAAATGGATCGGGCACGGGCTAGTGCCTTAGCCTCATGTGCCAAGCGTTCTTGGCGGGCAGCCTCCATTGCCTTGTGGTCGACTTCGACGGTGCCAGGCATTACGCCAGCAGCGACCAAGACGTCACAAAAGTCACATCCATTCTTTTTGCAGTGCAGGAGCAATCGGTCGTCTTTGGCATTTACGGTCAACGCATTCTGATCTTTGCGGCGCTCTGACTGGCAAACGGGGCAAGGTGCCACCCCATAGCTGCGGTGCCATTTGCCGCCCAAGTCTCGGGTGAGTTGGGCCGGATCTATTGTGGTCGTCATTGCTGCGCCTCCCCGTAGTGCAGACGCGCGATCAACGCGGCATGTGACTGGGAAAGGTCGTGCATCCAACGGATGCGACGCTCCTGAAGAATGCAGGTGGGCGTGGCTTTGGTGTTCATGCGTAAGCGGTGTCTGGTGTTTTTCTTATTGTGTTTCATTCTTGTTGTCCTGTTCTTGTCAGGACGGGCAAAAAAGGACTATGTTCTAAGCACCGCTGCAAAGAAATTCGCCCTCGCCCGTCAAACGGTGGGGGTTTCTTTTAGGCGGCGATTACCATCTTTGCGTCGATGTAACGATCAAGTTCGCTTCGCTCGATGCGCGTTGAACCACCCATTTTGATGAACTTGAGGTTGCCAAGTTTCCATTCACGATAAAGGGTGGCGCGGCTTTCACCGCAATAACTTGCCGCGTGAGGCAAGCTAAGGATGCGGGGTTCTATCCCAAAATCTGTCGTCATGTGCTTCACTCCATCTTGATGCATTGATGGGGTGAAGCTAGAGTTTGAAGCAAACTCAGGTAATTGCGGAAAGAAAAACGGCGTTAAAACACATGCGGCATAATCTCAGAAGTCAAATCGCAATATATTGGCTTGCTCCCAGATGTCTCGAGCGGCCTGTTCATCTCCCTTTGTGTGTGCGTGAATTTTAGCAATTTCTGACCAGGTTACTTTTGCCTCCCTTGCATCAAGAGTTTGTAAGTATCCAAGCCACTTTTTGGGATGCCGACGTCTTTGAAAATTCTTACCGTGATGTGCTACTTGGTGTTTCTTCAACGCACGATTGGCCGCTTTCAACTGTGGATCTATTGGTCTATCAATATCAAATGTTATGTGCATTTTGCCACCGCTGAGCGGGCGATTGGTGCCTAGTCCCTTTGAATTGGCAAAGGATTTCTCCGACTCGATGGTCACTGCGTCATGCAACGAAAAAATGGCCCCCATTTCTTGATCTGATATTCTAGGGTTAGGGATACCCGCATAGCCAAACTCCAATTTCTCGGCTTCACTACAATCAACTAGGAACCCCGGGTCAAAAGGTGAACGCAACAAGTTGTCTCGTAAATCAGAAACTGCTGTGTGCGTGCCATCTGTATTTTGACACAGGGTCTTGATTTTGCTTTGAAATAGCTGACGTAAATCGTCTCGACGCCTGTAGAACTCCCAACGCCACCTCAACAATTTCCATCTTGTTGTATCACCGTAGCTAAAACTGTCGCGCCAATCAGGCAAACCCCAGTCGTTGTTCATTGTCTCCCTCCAAGCGCTACGACGATTGATGCTTTTTGTGTAATCATACTTGCCCACCGATCCAACGCAGATGCCCGCTGCGGTAGCAACTCAGCCCGATTGTATACACGGGCAACGGCGCTCGGCGCAGATCCAACAGCTGAGTGGTTTAGCACCCTGTCAGCAACACTTTCCGGTACTCCTGCCTCAGCCATGGCCGTGGAAAACGATGTGCGGATATCATGTAATCGCCAGGGCTCAACATCATCGACAAGCAATTTGTCTAACCGAGCCTTGGCCTTGCTGACGCCTGAAATCGGTGTCCTACCGGTGGTTGTGAAGATCAGGCCCGAGGCCGGCTGCCCGGCGACTTCCAGTAACGATTTTAGCGAAACAAGTTCGTTGAACGCTGGCTCTGAAAGATGGGTAATATGTTCTTTGCCGTTCTTGGTCTGTGATCCAGGCTTGACGATCCGCGCGCCTGGAAAATCTATCTCTGACCAAGCCAACCCCAAAACTTCCCCCCGCCGTTGCGCGGTTAGGATCAACAAACGCAGAAATGGTCCCCAAATGTCGCCCATCGCGAACGTGGCCTGCCAGATCAACCGGATTTCGGCGATGGATGGCACACGTTCGCGCTCAGTTTCCTTGACAGCTTTGGGCAAACTTGCACCAATGTCGGTGTCTAAGTGACCCCGCTCCCAAGCCCACCTCGTGAAAGCCATCAGTGCGGACCGGATGCGGTTTGCAAAGACTCTCCGTCCTGCCGCCAACTTTTCATCAATCGGTTTCTGTAAATCTGACTTCGTCAGGGATCCAATTGGTTTTTCCTGTAGGCAGCAAAACGATTGCCGCAATTGATGTTTGCGTTCTGCGCCTCGACGCAGGTTCGACAGATGCAGTTTGTCATAGATTTCGATGACGTCGCAAACACGCAACCGCTTCGCATTCGCTATCTCGGCGGTAAGTTTGTCGGCCTTCGCAATGGCGACTCGATCAATTCCCCTGACAGCTTCGGCTTCAATCTCTAGCGCCATAGCCCGCGCTGTCGCCAAACTGATTGGTTCTGGCCACGCTCCGAAGGTGTGCTTGCGTTTCGCACCGCCCTTTACACGCTTCTCGTAAACCCATGACGCACGGCCCGTGTATGAAAGCCGAAAACGCAAACCCGGGCGTTTGGTGTCCGAATATTCGATGCGTCCAACCTCTTCAGAAGGTGCAACAAGGCTTTTGAGGAAGCGGTCGTTGAGATTTCGTTTCATGTTATGCCTTGCTGGGGGACAACTGGGGGACAAATTAAGCGAGATTACATGATCCAATCTGATACATCTTTAGACAGAAATTGACTGGGGGACAAGTTAGGACAGCTAATAAATATTAGGATAATTTTAGGGTGGCGCTACACCGTGAGACGCCCGGCAACAGGAGGCGACAACTGAGTAAAACTACTATGCCTCTGACTTTTAATCAGTAGGTCGATGGTTCGAACCCATCACGGCTCACCACTAAATCAGATACTTGAGCTATTCGCCTTGCGATCTTAGGCTCAATCTAGGCTCTTTTTCGGTGCGCGGGATGGAATTCCAGCTTGTTTCTTGCGGACAGCTGAGTGCGGCACACTCTTTGGCGCATTAATACGAGCCAAATCTACTGCACGAGTTGATCGAAACATGATTGACAATGCTATGACACTAGACCCAGTTCGGGCGACATTGAACTTTGTGTCAAGCATTTGTCAAATACAAGTAGACTGATTGGCGAGTCTCGTCTAGTCTGGCATGAACTTGGGGCGGGATAATAGGCGATGTTAGACCACAATCAGGCCAACGAACCTCTCACCGCTGGCCAACATCTTCGGAGAGAAATGAAACGCCGGGGCTTTGACCAGAAGCGCTTGGCAGATGAGATCGGCGTTTCTAGGCAAACAGTTAATTATATTGTTAATGACCATCAGGAAATCTCTATCGAGGTAGGCCATGCTTTATCTCGGCTAATGGGCCTGCCAAAGGATTATTGGCTTACAGACCATTTTTCTACGTCTGAAGGGCAGGGGTCCAATGGCACTCTAAAGGGTGGTGCCTCTCTTGCAATAGCGCCAGGTGTACTCGTTGACTGCGCTATCGAAGATGCGGTGAGGTCTAATCTGATTAGCATTGATCCGTTTAGGAAAGAAAACCTGAAACAGGCTTCTTTGGACTTAACTATCAGTAGTCGCGCATTGTTGGGGGATGGAGAGCAGCTCGAGTTGACACGAGGCCGAGGTTACTGGCTTGAAAAGGGTGAAGCTATCACTCTTCTAACACAGGAACGCATAAATCTGAAGAATCAAATGGTTGGCCGCGTTGGGGGTACCACTGAGTACGTCAGACAAGGTCTGCAGGTAATCCACGGCTTTCAAATAGATCCCGCCTTTAACGATCAGCTGCAGTTTGTGGTTTTGAACTTCGGAACCAAGCGTTTTGAGATTTTAGCTGGGCAAAGAATACTCAGTGTAGAGCTTATGGGGTTATCCCATGTGCCCAACCAGGAATTCGATCAGCAAGACGCAAATTTCGAAGACACTGTGGAAAAACGCCGAGAAGTTAACTTTGCAGATGTGCTACATCGCACTGTTTGGCCTGGATTGAAGGCTTCTATTGAGTATTCAAAGCGACAAAATCGTTTCAGAGCGGTCATACCTTCAGTGTTCGAGCCAAACACGATTTTTCCGAGAAAAATAGACGCTGAGCAAGCACTAAGTGACGCTGTATACTCGCGCTTACTCGCTTTCGTATCTGCAAAGGAGAAAGCGGGGCTCAAAGATTTTATCAATAAGATTTCGTGCGAGAGCGAGGCAAGCTTGTTATCGTACAGGGCGGCTTGCGAAGTTTGTGAGGCATTGGGCCTTCGACTCAATCTGGACAAGGATGCAGTTGTGGCCGCCGATGGTTCTGAGACGCTATTGCCGATTGAAAAAGGCAATGGTGAAATATCGATCTTCGACCTTTTGTGTGAGCTTAACTTAGTCAAATTACCAAATTGACACGTATTTGACATTTGATTGACTTTCCTTCTTGACAGCTGTATTTGTGGCGTACAGCTAATTACACTTGGGGAAGGACAGTTATGTTGAGCTTGGAAGTTGAAGTAGATTTTGAACCGCCGGGAAACAAAAATAAAAAGCGGGGCCAACCGTCAAACCGACCCCGCTTAAACCAAATCTCAAAATATCACTTAAGAGTCTCTTTGGTCGTTTCAGTATACCAAAAACTTGCACATCGACAACTTGACAAACAAAAAGATGATGCTGCAGCGCTTGAAGCCGAGAAAGCAGTCATCAAACAAATGATGATGAAGTTACTAATTGTACTTGAAGGCGATTTCACTCGCCTCACATTGGAAATTGATGTTCAGACTAAATTAGAGCCACAATACGTCATTGACTTCGAGAAGGAGCGAGCCAGGCGTTTGATGGTTCCAACCAAATCTGTACTGTCAGACGTCAGTAATGAGTCTCGCGCCAGCTGTGGGTGTCGACCCGTTTGGGGCGGGACACAACGTTGTAATCGCCATCGATACCAATGATTAGCCTAAAGACTGATCTAGGTTCGTATGTTAACAGACCAAGAATGAAGTATCTCAATTGCTTGGGCTACTTCATTCGTAGTTCGAGAACTGTCACGGTCTGCTGCACAGAACACAATTTCCAGATAATGCTAGGAGGCAGAATATTGCTTTCGGTGATATTCCGCAGATTTTTGCCACATGTCGAAATCAAGTCGGCATGCTAAGCTAGTGGCAGCCAGCGTCGAAATGACTCCATGTTTTGACTTGCCGTTTCGAACTTAATCTGGATATCCTTCATCACGTTTGTCCGCGTCCAACCGCCCTAGGCGGTGCGGGCAGGCTATACTGGAACCAACATAGGGAGAGCGATATGAGCTTCATTGTTCAATTCGCGTTCCACCTTATCGTGGTCATCTGTGCTGATATCATTCTGCACTATGGCTGGGCTTTGGTGGGCGCTTCGCACATCACTGTGTAGCTAACCGCTATCTAGGTTTGCTACGCGAATGCCCGGGCCCGATGGTTCGGGCATTCAAAAACATCTAGTATAAAATAGGAAGACCCCGGCGTGGTCCAACACAACCGGGGTCTAGCCTTTGAGTCAACGTCGCCCGTCAAGGACTAGTTCGGAACAACTTGAAAGTTAGAACCTGACTCATCGGCGATACTGAAACGTCCCAAAGGAACATCACCGGACTAAACTATACCTCCACGGAC
This sequence comes from Loktanella sp. Alg231-35, assembly GCF_900143545.1. Taxonomy (GTDB): domain Bacteria; phylum Pseudomonadota; class Alphaproteobacteria; order Rhodobacterales; family Rhodobacteraceae; genus Yoonia. Next base: position 33,760 of record NZ_FREV01000001.1, on the reverse strand, counting down.
TACTTATCAAGAAAATAAGTCCCTATGGCAGTCAAGCTCCTGTGACACTACATCTGGCGCCTCCAACTTCAACGCTACCATATCTGCTCAACTATGCAAGATATACTCAGGGCGATGGCACGGTCACCAACAGCACTTCTACCTGGATTTCTAGAGTGAAACTACTGCCATTAGCTTACCTTACCGGCTAGTAGCCATATGATGGAGTGTGCTTTACAAATCAACGACTTGAAATACTTCTTCAATCTCCTCTCGAGTTCGAAGTGTGTCACGGTCTGGAGCACCACAAATCAAATTGAGGGTTTGATCGACCTTCACACACCAATTTCGCGGTGTGAGCACTAGGTTTTTTCCAGTTAAGGTAAGGTTCGAGAACACGATTTCTGCTAGTCGGCGTTTCTTGCCCGGATCACTCATTTGGTAAATCAGATAAAGGCTTTTTGTCAGTTCGAGAAATTTCTCCGCTATCGCCCGTTCTCGCGTGATGTCGCCCATTTCGGTGATGGTCAGCTCAAGCTTTTCTCGCTCACCTGTCAGCCGCACCTTGCGTTCTTGGAAAGTGTTTTGGTCAATCAAGCCGTCAATGAGCGCTTCGGTCAGTCGATCCTGACGTTTGTCGATGTTCTGGATTTGCAGTGCAACTGCCCGCTGATCCTGTGCGTGTGTGCGTCGCGCAAACATATTCTCAAGCTGCTTGCGGAGCCGCCGCAGGTCGGTGTCCGGGATCTGCATCCCCGCCAAACTAAGCTCAATTTCCGCGTCTAAGACATCCTGCCGGACCGTGGTCGTTGGGCATCCTGACGTATGGCAACGCATGTAGATATGCCCTTTCTGTACTTCGCCGTAGAGGCGGCAGCCGCAATATCCACAATCCACGAGACGGCGGAACATCACCTCATGCTTATTGTGCTTCTTGTTGCAGCGGTCGGATTTCATGATCTGGACCCTGTCGAACAAGGCCTTCTCGATCAGAGGCTCATGTATACCTTTGTAGGTGCGGTTACCGCGTTTGATGTGGATCACGCCGTGATAGAAAGGGTTGAACAATAGGTTTTCAAGACACCCTTTGGAGATCTGGCCGCCGCGCCGGGTTCGCATGCCACGTGCACGCAACTCCTCCAGCAACCCCAGAATGCTAAACTCACCAGATGCGTAAAGCTCGAAGGCTTGCCGGACGTAAGGCGCACGCACTGGATCCGGAATTTTCGGCTTTCCAGCGCCTTGATCCATATAGCCAATAGGTGCGTTAAATGGGTACAAACCCTGCTTCAGACGCCCTTCGATCCCCTTGATGCATTCTTCACGGAGATTGCGCACATAGTCAGCGGCTATGACAGCCTGTATATCCGCCGTCAGACGCCCGCCGCGCGATTGCATATCCAGGCTTTCATGCGCGAACCTTACATCGATCCCGCTATCAATGAGTTCCCCAATCAGCGCCCAGTCAGAGAAGTTGCGGGCAGACCGGTCGATCTTGTGGATGACAACACCATCAGCTTCGCCTTGTCGGAGGGACGAGATCAGTTTGTTGAACACCGGACGACCGCTTTTTGCCGCCGTCTCCTTCTCTTCGAACCAGCCACTGATCAGCAAGTTCTGTTTGTCAGCATAGGCCTTGATGGCGTCTTGTTGCGCCTCCAGTGACACCCCATCGCCCTGCTTGACGGTCGAGACCCGGGTGTATCCGTAGTAGTGTTTCATATGATTTGATTAGCTGTCTTCAGACTCTAGCAAATCATCAGGATTTGACGAATCTTCGGGCCAGAGCCAGGTGCCCGCTTGCAGCATCTCAAGATAGAGTTCCTGACAAACACGCAGGTACTCATGAAAGGCCTCCTCAGACATTCTTGGTTCAAACGGATCAAATGACTTCATCCTCAAAGGATACCTGCGCTCCCAAACCACACTAGCACCCAGCTTATCCCCCAGGGTGATACGGTGGATACATGGAGGCAGAGAACGGCGTGAGGCGTTCGCCATGCCGCATGACCTGGACTGCCGCCCGATGGTTCGGCTGGTTCTGCAGATCGAAGGCGTCGAATGGTGTCAGGTTCCGGGCCAGGAACGGCGCGTCTTTGGCACCAACCCGGAACGCCACCATATTGCCAACATTCCCAAATACGGAATCAGTGACATCATTGTCCATCTGCGAGAGATGTTGCGACGCCAAAATTAAGCCCAAACGGTACTTGCGGGCCTCTGAGAGCATGCCTGCAAAGCTCTTGGTGGTCAGGTTTGGAAACTCATCCACATAGAGAAAGAATGAGCGCCTGGCGGCCTCTGGCAGCCCATGCCGGGTTGTGGCGGCATGCATGATGGATGAGGTGATCAACCCACCCAAGATATTGGTGATGTCGGTTCCCAAGCGCCCCTTTGCCAGGTTCACAATGAGGATCTGTCCGGTGTCCATGAGGCTGCGGAACCGCAGCGGGTCCTTGGGTTCACACAATGCTGTCCGCACAGCAGGCTGTGCCAGGAACCCACCCAACTTATTGGCAATAGGGGTGATGCCATCAGCGCCGCCCTGGTAGTTCAGTGCCGGGAACTCCGTCTTCCAGAAGAACAGTGTTTGCGCGTCTGTAATCTGATCGATGACCTGTCGGCGGTATCCTTTGTATGTGAGCAGGCGCAGGACATCCCGCAGATCAGCATCTTCTGTCTCCAGCAGGGCTAATAGGGCAAAGCGCAGGATGTGTTCCATGCGCGCACCCCAGGCATCCGGCCATTGTTTTTTGAGGGTCTCAATCAGCCCTGACGCCACGAGTGGCCGGTGCAAGGCTGAGACCTTGGCCAGGGGGTTATATCCAAGGGTACAATCCGGATCACTGATGTCCCAATAGAGATGCGGGGCAAGCATGTCGTTGTGCAGGGCCTCTGCCAGGTCACCATGTGGATCAATCAGGCAGAACCCGGTGCCCTGCATCGCGTCCTGATGCATCAGGTTCAGCAGCAACGTGGACTTACCTGTCCCCGTCATGCCGCAGATGAATAAATGCTGATGTCGGTCTGCCCCGGCAATGACAAAGGGCTCTGGCGCTTTGTATCGCTGATAGGCAAGGCCCAGAACGGATTGGTGTTTGGTGATCATGGGCTGATTGTCAGCCATACCTTTATCACACGATAGCAGCCGGTTTATCACCCGGGGTGATAGGGTGAGTGCTTTGTATCGATCTGACCCTACGGCATCATGATCTCAGTACAGTTCTTTCTCCATCCATCGCCGCGCAATCGGGCGCGTCTGAGCAATCCCGCTCAGCCCCGCCCGATTGAAAGGTGATACCCATGGAAACCAAACAAGCCACACCAGAAACGATCAACTCCGTGCCAGTCTGTCGGAGCTGTGGATCCGAACATGTCGCACGCGACGCCTGGGCCTGCTTCAACCGCGAGAGCGGGTTGTGGGAGCTCGAGAACGTCTTTGATGATGAGCACTGTCATAGCTGTGAGGGCGCAACCAAGCTCGACTGGATCCCGGCTGATGCCATCCAGAACCGCCGGGTGCGGGCTCTCAATGACCGGTTCAGGACGCAAGGTCTGGGCAACGGTAGTATCGTTGTCACCAGCGGCATGCAGGCAGAGGGCACTGACTTTGTGCTTGCTGCCATCAAAGCCGTGCGTGCATTCGAGGACTTCTCCGAGGACAATGATCCCTGGGGTGAACATGACTTTGGGGCGGTCGATATAGAAGGCCAGAAGGTCTTCTGGAAGCTTGATTACTATGATCTGACGCTCAAGCAGGGATCGGAGAACCCCGCCAATGACGCACTCACCCACCGCGTCCTCACCATTATGCTGGCCTGTGAATACTGATGGCGGGCAGAGATGACGCCTATGAGGCATTCACACTGCATTGGTCCGAGTTTAGCATCCTGGTGGAGTATCAGTGGCAGTGGTTGAACTCCGGTAACTGGCACATCCAGCTAAGATGTGATGAGCCGTTACCGGTGACGCAGACGGGCTATCGATCGATCTTTGTGGCGGATGCGGAGCTTGATGGTGAGACTGACATCCGGGCGTTTGTGGTCACGGCGCTGGATGAGGCGGCGCAGAGCAAGGCCTGGCAAATGCACATGGTAGAACGGCGGCAGTTGTCGTTGTTCTAAGAAAAAAACGCCGTCCCGGATTGGGGCGGCGTTTTTGCGGTTGGCGATGTCGGCTATTTCATTGACCAACTTCTTTCGAGATGGACGAGAATCTACCCTTATTGCGCAGGAGCACTGCTAGTCTGACTTGAAATCTCAGGCGCAGCAACCGTGACATTAACTGTCGGAGGTGTACTGAAACCGGTCGAATTAATCTCTGCTAGCATCAACCGCACTGCCGCCTCTCGTGCAAATCTAAGTTGAGTTTTCAATTCAGCATTGCTCATGAAACCATTCATACGCGCTTGGCACAGTCCGAAAATAGTGTCCCGGTAGAACTGTAGCCCTTGTGTTCTTTTTGTTCCAAGCGCCGCGCTCGATGCAAGAGCTTGCCCAAATTGAGCTTCCTGAGAATTAGCTGCCGCAGTATTGCTTGCAGATAATTCAAACGTAGCCGCAATGGCTTCAATCGCATCAGGAGAAGGTTCGGCACAAAACCCCTCGTTTATGTGAATATTGGCATTTCGAAGTCTCAGTTGCTCATCAGTCCCAACTTGCCTTACCAAAACAAGTCTTCTTTCCGCGGTAGTTGCAACGGTTTGAGTATAGTCGCCTTCGTCCGGCGTACGGTCAATTATGATTGGATTCGCTTTCGGTGGCACGAAAGGATTCGCGCCGCAAGCGGTCAAGAGAACCAGAATTGACAATTGGGTTAATGATCTTTGGAAAACACGCATAACAAAACCTCACAAAAACACACTTACGTTGCGCCGGTCTCAAGAAATTGGCAACATAATATATTCCGATTTGGCTATGCGTTTGTATTTATTGTAGTAAAGTTCATGTTTTTTCTACTTTAGTCCGACAGTCAACTTTCCATTAATCAAGAAAAACAATTTCCCGAATCAACTTCCAACCATTGTTCACAGTGCGCAAGGTAGTGTCCACTTACTGTTGATGGGCCGCTTTAAAGTACAAAGTAGCGTTGTTCCAGCGTGAGTTCGACGTTGCTGAAGTGCTTTACCACTGGAGCCGCTCCTAGCCTGCCGATCATTCCTGTGGTGGAACCGTATTGGCAATCTCCCCGAAATTTAGGGGTGTGCGGAAGTAGAATTTTCTCGAATTTGAAAGAGGAGATTCTGATGGCGATATGAAGGCCAATGGTCCGCGTATTTGTTCACAAGCACATGGGCCAACAGACCGGCACCAGGTCGGCCGCGCTCAATCGGGCGCGACGGCAAAGCTGCCTGCACGATCTTGTCGCAGCATTTGCAAGCCATCCGAGGGCGGACGATCCGGTTCACAACAAACCGGCCGGGAACATATTCCAGTTCCTCGGTCACATCTTCACCAATTGCGCGCAATGTGCCAGCGCATTTGCACGCCTCACCGGGCCTCAGTATCTGCTCATTACGCGGCAGGGTTGGCGGCAGCGGCTTGCGCTGTGGTTTTTGCTTTGGTTCGTGATCAGCCGCCCCTTCAGGTGGGGTGATCCGGGCGGCGGCTGTTTCTTCCTCTTCCAGCCGAAGCTGCAAGTTGAGTTGGTCAGACGATTCCGACTTTGATCCAAAACGATGCTTTTGGTGGCCGGCGAGCTGGTGCTTCAACTTCTCGATCTGCAACGCTTGGGCCTTGACCAGCTCTACCAAACCTTCTGCCGCAACACGCAGTTCTGTTGGGTCAGATGGCAGGAATTTAGGTGCGTCATACATGACCGATTGATAGCGGATCGGCACACCAATGTGAATCCTATGGCGCTGGATTTGCTGATAAATTGCCGACCGTCAGAGGCCGCCAAGTCCGTTGTGGCGCACACCAGTCAATCCCCTCCAGCAGCATCGACAGTTGCGCCGGGCTGACCGTGACCTTGCCATCTGAAGCTGCGGGCCAAACGTATCTGCCCCTCTCCAGACGCTTGGAAAACATGCAAGCCCCCTGACCATCCCACCACACGATCTTGATGAGATCGCCCCGGCGACCACGAAACACAAACAGATGCCCCGAATACGGATCCTGCTTCAGAATAACCTCGGCCAAGGCCGACAAACCATTGAACTGCTTGCACATGTCCGTGACGCCCGCCGCCAGCCAGACCCGCGTGTGCGACGGAACCGGGATCACGCCATCAGCCCTTCGACGAGAGCCAGAACCCCAGACAATACCGTGGGACCTTTCACCAAAATCCGCCGACCGTCCGACAACGTGATGTCCACACGGTCAGCTGAAACCGCGGCGGTCAACTGGGGCGTTTCATCGACAAAGGGAACAGCGACTGCGCCCTCAATTTCAACCGGCAGAAAGCCTGTACCGGTATCCACCACCGCATTGGTGTCAGGCTCCGGCGCAAACCTTGAATCATTCAACCAGTTATGGATGAGATTGGCATTCATTGCATAACGGCGCGCAACCTGTGCAACCGATACGCCCGGCACCGTCGTCTGCGCGCAAATCGAACGCTTCTCATCATCCGACCAGAATCGCTTCTTCTGACCCTTCTTGCCCGCCATATCCGTCCTCAAGATGTCCATTATCAACAATGGACATTATCAGACCCCATCAAGACCCGTCAGAACGGGGAGACCAGACGGTTACGGAAATGCGTTAACCAGAAAATCGACCGAGCGCGGCGTGAAATGTCTGTTTTAGAACATCAAATTTAGCACCTGATCCGGTGATCTTGGTCGGAACAGCCTGGCCTACTGGGTATGTCCGGCGCACAGGCACTTGGCACACTCTATAGCCAAGTTGCCCTGCACGCACAGTGAGATAAAACAATAGCTCATACTTTTGGAAAATCGCGCGAAATGGCCGGACCTTTTCATCAAGTAGGTAACGCGATGAATAACCTCGGAACCCGTTAGTTGTGTCAGTAAACCAACGACGGCCCGCCAAACTCAGCAATGGCGCATGGATCAACCGATTGCCTATGGTCCGCTCAAACGGGGTGTTTTCGGCCATGCCACCCTTCATATAACGGGACCCCTGAATATAGTCGTAACCGCTTTCCAGCTTTTCAACAAAGAGCGCGACCGCATCCATACCGTCTTTGCCGTTGCCATCAACAGTTACGATACCACGATACCCCTCCAGAAGAGACCAAGCATAAGCCACACGCAGTTGCGCTGACAGTTTGCCGGGACCCGTTTTTGTCAGCAGGGCGCGTACACTAACTGATTGCAGGAAGGAAGGATCAAGAGATCCATCAGTAGAACCACCATCAGCCACCACAACATCAATAGGCAAACTTTTAAGATGAATACGTTCGAGTTGCGCGCGAATCCTTTCGCCCTCATTGATGACGGGAATAACCAACACGTAGTTATGACGTTTCATGGCAAATACGGCTTTGTCAGAGGCCGGTACATCCCAAGATGAAACATCAATTGATCGTGTCACAACGTATTCCCTTTATGGGTAGTCTCAGATGATCCCTCAGACTTGAACACAAACAGCTTGCTGATCAAATACGTCATAACGAAAGATATTCCTGTCGCCAGAATCAGAATCAGCAACGCATATTGCACTTCGTCCATAACCCGCGAAAACACAAACACAGCACATAGCCGTGCCGTGAGAGTTGCCACCAACGCTATAGCATAACGCGTCAACCTTTGGATTGAGACACGGCTTTCAGTGCGTTTGAATGTCCAAAACTCATGCAGCGCATAGTTGAGGCATGCGCCTGCGGCGAAACCAATGGCAGCCGACACCAATAGGCTGACACCAAATGACGCAAACACCAACCAAGTCAGCGCAATATCGACACAAAGGCCGATGATTGAAACAATCCCAAAACGCAAAGATTCGTATGTCGTCTGTGCGGCCTTGTCCCGTTTCATCTGATCACCTTCATCATGCGGTACCGGGCAAAAGATAGGACAAGTTTGCATCCGTCCACTCTGGCTCTGCGGTTTTAATCAGGTCGAACAAGTCATAGATATTATCAATCTTACCGCCAAGGATCGATATGATCCGGCTGCTATCTGGCTTGCGCTGAAACAAAATCGGTCGCCCATCATCCTGCTCGTTCTTCTGCAGAACAGTTTTTACATCAAAGATGGATTTGCGAATCCCTAAGTTCGCGAGACATGGCACATATCTTTGGGCATCAACCTTCATTTGATGCGCCCGACTTTCGCCTTTATAGGACTGTGCGATCTGATAGGGTGATTTTGTCCCGGCGGTGTCTGCCCAGTTGAGATGGGGCGTATAGCGCACATGCGTCAATGAATAGAGCTGTTCTGCAGGATACGGCATTACCGAAAAGAAAGGCCCATCCATTAAAGTAATTGCTCGGCCATCCAGCTCTGTCGGGATGTCAGCCAGTACGACTTCCGTCAGTTCATGCTTGATATCCGCCGGGGGAAGAGACGCTTTACGCAGCAGTCTGTTCACATGGCTATAGGTGACGTTGAACACGGTGCTTGCGGTAATTTCACGCCCATCAGTTAGAGTAACGCGCACGCCTGTCTTTTCTTCTGTCAGGTTCACAACTTCGGTGTTTAACCGTAAATCCATTTTGTGTCGGTCGATCTGCGCCATCAAACCCTGCCGTAGAACGGAGTAGTCAAAGGCAAATTCGGTACAGTCGAAAGCGGCTTCGACCAACTCGCTGTTAAACAATGCTTGCTGACAGACTGAGGCTTTGGCGATCGGTGCGCCCATATCATGGAAATTGCGCCAAAACCGAGCAACAGGCACGCGCGACCCGTACCGCGCAATTCCATAAAGCATACGAAAGTCAGAAATCAACGCATCGGGGAATTCCTCAGCAAACCTCCTGTGTAGGACCATTGATTTCGCAGCCGTCAGCATACTGCGTGGATAGTGAAACCCGGTATGCACACGTGCCTGATTGACTCGACTGGCCCGCGTCATAATCTGATCACCTGCTTCGATGACTGCGATACGACCGGTCAGCGACCGCAAATAGAGGGCGAGACAACAGCCATAAAACCCACCCCCGATGATCAGGAAATCCACTTCATTGTCTTGAGATGATGAACGAGACGTCATTTCGCCTCATGTACTTTATCAGCGACAGGGGGCGCCACCTCTGGTTCCACCATATCTAAGTCAACATTCAATTCAGTCATCACATCACTGAACAAATCAACTGAACTACTTTCGCCTATGACGTCACGCCCGTGGTCAGGCAACAGAAGCTCGATAATCATCTGAAGGCCACTCGAAAGACAGAAGACAGCCATTCCAAGAAAGGCCGCGGTACCACTCAGGATAAGTGAAGTCGTGATCCACCCGGGCTGGATCGTCTCCATAAACATCCAGACGCCAAACACATAGAAGACAAATAGAATGGCTACAAAAGCAACAATCGCTGAAAGTACCGACAGATAGCTCAAAACACGCGGTGCCAGATTGACGATCAACTTTTGGATGATCGACAGTCTGCGTCTTGTGTCATGAAGACTGCGCTTCTGCAGTCCTGTTTGGGTTTTCACGGTGCTTTCTATCACATTGACAAAGGCGTCTCGGGGGGCAAACCGTAGCGCAAGACCCTTGTCGGGTCGCGATGCCAACGTGTCCAGCAGCGCGCGTGGATAAACAACCGTCTGCAGATCACGCGATGAGACATGAAAGCCGCTGGCCTTGCCAAGTGCACCAATCACAGGATCAAGAAGATTTCCTTTCTCACGGCGACTGACCACGATACCTGTTTCATCCACAGAGGTTTCGATCATAGTAATAAGATCAACGTGATCTGCCTCAGCACTGGTCGTGATAGCCAGAACATCGCCAATCGCTTGTACCGCTAAAACGATCCGTCGGCGGTAATGCGATGTACCCGTACGTACTTTCAAAAGGCGCAGATTTGGAACAATTCCGAACAACGCAGACAGCGCATCATGTTCTTTCGGATCAGCCAATACGATTATTTCCCAATAGCGAAACCGCTGATCGAGTTCGGCTGCAATGCCCTGCAATGCGTCAAAACCTTTTTGAGTGGGTAATGCTTCGGTGAGCCCGACAGAAACCAAGATGTCATCGCGTTGGTTGGTGGTTTTTTTTGTCATCCTGGATACTCATTTTGCAATGCGGCATCGCGTGACTGCGCCAACCGCTTTATCGCCGCGACAATGTCTACGACAGGATCAGATGTCGCGCGCATCTCGATTGAGACAGCGCTGTCATATTTTGAGCGTACGAGCGCAGTCAGCACCGTGGAGGCCTCAACTAAACTGGCAGGCGCTGGTCCCAGATCAGGTTCACTAAAATGGACATGAGATAAAAGCGCGCCCGCTTCCGCAGAAAGCGCAGGTATCTGTGCAAATTCATCGTTGATCTGCATTGCACCAACATCGAGGATGAAACTGATCGCCGGGTGATCTGTTTTGCGTACAAACCCAAGGGCCTGATCCCCATGGGTCAGAAAGTTGGTTCCATAGGTTGCCGGGTTCGCCTCAATCGCGATCTTTGTGCCGTGGGTCAGTGCAATATCACCTAAGCGGCGGAAAACGTCAGCAGCGCATTCTGTTGCATCCTCTGTGGACATACCCTCAGGAACGATCCGCTGCTTTGGCGCGCCGAAGACAAGATTGGGGATGCCCATCCGCCCGGCAAGTTGGATCGCACGTTCCATGCCCTCCTCCAAGCGCTGCAATGGTGCGTCCCCATCAAACAAAGCTGCCCCATCGACACCGAACAACAAGGCCTGCATCGACACTAGCGAAAGGCCTGCATCGGCAATCTCGTCCATAGCGCGATCGAACGTTTCCTGATCGGGAGCAAATGAATCTAAGGCATCAAAAAAGAAAAGACCCGGCGCGATTTCAAGGCCATCAAACCCATGATCCATCAACGCAGCGTAGACCGCTAACCGATCAACCACAGGCCAAGCAATATTTGAGGCTGCGAATTTCATGCAAGGGACCGCTGTTGCTGTAGAAACGCCGCTACGCGGGACGAGATCTGACTGGCATCCTCGAGATAGGGGCCCACCCGACCCCACTTTGCAGTGTGCAAACTGCGCATATCTTCGTTGTGCAAACGTGCCCCGGTCGAAGGCATCGGATGACCGGTTACGATCTGGTGGACTTCAGAAGCTGGCAGCGGCTCGGTCGCTAGATGCAAGACCCCGATATCATGCGCCCACGCCGTTTCAATATCCCGCCAAAGCCTGTCAACGCCATAGAATTGAAACGTCGTCTCAGGATGCGTGAACTGCACAGCGGTCAGCTCATTCGCGCCCCACGCAGTCTCAATCTGCGCCTGTACACCAGATGACCGCAGTGCCGCACGGTCGAGCACAAACATCCCGTTTTCATTGTTCAGGTGGTACACCTGCCGCAAAACATCCGCTTCTTTGTGAGCAACACAAACAAGCGCGGCATCCATTTTTGCTGCAGTCAGCATGCTGGGGACGGGGTTCAGCAGATCGAACAAGAAATTCTTCTTTAGCCCTGCACCAAACAACGCTGGCAGACGCAGGATCAAACAGTCATCGAAGTGTGCAGAACAAAATGCTTCAAGCGCTCGACGGTGCCTTCCGTAGGCGGTAACTTCTTGGAATGCCGTTGTCGCCTCATCATCTTGCCCGGCAAAGTCGGCAAGAACCGCAATAGTCGAAATCAGGACGAAACGCTTGGCCTTTATCGCCGCTATCCTTTGGCACAACGCATCAATTTGCGCTTTGTCGCGGTCGGGCAAAGTATTCGCTTCAAACATAGAACCTGGTGCAGCAGCGCATACGAGTGTGTCAAAGTCAGTGCCTGCGCTCTCGTCTATATTGCGCGAATTGAACTTTGCCGCAAAATTATGTTGGCGCGCAAGATTGCTCCCGACAAAGCCAGTATGTCCAATGATGCCATCAACTGCCAAAGGAGGTAACCTTACATTTCTAAAGTGATGTTTTCAGTAACGAAAACGATGTGCGTTAGGATCGCGGCTAACGTTCGTCAAATCAAGTTGTTTCGCTGGCGCGTTGTGTATCCAGATACGATTGGCTCAACCATGCACGTGATGTGAACTTTGCGAAGCAATGTGTCACTCATCCGGCTCATTCAATGGACAAAAAACAATCCTTGGATGCAGAGGACTTGTGAGGTTTCGTCGATGCGGCATAAAGATTGCTTATGAGACACCAAACTACAAAGAAAGACACAGCGGATGACAAACGACACGTGGAAAGCTGGGTACGCCGTTGCCTTCCTTCTGGCCGTTGTATTGTTTGTCCTGCTGGGCGTTCTTCAGTCTGACCGACCACTTTGGCAAGACGAAAGTGCTATTCTTGAAAACCTCGGTCTGCCTTGGGGATCGTATTTCACCGCACTTCCCTACAACGACCAAGCTGCACCACCGCTGGCATTGATCTTCCAAGACATAATCTGGCGTCTTGCAGACGGCGACGTATCATCGATGCGTTTGTTGATGTTGGGAGTGACAACGACAGTGATTGGCGGCGTCGGTCTATCGGCGATCCGGCGGGGGGATGCAGTGATGTTGGTTGCCCTCATGTTTCTAATGACTGCCCCGCATATCATTAGCTATTCTACTGAATTAAAGCACTACATTTTTGAGTTCGGTGCAGCGCTTGTCTTGATGCATGCCGCAGTGACACTTGATCTCACGCGCAAGCATGCATGTGTTGTGTTGTTCGTTCTATCCGTCGTTTTGGCGTTATTTTCATTCTCTTCAATGTTCATCTCCGTGGTGATCTTCCTCGATGCGGTTCTTTTTCGCACAAATGGACGGACCCGATTGCTTTGGGGCACTGCACTCGTGGGTTTTGTCATCGTATGGGTTGGGCTTTACGTCACCATCTTCAAGCCGGTCACATTTTATCAACTCACAAACTATTCTGAATCCTACGACAATCACACCTTGCTGGCCATACTACAAAGTGGAGGTTCTGGCCTCTTAACACCGTTGAAGCATTTGGTATTCCCCTCCTATTTCGGCATCTCACTCGGGCTAAGCATCTTTTGGGGCATTGCAATGGTGATAAAGCATAGGCGGTCAAAGCAAGCAGATCATATTCTCAGAAACCCAGATTATCTGTTTTTGCGTCTCGGCGTGGGGTTGATCAGCAGCGTTGTTTTATTGTCAGTGCTCGGGCAATATCCGATCTTTAATGGTCGGCAACTATTGTTCACGCAACCCGTCAAAGCAACTGCTGGGGCCGCATTTATCTTTGCAGTCTTCAAATGGGGCGAAGAATCGCGATCCATTAGGCTCGCTGTGGCATTGATCATCGCGACACTTACGTTGCCCAATGCCGTTCGACTGCCTTCCTTCACTTTGTCTGGCTGGTACATCTCCCAGGATACAAGCGCATTATATGAACACATCCAGACCCGCCCAGACATCCCTGTCGTTCCCAATTTACTGTTTGCCCGTACGCTGCGCTATTATGAAAATCGCAACCCAGAACCGCAGATATCAATCTTGGGTGAATTGCCCTTTGACACCCGCGTCATGGAAAGCACCGACGCCGTCGTTGCAAATCTGAATGCGAATGCCATCAATAAGTTGAACAACCATATTTGGGCACCTCTTGATGTCGAGGATTCTTATCGCGCCTACACCGACTTTGTGCTTAGGATCGCACAAGACACCGGTCGCATTACCTTTGCCGCAGCTCAATTCGAGGATGAAAGAGAAGCCTTTCTTGTCACATCTGCCGATGCGGCTGATTGTGCAATCTCAAGGGATTTCACCGGTCCCGGGGTTCGGAGCTATGACATTGACTGTGCGCTTCGTTGAATAAGGATTGGCTTTGGCTCGCGGCGGTACCTGAGACTAACATCAAGAACCCTGATCGTGAAATCGCGGATTGGTCGATCCACGTTTCGTCTGATGCAATACAAACGAGGCAGGTCAAGATGGCTATGATCCGGAGACCTTCGCTAGAAGACCTACCGTTTCAGTCACTGAGCAGTCTTGAATCCAGCGCTTAGGTCAGCGTCAGGACAATATCATAGGAAAAACTCATGCCAGTGCTCTAGCAGTCGCCAATGCGTTGCCCCTCGCCAGAGAAAATGGCGCGTGTTGTGCCACCAGGTCCGACAAAGGTCATGTTTGCGTCAATGTCGTATGTCGTGGTTGTGTAAGTGGCTTCGAAACGACCTTGTCCACGCGCGTTGTCTTCCGGATACTGACACGTCATGTCTGCCGATCCTCGACCAACCAGCAAAAGCTCATTTGACGTTGCACACTGATCTTGGCTCATGCGGCCGATCAGTTCGTTTGCAGTCATGCTTGAATCGCTATCGCTTAAGCAGAACTGCTCCGTTTGGCGTTCTACGATATCTCTAGGAACTACTTCCAGAGTGATCGAATATTGCCAAAGCCCGCATCAAGATCGACGCTCTGCTCTTGTGAATACGCGGGTGCTGCAGTCAAAAGCGCTACGACCAATAGTAACGGTGTCATTCTTTGCAAAGTTTCTCTCCTGATAGTGATATGGCGTTCCATATCAACATACGTGAACGTTGTTCACGTTCGATTTTCTGTCAACAAGCGAGATTGATGTCTGACGTAGTCGTCTGTGTGCAGGATGAGCGCCCCAGACTTGGGCGGGCGGTATTCTCTAAAGCGGTCGTTCATGTGCTGCGCAGCATCGGTCGAAGTGGGGCTCAAATCGGTCGTTGGCCTGATCACGATGTGACGATCAGAGGTGGTTGGCAAGTCCGCTGCCGCCTCACTACTCGGTTGTAACAAATTTGCAGTTCGTAATTTGTTGCCGATGCGCGAACACAAGGCTTCTTGCAATCTGAGGTAGATAACTTACCTTCGCGTCAACCGTATCGAATCTACGTGTATCTGCGACACTCACACATTCCCCAAGTGGATGCACATAGGCAAGCGGTTGCTCTTCCCCAAGCCCCGGCCTTGTGCCGGGGCTTTCCCGTTTGTTGGATTGCATGTGGTTCCTTTGTGGCCCGTGCTGCTAGCCTGCGCTTCGATCATGTGGTGGAACCGTTTTGGGTTGTAAGTCCGGCCCGATATCTCCGTCAAATCGTAGACAGCCTTGGGATAGTTCAGCCGCTTGTCCCAGAGTTGTACAGCATCAGTCGCAATTGCTGCACAGCCGATCAGATTGCAGGCAGAGATGAACAGGTGGGGGTGAGATGTGCGTTTGTCGGCGGAACACGTCAGGTGTTCCGGTCCCCAAGCGCATGTATCACCACACCATGTGCGTCTCTCTCTGCATAGCACTCACCGTATTGCCCTCCGGGATATCCTGACTACTAGGATGTCTTTGTCTCCCCCCATAGACTGAAGCTCCAGACGTTTAGCCATTAATCAAAAGTCTATGAGAACCCAATTCTCCGCTGATCTGCGTCTTGCACGCAGAAAGGCGGGTTATACCCAAGCGGATGTTGCCGCTTTGCTTTGTGACCACCAGTCAGTGGTCTCAGAGCTCGAGGACGGAACAACCCGTCCTGACCTGACCCAAATTATCACCCTGTCACTGATCTATGGACGGTCCTTTGAGGCCTTCTTTGCTGAGATGATGGAAGACTGCACCCGGCGCCTCAAACGGCGTCTGAAGCATCTGCCCAGCAATGTGCGGCAGACAGTGCATACCTTTAACCGAGGCGCCTCGCTCAAAGCCCTGCATGAGCGGCTTGCCAATCCCAGACCGCATGGCAGCGCTTAGTGTGTTGGCCATTGCAGTGGCCACCAGCAAGGTGGGCTATGTCTACATCTCAGGCGGCAAGCTGCAGGACTGGGGCATTGGCGTGAAAGTCACAAAGTCCAGTGCTGATCTGGTTGGCTTTGTGCAAGAGCTGATCAATGAGTTGAAGCCAGACGTTGTTGTGACCGAGAAGATCGGCAAGGGCTGTCGCAAGGGTGATCATGCCAAAGAGCTCATCCGATCAATCACGGAGCTAGCCAGTCACAACCCGGTGTTGGACGTGTCCGTATCCCGGCCACGGCAATACCCATCAAAGTATGAGGAGGCACAGGCGCTTGCAAAGGCCTATCCTGAGAGCGCAGGCTACTTGCCTAAGCAGAAGCGGCGCATCTTTGATTTTGAACCGCGCCGCATGGTGTTGTTCGAAGCCTTGGCACTGGCCGACAAGGTGATCAAGGGGCCGCCGACACGGTTAGCCGCAGCGATGGGGTAGCCACGCCATATACGAAACACCTGAAACCGTCCCGTGTGGGGCGGTTTTTTATTGGATATCAACCATTCTCGCAGAAAAGAACCTCGGCTTTGATGGCCAGGACAGACGACGTTTACCAGTCTGGTTTGAAATCGGTTGCCCTTCTCACATACAAAAGCACCCCGGGCGCTCCAAATGAATGGCTCAGTCCAACCCCAACGCCCGATGCGCTTCATCCAGTGAAATAGTCCTTGCCTCGACCAGAGCATGTGTTTGTGCAGCAATGCCGACAAAGCCGTCCTTCTGTGCAAGTGTCAGAAGCGTCGACCCTCGCCCACCTTGCGCGATTGCTTCAGAGAGATCCGGTGTCATTCTCAAAAGTTCGGAAACCGCCATGCCGCCCTGTTTGCCGGTAGTGTTGCAGGTGCCACACCCACCGCCGTGGCAGCTTTCACAGGTCGTGCGGACCAGTCTTTGCGACAACACACCTCGCAAGGTCGCGCCAACGAGATACGGTGCAATACCAAGATCAAGCAGGCGATCGACTGCACTTATCGCATCATTGGTATGGATCGTTGACAGAACCAACCGGCCAATCAAAGCAGCGCGAACCGCAATCTCTGCTGTTTCCTCATCGCGGATTTCGCCAACCATCATGACATTTGGATCTTGCCGCAGGATCGCGCGAAGAGCCTTGGCAAACGACATATCAATGGCCGGATCGACCTGGACCTGATTGACCCCCTCAAGCGCATATTCAATGGGATCTTCAACAGTGACGATCTTGCGGTCTTCGGAGTTTATCCCGCGCAAAGCCGTATAGAGCGTTGTTGTCTTGCCGCTGCCTGTTGGGCCAGCCACTAGGAATATCCCGTTTGGGCAGGCCATCAGTTGCTCAATCTCGGCTACGCGCTCGGGTGGAAACTTCAAAGATTTCCAGTCAAGTTGCATGCGACTGCGGTCGAGGAGCCTAAGTACGATGCTTTCACCGTGCTGCGTGGGCATGCTGGACATGCGGATATCAATGCTGCGACCACGCACAACGATGTCAGCCCGTCCGTCCTGGGGCCTGCGTCTTTCTGATATGTTGAGGTTGGCCATGACTTTCAGGCGCGAGGCGACGGCACTCCGCAAATCATCCGGGATCGCCCGGTCGTTTTGGAGCACACCATCAACCCGGTATCGCACCCGCGCGCCGCGTTCTTGTGTTTCCACATGCACATCTGACGCGCCCAGGCTGACGGCTTTGCCGATGATGTCATTGACCAGTGTGATGACCGGCCCATCGTTGGCAAGGGCCTCAAGACGCGCGACATCGCTCTGGTTTGCGCCTTCTGCGCGATCCTGATCTTTCGTTTCGGCCATCTCCAAAGCCGCTTTGATGGTTGTCGGAGATGCAATTGCACGGCGCACGGGTGCATCTAGAAGATATGCAATGCTGGCCAATATGTCGTCGGACTTAGGATCTGAGGTGGCAATGACATAGCCGTCGGGCCCTTGAGCGACCGGGATTGCCAGCGACCGCTTCATGAAGTTGAATTTCAACAGCCCCGAGTGAAGCAGTCCATGATCTAGCTCGTCGAATGTCAGATAGCTGACGCCAAGATGGCTGGCCAATGCTGCATAGGCGGCATCTTCTTCCAGTAACCCCAGTTCGAGAACTGCCCGCATAACGCTGATGCCGGTTTCGTTTGCAGCAATACTGACACGACGCGTTGTGATTTCTGGCAAGAGGGCCTGATCAGCCAGAAAGGCCAAAAAAGCTGTTTCGTCGAACGACTGCAATGGATTTGCCAATGTCTTACTACGCATTTGCCTCTACTCAGCGGTATGCATACTACAAGTAGTACACTAAGCTAGCGCAAAACGTGTGCGTGTAGCGCTGCCTGGACACATTATGACCGCAAATACCCTTTCGCACCTTTGGCGCGCTATCCGCCGCGTCCTTCACGACGCACTGCCGTGTTGGGTACGGGTGATGTTTCTTGCAGAGCCGTCTGCAAGAGTGTTGCGCTTTGACGGGATACCAGCTCGCGGCATAATTCATGAGTCAATTTCGGTTCTCACAACGCAGGGAAACGTTGCAGGTCGACGCAATGTGGACGTTGTTCTGCCACAGGAGATACTGCTGGAACGTAGCATCGAGATACCGCCAACCGCCGTCTCGAAGCATCGTGCAATTGCCGAACTTAACTTGCTGCGGCGAACGCCCTTCAACCTCTCAGAGGTGCACTGGGTTCTGAGTGGTGATGCCACGTCTAAGTCAGATGTCCTGTGCCAGTGGGTCGCCAAAAGGAGTGATCTTTCACACTACCGGAACATGCTGTTGTCACATGGCTACCGGGTCCGGCGCTTTGTCGTTGCCGGTCAGAAAGGACAAGCTGTGCTTGCGGATTTCACCTCGGACGTGGCTCCCCGTGCAGCAACCTGGCGCAGAATGAATGTACTATTGCTGATCGGAGCGATTGGCGCAGGTCTATTGCTTTGGCTGCAACCCGCGTGGCAAGCAAAGATCGAAGCTGATCGTCAGCTCGCCGCGCGGGACACGCTTCGCAGTGAGGCGGTAGCGCTCCGCACCAAAATTGAGGCGCTCAAAGGGCTTGATACGGCGCGAGCCGCTTTCATTGAGAATGTGTTCGAACGCCCAAAACTGGTTGATGCGCTGCACCAGATGACCGTCGCGCTGCCAGATCATGTGTGGGTATCGGATGTTGAATTTGTGGCGGAGCAAATATTGATCAATGGCGAAACTTCACAGTCAGCAGCAGCTCTCGTGCTGGAATTAACGGATGCGGGATTGCCATTTGAACCTGCACTGTCCGGATCAGTATCGCGCACCGCTGAAGGCAAAGAGCGATTTGGGATTGTGTTCAATGCGAATGGATCCCGTCAATGATCCGCCAACGTCTCATCCTTTTCTCGGTGATCACGATGTTCGTCGCCTCGCTGTATCTTGCCGTGGTTGCACCACTGAGCGCCTGGCGAAGCGCCAGCCTTGAAGGACTTTCGTCAGTCGAAAACGAGATTGCTCAACTGGAAGCTCGCGTAGCGACACTGACCATCGGGCAACAATCATTTGTCTCCGATGATCTATCGGGTTTGACATGGGAAGCTGCGCAAATGGCGGAGGCGACGGCGATCGTGCAGTCCGCTGTGAACGACACGGCACGAGAAAACGGCATCGTTTTGCGCTCTATTGCACCCGCTTCAGGATCTGAAACGGAGATCGAGAGTGCCATTGGATTCCGTCTGGAGTTCGAAGCGCATCTTGATCAGTTGGTCCCGTTTCTGAAGGCTGTGGAATTTGGCCAACCCGCTCTTGTTGTAACCCGCGCAAACTTGCGCAGGCTCTCACGACCCAATCAGAGCAATCCGCAACCCGAACTTTTTGTGCAGATCGAGCTCGCCGCACCTGTAACCCTCACGGATGAAGGCGAAGGATGAGCAAGTTGCTGCCATTGTTGGGTACGTTACTGCTTGCCGCATGTGCGGGCGGCCTGGGGTATCTGGCCATCACGGGCGCTCCAAAGCAGATGCCGTTAAGCCGTCAAAACACCACAGAGAACCCGTCAAATCCGCTCCCATCGCAATCTGCAAACCTGGCGTTACCTACGGCACAACCCGACACGGTCTATGCCGCCATCACGCACCGCCCACTTTTTGCGCCAACACGCCGTCCGACGGAATTGTTGGTTGCACAGACGTCGGTTGCGCGCGAACCGATAGCGAAAGCTCAAACCCAGAGCTGGCCCGATGACATCGTCTTGTCAGGTGTATTGGGCACCGGTGATGACCCTGTGGCTCTCATTGTGGCGAACAACGATGAAGGAGAGTGGTTTCGCGTTGATGACAGTTTTGAGGGTTGGCGCGTCACCGAAATCGGGGCAGATTGGATCGTATTTACCGCTGGCGATGAACACGTCCGCCTGGAGTTATTTGAATGAAGAATGGATTTCTTGGTGGTCTCGCCCGGGCAATGATTGGGGCGCTGTGTATTCTGGGCATTGGCTGTACAGAACCCTCAGACAGAGAACGCACGCGTCTTCTCGCCAATCAGGAAAATGCTGCGGGTGTAGGCGGCAGCGCCATTGAACGGTTTCGGACTCTCCTGAATGGCCCAGCCCCCGAACGACGGGTCTTGGGTACGGACGCATTTCTGTCGGACGTCCCTGGTGGGAACGCAAATCTGGTCGAAACCTCCACTGACGGCGCCTTCACGCTCAATCTCGTGAACGTGCCCATCGATCAGGCCGCACGCGCCGTTCTTGGTGAAGCATTGGGCCGAAACTACTCGGTCCGACCAGACGTCGTGGGAGCCGTAACGCTGCAGACAACCCGCCCCCTGTCCGAGCGGGCGCTGCTTGAGACTTTCCAGACAATACTAGAGCTCAATGGTGCTGTGATGCAGGTCAATGAGAACCTGATCAGCATCGTGCCAGCGGCAGGTGCGACGCAACGCGTGGGGCGGCTCGGAGATCCGCAGCAATTGGGCGCGCGCGTTGTTGCGGTACCGCTGGCATTCATTGGCACCGCCGAAATGATGCGACTTCTTGAACCAATCGTTGGCGACGGCGTCCGTCTGCAACCCATCCCACAGCGCAATATCCTGCTGATTGCAGGCACCCGGGACGAGATTAATGCTGCCATTGAGGCTGTGAACCTCTTTGACGTTGATGTTCTGGAAGGCAAGTCCGTTGGTCTGTTCCGGCTCCGTGCTGCTGAGCCTGAAGCCGTCGTTGAAGAGCTGAATGTCATCTTTGAGACCCGCGAAGGTGGCAGCCTGCAGAACGTTGTCACTTTTGTGCCCTCCACACGTCTGAGCGCTGTTTTGGTGGTCACATCCCGGCAGAGCTATCTTGATGACGCGGAACGCTGGATTCGTGATCTTGATCGCACCGCAGGCGGTGCGACCCGCAGGCCCGTTGTCTACAACCTCCAAAACCGAGGAGCGGTGGAACTTGCGCCGGTACTGACAGAGATGTTGCAGGAGGTTGCGGCTGAAGATGGTGGCCCTGTGCAAGGCACTGCCCGGATCGTGGCGGATGATACCAAGAACGCAATCATTGTTTGGGGCAATGACACAGAGCAAGAGAACCTGGCACGGCTCATCGCGTCCCTGGACACAACACCGGTCCAGGTCTTACTTGAAGCAACCATCGCAGAAGTGTCCCTGAATGACGAATTAGAGTTTGGCCTCCGGTGGTTCTTTGAAAACGGGGATGCGTCCGGCACATTCAGCGATGCGTCCAATGGTGCTGTTACTTCAAACTTCCCCGGACTGTCTTTGGTCTTCAATGGCGCGTCGCCCTCGGCTGCGATCAACGCATTGAACTCAATCACAACCGTCAATGTCGTGTCATCACCTAGTCTGCTTGTCCTCGACAATCAGGAAGCGAAGCTGCAAATCGGTGATGAGGTGCCAATTGCCACGCAACAAGTTCGCGATACCGGTGCCGCAAATGCCCCCGTGGTGAACACGATTTCTTTCCGCAACACCGGCATCATTCTGCGGGTCAAACCAAGGGTCTCCAGCGGAGGGCAGGTGATCCTGGAGATTGAGCAAGAGGTCAGCAGCGTTTCCAACACCACAACATCCGGTATCGACAGCCCAACCATTGCGCAGCGCAAGATCGAGACTTCAGTGATTGTCAGTGATGGACAAACCATCGCGCTTGGCGGGCTCATTCAGGAAAGCAACAATCGCACCAATGCACAGGTACCTGGTGCAGGCGACGTACCAATCCTTGGCACGCTGTTCCGGAGCAGATCCGACACGGCAGCCAAAACAGAACTCCTTATCCTGATCACACCGCGCGTCATCCGCAATGGACAGGAAGCACGCAGTGTCACTGATGAGTTGCGACAACGGATTGGTGGTGCAGACGGATTGATCACAAATGGTATTGCAACACCAAGTGTCGGCCATCGGATCGTGCAGTAGTTCTATGCCACGCTTTGTCTACAACGCGATTGATCAAGGCGGGGCCCGCGCCACCGGAGAAGTTGTCGCGGCTGATCAGATCAGTGCTTTGGATCTGGTGGCGGCAAAGGGGCTGACCCCTATTGACCTACGCACTGCCGCACACTCACAGCCTTGGTGGAACCGCGACATCGCGTTGTTTGGCGAAGCGGCGCTCAAACCCAAGGAACTCGAGGCGTTCTTTTCTGCACTATCAGCCATGTTGATGGCCAAAACGCCACTCCCAAAAGCGTTAGAATTCTGCGCAGACCTTACCACTGACCCGATGATGAAACCGCTTCTGGAGAATGCTCTCGAAAAGATCGAAGACGGTCTGTCTTTGGCAGACGCTCTGTCGGACGGCAGCCCTTCATTCCCAGAGCGACTGGTAACAATGATCCGATTGGGGGAGAGCTCGAACAATCTCGGGCCAGTCGTAAAACGTGCGGCCAGGATGCTGGAGTCCGAGGCGCGATTGCGCGGTGAAGTACAGCAAGCGCTGATTTACCCGATCATATTGCTTTCTATGTCTGTCTTTGTGTTGAGTGTCCTGATCTTTTATCTCGCACCAACCCTCGCACCGGTGTTTGCGTCGGCAGACACCGCACCTCCGACAATCATTGCGATCATGCTTGCGGTTCAGCGCGCAACAGCCACGGATTGGCCTTTGATCCTTGTTGGGATCACTGCAATTGGAGTGTTGGGCTATGCAGCGCGTTCAAGCATCAAAACGCTCGTCCATGCCTTATTCAGGTGGTTACCAGGGTACAGGAAATACACCTCGAAAAAAGAAACCCTTCTCCTTTGCCAAACCCTCTATCTGATGCTGAGTAGTGGCGGCCACATCACCGACGCCCTCAGAACCGCAGCAGACGCCACCGGCAATCAATCCTGGCGCGCGATGCTGACCAAGGCAAACCAAGGTATCGAAGACGGCCAATCTCTGGGTGAAGCGCTGCTAGGTGATCCCCGCATTGACCAGATGACGAGTACAATTCTGAAGACGGGTGAAGAAAGCGATCAGCTGGTGTCTGTCCTTGGCCCAACGATTGCGACCTTGCAGGTGCAGACATCTCAGATGCTTTCACAGACAGTCAAGTTGCTGACACCGATCCTAACACTGGTGATTGGCCTGGCAGTAGGTGCGATTATCTTGTCGACGATTTCAGCCATCATGGATCTCAATGATGTGGTGCTCTGACAATCGACAAGCGGGGTTCAGCATTCTGGAGGCTCTGGTTGTATTGGCAATTCTGTCGCTCACGGTCGCGGTATTTGCGACAGCCCGGCCTGGGCCGTCCTCAGGCATGCGGCAAGAAGCGCGCATAAGTGATCTTATTGCCGAAGCGGCTCAGGCACGAACAAAAGCTATCTTTGAAGGCACACAGCAGCAGTTTGAAATCACCGAACCGCTTTGTTCGGGTAGTCCCCAGGTTCTGACGTATTTTGCAGATGGCTCAGCCGCTGAGATACAGATTTGTTTGGCTGGCGAAGAGGACTTCTACTGGTTGCATCTCGATCCGCTCACGGGATTGCTGACCCGAATGGACGCACCATGACGCGCCGCGCCGGATACTCTTTGTTCGAAGTTCTGATTGCCTTCGTGATCATGAGCCTGGTCCTCGCCGCGCTGATCCCCGGACAAGCCCAACTTCTCGGGCGTGCAGCTATGCAGGAAGAACAATTGCTTGCCTATGACTACGCACTGTCCCGCATAGCAGCTTTAGAGACTGCACCATTGGTCGCGCAGACCCAACAGGACAGTTATCGCGACTGGGAGGTCACAACAGAGGTTCTGCCGGGTGGCGCACTGGCAAATGGCGTCGATACAATCGCAATCACCATTGTCGTGCGTGATCAGCAAAACCGAATCCTCGCCACAGCCGAGACGCTGAAGGTCGCCCGATGAACTGGCACGGCCGAAGTGGGATGACGCTGATGGAGCTCTTGGTGGCTCTGGTTCTGGTTGCCGTCATCGCCACTGGGCTTGCGTCATCGACCAGCCTTGGAATCCAGGTCCTCGACCGGACGCGCAATTTGGAAGAAACAAGCGCCGAGATCGCTTTGCGGCTGAGGTTGCGGCATTGGCTTCGAACAGCCACATCTCCGGCGACAGTCACCGATCATGGGACAGGCATCGTCGGTGATGCGACGGGAATTCAATTTACAACGCTGGCACCTGCACCCTTTGCCCCGCAAAGCGCGGCACTGCGCATGACCGTTAATATAAGCGCGCAAGCAATAATTCTCCGTATTGAGGAGCTTGACGATGATGGGGGTGTGATCGCAACGCATGATCGCACGCTTGCAACAGGGATCAGCGGTGCTGAGATCAGCTACTACAGCAATGAACCCGATGCCGTTGGTTGGCGCGATCATTGGGACAACCCAAACCGACTGCCGCTGCTGATCCGCATCATTGCAGATGAGGGAAGTACGCCAGCGTGGCCAGAGTTCACTGTCCGGTTGGTGTTCGCAGAGAGTGGTTAGCGGCCAACGTCGGCATCTTCGCCAGTACCACCTCGTGTGCCATCGAGGCCAAAAGACATTACGCTGAAATCGCTACCCTCTTCAGGTGCCACATAGACATAATCGCGGCCCCAAGGGTCTGTAATCGCATCCTCAGTTTCCAGATAAGGCCCTTGCCAGGATGATTCTCCAGGTGGAGAGGCAAGCAGTGCTGCCAAGCCCTCTCCATCAGAAGGGTATCGGCCAACATCAATATAGAAGAGCTGCACGGCCTGGCGCAGTTGTTCGGCTTGCAAGTCGGCAGTGTCAGTCTTGGCGCGACCCAGATAGCCAATCAACCGTGGTCCCGCGACGGCAGCAATCAACGCAATAATCGACAGGACAACGAGAACTTCGAGGATTGTGACACCTGATGTCCGTGTCCATTTGGTATCTTTTGATGAATGCACACCGTATCCTTCAGAACAGCCAGATCACCCAGGTAGAAAGACAAAGGAATGGGCCAAACGCAACCGCTGTTGTCCCGATATCCGCAGTTGACTGCCTATTGATCAGCTTTGTCAACGCAATGACCGCAATCCCGGAAAGAGCCGAGGTAAAGACAACCAGCGTTGTCTGTGCAAACCCCAGCCACAAGCCGATGCCGACCATCAGCTTCACATCGCCAAATCCCAGACCTTGCCAGCCACGCAGCTTTCCATAGCCAGCGCCGACAATCCAAAACAAGAGGGGCCAAACAATCCCGGCGGAAATCGCGTCGATAAGATTGCTGCCGGTGGCATAGGCAAACGCACCACCGGTCAGGGCCAGCAAGGAGGCTGCTACGTCTGGTATCTCCAGACGTTCAACATCAACAACGCTGATCCAGATCAGCAGGGCCGCCAAGATGAATGCCTGCGCAAATGGGAACGGCAGATGCCAATACCCTGCGACCGCAAAACCAGCGTAGAATGTGACGTGCAGCGCAATCAACGATATGCGTGAAGGTGGCATCCAGGTCATGGGACTGCGGGTATGATGAAAACGACGGCAAGACAATATCGGACAAGTGGGCAAAGTGGATTTGCGATCATCGTTGTGCTTTCGTCGCTGCTGATCCTCACAATACTTTTTGCCATCGCCAGCCAGCGCAGTATGGCGCATGTGCAAACCCAAAGCGCTGAACGCTATTTGGCCAAACAGCGGCACGAGAACGCCGCGATTTTGACCATTCTACGCGATATGGGTGATGAAGCAGCTTCGTTCGACACCCTGACGTTGCCCGTCCCATTCGAGGGCGCAACGGTAAGACTGCAGGATGTTGGCGGGTTGATTGATCTCAATACTGCGTCGCCGGAGCTGCTTGAACGCATGTTTGACGTGGTTGGGTTTCCGGAAGATGCCGCCAGATCTGTGAGGGATTGGAAACAAGATGGGCAGCGGTTTATCCGTATTGATGATGTGATCCGGGTGACGAATGCTGATGCGATTTTGCTAGATGACATGCAATTTGTAGCGACCGTGCATTCCGGGCGGCGTGGCATAGCACCCAGCGTCGCACTAGACGCCGTGTTGGAGATTGCAGCCGTCAATGATGAGGCAGCGCCGTCAATGGCAAACTTTGCAGTTTATCGGGCTGGCAGGCAGGGAGAACGGCTGATTGGTGTGGTCAATCTTGGTTCATCGGCGACGCAATCACGACTACTGGAAATGCGGTAGAAAGCGGCAAAAGTTTACATACCGGAATTCTTAGGAGGGTCAGCGTCACTTCAAAAGCCTGTTTGGTAACTCACTGCTCCAACAATTCGAGACGTGATAACCCGCGAAGCAGAACCTCTGTTTGTCTTTCCCGTGTAAAATCTTTTGACATCAGAATCCGCTTCATGACACTCAAGAGACTCCTTTTCGGGGCAGTTTCATACTCCGCAATGTCAATCTCTGATTCGAGTAGCCTGCAACGTGCTTCTCTTTTTTGATCAAAAGTCAGGTCGCAGTGTTTAATCCGCTTTGACAAGTCTGATAGTTCGCGCTTCGCATCTGGGATTCTGTTCTCCAGCACAAGAAGTAGGATTAGTTGCCTACGCTTTGTTATTTCCGCTTCAATTGATGAAGAAAAGTCATCTTTCATGTTCGAAATCTCAACCTCTACGTCGCGGCCAATACCGGCATGTAAGTGCACCGTTCCGGGCCGAGGGAACAGAACTCGGCCAGACACCGGTTCCTCTACATGCATTATAACAGGTTTGACATCTACTTTCACCATATACTGAACCTGGGAAGCCCCCTAATCTGGAAAGAGTGCAGGCTTTATAATGTTCAAGGCACTGGTCAGCACCGCAGTTCAGCGGCAGCGCCTCCCCATTTCCCATAGCGGTCGGCGTCACTGCCAAAGTTAACGTCAGCGCGGCAATCCGTGCGGTTATGCTGGCACCCGAGCCTACTCCATTCAGACCCGGCGACTGACCGGTATTTGGGAGCAAGTCCGAACCAGATTCTCCGGGATAGATAGTCGTTGTACTCTGCTCCCCCCTCGGATCCACATAGCGCCCCGGATTCTGCCGCACATACCCATACACGCTCGCCCCATCCACCAGCCCCAGCGGATCGGCTTGGATGTACCGTCCTGTCGTGGGGTCGTAGTCCCGCATCCAGTTCTGGTGCAGCCCGGTCTCGGACTGGAACCATTGGCCGGGGAAGCGGAGCGCGGGGTTCGGGCCTGAGGATGCCTGCACGCCGCCGAAGGGCAGGTAGCTGGCTTCCCAGACTTTGGTGCCAACCCCATCTGTCGCAAACACCGGTCGCCCGATGTGGTCGGTCCGCACGAAGTAGAGCGTGCCGTTTTCATAAACCCCGACAACTGTGCCATTCGCCCAAATATACTCACGGATCAGGCTGCTGGTGCCCGCTGTCTCATCGTAGTCATACTCGGCAATCCGGTTCCCGTCCCGGTCATGGATGGAATGGATCGTCTGGCCGGCTTGAGTCAGCCGCCGGATGACCTGCTGGCCAAGGGCGTTGTAGTCATACTCGGCCTGAATGACCCCGTTGATCGCGAAGGAGGACATGCGGTTGGCGGCATCGTAGTTATAGCCGTATTCAGACAATGACACGCTAAACGCGGTGCTTTTCACTTTTGGTTCGCCACGTTCTTGGCATAGAGGTGTTGAGTCTCAGGCCAGACTCGCTACCCTTCAGTTCCTGAAGTCACATCAACGGCTAGTTCAACACCAGACCTAGCCATTATCTGGATTTGTTCTGCGGAAAAATTCAAACTCCTTGAACTTGAGTTTCTGTCGTCTAACCGGGACGAAACAAAGATTGAGATACGTACGGCTTCGACGTTAGGTATAGCTTTGCGTAAATCTGTTCTCATGGGTAGTTTGCCAAAAAAATCATCCACCAGTACCGTCAAATCTTTGGTATTCCGTCGCATTCTATATGACCAAAGACCTGTTTTTCTAATGATTTCAGAACCACGTCCAGTGAACTTATCACCTTTTCGCCATGACTTTGTCGCCGCAACTCCAAGTGCATCGTCAACAAGTTGGGGATTAAGAAAGTCACCAAAGAGGTTTATTGATACTTGCATAAAAACCTCTGCTTCCTCTTCATCAGTCTTCATCAAACAAGTTTCCTACGCTTTCACCGTCTTGATCTATGACATCACCAGTATCAGGATTTACGGCATAGTCATCGTCTCCTCTGGAATCTGGAGTGTGCTGTTTGATTCCATGAAATTTATTTTTCGCATCCCGGGGTCCTACTCCATTTAGACCGCCCCAAGCAATTGCTCCGACGTCACCCGGCAGATACCCTGGAGGGCGAGAAGAAGGCGAGATAATCGGCGGTTTGAACAAATCGTCAATCAGCATCCCGCACGCGTCTATAAAGTCGTTTACGGGTTTCTCACAGTAGAAGTAACACCAAATGAACGCCGCGCCACCTAACGCTAGTGGCACTAGAGGAATAGCAAACTCCCCCCGTGGATCAATATACCTCCCCGGGTTCTGCAGTGCATACCCATACACGCTGGCCCCATCGACGAGCCCCAGCGGATCAGCCTGCATATACCGCCCGGTTGTCGGGTCGTAGTCCCGCATCCAGTTCTGGTGCAGGCCTGCTTCGGCCTGGAACCACTGGCCGGGGAAGCGCAGCTCGCTGTTCGGCCCAGTTGACGCCTGCACCCCGCCAAATGGCAAGTAGCTGGCTTCCCAAACCTTTGTGCCCGCGCCATCGATTGCAAACACCGGCCGTCCGATGTGATCGGTGCGGACGAAGTAGAGCGTGCCGTTTTCATAAACCCCGACAACTGTGCCATTCGCCCAAATATACTCACGGATCAGGCTGCTGGTGCCAGCTGTCTCATCGTAGTCATACTCGGCAATCCGGTTCCCGTCCCGGTCATGGATGGAATGGATCGTCTGGCCGGCTTGAGTCAGCCGCCGGATGACCTGCTGGCCAAGGGCGTTGTAGTCATACTCCGCCTGGATCACCCCGTTGATCGCAAAGGAGGACATGCGGTTGGCGGCATCGTAGTTATAGCCGTAGCCGGGCCCGTTGCGGTTATCAAAGGTGACATTGCCCGCTGCATCATAGGTCAGCGTGCGGGTGCCACCGGCGCTGAACGCGATCTGGTCGAGGCGGTTAGAGGTCGTTGGATAGGTGTAAGTATCCGTTGTGGTACTGCCACCAGCAAAGGACATCTGCTGCGTCCGGTTGCCAACCCCGTCATAGAGCCAGTCCAGCTCACCCCAGGCCCCATCCGCTGATGAGAGGAACTCGCGCGGGGAGTAGCCGAAGGTTTCATTTTGGGCTGGCGTCAGGTTGTCTGTAACCGCGCCCAGATTGTCCCGGTTGGTCCAACTGTAGGTTTCATCGCGCAGCGTGGTCCCGCTGCGGACATCCAGCAGCCCTGTCAGGCGATACGAGCTGTCATGAGTCGCTGTGAGCGTGCCTCCATCACCATATGTCATTGCCGACATCGGCCCCATGGGCAGGTAGGTCAGCCCACTGACCACATCGACTGGAGGCCCATAGGTGCTCGTGAGCGGGTCATAGGCGCGCCATTGTACTCCGCTCAGGTCGCCATCCGTGTCATAACTCAGCAAGGCTTGTGAGCCACTGGGATAGTCAACTTCGGTGATCTGCCCCACCGCATCACTCTGATAGGACGTGCTGTAGGCGATCCCATCCAACGTCCGCAGATCCTCAAGGAAGGCCCCGCGTGCCGTGCCGTTGCTGTAATCCGAACGCCCGCTTTCATCGGTGACAGAGGCCAGCGTGCCGATGTTCTGCGGCTGCAAGGGATCATTGTGGTAGGTGAAGACCTGATCCAATGCCGCATCTGACGGGAAGGATTTGGAAAGCAAGCGCCCGCCATCATCATAGGTGTAGTTTGCGACTGTTCCGCGCCCGTCGGTCATGGACGTCGCCAGACCACGCCTGTTGTAGCTGTAGCTCATGGTCCCACGGTCCGCACTGACCTCACTCACCAATTCCCCAAAACCGTTATAGGCAAAGCTGGTCGCGATACTGCGTGGATCAGTGTAGCTGGTCAGCTGATCACTCTCATCGTGGTCCATCGTGGTGGTGCCACTGGCCCGGTCAACCAGATCGGTCATCCGGTTCAGCGCATCATAGGACATGGTTGTCGTCAGGCTGGTCGCATCCGTGACCGTTGCCAGATTATCTTCCACGTCATGGCTGAAGGCTGTGCTTTGCCCGTTGGACCCAAGGCTTTGCAGGATTCGCCCCAATTCATCGTATTGGGTCTGTGCGAGATATGTGGCCACAGCACCGGTATCGCGGTATTCCGTCTCGGTTACATTGCCCATCGCATCATGATCAAACGTGATGGCCTCGCCGGATGGGGCCTCGATCTCGATCAGACGTTTGGCCTCATCATAGGTATAGTCCCAGATGCGCCCGAGCGCATCGGTGGACGAGGTCATCTGACCGATGATGTCGTAGCTATATGTGGTGACGTCATTGACGCCGGTTGGTTCAAACACCGACTGCACCAACTGACCTTCGAGATCATAGGTCAATGCCCATTCAAAGCCTTGATGATCACGGATTGATGTTGGTTGACCGGATGGCCCGTAGGCCAACACCTCCTGCATCAGCCCTTTGGGATCTGTTGCGGTCAGAACCTGTCCACGCGCGTTGTAGGTGAAGGTTGTGACATCGGTCACACCATCGGCAACCAAGCCCGGGCCATCAAGTGAGGTCAACACCTTCAGGCCAGAGGCCAGCGCGGTGTAGGTATAGGTCCACGTCCGCACTTCACCAAAGTCAGGGCTGCCGGTCAGCACATCTTCCTGAGCATAGGATGTCAGCAAGCCATCGGCGTCATAGGTGAAGGTCTCAGACAGCTCGGAGGTCACGCGGGACAGAGGCTTGCGCAGATCACCTGTTGGCCAAGTGTATGTGGTCACACGCGGTGCAGTGCCATCCGCATCTTCGGTCCGTGTTAAGATCCGACCGATGCTATCGCGCGTGATCGCGGTCCGCGCACCATTCTTCTCAATCCGCTCAATGATGCGCCCATTGGCATTGTATGACATGGTTGTGTCAGACGGCAGACAACTGGATGTCGAGATACCCTGCACACCAACAATCCGGTCCTGACCCGCAATCTCCTCGAAGGAGTAAACCGTATCTTTGCCCAGCGGGTTGGTTGCCGTAATCGAGAAGCCATTTGTTGTATCAACGGGCATGCCAACCGTGTGCGTATCGACAGCACCAAAGTGGCTGGTCGTGATGGCACGCGGCTTTGTTGTCGAATACTGGCTATCGTACTCAAACGCGGAGTAGTTGTATGTACCGATGCTAGCCGGCACGAGCTCGAACACTTCGATTTCCGAGACATGCAGATATTGGTTGCTATGTTCCAATGAAACGTAGCGGACATTGGCAACGGCCCCGGTTGAGATTGTATGAACTGACTCGTCGCCAGCACCGGTAATTGGTGCGGATCGATGTAACTCGTTGTCTGCTGAGTCATACAAAACGATCATTGCACCATTCAGGCGCCTTCCGACGCGTCCTCGCCGATCCCGGTTTGAAACCACTACTGTGGCCAGCGTTTTATCAGACCCCATATCCAACTTGAAGAACTCAAGTGCACCGTTGTTTGTGGAACCGAAGTTTCCGCGCCACTTCAAACCATCAATTACATTCGAAGGGGGGTACAAGGCGACATCATAGTCTGAGCTCGATTCCACACTCGCAGCGAAAACCTGTACCTCCGATGCGTCTGTCCAGCCCAAACGACCGTCTGAGATGCCCACAAGCAGATCGCGGCTGACACTGCTAACGGTATTGTCATAGGCGAACGCTTTGTCAGTCATCACCGTACTGGAACTCACATCCGTGACGGTGGCAGAAGTCATCAGGAGACGGTTTGTGAAAAGACCAGCAACCTGATAGCCCAGATCGATCGCGACATCCGTAGAGATCGCAACGCCATCATAGTCAGTATCGATGTCAATCTGCGAGACAACCGGCACGGTAGCACTGGGATTCAACGTCTCATCCCATGTGAACTCCGCATATTGCCCACGATTGTCAGAAACAGAAGAAACCCGGTTGTTGACATCCCGGTTTATAGAAATCGCATAGCCGTCGGGCCAACGAATTTCCGAGAGAAGTGAGACATCCGCGTTAATGTCCTCGTACAAATCCTCACGACCTGACCCATGGCTCAGGACATGGCGTCCGCCTTCCACCACCACCGACAGCGCCAGGGTGTAGTTGTGGTCTCCGCTGACAGGTGTCGCACCTGATCCCGAGAAATGCAGGATGGTGCCATTTGCAAGGTGAACCACGCGCGTGCTCGATCCATGCACCTCAATGCGCTGTGACCACTTGGAGAACCAGTTTTGGCCCCATCCATCGGTTGATCGATTGGTGCTTGTGAAGCCATCGGTGCGGTAGAAACGGGTGAAATTAAATCTTGGATCAAGGGGGGATGCCCAGTCAGTGACCGCCTCACTTTTCTGACCGGTTGCCAGATAAATTGGGTTCCCGACCTTATCCTCAACGTCACATTGCAAGGTGATTTGTTCGGGCATGCAGGCACCAAGGCCGAAGGTCGAGGTACTGTGCACGCTTGGGTCAGTATCGCAGTATTCATCACCACCAACGCTGAATGTCCCTGGCGGGGTAACGCTGCCAAATCCATCATGTGCTGCATGGCAAGTGTAATCCGTGCCTGTACGCACGCCATTCGCAGAAAAATGCTCAAAAATCTCAATGGCAGTGACGCGGGTGTTTTGGGCGGACGGAGGGTCATTAACTTTCGCGTTTATCAGGCACTGCGCGGGGACATCATTTGCGTGGAAATTCGAGATTGAGCTGCGAGAAAAGAACTGCTCGGCAACATTCTCATCGTGGGAGTACGCTTGCGTCGCGAGAGAG
The DNA here is from genome assembly GCF_900143545.1 of Loktanella sp. Alg231-35. Lineage (GTDB taxonomy): Bacteria > Pseudomonadota > Alphaproteobacteria > Rhodobacterales > Rhodobacteraceae > Yoonia. The sequence goes on along the minus strand of NZ_FREV01000001.1, from coordinate 776 downwards.
AATGCCAAAACAGCTACAGCAAACCGCTTGAGAAAAATCATGTAATATCACCAAAATGTATCAATTGTGAAAAGTTGGACTACAACCTAAAGAAACCATATCGGCACAGGTGAAATACGCAACTCCAAATTGAAGGGCGCAGAGGAGAGGCGTTTCAGCAAGCATGTGATGCTCCGTTCGACGCGAATTCCCAGAGGCGGATTACGTCGGACGTCGCTTGGACTACCAGTGAATGATTGTTTGTGCACATTGGTGTTCGTGCCGCCCTGGATGTTTATCCTTCTGAGTGCCAAACTCACCCTCACCCTCACCACATCCTCTCGGCAATCCCGCGTTCCTCCATTCCACTGGCATCTGCATAGATCGCCGTTGTGGACATATCGGCATGCCCCATCCACTTCTGCAGGAGATTGAGGGGAATGCTGGCATTGAGCGCATGGATCCCAAACCCATGCCTGAGCCCCTTGGGACAAGCCTGCACGCCTGTGATGTCCGCCTCTGCCATCAGCTGCTTGATCCAGCGATAGGCAGTGCTGCGATTGAGTGGCCGGTTGCGGTGCTGCCAGAGCGGCGCGTCAGGTTGTGTTTGATTGGCGTAGCCCTGCAAAACATCTGCAAGCTCAGTTGGTATCGGCACTTCGCGGAACACGTTCCTTCGGCGTCGTTTGAGCGTCCGGTATGTAATCACGCGAGTTTCAACTTGGATGTCGTTCGGTGTCAGAGCCAGCGCCTCCGATATCCGGCACCCTTTGTAGAGCAGAGTCAGGCCCAGAGAA
>NZ_FREV01000011.1 GCF_900143545.1 Loktanella sp. Alg231-35 | reverse complement strand
TGCGGACTGCTCAGATGATTGTACCTGGTAGGTGGGGCCCTTGGTCGAGGCGGTACAAATGACGTGCAGCCCACATTTGCGCAGCCGTGAGATCTCCGCACGGATAGTATGGGGCTGCCACGCCAGTTGCTTTTGCAAGGTATCAATTGTTGCACCAGATTTACGGCTGATCAGTTTTGTTAGTTGAGCGCGCTTGGTTGTCGGTTTGGTCATCTCTGTCTCCAGTTTTAGACTGCGGACGATCCGCGGCCTTGTACTGAGACGGGCCCGGGGGTTCCGGGCTTTGTAACTGGCGTTGGCGACGCTACCGATCGAAAGCGCCGCCTAGTTCTTCAAGGATGTTGCTGGCATCTCGATGCAAAGCGCTCAGCTGACCTGCAAGCCTCATCTTCCGCAATCGCGACAAACCTGCCGCCTGCCCCTCGCTGGCAACACCAGCAGCATCTTCAAACACGCAGGTCAAACGCGCAAACGCTGCCGCAAAATCGTATGAGCCGTTCTGTTCCATGGCTCCACACATGCTTGCCGTGCCAACGAAGTCCAGTGGTTTGTTGAAGGCAAGACATTGCAACGGAAGGGGGCGGGAAGCCGTCATTCGCTGTTATCGGCACCGGAAGCTTCGAGAGGCAGCGAAGCAGACATTCGGAAGTCACTTAATTGTTTTGATCCATTAGCAAAACTTGTTAGGAACGCGATCCACTTTGGTGGAACGTGTCTGGCAGAGGCAAAGTAAAAATTGCGCCTCATAACTTCTTATTCTGCCACAAAGCGGTATATGTTGTGTCTGGCACATCCACAACGCGCAGACATAGTATCATGTATTCATCTATCGAACTTCCAAAACCGACAGACGAGCAGGTGCTGGAGCGAGCACCGCTTGAGCTTTTCCGCTGCTACCTAAATGATCCAAATGTCAACATCTATGGTCGGCGGGGGCAAGCACAACAGGGTGTCGACATCTATGGAAAACGAGACGGTGATTCAGACAAACCAGTTGGCATTCAATGCAAGTTGAAGTCTGACGATAAGGAGTTGGATGAAAAGACTATTCGAGAAGAAGTTGGCAAAGCACTCACTTACGAGCCGAGACTTGTAGAATACTTCATCATATCGACTGCTCCTGATGACGCGAAACACCAAAAGTTGGCGCGAATTTTGGAACAGGAGATTAAGAAGGCTTCTGGCCGCGACATTTCAATACAGATCTGGGGGTGGGGAGCGGTTTCCAGAGAGGCCCAACGTTTCGAAGCTGCCTTGAAAGCTTTTTGGCCGGACTACACGCCCTACAGCCAAGGTCTTGAAGAAGGATTGAAAGAGCTATCAGCAGGGCAACTCGAACTGAGAGGCGAGGTCAGAGAAATCGCGGCTGGTATTGCGCATAGTGGCAGTGTTGTCATGGATGTCGGAGATCATCAAGCGGGCGATCCGCTTGAAGCCCATTTGGATGGAGAGATTGACACTTACCGCGACTATTTGACGACCGGACAACCGCAAACTGCTAAGTCGCTCTTTGAAGGCCTGTTGGGCCGTTTAGATTCAAATGCAAGTAATCGACTTCAATTTCGGATCAAAGCCAACATCGCATTTTGCTTATATGAACTTGGCGATGAAGAAAGTGGAAATAACCTAATGCTTGAGGCGTGTGATCATACGCCGAACGCCCCAAAATCAGTTGCTAACAGAGCTTTGGTGCATTTGCTTCGCGGCGACTTTGAAGCTGTCGCAACGATTGCGATGAAAGGCTTAGCAGATGCGCCAGATAACGAAGAACTGGCGGGTTATTTCGTTCAAGCAATGCGCTTCGATTCCGAGATCATGGATCCATTGGCTCTCTTGCCACACGGGCTAACGAAAACAAAGCACGTTGAAATCGCGTATCTCTCCTTTCTTCGCCAAAGGGCAGTAACACCCGAATGGTGGGACAAGGCTGCAGAAGTGTCCAAGAAGTATCCCGATGAAAAGTTCCCAACCCAGACCCATGGTGAGGCTATTCTTGATCGGTTACTAACGGAAGACAAAGTGTTGAACCGGCTTCAAATTTCGGAACAAGGCCTCAAAAGGTTGGAAGAGGCCCGAAATTTACTGCTTGGACTCTGGGATGAGCTTGATTTCACTCAAGCGGTTCCTCAGGTTCAACAATTTGGCTTGTTTACAAACCTCATTTTGGCCTGTGATTTGCTGGGCGACGTCGATGAGGTCAAACGATTGTTGGCGACTTGTCCTCAGGTGATCTTAGACGATAACGACGTTGCAGTCCGCATCGCTCAGATGGGGTTCCACCACGATAATTCTGGCGATTTCAAGGAGGCTATCGACAGGATTACGGACCCCGCCGCGAAATTCCACTTTGAGTTCTATGCCGCACTCGATGAGTCTGACTGGAATAGAATTGTAGCACTCACCAAAGACGGGATAGAATACGCACAAGAATACGAACTTGAACTGGTAACGACGGTCACTGCCATCGCGGGACTGTTAACCTTTCAGGGAGACATCCCAGTTTCTCAAATATTAGAGACCAAAAAGCACGTCAGCCATGATCTTAGAGCACTCGTATTGGTATTCGATGCACTTGTGGAAAAAGGCTTCGAGGATGAGGCAACCGAGCTCTTCACAGAGATTTTCGAAGCAGTCATACAGTCCGATGATTATGCATCTCGTGCAATGCTGGCGCAGCGTGGGGCCAATCGGAATGAATGGGACCGCGTAAGTCAACTATTGGCCGGATATGTCGATGATGAGAAAGACACGAAACTACTTCGGTTGCTGGCGACGGCTTATGTGAACCTCACGCCTGCTACTAAGTCAGCAGTTGGCTTCTACAGAAATTTGTCTCCGGGGCTCGCTCAAAAGCCGTACTACCTAGAGCGTGAAGCGGTCTTCCACTTCAACCGTGGAGCACTTGCGCAATCCGAACGCTGCTATCGCGCAGCAATCGACTCTGCTGACCGCGCTGAATTGGGGTTTTATCTTCCTTTGTTGTCGCTCTTGGTCCGAAGACAAAGACTCGCGGATGTGGCCACTCTAATTGAAGAAATGCTGAAACTAGACCTTAAGGGTGAGCCGATAGAACATATGGGCTTTGCTCAATTTTTGATGAAACATCAGCATTATGAACAAGCCATGTCTGTAGCGTATGCTGCGTTGCATGATGATCCACACGACGCAGCGATACACAGTGCGTATTGCGGGCTAGTGCTTATGAATACTCGAACCGGATCAAACGCTGATATCATTCCAGTCATGGATGAAATCGCACAGGATTGCTGGTTTGAGATTCGGAATGACGAAGGTGAGCGCCATGAATTTTTGATATCAAACGAACCGCAAGCGGAACCTCAGCACTTATTTAAGATGGTCACTGGCACGGACCATAATTTGGTCAAGAAATGTTTGGGTATGAAAGTTGGAGAACAGTTCGAACATTCAGATGGAATGGCGTTACAGACATCCAACTGGGCCATTGTTGGGTTGAAGCATAAATACGCGCAGGCAAGCTACATCATAATGAATGAGTTTGATGTTCGTTTTCCAAACTCCGGCCTCATGGGCAAGATGACGATGGTTGGTGACGATGTTGAACCCGTCCTTAAACACATTCGAGATCATGCCGAACAAAGGAAAAAGGTTTCGGAATATTACACAGATCAAGGTTTTCCGATCAATGTGCTGGCCGCGATGCAAGGCACCTCATCGATAGAATATGCGGGTTACTTGCGAGATTTGGGCAGTGACATCCAAGCATGTCGTGGCTTGCTTGAAGAACGATTGACTGCCCTTGACGCAATTTCCAAAAAACGACTAGAGGGCGTAACCATTGATGCCCTAACCGCTTGGACCATGCATTGGGCGAATGCTTTTGACGTCGTTCAAAAAGTGTTCGGTGAAGTGCGCATTGCGCAGTCCTGTATCGACGAGATTACAAAGCTGGTTGTGGACGCAGAGGAGGCCTCTGGCGGCAAAATGTCGATTGGTTGGAAGGATGGTCGATTTCTAAGAGATGAAGTTTCTGAAGAGGAAGCTCATGATTTCCACAAGAAAATCTCAGCGGTCAGAGACGATATAGTTAATCGATGTGCCGTCGTCCCTAGTGAGGCTCCAGATTTAATCCCAGAGATTTCCAGAACACTAATCGACAACTTTTCAAGTGACCTGTTAGACCCCGCGTTTTGCGCGGCCAAAGGCGGTCTGTTCCTATCAGAAGATCTATTTTACCGTCAAATGATAAAGGCGGAGTATGATGTTACGGGCATTTGGCTACAATCGGTTTACATGTTTGCACTAAACGAGAAGTTGATTGAGTTCGCAGAGTATTGTGATCTGTGCGTAGCGTTGGCCAGCGGTAAGCATGGGCATTTGACCGTTAACGCCCATGTGCTAGTCAGCGTTGGCTTGAGACATGGCGAGGATGACTTCCAGAAATTTGAAGTATTGGCAAATGCAATCGGTATTCGTAATGCTGACATCTCTTCACACTACGAAGTGGCTAGCACGACAATTCGGCAATTGTGGAAAGCGAGGGGGATACCAAAAGCGACGAAGCACAAACTAGTTGGAGCAATGATCTCAAAATTGATCAGGCACCGACCAAAAGACTGGCACCATTTGCTAGCCATGCTTTTTGTCATGATGGGAACCCAGTTCAGAACATTCCTGAATGGTTGGATGGCTGGTCACTTTCTTCCGCAAGAGAAGTTTGACGAGGGTTTTGCCGATATTATTCGTATTGTGATAACGAAACGCTATGGTTGATTTGGTTGGTGCAACGACACTTGATTTGACATTTCGCGTAGGGACGTCCGCTTTCCGTAAGCCGCGTTACGGCAAACCCTTAAGCAATGAATGGCAGGTATGGGCCGGAAACAGACTCGCAGAAACCGAAGCGGCAACGGCCGTTCAGCGGGACTTTGTTGCCGTTGATAGTGCCGCGACAACGACCGCTTTGTACGGAAACTTTGCTGTGGTAGTGATCTATCATGGTAACCATCAGACCCATTGGCGGAGAAACTCCGCTAGAATTTGTTGAGCGAGCAGACTCACTGAAAGTACCGGAGGAAGTGACAAACAAAGTCCTCACGGATCACTTTGGCTATGCGGAGGACGGCGAGATAAAAAAGCTCAAGCTCCAGTCTAAGCCATTTTGGGATCAGTTTTATCGGGATCACGTCGAAGGGATATTTCAAAGAGGTGGCACCCGATATGCTGCACTGAAGTTCGTCCAGAGAAAGAACGACTATGCGGAAGAGCATAGAAGGCTATCCGAGGTCGAGGTTGAGCGAATCGTAGACTCGGCGGGTGATTGGCCTCGTTAACCCGACATTTCGCACAGCAGACACTCGTGCATGTTGCAGCATCGGAGACTTGGGCTCTCCTAACACCTTCGCCGCGATCTGCGCCAAGGGCCGGTCTGGGATGGATCGACTTTCGCTGCGCTTTGCATGAATTGGAACGATGCGGGACGAAGCGGGCTTTCGCTGCAGATGCGCCTAAGTCCGCTTTCCCGATAAACTTGATAGAGACAATTTCAAAACAGTGGGGTCTATGTGTCCGTTATGGTCTCTGCGCCCAATGCCTTCTTCGTGAACGAACCGTCTGACACCATATCGCCCAGTGCTTCGTGCAAATCTGAGAGTGAGACGCTGTCGGAGTCACGAACAATAGCGAACTGACCCATCCGACGGGCAATCTCGCGCATGAAGGCCGCCGATGCACCTTTGCTGCGTTTGACGCACTCTTCTACAACGCCGGGCTCAAGCGTCATATCAGCTTTATAGAGATCAAGAAGACGTGCTCGGCAATTGGCGTCTGGAAGCGGAATCTCGACAGCTTGATCTATTCGTCCGGGCCGATCACGAACCGCTTCTTCTAAAGTTTCCGGTCGGTTGGTGGTCAAGATGAACATGATCTCGGCGTCTTCCGTAAGCCCATCCATGTGGTTGAGCAGGCTATTCAAGAGAAGTTGAGAGCAATCGCCCCTGTCTTCTCGTGTACCAGCCAAGAGGTCTGCGTCTTCAATCACAACGACTGAGGGTTGAAGTGCTCGGGCTATGCCCATCACATCGTCGAAGAACGCCACTTGTTCAGCAGTAACGAGAAGCGAGGTATGACCAGTCATATGGCTCAGAACATATCGTACGAAGTGTGTTTTTCCAGTACCGGGAGGGCCATACAAGAGCAGCCCACGTTTAGTAGAAAAGCCCTTCTTTTTAAGTTTTTCACGTGTTTTGACAAATTGAAAGACCGTTCGGTCTAGAGTTTCCAATGTCGCCTCTGGAAGGATGACATCGTCAAGTGAGGGTTGAGGAAGGTCATGAACCCGGAGAGATCCAAGGCCGCCCATGTAACTACGCTGCGTTTCGAAGGACAACGCCTTGCCTCGATAGACAGACTTTGCATTCAAAGCCTTCGCTAACGCTGCTAGGATCGCCTGCGCTTCTTCGCGACCTCCTGCGGCCTCGGATGCGATAACTTGAGCGTGGATACCGGGGTTTTGTTCCATTCGACCAACTTGACTGATCAAGAGTGCCACCGGCGCGCCTCCAATCTTGAACATCCAAATCCCGCTGACGATACATCTCGCAGCGGTATCCTCGCCAATATCGATATCAAGGTACTCCGGTGCAGAGATCACAGCAGGTTCCCGACGCTCATTTACGAGATAGGAGAAAGTAATTGTCTCGTAGCCACGTCGTGCAGAGATGCCTGCGAATGTTGCACCAGGAAGTACGGTATCAATCGCTGCCTCAAGGTCTGGCTGTACAGTAACCGGGAAGGCTCTTTCAACTGTGGCGAGACTTTCAAGACTACAGTTATCGAAGTGTCGCATTATGCGCTTCATGGCCAGCTCAGGGCCAGCCGTCGAGTTTTGATCTTTCATCGAACCACCTTAACAATCTGCCTCAAGGTCCCATGCATTGCTGGCAAGAATGTGGCGGGCGGACATTCAAACATCGCGCAGCATTGGACACCTTGGGCTCTTCGCGATTATCGGATGCAGCGCAGAATCAGCCCGTTGCGCACCAAGTTGCCTGACACGCCCGGCCCATTGCCGACATTCGACCGGCGGAAAATCGAGCCAACCACCTTCCCGAAAGCCGTCAAGGGTGCAGTTCGCAGCATTTGACCCTGGATGGATGACCGCACCGCGGACATTGCTGCCTTAGAAATTTCTGATCGAGTATTCGCATACAAGACGAAATACGGTATCTCAGCTCCATGAAACTCGAAAATCTATACGAATTAGTCCAAAGTCATTGGCCAGAAAAAATAGCCATCGATGATGCAGTCGTATTTAGTGAAACTTCGGCTCGGTTTCCGCAACTCGTCAAAGCCAACGACCAAGCAGAAGCCGCAGTTGAAGATAGAAATGTCTACAATGACTTACACAATTTGGCTGTTTGGTCGTTTTATCAAGAAATTCACAAAGTTGCTCTGCAATCACACCGGTTGGGCAGGGCGCATCTGAGTTCCACAGATGTTACGATCACGATGTTCGATGTCCGAGTTTGCAAGAATTTAAAGGGCGAAGGTTGGGAAGATGTAAAGGCGTCATACGAGCGCGCGAACTCTGTTTAGAGGTCGTAAAGGGACAGTCAATATGGGCTCGCTGCGGACCTTTGCCGCAAAGTCTTTAGATGGCGCAAGGCGGACGAAGCTGCCGTTTGACTTTCTGGTTGTTATGTCCGCTTTAGGCCATTCGCGGTTGTAACGCTAGGGTCAGGACCCATTAATTGGCTTGATGCTGAATCATTGCTGTGATTCAGGTTCCCCAAATATTGGGGGGAACGATGAGCAATCTCTACTGGCTAACTGAAGAACACATGAAGCGATTGCGACCGTATTTTCCCAAAAGCCGAGGTCGACCACGCGTAGATGACAGGCGTGTATTGAGTGGAATTATCTTCATTAATCGCAATGGTTTACGCTGGTGTGATGCGCCTCCGGAGTATGGTCCACCCAAGACATTGTACAACCGTTGGAAGCGGTGGAGCGATATGGGAGTATTCGCGCGGATCATGACGGGATTGGCGGCAGAGGCGCCCGACCATAAGACCATCTCAATTGACGCGACTTATCTCAAAGCACACCGCACAGCCTCAAGCCTGGGGCTCAAAAAGGGGGGCGCGGACGTCTGATAGGGCAGACCAAGGGTGGTATGAACACCAAGTTGCATGCCGTCACGGATACAAGTGGGCGCCCAATTCAGTTCTTTGTCACCGCCGGTCAGGTCAGCGACTATACTGGTGCCGCGGCCTTGTTGAGCAGTCTGCCAGATGCTGAATGGCTGCTCGCGGATCGAGGCTATGACGCAGACTGGTTCAGAGAAGCCTTAATCGACAGGGGTATCACTCCATGTATCCCTGGCCGTAAGTCACGCAGCAAGACCATCAAATACGACAAGCGCCGCTACAAACGCCGCAATCGGATTGAGAGAATGTTCGGTCGCCTCAAAGATTGGAGACGCATCTCAACGCGCTATGACAGGTGCCCCAAAGTCTTCCTCTCAGCTATCGCTCTCGCCGCAACCGTCATATTCTGGTTATGAGTCTGGAACCTAGGCACGATTTCCCTATACTATTTAGCAGGGAATTTTGGATTGGCATCAGCGAATTGATTTGAGCGAACAGGGAAGGCATACCGGGTCTGATTTTCGCTGTATGGCGAATAGATTGCCCGAAATTCCTGAAGCCGACGTTCGAGCCAAGTGTAGCAAATGACTGAAATGAGTCCAATGTTACCGACACTGTGCTCTGAGTGAATGTCGATTTCGCCGCGCTTTCTTAATTTGGTGCGTACGATTATGAGCGATCTCCGTTACCTTTGGAGGCCGACTGGCAAAAAGCATTGCGCAGCGTGACGACCATCGCTTCGATCGCGGTCAGCGTGCCTGCGGTGCAACACGACGCGGGCGTTATCGATGGTTATGAAAACCGTCCTCAGTCGCTAACTCACGGCACCCCGCCGGAATGGAACTGCGCGCCAACATAGAGATTGCGATACCGTTAGCGACAGCACTGGGCATGCTCGCTGAGGTGTCACATTCGAAGGCCGGATTAAAAATCCATTCTGTCTGACGTCAGCGCTCATGGGGCCAAATGGGTTATCTGCTAAGATACGGTTGGTTGCTCATCGTAGTCTCAAAGGAGTGGACGATGAGAAAGACTACAAAGAGTCCGGCGAGAAGATCGTCAAAGACATCAAGCGCGCGACCCGCAAGCACTATTCGTCGGAAGAGAAGATCCGGATCGTGCAGGACGGCCTTCGTGGCGAAGACAGCAATGCAGAGCTGTGTCGCTGCGCAATACTTGGACCCGACAATTGCACTTAGCCGTCAGAAGATACATCGGAGACTTTTCGCCTTGGGGCGGATCATGCTCAGTCAAACAGCCATAGGATCGGTTACAAGAGGTTCGAACCCTAACTCACATACACCCTCTAGGGAAGTTTGATCTTCTCATCCGACGCCTTCAGGCACTGACGTCAACATACAGTCGAACCTTACAAAAAATTCAACCTCGCGAATAACTCACGAAAAGTTTCGCGGTTCTAAACTGTGCAGCGCTCGAATCGAGCGAAATCTAAAGAGTGAAAATGGTGATTTACGATGTTGTGCCAAATCCGGCCCGGAACTGAGATGAACTTGGTTTGTTTGAGGCCACAAACTGGAAAACTAACAAGTCAGTTTTTGGTTCCGCAGCGCAGGCACAACGGTGGATCAGATCATCAGACGAAAGGCGAGACCCTAAGACGAAACGCGTCCGGTCCGCAAACTTCGGCATCAGATCAGTCCGACAAAGCCCTGCTGGGGCTGGAGTTTTTTGGGACGTGCAGCAACGTAAACCCAAGTTACATCGGTGGTCAGCGAAGCTGCGGCGTCATTCGTTTCCGATGCTCAATCGGGTTATTAAAATTCAGAACGTGTGGAACAGGTATGAGAGTCAACGGGAAGGCAATTTGGGGCTGCGGGCGCCTAAGGCGCATGCTTACTACGGGAATGGTTTCATTGCTGATATCGAGCGTAGCCCTTGCTGATCAAATCTCGCTAAGGTCTGATGATGGCCTTCTTAACATTGAGGGTGAGTTTGTCTCGTTCGATGGAGAGGAGTATGTTGTGCACGTTCCAGGCCTAGGTGAAATGCGCGTCATGTCGAGTTTGGTGGCGTGTTTTGGACCAGGTTGCCCAGACGAGGCATTCGAACCCGGAGGGCAGGTCACCTTAGCCACCAAGGATGGCGCTCACAGTTTTTCCGGTCAGTTGATTGACTTTACTGACGGTGTCTTCACCGTGCAAAGTGCAAACTCTGTCCTTACAGCAAACGTAGATCAGGTGACGTGCACCGGAATAGGGTGCCCGCCGCCGGAGTTGCTCGCCAGCAGCATGAACCTGACTGAAGAGGATGAGGTCGTTGAGGAGTCCACGCCGGTACGCCTTCCAGCGGATCTAGTCATGGTCGGATCAGACAACGTGGGCGAAGACCTGATGCCTTTGGTGATGGAACCATTCGCAGAAATCTTAAATGCCACCGTGTCTGGACCAGTGGAGTTCCCAGATGACATTGCGCAATTTGTGTTCATGCCGATCAGTGGTGGTGCCCCGTTTGTCATTGAGATTGAATCGAACGACTCTGAGATAGGAATTGATCGCCTGATTGACGGCACGGCAGATATAGCCATGGCATCAGGGCCGCCGGACCAAAATCAAATTGCTGCGCTTGCCGCGCAAGGGCGTGGCAACTTGCTCGATGCGTCACAAGAGTACATTGTGGGCGTCGACTCCGTGCTGATGACTGTGCATACGAGCAACCCAGTGGATGCGCTCTCGCGCCAGAGGCTGGTGCAGATTTATACAGATGAAATAGTCAATTGGTCGCAGGTTGGTGGCGCCAATCTACAAATCATGCCTGGCGCACGTGACGGCGGATCTGCGCGCAGGAACTTCGAAAACTGGGCGTTCGGGCAAGGGCGTGATCTATCACCCGGCACCGCCGAACTGGACAAAGGCCGCGACATGCGGGAATTCGTTCAGGACAACCCTGGTGCCATAGGCTATTCCATCAGCGACAACATCGGTGATACCAAGCCGATTGACTTGATCCTTGATTGTGGCGTCGTCACCGAAGCGACACCGTTCAAAAGCAAGGCGGAAGAATACCTGCTTGGCCGACGCATTCGGTTGTATGTCGACAATCAGAATCCCAAGCCAGAGGTACAGCAATTGGTGAGTTTTATGGTTTCGCCGGCAGCTGACCCCTATGTTGCAGAGTCAGGGTATTTCAGTCTTGGTATCGTTGAAGATGATCGCGCCTTGGCCCGTTTGTCCGATGCAGCACTAATCGGGCAACCAGCATCGACCGGCCGTGCCGCGCGCCGCGATGTCCAGACCCAACTCGTTGGTGCTAGTCGTTTGTCGCTGACCATTCGATTTGATACCGACGAGTTCGCCTTGGATAGCAAGGCATTGCGAGATCTCGATCGTCTAGTCAACTACATGGGCCGCCCGGAAAACGCTGACCGTGAGTTCATTTTTGTAGGCTTCGCTGATACGGTTGGACAATATGTTTACAACACTCAATTGTCGCGGAACCGTGCGCAGCAGGTCCTGCAGCGCGTCCAGAGCCATGCCAACGCTGGGCCACTACGCTACATGAACATGTCTACTGTTGGCCTGAGCGAAGCCGGGCCAGTGAGTTGCAATGATGATGCCTATGGTCGTTCACGCAATCGGCGTGTCGAGGTCTGGGTTCGCTAAAGCAAGTCGAAACCAATTCATCAGAACGCAAACAACACCGGGCCGCCACTCACGGATGACATGCTCTTGAGGCGTGCAATCGGCAGCCTACTGGCCCAGCGAACGGATATTGGTTTGCTGGGCTACCAACCCCAAGGCTAGAACGCCAGCATACGCAATCTATCTTTAGTGCGCCGGTTAGGTTGAGGCGAAACCGATGAAAACCAATCTTTCTAACTTCTTACTATGGAGTGATCGCTCCCCGCTCGAACTCTGTTGCCATTTATTTTGAGGACTGTGGTAGAATGAAAAGAAGTAGCAGCAAACTCGTGTTGACCTCCGCTTGCGCCCTACTTTTGTCGTTTCAACAGGCCGCCGCAGACTGCTTGTTACAAGACAGTCGCGTGACTTGCACTGGAGAGGACGACGATGGCTATAGGCACGACCAAGAGAACATCACCGTCGTTGTGAGTGACGAGGCAGCGGTGCATGACCATGGCGATGCAATCAAAGTTGAAGCATCAGGTTTGTCCGTCGTCAATCACGGCACGATTGTCAGCGAACAAAAGGATGCCATCCAGAGCGGCAACGGACTTAGCGTCTACAACCATGGAGCAATTATTGCGGGTGACGAGGGAATTGCTGCCGACGATCCGCCCACTCGACCGTATTCCAACGCCTTTGTATTCAACAGCGGTAGACTGGCCGCCGCGGACGATGCAATCAAAATTGGCGCACGTGGTACGATCGTAAACTTTGGTGTGATTGAAAACACTGGAACTGACGTTGATGATCCGCAAGATGCGATCGACATCGACTCAGGTGTGATCATCAATCAGGAGTCTGGTGTTATCAGGTCTATTTTAGATGCGGCCATCGATTTTGATAGCAGTAATGAGTACGCCCTTGTAACTAACCGTGGCGTCATCGCGGGTAAGGTCGGTGTTCTCACTGATCCCGAGAACTCAGGATCTCAGGAGATTTTGAATATGGGAACTATCGAAGGAACATCGGGTGTCTCAATTCAACTTGGTTCAGGGGAGGACTCGGTTTCCTTAATGTCCGGTGGACGCTTCCTGGGCACTGTTGCTCTTGGTTCTGGTCGTGACGAGTTTCTTCTTGGCGAAGGTTCATTTGGTGACACGTCCATCGATTTTATGGTCGATGGTGGAAGTGGTTTGGGCGATGACCACTTAGATTTGACCGGTTTCGGCACAATCACCGACATAATGGTAACCCGCTCCACCCCAGACACCTTTGATCTATCGGTCGGGTCCAAATCCTCCAACATCATCTTGCGCATTTCCGACTTTGAGCGATTCACGATCAATGGCGCGACGATGTCGCTGTCTGAATTAGTCAGCTTCGAACTGCAGAACTATCTATCTGTTTATGACGCGTCCCGGTTCTAACAATCGGGCGCGCTACGTGGTTCCTTACAGGATACATAAGGAAAATCTTAACTATGTTGTTATCTTTGATGTAAATTGGAGGTCATCAAACAAGCAGACGCTCTGCAAAAGGTGAACTTTAAGGCGCTTTGCCAGAACACTCTGATCTAGTTTGTTGTATTGTGATGGTTCAATGGTGCGGAACGCTTCCCACCACCTTTGCGGGGAAACACGACTTTGAAGCAACTCCCCGGTAATGCGTCTTCGACTGTGCAAACGGCGCCATGCCTTTCAGCGATCGCCCTGACTAGTGCCAGCCCAAGCCCTACTCCATCTCCTTTGGCCTTGCCCTCCGCACGAACGAAAGGTTCGAAAATCTCTGGGCGCAGTGATGCTGGTACCCCGGGTCCGTCGTCACATACGGATAGTGTTGGGTGTTCGTTCGTTGTGGTGGCGGAGACCGTTATTCTGGTGCCCCGAGGGCAGTGGGATAGCGCGTTCTGGACCAAGTTGACCAAAAGTTGGCGGATCATTAGTCGATCCCCCAACACAACATGCCCGTGTGACGTGTCCGAACGAACCGCAAGAAACTGCGCATTCTCATGCGCTATCGGTTCGAAGTCCTCTACGGTCTCAGATGCCAACTCAGACAAAGAGATTGCAACTGGTTCATATCCACCGGAATGGTTCTCTATTCGCGCAATATGCAAGATCGTCTCGAAGGTCCATGCCAGACGCTCGTGCTCCTCTAATGCAAGGGTGAGCAATGGCTCTACATCATTGCCCTGCTGCAAGGCCGTGCGCGCATTCTGCACCGCTAGAGAGCTACGGGTTAGAGGTGTCTTCAATTCATGTGCGATTGCAGCACCAGTTGATCGTACGGTTTCGATAAGAATTGTTAGCCGATCTAGATGTGCGTTCATTTGACGAGAAATGCGATCGACCTGATCATTCGCAGTACTTATGGGCAGTGACAGTCCCACTTCACCATGAGATGTTCTTGCGAGTATACCCTCCATGGTTAGTAGTTTCAGGAAGGTTTTGCGACTTAGAAAGTATCCTATCGCAAACGCGACAGCAGTCGTCGCGAGGCAAACCACGATGATAATACGAAGGATCAGCCGAAGAGTTGAATCAATCTGCGTTAGCTCTTGTCCGACCACCGTCGTGAAATTCTTGTATCTTTGAACGTGAACACGATGTGCATGAGGTTCACCGTCAAGATTTGTTCCCTCATCTACGAGCCCCCAACCCACGAATTCCGGCAATTCTCTTACGTTGCCGGCAATTCGGGTTCCTGTTTGATCAAAAAGCCCGATCAGACTTTGATGACTGGGAGACGGGCTGATGACATCATTTATGACCTGAGTTACACTAACGTCATTATTTTCGTCAGTGTCGTCCAAAATTTCTTCGATGAATCGCTGTTCGTCGAGTAGTTGGTCATCAAGCTCAGCTTGCAGTGCAGTACGGACATCATCGACGAGCAAATAGGTTAAAAGGCCAATAGCCGCCAGGAAGGCGGTCGCCACAATAATGCTGGTCTTGAACGCTGACCCTGAAGTGATGCTACTCTGGTCCATGAATGCTATATCCAGCGTCTCGGATTGTATGGATCAGCGCTACATCAAAGGGTCTATCAACCTTGGCCCTTAGCCGGCTGATGTGAGTCTCGACGACGGTTGAACTTGGTGCAAAGGCAAAATCCCAAACTTGCTCGAGCAACATTGTTTTCGTGATGACGTGCCCAGGATTTCTCATAAGGACTTCGAGTAAAGAAAACTCCTTGGCCTTCAGTTCAACTTTGACACCTCCTCGCTCAGCCTTTCGGGTCAATAGATTCAGTGAAAGATCAAAAACCTTCAGTTGCGTCGACTGCTTGACTTCGTTTAGTTGTCCTCGCTTCAGAAGAATCTGAATTCGGGCCTCAAGCTCCAAAAAATGAAATGGCTTAACTAGGTAGTCGTCAGCACCGCATTTCAGCCCCACAACCCTATCTCTAATGTCGCTCATGACCGTCAGCAGCAAAATTGGCACGCCAACACGTGCTGCTCTAGCCGCCTCTACAACACTGACACCGTCAAGCCCCGGCATTTGGCGATCGATAATGGCCACATCGCAAGCGTTATCCAAAAGATAGTGAAGTGCATCGCGACCGTCCTCTACGACATCGACGGACCATCCGCACTCGCGCAAATTGCGCGAAAGTAAATCGGCGATTCCAGGATCATCATCGGCGAGAAGTACCTTCATATTTTACCCTCACTCTGGTGCATGGATACCATCAGGCGCGTACGTTCCCACCGACGAAGAACCAATCGAATCTTTGCAAATAAGTCAAGTTCAGGACGAGTTGAGGCAAACTCACATTGATTATGTCTCACTTGCATCAAAGGCAAAGAGCGCGCAATCACTCCAACACGCTCTCTTCGCCAGTAGCCTGTTCGGAGAATCATTGTGAGCGTCATCATATGGCATAAAAGGAACTGTCAATGGGGCGGCCCGGATGCTTCAACCCCTACCCAAGAGTTTTCGTCAGACGTCATTGTTCATGATGAGCGAGATTCGATGAGTCACATTCGAAATGAGTGCGAGTTGATGCTGCGCGAGCAACTACTCTCAGCTAACCCGTTACGAGGTTGGTTGGACACTCAGGCCGGATTGAGCATTCGAAAGGCCAACAAGCCGCCAACCTAGTGCCAGAAAATCTGTTTACACCTTGCCAGCGCCGACAGACGCAACGCACGAGTAACCAAGGACGAATATACATGCAAATGACTTACCGAGCCGTGGCGCTTGTAGCGTGCCAGCTCGCCACAACTTCGTATGCGGACCAATTCAGCATGATACAGGAAAGTGGTTCGGCTGAACGTATTGAATTGGCTGATGAGTTGCGCTCATTAACACAAGAAGTTGCATCAGCCGCATGCCATCTCCACAGTCTGGTTGAGGTGGACCGCAGCAAAGAGCAACTACGTGAAGCAATTGGTGGATTTGATACTCGCCTTATTGCACTTCGTGATGGAGACCCGGCACTGGGCTTGATCGGTGCTGAACACAAACCTCGCGTTCTTCGCGACATTCTGGAGATTCACGATATTTGGGTTCCAATAATGACGGCATCAGAAACGCTCTTGCAGAACCCAGCAGATTTTGATGCAGCAAAGTTGATCTACCTTGAGATTCAGCGGTTATTTACGAAGGCCGACGACACTTTCGTGCATATTTCCGGAGAGTACTCCAACTCAGTAGAGTTGCTCGAGGCAGATGCCATAGTACTGGATATCGTAGGACAGCAAGTCGTGAACTCGCAACGCCTAGCCTATGACGCGTGTCGGCTCGGTTCCTTGACGGCTGATCCAGTACTCACCGCCGATCTAGAAAACACAGTCACTCATTTCGAAAGGGCTCTCTTTGCGTTGCGTTTTGGGCAACCGTCCATTGGTGTCCAAACGGCACCGACTCTAGAGATTGCTGAGCATCTGGAACAGGCGGTAGAAGACTGGGCCGATATCCGTGCTATCACGGATCCGATGGTCGCTGGTGAGTACGTTAGTCTTGATCAGCGCGCGCGCCTTTTTCATCTCATGGATCAAAAATTGCACTCAATGCGAGAACTGACCCACCTCTATGTTGAATACTCAAAGCGCACTTTACATTAGCATGTGGGACGCAAATGGATGTATGTCAAATGTCTAACGTCATGGTTTATGGGTCCAAATAGGGGCATTGCCGTCTGCATCCAGCGTCTGGTTGGTAAGCCGCAGGTTGAAACTGTCGATGCCGTTTCCTGTCGCGGTGAAGGCGAAGACCGGGTCAGTCAAGGGTTCGGTCAGGGTGATAGTAAACGACGGTGGATTGTCCACCGAACCGTCAGTTACAAATGTGCCTGATTCACCAATTGCCATGTGCTGATCCCTTGCATTGTGACAACGACAAATGCTCGTGGCCTAATAGCGAACTTGCCAAACAACCGTTGGAAGCGAGTTAGCATGACCACGCTCGGCGGTGCCGGATCACCACCAGATCAGAATAGTTGCCTCAGGATTGAGTGTTCACGTGCCCTCTTTCTGGATGAGAATCGTAAAGTGAGTGAGTGCGCTGAGTGTGTTAACACTTAGTTAACCTAGTTAATTGTAAAAGGCAATTATTAATCTACAAAGGCAAAAATTTGTGATCGAGGTTTCGGTGAGAGGTGCAGCGGCGCTATCCCATGATCGGGATGTCTACGACAGATCACGAATCGGTTCGAGTTCGGATAACGCGTTGAAGGAGGGCAATCAGCGCTTCTTTCTCTTTGTTGGAAAGAGTCTTCACGGCGCCGCGTTCCGCTTCGTCAAACTGCGCTTCGATGGCGCGGAGAATTTCAACACCCTTATTGGTAAGTTTGAAGTAGGTGTAACGGGCATCATCGATACTTTTGTTCCGTGATGCCAGTTCTTTGTCTTCCAGACCGTTCATGATGCGGTTCATCGCTGGTGGTTCAACACCGATCGCATTGGCAAGCGTTCTTAGAATACTGGATTCGTTGGTTTGGATAAGTCGCAAGGTAAAGAATTCGAGTGTCGAAATCCCGCTTTCTTTCAGAGTCGGGCCAATGACTTCCTTAAGATTCAGGGAAGCGTGACGCAGCAGAAAGCTCAAGGAAGTGTTCACTCCATCGGTGTTCAAATTGTACTCAGAAAAACCCACTTCAAACCTTCACTTTCTTGCCTCATGTGAACATAGAGCAATCAGAGCTTCGAGCAACTTTCTAACCAAACATTCTTGCCCAATAGCAAAGTTTTCATTTCCGCATAGTAGGCTTGTTTTCAGAGGTGACCGTTGGAGGCTTCCCTGAAGCTTGGCGTCTTCAAACCGAACAGTGCCCAGCCTCAATTGTATGGACCACCTTTGAGCAAGGTTTCTGGAACTGGCGGTCGCATGTTTAGGGCCTGGTGGGGTCGGATGCGCAAAAGGAGGGAATGCCTGCACTTGTGCAAAACGACCGCCACACTTCAATACGAATTGCTAGAACGGTTGTCCGTTAGCCTAGGACAAATACCGCGCAACTCCCGTTCGTCGACACCTTCACCGCTCAAGAGTGGGTAGATGACGACAAGCCGGAAGCCAATAGATTGCTTTTCACAACCTTGCTGGTGCATTCGGATCACCCAACAGCCACATGTCTGAACCTAGTGGAATGAGGAATGTAGCTGCAAACTGATCACTCTGGGTGAATCATGATGCATCGCTGCACGGCTTCATTTGTTGCGCGTTGCAAAGGCGCGAGCTGTTGAAGTAAGTTTTTCAGTTTTGCGCGTTCTTCCGCGACATCGATTGCCACCGGAACAGAGGTTTGCGAGGTCTGCGTTTCGTCGCAATCAAAACTACGAATATCACCTTCCGGTGTCAGTTCTTGGCAGGTTTTCTCTGTCACGACGGTACCTATTTGCTCGAAAAGGGCAAAACCTCGATCGATATTGCCTTGCGCTGTACTGATTTGGCTCCGGAGCGAATTCAACTGTCTATTCGCGTCATAGATACAGCTTTCGCGCGGTGTTGCGCAGGCGGTTAATGCTAATGCCGGGATGAGTAAGAATATCGACCTCATTTCATAAATTCCGATTGTGAGTGGAGAGGATTGACACGTTGGCAAGGTATTACTGGCGTTACAATATTCATGGTCAGCACAGAAACCTTGCAGCCCGAGCCCCGAATAGACGCATGTCCTTGTGGTGTGTTTGACGTCAGATTCGGTTTAGCACAATAGAACCTTCCTTTCCTTGTCTTCGGGTCAGCACCCAAAGACTGGGCGATGCATATTTGACCCGGACGAATACCAGGCCGACAGATCGCAGAACCAAGTTTTCGTGCCGACCCAAGAGAGACGACACAATCGTAAAGCAAAGCTGAGCCTGCGTAAGCAATCATCGTTTGGATATCATAGATAATTGTGTCAAACAATTACCATAATTAATTAATAAACTGTGATTACGTCAGTGGGTTGATTCATGTGTATCGAAGACGCTCCATGGCCATCGGCGAGACCTGACGACGTCTGTGAACGGGATAGCTAGGATTCTTCCAGTGAAACGAATGACGATCAATTTCTGGGTGTCGAACGGTCTTCGATATGTGGTTTCGCTCAACGGTGATGCAGCTGCTTACTGTGCCGTCAACAAAACCGGAGTGATCGAAAGTCAATGCAAAGAAACTCTTGTCATTTCCAAAAGGGTTTGCCCAACGCGGTGCCAGGCTAACCAGAATAAGAAAGAAGAAATTGAAACCATGCATGCAAATAAAGGTGATCTGGACAGCAAGCATGTTTTTGCATCTCTACCTCAGTCTGGTGTGACCGCTGGTAAGGAATGCAGTTCGATAGTAAACTACATGTTTGGCAGTTCCCCTATGATCAGCCTAGCAATCGCAGCGGCCTTCTCCGTTGTTGTTCCCAACACCGCTAACGCCGCGTGCCTACTGAACGGAACGACTTCAACAAATTCGGGCACGGGTGGAAGTGACGTTATTCTTTGCGACCCCACGAATGACCCTTCGGGGGCAAATGTCACCGGTCTGGCGGGCAACGATACAATTACGATCAATGGCGGAACCGCAAACACGGTCAATGCCGGTCTCGACAATGACACCGTCAATATGAGCGGCGGCGCAGTAACGGTTGATGTGATTCTTGAACGCGGAGCCGACGACTTCACGCTGACAGCGGGAACCGTAGGACGGAACGTCTATCTGGGCCAAACCAACTTCACCTCGACCGACGCGGATGTCTTCATCATGAATGGAGGCGCAATCGGAGGCAGTGTCTTTGGTGACACCGGGGTGGACACCATCACCGTTGAGGCAGGGGCGTCCATTGCCTTTGATATCAGCACGAGCAGTGGTTCTGACATTGTCACGCTGAATGATGCCGTAATTGGGCGACATGTTAATCTGGGCGGCGGTGACGACACATTCGACATCACGGGGACGGGCGGGGTCAACGGCATTGTGACCATGGGCACTGGCACTGATATCTTCACCATGGATGGGACCAGTATCAATGAACTTCGGCTGGGCTTTCGGAACAATTCCAGCTGGGCGACCACAGATGATGCCGGCACCACCAACACGGCCACGATTAACACCGGGACGATCAATACCCATATCTACGGCACCGGCGGCATCGATATCATCACCGTCGAGACGGGGGCTTCCGTCGGCGGAACCATCACCACCGGCAACGATGCCGATGTGGTCACCGTGAACGGCACCTCTGTTGGCGGATCCATCGCAACCGGTAACGGCGTTGATACAGTCGTTCTGAATGATGCGACGGTCGGCGGCAATGTCGATCTGGGCGGCGACAACGACACATTCACCATCGACGGGATGGATGTGGTTAGCGGTGACGTGGTGATGGGGACCGGGGCGGATGTGTTCACCATGAATGGTGGCACGATCAATGATCTGCGGCTGGCCACGGCAGGCTCATCCGTTGATACGGCCCCCGACGTCGCAACGATCAACGCGGGCACAATAACCGGCAGTATTGTGGGCAGCACCGGGGTGGACACCATCACCGTCGAGGCTGGGGCCTCTGTTGCCTTTGATATCAGCACGAGCAGTGGTTCCGACATTGTCACGCTGAATGACGCCACAATTGGACGACATGTTAATCTGGGCGGCGACGACGACACATTTACTGTCGACGGGCTGGATGTGGTCACGGGTGAAGTCGTTATGGGCACCGGTAATGACACCTATACTCAGGATGGCGGCACGATCGGTCGGCTGTTGCTGGGGTTCAGGGACAATTCCAGCTGGGCGAGCGATGATGCGGGCACCACCAACACTGCCACCATCACCTCCGGGACGATCAACAGTCATATCTACGGCACCGGCGGCATCGATATCATCACCGTTGAGACGGGAGCCACAGTTGGCGGGTCTATCGTCACCGGCAATGATACCGATACGTTGACTGTGAACAGCACGATCATCGGTGGCAGTGTTAATCTGGGCGGCGGTGACGACACATTCGACATCACGGGGACGGGCGGGGTCAACGGCATTGTGACCATGGGCACTGGCACTGATATCTTCACCATGGATGGGACCAGTATCAATGAACTTCGGCTGGGCTTTCGGAACAATTCCAGCTGGGCGACCACAGATGATGCCGGCACCACCAACACGGCCACGATTAACACCGGGACGATCAATACCCATATCTACGGCACCGGCGGCATCGATATCATCACCGTCGAGACGGGGGCTTCCGTCGGCGGAACCATCACCACCGGCAACGATGCCGATGTGGTCACCGTGAACGGCACCTCTGTTGGCGGATCCATCGCAACCGGTAACGGAAATGATGTGATTACTTGGGTGGGCGGCACCATTGGTGGTCAGATTAACGGCGGCGACGGGTCGGACACCGCAACAGTTGCGGCGGCGGAATATGATGGTTCGCAAGTACTTGATGGCGGTGACGATGTTGGTCTGGGCGATGGTTTCAATGATGCCTTAACCCTTGATGGCATCAGCGTGACCGTCAACGCTGGCGGGATTGCAAATTGGGAAAGTGTCACGGTGCTTGATGGCACGATCGACTTTGGAACATCTATCGAGGTCGGTAGTGGCCCTGACTTGGGCCTGATCGTCGGATCTGGTGGCCTTGTAAGCAGTATTGGAGATTTCTCGCTGACGGGCGATTTGGAGACCCAAGTAGACGGAGGATATCAGAACGTCTCCGGCAACGCCGCGATGATCGATATTGTTGGAAGCCTGCGCAATGCCGGGACCTTTGATGTGCAGGATGGGTTTGTGGGAGACACCATTACTGTTTCTCAGGACTACACTGGAGCCGGCAGTTTGCTGATTGATGTGGATGCTGTCGGTGACATGGCTGACACACTGGTCATCAGTGGCAGCGTTGTGACAGGTGGCACCACACTCTTCATACAAGATATTTCAACGGGTGATGCCTCCGGGAATGATATTCTAATTGTTGATGTTACCGGCACCAGCGTCGCAGGAGACTTCTTGCTGTCTGAGGACCGCATTGATCTGGGTGGGACACAATACGCATTGAATCTGGTCGGCACCCAATGGTTTTTGCAGGAGGTCGCCCTGTCAGAAAACCTGTTCTACGAAGCCTACCCCCAGCATATCCGCGGTTTGAATGAGCTTCGGAGCCACCGCCAACGTCTTCTGGGGCGTAACTGGCTGACGGAGGGAGATCATGTATGTCAACAGGATGCCCGCGATGCCTTGGGCGACCTGAGCCGCTGCAGGGGTGAGGGCATCTGGGTGGCGGCGCGTGGTACTGTTGCCGACCTCAGCCCACACCGTTCCACGACGCAAGCAGAGTTGGAGACATCCGACATGAACTATGATGCACATAGAACGCACATAGAAATCGGCTATGAGGCCCCGCCCCGCGACTATGATGGGGGGAATTTTGTAAGCAGTGCTATGATCTTCTATGGCGCGGGCACGCTTGCTGGTGAATCATCCGAAGGTAACGTTGCCATCTCCTCCGAATCTCTGGGACTGGGCGCCGGATTGACGTGGTATGATGACACAGGTGTCTACGTTGACGCACAGCTTCAAATCGCACGTGCGGAAAGTGAGTTCACGGTGGCCGGTGTCGCGCAAAGATCAACGAACGATGCGAACAGCTATGCTGCGTCGCTGGAGATCGGAAAAGTGGTTCCTTTGAACGAGGATTACACAATCACACCAGAGTTGCAGTACATGGTCTATGCGGTGGACTTTGACGACCTCGTTACCGAGGGCGGTGATGAGGTTGGCATAACGGATGGGATCACTTCTGAACTCAGGATTGGTGGGACGTTGGAATACTCCTGGAACCCACAAACAGCCGATAAAGGGGATTTGTATGTGACGGCCAACCTGTTCCGCGGGATAGATATGGCCACTGCAATCAATGCGGCTGATGAAGCACTGTCGACTGAATTGTATCCTTGGCGCGGTGAGCTTGGCCTCGGTGTTGTCCGCGAATGGTCCAACGACCACGGCGCGCGCTCTGCCTTTTTCGCCGAGGTGTCCGTTGGATCACATCTGGGGTCCGGCTGGGGATCAGGCCAACGTGCCAGCGGCAGCGTTGGCATCGAGTTCGGGTTTTAATGACTATGCCTATTCCAGAGAGAACCAAAACCGTAAAACGGGCTTCGACCTTGGCTGCCGGATTGTGTGCCGCCGCCACCATGGGATTGTCGCAGGAACCCAGTTCGCTTTCTGAAACCTATGGCGATTGGACGCTGCAATGTGTGACAAACGATGCACCATTGGATACTGGTGAAGTGGGTCGCATATGTCAGGTTTCGCAAGAGCTCAGGCAATCTGACGGTGGCAGTCGCGTCATTACTGCTGTATTCAAGACTGACCCTGTCAAGATAACCTTCTTCACACCGTTTGGCTTGTTACTCACAGCCGGTATCGACTTGTCAGTAGGCGAGCGCAAATTGCCCAGTAGTGCTTTTAGAACATGCTTGCCCGAAATGGGATGTGTTGCGGAGGGCTTTTTCAATGCAGAAGACCTAGCAGAAATTCGATCATCCGAAACACTTAGTGTCCTTATGACAGCTGAGAGTGGTCAAAAACTGCAGGTGGACCTGTCGCTTGAAGGATTTAGTGACGCGGTTATGAAACTGGAATCGATCCAATAAGTTCGTGTCTTGTCCAATGGCGGTTAGAGTTGCGCAACGGAGATAACAAGGAGTAATCTGTGGTACTCCGCAGGTTGGCCGGATTGCGCCAAGGGCGTCATTGCTCCCTACAAGTGCATAGTATCACTTGTAATTGATAATTGACTATGTGAATTATAAAAATGTTCGGTCGGTGTGATGCCGAACTGTGCGGCACTTTGGGTTTAAAATGAAAAACACGCGTTCGGTGGTTTCATCGGCCATATGGCCACCTTCATCTTCAGATTTCAAATTCGTTGATCGACAACCTCATAGCAATTCACGCGTGACGTTGATCAATAAGTGGATTTTCAAATCGACCTCTGAGCAACAAGAAAGGAATTATTGCTATGAACAAAACCGAGAAGATCCTGACTGTCTGCGCGGCCCTTTTTCTAGCCAGCTGCGACAGCATAAATAATGCCGGACAAAACCTCGCTGACAATGTCGCGCGATCGATTGCGTCGAATTACGTCGGCCAATCGTACGCCGTACTCTCCAGCAGAACGCGGATGACCTCCGAGTTTCCGCCCCGTACTGTCCCAACCATTGGTGAATTGGTAGCCAAAGAGCCCGTTGCCGACGGCAATACGGTCTACTACCATGCCCAGCTGAACGAGAAACGGGATTCTGGTTTTGCCAGCCTCACGACTGGCGACCAAGTCAAAAGATACGATGTCTACGCTTATCTTGTTGGATTTGACGGGGCAATCGCCGATTGGGCTCATGCGCGCGCGAATACAAGGACGGACTGTGTTGGAGCCGTTGTTGAATTTGGAGTTGTGAGCGTTGAAGGCGTCGGAGAACGGTGTGGTGACGAAGAGCTGGATACAGCTCTGAGCCCGCGTGGGCTAGAATTCACTACATCTAATGGCAGATCGATTGACGTTTGGCGTTGATATGTCGCCCGCGGATCTGGGCCGGTTTTTGGCCCAGACTTACGTCTTTCGTGCCCCTGCGTCAGGCAAGGAATGCCAAGAAGTATCTGATCTGATCGTCAGGAAAACTGCACTCAGTTCTCAAGTATGGTGCATCCTTTCCAGCGTTGCACGCAACCTTGAAACACGCGCTTTGCCGGTCTCTGACAGGATGTTTGCCAGCGGCTGAACATCCATAGCCTCCCTCAGGTAAGACTTTGTGACCAAAGAGATTTCCCGATCTGGTTCGGGTTCTGCCAACCGAAGCGCCGCGAGAGAGCCATCAAAAACAGTCTCATCTAAAGACAGTTCAGGAAGTAGGGTCACACCATATCCGCTCGCCGACAAACCCATCACCGTCTGGAGCGAACTTGATCCGATTTGGTTCAACGACTGCTGACTTGCAAATTTGCATAAGTCACGGGTCTGCTCTCGGAGGCAATGTCCGTCTGAAAGAAGCAGCAGCCTGACCGGCGGCATATTGTCCAGCACAATGTGACGGTCGCAAAATCCAAGCCTTTCAGCCTGTTCAACATTAAGCCCCAAGACAAACCGATCAGAAAACAAGAAGTGTTGCGCAAAGGTTTGCCCTGGAACAGGAGTAGCGAGAATGCAGGCATCGATTCTGCCGCATTCAAGCTCTTCCATCAGAACGTCTGTTGTGGCTTCCAGTATTTGCAGTTCAAGATCGGGCAGTTTTTTCCGTGCCACCTGCAATGCTCTGGGCAGCAAAAACGGTGCAATTGTTGGAATAGCGCCCAACCGAAATGGCCCTTCCAACCCGCGTCGATATCTGGCGCTTGCCTCCAGCGCGCTTACACCCGACAAGATTTCCCGCGTTCTTTCGAGCACCTCTCGCCCAAAGGGTGTCGGCTGAAAAGGACGTGATGACCGATCCACCAAAGGGGTTCCAAGAATGTCCTCTAATTCGCGTATTTTTGTCGAGAGGGCTGGTTGGGTTACATGCTTGTTGTCGGCAGCTTGACCAAAATGTCCGACCTCACAGAAGGCCTCGAAATAGGAGAGATGGCGTAGAGATATTTTCATAAGCAAAAGCTTACAACTAATAAAAGAAAATGCAATTTCATCCCAGTGCGGGCTTCGGCTAATCTGAGGTCGCGGCGAAGCTATCGTCAACCAAGATGCAAATTGGGACAGTCTGCGCTTAGTGCACTCGAGACTGTGGGCCTATCTGCCGAAGCAGGCACCCCAAGAGGGAGTTCAGTCGGCGGTGGTCGTGTTTGTGCCTTGCGCAACATGGAGGCACCAATGGGGGCGATCCTCGTGGAAGATGAACACACAGTTTCTCAAGCTGAAAGGCACCAAACAGCAGTCACGGTATTAGACGGCTTGACAATCGAATACACATGCGCATTCGGCTCGCGAAACGTGGTGGGCTTTCTAGGTGCGATAGCTTTTTACCAGTCCACCGATACTGACAATCGAGTATCAAACCGAAACGAGAATATACCCTATCATAGCAAGGAAATCCGACCCGGTTTGTTTCAGGTCACCCTATACGAGAAAAGTATTGGCGATCTCTTGTTTTTGGTCGTCGATTTGGAAAACGAATTGGTCCACTCTGCCTCGCTAGTGGGGTTTCCATCTGATGATCGGGAATTGCTATTCGAAAACGGGACAATTACGCGAACCCGAAAAACCACTAGTTAGGTCCAAGGCGCATCAATTGCCCGGTGGCTTGTCTGTCATCGTCATTCAGTGGCACCAAAGTCCTTTCCGTCCGCAGGATTGAGCCAAGACCGACCCCAGCGAATGAACTTGCGCAGATGATACCGTTTCCACGGACGATGAGGTGTTGCGTTTGGCAATGATCCGATTGGCCAAGCAATATGGCCACTACGGCTATCGCAAGGTTGCGGAACTGCTGCGCGTTGAAGGCTGGCCCGTCAATCACAAGAAGATCGAACGCCTGTGGCGCGAAGAAGGCCTGCAACTCCCACGACGGCACAAGAAACGTAAACGGCTGTACCACAAGGACAGCTCGATCATCCGGCTCCGACCGCAACATCCCAATCACATCTGGAGCATTGATTTTTTACATGTGTCCAGCCCCATTTCTATGGGCCACTTTTGAGCAATGTTTCTGGAATTGGCGGACGCATGAGTTGGGGCATCACGTACTACATGCTGCAGAGATACAAGAAACAGTCCATGTTTCAAAGGGCTTGCGCGCACTGAGGCGTGATCCCGTATCTTCTCAAGGCAGTGACCCTTTAGAAATTGACGCTAACACATTTGCATCCGAACTCTTAATGCCTGAAAATTTCTTACTCGAAGAAATTGGGCCGGATGGTCTGGACATGGAAGACGAAACAAGTGTCGAGAAACTGGCAAAAAGGTTCCGAGTTAGTGTTGCGGCAATGAAGTTCCGCCTGGGTGGTTTGATTTGAGGTAGTTTTCTTGGCGTTTGTATTCTTTGACACTGAGACGACTGGTCTTCACAAAGGCTTCGACCAGATCGTTCACTTTGCTGCGATCAGGACCGATGAAAACCTCAATGAAATCGATCGTTTCGAGGTGCGTTCCAGACTCAACCCGAACGTTGTTCCACACCCCACGGCATTGGCAGTCAATGGGCTACCAATAGAACAGCTTCTCAACAAAGAGCAGCCGTCTCACTATGAAATGATGCGGCACTTAGAGGCGAAACTGTGTAGTTGGTCACCTTCTATTTTCCTTGGGTATAACTCTATAAAGTTTGATGAAGAGATGCTTCGGCATGCGCTTTTTCAAACTCTTCATCCAGCCTATTTGACCAGTTTTCATAACAACGGCAGGAATGACGTCTTGTCATTAGCTTTGGCTGCTTACGCCATCGATAAAGATGCTATCACGGTACCGTTGCGGGACGATGGGTCGCCCATCTTTCGCCTCGCCGAGTTGGCAGCTGCAAATGAAGTACCTGTAGGCAGCGCTCATAACGCGATGTTTGATGCGGAAACAACGCTAACGCTATGTAAGAGAATAATGCAACGATGCCCGGAGCTATGGCAGCGTTTTGTGCGCTTCTCGAACAAAGCAGCTGTTTCAGAGTTCATTTCGACAGAAGAAGGATTTCTTCTAACAGAAATTTATCAGAACAGAGCTTACCACACGCCAGTCGCGTTCATTGGAGAAGACCCAAACTCTGGAAATGGGCGACTTTGTATCGACTTACGGCTACACTTTGATGAACTTGCATCTTTGACCGCTCAGGAGTTGCACGCGTTTCTGTCTCGCAAACCTTGTCCTATCCGAAAAATCCAAACAAATGCTGGTCCAACAATAACCTCATTATGGGAAGCCGAGGGAGGATTGCTGGGCAATCTTGGCATTGACGCGCTAGAAGATCGAGCAATTAAGGTGGCTGAAGACGACGAACTAAAGCATCGACTGGTTGAGAGTTACTCAAATAGCCGCGAACTATTTGCTGAACCCACACATATCGAAGAAAAACTGCACGGCATCTGGCTAAGCGATGCAGACTCAGCGCGTGCACGCCAGTTCCATAAGACACCGTGGCCTGACAGGTACGAAATCGTCCAGACTATGGAGGATGAGCGGGTGCGCGAATTCGGAACGCGCTTGATATTTTTTGAAGCCCGCTCTTGCCTGCCTAAAGAAGTCGTTGACCGGCTAGATCGTGAAACTGCAGAGCGGCTGGCACATCCAGACGACAAACCAATGTCATTGACACGGTGTCTCGACGAAATCCAAGAGTTAGAAGATGCCCGAAATGACGATCAACCAATGCCTGACATTTTGAACGGATTTCGAGAGTACGTCATGAACCGCAAAGCAAGGGTTTCCGCATTCTTGAATGGATGATGATTGGACTGACAGTGTACAATCAGGTCACGAATGGATGTCCGCTTCTGCATGCTTCTCTCAACTCTTCGCACCTGCAGTGAAGGTCAGCTTCCCGCCCCCTTCCGTTGCAATGTCTTGCCTTCAACAAACCACTGGACTTCGTTGGCACGGCAAGCATGTGTGGAGCCATGGAACAGAACGGCTCATACGATTTTGCGGCAGCGTTTGCGCGTTTGACCTGCGTGTTTGAAGATGCTGCTGGTGTTGCCAGCGAGGGGCAGGCGGCAGGTTTGTCGCGATTGCGGAAGATGAGGCTTGCAGGTCAGCTGAGCGCTTTGCATCGAGATGCCAGCAACATCCTTGAAGAACTAGGCGGCGCTTTCGATCGGTAGCGTCGCCAACGCCAGTTACAAAGCCCGGAACCCCCGGGCCCGTCTCAGTACAAGGCCGCGGATCGTCCGCAGTCTAAAACTGGAGACAGAGATGACCAAACCGACAACCAAGCGCGCTCAACTAACAAAACTGATCAGCCGTAAATCTGGTGCAACAATTGATACCTTGCAAAAGCAACTGGCGTGGCAGCCCCATACTATCCGTGCGGAGATCTCACGGCTGCGCAAATGTGGGCTGCACGTCATTTGTACCGCCTCGACCAAGGGCCCCACCTACCAGGTACAATCATCTGAGCAGTCCGCATGACTGGGGGACCTGCTGAGGAGATCACCAAATGGGGCAAGGCTGAGTGTGCTGATGGGTGGTTGAAACTGACCGGTACGGTCGTCGGTCGGCACCTCTCACCAACATTCTTGAGTCGCGCGCTGGCCTTCGAGACCCAATGCAAGGCGCTAGGTGGTCACAGCGCTCCCGTGAAGCAGCAGTTGCGTGGGATGATGAAGAACAATCCTGAGCGAGGCACCACTACACCATCTAAGCCGACGCTGACACCGGGATCTCAGCTGGTGCGCGAATGGAACGGCCGCATCTATCGGGTTCTTGTGACGGATGACGGGTTTGAGATGGACGGACAGACCTATAGGTCGCTGAGCGCCATCGCAAAGCGGATCACAGGGGCGGATTGGAGTGGCCCGCGCTTCTTTGGCTTGAACAAATCCAAATGAACCGCATCCGCTGTGCCATCTATACCCGTAAGAGCTCTGAGGACGGGCTAGAGCAGGACTTCAACTCGTTGGATGCGCAACGCGAGGCTTGTGAAGCATATGTGGCTAGTCAGCGTCAGGAAGGTTGGGAACTGTTAGCTGATCACTATGATGACGGCGGCATCTCAGGGGGTCATCTGGAACGTCCCGGGTTGCAACGACTGATGGATAAGGTTGATGCCAGGCAGATTGATCAGATTGTGGTCTACAAGATCGACCGCCTGACCAGATCGCTGGCTGACTTTGCCAAGCTCGTGGATCGGCTGGATGAGGCAGGCGCGTCGTTTGTGTCGGTGACCCAGAGTTTTAACACTTCGACCAGCATGGGCCGGCTAACACTCAACGTGCTGCTCAGCTTTGCGCAGTTTGAACGTGAAGTCACAGCTGAGCGCATCCGCGACAAGATCGCAGCCTCCAAACGCAAAGGACTTTGGATGGGGGGCAATGTGCCACTGGGATATGATCCGGATGGCAGAACATTGAAGATCAACAATACGGAAGCCCAAACAATCGAGACGATCTATGGCCTCTATGAAAAACACCACGCGATGAACCAGGTGCGCGAGCAAGCCGAACACCTTGGGCTACGGTCAAAGCGGTGTAGGCTTGCCGATGGAAGCCAGCGCGGTGGACATGTGATGTCACGCGGACAGCTGCATCACATCTTGACCAACCCGATCTATGCAGGGCGCATTCGGCACAAAGGACAGGTCTTTGAGGGGCAGCATCCCGCCATTATTGATCCAGAAAGGTGGGATCGCGTTCAGGAGCAGCTAACCTGCCAGAGTGCAAAAGAACGGAATACTAAACAGCATCGCGATCCATCCCCGCTAGCAGGGAAGATCGTCGATGAGGCAGGCCAAAAGCTGACGCCGAGTCATACCAAGAAAGGCGACCGATGTTACCGGTATTACATCTCACAGAAACTGGTGACGGGTGTTGGCCACGCTGATGAGAAGCAGCGGACATGGCGAATCCCGGCAAAGCAATTGGAAGAACCCATCGGGCGGGCAGTGCAAAGACATATCCGTGATCTTCGTGTTCGCGGTTCAGATCAAATCATCGCTGCTGGTGAAGACATGATCATTGACCACAACAGCGCACTCGAGATGATCGGGTCTGTAAAGATCAAACCTGGTGGGCTGACGATCCAGCTCGATCCGAAACGCGTCCAAGCTTGCCATGAGTCCAAAACACCCATCAACTCAGATCCGTTGCAGTTGATCCTGCCGTTCACTGAACGCCGTCGGGGTGTTGAGATGAAGCTCATCATTGAAGGCGATACCACAGTCGATGGACGGTTGTTGCGCAATATTGCCAATGCCAACCATTGGTACAAACGGATCAAAGAGGGAGCGACCTTCGATCAGATCTCAGTTGAGACCGGAACATCCAAGCGCCGCATCCAGCAGATGATCCATCTCGCATTCCTTGCCCCGGACATTGTCCGTCAGATCACGCAAGGCAGACAGCCTATGGGTCTGACCTCCGACTGGCTACTGCGCCACGGCATGCCCGCCGGTTGGGATGCGCAGCGCAAGCGCATCGCAAATCTCTAAAACACCTCCGAAGTGTATCGTGGAAAATGCAAACGCAGACTGATGCAGTTGTTTGGCAGAGAAATGCGGCCGCAGGCCGTTTGCCTTCGGAGCGCACCCTCGCAACCTGCGGGAACAACGGCACTATTTACCGGAACGCAGTGTATCAGCGGTTTGAGGGGAAATGCTGGCTGTGCAGGCAGTCTCGAGCTAGTCAGTCTGGGCTGCAATTCGCTGATTTACAGGGAATTAACAGGGTAATTGATGAGTTATTTGTCGTTTGCGGGCGGTCTGGCCAGTTCTAACCACCAAAGCACACGCAATATCAGTGTGTTATCAGCGATTTCCCTATTGTAGAATAACAGGGAAATCCGCACGACAAAACAGGGAAATGACGCTAAGTATCAGGGAGCGCATCGCTCCAAAACAGGCAGCGCACTTTCGACCTCTAAATGGGGCCGAGATTTGCTTACCGGAAGCCCGGCATGCCCAGTTCTCGCAGCCCGCTGCCATCGTCTTCGTCCGGAAGCTCCGCCCAAAGCAAGGTGACGGCATGCCCATTCGGTGCGACCCTTGTTTGCTCAAAGAGTTCTACGTGAGATCGCCCGGTCCACACGTAAGGGTCGGTTTCATCCATCTCAGTGAACCCTTGCCTTCCGTTAGCTGTTGCATGATGCGCAACGGTTGTTTTTGGAAGAGGTCCATTTCTTGTTATGGCAATAAATGGAAACCCATCGTTCTTCACGAAGTAACGGACCTGGCCTTTGAATGACCAAACGGCTGCCAAGGGCTCATCGCGCGACGAGACCATTCGCCTGACACAGGCTTCCAGGCTGAGATCGAGGTGATCGCGAAGGCGCTGTGCGTCTCGCAGATCTGGATCAGTTTTGAACAGTGACGTCATCAAATACGCTGGTGCGAGCAGTTCAATGGCAAACTGATTGGCCTGCGTCTCTTGCCGCAGATGCATGCGCCCTTCGCGGCTCTCACGTATGTCCTGTGCCATACACTTGAACCCGTTGCCATCTGACAGCTGGTGCCGCTCCATTAAGAAGTGACCAAGCTCATGTGCGATCGTGAAGCGGGCGCGCCGATTGCCTTTGGATGAGTTGGCAAGAATGCATCCAGTGCTGCGAGCTTTGTCTGTCAGCAACATGCCTTCAAACCCGCCGAAACGGTCGACCCGCACCTCTTGGATGTCCAATTCGCGGGCCACCTCGGTGATCGGCACAGCTTTTTCTAACTCCCCTAAAAGAGTGTGAATCGTCTTGGCGAGAACAACAGGATGGTGGATGTCTGCTAGCTCAAAGCGATCAATTTGCACGGCCGTCAGGTGCTGACGCGTGATGATTGCTGCATCTTCTTGATCATGTCCTCGACAATCTCGCGATCTCTTGGCTCCAGCTTGTCTAACCCGCGGTGAATACGTTCGACTTGTAGTGCTTCCACATCTGGTTCTTTGGCTTCGCCCATCAACACATCGATAGTAACGCCGTAGTGCGCTGCCAGTTTACGCACCAACTCAAAGGATGGGTTCTTGCTGCGCCCTTTTTCCAAATCCCAGATATGGGGCTTTGAAACGCCAACCTTGTCGGCCACTCCCTGCAAGGACTCACCACTCTTTTGACGCAAGCTGAACAGTCGCTCTCCAATGCTCATGTGTTCCCTCCGTACGCTTTGTCGAACGAGACAATGCTCCTACACTTGACGGATGTCAAATGGTTAGATAAATCTAACGATACAGGTCGGTGACGATTCCCATCGTGCAGTAAGAGGAGCCAAAATGGCCCAATTGAACATTGAACAGATCGCGGTTCGCGATCTCAAACAGTGGGCCCGCAATGCGCGGACGCACTCCAAAAAACAGATCAGGCAGATTGCCGATAGCATTACGCAATTTGGCTTCACCAATCCTGTCCTGATTGATGAAGATCTTTCCATCCTGGCAGGGCATGGCAGGGTCGCTGGTGCCAAGCTGATCGGGATGCAAACCGTACCTTGCCTGCGCTTGGATTACATGACGGACGCTGAAAAGCGCGCTTATGTACTGGCTGATAATAAGCTGGCATTGAACGCAGGTTGGGACGAAGATTTGCTTGCAGCCGAACTCGGGGCGTTGATGAGCGATGATCTGGACTTTGACGTGGGAGTGACCGGGTTCTCAATACCAGAGATCGATAGCCTGATGGACACCGTTGCGCCAGAGGATGAGGGCAATCCCGAGGAGGACGTCTTGCCGGACGACGTCCTTCCGCGGGTGCGACGGGGTGATATCTGGGTGTTGGGTCAGCACAGACTGATCTGTGGTGATGCGTTGGACGTGGAGGTCGTCAGGGATCTCATGGGCAGTGAAGAAGCCGTGATGGTCTTCACAGACCCGCCCTACAACGTGCCGATTGATGGTCATGTTGGTAACTCTGGCAAGATCCAGCATCGCGAGTTTGCCATGGCATCCGGAGAGATGTCAGCATCAGAGTTCATGCGCTTCTTGGAGCGCGCATTCCAGAATCTCGTCGATCATAGCGTGGATGGATCGATACACTTCATCTGCATGGACTGGCGGCACATGTCCGAGATCTTGGCTGCAGGTCGGGGGGTCTATACCGAGCTCAAGAACCTGCTTGTTTGGGCAAAGGACAATGGCGGTATGGGAACCTTCTATCGGTCGCGGCATGAGCTGGTCTTCGCATTCAAGAGCGGGACTGCTGCACACATCAATAACTTCGAGCTCGGACAGCATGGCCGGTACCGCACAAATGTCTGGGAGTATCGTGGGGTCAACACCATGCGATCTGGTCGGATGGAAGAGTTGGCGCTTCACCCCACTGTGAAACCCGTGCAGATGATTGCCGATGCAATCCGCGATGTCTCTGGGCGCGGTGACATTGTCTTGGATATCTTTGGTGGGTCGGGATCGACACTAGTCGCGGCGGACAAAACTGGTCGTCGCGCGCGCCTTTGTGAGTTGGACGAGACCTATTGCGATCGCATCATCTCTCGATGGGAGGCCTATGCCAAAGACGATGCGGAGCAGGTGCTGTGTGGTTGGTCGCCAGCAAAGAATACGCATTCGCTGGAGGCGGCTGAATGAAGTTACCCAAACTTCCTAACCCAGCAGCGCAAGCCGACAAACCATATGACGTTGGCTTTGCAAAACCGCCCGCGAGAACGCAGTTCAAACCCGGTCAATCCGGCAATCCGAAAGGGCGGCCACGCGGATCAAAGAACAGGCGGCCTGCGCTCAACGAGGAGCGTCTCAAAGATATCGTTCTTGATGAGGCCTATCGCAATATCACTGTGCGCGACGGCGATCGGAATGTGTCGATCCCAATGGCACAAGCGGTCGTGCGTGCGATGGCGGTGAATGCTGCGAAAGGACAGCATCGCGCGCAACGTCTCTTTGCTGAAATGCTGTCCAGCACGGAGCGGCAAAACAAGCAACTTGCTGATGATTGGCTGAGCACAGCTATTGAATACAAGGTAGAATGGGAACGTGAGCTTCACCGGCGCCAAGCGCTAGGCATTACGAACTTGCCGCCGCCGCTTCCGCACCCCGATCAGGTCAAGATTAACATGAACACTGGGCTGGCTCATATCGAAGGGCCAGCGACAAAAGAGCAAGTCGCGCAAGTTGAACTATGGCGCGGACGGCAGCAAGACTTCCAAGAGGAGCTCTGCGACATAGAAGATATGCTCAAACGCGCGCGCAAACCTGAGCGGATAGCCCAGCTGCAAGAAGAAAAACTTCAAGTCGAAAAAGTTCTTGAGATCATAGACCAGTTACTCGGCAGAATAGATTGGGTAAGGCAGGGCTGAACATCATCAGGGACAAAGAAGACGTGCAAGTTGGCCGCAGCGAATGACCGCTTTGAGCCCAGAGTTCCCAAATGCTGCACAAAGCGCTATTGGATAAGAAGCGTACAAAGCCGACATCTATCGCGCATTCGCGATGCTGCGGGCGCGACCCGCCTTTCGGATTTTCGCCGAAAAGAAGGTTGGTGGAAGCGTCATGTCCGTCGTGGGTTCGCTGCTACCGTTTGATTTACCGGAACAATCTTGGGCCGTGAAGCGCCTGTTGATGTGCATTCCCGCCAATTCATTGAAGGCTCACCGAAGCAGCCTTTTTTGCATCGAACCGGAGCACCACTGCTGGTTCATCAAGTGGAAGTCGTACTTTCGTTTGGGCGCCATAGCGCGCCAAACAACATAGACGCTGTCAGCCAACAGGTAGCCGTTGTGATGATCGCCCACCATGTGGGCGGGCCTCCGATTGACCAGATCCAGCCCAGCACAATAGCACCCGAGATTCCAGCGACCGGGAAAGCAATATATGCGATCCAGCGCATGCCGCGCACCAATCCCATTGCAAGCACCCCCATAACCAAAGCTACTATGATGTAGCCCAATGGAGCACCGAAAACGGGTCCGATCGCACTCAAAGCTGCGCTAAGCCAAAGGAACATTGCGCTGCTGCGATAAGGGTTTTGATTTTCCATAGTGAAATCCTTAGTCATTCGCACAGGGGAAGCCAGCCGAACCCCAGATCAACAGGTCGTTCATGTGCTCTTCTAGGCTGTAGGGAGCAACTTCACGCCCACCACCCGGACTCCAAGCCCAGTGCAAGATCAGATCGTGGCTAAGGTGCTCGATCAGTTCGGTCAGCGTACGACCGCCATTGCGATCGGGGTCGCGCAGCTGATTGCATATCTCGTCGCTGCTCTTGCCAAACCATTCTGCCTCGACCGGAGCGAGTTGCCAATTCATTGCGACCTGTGGGGCCATATGCGGCAAGTTATTGGCATTATCTTCGCGGTAGGCATGGCAAGTGCTACACAAAACCGCCTCTGCACCAATGCGACTTTCGCCAGCGTTGATGTTCATGCCATGTGGCCGGGTGCGGTCATAGCTTGGACCGGACCACATCGGGACATTCGACGGGCCAACATGGCAATTCGAGCAACGCGGATGAGACGTCACTTCGTACACCCGATCCCAAGCGATAAGACCCTCTTCAATCGAAGCTGAGACGGGTGGCGTTATCGCTGTCTCTTCCGCCACAACAGGAGAGGCAAGAAGGGCGGCGATCAAAACAAAATAGCGCATAACTCTTCCCTCAAACAAAATCGATTTGGTTATAGAACGGCATCTCACGCAGGCGCTGACCAGTGGCCGCAAAAATTGCGTTGGCTAAAGCCGCAGGTGCGGGTGGCACCGGAGGCTCTCCAATTCCACGGATGTGCTCGGCGTTCTCAAGTCCCTTCACGAATATTTCGGGGGTTTGATTCATCCGCATGCCTTCATGTGCGTGATAATTCGTTTGCTCTGCCATACCGTCGCTAAACGTGATCTCGGAGTTGATCGCGTGTCCAAGCCCCCAGATAACGCCGCCTTGCACCAGGTTCTCAAAGTTCACGGGATCAACCACGCGGCCCACGTCAGCGGCAACAAAGACTTTGTCAATCTTGATGCCAGCCTCTGTCATGGTGACCTCAACAACCTCGGCTGTCGGGACACCAAAACTCTCGACCATGGCGATACCACGCCCCCGATTGGGCCCCAAATCGCTGCCCCATTCGGACATCTCCCCGACAGCCTCAAGGACTTTGCGGTGGACATCATTGTTACAAAGACGGATGCGTTCGGCCAGCGGATCGGCACCAGCCGCATGGATGAGTTCATCCAGAGAGCTCTCTGCAAAGAAGCCAGCCGTTGATGCGCCAACCGATCTCCAAGAACTGGTCGGGGCAAGCTCAGGGACGAGATAGGCACGCACCCGAAGGTTCGGGATATCATATGGCATGTTCCACGCACCTGCGGCGATCTGAACGTCAGGCCCTGCAGGCGGAAAGCCCATGCGTCCCATCTGGGAGAATGAGGCAGACACCGTTGCGATATCCAAAGACCAGCTGTCGACCTTTCCGTCTTTCACTGCGCCCGACGACCGCGACATGCCGATCTGGCGCGCAAAATCCTGAGCAAAGTCTTCTTCCCTGCTAAACGTTAATTTGACAGGGGTGCCGCGCATTTGGGCCGCGATTTCGGTCGCAAGTGTGATGTTTTCAAACTCGAGTCGATGTCCAAAACTGCCGCCGATAAACTGATTGTGGAACGTGACCTGCTCCGGATCACAACCTGCAATTTCAGCAACCTTGATAAGAACAAAACCTTGGATTTGATGGCCGGCCCAAACTTCGGCTCCGTTTTCATCGACACGCACAATCGCGCTGATCGGCTCAAGCGGTTGGTGGGCCACATAGGGCGCGCGGTATTCAGAATTGATGACATCAGCACCATCAAGCGCCGCATCAACGTCGCCATCAGAACGCCACTCCATGTCAAGGCGATCATCGGTAAAGCTTGCTGCGACTTCATCCCAATGCCCTTGCTGTTCGGCAGGATATGGCGACGGCCCCCAGTCAAACTCAATCGCATTCGCAGCCTGAATTGCGCGCCATGTATTGTCGGCGATGACAGCGGCCCCGTTGGTGACAGGCACAACTTTGGACACGCCACGCATGCCCTCGGCTGTACTGGCATCATAGCCGTTCATCACACCACGACGCGGGTTTACACGAACCGCTGCGTGGACCATGCCGTCCACCGTCAGGTCGATCCCATACTTTAGCGTACCCGTGGATTTTGCAACGATGTCGACCCGCTGCATCGGCTTCCCGATCAGCCGCCATTCAGATGGGTCACGCAAGGTGACAACCACAACAGGATCGATTTCGGCTGCATCGGCTGCTAGTTCCGTGTAGGCCAACTCGGTCCCGTCGGGCAGTTGCACCATGCCGCGCGCCGTCTTGAGATCAGCCGCGGGGAGCCCCGCTTTCGCCGAGGCCGCTGCCTTGATCGTTTCGCGTGCGACGGCACCCGCCATCCGCAACTTGTCAAACGAATCTGGCATGG
The DNA here is from genome assembly GCF_900143545.1 of Loktanella sp. Alg231-35. GTDB lineage: Bacteria > Pseudomonadota > Alphaproteobacteria > Rhodobacterales > Rhodobacteraceae > Yoonia. The sequence goes on along the minus strand of NZ_FREV01000011.1, from coordinate 22,198 downwards.
CTGACGATCCACCAGTGACCTGCATCCCCAATACCTTGACAAGGCCGCCTGCGGCGCGGCGTGCAATTTGGGCGCTGGTGCTTTCGTCAAATGACATGAATGGCACTGCCTCAGCTGCAATAGCCGTGTTGTAGTATGCGGGGCTTGGTCTGCCGAACGACAGCGTCACCTGGTCAAGATCGACGTCCAATTCTTCCGCGATAAGGGCGGCTTGGGACGAATGCACCCCCTGACCTTTGTCAGCATGGGGCACGATCAAAGTGATCGCATCGGCGGTGACCTTCACGAATGGGTTGAACGCGGCCTCGCCATCCTGCAATCCCGCCACCAAGGGGTTGTCATGTGGTCGGGCAACCATATAGCTCCCGAACGCAACACCGCCCATGACGGCCGTCGATCCGATCAAGAAGGCTCTGCGGGTAACTGTGCGTGCACGTCCCATGATCAAGCCTCCTTCATCTTGCTGGCCGCAGACTTCACCGCTGCCCGGATGCGGGGATATGTTCCACAGCGGCACAGATTGCCGCTCATGACTAGGTCAATGTCCGTGTCGGTTGGGTCGGGATTCATATCCAGCAGCGTTGCGGCCTGCATGATCTGGCCCGATTGACAGTAGCCACACTGCGCGACCTGATGCTCAACCCACGCTTCCTGAACGGCATGCATCGTTTCGGGCGTTCCCAGCCCTTCGATCGTAACAATGTCTGCACCTTCTGCCGTAGCAGCCGACACCTGACAGCTGCGCACAGCGACCCCGTCCATATGCACGGTGCACGCGCCGCATTGCGCTATGCCGCAACCATACTTCACGCCGGTGATACCCAGTTCGTCCCGAAGCACCCAAAGCAAGGGCATGTCGTTTTCGACATCGACCTCGCGTTCCTTACCATTCACGAATAGCTGCATGAGGGCTCCTTCGATTAACTGTTAGTTGGACATTTGGTCATTAGTAGTACATATGTCAGAAATTGACTTACCTCGTCAACCGCCTAAAAGATCAATGTGATGACGGAAAAAAACAGCCAAATCCTCGATGCCGCCCAATCGGTCTTTGCCCGTTATGGAGTCAGTAAGACCACGATGAACGATATTGCGCGCGAAGCGGGGATTGCACGACAGACACTCTACAATAAATATCCGGGGAAATCCGAAGTATTGCGGGCCTGCGTGCGTCAATACGCGGATACGTCGCTTAGGCAGGTGCAGGAGGCGTGGAAATCACAACCTACCTTTGCAGGTCAATTGGATCAGTTCTTTGCTCTATGCCCTCTGGCGTGGTTCGACACGATCAAATCAGCGCCTGAAGTAGCGGATCTTCTGGATGGCGTAAATGCCGTTGCCGCTGAAGAGTTGAACGAGATGCGTATCAAGTGGGAAGAACTTTGGTCCCAACAGATCCGATCGGCCACATCCTACTCCGGCGATATTCCCGCACTTGCGGCTTTCATCTATTCCACTGCAGTCAACGCCAAGTACAACCTTTCAAATCGAGAGGAATTGGCATCGCGCCTTTCAGTGTTGAGGCGGGCGGTTCTGGCCTTGGTAGCCTAAGTTTTCCAGATAGTGGAGCACCAGTTGCGCCTCAGACGAGCCTACCGACCAGCGCTTGCAGCGGTTGAGTCAACTTGACCGAATGTCCGGCCAAACATTAGGATACAGCTTTCGCTTTCAATCTGTCGCAGCAAGCGTTCCGGTCTTGTTTCCGACATAAGAACAACCGCAGTGTACCGGAGCTCAGCTCTTCAAAAGGTGGCAGCTTTCGCGGAACCGCTCTATAGGTTTCTCGGTCGCGAAGCGAGTAGAGCGGACTTCTGGAGCCAGAAATCCAACGGCAGCTTTGTCCCGCGACCCGGTCGTTTAAGTGGCCATTTTTCTGCAATCCGCTCGAACGGCGGCTTTTGCTGAACGTCGAGGCATGTTTGCGCAGCCAATTTCTGGCTGACTTAGCCGGTTGGTGTCGCGAACTGCCGAAACCGGCCGTTCCGTTAGAAGCGGTCAATGGCGGCTTGGTCCGCCTTGCCGACCTTGGAGGCCCTCATGCGGGTGAGCAAGTCCGACCAAAAGCGTCGGATGACAGCAATGAGCCCAGAGTGTCGAATGCTGCGTAGCGCCTAGATGTCAGTTTCGGTGGGGAAGCGGACGTTCACTGCGGTGGGGAGATCACGATCCAACCGACTGTGATCTGTCGTTCCGTACGTCTCGCTGCTACACGGCGCCGGCCAGTTCGGTCCACAGATCCGCATAAGTCCTGAGCGCGTCCAAAGGCAAACTTGTCTCAAATTGGTCAAGCTCAGGAGGAAACTCATCGCCGCCGAGCAACATGGCTGCGCCGATGCTCGTTCCTGTGACGGCTGCATTCGTGAGAACCGGGCGTGCCGTAACGGCATGCAGCATTGCGAGGTATTCAGGGTTTCTAGCGAAAGGCCCTTCCACGATCGTGGGTCCGGCACCTCCGACGAGGTTCAGGCAGGTGCCTGTCATCAAGGCTAGATAAAACGAAAGCGCGGCCGACCGTTGGCCCGTACCGACCGCAGGTTCACCGCCGTGCCATTGCATCTGGCTCCCCTGAAACGGGCCCGAACCTGTTTCGACTGATGGCAATAGCATGCGAGGTCCATTCAGCACGGCCGACATGTCTTGTTCCGTTGGTTCGACCCGTTGGCCCTGTTGAATCACTTCGAATTCACGTCCACCCATGAAGCGCGCGCTGGCCACAGCCTGTTCGTACGCGTTGACGTTGACGAGGGTATCGCGGGCCGGGTCGAGTGTGGCCGCACCACCCGTTTTCATTGACATGACGATCACCCACGTCCCAGTTGAGACCACTGAGACGGGCCTGTCCTGCAACACAACGTGCGGATAGAGCGAGGCGTTGGAGTCGTGGATGCCGACGCAAACAGGCGTATCGGGCGCAAGGCCGGTGGCCTTTGCTATTTCGGGCAAAATCGACCCCAAGATGTCGCTGGGGCGGCGCACAGGTGCGATCTTGTCGCGAATCCCGAGCTCCTCCGGTAGATCGGAGAACGTCCCATCGTGGGGGTTCCACAGGTCCGAATGGCATCCAATCGATGTGACATCGGTCGCGGTCACGCCTGTCAGGCGGTGCCCCCAATACTGCGGGTAAGTCACAATTTGGGCGGTGCGCCCCTTGAGAGTTGGATCGGCTGCAAAAAGCCAGTGCAACTGTGCGCCTATGTTCAGACCGCTGGCAAGCTTGGGCGATCCAGTCTGGGCAAAGTCGGGTTTGACAGCATCGTAGGCCTCAACGACCTCGGCGGGATAGGTATGTTCGTAGTCCAGAATCGGCGTCGCTAGTGCGCCATTTGAATCCAGCAGTGCGGCACTGGCCCCGTGAGTGGTCACGGAAACCGCGTCGATACGGTGATCTCGATGGAACGTCTCCAAAGCATCCAAAAGGAACGCCCAGTGCCCATCGACATCGTAATGTGGATATGGAGGGGCGGATTTTACGATGTTCGGCCGCGTTACGACGGCCATTTCTGTCAGGGTCGACAGATCGACCAGCGCAAGTTTTGCATTGGTCTTGCCGATGTCGATGACAGCGATGTGGCGCAGTGTGGTCATGGCATATGAAACAGCGGAGTGAGGGGCACGGCCACGGGCGAGTTGTCCGTGTTGGTTTCCATGATGTCTTCCATATGGGCCCACCACTTCTGCATCACCGGATGGTCCGGCATAGCGTCCATCTTGTGATCTGACGTGCGGGTCAGCACGCCGATCAAGTGGCCTGACTCCTCGTCCAGATGGATCGAATAGTCGCTGACGCCAGCGTCGTGCAGCAAGTCGACCAATTCGGGCCAGATCGCATCATGGCGGCGCTTGTATTCGCCGGCCATTCCGTCGTTTAGCCGCATGCGAAAGACGTAACGCTCGCTCATGATTTGCGCCGCGCGGCAGCCATCGCCCAGAGGCGCGGCAGGGCAATCACCCCGATTAGAAGCAGGCCGATGAAGATCGACATCACGATGCCGGGCACGTTCAGAAGACCGAGCCCGAAGGTCACCAAGCCCATCACGAAGGCTGCGATCACCACACCGGGGATGGTGCCGGACCCGCCAAGGATGTTGACGCCGCCAAGGACAACCATTGTCACCACCTCTAGCTCCATTCCTGTCGCAATGCTGGGCCGCGTCGATCCAAGGCGGGACGTCAGACAGACCGCTGCGATACCCGACATGAGGCCCGTTAACAGGAACAGGATAAATTTGACCCGTTGCACACGGATGCCGCTGAACAAGGCACCGGTCGGGTTGTTGCCAATGGCGTAAACGGTGCGGCCGAAATTGGTTTTGTGCAAAAGGACACCGTAGATGATTGCAATGATCACAAAGAGCAGCATCTCGACCGTGAAGACCCAATAGATATAGCCCTGCCCGAACCATGAAAAGCTGGAGGGATACCCGCGGAATGCGTCATCTCCAAGGATGATGAAACTGATGCCACGGAACAAGCTCATGGTGCCGATGGTCACCACGATAGACGGCAGGCCCAGCACCGTGACGAAGAACCCGTTGAAGGCACCGCAGAGCACACCAACCGTTAGGCCGATGATAACAAGCTCCGTCGTGCCAGCCCCGTATTGCAGGGCCAGACCCATCGCCGTGCTGGCCAGCGCGATAATCGACGCGACAGACAGGTCGATTTCACCTGAGATGATCAGCAACGCCATCGCGAAGGCAATCATCGCTTTTTCGGTGAAGTTGAATGTCGCGTCGCTGAGGTTCCATGCACTCAGGAAATAGGGCGAGGCGAAGCTGTTAATCACGAAGATTGCGATGGCCACGGCCAGCAGCAGGGCCTCCCAGCTTTTGAAGATACGTGCAGCACGGCTGTTCAAGCGGTCGGGTACATGGCGGGTTTGGGTTGCGTCCGTCATTGTGTGGCCTCCGCCTCTTTGAGAATAATTCGGCCCTTGGTGCGGCCTGCACGGGCGTTGAAGGCGACGGCAATCAGGATCGCGCTGCCAGAGATGGCGAGCTGCCAGAAGGGTGAGATATTCACGACCGGAAGCGCGTTTTTGACGACGCCAAGGAAGATAGCGCCCAGCACCGCGCCGCCGACAGAGCCGACGCCGCCAGCGATCGAGATGCCTCCGATGACGCAGGCTGCGACAACCTCAAGCTCGAACCCACCCGCGATATCGACATAGGCCACCGCAAAACGCGACACCCAAAGGTATCCCGTCAGGCCAGCCAACGCGCCGGACGCAACGAAGGCCCAGAACTGGGTTTTGCCAACGTCGATGCCGGTGTAGACGGCTGCGTGCGGATTGCCGCCCACTGCGAAAATGGACCGCCCGAATTGCGTGCGCGCCATCATGATCCCGAACAGGATGATCGTGATGATCGCGGCCCACGACAACACGGGCAGACCTAGCAGCACCATGCGCGGGAAGTCGGTGAAGGCCGGCGACATTTCGTGGGAATTCACCCATTTGCCGTCAGAGATCAAAAAGATAATGCCGCGAAAGATAGTCATCGTGCCAAGGGTAACAACGATTGGCGGAATCGCCAACTTCCAGACCAGCACGCCATTGATGGCCCCCATAAGCGCACCCAGTAGAACCGCAATCGCGATGATCACAGGGATCGGCAGGCCCGGCATCGCGACATTGATCATCGCCACCGCCATGCCCGTCAAAGCAAGGTTGGCGGCCACAGATAGATCAATGCAGCGGGTCAAGATCACGACCATTTGCCCAAGTGCGAGGATGATCAACGGGGCGGTATCATTGAACACATTGGCCAGATTTGAGGGCGCGACAAAGCCTGCGAAGCGGGATGAAATCAGAAGGAGCAGCACCAAGATGGCACCCCCCAAAATCGTTTCGCGTACGGGAATAAAGCGGGTCATGCTGCGGCTCCGTCAGATGTAATGCCGGCTGCGTGGCGCACGAGGATTTCAGGGGACAATTCGTCTTTCGTCAATTCGGCGGCGATACGGCCGTCTCGCATGACGATCACACGATCTGACATGCCGATGATTTCGGGAATTTCAGAGCTGACCATGATGACGGACAGGCCCTGCGCGGCCAGTTCGGACATGAATTCATGCACGGCCGCCTTGGATCCGATGTCGATGCCCTTGGTGGGTTCGTCCAGAATGATCACTTGGGGCTGGGTCGCCAGCCATTTGGCGATAACGACCTTTTGCTGATTGCCGCCCGAAAGATTGCCGACGTCTTGATCAAGTGATGCCGCCCGAAGATCCAGCCGCTGCGAGTACTCGCGTGCAAGTTTGAATTCTTCGGCGAGCTTCAAGAACCCACTTCGGGATGTCTTGTCCAAGGACGGCAAAGTTATGTTCTGAAAAATGGGCAATCCGATAACCGCACCCTGTTTGCCGCGATCCTCGGGGACATAAACGATCCCGTTGGACACCGCATCTGCCGGAGAGCGGATCACCTTGATGTCGCCATTGATCCGACACACCCCTTTTGAAGGTTTCGCGATCCCGAAAAGAGATTGCATGAACTCGGATCGGCCAGCACCGACAAGGCCGTAGAAGCCCAGAATTTCGCCCTTGTTGAGGCTGAAACTGATGTCGGCGAATTCTGTCGGGTGTTCATATCCCACGACTTTCAGGACTTCATCCCCGATGGCATGGTCGCTTTGCGGGAATATCTGATCGACGGATCGCCCGACCATCATCGTAACAAGATCGCCTTCAGAGATGTCATCGATCCGGCCATCGCCAACAAAGGCTCCATCGCGAAACACGGTATAACGGTCGGCTATGCGGAAGATCTCATCGAACTTATGGCTGATAAACAGGATCGCTTTGCCTTGTGATTTCAAAGTCTCGACCAGCTCATACAGCTCTTCGATTTCTTTGTGGGACAGGGCCGCCGTCGGCTCGTCCATGATCACCACGCGCGCGTCGACTGACAAAGCGCGGGCAATCGCGACAAGGTGTTTGTTGGCAATGCCCAGGTCGCGCAATTGGGTGTGGGAGCTAAACGGCGCACCAATGTCGGCCAGCAGCTTTGCGGCCGAGCGGTGCATTTGAGCGGTATCAATTAGGCCGAACCGCGTGCGGGGGGCATGGCCGATGTAAATGTTTTCTGCCACGGAAAGCTCATCGAACAGAACAGTCTCTTGATGGATGGCCGTGATGCCCGCTTTGGCGGCGTCATTGGGGGAGGCAAAGGAAATCGGATCACCGTCGATGCGGATCGTCCCGCCATTCGGTTGGTAAATGCCTGTCAGGATCTTGACGGTCGTGGATTTTCCGGCGCCGTTCTCACCGACAAGGGCGGTCACTTGGCCGGGGTAAAGGTCAAGTTTGACCTCATCCAGGGCCTTTACCCCGGGAAATGTCTTGGTGATCATGTCCATCGAGACCATGGGGGACACGTCAGGCGATATGGGGGGCGCGGGGCGAGTCGACATCCGAACACTCTCTCAGGATTGGGGATTGGAGTAGTTCGGCCCGACGCAAGTGGTGCGCCGGACCGAGCTGGGGAGAAGCTTTAGAAGATCGACTTGAACTGGTCGATGTTGCTTGCGTCATAGACGAACGGGTCCGCCATTGCGCCTTCGCTGTTCTCATCCAACGTCAGGCTGCCCATGCGGCCCATTGGCACTTCGGCACCTGAGGTGGCTTCGACACCGTTCTGGCTCAGCTCATAGGCGAGCATCGTCGCGGAGTAACCCAGATCGATCGGGTTCCAGATCGCGAATGACTGCGAGGCACCGGACTCAATGGCACCAGCCATTTCAGACGGCAGGCCAAGACCCGTTACGTTCACTTCGCCAACTTTGCCAGCATCCACGACAGCCTGTGCAGCAGCCACGATACCAACGGACGTCGGTGCGATGATTGCGTCTAGATCAGGATAGGACTGCATCAGGCCTGTGGCTTCGCGGTAGGATTTGTCGGCAAGGTCATCACCATAAACCGTCGCAACCACGTCGATGCCGGGATAGTCGCCCATGACGGCCATCATCTCATCGATCCAGATGTTCTGGTTCGTTGATGTGGTTGTCGCGGACAGCAACGCAACCTCACCGCCATCTGGCAGGTGGTCGGCGGCCAGCTTGATGATCATGTTACCAATCAGCGGGTTGGAAGATGGGTTCAGGTGCAATTGGCGACCTTCGGGGGCAACGCCGGAATCCCAGCTGATCACTGTAATGCCGCGCTGCATCGCGCGCTGCAGGGCGGGCACAAGGGCGTCTGTGTCGTTGGCGGAAATTGCAATCGCGTCGACCTGTTGGGCGATGAGCGCGTTGATGACTTCAATCTGACCTTCGGCAGTCGTGTCGGTCGGACCCGTGTAGATGATCTCGACGTTGCCAAGCTCTGCGGCGGCCTCTTCAGCGCCTTCTGCGGCAGCTTCAAAGAACCCGATGCCGAGCGCTTTGACGACAATCGCGATGCGAACATCATCTTGTGCGAATACTGGCGTTGCGAATGTCGCGGCGGCCATTGCAGCGGATGCTGCTAGTTTCTTCAGTACACTCATGGTTTCCTCCCTGGAGTGGTTGTGGTCAGGCTGGCAGTGTTGCCACCCCCTCTTTCTGCGCGGCGCCAGTGGGCACCACGATCAGTGTTACATCCGCCGATTCCAGCATGGCCGCAGTGCGGTCATCGATCTTGTCGTCGGTGATGATTGTGTCGATCCGCTCAAGTGGGCACAGCACAAGGCTGGAGCGTTGTTCAAACTTGCTGCTGTCCACCAGAACGATCAATTCTTCGGCTTGGCCAATCAGCTTCTGTTCGGCCTGGATCAGCAAAGGATCGCCTTCCATAAGGCCCAGCGGGCCGATGCCCTGCGCGCCCATGAACATCCGCTTGGCGTAGAAATTGCGTGTCACGTCATTGTCAAACGGCGACAGGATGATGTTTTGTTCGCGGTAAATGATCCCGCCTGACAACATCACCGTGTTTTGGGTGTTCTTCAGAAGATGTTCGGCGATTGGGAATGAATTGGTAAAGACCTGCATCCGACGCGATGCCAGGGGGTGAACCATCTGGAATGTCGTGGTTCCACCGTTAATGATGATCGGCTCACCGTCTTCACATAGCTCGACAGCGGCGGCGGCAATCGCCTGCTTTTCAGCGCTGTTCAGCGTCTCGTTGACAGAAAATGGCCGTCCGGCAAGGCCGACAAAAGGCGTAGTCGTCAGAGCCTCGGCACCACCGCGCACCCGGCGCAATTGCTTCTTCTCGTCCAACGTATTGATGTCACGACGCACCGTCGCTTCGGATGCGCCAGTCAACGTGCACAGGTCAATGACAGTCACAAGTGAGCGGTCTTGAACGGCAGATAGGATGACTCTGTGGCGATCTTTTTCGTGCATGGGGTGTCCCTTTGATTGCTCTGAACGTGGGGCGAATCGCGACAGTTTGTCAATCATTAATTGTCATCTTCAATCACTCTGCGCCGCAGCATGATTGTTTGTGATTGAAAATGATTGACTTGCCTGCGGCCTGCCGTCACGTTGATTTCGAATAGTTAGTCTTAACCCGCCGTCCACGGAGACACACATGACCTCTTCCAAAAACATCCAACGTCTTGAAAATAAATGGGATGCCGACCACGCCAGCAAGATGAGCGAGTCGGAGAAACTGCTGTATCGCTCAAATCTGCTGGGCTCTGACAAAAGAATCACCAATTACGGCGGCGGCAATACTTCAGCAAAAGTCATGCAAGATGATCCGCTAACGGGTGATGCAACTGAGGTGTTGTGGGTCAAAGGATCGGGCGGGGACGTTGGCTCAATCAAGATCGACGGTTTTTCGACGCTATATATGGACAAACTGAACGCGCTAAGGGGTCTGTATCGCGGAGTAGAGTTCGAAGACGAGATGGTCGCGTATTTGCCTCATTGCACGTTCAACCTGAACCCGCGTGCGGCGTCGATCGATACTCCGCTTCATGCTTATGTGTCCGCAAAACATGTGGATCACATGCACCCCGATGCGATCATCGCGATCGCAGCGGCCAAGGACAGTAAGGCACTGACGCAACAAATCTTCGGTGACAGCATCGGCTGGTTGCCATGGAAGAAGCCTGGCTACGAACTGGGTCTTTGGCTGTCGGATTTCTGTGAAAAGAACCCGGATGCCAAAGGCGTCGTCCTTGAAAGCCACGGGTTGTTCACCTGGGCGGATGACGCAAAGGACTGCTATGAGCTGACGCTGGACGTCATTCAGACGGCAATGGATTGGTTTGCCAAGGAAACCGCTGGCAAGGATGCGTTCGGCGGGGCGGTTCACACCAGCCTTGACGGCGACGCACGCCGCGCCACCGCCGCGCGCCTGATGCCGGCCATCCGTGGATATGTATCCGGGCAGCAGCATATGGTTGGCCATTTCACAGACAGCGATGCGGTTTTAGAATTTGTGAACGCGAAGGACATGGAACGGCTTGCCGCGCTCGGTACGTCCTGCCCCGATCACTTCCTGCGCACGAAAATCTGTCCGCTCGTGGTCGATTTTGACCCTGCCAAGCCGGACGTAGACGCCACGATTGCGGGCCTTAATGCCGCGATCGCAGACTACCGCGTCGGGTATCAGGCCTATTATGATCGCTGCAAACACGACGACAGCCCTGCCATCCGCGACCCCAACGCGGTCGTCTACCTGATCCCCGGTGTCGGCATGATTACCTTTGCCAAAGACAAGGCGACGGCCCGCATCTCCGGCGAATTCTATGTCAACGCCATCAACGTAATGCGCGGATCGGATGCTGTGTCGGAATACCAAGGCCTTCCCGAACAGGAAGCCTTCGATATCGAATACTGGCTTCTGGAAGAGGCCAAACTCCAGCGGATGCCGGCACCAAAATCCATGGCTGGTCGGGTTGCCTTGGTCACTGGCGGCGCTGGCGGCATTGGCGCTGCCACCGCTGAACGGTATCTGCGCGAAGGGGCCTGTGTGATGTTGGCCGATATTGATGATGCGGCTCTTGCCGTGGCTTTCGAAGGCCTCAGCGCGAAATACTCCGCAGACGTGGTGCGCACGGTCAACATGAACGTCACGAGCGAGGACGCTGTTGCTTCGGCTTACAGTGATATCGCCGCTGAATTCGGCGGCGTCGACATCCTTGTGTCCAACGCGGGCATCGCCAGCTCTGCCCCCATCGAGAAGACGAGCCTTGATCTGTGGAACAAGAACATGTCGATCCTGTCCACGGGCTATTTCCTTGTCAGCCGCGAGGCGTTCAAGCTGTTCAAGGTTCAGGATATGGGCGGCGCGGTTGTGTTTGTGGCCTCCAAGAACGGCCTCGCTGCGTCTCCGAATGCATCGGCCTATTGCACCGCCAAAGCGTCCGAGATTCACCTTGCCCGCTGTCTTGCCCTTGAAGGTGCGCCGATGGGCGTGCGGGTGAACGTTGTGAACCCTGATGCGGTGTTGAAGGGATCCAAAATCTGGCAGGGTGAATGGCTCGACCAGCGTGCGGACACCTACGGAACCGACAAAGACGGGCTGGAAGAGATGTATCGAGATCGCTCCATGCTGAAGCTCTCAGTGCTGCCTGAGGACATCGCAGAAGCCGCTTATTTCCTTGGGTCTGACTTGTCCGCCAAATCCACGGGCAATATCATCAACGTCGATGCAGGCAATAAAGAGGCGTTCACGCGCTAGGCGTCCATGGGAGGAGACAACATGAGCTATGACAGCGCGAAAGCCGCCTTTGCAGACTGGGGCGTAGATACTGAAACAGCACTAAACCGGCTGGCTGACATCCCAATCTCGATGCATTGCTGGCAAGGGGATGACGTAGTTGGTTTTGAGCATAAAACCGGTAGTTCCGGCGGCGGCATTCAGGCCACGGGCAACCACCCCGGCCGTGCCCGCACGCCTGATGAATTACGCGCCGATCTAGAGTTCTCCTACTCAATGATCCCCGGCAAGCACCGGCTGAACCTGCATGCGTGCTACCTCGATACCGACCAGAACCCTGACCGCGACGAGATTGAATACAGCCATTTCGCACCTTGGGTTGATTGGGCGAAGGACCAAGGCCTCGGCCTTGATTTCAACCCGACGTTTTTTGCCCACGAAAAGGCGGACGACAACCTGACGCTCAGCCATCCAGATCAGGGCATTCGCGATTTCTGGATTGAACACGGCAAACGGTCGCGCGACATCGCAGCCCAGATGGGGGCGGCCCTAGGCTCGCCAGTAGTCAATAACATCTGGGTGCCAGACGGCTATAAAGACACGCCCGTTGACCGCATGTCACCGCGCCAGCGTTTGGAAAACTCGCTTGACGCGATGATGGCCACGCCACACGACAAAGCGCAGATACTGGATGCCGTTGAAAGCAAATTGTTCGGGATCGGTGTTGAGGCATGCACTGTCGGCAGCCACGAGTTCTACATGGGTTACGCGATCCGCAAAGGCACCTTGCTGTGCCTAGACATGGGGCATTTCCACCCGACAGAGAACGTTGCCGACAAACTGAGCTCGGTTGCATTGTCCGTCGATGAAATCCTGCTCCACGTCAGCCGCCCCATGCGATGGGACAGTGACCATGTGATCCTCTTGGACGACGCGATCTTGCAGATGGCCCAGGAACTGGTGAGCGCCGATCTATTAGGACGCACCCATATCGGGCTTGATTTCTTTGACGCAACGATCAGCAGGACAGCAGCTTGGGTCATCGGAACGCGCAACATGCAAAAGGCACTTTTGCGTGCGCTACTGGCCCCTTGGGATAGTCTGAAATCAGCGGAAGACAGCCTCGACAACACGTCCCGACTGGTTGTCACGGAAGAGATCAAGGACTTGCCTTACGCTGTCGTCTGGGCAGAGTTCTGCGAACGGATGGGCGTCGCTTCCGGCCAATCGCTCGTCTCGGACCTTAACCGATACCAAGCAAGTGTCGCTGGTCGCGGCTGAGTATGGTGCAATGCAACGTGTTTGACGATTTCGAGTGGCAGCTTTGGGTTGGGGAGCCGACAATCGAGATGAATTGTCCTTCGGCGGCTTTGTCCGCTGAACGGCCGTTGCCGCTTCGGTTTCTGCGAGTCTGTTTCCGGCCCATTCCTGCCGTTGGTCAATGGATCAAGATGCTGCGGTGCGGCCCGCCAAACCGGACGTTAGCTACAAGCGCAAAGTCCTGGCCCACTCGAATTAACAGTCTGCGAGACAAACTGTGAATTCGCTGCATGTGCACCAATGGCCGCTGTCGATAAAACCGCAATACGGAGTTATCTTGCGCTCCCACACTTTCTTTACTGGCCAAAGATGCTTGGTCGGATGCCGACATGACGACCACAGGATTGCGGTGTGATTAATACTTTATTGCGAGGTGCAATTAATTGCGTTACGCATTTAAGTGGGCTGATTCGACCTTTGCCTTACAAAATAGAAACTCTCCAGGGAGGAGAAAGAACATGACTAAGAATATTCTAAAGACTCTGCTTGCGACGGCTGCTTTGCTGCCACTCGCTAGCGCGGCAATCGCAGATGGCCATGCCCGCACTGATCTGGTGATCGCGGACCTTGGCCAACCCGAAACCAACCCATGGGTGATCAATCGTCACCGGTTTGAGCGTTGCGTCGCCGACGCACTTGGCGTTGAACTCAAAGAGTTTGACGATCAGAACTCTGAAGAACAGCATGTCGCGCGAGCAGAATCCATCATGTCGAGTCAACCTGACGGGTTGATCTTCAACCCCCTCACCGCACCCGCGGGTATTCAGGTTGCACGCCTGCTCGAAGAAAATGACATTCCTGGTATCGCGGTCGGCCGTCTGGTCGTTTCAAGCTACGACGACGACTATGAGGGCGAGGATTTCATCGCACAGGTCACACAAAACAACGCCACTTGGGGCGAGGCCATGGGCCGGGCGACCGTTGAACTTGGTTACGAAAAAGTGGCCATGATCTGGACCCAAAAGGGCAATATTTCTGCGACCGAAATCTGGGAAGGTGTTGCGCGCGAACTCGAAGCCGGTGGCGTCGAAGTTGTGGCGGAAGCATGGGATGTGCTGAGCCGTGAAAACGGTCAGAAATATGCTGAACAGTATATCGCGCGCTTTGCCCCCGGTGAAGTAGACGCGTTTATCGTGATCGGTGCGGTTGCCGGTCTGGGCAGCAAATTTGCCATTGATCAGGCCGGACGCGACGATATCGCCGTCATCACCACGGATATTGACGAACAGGTCGCTCAGTTCATTGCTGAAGGCGAGCTTGATTTCTCGATCGGCGGTCACTGGATGGTTGGCGGTTTTGGCTTGATCCAGCTTTATGATTACCTGCATGGCCACCCGATCACGGATACTCAGCCACAGGTTGGTCTCATCCCGGTCACGGCTGAAAATGTTGAAACCTACGCAAACGGCCTGTTGAACGGGTGTATCCTATCCCCCGAAACTGTGCGCAGCCTCAGCAAGGTTCATAATCCCGATGCTGATCTGGTGGGCTTCATCAATGACTGGCAGGCGAACTGGCAGAACTACGTGCAATAATCTCCCATGCACGAGGCGCTCCCGACCACAAAGGTCGGGAGCACCACCCAATCAACTAATACTTTGAGGTCCGCGATGAGACTATTCGGCTATGCTCCCAAAAGAGGTGCCGCTGCTGGCGATACCATGCCCTTTTACCATGATGGAAAATGGCACCTGTTCTTTTCCCAGCCCCCCGTCGGCGCATGGGAATATGTAGAGCGCGCCCGGGTCTCAACGGCCTACTTGCAGTCCGATGACCTGGTGAACTGGAAAGTTATGCCCGATGCGTTCGGCCCCGGTGCACATGGGGATTGCGATGGTGATGGCATCTGGACCGGCTCGGTTATTGAGCACGAAGGCGTCTTTCACTTCTTTTACACGGGCTACAATCGCCAATCCGCGTCGCCGCAAACCATTTGCAAGGCGACTTCTACTGATATGAAAACCTGGGATAAATCCGGCGGCAATCCCCTAATCTCGCCTGATCCGCAATGGTACGAGACCGTCGATTGGCGCGATCCATTTGTCTACCGCGATGAAGAGGCAGGCTGCTTCAAGATGCTGATTTCGGCGCGCTTGAAGGAGGGCCCGCAATTTCGTCGTGGCTGCGTGGCGGTTGCCACGTCCGACGATCTGGACCACTGGGAGGTCGGCCCTCCGCTGGCCTCTTCCATGTTGACCCATTGCCCGGAATGCCCCGAATTCTTCAAACTCGGGGATTGGTGGTATCTGGTGGAAAGCCGCTATTCCGAGCGGATGCAAACGCTTTACCGTGTGGCAAAATCGCCCGAAGGCCCTTGGGAAAGCCGAAAGCTGGATAGCCTTGATGGGCGTCGCTTCTATGCGGCCAAATCCGCGAGCGATGGCGACCGCCGCTTTAGTTTCGCCTGGATACCGTTCCGCAAACACCATGGTCCCAAGCGCAGTTGGGTCTGGGGCGGAGAACTGGGCAGCCCGCGTGAACTGCTCTCTTTGCCGGACGGAACGCTGGTCAGTCGGCTGCCGCAAGAGGTGGATGACAGCTACGACACGCCTGTCGAACACAAGGTTCGCCCGGTGTTGGGCGATTGGACTAAGGGCGATAGCCCACAATGCGACGCCACCGGCACCTATGCCTACGCGTTTCTGGATGGCCCTGACCGTGATGATGTGTTGCTCGATGTTGTCATTGAGCCCACTGCCAACACCGAAGCTGTGGGCATCCTGCTCGAACCGCGAGGCGGTGATCACCTCGACAGTGGTTATAGCCTAGCCATTGAGCCGATGAAGGAACGCGTGGTTTTTGATCGCTGGCCTGCCGCTATGGACCCGCTCTGGGACAGTTTGGTTCTGAACGAGCGCCACGGGATCGAAGTCAGCCAAGAAATCGACAGCCCGTTGGTGGATCGCCCACTGGCCTTTACGCCCGAAGATGGACGTTATCGCGTTCAGATTTTGCGAAACGGGTCTGCCATCGAATGTTTCGTGGCGGGACAGGTGGTCGCCTCGTTCCGAGTCTACGACATCTCAAACACGGATGCTTGGGGGCTTTTCGTTCAAGAAGGCGACGCGACATTCCATGACCTGAAATTCCGAAAGTAGAGCCAAACACATGCCTTTAATAACCCTCCGACAATTGCTCGATCATGCTGCCGAACATGGCTATGGCGTGCCTGCTTTCAACATTTCGAATATGGAGCAGGGGTTAGCAATCATGAACGCTGCGCGTGGCTGCGACGCACCGGTGATCCTGCAGGCCAGCCTGAATGTGCGCAACGTCTATGCGGGCGACAGGATGATTGTCGGGATCGTAGAGGCACTGGCCGAAATGTACCCCGACAATCCGATCTGTCTGCATCAGGATCATGGCCACAATGAACAGGCCTGCGTCAGTGCCATCGGTGCGGGGTTTACCTCGGCGATGATGGACGGCTCGTTGATGGGTGACGGAAAGACACCGGCCGACTACGAACACAACGTCGATATCACCGGGCGGGTGGCACAGATCGCCCACTGGATTGGTGCGTCAATTGAAGGTGAGCTTGGCGTGCTCGGCTCTCTGGAGACAGGCGAAGCCGGCCAAGAAGACGGATCAGGTGCAGAAGGCAAAATGGACCGCGATCAGCTTTTGACCGATCCGGACGAGGCCGCTGCGTTTGTTAAGGCGACCAAAGTTGACGCGTTGGCGATTGCATGTGGGACGTCTCACGGAGCTTATAAGTTCACCCGTGCACCCGATGGCGACATCTTGTCGATGGCCCAAATCGAGGCGATCCACAAACGCCTGCCCGAAACGCATCTGGTGATGCATGGCTCCAGTTCTGTACCGCAATATTTGCAGGACGTGATCAATGCCCATGGTGGCGAGATGCCACAAACATGGGGCGTGCCAGTTGAAGAAATCGAACGCGGCATTCGCCATGGTGTTCGCAAGGTCAATATCGACACTGATTGTCGGATGGCGATGTCGGGGGCAATGCGCCAGTTTGCGCAGGAAAACCCGCAGTCCTTTGATCCGCGCGCGTTCATTCTGGCAGCGATGGAGGAACTTGAAACTCTGGTCCGCGATCGGTTTGAGCGTTTTGGAACCGTCGGACAGGCGCACAAAATCAAACCAATTACCGTGGCCGACATGGCAAAGCGCTATGCGGAGGGCGTGCTTGATCCGCGCGTCGCAGCGTCGTGAGCCGCGCACTTTTCATCGGACGCTCTGTGTTGGATGTCTTAGCCTTGGTCGATGACTTTCCCGGTCCAGATGGGAAAACCAAGGCGCTGGCAAATGATCTGATACCGGGTGGATCATCGCTGAACGCCGCCATTGTGTTCTCGCATCTGGGTGGCGATGCGACATTGGCAACTTCTATGGGTGCAGAGGGGCTTGTTCGAAACTTTGTGACCGATGACTTGAAGAAGTACGGCATCGATCTGCGCGACATTTGCGATGACCCCAGCTATCATATCCCACTATCGACGGTCGTTTCGACACGCAGCCTCGGTACGCGAATGATCGTCAACGGCGCGCAGGATGACTGTAGCCGCTTAAAAGATGGACGTGATCTGTTCGCAAGTGATTACAACCTGATCCAGTTGGATCAATATGAGCACCCCTTCGTCGGACAGAACTTTGACGACATCCGAGCCTTTGACGGTCCGGTAATTCTAGATGGGGGAAGCTGGAAAGAATGGTCGCCCGATTTTCTTCGGCTTGCTGATGTGCCTGTCGTCTCGGAAGTATTCCTTCCTGAAGGACCCCATGCATTCGCCGAGATGTGTAACGATCTCGGGCTATCGCGATGGGCCATTACACGAGGGACAAATGGCGTGATCTGGCATGATGGCGGCTCATCAGGGGAAATTCCGGCAATTCCGGTTACCGCTGTAGATACGCTTGGAGCTGGTGATATCTTTCACGGCGCGTTTTGCCACGCTTACGCCGAAAGTGGCGAATTTGTTGAGGCCTTGAACAGTGCCAACCGGATCGCCGCCAAGTCTTGCGAATTTGCTGGCACTCGGAGCTGGATGCGTGCCTGAGATTATTCACTCATACGACGCGTTGATGGAAATCATCGTGGATCGGGTTGAAGGCGCCGCTGCGCCTTTCCTGATCGGGATCGCGGGGCCACCTGCGACCGGAAAATCCACCCTTTCGGAGCGCCTTGTCACCGATCTCAACGTCGCCGGGACAAAAGCATGCTTCTGTCCCATGGACGGATTTCACCTGACAAATGCACAGCTGGACGCGCAGGATCTGCGCGAGGCGAAAGGCCGCATTGATACGTTTGATGCAGAAGCCTTTGTCGCAGCCGTCCAGCGTTTGACGGCCAGAGACTCTTTCTGGTGGCCGGTGTATTCGCGCCAAAGACATGATGCCATACCTGAAGGGACCAGCATTTCCGGGGCCGAGGGCGTATATGTTATCGAAGGAAACTACGTGCTTTCGGAAGCAGAGCCCTGGCGTGCGGCAGGCGACGCGTTCAACCTTCGCATCTTTGTCGATGCACCGGATGAAACTCTTCGCCAGAGGCTTTTGAACCGGCACCAGAAAAGCGGGCGGGCGCAAAGCGAAGCGCTTGAAAAGATCGATCGCACTGATATGCCAAACGCCCAGACCATCAGAAACGAACGACAGGTCGAAGACATTCTGTTCTACGAGCGCGCAGATGACTGATCGCGGCCATCAATTCATTGTAGGTTGCAAGCAACTCCCACTATGCTGGAAATATCAGCAACTTGGAGGGTGCGAGCAATGAGGGCGACACAAAAAGGATTGTCGATTGAAGGCGTACAGGGCCACAATCGACAGGTTATATTGAAAGCACTCCACGACCTCGGCACATGTTCGCGCAAGGACATCAGCGTGGTGTCAGGACTTGACCAGGCGACAGTCACGCGCGCCATTGGCCCTTTGCTGGACGACGGGATTGTTGAAGAAGTGGGTCTTGTCAAAGGGGGGCGCGGCAGGCGGTCGATCAACCTCGATTTTTCCGCAAGCGGGCGGCATATCCTGTGCTTGCGACTGCAAAGACGCAGCTTCTCAATAGCGGGTTTTAATCTGCGTGGAGAACCCGTCGAGCTGGAAGAATTTCCTATTCCAAGGGGGCAGCCCGCTGCCGCGACATTCTCCGGTATTGCGCAGGCGATGGAGCGGCGGATCTCAGGTTTCAAGCAGATTGATGGTATCGGTATCGCGGTGCCCGGACCATTTCTTGAACGCGATGAACGTGTCATTCTGATTACCGAAAGCCCCGAGTGGCAGGGTTTTGATCTTATTCCAGAGCTTCGGGCGCGTTTCCCTAACATACCATTGCATTCCACCCACGACGCAAAGGCTGCGGCACTCACCGAATGGAGGCACACCGCGCGTACCAGCGGGGCGAAAGTCCTGCTTTATGTCTCTGCCGGTCAGGGCATCGGCTCGGCCCTTGTTGTCGGCGGTGAAGTTTACCGAGGAGCGCTCGGTCTGGCGGGCGAAATGGGCCATATGTCAATCAAGGTTGATGGCCCACAATGCAAATGTGGAAATACCGGTTGTCTTGAAATATTTGCCTCTCGAATTGCACTTCTGCGAGCCATTCGCGAACGGGCGACGGCTCGCCTGACCAAAGATGCCACATTCTCGGACGTGGTGGATGCCTATGCAGATCACGACCCGGTTGCGACCGAAGAAGTAAACAAGGTCGCGCGTTATCTGGCTCAGGGCATCACCAACTGCATCAATTTCGCGAACCCGGATCTAATCGTCATTGGCGACGAATATGCCTTGCTGGGTGAGCCGTTTTTGAACGCAATCAAACGCCATGTGGAAAAGGCGGTCCTTCCGAGCGTGTACCGCTCGGTCGACATCGAACTCAGCGGTTTGACCGAAGACACCGTGCTCAAAGGCACGTTTCTTGACGTGTTTTCACAGACCTATTTGGGGCCGGCGCGAGAAACTCAGGACAAAATCACCAGCGATACTGGGTGACAGGGAGAATGGAAATGGATGGATCAGACACAGCACCACTTTTGACGGTGGAACACGTGACGAAATCCTTTGGTGGTGTGCAGGCCATGCGGGATGGGTCATTTGACCTTAAACGCGGCGAGGTTGTTGCAATTGTCGGCGGAAACGGAGCCGGCAAGTCGACTCTGGCCAAGATTGTGTCCGGTGCCCACGTGCCAGATAGCGGACGCATCTGCATCAAAGGGGTCGAGGTTTCACGAGCAGATCATAGCGTGTCTCATATGCAGGCCAGCGGGATCGAAGTCGTCTATCAGGACCTTGCGCTGGTTCCCAATATGACTGCCCCCTACAATCTGTTTCTTGGCCGTATTCCCCGAAAGTGGGGGCTGTTCGTTGACGAAAAAAAGATGCGTGCGAAGACGCGCGAGGTACTGAAGCAACTCAACGTCACAACAGTTCAAGACCTGTCTCAGCCGATTTCATCGATGTCGGGTGGGCAGCAGCAAAGCATCGCCATCGGCCGCGCCATCGCCTGGGGCAGCGACATTGTCATTCTTGATGAACCAACCGCGGCCTTGGGGCCCAATGAAACCGGCGAAGTGGAGCGATTGGTCGAGGATGTCCGCGATCAACACGGCACATCATTTATCCTGATCAGTCACAACCTTGATCAAGTGCGGCGCTTAGCCGATCGGATCATTGTCACCCACCACGGTGTCACATCGCGTGAATTCAAACGCGACGAAATCACTTCAGACCGGCTCGTCAAAGCCATCACACTGGGCGAATGAGGAGAAACACCATGTCAGATACCACAACAACAACCAAACCATTCCTGCATCCTGAGAGGGTTGAGAAACTGCGAGACTATGTGCCCTTCATCGCCATCGCATTGGTGATCTTGATGTTTTGGGCCATCTCGGGCGACCGTTTTATGTCCGTACGTAACTGGACATTCATTGCCCAGCAAACACCGGTTTTGTTGCTGCTTGCCTTTGCGCAATTGATGATTGTCACGACCGGGTCGATTGATATCTCCATCGGCTCAAGCTTGGCCTTTTCGGCCTTCTTAGGGGCTCTTGGGATGCTTTGGTTTGGTGATGTCGGCCTGATCCTCGGTGTCCTTGCAGGCGGGTTTGTCGGCATGGTCAACGGCTGTATCATCTCGCTTCTCAAGATCCCGTCCTTTGTCACGACGCTGGCCATGCTCATCATCGTCCGCGCGCTGGTCATCATCATGTCTGATGGGACATCGATCTATATCACGTCGGATAGCGGGGCTTCCGGGGGCAATATTTCTTCGGTGGCGGCACCTTGGCTGCTTTCGATGGGTAAGTTCCCGGCAATCTTCATCCTCGCGGCAATCGTTTCGCTTCTTATGTGGGCGTTCTACGAGAAAACCGTGTTTGGTCAGCAATTGCGCGCCGTCGGCGGCAACGAGAAAGTGCTGCGCCTCGTGGGCATCAATGTCACGACCTTCAAAATTAAAGTGTTTGCAGCCGCCGGGTTGATGGTGGGCCTCGCGGCCTGCATCAACCTGGCCCGCGCCGGAGCGGCCACACCGCAGGCAGGTATGATGATGGAGCTTGACGCAATCGCTGCAGTCGCACTCGGAGGGACCCCCCTGACCGGCGGATATGGTAGCGTTGTCAAAACGATTATCGGCGCTTTAACCCTGACGATTGTGCGCAACGGATTAACGATCGCTGGTGTGCCACCGTCCTGGAGCCAAGTTGCCCTCGGTATTTTGCTCATCGCGGCCATTGCGATTTCACTTAACCGTAGCAAGATTGATGTGGTGAAATAGGAGTGAGCCAAGCTAGCGGCATCAAACTGTATTCTGATGCTTGTCCAAATGGTGTTTGCATGCACAAATACCGTGCGCAACCTACGCCAGTTTTGCGACCCAATCAGCAAGGCCTGCGCCTTACGTTCCGCTCTCAAAGCGGACGTAAGCGCACCTTGCAGCATCGGTAACCTTGGGCTCTCTGCCGACCTCGGATGCGGCGCAGCATCTGCATTGTGGGAGACCAGGGGCACCATCGTGGACGGCCCGAAGCCGCCATTCGACCCACAGCAAATCCGGCCTATCACCATCCCGAAAGCTGCCGTTTGTGCAGGATGCAGCATTTCGCACCTGCAAGCGATTTACGCAGGGGTTGACGCCTACTGATCTTATATCTATATAAGTAATAACTGATATGGATATAAGATATGACCAACTTAGCCAGATATGCCAAACCCAGTGTTGCCGTTGACCTTGCGATTGTGGCAGTTGTTGAAAGCCAGTTGAAGATCTTGCTGGTCAACAGACCCGACGATGAAATCCCTGGATGGGCTATGC
>NZ_FREV01000012.1 GCF_900143545.1 Loktanella sp. Alg231-35 | reverse complement strand
GAGACAGATCACGGAGAGCATGGATTATTTAAAGCCGAAGGCCTGACGACAGACCAGCTTCGTCAGGCCGTGGTGCACAGCCGACAAAAGCTGGCAACCTCTGAACGGCGCACATGTCGGGTTCTGGGCGTGGCCCGAAGCACGTTGCAATACCAAGCGGTTTCCACGGATGATGAGGTGTTGCGCCTGGCAATGATCCGATTGGCCAAGCAATATGGGCGCTACGGCTATCGTAAGGTTGCGGAACTACTGCGAGTCGAAGGCTGGCCCGTCAATCATAAGAAGATCGAACGCCTGTGGCGCGAAGAAGGCCTGCAACTTCCAAGGCGACACAAGAAACGCAGGCGACTGTACCACAAGGACAGCTCAATCATCCGGCTGCGGCCGCAACATCCCAATCACATCTGGAGCGTCGATTTTGTGCACGACAAACTGAGCAACGGGCGGCCCTACAAGATGCTCACGGTGCTGGATGAATATACCCGTGAGGCACTGTGTGTCGCGGTCAAACCAAAGATGAACAGCGCGGATGTGCTGGATGCGCTCTACCCACTGCTTTTGCGGCGCGGGAAACCCGTATACATTCGTTCGGACAATGGCTCAGAGTTCATCGCAACAGCACTACAAGACTGGCTGAGAAAGGTCGGGATTAAGCCGATCCAGATATACCCGGGGTCACCCTGGGAGAACGGATACAACGAGCGCTTCAATGGCACGCTGCGCCGAGAAGTCCTGAATGCTGAATGGTTCCACACCACGAAACAGGCACAGATCGTCATCAATACATGGCTCAGACAGTACAATCGTGTTCGACCCCATCAGGCTTTAAACATGCGTCCGCCAATTCCAGAAACATTGCTCAAAAGTGGCCCATAGAAATGGGGCTGGACAGAAGAACGGTGGTTTTTAGGAAGGAGTGCAGCTAGATAACTTTGCGTAAAAGGCCAGTAAGGGCCGCCATCTTTCAAGGCTACGTGAACATCTAGGTTTTTAGGAAGTTAAATCAGAATGGCTCAAATTTCGTACCAGAGCATCATACCTCTTTTTGCAGCTATGATTCTGACTTTCGTTACGATGAGCAAACCACTTTTTGCTCAAGATCAGTCAATGTTCGAAGGTTTCTGGGCCTATTGTGTCGAGCAAACCATTGAAGATACCCATGTCCCCCGCACAAACCTTTATGAGTTCAGTGAGGATGAAATCGCACAGTTGGGCAGAAACTTAGGCTGGTCTGATTTTCCGGAAGCTGTTTGGGCACCCAACGATGGTTCATGGTTAATTCTCGACATAATAGTAGATGAACCGGGACTGTGCCAAGCAATGTCAATCAATGACCCCGTGAGTCATAATGTTATCGAGTGGAACGAAAAAATTGCGAATGATGACAGCTTTAGATCACACGGAGTAGCAGATGTAGAGGCAGTTCGATCTAGTGGTTGGGCTACGACGCCTGTCTACGATGGATTTGTGCAAATCAGCTTGATGAACGTTTTGTTTAGCACAGATCCACTTGCAAATTTGTCGATCCTAACTGCTGCCCGCGTCGGTCAGTCACCAGCTTCCTGCGAGCT
The DNA here is from genome assembly GCF_900143545.1 of Loktanella sp. Alg231-35. Lineage (GTDB taxonomy): Bacteria > Pseudomonadota > Alphaproteobacteria > Rhodobacterales > Rhodobacteraceae > Yoonia. The sequence continues at coordinate 46,504 of NZ_FREV01000012.1, read as the reverse complement.
GTTTCCGTCGAAATGTAACTGATTATGCCACTTGGCGCTCAAAAGCGACTATTGTTTGCCAAATGACCTTGTAGGGAAGCTGACATTCGCCGCACCACAGCATATTGGCACATCGGGCTCTTCGCCGTCATTGGATCGAACGCAGCATGTTGAACTGTCGGATGAAACCGAGCCTACAAGGACGGCCCAGACCTGCCGTTGACCATTCATCCTCAATTTGGCGGACACGTCCACATTGCGGCCATTCATACTGACCGCAGCATCTTGTGAAAGGGCAATTCACACATCGCGGACGAAGTTACTGTCGAAGTTGAAAGCCACTACCTATATTTCCCTTTTACGGTCCAAGCTAACTCACTGACACCACGTGCGGGTGGCAAGCTATTTGCAAGCGGGCGCACTAACATGTACATTGTTGTCAATTGGCGTGCACGACGCGTTTCCAATTAGTGAGACAACCCCTTGCCCATGAGTAAATGTCACTGCCCGGGTGGAACCATGCCGATGATTAGGCGAGCGTTATGTGCGTTCGCTTTTACTGTAGTTGGTGAGACCGCGACGGCCGAAGAGGTCAAGACTGTTGGCCAATTGGGCGTTGAACTCCAAGGTGTCGAGTTTCTCATGCAGACCTACGAAGAAGAAGCCGAGAATGAAGTTGGAGTATTTCTGGTCCAAACGATCATTTGGGGTTGGAATGAGGTATCTTGCGAGCGCCAGACCTACGAAAGTCACCTGACCAATCTAGAGGCAGCGTACGAAGCATTTGGTTTCGACATTACGACGCCGGAAGGGTCCGGCGCTGGGGAAGAGTACTTCGCCCAATTTCAGCCGCTACTACGAGAAAAGCTGGACGCCATTGAGGACGTGGAAGCGTGCGCAACTGGTGAACGCGCACCTGCGGCACCATCGTTTCCAAGCTCAATTGTCCGACTCGAGAAAGCCGCCGAGGAGCGAGACCGGCTCTTAGCTCAAATCGACGAACTCTTGGAAGTCTCACAGTGACAAAGCCAATGACACTTGCAGCCGGTCTAGCTTAACCTGTACTGCCACATACACCGAGGAAATGACCATCGGGGAGCTGGCACCAGAGCTACGGTGTACGCCATATGGGCTCAGTGCCGCCCTGCGGTGTTGCAGCGTATGTCGCATGGTTCCGAGAAAGACGGTCGTTGAGGACGGCCCGAAGCCGCCATTCGACCCACAGCAAATCCGGCCTATCACCACCCCGAAAGCTGCCGTTTGTGCAGGATGCAGCATTTCGCACCTGCAAGCGATTTACGCAGGGGTTGACGCCTACTGATCTTATATCTATATAAGTAATAACTGATATGGATATAAGATATGACCAACTTAGCCAGATATGCCAAACCCAGTGTTGCCGTTGACCTTGCGATTGTGGCRGTTGTTGAAAGCCAGTTGAAGATCTTGCTGGTCAACAGACCCGACGATGAAATCCCTGGATGGGCTATGCCCGGCRGGTTTGTGCGAGYGGAAGATGGGTTAGAGCAAACCGTTGAGCGGGTTTTGAGRGAAAAGGTCGGATTGGACGGCGTTCTCTTCGAACAGCTTGCCACTTACGGCGCGATTGAACGCGATCCTCGTGGCCGGGTGATAAGCGTCGTCTATCTGGCGCTGTGTCCGGCGGAGGTATTGGCTGATCACCGGTTGGCAAACCTTGAAGTAGATTGGGACGGCGAGGCTGGTGGGCCTGCGCGAGCTTCAATCGACGGGGCGGCTTTGAAACTGGCCTTCGACCACGCAGATATTCTTGGCGATGTCGTGAAGCGCCTGCGGGGCAAACTGGACTACTCGCGCGTTGGTTATTCCTTTTTGCCTGACAAGTTCAGTTTGCGAGAAGTTCAGGAAGTACACGAAGCCATACTGGGCAAAGAATTCAAAAAACCTCCGTTCCGGCGCAAGTTGCTGGACCGTGGGATGATCGTCCCAACAGGCGAGTTTGAAACTGGCGGCGCATATCGCCCTGCCGAATTGTATCAAGTAAAGCCAGAGGAGTAGGTTCAATGGCACAGATCAAACGGTACGTTTTCGCCAATCAGTTGCGCGCAGAAGCATCGCAGCACATTCAGTATTTTCGCAAAGGCTCGCTTAAAAAATCCGGTCGCGGGTTGTCGTTTTGGTTCGATCCCAATGGCGCATCATTGACCGAGATCCCTATGAATGACCGTGAGTTGGTCTTTATCATCAAAGGCCAGTCGTCTGACTATCAGGATTTGGCGGTGCAAGGCTCTGTCATCTGGCGAGTGGCCGATGCGGACCGTGTTGCGTCTCGGGTCGATTTTGGAATCGACATCGGCAAGGGCGTCCCCTTAGGCAAGCCAGAAGAGCAGATCAAATCGGTTCTGACCGGATTGGTCCGCGAATTTGCCGATGCATACCTGAAAGACAAGGGCGTGCGGGACTTGCTGGAGGCGGGGCTGTCTCCGGTGCAGGMGGCCATTTCGGCCGGCTTTGAGGCCGATCCGACTTTGGATGCCATGGGGCTAGAGGTTGTGAGCGTTCGTGTTTCGGCGCTGTCCCCAAGCTCTGAACTGTATCGTGCACTGCAGGCTCCGACTTTTGAAAGCCTGCAGCAGAAGGCAGATGAAGCGACCTTTTCGCGACGTGCTTTGGCTGTCGATAAAGAGCGGGCGATTGCGGAAAACGAACTGCAAAATCAGATTGAGCTGGCCGCGCGCCGCAAGGATCTGATTGCGCGCGAGGACGCAAACACTCGTTCTGAAGCCGAAGCCAAGGTCGCTGCWAAGCGCATCATGGTTGAAGCCGACAGCGAGGCCAAGATCATCGGAGCCGAAGCAGAAGCCAAGCGGATCCGGTCGGTTGAACAGGCCGCTGCTGATATGGAACAGGCGCGCATGGCGGCGATTGCCGATGTATCCCCTGCGGTGATGTTTGCTTTGGCCGCGCAAGAGTTCGCAGGCAAGCTTGAGAAGATCGACAGCTTGAACGTAAGTCCCGACATGCTGGCGGGTGCCTTTCAGCAGGTCAAACAGTTGATGAGTGCGCAGGCGATGGAGAAGTAAGATGAGCARCCTGAACCCTCGTGTTGTCTTGGTCAGTCGTGAGACTGAATATGCCGCACTGCTGGCCAAGCACGGCACGCGGGGGCAGGCTGAATTCTTCTTGTCGACCCGTGGCCAGACCATAGAAGAGTTGGAGGTGCGGGATGCGTTACAATCCCGCGCCTTGACCGCCGCCAAGGCTGCGATTCCCGCTGAATGGACCTTTGTGCATGTGGTGCGCGAGGATCTGAGCCGGTTCTTGTTTGGCGCAAACGATATTGTTGTGCCGGTTGGGCAAGATGGGTTGGTGGCCAACCTTGCAAAGTACCTTGATGGGCAGCCTGTTATTGGCATCACTCCTGATCCGGCCTCATCTGAGGGTGTGCTGACGCGGCATGCGATAGAGGCTTTGCCGTCTTTGTTAAAAGGCGCGGCGCACGCCGATGTTGATGTCCAGTCGCGCACCATGATCGAAGCTGTGGCGGGCGAAGGGCTTTCGCTTTTGGCGCTGAACGAGCTTTTCATCGGGCACCGGTCGCACCAATCGGCGCGCTATGTCGTGCAGGCCGGGGGTGCCGAAGAGTTTCAGTCGTCATCCGGCATGATCATTGCAACCGGCACTGGACTGACCGGGTGGGCAAAGTCCATCATGACCGCGACGCACCGAAGTTATGACATCGCGCCCGAAGAAAACCGCGCCGCCTTTTTTGCGCGCGAACCTTGGCCCAGTAAGACGTCGGGTTGTGACATTGCGGCAGGTGAGATTGGGTTGGATGACGAAGTAGCACTGATATCTCGGATCAATGAGGGCGGTGTCATCTTTGCTGATGGAATTGAACAGGATTTTCTACCTTTCGACTGGGGTGTTCAAGCGCATATCCGATTGGCCGACAGGCGGCTGTCACTGATCCTCTGATACCGCAAAGCATAGTACCTGCTCAGTCTTCGCCATCTGATGGTTTCGGAAAGTTTGTTCGGCCCACTCCTGTCGTTCACCATACTGTCCAAATGCTGCGCGCGCATCCCGCATAGCCGCCATTCGTGCTGGGTGCAGCATTTCTGTGGCTGGCTAGGACGTAAGAGCGGGACAAAGCTGCCCTTCGGACTTCTGACCTCAACGCTCGCCCTCATTCGGTGACGGCAATCGCTGATGCTGTGACTGCACTTATTGCGCGGCCAGTACTTACTGCTGAGTACTGAGACCGAGGTGGTCGCCCGAATTCGTCTACTTCGCGGCAGACCCAGTTTCTTGTTTCCATCGTTTTCAAAGACTGTGACAAGGCGCGATCTGTAATCGGCGGAAGATCCCGTTTGATCTCGATAAAGTAGCGAGGGCTCTGCAGTGACGCCAAAATCGGTAGCGTCCAAGAACGCCGCAGCAATGCTTGATCTTCCTCCTTTGAGATGCGGTTGATTTGGCTAGCGAGCTTGGCGGCCAACACACCCCTTTGGGTCAGCCGGAATTCCGGGCGCAATGGATGGCCGTGGCCCGGGTTTCGCTCAACCAACCCTATGGTGATCAGATGATCCATGCTTTGTGCGAAAGCTGTCCTTCCGGCACCGGTTGCCACTAGTAGTGGGGCCTGACGACCGGGAATGCCACTATCCAGCTGCGCAAGAATTGGGAGAGCCCAAGCCCTTGAAGTGATGTTGACAAGCAAGCCAATGTCCATAAAGTATAGTTAATATAAATAGAATCAAAAGGGAAGCCCATGTCAGTCATTTCAGTAGATCAAACGATTAACATCGCGATGTCGGTCACAGACCGGCATGCCAGCGCAACTTGGTACGAAGGCATGTTGGGATTTGAGCTGATTTATCACGCAGATGAAGCAGGTTGGTCCGAGATGCAGACCAACACACCCGGTGTTACAATTGGCCTTGGAGAACATGCAAAACCTGTTCCCGGCAATTGTGTTCCGGTTTTTGGCATCGCTGATTTGGACAATGCACGGCAAAAGCTGGAGCAGGCCAAGGTGAAGTTCGACGGTGACACGGATGTTGTCGAAGGCATGGTCAAAACCGCTACGTTTTATGATCCTGACGGCAATGCGCTGATGCTTGCTGAGGATCTGACCGGGGGCGCTGCATAACGCTTGGGTCGATGATGGCCGCTATTCGCCCCCTCTAGCTTCGATGGGGTGAGGTTATCCAGATATAGGACGTAAATCGTCGATGTTTTGCACAACATCTGAGTTCTTGGAGGCATCTATTAACCGCAGTCGCATGCACGAAACACAGGCGGAACGTGTCAACGCTCACCGGTCTGGGCGGCATTCATAAACGCAATGAAGTTAGGAAACTTTGTGAACATTATAGCGGAACTACAAAACTTAAATTTCATCGCTGTCGTGATTGCGACAGTTGCAATCTATGTTCTTGGATTTGCTTGGTACCACTGGTCGATTTTCGGCAAAGCTTGGGCAAACTCCTTAGGTATCACCAAAGAACAGGCGGATAATACCGAAGGACTTGGCGGAGCCTTTGTTGCATCTTTGGTTTCGGGGCTGCTAGGTTCCAGACTCATAACCAGAATATGACGGTTGCGGCGAGAGCGATAGCTGAGAGGAAGACTTTGGGGCACCTGTCATAGCGCGTTGAGATGCGTCTCCAATCTTTGAGGCGACCGAACATTCTCTCAATCCGATTGCGGCGTTTGTAGCGGCGCTTGTCGTATTTGATGGTCTTGCTGCGTGACTTACGGCCAGGGATACATGGAGTGATACCCCTGTCGATTAAGGCTTCTCTGAACCAGTCTGCGTCATAGCCTCGATCCGCGAGCAGCCATTCAGCATCTGGCAGACTGCTCAACAAGGCCGCGGCACCAGTATAGTCGCTGACCTGACCGGCGGTGACAAAGAACTGAATTGGGCGCCCACTTGTATCCGTGACGGCATGCAACTTGGTGTTCATACCACCCTTGGTCTGCCCTATCAGACGTCCGCGCCCCCCTTTTTGAGCCCCAGGCTTGAGGCTGTGCGGTGTGCTTTGAGATAAGTCGCGTCAATTGAGATGGTCTTATGGTCGGGCGCCTCTGCCGCCAATCCCGTCATGATCCGCGCGAATACTCCCATATCGCTCCACCGCTTCCAACGGTTGTACAATGTCTTGGGTGGACCATACTCCGGAGGCGCATCACACCAGCGTAAACCATTGCGATTAATGAAGATAATTCCACTCAATACACGCCTGTCATCTACGCGTGGTCGACCTCGGCTTTTGGGAAAATACGGTCGCAATCGCTTCATGTGTTCTTCAGTTAGCCAGTAGAGATTGCTCATCGTTCCCCCCAATATTTGGGGAACCTGAATCACAGCAATGATTCAGCATCAAGCCAATTAATGGGTCCTGACCCTAACTTGCGACCGGTTATCGTGCGCAAGCATGCATTTGGTAACCAGCGCAAGATGATCGTTTCGCCCCAACACGGCATTCTCGCAACATTGGGACCACAGGAAGTCTTGGTGCGCGCGAAACTCGCCGCTGAAGTGTGGGGCGGTAAATGGGCTAGAATTGACAAGAGCCTGGCGCCGGTCACTTATGTTCATATCATGTTTGAACATCATGAACTGGTGATTGCAGAAGGCGCACCGACGGAATCTTATTATCCAGGGCCAACAGCGATCAGTGGACTGAGCCGGTTGGCGCGAAGCCAATTGCTATTTGCTTTTCCGAAGCTTGCAGCAGTATCAGCCAGGGTGTGTACTGTAGAAGAGGCCTATGGCCCCCCAGCCCGTAAATACGCAAAACGCAGCGAATTGCGAGCGTCCTATGTGGAGCTCATTGCATAAGCCGAAAGTTGTCGGATTGGCGATGTGGGCTGAGCGGGGTTTGCTTCGTTCGCCAATCAGAAATGGCCATTGCCTTGTTCACAACAAAGATGCAATCGCGAAAGACTCATCTGTGTAGGAAATTGCCGCGCAAGCAAAAGGCAGCTTCGTCCCGCAGACTTCCAGTTCAAGTAAGCGTCGAATTCGCGCCTGCGGCGAATGTCAGCAAAGCGGGCTGCGACCGCAGCATGTTGGGCGAGGGATAAAAGGCCGGTTTGGGACGGGCGTGACGGGGATTGACGCCCCGTTATTTGGCAGATGTTGCGCCGCATCTGATGGCGGCTGAGCGCCCAAAGTGACTGATGCCAAGCTGCGTTTTGCTTGCAGCAAATTTCACAAAGCGAGCGTTGCGGAACAAATTTTTTGCTACTGATTGAACCATCTGCCCGATACAGCGCACCTTATATACATGGAACAGTCAAAAGCACCCACAGCCCAAAAGGCCCGTGCACTCGAGGCCTATTTGGTTACGTCAGCGCGTATGGGGGACACGGCAGCGATGGATCAATTGGTGCGCTTGGTGCAACCACGCCTTTTGAGACATGCGAACCGATTGCTTCACGATGCGGAAGGTGCACGTGATGTTACCCAAACGGCGTGGGTCGATATTCTGCGTGGCTTGCCTCGACTCCGCGAAGTTGCGGCTTTCCGGGCTTTTGCAATGCAGATTGTCACCCGAAAAGTTGCTGCGGCAATCAGAATCCATCAGCGAGATCGGGAATTGGCAACGGGCTGGGCGGAAGAGGCCGAATTCACGATTGCCCCTTTGGGCGAACGTACAACAGATGCACAACATGTGCGTGATGCGATAGCTAAATTGCCGCCAACGCATCAAGCGACTTTGGCGCTGTTTTATCTTGATGAAATGACCGTTGCCGAAGTGGCGACGGCACTCGATGTGCCCATTGGCACGGTAAAGACCCGCTTAATGCATGCGCGTGAAAAACTACGGGTATTATTCAAAGGAGACACAAATGACCAAACTGGATGAATTGATTCAAGAGGCTCTCGAAGGCCAAGACAAGGCCGCTTTGGCTGAAACCAAAGAACTGGGCTATTTCGCACTTGGCCTAAGCCAGTTCAGCGGAAAGTTGGGTTGGGTCACATGGGTGATTATGTTGGTTCAGAGCGCAATGTTCCTGTGCGGTGTTTATTGCGCCACGCAATTCTACTTCGCGACCGAAGTCTTGGGCGCGGTCAAATGGGGTATTACTGGCGCTGTCCTTATGATTGTTGCGACTAGCTTGAAAATGAGCCTGATGCCGCAAATGCAAGCCGACCGTGTTATTCGTGAGGTGAAGCGGTTGGAACTGTTGTTGATAAGCCGAAACTAACGGCTTTGAACTACGTTTTGGTCATCGGGCTAACAAAATACTGCGCGCCATTGCCAGTGTCCGCTTTGGGAAAGCTGGGTTGCGGCGTCAGTAGGCCCGATGAATGGCAGGAATGGGCCGTGAAACCCCGAGGCGACATTCTCATGTTGGCCATCACTTCAAAATATCACTGAGTGTATGAGCAGTTAAGGTGTCATGGCGGGGAAATGCAATGCTTAGCTATTAAATCGGTCCCTTCGCGATGCAGATGGCTTGCCAAGTTGCTTCAGCATGGCGGTCATGTCTTCCCTGTCTTCGGGTTCAACAAAGTCGAGACGGGCAACGGGTCTGGATGCGGCAAAGGCAACCGCAACGGGCTGCTCAGGGCTCTTGACATCGGCCACGATGGCGCGGGGCTGCTCAAGTAATACCTCTCCTAGATGCCGCGCTCGGCGCACACGCTCTGGTATAATTTGCGAATTGACGAAATTTGGCGCAAACCTCTGAAGTAGAGTCTTAAAGACCGTTGCGTGATCAAAAATCTGATGCGCAACAGAACGCGGTGCAACCCGCGGTGAGACCACAAATGTGGGGACTCGAACACCAAACATTTCAACATCCGGATGCGCAAGCGAGATATCTTCAGCCCCGTTTGGATGGCTCGAGTTTGGCGCGCCCGGTGGCGGCACATGGTCAGCAAACCCCCCGTGTTCGTCATAGGTCACCACAATCATTGTTTCGTTCCATTCGGGCCGTGCCTTCGCCTTATTAATGATATCTGCTACGAAGGCTTGTCCTCGCCGGACGTCTGTCGGCGGTTGATCGTCATTGTTTGGCTTCTTGTTCGGCATGCCAGTAAAGTTTGGATCGACGAATGACACAGCCGGCAGCGTGTCTGTCCCGAACTCAGTAATCGGGCGTATCCGCTCCGTTTCCAGGCGAAAGCGTCTAAACGTCCGCAAGAATGTCACGTCGCTCTCGAACACCTTCCAATCGACATTCACCCGATCCAACACGTCAAACAGGGTCAGATGGTCTATATAGCCTGCGTCATCCATGATCGTATCGTTGTCGAGCGCAGGCGTCACACCTGAGTAATAGCAGGACCGATTAGGATAGGTGCCGGCGGGCACCGCGCTGAACCAACGGTCGCAAACGAGATAATTCTCTGTCAGGTCATGGTATGTCTCTATGATATCTTTGGTCTGAAAGCGCAAAGCGCGTTCAGGGTCGTTGAGGAAACCTTCGGGGTTGACCGTGGCCGTCCGCTCAAGCTTGCGCGCGTATTCAGAGGCAAATCCGTTCATCTCACCATTGTTGATCTGCCGCATGATTGACAGGTGTTCATGTGGCAAATTCGGTCGAAATTGCGGGTTGGGGCCGGGCAAGGGCGTGGCAATCGTCCCTTCCAGATCGCCGCCCAGCACGCGCGATTTTTGAATGGCCCCGGCTACAACAATCTCCGGGCCCGGTGGTTGCACGCGTTCTAGCCCGTCGACGTCCGTGCGGTCGCCAAACTGCGGGTGCGACAGATAACCGAGCATGTGATCGAACGACCGATTTTCCATCATGACAAAGATGAAATGCTTGATTTCGTTCAGGCGCGCTTCCGGGGGCACGGCGACGAGCGGTTGCGGGCCAATGGGGTTGTTGTCGTGATCTATCGGGTCCACCGGCGGTACCTGAACCTCGATCTCGGCGGTTGGGGACGGCGTGTTATCCCAGTTCGGGTCATGTGGTACTTTCAGCTGATCGCGGTTGATCGTCGCAATCGCCAGCTCTGTGCGCGAGGCAGCGGCCTTGTGAAACGACTGGTCGCGGTTAGCGACAGTTTCAAAGGCTTCGACGATCAAGTCCCCGATCTCCAGCGCTCGATCTTGGAACATCTTGTGGACGGCAATCGGCACCTCTCTTTCGGCCTTATCCGCAAGGTAGTCGAACAGGGCTTCTCCGCCTTGCTCGACCAAGAAGGCGCCGAGGGTCGCGAGCCCTTGCGTCACGAATACCAGCCAAGGGGGAACGTCGAGGTCAATGTCCAGATCGCCGATTTCGAGCCGGAAGTTCAACAGAGGCATAACCGCACCAATCGTGAACATATCGCGCGGCAAATCGCCATGTGGTGCAGGGATCTTCCGGTGGGTCTGTCGGATCAACAGATGGGCATGTGCCTCAACAACATCTAGTTCAATCGCAATCGGCCCCAGTGAGCCATGCGTGCGTGTGATCTTGTAGCTGGTCGAAAGCCCGACATCGGCGCGGTCATGGTTCTCACCATCCATCAGAAGCGGATATCGCTCTTTGAGATCCTCGAATGACCTTTTGAACCGGGCCCTGTGTTCCGACGAGTGCGGTCGAAAGTCCAGGAATTCCTCTACCTTCTCCGCAAAGTTCGGACGAAGGCGGAAATAGGCCGCTTCCAGTTCTACAATCTGCTCGTCCGAGAAATTGGTATTGACGAAAAGACCCGACATCGCCCCATCCAAGTCCGCAAGAAAGAATTCCAAGACCTCTCCAAACAGATCCTCGGCACTCATGATATCAAGCTCGCCGGGTTCGAACGTTGCGCCGCCCATTTCCCATGACCCCGGCAAATCGGCTTCAAGCGAATGAAGGCCCAGATGCTTTGCTACGTCTCCCTTGAAGGTCGCTCGCGCTTTGCCCGCATCAATGATGACGGTGGGGGTAAGCGACGCCAGCGCGTCATTGAAAACACGTGTGAACATCTCTGTTGGCATTCGAACAACATTCGTTCGAGCTTTCCGCCGCACCGACACGCTGCAGGGGATGCAGATCACTGGAACATCGTTGGGATTTACAAACTCAACATCGACAATCTCGTTGCCGTCGATGGCCTCGGTTTCGAAACTTGGCGCTCCAAGGTGGTCATCGCTTCCCAAAAGGCGCTGGCGGGTGATTTCTGGCCCGTCCCGGATTTTTACGATCACGTCAATCGGAAGCGCCTTAGGCAAGCTGGGTTCAACCGGAGCGAACACGTCCGCGCCTAAAATCGGACGATCCGGGCGGATGCGCATGGCAACCGTGTCAGGCTCGCCCTCTAGTGCGTTATTGCCCGATGGTGGTGCAAAGGTCGTGCGGAGCAATCGCGCGGTGTGCGAGGTCGCCAAAGCTTCGTGCTCCCCTCGTTCCGTCCCATCGTCGGGGATCCGTGCGTGCAAAGTCTCTGGGGCCAAAACCGGTCCGGGATTCTCTGAAATGGAAACGCGCGGCGCATTCAGCACATCAAGTGATAACCAAGCCTCGCAGCGGGCACGGACCTGTAGACCTGAACCTGGGATAGCGCGGAACGATACCTTATGATGTGCGCCTGGCCGCAGCGCAAAATACTTTAGCTCCATGAAGACGTTGTTGTCGACGAATTGCGAGCCGCCCCAATCCGCAACGGCAACATTCCCACTTCCAACGAAGTCAGCAAGTCTTCTGTGGACCAATAAGCTCTCATGAATTGGCATTACAAATTCTCCTTTGAAAAAAATCCCGCCGCCGACTTGATAACAATACCCTCCTGCACTGCGCCAATGGTTCCCAAATTGCTCAATCTTGAATGTACCATCTACTTGAAATTTTAAGCAAGTAACGGCACTTCAGGCTCTCCATATGGAAGCTTATACGACGTCTGTGTTGTGTCTGCTTGACAGAGGCGTTTCCCTGACAAAATTGGGGATTTCGAGTCTTGGGTATCGGTGAATGCCACCAGATCAATGGCTGGGTGAGGTCGTTCCGCGGCGGTATTCGTTTTCGGGTTGCATTCGCAAAGTAGCCGCCAATGTTCAATTTGGCAGATATGCATTGGAGCCTTCACTACAGAGACCGTAGTGAAGGCTGACTTTGTCCGCACCTTTCCCATTCGTCGATCTCGAGATTTCGCGCTCGCAGCGAATGTCGGGAACGTAGGCGCGACTGCAGTATCAGAACCTGCAGGTCAACGGCAGCTTTGGGCCGAAGTAAAACAAGCAAAGACCAAGTCCGTTGAGCCGCATGAACATCCAAGAGTGCTTGTTAGCAGCGACCGTTTGGACTACTCGCAAGCGCTTTTGCTGTCGCGGGCCCGTATACGCCATCAGGTGTTAAGCCGTATGCCTGCTGGAACCTGATCAAAGCGCGTTGGGTGGCTGGACCCCAGTCCCCGTCGGCGAAGTTCTGGGACAGCCTACTGCAATGCCGTCTGAGTTGTATCTGAACATTGAGAACCGGAACTGTAGAGGAATTGCTACCTCTTGTGCATTCACGAGAACGACTGCCAAGATCGCATCGTAGGCGGTTTCTACCATCCCTTGTTCTGACCATCTCGCCTGCGCTGCGGTGGCAATGATAGGGTCTACTTCCCGCATGGCATCCGGCAGCGTTAAGTCCACCCGGATGGGCGAGCAGTTCTTGCGATGTCGGCAACTGCATCAGAGTTATGCAGGCTGCTAACTTAAGTGCATTTGCAAAAATCTCCATCAATGCCTCCAAATCACAATTCTAAATGACTCGGAGTTGTGCAACTGGTAGTTGTTGATATTATGACTGCTTAACTTCAAGATTGCGGCGGTTAGTTTGACAGGAGGCCGATGTGTCATTTTCGCGTGAGGCTACAAGATACTTGAAATCAGAAGGGCTTGATCATCCATGTGCATTTGAAAGCCCCAATCAGATCGAGAATCTTAACATCAGGTCTACAGCTTATTGGCATTCACTCTATCAAGGTCGGCACATCGGGATTCACAAGCCAGATGCCGCCATCTGCAATTGGACCGCGCGGGTTCTCACCACAGACAAACTCTATCGGCAAAAGTGTCTTGGCTCGGCCCTGGAGCTAGGCAATGGAGCAATCGACTATCGCACCGCTCTGGCGCGAGCCTTTGAGTGGTTTGATACGCGTGAGGTCAGTGCGATGGCGACATCACCTCGCGCCATTGGCCGGATCAAGGACGTCAACATATGCCCAATTGGTGATGTGTATACTGTTGGACATGCCTTGAGGGACTATTGCGAATGGACACGCATTGCCCGCTCTGAAGGCGGACACTACAACAACCTAGTTCTGATCAACTATCACCTCATCCCGAACTTTGCGTTTCTGCCGCTGGAAGAGTTTAATGCGCGGCACCTTAGAGAGCTTGCGCAACAAGTGCTCGAAACGCCTCCCAAGTATGGGTTTCGAGAAAGGCAGCCTCGTGTTGGCATAGAAATGCTATCGAGTGACGAGCTGCGACGTCGCAAGCGTACTTTCAACTCACTTGTGACAATCCTTAAGATGGCGTTCAAACATGCATGGGACAACGCAGCTATCGAGTCAGAAAGACCTTGGCGGTGCCTCAAGCGCATCCCAGTTAATCATTCTCCTCGAACGATCTTTCTCGACCGAAAGGAATGTGGGCGACTTCTTGACGAATGCACCCCAGCGCTCAAGAAGCTTGTTCTAGCTGCGCTCTATAGTGGCTGCCGTGTCGGTGAACTGGGCAACCTCATCGTCGGAGATGTAGGAAAGCAAGGCTTTGGTATACGCGTGGATGCTTTCAAACGGTCGCCGGCAAGGTTTGTGTTTCTGCCTGACGAAGGCATGGCGTTCTTTCTGGCGCAGTGTGAAGGCAAATCTGCGCAAGACTTCGTCCTGAGTTCTGACATGGGCAAGCCTTGGCGTAAGCAGCACACGCAGTTGTTTCGCAGAGCGGTTGCCCGAGCAGGTTTGCCGCGAGAATTGGTCTTTCACGGGTTACGTCACACCTATGCTAGCGACCTTGTGAGAGCGGGCGTCCCTTTGGATATCGTGGCAAAGCAACTTGGACATGCGAGCAGCATCACTGTCAGCAATACGTATGGGCACCTCGCTGAACAATATCGCGAAGAGCAGGTCAGGACGAAGTTCTCGCCATTAAGTGCAAAACAGGTTCAAGAAGCGCAACTTCGCAAGCCCGAACTCGATCAGCTCTGGAGCAATGTGCAAACCGATGATTGGAGGCAGTATGCGAAAACTGGTCAAAGCAACCTCCAACCCCGACAAGCCTTTGCTAACCCGGTCAAAGAAATTGCCGAGTATTTTAACTCTGTCGACGAGTTGGTTTCCAAAGCAGATCGGACGAAGTTGAACTAAGGCCTCTTCAATTTTTCCTTCCGGGGCGGCAAACAGCACCACGCTCTCAAACGTTTAATAAAATCTTAACCTTATGAGGTGATCAACAGTGCAATACGAAGGGAACGTCATCATGTTCAAACAAACTTATGACCTAGAGAAAATCAGGTGCTTGGAGGCTGCGTTGATCGAGTATGTCGAGCGCCATGGTTTGACCGTCAGCGCAAGGGACGCTCTTAAACAATTGGATGATATTCAAATTCCTAGACTGGGTTCTTAACCAAGAACACCGGTCAATGTCCGCAAAGGGCCGTCCCTGCTGGCATAATGCTCGGCGTCGGTTGAACATGCTGCGACCGATTTAACGGCCGCAACGAGCCTGAAGTAACTTTTTGCTGTGATGCCGCGAATGTCGGCATTATGCCGCTCAATGTAAATTCAAACTATTTTTTAGTCCCATTCGCAGAAAAGGACTGGTCAGGCATCCTGGGGTTGAAGCTGAGTGAGTATGTTTTTGAAGTTATCGACACCCTGCGCGCCGGTGACCAAATGTTGGCGATCGAAGATGACGGCAGGAACGCCGCTGATACCTTGCTCGATCCAGAATTTTTGCTCTTGGCGCACTGCGGTTGCAAATCTCTGATCGGTAAGAACTGCTTTTGCCTCGTCGCGATCCAAGCCGACTTTTCCAGCAACTTCGACCAACACAGCATCGTCAGACAAGTTCCGCCCGTGGGTGAAATGCGCGGTGAACAGTGCCAGTTTTAAAGCGTGCTTGCGGCCTTGTTCATCTGCCCAATGCAGCAGTTGATGGGTGTTGAACGTGTTGTGCATGCGAAAGCCATCGGCAAAGTTGAAGTCGAACCCAAGCTCTTCGCCGCGCGCGGTCATCATCGCGCGATTGGCTGCTGATTGTTCTGGCGTCGTTCCGTATTTCTCGGCCAGATGTTCACCGATGCCTTGCACTTCGGGGGGCATATTCGGATTTAGCTCAAACGGATGCCAGTGGATTTCGTGGTCCACATCGCTTGCCTCCAAGGCGGTTTCAAGTTGGCGAAACCCGATGATGCACCAAGGGCACATCACGTCCGAGACAATATCAATACGGAGCGGGGAATTTGTGTCAGTCATGATGTGCGCCTTTGGCTCTAGGAGTTCGCGTCGGTGCGTTTTAGCAAGGTCGTTGCTGCCAGTCTGCCGAAATCATTGGCCGCCTGTGGGCTCGCACCTGTCACTAGGCGGCGGTCAACATGGGTCGATTTGTCGGCCTTATTGTTGATGGTTTCCACGCCTAATGCATTCAGCCTTTCGCAGACCCACCATGGCATCGGACCAGGCAAGTAGCCGATCATCGGCGTTTGCTTGTCCACTGCATCGGGAAACACCGTCATCTTATAGCCGTCATACAAGAAACCTGCGTCGCTTTTTGCAGCCAACAGCGCGGCAGGGCCATGGCACAGCGCAAGGGTATGAAGACCGGTCATATGCGCCCAATGCAGCACCTTTCCGAGGTCAGCATTGCTTGGCAACCCAAGCATTGCGCCGTGACCACCAGGGATAAAGACGGCGGCGTAGGCCGTGTCGTCTGTCATCGTGTTGGCGACAAAATCGGCAAGGCTACGAGGGTTTTGAAACGCACTTGCAAAGTCGCGGAACAGTTTTTGGATATCCGCGTCGTCAGCAGGCATCGCCCATTCCTCGATTGCGACCGGTGCGCCAGTTGGCGTCACTACATCAATCTCGAACCCTGCGTTCATCAGATGCAGCATTGGCAGCCCCATCTCGACAGGGTGGTTGCCGGTCGAGAATTTCTTGCCATTGGCCATCGTCATGTTGCGTTGCTCAGTGCAGACCATCAGCACGCGGTTCTTTTTGCCTGCGTATGTTCTGGCGTAAGCCCCGCCGTCATAATCGGTCGTAGATGAAGTGCCCAATTTGATCGCAAAGGGCGACGGGCTGAATGCGCCGTCGGCTGTGGGTGTCGGCTGCGCGCGGAAAAGTTTGCGAAGAATACCCATGTTAGTTCACCTCTGTAACGAGAGTGTCGCGGGTTTTGCGCACCTTATCCATCGGCGCCAGCCAATCGCCGTCCTCATCGCGATACCCCAACGGCATCAAAACGAGGGAGCGCAAACCACGTTCTTTCAGGCCAAGGATCGCATCCACAGCGTCAGGGCCAAAGCCTTCCATCGGGGTGCTGTCGACCTCTTGTTCAGCAGCAGAGACGAGCGCGATGCCCAAAGCGATATAGGCCTGGCGGGCCGCGTGGGCGTAGTTCGTTTCGGCGTCGCGAGGCACGTAGTTCGATTTCAGATTGTCATAATAGGCGTGCAGCATCGGCAAATCACCGCGCGCTGCAACATTCAGATCAACAACTTCGTCGATGCGGTCTGCCGTGTAATTGTCCCAAGCCGCAAAGACCAACACGTGCGACCCGTCTATGATCTGAGCTTGCCCACCAGCAGCCTCGGTGATTTTGGCGCGGATCTCTGGGTTTGTCACAACAAACACTTCAAACGGTTGGGTGCCGCTGGAGGTAGGGGCCATGCGGATCGCCTCGATGATGGCCTCAACCTTTTCCTGCGGGACTGTTTTTGATGGGTCCATCTTCTTGGTGGCGTAGCGCCAGTTTAAAAGGTCATTGAGTGGCTTGGCTGTCATCAGTCTCATCCTATTGTCAGACCCTTTTGGGAGCGGTATATATTTGTAACTGACGATCTAATGAACACTGGATCACGCCGCAAGAAGGCACATTTCTGAACCTCGGTTACACAAAGGGAACCGCCATGCTGGACGACAAACAATGCCCTGACTGCAAACGTATCAACGAGGTTCTGTCCCGGGTCGGTGATAGGTGGAGCGTGCTTGTCGTGATCTCGCTCGCTCAGTACGGGACGCTGCGATTCAATGAACTCAAACGCAACCTTAGCATCTCGCAAAGGATGCTCAGCCTGACGTTAAAGGAGCTGGAGCGCGACGGTCTTGTGAATCGGACATACCACCCAACCATTCCGCCAAAAGTGGAATACAATTTGACCAAGATGGGCGAGTCTTTTCGTGAACCAGTAAACGTGTTGGGAAACTGGGCGTTGGATAATCTTGCCAAAATAGATGTATCGCGGGAGGCCTATGATGAACGAGCGAGCAACTAGCCAATTAGCTTAATGAAAGTCCGGTCAGCGCCAAAAGCGGCCCTTCACATACAGTGCATTGATGGCCGCTTAGTCCCGCTCAGTGTGAGTACGACCATCCCGCTGTTTTGCGGCTGCAGCGAAAGGTGCCAATGCGGGCTGCGACCACAACATCGCGATGAGTGATCGAACGGCACCTTTGGGGCAGTCCCCATTGGGAGAACACGTCTATCCGCTGAATATGCTGCTCTGATCTAACGGCGGCAGAGAGCCAAATGTGACAAATTTCTGCAACCTAGCGAAGGTCAGCAACGAACAACTTGAATGACGTCCGATCCAGCAGCGATGGCTGCGGACACACCTTCTGCAGAATCCTCAAAAACCAAAGTCTTGGCCGCAGGAAACCCAAGTCTTCTTGTGGCATGGTCAAAGATGTCGGGCGCCGGTTTAGCCGGAAGACCATCTGAGATTGAGACAATGGTGACGAAGTAACTTAGCAAGTTAACAGCTTGTAATGAGGCAGTTGCGACTTCGATTTCTGCGTTGGTTCCGACAGCCATTGGATAGGCTCCGGCCAAGGTTCGGACAAGTTTACCCGTCTCGGTGATCGGGAATACCGCTGTTGTCGCGCCAATAAACGCGTCAATGCTGTGCTGAGCCGCCAAAGCGATGTCCACAGTCCCCGAAATGTCTGTCGACAAGGCAGATAAAATCGACCGGCGATCGAGGCCTGTCCTCTTGGCATACCAATCGCGATCCATATCATATCCCTGCGCGCGAGCCGCTGTCCTAAAGGACTGAAAATGCGCCTCGCTGCTGTCGACGAGGGTACCATCGCAGTCGAAAATGATTGCACGATAACCGCCTGCGGTGATTTCAGATTGCCAATCTTGCGATGCGACGTTTCGTTGCGTTCCAGCTGAAAACAAGATGCTGTCCATAACGATTGCTGTCTCCCAGACTATGCCGCAACAAGACGTGCAAGGTCCGCGTCGAATTGAATGGTTACGGTGTCGCCTTGGGCAAAAGGCTTGTCGGTTACGCCACTGATCACAAAAAGCGACCCGATCGTACTTTCTACCGTGTACTGGATTTCTTTGCCGAGGTAGGCCGCATAGCTGACTTCGCCCTTGATCCCCGGCTGATCGGGGGAAGCGAGATGCAGATTATGCGGGCGAAGCACCAATTTGGCAGGCCCTCTTTGCAGCCCACCGTCGCGAACTTTATACCTTAAATCATCTAGAACCACCGAAGCCTCCCCGTTCGTCACACTTTCGATACCGCAATCTGCAAGATTGGCGTCCCCGATGAAGTCGGCGATAAACGCCGATTTTGGGGCCTCGTAAAGATCGCTGGGCGATCCTTCCTGCGCGATCTCCGCGTTCTTCATCACGATGATGCGGTCCGAGACGGCCATCGCCTCTTCTTGGTCGTGGGTGACATACACCGCTGTAAGGCCAAGGCGTTGTTGGATTTGGCGAATCTCTTCGCGCACATGGCGGCGGAGTTTTGCGTCTAGGTTTGACAGAGGCTCGTCTAACAACAAAACTTCGGGCTCCAGCACGATCGCACGCGCCACCGCGACGCGCTGTTGTTGACCGCCTGACAGCTCACTCGGCAAACGATCACCAAAACCGGCGAGACCAACCAATTCTAATCCATGTTCTGCTTTTTTAGCAGCTTCAGCTTTAGGCATCGATTTCACGGTAAGGCCGTAAGCCACGTTTTGGCGGACGGTCATATGTGGGAATAAGGCGTAGGATTGGAACACCATCGACACTTTGCGGTAAGTTGCCGTCAGATGCGTGACGTCTTCGCCACCGATGTGGATGTTACCAGCGCTGGCCATCTCAAGCCCCGCGATCAGACGCAGTGTCGTGGTCTTGCCGCATCCCGATGGGCCAAGCAGGGTTACAAGCTTGCCGGGGTCAATCGTCAGATCAAGGCTTCTAAGGGCCGTGACCTCGCCAAATTTCTTGACGACGCCCTCAAAGTGGACGGAACCAGGGGTGGATTGTGTCATAAGTTTCTCCGAGGTTTGGCCTGGTTTCAAGCCGCTGTTTGGACGCGGTCGGTGCGGCGCAGACGGCGCGAACCAACAAGAAGTTGAAGGAGTAGGATCACGGTGAGCATGGTGATGATCAGCACGGCTGAGTAAGCAATCGCGAGACCAAATTCACCGTTCTCGACACGCCCTACAATGAACGATGTCGCCATGTTGTGTTTGGCACTGACCAAGAAGATGACAGCACTGACAGACGTGATCGCGCGCACAAAGCTATAGGTGAGTGCAGCAAGGATAGCAGGCCCCATCAAAGGCAGGATCACACGCCGCACGGTCATAAAGCTGTTGGCACCCAGCGTGATCGAGGCTTCATCAAGGCTTTTGTCCAGTTGTGACATAGCCGCGATACCGCCGCGTACGCCAACGGGCATATTGCGGAAAACAAACACGATGATCAGGATGATGCCTGTGCCCGTCAGCTCAATAGGTGGGAAATTGAACGCCATAATGTAACTGACCCCGATCACGGTGCCCGGAATGGCAAAGCTAAGCATTGTTGAGAACTCGAATAGATCCTTGCCTGCAAACTTTTGACGGACCAGAAGATAAGCCGTCGAAAGTCCAACAAGAGCAGTCAAAGGGGCCGCGATAGACGAAATTGTCAACGTGGTAAAATAGCTGTCCCAAGCTACTCCGGACAAGCGCCCAGTTGTATAGTCGATCCCAAACGCACGGATGTAATGATCGAAGGTAAAGCTATGATCGTAGCCCCATAGTTTCACGAAACTACCAAAGACGATCATCGAGTAAACGATTGCCGTGAGAGCCGCCCACGGCAATGCGGTGGCATAGCAGAGGTTTTTCACCATTGGGCTAAGCGAGGCGTTCTGGCCAGAATCGGCCTTACCTGTGATCGTCGCATAAGATTTTTGGCCCAACCACATACGTTGCAGCAAGAACGCAGAGAGCGTCAGAGTGAGCAGCGCAATCGCAAGAACTGCCGCCTTTGCAGGATCAGCCACAGAACCAACGATGGCAAAGAATATATCAGTCGACAGCACCGAAAAACCACTGCCTAAGACCAGGGGATTGCCAAAATCGGCAAGGCTTTCGATGAACCCCAGCAAGAACGCATTTGCCAAACCGGGGCGCATCAGTGGCAGTGAAACAAATCGGAAGGTCTGCCAGCGGTCTGCGTCAAGTGTCTGAGACGCTTCCTCCATGGACGGGCTGACGCCTTGCACGACACCGATCAAGACGAGGAATGCAATCGGGGTGAAGGACAAAAGCTGCGCGATGTAGACGCCCCAAAATCCGTAAAGCCAGCGGGTTTTTTCCGTACCAAACAGGTCTGCCGCAAAAGCCGTGACCGAGCCATTTCGCCCGAAAAGGAGGATCAACGCGAGGCCAATGACAAACGGCGGTGTAATGATGGGAATGACCGTTAGAACGCGCAGCAGTTTTTTCGCGCGAAATTCAGTGCGGGTGAAGATCAGTGCGAACGAAAGACCAAGGAACGTCGTACCAAGCCCCGTAAGGGTGGCAAGGAACACCGAATTAATTGCAACGCCACAAGACCGATCAGAGACAAAGCACCGCAGTCCCCAGATTTCACTGCTGAAAAAACGCGGGAAAAAGCTGGTCAGGCTGTAACCGCCGTCAACTTCAAACGCGCGGACAAGAATGTGCATGACAGGGAAAAACACGAAGATACCGACAAGCGCGATGATCAGGCCAATCATGCTGACCACGAAGGCGTCACCGCGTCCTTTGCCAGTTTGTGACATGGAAACCGTCAGCGCAAACAAAAGACCCGCGATGCAAACGGCGGCACCCACTCCCATTCCGGGTTGGCCCGCGGTGATGGTTTCACCGGTCAAAAGGCCCTCGAAAAGACGCGGGCCAGCGCGCACAATAATCAGACCTTGTACGGCTGTCCCAAAAAGGCCAAACGCGGCAAGCTGTAGCGTTGTCTTGGCGCGCTGCACTGGCCTTTTCATAGCGAGAACAACGGCGATGGCGGCAATAAGCGCCAACCCAATAGGCGCCATCCACCAATGCCCCGACATCGCAAGCCAAAGTCCGCTTGAAGATGCCCCGTCCGTCATCCATTCAAATGAGAAAAAGCCAGCGTCCGTCATATGCCATGGCAGCACAGCAAAGCCTGCAAGCCCAATATAGAGCCAGAACAAAACCGTTCGTTTCATATTCAAGTCCAGTGAAGTGAGAGAGAGGGTGCCCAAAGTGAGGGCACCCAATAGTCGACGTTATGAAAGAGCTGAACGCCAACAGTGAGACTTACTGCTCAGGATTGGGATCACCCACATCAGAGTCCCAGCGCGCCAACAATCGCGCCCGTGTATCGCTCGACCCGTAAGTCGCGAAATCGTAGTCGATCAGTTTGATCGACGCGAGATCGGGCGATTCCGGTGCAACTTCTGCATTGGAGTTTGATGGGACTTGGAACGATCCTGTTTCCGGTGCACGTGACTGAATGTCCGCGCGAAGTGCAAATTCGACCCAAGCCTTGGCGCCGTCAAAGTTACGCGCGCCCTCAATGATGCTGACAGCGCCAACTTCATAACCCGTGCCTTCGCATGGAGCGACAGCAACCAATGGGAAACCCTGTGCGGCAAGATTGACCATGTCATGCATAAAGCCGATGGAGACACCCGTTTCGCCCCGCGCGGCAGCCTTAGATGGGGCAGAGCCTGACTTGGTATATGAGTTCACGTTCTGGCCGATAGCGGCAAGCTTCGTATATGCCTCGTCTTCGCCAAACAACTGCACGAACGTCGCAAGCTCTGTATAGGCCGTGCCTGAGCTGTTCGGGTTCGCCACCTGAATTTCACCCGCAAATCGTGGGTCTTCCAGATCGGCCCAGCATGCTGGCGGTGCGATGTCTTTTTCAGCCAAAATCTCGGAATTATACGCCATAGCCAAGGCACCGGCATAAATGCCGATCGATCGGCCTTCTGAGATTGTGGCCATGTTCTGCGCCCAACCAAGCAATTCAGACGTATCGACACCGGACGCTTGGGTCAGGCCTTCTTCAGCTGCGATCAAGTGTGGATCGCCCGTCCCGCCCCACCAAACGTCAATCTTTGGATTGCCCGCTTCGGCGCGGATCTGTGCCAATGTTTCGCCTGTGGACTTGCGCACCATCAGCACATCGGTGTCAGGGTTTTCAGCCTCAAAAGCTGCGACCATCAGATCACACCAGTCTTGTTCCGCGCTACAGACAACGCTGATTTCGTCCGCAAACGCGGCAGTTGCCCCTGCCATCATCAAGACAGCTGATGAGACCAAACCAAATTTTCTCATGTCTTCCTCCCAGAAGTGTTTCTTGCCCCAACGGATGTGTCTCCGGGCGGCTTCGACAGCTTATGAGGCAATCGCAAAAACGCAGACCCAACGTGCATTAACAATGCTACAGGCCCGCATGTTTCTGGTTAACAGAATTACAAACCGCCACGGTTTTGTAATATTTGAAACGAATAAACCTGAGACGGACGAACAGATTGCCGGTAGGTTTAAAACCAGACCGGGAGAATGCAGGCGAATGGATCGTGCAAAAATTGGGATTGTGGACGACGAAGCCGGGATGCGCGACGCGCTCGTCGCTTTGCTGACCGAAAACCAATTTGATCCGATCCCCATGGAAAGCAGCGCGGATTTTTTGGAGCTCCGCAAATCTGTTGATTTTGATCTCGTCTTGATCGATTTGCAGCTCAAGGGTGAAAGCGGTCTCGCGTTGGCAATGGACATTCGTCACAAAGGCGATCTGCCCATTGTGATGCTCACTGGCCGTGGCGACGAGACTGACAAGATTATCGGACTAGAGGTCGGCGCGGATGATTATTTGCTGAAACCCTTCAATCCGCGCGAATTGATTGCGCGCATTCGTGCTGTGCTGCGCAGGTACGGAAAAGGGGTCAGCGCGCCATTGGCGCCGGAAAGAGACGACAAGAACATCGCCTTCGGGAAGCTGGCCGTTGATCGCACCAACAAGATTGTCACCGCACAGGATGGTGGCGAAGTTCCTTTGACCAATGCCGAATATCGGTTGTTAGATTTCTTTCTTGATCGGCCCAACAAGATTATTCCGCGTGTTGATCTGCTTGCTGAAATTGGCAGCGATTTGAACCGCTATATGGACCGAACGATTGACGTATTGATCCTGCGGCTTCGTCGCAAAATCGAGGAAAATCCATCTAAGCCGGTTCACCTTCAGACACGCCGAGGCCAAGGCTATATCTTTGTCACCGAGAACTCGGGACCTAACAATTGAGATTTTTCAACCTGCGAACCGTGCGTGGCAGGCTTTGGGCGGCGCTTGCGCTTTTGTCAGTTGCGGTGCTATCGGCAAGTGCGGTGACGTGGATTGCATTGCAACGTGTTGACGCGCGTTTGCAGGATTTGCACCAAGAAACGCTTAGCCA
This sequence comes from Loktanella sp. Alg231-35, assembly GCF_900143545.1. Classification (GTDB taxonomy): domain Bacteria; phylum Pseudomonadota; class Alphaproteobacteria; order Rhodobacterales; family Rhodobacteraceae; genus Yoonia. The sequence goes on along the minus strand of NZ_FREV01000012.1, from coordinate 22,690 downwards.
GGTGGCCCAAGCGATCGATCTGTCAAAGCGATCTTCTGATCTTGCAACATCTGCCCCTTATCTTTTGAACCAGCGTTCCAATTTCCTTATCGAACAAGAAGGTGCAAAACTTCTAACCGTCCTGGATCGTGTCCGCACCGATTGGCCAGAGACCCGTTTTGGCAACGCGCAAGACCCGTCACCACCTGTTTCCGACATTCTGGATAGTATGACTGCGGGCGTTTCCGATCTTGTTGCCGCCTCGCGCAATCTTGATGCGTTGCAGGCGCAATTGCGCGTGCAGACAGCAGTTCTTGGCATTCTCAGGAATACGGCGACGATGGCAACGGCTGCGCCGGCAGGCGATGATACGACACGCCTGATCTGGTGGTCGCTTCAAAGTATGAACGCCGATGCATTGAATGCAGCCTATGCTGGGAACCTGATCGGTGTCGGTGAAGAACAGCGGCAATATTTGCGGCAGCGTGAAACGCTCAAGGAGGTTCCACTCCAAGGTCAACAAGAAGTCTTTCTTGAACAGCTTGAAGATGCAGTCTGGGGTGTAGCGGGTATTTTTGAATTAAGGCGCCTTGAACTTTCAAGCAATCTGGAAGCCCAAAACGCGCTGTTTCGCATTCGGCATGATGCGAACCGCATTAACGAACTTGCAGGCGAATACGCAGACCAGGCAGAGGCATTTCTGGCCAGTGAAAGGGCCGCCTCATCGCGGACGATCTGGGTCGCGCGCATGTCCGTTGCGGCCATTAGCGCAGTCAGTCTTGCCTTGGCTATGACCGCGGCCATCTATGTATCGCAATATGTAACATTCAATATCACGCGGGTCTCGGCCGCGATGGTTCGGCTTGCAAATGGAGATCGCGCCAGCGCCCTACCGCGCCGCCTTGATGGTAAGGATGAGATCGGAGATCTGTTTCGGTCCTTTCGTAGTTTTCGGGCAAACGCATTGCGGTTGGACCGGTCCAACCGGCAACTAGATCAGCGCAACGCGCTTTTTGAAAAAGTATTCACCAACATTTCAGACGGCATCGCCATTGCGGATGCGGCGGGTCGTGTGACAGCGCGCAATCCCGCATTTCTTAAAATCCTGCGGCTGCCGGATGAATCGCCCGACGCCGCATCGCTTGTCGACTGGCTGCACCAGGGGCGATTTGCCAAGGCCGCACAAGCTATTGATCTTAGTCACGATCATCGCGGCCACTGTGAATTGGTATCGTCAGATGGGCAGGTGTTGGACATACGTGCAAGCAAGTTGCCCGACGATGGTCGTGTCTGGCTTTTGGCCGACGTCTCAGAACGTCGTAAGATGTCTGATCGGCTGCAACAAATCGACCGGATCGAAACCCTTGGCAAAGTTGCGGGGGACGCTGCCCATGATTTTGCCAACATCCTGTCAACTATTCGAACCCATGCGCACCTGCTTGAAACGCGCGGTCATGACGACGCTAGCGAAAGCCTTGATGCTATTGGAAATGCTGTTGATTTGGGGGGGTCCCTGACGGATCGCCTGTTGGCATTTGCCCGCAAACAAAGCCTGACACCGGAGGTGGTGGACCTTAACGCGTTGGTAGAGGGAATGGCTGATCTGGTTGAGATCGGCCTTAAGCCAAATGTGCAGCTGGACATCGCACTATCCGACAAGCCCTTGCACGTACGTGTTGATCCCGGCCAATTGGAATCGGCACTATTGAACCTGCTGTTAAACGCCAACAATGCCATCTCAGAAATAGGACATATCAAAGTGACCCTCGATCAGCGCGGGACCGACCAAGCTCACATTTTGATCGAAGACGACGGACATGGGATGCCGCTAGAGGTTCTTGATCGCGCGATTGAGCCCTTCTTCACAACCCGAGAAGGCGAAGGCGGAACTGGGCTAGGCCTCTCCATAGTCTACGGATTCATTCGGCAAACTGGAGGGCAACTGAATATCGACAGCGAAGCCGGACAGGGTACACAAATTGAAGTGTTGTTGCCACTTGCGGTGACTGATGAAGTGCAATCACGCACATCTTTTGCATATGCCTGCTTGCTCGTAGAAGATGACTCTAAAACCCGCGCGTATATAAGGAAGCTTCTCGTTGAACTTGGGTATGATGTCACAACAAGCGACACAGGACACGATGCGATGACATTGCTTCAAGAAAAGCGATTTGACCTGCTGCTTAGCGATCTTGATCTTGGCGGGACTATTGATGGTCTTGATCTCGTCAAGGCAGCTTGGCGGGGTCCGCACAACGTGAAGACAATTATCATGTCGGGTAAATCATCTGCAAAAACGGCCGTACCTGATCATACTGCGTTCATCGAAAAACCGGTCACAAGCAGCACGCTTGCTGAAGCTCTTTATCTGGAAAAGCAAAACTGAACTTGCCAGCAGCAGACTTTGGGCTAATCGCAGCGAGAACTCACTTTGTCCCGCACTCTGTGAGTCCAATGGGTCCGCAGAGAACGTCCACCTTTCCTATACCAGCCGTTCGTTATTGGCGCAGCTAATGTCCGTTGAGAGCCCAACCTGTACTTTGGATTTTCTCGCTGCGTGCGCTCGCAGCGTCAGAAATGCCGCGTAAGCAAGAAATTCGGTGCCGGATCGCAGTGGAAGGAGCAGACATTCACGCAAACCGCAGCGAGGATCAAACGTCGAATTCACGTCCTCCGGACGGAGCTGACTTTGACTGCGTTCGAGTGATTGTTTGGCTTCGACGCATCGCGTGGTTAGCGGAGAACACTGAGCGTGGAAAATCTGTCTCTTTTGTTTGCGCGAATGTAGAAATTCACTTGACGAACTTGGAAGAGGAAGCTCGCATTCGAACTTGCGTGAGCGTGCTCAGGTACTTGGTGAGTTGTCTCGCATGTTCAATTTCGTTCAAATAATCGATAATCGTTGACCTGATCGTATTTGAGGCGTATCTAACCTGATGTTAGATGACGTACCTGATAACCTGTCGTGGTATAAGAACGCATAATCCGGCGATATCGCCCAAGAAAACGCAGTGATGCCTTGCTATGAAGCCTTTTCAGTACTCTTGTCCGGCATCACTTCAAGAAGCCTCAGAGGGGTTGATCCACGCGATAGGAGACGTGCGCCTTCTCGCAGGAGGTACAGATCTAACAGTTGGACTGCGGCATGGTCACTTCCAAGCGGATACTGTTTTGGATCTCAAACGCGTCGTGGAAATGAAGCCCAAGATTACTGCGTCGCAGAATGAAATTGTCCTGTCCGGTTTCGTCGCGATGACTGCCATTGCCCAGAGTGATCTGATTAACCGCCATTTTCAGGCACTTGCAGAGGCTGCAGATGTCGTGGGGTCCCGTCAGATCCGCAATCGCGCGACCCTGATTGGCAATATCTGCAATGCCTCACCCGCCGCAGACACTGTGCCCGTCTTGGCAGCATGTGGGGCATCGGTCGATATCTTTGGTCCGCAGGGTGCCCGGTCCATGCCAGTGACCGCGTTTATCCAAGGCAATCGCAAAATCGCCTTAGCAGTTGGTGAGCTAGTCACCGCTGTCCGTCTGCCTTTCAAAAACGGGCAGACCGGGACAGCCTTTGGGCGCATCACCCGCCGCCGAGGTGTCGACCTTGCTACCGTGAACCTGTGTTGCCACATAGGTGCGACAGGTCTGGCGACCTTTGCGTTTGGTGCCGCTTCGCCGCGCCCTTTGGTGGTCACGGATACAAGCGGTATGCTCTGTGATCCAAATACGACCGAGGACCAGATCGACGCCGTCATAGATGGCATGGTCGCGCAGGCAAAACCGATCAGTGATGTGCGCGCCAGCGCCGACTACCGGGTCGCGATGCTGAAAGTCCTCGCAACGCGTGCGCTTGCAACAGCCCTTCAACGTCAGCGCGAGGCATTGGCCGATGTATGAAACGATGACGATATCGGTGATTGTCAACGGCACGGCGTACACGTGCGAGGTGGCTCCCCACGTTACCTTACTTGATTTTCTTAGGGATACGCTGGATCTTAAGGGTGCGAAAGAATGCTGCGCAGTCGGTGAATGTGGTGCCTGCACGCTGAAGGTTGCTGGCGAAACAGTGAACTCCTGCCTTTTCCTCGCGGTCGAGGCAGATGGCTGTGAGATTGAAACAATCGAAGGCGTCGCGCAGGGTGACACCCTTAGCCCAGTCCAGGACGCGTTCCTCACCTGTGGCGCCGTCCAATGCGGCTTTTGCATTCCCGGCATGGTGATGTCAGCCGAGGATCTGATGGCCCAAAATGGTGCACCGTCTGAAACGGAAGTGCGCGAGGCCCTTTCAGGGAACTTGTGCCGGTGTGGCGGATACAACCGCATGTTTGATGCTGTGAATGTGGCGTCGGGGCATGCAGAAGAAGTGAAGATGCAAACCGGGCACGCCGATACGGGCGCTACCGTTGGCACCAACGCTGTGCGTGCTGGCGGCGTGAATCGCGTAACAGGACATCAAGCGTTTGTCGCCGACCTCGAGATTGACGGCATGGTACATCTCAAGCTTGTCACGCTGAATGCTGCGCGGGCGGAGATCATTAGTATCGATATTGCCGCCGCCTGTGCTGTTCCGGGAGTGCTGGATGTTATAACAGCCGCGGACCTTCCTGATCCGATGCCACGCTTTGGCCCTGTCTTCAAAGATCGCCCGATCATGGCAGACGGGGAGACACAATATCATGGCGAACCTGTTGCCGTTGTTGCCGCGGAGGACAAAGACATTGCAGCCTATGCCGCAAGCTTGGTCAAGGTGGACTATGAAACACTGCCCGCAGTAACGGATTTTGCCGCGGCACTTGCGCCTGATGCGCCATTGGTTCAGCCCAATGCCGAGGCACGTTCGAATATCCTGAAGGCGCGGGATTATGGTTGGGGTGATGTGGACAGCGTGAACGCGGCATTGGTTGTCGACAACCGCTATAGCTTTCCCATGGTTACCCACTTCGCGATTGAACCGCATGGGTTCATCGTATCGGCCAAGCCGGACGGTATGACAATCTGGAGCCCTGTCCAGCACCCCTATTTGCTACAAAAGATCATGGCAGAGCTATTTGACCACCCGCTCAGCGCTGTCCGCGTTCTGGCCGCTGACCCCGGAGGTGGCTTTGGTGGCAAGCAGAATCCGAAGTTTGAGCCGCTTGTGGCATATGCGTCCTTGCGGCTGGGGCGACCTTGCCGCCTGATCCTGACGCTGGAGGAGACTTTTCAGGCCGTACGTCGTGCGGCTGCTGACGTTCATATCCGAACAGGGTTTGCGCAAGATGGCGAAATTCTGTTTCAGGACATCAAATCCGACTATCTGATTGGCGCCTACGTCGACATTGCTGAGCGTGTGATGACAAAGGGCAATTATCTTGGCTGTGGTCCTTACCGCGTAAAGAATGCCCGCGTTCATGCGCGTGCCGTCTTGTCTCATACCACACCCAGCACGGCGTTTCGTGGCTTTGGCACGCCGCAGATTAACTGGGCGGTGGAATCGCAAATTGATGCCGGTGCCCGTGCCTTGGGGCTCGATGGGCTGAACATTCGACTGCGCAATCTGGCTGGCAGAGGCGACGAGGTCGTCAAAGGCGACTTTCCTGCTGATGGCGATTGGCCTGCTTCGGTGAAGATGGCAGCTGAGATGGTTGGGTGGACCGACCCATTGCCAGAGGGGCGCGGTCGCGGGATTGCTGTTGGTGTCAAATCTGGTGCCACGACGGGGCTGTCGAACTCGACCGTCCGTTTACTCGCCGATGGCAGTGTTATTGTTTATGCAGGAACGTCCGACATGGGGCAGGGCGCGCGGACGATTTTTGCGCAACTGGCCGCTGATGCGTTTGGCGCACCGCTTGATCGGGTGTCAGTTGTCATGGGCGATACCTCGGTCGTGCCTTTCGATCTTCAGACCTCTGCCAGCCGTTCGACCGTGTTCATGGGAACTGCGCTGACCCGCGCTTGCGAAGATATCCAGCGTCAAGTGTTGGAACTGGCTTGTGAAACGTCCGGTCTGTCAGAGGCGGACATCGCAGTTGGGAACGGAACCATTCAGATAGCTGGTGAGTTTCACTCTATCTTTGATTTCGTGCAGCAAAGCCTTGGCAAATGGAACGGAGAGCTGGTCGGCACGGGCCGCATGCGCAAACCGACCGATCCAGAGCACGCCTTGGGTGGTACGCCAGCCTTCTTTGAGTTCAATTGCACGGCTTTCGAGGTTGAAGTTGATGAAGCCACAGGCGAAATCCTGATCCATAAGCATGTGACCGTGGGGGATGTCGGCAAGGCGTTGAACCCGCTGCAGGTTGAAATGCAGGATGAAGGGGCCGCGATCATGGGGCTGGGCCACTCGGTGATGGAACAAATCATCATGGACGATGAAGGCCGAATCAAGAACCTTGGTGCTATCGACTACAGAATCGTCACGACCAAAGACATGCCCCTTTCGATGAAAACCGGCATGGTCGAAAATCAGGACGGGCCGGGGCCCTATGGGTCAAAAGGTGTCAGTGAAGGTGCAATTCTATGCACAGCACCAGCACTTGCTGCCGCCGTCGCACAAGCCACTGGCGCAGTTGTGCATGATCTCCCGCTTTCGCCAGAGCGGCTTTGGGCAGCGCTTCAAAGCAAATAGACAGCCAATCTCGGTTGTAAGAGCCTCGCTGGTCCCACCCGGCGGGGCTTTTGCGTTTCCGCCATGAATTGTTGTTGCACCACAAGATCAGTCTTGGAATTCAAAAAGAAACTCGATAATCGATAATCGTTGACCGGTAGGGGAATCTTCACTACAAAGATGAAGGGAGGAAATCTTGTCGCAATCGTTTGGCCGTTGAGTGCCCGTGACTTGGATCCAAAAGGATTCAATCCGTCAGTTGGCTTCGATCACAAACCGAACGCTCCAGGGTCATCTCGTTTGAGTTGTCCCTTGGTCGCGCGACAAAGTTTCAGATTTGTGTTTGCCCTGTGAGCGCTTCTGCGGCGGGCATTTCAATAGAAGGTTCGCGATGCAAATTGCATTCGATTCAGTGTTTATTGGGTTGCTAGAAGCATCTCCGCTGATCCTAGCGGCGATGGGCTTTACGCTGATCTATTACCTCAACGGCTTCATTAATATCGCCTACGCTGAATCGATAACGATGGGCGCCTATGCGGCGATCTTGTTCAATGTCGTGATCGGCATGAACTTCTATATGGCGATCATACCAGCGGCTTTGGCATCCGGCACGATGAGCGTCGCCGTCTACCTTTTGATCTTCAAACCGGCGATGGATCGTGGAGTGCAACCGACCGAAATGATCATTCTCTCGGTTGGCGTCTCATTCATGCTGCGTCACGCACTTGTTCTGCTTGTTGGTGCCGACAACCGCTATCTAGTTGAGCCCGAGATCAAGTACCTTTCGTTTCTGGGACAGGGGGCCACGAACCTGCAACTGACTGCATTGGTACTGGTCGCGCTGATCGCGCTGGCGTTGAGCTGGATGATCTACCGCACGAGTTTGGGCGAGCGTATGCGCGGCCTTGCCAATAACCCCGAACTGGCCGCAGCAAGTGGGATCAACCCGCACCGCACTTCTGTTGCCATCTGGTTTATCGCGGGCAGTGCTGGTGGTCTGTCTGGCGTGTTCACTGGCGTATTCTCGGCCGTCACCCCGATGATGGGCTGGAATACAATTCTGATCGTGATCATGGTCACGATCATTGCTGGCATTGGAAGCGTCCGCGGGGCCGTTTTGGCCAGTATCGCGGCAGGTGTTCTGACGGCTTTCATCACGCTGGTGACAAAGCCGCTCTATGCCGAGGCGGTCTTGTTGATCCTTTTCATCGGAATTCTGAGCTTCAGAAAAGGGCGGATGGCCTAGTGGAATACTTTATCTACTCACTCTCTTTGCTGGTCATCTATGTGGGCCTCGCCCAGTTGATGCATGTGCAATTCGGTTTGCTAGGCATTCCAAACTTTGGCGTTGTCGGATTTTGGGGCGCTGGCATGTACTTGACGGGCGTGTTCAACGTCAGTCTGAACATGCCAATCCTGTTGTCGATCCTGGCGGCGACAGCGATTGTGTCACTCGTGGCCTGGGCCTTGGGTCGGATGATTTTGGACCGGTCTGGTCAGGCGATCCTTTGCGCGACCTTGGCGTTCAGCTCTATTATTGGCGTCTTGGTCATTTCGGAAAAGTGGCTGACCAACGGTGTGCGTGGTCTGGGCACCATCCGCTATCCTTTCGCGTCGAGCGATTTTGCCGAGCTCGGCTTCGCTATCTTTATCCTCAGCGTCGTCATCGCGATCTTCTACGTCTCGATCCGCCTGCGTGACAGCCGGTTGGGCCGTGTTTTGCTGTCAATTCGTGACAACGAAGAACTGGCCGCAAGCCTGGGCAAGGACACGTCCGGGACCAAGCGGCTGATTTTCGCGTTAACCTGCGGTGTGATGGCATTTCTTGGGGGGCTCTCTGCGCCTCTCAAACAATTTCTTGTGCCTTACCTTCTGTCGCCAACGGTCACCTTTACGGTTTGGATCGCGCTGGTACTTGGCGGCAAGGGCCACAGCTTTGGCAGCATCGTCGGTGTCGTTCTTACGGTCGGAATGTTCGACATTCTGATCGAGACATATCTGCCGCTACCCCCTGAATATGCCGCGACAATCCAGAACCTAAAACTGTTCTTCTACGGTTTTCTTCTTGTGGCCGTGATCATGTTCCGTCCCGCAGGCTTTCTTGGGGCCGGTCGCATGGGGGCAAAGCCAAAGCATGCGACAAGCACCACAAAACAGGAGGCCGCATCATGAGGCTGACTGCAACGAGCCTGTCCAAAGCCTATCATGGCCACGTGGTTGTCGACATTCCGAACGTCTCCTTTGGTACGCATGGGCTGGAAGGTTTGATCGGACCCAATGGGGCAGGAAAAAGTACCTTGATGGGGCTGTTGACGCGGCGCATCGCGCCGACCTCGGGCGAGATCGCACTGGAGAATGAAGCCGGTACGCATGAGTTGAACGCGTTGCAGTCGCATGACGTCGCGCGGATTGGTCTGATCAAGACAAATCAACGTATTCAAGGGTTTGACGGACTATCGATCCGGGACAATCTAGCACTTTCCGCAACCAGTTCTGATCGTGAAGGTCTCTCCTCAATCTTTGATCGTACCCGCGACGCAGAGGACATCGAGGCGCGTGTCGCAGCGCTGCTGGAACAGTTCTCGTTTGCTGATCCCGACGGCAGCGCCAAGTCTGGCGGTGAAAAGAAATTACTGGATATTCTGCGCTGCCTCGTGGCCCAGCCCACAATGCTGCTGATGGATGAGCCCACTGCGGGTCTGCCCGATGACATCACCCAATCGGTGATGGAACTGGTGCGCAAGAAGGTCGATGCCGGTGAAATGAGCGTTGTCATCGTCGAGCATGATCTACCGATGATCTGGAAATACTGCGACTACGTTCACTTCCTGTCCGAAGGTCAAATGCTGTTTGAAGGCACCCCCGATGACGTACGCGAAAACCGTGTCGTCGCAGAAAAGTACATGGGGGTCTGAGATGCTGAATGTGACCAATCTCAATTCCGGTTATGGCGAAATCGGCGTTCTGAATGACGTCACTTTTGATGTGAAGGACGAGGTTTTTGCGGTGCTCGGCTCTAACGGTGCGGGCAAGACCACGCTGCTCAAGACGCTTGCGCTGCTTTTGCCAACGTCTCAGGGACGCATCACTTTAAAAGACGCCGACATTACGCAGATGCCTGCGCATTTGGCCTCCGCGCATGGTCTCGCTTACGTCCCGCAGGAAGGTAATCTCTTCCCTGCGCTTTCCGTGATGGAAAACTTGCGCATCGGCGGACGTACCGGATCGCGTCCGATGGACGAAAAGCTAGATGACGTCTTTACGCTGTTCCCGCGCCTCAAAGATCGCACGCACCAACAGGCCGGATCCTTGAGCGGTGGCGAAGGCCAGATGCTTGCCGTGGGCCGCGCCATGATGCAGGAACCTAAGCTGCTTTTGCTGGACGAACCCTCTGCGGGGCTGTCGCCACTCTTCGTCGATATCCTGTTCGAAAGCATCAAAGAGGCCCGCGAAAAGCGCGGTATGACGATTGTTCTGGCCGAACAAAACGCCGTCAAAGCGATCGAGATTGCAGATCGCATTCTCGTTCTCAGCCTTGGTGAAATCCATCTGCTGAAAGAGCGCAAAAATCTCGAAATGAAAGACATTACAGCGGCTTATCACATCTGATGATCGGCCAGATACGAACCCAACCTGGAGGAGAAGGTAGAATGAAACTGAGGAACTCAATAAAAGTAGCAGGCTTGGCGCTGCTCGCCGCAACATCGGCGCAAGCGCAGGATATCAAAGTCGGCCATTTGACATATCACACTGGCGAATACGGTGCGTGGGGCGACTTCTTTGATGGTGTCGCTGACCTGTCACTGTCCGTGATCAATGCTGACCCGCCATTGGGCCGGCCTTTCGTCGCTGTTCACCAAGATATCGGCACGATCGGCGAAGCCCAAGCGGTACGCAAGTTGGTGGACAGTGAGGGTGTTGAAATCCTGCTTAACCCAGCACACAGCTACCTGTCTTACCGTGAATTTATTCTCGATAAAATCGCCGAGAACGGCTACCCACTGATGCCATCTGTGCACGGGGGATCAATCGAGGCAGAATATGGCGGCACATCTGCGGAACCACTGTTCCGTGCGTCCCCAATGGACTCGGCTCAAGGTAACGCAGCACTTTTGCATGCTCAGGCCGCAGGCGTGACATCTATCGCGATTATCGCCACCGAAGTTGCTGGATCGCAGTTGCAAAAAGAAGCGGCTTTGCTATCTGCCGAAGCGCTTGGAATCGAGGTCGTCGCGTCGGTCGATATTCAACCTGGTGAGCCAAACTATCGCAGCGTGGTCCAACGGATCGCGCGTGATGAACCACAAGGTGTGATCATCTTTTCAGCACCTGCTGATGGTGGCGCCATCGTAAAGAACGCCGCCGAAGCAGGTCAGTCATGGTACATCATCGGCACCAGCGAATGGCAGGAAACTGAATTCGTAGACACTGCAACGACTGGCGCTATTGATCAGCACCAAGAAGTTGTGTTTGCCGCATTTGCACCGCAAGAGGGTCCAGCATTTGACTGGTACAAACCAATGGCAGAGGCGTCACCACAAGCCGAAGCGATCGGTGATGTCGCGAACTCCTATGCTTTACAATATTATGACGTTCTGGTCGCGACGGCCCTCGCGATCGAGCATGCAGGTTCGACAAATGCCGAAGCTTGGGCTGCGTCAATGTTCGCGGTGACAGGCGGTGAGGGCCAAAGCGTTGGCACTTATGCCGAAGGTATTAAACTGCTGCGCGCTGGCGAAGCGATCAACTATGATGGTGTGACTGGATCAATGCAGTACGGACCAACTGGTGTCGTTGCTGGTCTCTACGGCATCTTCGAATGGGTTGATGGGGAACTCTCATTGGTATCCACCGTGGATGGCGATGCAGTGCTCGCGCTTGAAGGTGGCTCACAGTCATAAGGACCAAAATGCCGGGCGGCGTCCATCGCCCGGCATACTCTTTGGAGGGTGCGTTCGATGAAACTTTTCTACGCCACAGCATCACCTTTTGCCCGTAAACCGATTGTGCTGCTGCATGAAGCAAAGAAGACCGACGAAGTTGAGCTGGTGTCGGTATCTGGATCAGCGATTGATCCCGGAACGCTTCCAACGGACATCAACCCTTTGGGGAAAATCCCAACGCTCGTGTTGGATGATGGTACGGCATTGTTTGATAGCGATATCATTTGCCGATTTCTGGCCGATACGTATGCACCGTGGCTCTATCGCGGTGGTGCCGCGACACAGTCGCTTACCTTGGAACCACTTGGGAATGGGATGATGGAGGCCGCGATCTTGATCGTCTATGAAGGCGGGCTGCGTCCGAAGGATATGCAATTCACCCCTTGGATTGAGGGGCAAGGAGCAAAGATTACCCGTGCGCTTGATGCGCTTGAGTATCAGGCCGCAGATCATGGTTCGGTTTTATGCGGACCACCTTCGATGGGTAGCCTGACGATTGCGATAGCATTGTCCTATCTTGATTTCCGCTTACCTGATCTGGGCTGGCGCAAAGAACGCCCACGTCTAAAGGCTTGGGAAGCAGACATTGCCCGCCGTCCGTCGCTGATGGCGACGACACCAGCGGATTAGATCACAGCTGAATGTCGCGTGCTTCATCAGTGGCGAAATGTTCGACGCGGTCCCAGTTTAATCCCATGCCTGCACCTGCAGCAGTGTCAATCTGCAGCATACCGTCTTTGATAACGGGCTTGTTGGCGAGCAATTCATAGATCGGACAGGCACCGACCTCGATAGGGATGTATTCCACCGCATCAATCGCCTGAACCGCACCGGCAAGCTGCGCATGGAGTGATGTAAAGACATGCGGGAGCACGATCCGACCTGCATGGCCTGCGGCCTCTGCCAGCGCCAGCGCGGTCGAAACGCCACCACATGTTGTCGCGTCAAGTCGCAGATAATCGATGTCTTCGATCGCGCGGTGAATGGACTGCGCATCGGGTAGGTCTTCGCCGTAGGCCAGCGGTGTTTGGATGCGGGTCTGTAGTGCACCGGTAAGCTCACCTTGATTGGGCCCGAACGGATCCTCAATGAACGCAAGATCAAACTCATCCAAAGCACGACAATGGTGTAGGGCGGCCGGCAGGCTGCGGAATACCCAATGCGCATCCACGCATAGCCGCGTTCCGGCGATTTTGCGGGCGGCTTCGACAAGATTGCGATCACGATCAAGGTCCGTACCTGAGATCATGATCTTGATGCGCGCATAGCCTTCATCGACACGCTTAGAGACTTCGTCGCAGACGTCCTCGATGGTTCGCTGATCCAAATAGTAGCCTGCGACAGCCATCATGGGGGCCTGCGTGCGAACCCCCCCCAACATTTCAAACAAGGGCATATCGACGCTATTTGCAGCAAGATCCCATAGCGCGATGTCGAAGAGACCTGCCGCTTTCACAAATGTCGGTCTGCCATTCACGAAGGATTGCAACATTGTGTCGATCGTGGCGCGCCGCATTGCGACCTCGGATCCCAGAGCGAAGGGCGCCAAACGGCCCACACTATCCAGCAGCGAAGAGCCGCGCGGATAGCTAACGGCATCTCCGACAAGTCCGCTATCAGTTTCCAGTCGTAAGACGACAAAGTCGCGGGTCTTAATCTCAACTGGCCCAAGACGAATAGGGTGGGGCAACGAGATTTTGCATTCCGCAGCTTTGATGCGCTTGATGATCATCTTGGTGCCTAGTCCAAGCTGACTGACTTGGCGTCCACTAGATCGCGTTCGCGTTTGTGGGCCGCAAGTGCGATCAGGCGTTTGTCTCGCCACAACTGTCGCTCTGCGTGATCTTCCATGGGCAGCGTGGATCTGCGATCTGCTTCGACTTCGTCCATCAGCGCGCCGTCCCAATTATACGGCCCGCCTCTTGGATAGAGCTCTTGATACAGCTCCCCGTAGCGGGCGACAAAATCGCGGATTCCGCCAGGCGCGTTTAAGTCGGCCGTCTCGAAGGGACCGATGAACGACCAACGCAGCGCAAGGCCCTCTCGCACAGCGATGTCAACGTCTTCGGCTTTGGCCAAACCTGAAGAGACCAGCCGCCAAGCCTCGTGATAGATGGCTCCTTGTATGCGGATCGTCAGAAGCCCTGGGTCTTCCTTTTGCATGATGATCGGCGCTTGGCCGCAACCGCGCATCATATTTGCCACCTTTGCCAAGATCGCCGGGTCCGTTGCTGGCGAGGGGACCACGTCAACCGCTGGAATGAGGTAGGGCGGGTTAAGCGGGTGAACGACGATGCATCTCTCTGGGTGATCCAAATGCGAAGTAAAGGTAGAGGGCAAAAGGCCCGACGTCGAACTGGCAAGAATCGTGTCAGCACGGCAGTGCTTTTCAATTTCCGTGTAGACTTCGCACTTCACATCAGTGTCTTCGGATACGCTTTCTTGGACGTAATCCGCGTCCTTCAGGGCCTCAGACAGAGAAGTCGCGACAATGATCCGCGACAATACAACCTCGACAGAATCACCATAGAGAAGGTCATGCTCGGCCAGCATTGGCAGCAATGATGCGACATACTCCTTTGCGATGTCAGCCTGACCGGCGGACCGATTCCAAAGGATGACATCATGACCGCCACGCGCAAAACAGATGGCCCACGCGCGTCCGATCATGCCGGACCCTACCAATACAACTTTCAATTTAAGCTCCTCCAAGTGCTGTATATTTTGGCCTTTGAATGCGCGCATCGCTAAGATTGCGACAGCGTTTCAAGCCTAAATGCGATAACTAACAATAGCTTAATGAAGGTTGATTGTAAATAATCGATAATCGTTGACATATGATTTGAGCGTGGCGTAAGGTCAGAACAACGGTCTATATCGGGGAGTGAGATGGGCCAGATAGTTTTTGCTGCTTGCAAGTTTCAAATGGGAGGAAACAGGGATGAATGTACAATCCACAACGCCGTTGGGCATTAACCATGGCACCGATGATTTTCCGATTACATGGGAAGACGGTGAACAGGAGTTGTTCTGGATCCTTGATGACAACCATTGTCCAAACCCGTTATCGCCGATGTATTTTGACATCGGTGGTTGGTGGTTGACCTGCGATCATATGTTCCGCCGTTTTGGCACGCCATTTGCCAGCGACTGGATCGCTAAAAATATCAACGGTTACCTTTATACCGCCGCAATTCCTGCCGATCCGTCTGTGTCATCTAGCGCGTCAGAGTATCAGTCGGCATATACACCACGTGTGCCGATGAACGCCGACTATGCCGCTAAGATCGGCCCCTACATGGGGACGGTGCTGCCGCATTACGCGGAGAACTTCCTCGATTGGTGGAACGATCGCATCCTGCCAGAGATGAAGCGCAGCTTTGAGTACATCGATAACTTTGACAAAGAGGGCGCCAGCTTAACGGCTTTGGCGGTTCTTCTTGAAGACACCATCGACATGCACGACCGCCATTGGAAAATTCATTGGCAACTGAACTTTGCCCAATTCTCGGCCACGATGGCACTGAACGGGACAATTGATGCGATGCTGCCGGATGCTGATCCTGAACTCAAAGGGCGCCTGCAAAGTTCTGTGAATGACCGCAACTGGGATTCCCTCGAAGCCCTGTGGCAGATCAAAGAACAGATCAAGGCCAGCCCCACGTTGACTGCGGCGTTCCAAGTTGATGGTGCCGCAGGCGTCATAGCGGCACTCGGCGGCAGCGACGAAGGCCGCGCGCTTATCGCAGAAGGTATAGAGCCTTACCAAAAAGAATTCGGCCAAAAGGCCATGTGGTCTCACGAGGTTATGTTCCCGCTTTGGAGTGAAAGCCCCGGTCCCGTGATCGAAGCGGTACGTGGCTATGTGCTGAACGATTATGATCTGGCCGCAGCGCGCAAGCACGTCGAAGAAGACTTGGACGCCGCAGTCAAAGAACTGATGGCCGCGCTGCCTGATGATGCAGCCCGCGCCGAGATGCACCCAGTCTTGCAGCAATCCCTACGCATGAACCCACTCACTCCGGACCACCACTTTTATATCGATCAGGGCACAAACGCCCGACTTCGCACTGTTTTGATCGCAATAGGACGCAAGCTTGTTGCCGCGGACGTACTGGACGAGGCCGAGGACATCGCGTTCCTTCACTATAACGAACTACGTGCCTTGGTCGGTGATCCTGCAGCCTATGATGCCCGCGATCTGGTGTCTGATCGCCGCGACGACCACGAAGAGGCCACAACAAAGCGGCCACCCGATTGGGTTGGTACCGCAACCGAAGATGCGCTGGCATTTCCTTACGCGTCACTTTGGGGTTTCCCAGAAAAGTTTTACCACAAGCCACCTGAAAAGGCCGGCGAGGTGAACGGTCTGGCTGCATCGCCCGGCGTGATCGAAGGCAAGGCGCGTGTCGTCCTTTCACTGGATCAGTTCGACGAAGTGGAAGCGGGCGAAATTCTTGTCTGCAAAATGACAAACCCGGCATGGGTTGTGCTGTTCACCAAGATTTCCGGGCTGGTCACAGATGCTGGCGGATCTGCTTCGCATTCCGCGGTTGTATCGCGTGAGTTCGGTCTGCCGGCGGTCGTTGGCACATCTTACGCCACACAGCAGATCAGCACTGGTGATACCGTTCGTGTCAACGGTACAACGGGGGTAGTGGAAATCCTTCAATAATCGATAGGCCAGCAAGATGTTACAACGTGCAGTTCTCAGCGACCAAATCCGCGAAACCCTCCTAACCCGCATTTTGCAGGGGGATTATCAACCGGGTGACCGTCTCATTGAATCTCAAATTGCCAAGGAATTGGGCGTCAGTCAGTCGCCCGTTCGCGAAGCACTCAGGGATTTGGTCGCGATGCATTTCGTTGAAGTACAACCCTATAAAGGTGCCCGTGTTCGCCACGTGAACCCTTCTGAGATTGCACAAGTCTATCCGGTGCGTGCCGCACTTGAAGAACTTGCCGGACAGTTGGCAGCGCCTTTTTTGAAAGGAAACGTCGACGAACTGCAAAGCATCTACGAAGAAATGGAAGCTGCCGCACGCAATGAGGATGTCAACACGATGGCGTCGCTTGATGCACAATTCCACCGGCGCATTGTTATGGCCGCCAACAACCAAATTCTGGAGGAGACATGGGACTCTCTTCGTATCGAAAGCCGCACGCATGTGACGACGGTTAAACTCATGATGGAGCATGTCGGACTGGTCCAGGTAGCCAAATACCACTTGCCCATCATCAAAGCCCTAAACGAAGGCGATCCCATCAACAGTGGGTCCGAGATGCGCTCGCATGTCAGCAAATTCGCCAAATTATTTGAAGAGGAAACACAACATGACCCGCCAGCTGATTGATTTGTCCATGCCCGTTCATGAGGGGATGATAACCTTCCCTCGTGTGCAGGGACCGAAGATCACGATGTTGGAGTCGTGGAAGGAATTTGCAGATAATATTGGCGCCGGCAAATACGGCGAAGATCACCTCACAGCCCACTATGTTGTCAGTCACAGTGACCACGCGGGGACCCATGTTGATGCTGTCAAACATATGCGAGGTCCTGACGCTCCCGGGCCTGAAGGCATCCCACTCGAATACTGTTACAGCGACGGCGTCGTTCTCGATTTCCGCCATTTAGAAAAGGGGGCGGGGATTACCGTTGAAGATATCATCAGTGCTCTCAAAAAAATCAAATACACTCTAAAGGAACGCGACATCGTTCTGATCCAAACCGGGGCGTCCGCGTACAATGATGAACCGCGCTATCTGACTGATCACGTTGGCATGACAGCAGAGGCGACCCGCTGGTTGATTGCGCGGGGTGTGCGCATGATGGGATGTGACGCGCCCACGTTTGACCCACCAGTTTGGGCAATGTTTAAGCGTGAAGAATTTTGGCTTGCCCACAAAGTCATGCAAGAAGACGACTATTGGCATCTCGAAAACATGGTCAACCTGGATCAGTTACCCTCTCACGGGTTCACGCTCTCGGTGTTCCCGGTTGCCTGGCAAGGCACAACTGGCGCGCCAGTGCGTGCGGTGGGCATTATCGATGGCTGATTTACGTTCTGTTATCTGGTTTGCGGAACCTGACGCGCAATCTGTCGAAATTGCTGGCGGCAAAGGTGCAAGCCTTGCGTCGATGGCTGGACAAGGCTTGCCGGTCCCACCCGGTTTCGTGGTGCCATCAGACATTATGGAGGCATGTGTTGACGCGACCGCTTTGCGCGCATTTGCCAACGCAAAAGACCATGTCAATGCGATGAAGCTGGTCGAAGAAACCGCGATCGTCGATCAGAGCGTTCTGGACGCGTATGCGGAACTTGGCGGCAAGGTCGCCGTACGCTCCTCCGCCAGCGCCGAAGATAGCGAAGCGGCAAGCTATGCAGGCCAGCAAGAAACCTACCTCAACATGGAAGGCGCCGACCCCGTCCGAAAAGCCGTGATCGATTGTTGGGCATCGTTCTTTTCGGAACGTGCGATCTTCTACCGCGACCTGAAGGGATCGCTCGACGATCTGCGTATGGCAGTTGTTGTGCAAAAGATGATCGACGCGGAAAAGGCAGGTGTCATGTTCACCGTGCACCCCGTGACACGCCGCCGCGACCGAATGATGATCGAAGCTGCTTATGGTCTGGGCGAAGCCGTCGTGTCCGGCGAAGTGACGCCCGATCACTACGTTGTTGACCGCAAAGGGCGCAAAAAGAAGGAAAACATCCCGCATGGCGGTGTGCTGAGCGATGATGATCTTTTGCAGCTGACGGACTTTGGCCTGAAGCTCGAAACCCATTACGGCGCACCGCAGGACATCGAATGGGCCATGCGCGAAAACGCCGTTTATCTGCTGCAATCGCGGCCTGTGACGACACTCTGATGTAAGCACATGATTCAGTCTGGAGACATCACAATTTACCTGTTTCGGCATGGTAAAGTCGATGGACATAACGGTGACGTTCCTTTGTCCGACGACGCGCAGGCCGACATCGACCGTGCTGGCAGCTTTGTTGCTGCCCATACGCCGGACGGCGAAACCATCTTGCTGCTGGCGACCAAAACGGTGCGGTCTCATGACACGGCCAAGCGTTTGGGTGAAATGATCAAGGCACAAAACCCAACGCTCACTATCGAGGGCGTGCACGACGAATACGCCGTGCGAAACCCTGATCTTTACCTTGCCGGACACCGGGTTGAGATGGTGTCAAACGGCAAAGCGATGTCGCGGCAATTGCCGGAAGGTACGATCAGCGGCGACGCCATCGAGAAGCTGCCGTTCTTTGGGGATTTCTTTCGCGCGCCTGATCGCATTGGCCATTGGCTGGTTCACGACAACCCGCCAGGTGAAAACGCGACTGCGGTCGCACGCCGCTTGCTGAACTACTGCCGTAGCTGCGCTGACACGTCGACCGAGAAAAACCTAAGCATTGTCGCTGTCAGCCATTCGCCAGTGCTGCGCGCCATCTTGGTTGCTTACATGGGGCTTTCGGATCCGGGCGAGCCTAATTGGGTCGAACCGATCACAATCAAGCTGGGGCCGAACGGCAGCACCATCCAATTCCGCGACATCATCCAGCCTCTCGTTGTTTAGATGCTGCAATCACTCAGGACTTTGAAATGAATTCTTCTGCAAACAAAATCACGCCTCTTGCCTCTCAGGATTTCGCTGCGGCGCAAGATATGCTTGAGGAAATCGCGTTCATTCGCGGCTTTGAGGCCAAAGCACTTGCACTGACGCAGACAAATCCACCGCGCGTTCCCGGATCAATGCACTTTTGCGCTGGCCAGGAGGCTGTGCCAGTCGGGGCAGCAGCGGCATTGCGCCCCGATGATCAGATGATTGCCACCTACCGCGGCCATGGCTGGGCGATTGCATCAGGTCTCGCACCTGAGGCGGTGATGGCTGAGGTCTGTCAGAAGGCTGGTGGCGTGAACGGCGGGCGTGCCGGCTCTGCATACTTGATGGCGCCCGACACACGGTTTGTTGGCGAAAACTCGATCGTCGGTGCTGGCACAACAATGGCCTGCGGCGTCGCGATGGCGAACCTGCGCAAAGGTAACGGGCAGGTGGTCACTGTGACCATCGGTGACGGCGCAATGAACCAAGGCGCCGTGCACGAGGCGATGGCCTTTGCCTCTGCTTTCAAGCTGCCGGTAATCTTTGTTGTTGAAAACAATGGCTGGGCCGAACTGACGCCGATGTCAAAGATGGTGACAGTGGATAGAATTGCGCAGCGCGCCGGCGGATATGGCATGAAATCGGCCACCATAAACGGCAGTGATGCGATTAGCGTCCGCGACACCTTTGCCGCGACTGCTGAATACGTGCGCAGCGGGCAGGGGCCCGTCTTGGTTGAATTCATCGTTCCCCGGCTTTGGGGTCACTACAACAAAGACATCGAACACTACCGGCCCAAGGCCGACAGGGCCGAGGCTGAAACACGCGATCCGATCAAGGTGCTGGGTGCGCGGTTGGTGGCTGCGGGTGCAATGAAGCAAGCACAGGTCGACGAACTTGTCGCAGCCCAATCCCAGCGCGCCGACGATATGGCCGAGGCCGTGATGGAAGGGCCCGATCCCGAAGATGCTGGCATCCTCGCAAATGTACTGGCACCACCAAGCGCTGAAATGCCAGAGGTCCTTGAGACGCAAGAAATGACCTATATCGCTGCCGTGACGCTGGCGATGCGGGCCGAGCTTGAGACAGACGAGAACACGCTGGTTTACGGCGAAGACGTCGGAAACGCGGGCGGTATCTTTGGTGGAAGCCGCTATTTACAACGCGATTTCGGCGAGGACCGTGTGTTCGACATGCCCATTGCGGAAAATGCGATCCTTGGGTCTGCTGTTGGTGCTGCCATCAGCGGCATGAGACCAATCGTTGAGATCATGTGGGCCGACTTCATTTTTGTGGCGCTGGACCAATTGATCAATCAGGCAGCCAACGTCCGTTATATCACGGGTGGAAAATCGACATGTCCGATGGTTGTGCGCACCCAACAAGGTGTCACGCCGGGGTCTTGTGCGCAGCATTCTCAATCAATCGAGGCCATTCTGGCACATATTCCGGGCATCAAGGTAGCACTTGCTGCGTCGGCGACGGATGCCTACGCATTGCTGCGCGCTGCCGCCGCTGACCCAGACCCCGTGGTCGTCATCGAGGCGCGCGGTCTCTACTTTGAGAAGTCTGAAGTCGCGATAACGCAAGGTGCAGAGCCAGTCGGCAAAGCGCGCCTGCGTCGCGATGGCAAAGACGTTGTGATCATGACGTGGGGGACAATGGTGCCGCGCGCGCTTGCCGCCGCTGACGCCCTGTCCGGCGACGGGATCGAAGCTAGCGTGCTTGATCTGCGTTGGCTGAACCCGCTGGATGAAGATGCGATGATCGCTGCTGCAAAGGCGGCGGGTGGCAATGTCTTGATCGTTCACGAGGCAGTTCGCCAAGGCGGATTTGCTGGCGAAATAGCCTTCAGGTTGCGCGAACTGGTGGAACCGAAGACCCCTTTAAACATCGCGCGCGTCACCACGCCCGATGTCCGCATGCCCGCCAATGCTGGCCTGCAATCTGTGCTCATTCCGGACGCCGAGAAGATCTGCACCGCGGCGCACGCATTGCTCAAAGGCAAGTAATCCACTCAACCACAATGAAATCTTGAAAGGAAATACCATGATGAAGAACCTCATAGCAGGAGCTATCCTTTTGCTGGCGACACAGGTGTCCGCCCAATCCCGCGAGCTGCCAGACTTGGTTACGCAACCAACACCACAAGCTGTGATCGACGAACACTTGGACGCGCTGAATGTTTGTGACTGGGATCGCTTGATGGCGCAGTACCCTGCTGATGCGGAAGTACATCTCGACAACGGCACCGTTGTCGTGGGTCGCGAAGCGATCGGTGATCTATTCGCTGGCTTTTGCCAACTTCCCGAAGATGGTGGCCTGATCGGCATTACTTTCTCGACCGAGCGGAGTTTCTTGGTCGGCAATACGCTGAACGTCCAATGGGTCGCCAATGCACCATTCCTTGCCGAGCCTTACCGCGGGTCAGACGCCTATGTCACGCGCGATGGCCTGATGGCAGCAATGGTCAGCACGTTCCGTGGTTCTGACCTGAAGATGAAGTAAACTTTCTCCCATGGATCGGGCCGAAGGACGCGAGTCATTCGGCTCGATCCTTCCTTTGGAGTAGACCAGACGGGGATACTCCAAAGGCCAAAAAGAGGTGCGCGAGGCAATGCAGATCATGCGGCTCGACCACGTTAACATTCGTACAACAAAACTTGAGGAGATGACCGCTTGGTACACCGATGTTTTGGGTCTCACGGTAGGACCTCGACCATCCTTCCCGTTTGAGGGTGCTTGGATGTATGCCAATGAAACTGCGGTCGTGCATTTAGTCGAAATCGAAGAGCCAGCGGCGGTTGGCACCGAGGTTGACCTCAAGCTCGAACATTTTGCCTTTCGGGCAAAAGGTGCGGTGGCCTTCAAAAAGCGACTTGAAACCTCAGACACGAAATTCCGTGAGGTGTTCCTCGCTGATGTCAATCTCTACGCTTTCAATATCTGGGATCCCGACGGAAACCATATACACGTTGATTTTGAAAGCGACGATTTGTCTTGGCCCCCTAAAACTGTGCCAAAGTTGGCTTAGTTTTGGAGATTGGATTGATGGCACGGAAACGGTACTCGGATGAAGATGTTCTTCGGCTTTTGCGTGAGATTGAACTGAGCCTAGCGTCTGGCTCAGATGTAGCGACGGCCTGCAGAAGTGCTGGTGTCAGCGACGCGACCTATTACACATGGCGCAAACGGTTTGGTGGCATGGGACGATCGGAGATGGCCAATCTGAAGGCGCTTCAGAAAGAGAATGATCGGCTCAAGAAGATCGTGGCGGAGCTTGAGTTGGATAAGCTGATCCTCAAAGAGAGCCTTGATTATTTAAAGCCGAAGGCCTGACGACAGACCAGCTTCGTCAGGCCGTGGTGCACAGCCGACAAAAGCTGGCAACCTCTGAACGGCGCACATGTCGGGTTCTGGGCGTGGCCCGAAGCACGTTGCAATACCAAGCGGTTTCCACGGATGATGAGGTGTTGCGCCTGGCAATGATCCGATTGGCCAAGCAATATGGGCGCTACGGCTATCGTAAGGTTGCGGAACTACTGCGAGTCGAAGGCTGGCCCGTCAATCATAAGA
>NZ_FREV01000013.1 GCF_900143545.1 Loktanella sp. Alg231-35 | reverse complement strand
GCGCAGCAGGGCGCCGATGTTGTCGCCAGCTTCACCAGAGTCCAGCAGCTTGCGGAACATTTCAACGCCTGTGCAGGTCGTCTTCTTGGTGTCGCGGATACCAACGATTTCGATCTCGTCACCAACGTTGATCACGCCACGCTCAACACGGCCAGTCACAACAGTACCACGCCCAGAGATCGAGAACACGTCCTCGATTGGCATCAGGAACGGCAGGTCAACCGCACGTGCAGGTGTCGGGATATATGTGTCGACAGCTTCCATCAGCTTTTTGATGGATTCTTCACCAATCTCTGGTGTCTTGCCTTCCATAGCGGCCAGCGCCGAACCCGGGATCACTGGAATATCGTCGCCTGGGTACTCGTAAGAGGACAGCAGTTCGCGGATTTCCATTTCAACCAGCTCAAGCAGCTCATCGTCATCCACTTGGTCAACTTTGTTCATGTAGACGACCATGTAAGGAATGCCCACCTGACGACCAAGCAGGATGTGCTCGCGGGTCTGTGGCATTGGGCCGTCAGCCGCGTTCACAACCAGGATCGCGCCGTCCATCTGGGCGGCACCAGTGATCATGTTCTTGACGTAGTCGGCGTGGCCGGGGCAGTCGACGTGCGCGTAGTGGCGGCTCTCTGTCTCATACTCAACGTGTGCAGTTGAGATCGTGATACCACGTGCTTTTTCTTCGGGCGCGCCATCAATCTGGTCATACGCCTGAAAATCACCAAAGTACTTCGTGATCGCCGCTGTCAGGGTCGTCTTGCCGTGGTCAACGTGGCCAATCGTGCCAATGTTTACGTGCGGCTTGTTACGTTCAAACTTTGCCTTTGCCATGGTGTGGCTCCTTCAAATGATATTGGGCAGCGGGATAGGCCCGCCATGTTACGTGTGGGTGGGCGGGGCTATCCCCGCCGCACCGCTTATGCGTATTTCGCCTGAATCTCTTCAGAGATGTTGCTTGGCACTGGATCGTAGTGATCAAACTGCATCGTAAACTGCGCGCGGCCCGAAGACATGGAGCGCAATGTGTTGATGTAGCCGAACATATTCGCCAGTGGCACCATTGCGTCGATTGCAATGGCAACACCGCGTGTGTCCTGACCCTGCACCTGACCCCGACGTGATGTCAGGTCACCAATGATACCACCGGTGTATTCTTCAGGTGTGATCACTTCGACCTTCATGATGGGTTCGAGCAGTTTCGCGCCAGCTTTGCGCATGCCCTCACGCATACACATACGAGCCGCGATTTCGAACGCCATGATGGACGAGTCAACATCGTGGAATTTCCCGTCGATCAAGGCCACCTTGAAGTCGATCACAGGGAAGCCAGCCAATGGGCCGTTATCCATGACAGACAGGATGCCTTTTTCAACACCGGGGATGTATTCCTTCGGCACCGAACCACCAACGACGCGGCTTTCGAACGAATACCCTTCGCCCGGCTCTGTCGGTGTGATGATCATCTTCACTTCGCCGAACTGACCAGAACCACCAGATTGCTTCTTGTGGGTGTAGGTATGTTCAACTTCGTGACCAATGGTTTCACGATAAGCCACCTGAGGTGCACCGATGTTCGCCTCAACTTTGAACTCGCGCTTCATGCGGTCGATCAAGATGTCGAGGTGCAATTCGCCCATGCCCTTCATGATGGTCTGACCGGATTCCAGATCAGTTTCCACGCGGAAAGATGGATCCTCGGCAGATAGACGCTGCAACGCGATGCCCATCTTTTCCTGGTCACCCTTTGTTTTTGGCTCAACGGCGATCTCGATCACAGGATCGGGGAACGTCATTGTTTCCAGAACGACAGGGTCCTGTGGATCACAGATTGTGTCACCGGTTGTTGTGTTCTTCAGACCACCCAGCGCGATGATGTCGCCAGCGAACGCTTCAGAGATTTCCTCGCGGTCGTTGGAGTGCATCATCATCATCCGGCCCACACGCTCTTTGTTCCCCTTGGTGGAGTTGAGCATCGTGTCGCCCTTGTTCAGCGTACCAGAATAAATCCGGGTAAACGTCAAGGAGCCCACAAATGGGTCGTTCATGATTTTGAACGCAAGACCAGAGAACGCCATGGCATCGTCCGCACGGCGAGCAATGTCACGAACTTCGTCGTCATCGCCGGGCTTAAAGCCCATGTAATCTACGACGTCGAGCGGGCTTGGCAGGTAATCAACAACAGCGTTCAGCAGCGGCTGCACACCTTTGTTCTTAAATGCAGAGCCACCCAGAACAGGAACAAAAGCCAGCGACAGGCAGCCTTGGCGGACCAACGCGCGCAGCGTTGGAACGTCTGGCTCGTTGCCTTCAAGATAGGCTTCCATTGCGACGTCGTCTTGCTCAACTGCAGCTTCAACCAGCTTTTCACGCCATTCGGCAGCTTGGTCAGCCAGATCAGCACGGATCGGTGCTTTGATCCAAGACGCGCCAAGGTCTTCGCCTTGCCACAGCCACTCTTCCATGGTGACCAGATCAACAAGGCCTTCCAGCTGGTCTTCTGCACCAATTGGGAAAGCAACCGGGATCGCACGTGCGCCGGTCCGATCCTCGATCATTTCAACACACTTGAAGAAGTCAGCGCCGATTTTGTCCATCTTGTTGACGAAAACCATACGCGGGACTTTGTAACGGTCGGCCTGACGCCAAACTGTTTCTGTCTGCGGCTCAACACCAGCGTTGGCGTCAAGAACACAAACAGCGCCATCAAGCACAGCCAAAGAACGCTCAACTTCAATGGTGAAGTCAACGTGGCCCGGCGTGTCGATGATGTTCATCCGGTGCTTGGGGCTATCAGGCTCTGTGCCGTTCTCAGTGCGCTCCCAGAAGGTGGTTGTCGCAGCAGAAGTAATCGTGATGCCACGTTCCTGCTCTTGCTCCATCCAGTCCATGGTGGCCGCACCATCGTGCACTTCGCCGATGTTGTGGGATTTGCCTGTGTAATACAGGATACGTTCGGAACATGTGGTCTTACCGGCGTCGATGTGCGCGATAATGCCAAAGTTGCGATATAGGTCGAGGGGATAGTCGCGTGCCATTTTAGTGCTTTCCTCTTACCAGCGATAGTGGCTGAACGCTTTGTTCGCGTCGGCCATCTTATGGGTGTCTTCACGCTTTTTGACGGCTGTGCCGCGGCCGTTGACCGCATCCATCAGCTCGCCTGCGAGGCGCTCTTCCATAGTGTTTTCGTTGCGCTTTTTCGCAGCAGCGATCAACCAACGGATGGCCAGTGCTTCGCGGCGCTCGGGGCGCACTTCGACAGGCACCTGATATGTCGCACCACCAACGCGGCGCGAACGCACTTCGACGGATGGTTTGATGTTATCAAGGCTCTCGTGAAAGACTTCCACAGGGGATTTCTTCAGCTTGTCTTCAACGCGGTCAAAGGCGTTGTAGACGATACGTTCTGCGACGGATTTCTTTCCGTCGATCATGAGGTTGTTCATGAACTTTGTCAGAACCAGATCACCAAATTTGGCGTCTGGCAGGACTTCGCGTTTTTCAGCGGCGTGACGACGTGACATGCGCTTCTCTCTTTTGTTTCTCGAATGCGCCCCGGACTTGATCCGGGGCCTCTATTTCAGCAGGAGATCCCGGACAATGGCCGGGATGATCCTATCGGATCACTTAGGACGCTTCGCGCCGTACTTGGAACGGCGTTGCTTACGGTCTTTGACACCTTGGGTATCAAGTACACCGCGCAGGATGTGGTAACGGACACCGGGAAGGTCTTTTACACGGCCGCCGCGGATCAGAACCACAGAGTGTTCCTGAAGGTTGTGGCTTTCACCGGGGATGTAAGAGATGACCTCAAAACCGTTTGTCAGGCGCACTTTGGCAACCTTACGCATGGCCGAGTTCGGCTTCTTCGGTGTGGTTGTGTAAACGCGTGTGCAAACACCGCGTTTTTGTGGGCAGCCTTCCATGTGCTGCGACTTGGATCGTGTGACTTTTGGCTGGCGCGGCTTGCGGATCAGCTGCTGAATCGTTGGCATCGTTTGATGTTCCCATCTATTCACATGTGCGTCCGGCAAACGCGAGGTTTCAAAGCGCACTTTCCATCTCGGAAAGCACAAAAATTCCGCAGTCGAACCCTTACCGGAGGTTCGGTGCGGTGAGCTCCAGAGGAACAAAGCGATAGGTGCTCGGTTCTTGGCCACTACGTGGTATGATATCGGGACGACGAAGGAACCCTTCTACCCGGATGAGCGGCGTATAGGAGGAGTCGGAAAGTCTGTCAACAGCAGGGCACGTGCCCGGAACAGCTGTCGGGGCTTTCAGTCGCGGACAGGCCAATAACACTGGCCGCTATCGCATAACACCTCGTTATTATTGCTTAGCATATGTGGACAGCCCCATCGTTATTTCAAGGCGCACCCTTGCCGCCAACGCATATGATGGAGACACCACGATGATCCGCACAACTGTAACGCTTTTGACCCTTTTCACGATTTCCGCCTGCACCGTGTCATCGTCAGACAACAGGCCCGACTTTACCCCAACCGTCAGTGCCGCTGACGTTGATCGGGCCTTTGCCGAGGCCGATACGATCAGCGCCCTGCCCCAGACGACATTCGGCAATCTGCCCACAGGCAGCGTGACCTACACCGGCAAACTGGGCGCAGATGTCAGCGGCGACGCAAATGGCAGCATCCTTGGCGATCTGAATATGAATGTTGGCTTTGCTTCGAACCGTGTGGGTGGCAGCGTGTCAAACATCAACCTGATTGATCCAGACGGCACCCCCAATCAGCGGTTTGATGGGCGTCTTGCGCTTGATGGCGTAGAAACGGCCGGGCAGATTGACACCTTTGCATCAGGTGACATCACAGGTGTCGATGTGAACGGCAATCAGGTTGATGCCCAGATGCTTTTGATACTTGAGGGCGATGTGCGGGATCGGTTCAGCCGCGGTGACACGGTCTATGGCACTGCCAGCGGGCAGACCGAGGGCGATTTTGAGATAGACGTCGAAGGCGTCTTTTATGGCACGCGCGACTAGGGCTGTCTGATCCGTTCGCGGGGCTTCGTCTCGCGGTAAAGCGTGAACAGGCCCGTGGCGACAACAATGGCCGCACCACCCATAGCCAAGGTATTGGGCCATTCATCAAAGACCAGCACGCCAAGGATCAGAGCGGCCAGCAGGCTCGTATAGCGAAACGGCGCGACAAACCCGATCTCGCCAAAGCGCATCGCGCTCACGGACGCAATGTAGCCAAAAATCAGAAACGCCGTGGCACCCCCCAATTGCAGTGCCGACGTGGCCGAGATTGGCGCCCATTCGGTAAACGCCGATCCGACACCGCCCATCACCGTGACGCTGACAGCCGCAACCAACGCCACAAGAACCGAAGGGACATCACCGGACATGCGTCGCACAACGACATCGCGTAGCGTGACACAAACCACGGCACCAAGGGCATACAGGCTGAAGATGCTGAAATCCGCGCCGCCAGGTTGAATGACCAGCAGAACGCCGACAAAACCCACGAAGATGGCCGTGAACCGAAGCCAGCCAAGCGCCTCGCCAAGGAAAACCGCCGCCGCCAGGCTGACCGCAAGCGGCAGCACCTGTAGGATCGCACTGACATTGGCAAGAGGCATGTGGAACAATGCAGTGAGGATAAAATAGGTGCCCCCCATCTCTCCAACGGTTCGCAGCACCACAAGTTGCCAGTCCCGTATGGAGAAATCAAAGCGCATTTGTCCCAGCAGTTTGCACATGACTGCCAGACAGACTACCGCGCCAATCCCCCGAAAGAAGATCGCTTGAAACAGCGGCAACTCATCCGCCAGCGCCTTCATGAAGGCGTCGTTGAACGTATAGGCGCACATCGCACCCATCATCAAAAGCGCACCACGAATATTGTCTGACAAGGCCAGCATAAGTTCGGCCTATCAGCGCAATTCAACTGGGACCAGCATTAACCGCTAGCGCAGCACATGCACCGCACATCTTGCATGGCGAACAACCTTGGCAGCCGTGGACCCCAAGAGGTAATCTTGCATACCCGGCTGATGGCTGGCCACGATGATAAGATCGACACCGTTGTTATCAGCATGGGACAAGATCGTGCGGGACGAGTGCCCTTCGACCACCATGCTGGACGCATCTGCAACACCATCGACAAGGTTCTTCAACCCCACGACGACCTCGGCTTTGGCCGCCTCGATATGCCCTTCGGGCAGGTATTGCGTTGCGTAATTCGGCAACTGCTCAAGTACGTGCAAACAGGTGATGCAACCGCCTTCGGCACGCAGCGACTGTGCTACGTCCATGGCTCCTTGCGCATTGCGATCCGCCTCAAACGAGACAGGAACGAGGATGTTCTTATACATGGTGATCTTCCTTCTTGTTTTCACAAAGATAGCGTGACGCGGAAGAGCGCGCTTTGATCTGCATCACCAAAGCGAAGAATGGGGTGGTCCAAGCCGCAGTGGCCCAACAAAAAAGGGGCCCGCAAGGGGCCCCTTCTCAATTCTTATCAACAGAAAGGCTTATGCCTCGCCGCCCTCTGGTGTCTCGACGATCAGATCATCGTAGGTCTCACCTTCTGGGGCGCCGCTGTCCATCGCCAGTGGCGCAGCCAATGCCGCGGCTTGTTCAGCCTCTTCGCGGCGCGCCTCGATCACGACGTTGTCACGCTCTGCTGCAACACGGCGCATTTGTTGTGTTGCACCACCGGTACCAGCGGGGATCAGACGGCCAACAATGACGTTCTCTTTCAAACCGATCAGCTTGTCCCGCTTGCCCTGCACGGATGCTTCGGTCAGCACGCGCGTGGTTTCCTGGAACGATGCGGCAGAGATGAACGAACGGGTCTGCAAGGACGCTTTTGTGATACCCAACAAGATCGGCTCGCCCTGTGCAGGGCGGTCACCCCGTGCAAGTGCCTTTGCGTTGGCTTCATCAAATTCAGCCTTATCGACGTTCTCGCCTTTCAGCAGAACAGTGTCACCACTGTCCTGAATCTCCCACTTCTGGAGCATCTGACGCACGATAACTTCGATGTGCTTGTCGTTGATCTTCACACCCTGCAAACGATAAACGTCCTGCACTTCGTCGATCATATAGTCGGCCAGCGCCTCAACACCCATAACCGCGAGAATATCGTGCGGGGCCGGGTTGCCG
The DNA here is from genome assembly GCF_900143545.1 of Loktanella sp. Alg231-35. Lineage (GTDB taxonomy): Bacteria > Pseudomonadota > Alphaproteobacteria > Rhodobacterales > Rhodobacteraceae > Yoonia. Next base: position 21,277 of record NZ_FREV01000013.1, on the reverse strand, counting down.
TCCATGATGTAGTCGCCCTTTTTGATAAAGTCACCTTCCGCAACCGGAATGTGCTTACCCTTGGGCACCATGTACTCGACCTTCACCTCTGCATCGTCAGAGGATTCAATCGCGATGCGACGCTTGTTCTTATAGTCCTTGCCAAAGCGCACATAGCCATCGATTTCGGCGATGATCGCGTGATCTTTCGGACGACGGGCTTCGAACAGTTCGGCCACACGTGGCAGACCACCGGTAATGTCCTTAGTCTTGGCACCCTCACGTGGGATACGCGCGACAACGTCACCGGCTTTGATCTCTTCTCCGTCTTCCACTGACAGAACCGCATCAACAGACATCGGATAGGCAACTGGGTTGCCATCTTCCTTGACTGCTGCTTCGCCGTCTTTGCCCACAACGATGATCTTTGGTGCAAGCTCATTGCCCTTGGGTGCCGCGCGCCAGTCAGACACGATGCGCTGGGTCATACCCGTTGCATCATCAGTGTCTTCACGGACCGCGATCCCGTTGACCAGATCAACGTATTTGGCTGTACCGGACTGTTCGGCAATGATCGGCAGAGTGTATGGATCCCATTCGAACATCTTATCGCCGCGCAGGATGTCCTGCCCGTCTTTGACAAACACCTTGGAACCGTAACCCACCTTGTGGCTGGCGATTTCATTGTCGTCTGCGTCCATGATCGACAGGGTCATGTTGCGACCCATTACAACCATTTCACCAGCGGCATTTTCCAACAACACTTCGTTGTCGAAACGAACCTTACCGGGCTGAGACGCCTCTTGGAACGACTGTTGGCCACCTTGGGCAACACCACCAATGTGGAATGTCCGCATGGTCAGCTGCGTGCCGGGTTCACCGATTGACTGTGCGGCGATGATACCGACAGCTTCACCAATGTTAACCCGTGTACCGCGGGCCAAGTCACGGCCATAGCACATTGCGCAGACGCCATCCTCGGATTCGCATGTCAGCGGTGAGCGGATGCGCATCTTGGCGATGCCCGCCATGTCGATCATGTCGGCCTTGCGTTCGTCGATCAGTTCACCTGCTTCGACGATCACTTCGTCCGTGCCCGGCTTGATGACATCATCCGCAGACACACGGCCCAGCACACGCTCGGCCAAAGACGCGACAACCTCACCATCATTGACCGCAGCCTCAGCCGTGATCGCACGCTCTGTTCCGCAATCGACCTCGCGGACGATACAGTCTTGGGCGACGTCCACCAGACGACGTGTCAGGTAACCAGAGTTCGCAGTTTTCAACGCCGTATCCGACAGACCCTTACGGGCACCGTGGGTAGAGTTGAAGTATTCAAGAACGGTCAGACCTTCCTTAAAGTTCGAAATGATCGGCGTTTCGATGATCTCGCCATTCGGCTTGGCCATCAGACCGCGCATACCACCCAGCTGCTTCATCTGTGTGACCGAGCCACGCGCACCAGAGTGGGCCATCATGTAAACCGAGTTCGGCTCACCCTGTGATCCATCTTCCAGCGTTGGTGTCTCACCAATGGTAGCCATCATCGCGTCGGTGACTTTGTCGTTGGACTTTGACCAAGCATCGACAACCTTGTTGTACTTCTCACCTTGGGTGATCAGGCCGTCCATATATTGCTGTTCAAAGTCCTTCACCTGATCGCGGGTCTCGTTGACGAGGTCCCACTTGGTATCAGGCACAACCATGTCGTCCTTACCAAAGGAAATGCCCGCCTTGAACGCTTCACGGAAACCCATGGTCATGATCTGGTCACAGAAGATGACAGATTCTTTCTGACCACAGTAGCGATAGACAGTGTCGATGACCTGCTGCACTTCTTTCTTGCGCAGCAGACGGTTGACCAAGGCAAAAGGTGCTTTGGTGTTCAGCGGCAGCAATGACCCCAGACGCAAACGGCCCGGTGTGGTTTCAAAGCGCATCTGCACTTCGTTACCTTCGTCATCAATCTGCATCATCCGCGCGTTGATTTTTGCGTGCAGATGCACCTCACCCGCGGTCAGGGCGTGCTCAACTTCTTCGATATCGCTGAAGTTCATGCCCTCACCCTTCATGCCGTCGCGCATGATGGTGGTGTAGTAGAGGCCCAAAATCATATCCTGCGATGGCACGATGATTGGCGCACCGTTCGATGGCGACAACACGTTGTTCGTGGACATCATCAGAACACGGGCTTCAAGCTGTGCTTCCAGTGAAAGCGGCACGTGAACGGCCATCTGGTCACCGTCAAAGTCGGCGTTAAACGCAGAACAGACAAGCGGGTGAAGCTGGATGGCCTTACCTTCGATCAGGACAGGTTCAAACGCCTGAATGCCCAAACGGTGCAGCGTCGGCGCACGGTTCAGCATGACAGGGTGTTCGCGGATCACCTCATCAAGGATATCCCAAACCTCTGGACGCTCTTTTTCGACCAGTTTCTTGGCTTGCTTGACGGTGGAAGACAGACCCTTCGCTTCAAGACGCGAATAGATGAACGGCTTGAACAGCTCCAGCGCCATCTTTTTCGGCAGACCACATTGGTGCAGCTTGAGTTCCGGACCGGTCACGATGACCGAACGACCCGAGAAATCGACGCGTTTACCCAAAAGGTTCTGACGGAAGCGACCCTGCTTACCTTTCAGCATGTCAGACAGCGATTTCAGCGGGCGCTTGTTGGCACCGGTGATCACGCGGCCACGACGGCCGTTGTCAAACAATGCATCAACAGATTCCTGCAGCATCCGCTTTTCGTTGCGAACGATGATATCAGGTGCGCGCAGTTCGATCAGACGCTTCAGACGGTTGTTGCGGTTGATCACACGACGATAAAGATCGTTCAGATCAGAGGTTGCAAAACGGCCACCATCCAGTGGGACCAGCGGGCGCAGTTCTGGCGGGATCACAGGGATCACTGTCAGAACCATCCACTCTGGGCGGTTACCGGATTCAAGGAAGGATTCCACGATCTTCAAACGCTTGATGATCTTCTTTGGCTTCAGCTCGCCTGTGGCCTCTTTGAGGTCAGCGCGCAGTTGTTCTGCTTCGGACTCAAGGTCGATCTGGGACAGCATTTCGCGGATCGCTTCGGCACCGATGTTGGCTTGGAACGCGTCCATGCCATACAAATCCTGCGCGTCGTTGAATTCTTCCTCGGTCATCAACTGACCATAGGTCAGGTCAGTCAGGCCGGGTTCGATCACCACGTAGTTTTCGAAGTACAGAATACGTTCCAGATCGCGCAGCGTCATGTCCAGCATCAGGCCGATGCGGGATGGCAGCGATTTCAGGAACCAGATGTGTGCAACGGGTGCCGCCAGCTCAATATGGCCCATCCGCTCGCGGCGAACCTTTTGCAGGGTGACTTCCACACCGCATTTTTCGCAGACAACGCCGCGATACTTCATGCGTTTATATTTACCGCACAGGCATTCGTAATCTTTGATCGGGCCAAAGATACGCGCGCAGAACAGACCGTCGCGTTCTGGCTTGAACGTCCGGTAGTTGATGGTTTCCGGCTTCTTGATCTCGCCGAAAGACCACGACAGGATCCGCTCTGGCGACGCCAAAGAGACCTTGATTTCGTCAAACGTTTTCGCCGGTGTGAGCGGGTTAAACGGGTTGTTTGTCAGTTCCTGGTTCATCTTCAATTCCTTGAATTGGGTGCGTTTGAGGGTGGGGAGAGTAAGGCGCGAGGCCCTACTCTTCATCCTCCGCATCCAGGAGTTCCATGTTGAGGCCGAGGCCCCGGACTTCTTTCACAAGCACGTTGAACGACTCTGGGACGCCGGCCTCAAAGTTGTCTTCGCCTTTGACGATGCTTTCATAGACTTTCGTCCGCCCTGCCACGTCATCCGACTTCACAGTCAGCATTTCTTGCAAGGTGTAAGCAGCGCCGTAGGCTTCCAATGCCCAGACTTCCATTTCCCCGAAACGCTGGCCACCGAACTGGGCTTTACCACCCAACGGTTGCTGCGTGACAAGGCTGTAAGGCCCGGTGGAACGCGCGTGGATCTTGTCATCGACAAGGTGGTGCAGTTTCAGCAGGTATTTCACACCCACTGTGACCTTGCGGCTAAACTGCTCACCGGTGCGGCCATCATAAAGAACCGACTGACCAGAGGTGTCGAACCCGGCACGCACCAGCGCGTCGTTCACGTCAGCCTCTTTCGCACCGTCAAAGACTGGTGTGGCAATTGGCACACCGCGTGTGACATTGCCTGCCGCTTCGATCAGCTCACCTTCGTCCATGCCAGCGATGCCTTCGTCATAGACGTTGTCGCCATAAACGATCTTCATCGCGTCGCGCACAGGTGTCAGATCACCGGACCGGCGGTATTCACCCAACGCATCGTCGATCTGAATGCCCAGACCGCGCGCGGCCCAACCCATGTGTGTTTCCAAGATCTGACCGACGTTCATGCGCGAAGGCACACCCAATGGGTTCAGACAGAAATCAACCGGTGTCCCGTCAGCCAAGAAAGGCATGTCTTCCATCGGGACAACCTTGGAAATAACACCTTTGTTGCCGTGACGACCGGCCATCTTATCGCCGGGCTGCAGCTTGCGCTTCACAGCCACGAAGACCTTGACCATCTTCATCACACCCGGAGGCAGATCATCGCCGCGGCGCACTTTCTCGACCTTATCCTCGAACCGTGCGTCCATCGCACGCTTCTGGATTTCGTACTGTTCGTTCAGTGCTTCCACGATCTTGGCGTCATCTTCATCCGCCATGGCCAACTGCCACCACTGACCGCGAGTCAGATCAGCAACGCTTTCTTCGGAGACAACCGAACCGGATTTAAAGCCCTTTGGACCTTTCGCCGCTTTCTTGCCGCCGATGATGTCCCACAAACGCGCATAGATGTTGCGGTCAAGAATGACCATTTCATCGTCGCGGTCACGGGCAAGGCGTTCGACCTCTTCACGTTCAATCTGCAAGGCACGTTCGTCTTTTTCCACGCCGTGGCGGTTAAAGACGCGAACCTCTACGACTGTACCAAAGTCACCCGGTGGCAGACGCAGGGATGTGTCACGCACGTCGGATGCTTTTTCACCAAAGATGGCGCGCAGCAGCTTTTCTTCCGGCGTCATCGGGCTTTCGCCTTTTGGTGTGATCTTGCCCACAAGGATATCTGCGGGGCCAACTTCGGCACCGATATAGACGATACCCGCTTCGTCGAGGTTGCGCAGAGCTTCCTCGCCGACGTTTGGAATATCGCGTGTGATTTCCTCTGGCCCAAGCTTGGTGTCACGGGCGGCGACTTCGAATTCCTCGATGTGGATCGAGGTGAAGACGTCGTCGCGCACGATACGCTCAGAGATCAGGATACTATCTTCGTAGTTATAGCCGTTCCACGGCATAAACGCGACGACCACGTTCTTACCAAGGGCCAATTCACCAATATCGGTGGATGGACCATCGGCAATAACCTGACCCTTCTGGATCTTGTCACCCACCTTCACCAGCGGACGCTGGTTGATGCAGGTGTTCTGGTTAGAACGCTGGAATTTGCGCATGCGGTAGATGTCGACGCCGGCGTCGCCCAACTCTAGGTCAGACGTCGCGCGAATAACGATACGCTGGGCATCAACCTGGTCGATGATACCGCCACGTTTCGCCATGATCGCAGCGCCACTGTCGCGGGCCACAACTTCTTCGATGCCAGTACCCACCAATGGGGCCTCGGCCTGAAGCAGTGGAACCGCCTGACGTTGCATGTTTGAACCCATCAGGGCCCGGTTCGCATCGTCGTTTTCAAGGAACGGGATCAAAGACGCCGCAACAGAGACAAGCTGCTTTGGCGACACGTCGATCAGGTCCACGTTTTCGCGTGGAGACAGCGTGTAGTCACCGTTCTTACGGGTCGAAACCAATTCGTTGTTGAACGTGCCATCGGCACCCATATTCGCGTTGGCCTGTGCCACTGTGTGACGCATTTCTTCGGTCGCGGACATGTAGGACACTTCATCAGTGACCTTGCCGTCTGTAACCTTGCGATATGGTGTTTCAATGAAACCATACTTGTTCACACGAGCGAAGGTGGCCAGCGAGTTGATCAGACCAATGTTTGGTCCTTCTGGCGTTTCAATCGGGCACATACGACCGTAGTGGGTTGGGTGCACGTCGCGCACCTCAAAGCCAGCACGCTCGCGTGTCAGACCACCGGGTCCAAGCGCTGAAAGGCGACGCTTGTGCGTGACCTCTGACAGCGGGTTGGTTTGGTCCATGAATTGGGACAATTGGCTGGAGCCAAAAAATTCGCGCACAGCAGCCGCTGCTGGTTTCGCGTTGATCAGGTCCTGCGGCATGACTGTGTCGATTTCGACAGACGACATACGCTCTTTGATCGCGCGTTCCATGCGCAACAGACCAACGCGATACTGGTTTTCCATCAGCTCGCCAACGGAACGGACGCGGCGGTTGCCAAGGTGATCGATGTCATCGACATCGCCTCTACCGTCGCGCAGTTCAACCAGCGCTTTGATGCAGGATACGATGTCTTCCTTGCGCAGGGTGCGCATGGTGTCTTCGGCATCTAGATCAAGACGCATGTTCATCTTCACACGGCCAACGGCGGACAGGTCATAGCGCTCGCTGTCAAAGAACAACGTGTCGAACAGGGCTGAGGCTGAATCAACGGTCGGCGGCTCGCCCGGACGCATGACACGGTAGATATCCATGAGCGCGGTTTCGCGGTTCATGTTCTTATCTGCGGCCATTGTGTTGCGCATGTAAGCGCCCACAGTGACGTTATCGATGTCCAGCACAGGGATCGTCTTGATGCCCGCATCAACCAGATCTTTCAGGGTGCCGCCAATGACTTCACCCTCTTTGTCCATCTCAAGCGTCAGCTCATCACCGGCTTCGACATAAATCGCACCGTTTTCTTCGTTGATGATGTCTTCGGCCACGAACTTGCCCACGATATTCTCGTATGGGACCAGCAGATCGGTGACTTCGCCTGCGTCGATCAGTTTCTTGACTGAACGCGGGGTAACCTTCTCGCCAGCTTTGGCGATGACTTCACCGGTTTTGGCGTCGACCAGATCAAAGGCAGGGCGCGTGCCGCGCACACGCTCTGGGAAGAACTTGGTTGTCCAACCCGCAGCCTTTTTGGCCAGCTTGTAGTCAACGGTGTTGTAATAGGCATTCATAATGCCTTCCTGATCCAGACCCAGCGCATAAAGCAGGGTTGTCACAGGCAGTTTACGACGGCGGTCAATCCGGCAGAACACAAGGTCCTTGGCGTCGAATTCAAAGTCGAGCCAACTGCCACGGTATGGGATAATGCGGCAGGCAAACAGGAGCTTGCCCGAAGAGTGGGTTTTGCCCTTGTCGTGGTCAAAGAACACACCGGGGGAACGGTGCATCTGGGATACGATCACGCGCTCTGTGCCGTTAACGACGAATGTGCCGTTTGGCGTCATCAAAGGCATATCACCCATGAACACGTCTTGTTCTTTGATGTCCTTGACGGATTTGGCGCCTGTGTCTTCATCAACTTCGAACACGATCAAACGCAGGGTGACCTTCAGCGGCGCGCTGTAAGTCATGTCACGCTGCTGACATTCCTCAACATCGTACTTCGGCTTTTCCAGCTCATACTTGACGAACTCAAGCACGGCGGTTTCATTGAAATCCTTGATCGGGAACACCGACTGGAAGACACCTTTGATGCCTTCACCGTCAAGCGGTGTATCACTGTCGCCAGAGCGCAGGAACAGATCGTAGGAAGATTTTTGAACCTCAATAAGGTTCGGCATTTCAAGTACTTCGCGGATTTTGCCGTAGTACTTGCGGAGGCGTTTCTGACCAAGGAATGTAGAAGCCATATGTGCCGGGTCTCCATAATGTCAGAACGCGCTTTGGCTGGGCTACCAAAACGCGTCCGATTACGGTGAGGGTTGTTTCAATACCTGAGGTGCTTCCCAAAACACCTCTCCCGAAACGACCAACTTACCTGTCAAAACGCGCATGCGAGGCGCTTTGAAAGATAAGTTTCAAATGAGCTAGATTATGTATGTCCGAATATTGCGCTGACCAGAACCTGCCAACTAAGAGAGATTCGGGTAAAGTTCAAGGGTTTTAGGGAAAATCAATCGTATAGATCGGGTGCGCTTGGTCAAGCCGGGGCCATGAATGACTAAATCCATTTGCAAGAACTCTCTAACGCAGCTTTCATAGCGGAGGCAGCGCCTAACATGAAAACTATGGGGCTGTTAGGTGCACCTGATCACTCTAACTTCATTCAACCACCGATGTCCTCAAGTCGCAGCGCCCCAGTGCTCCGCATCTCGCGGATGATCCAAGTCGCAGCCTCGGGCAGAAAATGTCCATTGTCATAGGTGATCGGCACACCATCAGGCGTAAACACGCGACACCGATCCTGGGCACACAAAAACGCCTGAACATCCACATATTTTGCCCCAGCGGCAACGGTCGCCTCAGCCATCATCTGGGACACTTCAGTACGATCCATTCGGCGCAGCGAAGTGGCAACGTCTATGATGGTGGCGAGATCAGCATCAGCATGTTTCATCAGGATCTGCGGCAGATCGATCGTGTACTCTATCGTCGGGCCCATAACGATGACATTTGCTACGTGTGGCCTAAGATGGGCAGCAGTCGTGCGCGCTGCTTGCACATCACGCGACCTCCATCGGCCGGACACGATGACGGCGTCAATATCTGAATCAGGTATGTAGGTTTCGAGTAGGAAACGCGCCAAATCGGTACACTCCCTATCACCGGCGTAGTTGAGAAGGGGACGGCATCCTGACGCGGTCGCTTGCATCATGTTGACTTCGGGATACTCTGCAACCAATGCGTCAAAGAAATGCGACGCGTGACTATCACCGATAAGCAGCACATTTGCCTTTGTGTCAGACAATTCCAGGCAACGCTCTACATCAAAGTTCGCGAGACCCCCGCTTACACTGCACCGATTTGTATCGGCGTCGCTGGCCTCTCGAAGCTCTGCCTCATGGCGTAGATAAGGCAGGTATTCAATTTGCTTTGGTGTCAGCCCGGCCAAATAGTGCTCTTCATTGTCAAGCGTTGCAAAGGCGATGATGGACGCCGCAATACCTGCACCAGATAAGGCAAATACCTGGCCACGTGTACGCGACCAGCGATACTCTGCTTTTCGCACTGGCTGTTCTACCCAGCGCCATGTGACATAGGAAAGAGCGATTGTCGCAAGAATTAGAATAGCGATTTGCAGCAGTGTCAGATCGGGTCCGATCTTCAGCCGCGCAAAGACAAAGAGCGGCTGGTGCCAAAGATATGCACTGTAGCTAATCAAACCAATCCCGACGAGAGGTGCGCAAGACAATACCTTCTGAACATAGGTCCCCGGATGAGCGCTCAGCAGCAGACAGGCGCCCACGACAGGCAAAAGCGTGTAGAAAGAAGGAAATGGGGTCGATGTGTCGTAGATGAACATCGCGCTGACCACCATCGCCAATCCGATAAAGGCCAAAGCATCATTGGGCTTTGGTGTTCGCGACACTTTCCAGATTGCGCAAAGCGCCCCAGCCATCAGCTCCCACACCCGCGATGGTGTGAAAAAGAAATTCACCTCTGGCTCGTGCAATGAACCCCACTGACTAAGGGCGAGGCTCGCAACGAACATGCCAAGTACGACACCACCTAAGATAGCAGGCCGCATTTTCACCATTAGAAGCAGAGGAAAAAGCAAATAGAATTGCTCTTCTACCGCAAGGCTCCAGGTATGCAGCAGTGGTTGTTCTTCGGCTGCCACAGCGAAGTAGCCGATGTTCTCCCAAAAATGAACGTTCGAAAGAAAAAGTGCCGTCGCCGCAACGCTCCGTAAGAAATCTGGGAAATCCCAAAATGGGATCCAATTATACGCAGCAAGAACGGTCGCTGCGAGAACGAGAAATAACGCAGGAAGAATGCGTCGGGCGCGCCTTTCGTAGAAGGTCAGCAACGAAAAGTCTTCGCGGTCTTGCGCGCGTAGAATGAGCGTTGTGATGAGGAACCCAGAAATAACAAAAAAGACGTCAACACCCACAAAACCGCCGGTAATGCCCGGAACACCTGCGTGGAACAATATGACTGGGACGACGGCTACAGCGCGTAACCCATCAACTTCCGCTCGATAATTCATGGAGTTACTGACCCATATGACGTTCACCGATATCTAATGAACCAAAGCTATGTTTGTATGCAAGTCAGTGGGCGCAGCGTTCTTGATTTATCAGCGTCCACTCAACCTCAACTCATCCTTAACCGTCTTCCCGCACTCACCATTTACACGCCAAACCACGTACATCTGGACATACAACTTCTGCCCGCAATACATCGCGATGTATCGGGCGCGGAACCCCGCAAACCCCGCCTCTTAACGCGTTCCCAGCGTCCCACCACAAAACCCGGCCAAATCCCCTACCGAACGCTGTCCACGCAACCGCTGGACACAAAAAAACCGGACCGCTTGCGCGACCCGGTTCTTTCTTGATCAAATCGATCTGGCTTAGGCCAGTTCGACCTCTGCGCCAGCAGCTTCCAGTTTGGCTTTGATCTCTTCGGCTTCTGCTTTTGCAGCGCCTTCTTTGATCTTGCCACCAGCTTCGACAAGGTCCTTGGCTTCTTTCAGGCCAAGACCTGTGATGCCGCGGACTTCTTTGATGACGTTGATTTTGGATGCGCCAGCGTTTTTGAGAACGACGTCGAATTCTGTCTTCTCTGCTTCAGCTTCACCACCAGCGTCGCCGCCAGCAGCCATCATCACTGCGCCGCCAGCTGCGGGCTCAATGCCATACTCGTCCTTGAGGATGGTTTTCAGTTCTTGTGCTTCGAGAAGGGTCAGACCTACGATCTCTTCAGCAAGTTTTTTCAGATCAGCCATTTTATGCTTTCCGTTTTAGTTATGTGTGTTCCAACGTGGGGGTGAACCCCCAAGTCAATTCAGATGCTTTATGCAGCTTTCTCTTCGATGGTCGAAAGAATGCTTGCGATGTTCGAAGCAGGCGCGCCAATGGCCCCGGCGATGTTGCTTGCAGGTGCCCCGATGCAGCCCACGATAGAAGCGATAAGCTCCTCGCGCGATGGCATCCCGGCAACGGCTTTCACACCAGCCACGTCCAATGCTGTTTCACCCATAGCACCGCCAAGAACGACAAGTTTGTCATTCTCTTTGGCGTATTTGTCGACAACCTTCGCCGCAGCGACGGGGTCTTCAGAATAGGCGATTACAGTCATGCCTTCGAGGTATTCAGCGATGCTTGCGCAAGGCTTGCCCTCAAGGGCGATTTTGGCGAGCTTGTTCTTGGCAACGCGTACGGAACCGCCCGCTTCACGCATGTTTGCGCGCAGGTCCTGCATTTCAGCAACTGTCATGCCTTCGTAGTGGGCAACCACTACAACGCCAGAGCTTTCAAAGATCTGGCCGAGATCATCGACCAGCTGTTCTTTTTGTGCTCTATCCACAGTTTCACTCCAAGTTTGGGAATTGCTTCCCGGCTCAATTTTGCCGAACGGAAAACCGTCCAACAGTCGATGTCCACATATACGGGGGTTGAGCCAGCTTGGACCAAGGCATGGCCTTGGGTAAATCCGGTCTATCCCGTCTCAGGCAGGAATTAGCGGCCTATAGCCAACCCACCGTCTCGGACGAAACAGAAGACACACGAGGAATCGCGCGTCTGTCTGCAGTCGTCGATATAGGAGGCCTTTGCTCCAATGTGAAGAGAGAAAATGGACGACCTCAAAAGGATAGCCCACGTGCCATCTTCACCAAGTCCATGTCGTGTATGGTCTGTTTCGCAAGCTAGGCCGCGTGCAGCAAGTACGACGCATTTGTTGTCAGGGTCTAACTTGTCCACAAAAATCTCACGAGCTTCGTGATGCACCGGAAATTCCTTCGGTGCGAAACACTATTTCTGACTATGTGGACGAAAAGCGTGAGGCGCTGCAAGGTTGTCGATCTTGCGGCTGTCGAAAATTCTGAAAGTGTTGAAAGGGCGCTACGCCGCCCTTTCAACTTATCATATTAAGCGTTGCCGGTGGCAGAGCTGACATCAATGGAAACGCCTGGGCCCATGGTCGAGCTGACAGCGATCTTTTTCATGTATGTGCCCTTGGCACCTGTTGGCTTTGCTTTGCCGACGGCGTCAACAAACGCCTTCATGTTTTCAGCAATCTGCTCGGCCGTGAAAGAGGCTTTGCCGATACCGGCGTGAACAACACCAGCTTTTTCTGCCTTGAACTGCACCTGGCCGCCTTTGGCGTCTTCAACAGCTTGCTTCACGTCCATGGTCACTGTGCCAACACGTGGGTTTGGCATCAGGTTACGTGGACCCAGCACCTTACCCAGACGGCCAACAACAGCCATCATGTCAGGTGTGGCGATGCAGCGGTCAAAGTCAATTGTGCCGCCCTGGACAGTTTCCATCAGGTCTTCTGCGCCAACGATGTCTGCACCGGCTGCTTTTGCTTCGTCAGCCTTTTCGCCACGAGCAAAGACAGCAACGCGAACAGTCTTACCTGTGCCGTGTGGCAAAGAAACAGTGCCGCGGACCATCTGGTCGGCGTGACGCGGGTCAACACCCAGTGTCATTGCAATCTCGATGCTTTCGTCAAACTTCGCCTTGGCGTTGTCCTTGACGAGGGATGCTGCCTCTTCAACGGACACGTTGTGCTTGCCGTCGAATGCTGCGCGGGCCGCAGTTGCGCGCTTACCAAACTTTGCCATTACTTCACCTCAATGCCCATAGAACGGGCAGAGCCCATGATGATCTGCATCGCACCTTCGATGGACGTCGCGTTGAGGTCCTTCATCTTGGCTTCTGCGATTTCACGAACCTGCTTGCCGGTAATAGAACCCGCAACAGACTTGCCTGGCTCTTTGGAGCCGGACTTCAGCTTGGCCGCTTTCTTGATGTAGTAAGACGCTGGGGGCGTCTTGATTTCCATCGTGAACGACTTGTCCTGATAGTAGGTAATCACAGTCGGGCATGGGGCATTCTTTTCCATGTCTTCTGTCTTGGCGTTGAACGCCTTGCAGAATTCCATGATGTTGATGCCGCGCTGACCCAGCGCTGGGCCGACAGGTGGGGACGGGTTTGCAGCACCTGCAGGAACCTGCAGCTTGAGCGTACCCATAATCTTCTTGGCCATAAGCCTATTCCTTTTTCAACGCCCCTTGGTCGCGACCGCAAGGCTTTTCGTTGTGTGGTCCGGTTCGACGCACGCGTGCGCCTCGCCTCCCACATGAATGTTGGTCAAGGTCGACCAACATCGGCGGGCATTAGGCGGGAATCGCAGTATTTGCAAGCGGTTTTGCATTCTCTACATCTCAAGCGGACCGCCTTAGTGTGTCTAAGTGACCCTAAGATGGAGCTGTGGACGGGCGGCTGATCATCTCTCGGCAGAATGCCCGCTCTGAGAATCTTCAAACAAGAAGACACGCTACATCACTGTCAGATCTTCGCCAGATTCGCCAAGCCGAGCACGCAACTTCACAATATAGTCGTTCAACAGACGGACGCGGTGGGGCCGAAACCTCTCGTCCAGTGGCTGGACGTCCCGGATGTGTGTGACATGAAACGACCTATAACCGTCACGTAGATGGCAGTATGCCAAGAGCATCACCGCATATTCAAAGTACAATACAGCCAGTGGAAAGATGCGCCGCTGGGTCACGGCCCCTTTGCGATCTTCATATGTGATACGCAGGGCGCGCTCGTCCCAGCAGGCCTCGCGGATAGCGGTAATGTCGACCGTCGATGCCTCGTGCGTGGTGAACCGATAAACTTGGCTGACCGCATGCAGAACGTCACGTTGTTGATGTTCCTTCAACGTTGCGGTGATTTTTGCCATCGCATCGCGCGCCGCCGCTGCCAACTGCGCATCACCGCGAAATTGCACATCTGCCAGACCAATCGCCAGCGCCTCCGTTTCTAGTCGCGTCAACGTTTGCGGTGGCATGGCGAAGTCTTCGACAAGGGTGTACCCGACACCGGCCTCGCCTTCGATCCGCGCACCAGCAACCCTTAATGCCTCAATATCGCGGTAAAGGGTCCGACGCGAAACTTCCAACCGCTCTGCCAAGGTGGCGGCTCTTACCGGCTGCGGCAGGGTCCGCATCAGCTGCATAAGACGAAAAAGACGATCTGATTTGGCCATGATGCATCCCATCAGAACCCTACTGACAGAAAATGGCAACAGGGGGTCGTCATAGTGCAGACAATGGAAATCGAAGGATCAAACGATGATAACGCTCTACCACTCTCCGCATTCCCGCTCGACCGGCATCCTCAGCTTGCTACGTCTGATGGGCAAAGAAACCGAAGTGACCATCAAAACAGTGCATATCATAAGGCACGGCGGCCTGGGGCAGTCGGACCCCAAGAACCCACACCCAGAAGGGAAAGTGCCCTTGCTAGAGGTCAATGGTCGCATCATCAGGGAACGCGGTGCAATCATGCTTTGGCTGACAGATCACTTTGACAGCCCCTTGGGGCGCGGCGTTGATAACCCCGCGCGAGGGGACTACTTGAGTTGGCTGTTCTATTACGGAAATGTTGTCGAACCGATCTTGTATCTGACCTATCTGGAGATAGCGGAAAATGCGATGATCCACGCGTGGTGCCGTGATCAAGCAACAATGTTTACGGCGCTCGAAGCGGCCTTGGCCAAACATGCATTCCTCGTGGATGATGAATTCTCTGCGGCCGATCTTTTGGTCAGCGCACCATTTCAGTGGTTTCCCGATTTGATCCCTGCGCAAGGCAGGCTCCGCGAATGGTTTGATCAATGCATGGCTGCACAAGACACCGCATTCATCGCTGAGTATGATGCGCAAGAGATGACGCAGCTGGGCCTACCAAGCCTTGAAGAAATGTACGAAGACGCCTGAACTTCGTTTGGTTGCGCCAGTTCGTCCAAACGCAGCCGGCGCTGGGGGTGGTTGATCACGCAAGGTCATCGGCATCTTTGGCTTAGCGTCGCCATGCGCGACCACCAACACGAAAAAAGGGGAGCGCCCAGCGCTCCCCTTTTCCAAATCTCTGTCACGGTCACTTACTGCTTAGATACCTGCGTGAACTCCAGCTCGACCGGTGTTTCGCGGCCAAAGATCGATACAGTCACCTTCAGGCGCTGGTTCTCTTCGTCTACTTCCTCGACCATGCCATCGAAATCCTCAAACGGACCGTCGTTGACTTTGATCTTCTCGCCGATCTCAAAGTTGATGAGCGTGCGTGGCGCATCCTCACCTTCCTGCACACGACCAAGGATGGCCTGCACTTCGGCGTCGCGCATTGGCATCGGGCGACCTTGCGGACCAAGAAAACCAGTGACGCGGTTGATCGAGTTGATCAGGTGATAGCCCTCATCGGACATTTCCATGTGGACCAAGACGTATCCGGGCATGAAGCGACGCTCGGCGGTCACCTTTTTGTTGCGACGGATCTCAATGACTTCTTCGGTTGGCACCAGCACTTCGTCGATCTGGTCGGCCAGCCCCTGCTCTTCCGCTTTGGTGCGGATCGCCTCTGCAATTTTCTTCTCAAAGTTTGAGAGAACGCTTACCGAATACCACCGTTTGGCCATCTGTCAGAGCACCTTGTCGTCGTGGCCCAGCAGGACCCAGTTTTCAATTCATGCCAGCGCCTCGCGCTGGTCCCGAAAATAAAAGCGGCGTGCAACTCGATTCGTAGCACGCCATTTTCGGAAAGTTGGTGGCTCTTACCGCTGCCACCGAATGTTTTCAAGAGGGACGCGCAGATTCTGCGTCCTTAGCCGCCAAAGTATGTCAGCACACCGGTCAGGCCAGTGCGGATCAGCAGGTCAACCAATGAAAAGAAGACCGCCGTCAGGGCCGCCATGATAAAGACCATCACGGTGGTCAAAAGCACCTCGCGGCGTGTCGGCCAGACGACCTTGGACACCTCGGCGCGAACTTCCTGAATAAACTTGACGGGGTTGGCGATGGCCATGACGCTTTGTCCTTTATCGAAACAAGAGGCACATACGGGCAACGGCATGCAAATTCAAGGGTGCAGTGTCGCCGTTGAAACACTTCTGCGGCACAGGGCCTAAGGACGCAGAACCGTGACATCCGGCAGTGCAGCAATACCTTCGATCTGTGCTGTATATGCCACTTCACTTGCTGCGTGTTCTGCGGGTGTGAAGGCATCAAACGCCGGATAACCATGATCCACCGACAGCATCTGACGCGCCACAGTCGCTGGCAAATCAATCGTACTGTCACCGCGACGATGCAGCACCTCAGCCACAGCCGCCGAGGAAAGACCGCGATTGATCCGGCGCTCTGACGGCATCAAATGGCTAGCCGCCTGCGTGCCAACAAGCGCTTGCGTGATCGGTTCAAAAAGCGATGCGTAATCCTCGTAGCGCCAAACGGTGATGTGCCCGATGTTGGGTGCATCGACCATATCCCTGATCATCGCATGCCAATTTATTTCATCAGGTCCGTTTCGCGCCAGATATGATGCGACCGGATCAATACTCCCGCCCAGCAATGACTGGCAGTAGGCCGAATTGATGAAAGTCGTCGGGCGTCGCAGCGCAACGAACACCGCGACCTGCTGTCCCATCGCTTCGGCCAGACCGTTCAACCGGCGCGCCGCAGCTGGATAACGCGGCTTAGCGCGCGCGTCCTTCGCTGGATTAAGCGGGCCGATGAAGTTCTCTTCACTGATCACTACCCGGTGACCCCCTGCTGCCATACGGATCAGTCGGTCTACGGCAGGGGGATGGGGCACCGCAGCTTTGGTTCGCAAACCGAACAAGACAGGGATCGTCCGGCCGGGCAAACGAAACGCGTCCGGCCCAAGGTAACTAACGCCGTCAGCGCGCATTGCCTCTTGGGCGGTGCCTAGCGCGTCTTGCAAATGGGACGTGGCTGTTTTGTGAACACCAATATGGAACGCTACCGAGAGGGCGGGGTCGGTCATGGTTGACGATGATCCTCCGGCGTTGGTCGGTGATCTGGTCTGGCAGGGGCACCAGGACTTGAACCCGGGACCTACGGTTTTGGAGACCGCCGCTCTACCAACTGAGCTATACCCCTACGACCGGCTGTCGGATTAGTCCGAAACAGCGATGGGATCAAGGGGGATAAGTGCGGCACACTTGTGTTCAGGTCCAGAAATGCGACAACAGGGGCGCATCGAGTATACAAAGGCCCGCCGACACCCATGTCCTTGCGCAAACGGATCGAGAAATCAGAGTTTCTTGCCGCGCTCATTGCGCGGGTCGCAGGGGGGTATCTGGCGTTTTGCAATCGCACGACGTCTTGGCAGGTTGAAGGGCTGGACGACCTCAAAGCGGCGTTAGACGAAGGCCCCATCTTGCTGGTGATGTGGCACAGCCGATCCGTGATGGGCGCACTTCATTGGCCGGTGGTAGACGGGCCGCTGTCCAGCCTCTACGACAAATCCCCCATTGGACGGGTGTCAGGCGCGTTGCAACGCAGGGTCGGCTTGCAGCCGATGGAAATGTCGCGCAAGCTGTCCAACCGTGCAGCGTCGCGCACAGTGTTGCAGCGCGTCAAAGACGGGGTGAGCATCGGCATGACCGGCGACGGGCCATTGGGCCCTGCCCTTCAGGTCAAGGACGCCCCGCTTGAATGGGCAAGGGCCACGGGCTTGCCCATCTTTTGCTACGCATTCTCGACCAGCAGATCACGCAGGCTGTCGTCATGGGATCAAATGATGGTGCCAAAATCATTTGGCAAAGGGGCGTATGTATTCCAGCGCGCCCAAGAACCAGCGTCGCGCAAAATGACGAATGACGAGATTGAAACGCTACGCACAAGCCTGCAACAAGCACTTACAGATACCGCACATCGCGCCGATGCATTGGCAGGTGTGGCGCCGGGGGCCTAAAGCTCTGACGCGCGCGTGAGTGCGGCAAGATCAGCACCTGTAATCGCGGCTTCATGCTGCAAAATATTGGCGATATCCCAATCCCACCACGCAATCTGATTGAGCGTTGCTATTGTTGCATCATCAAAACGCATCCGCTGTATCGTGGCGCGGTTTCCAGCAACAATGGCATAATCGGGCACCTTGCCCGATACTACAGCGCCCGCACCAATGATCACACCATTGCCAATCTCGGCCCCTGCCATGATCCGCGCCTCTGTTCCGATCCAGACGTCATGACCGATCCGAATATCGCGGCCCGGACGCAGGCTCTTGGGATAGTCGGCAAAGCGCTCTGGCTGGTGGATGGCAAATGGGAAGGTCGAAAAGCCCTCGCGCGCATGGTTCGCACCATCGGTGATGAATTTCACACCATGGGCGATCTGGCCGAACTTGCCGATGATGATGCGATCCGTCGCGATCGGAAACAGATAAGGGGCCAATCGCCCCGCCCAGTCCTTGGGGTTTTCTGGTGGATCAAAGTCATTGGCGTAGGTGTAATCACCAATATCCCAATTGGGGTGGGTGATCGCAGCGTTCAAAAAGACGTTGCCCTTATGAACAGTGCCATCAGGAAGGGTGACAGGATGAAGAATATCGGCGGTCGGGAAAGGCATATGTCTTGGGTCTCCGGCGGGAACATCCCCATCTTTGGATGGATTGTTTCGATTCGCGGCGCGGCTTACGTTCTTTTCAGAAACGCGCCGCCGCCATGACAGCAACACGTGACGGAAGCTGCAACCGTTGAAGGATGCCATGTACATGATCTTTGACCGTGGCGACACTGATGCCCAGCGACAATGCGATGTCCTTATTGGACTGGCCTTGCACGATCAGATCGGCGACCTCGCGTTGGCGACGGGTAAGAGCCGCAAAGACTGCGGTATCGTCGCGCGATTGCTCTACCGTGATCAAAGGCACACCAATCGCCGCTGTTGCGGCCATATCGATACGGACGCGCGTGCCGGGCACGGCGATATCTGCCAGTGCCGCAACGGCACCCGCAGGCAACGGTCGGGGCGCGTCACGCTGCAACGCCCCCACCGCCTCGGACAATGCGGCAATTATTTTGTCATCCACAGCCATCGAAAGGCTCCTTCATGAATCAGATGCCATTAGAGATCACGAACTTCTTTCTGGCAATGCAGGCCGGGCCGTCAGGCCTTGGCTTGTTGCAAGAGATGTTTTCGGACGACGCAATCTATGAAGAGCCATTCTCAGGTCAATCGGGCCCACACCGCGGCCCAAAGGCAATTGCGGCAGCTTTTGATAGCAGCCGCACTGAGGCGTTCAATGATGCGGTGATCACCCTTGGCGATGTCACCGTTCAGGATGCCGTGATTACCGTAAGCTGGACCTGCATTTCAGAGGCAATACCTGGTGGACGCGGCAGTGGGAAAAACGAATTTCAAATCCGAGATGGTCAGATTTGCAGTCTCAAGACAACTCTGGATATGGAGGGTAGCTGAAATGAAGAACCCGGAGGTTGATGCGTGGCTGGACGCCTATGACAACCCGATGAAACCCGTGGTGATGGCGATCCGCGACCTGATCCTTGAGGCTGATCCCCGGATCACCGAAACGATCAAGTGGCAAGCGCCGACCTTTGTCTACAAAGGTAATATGGCGAGCTTCTTTCCCAAGGCAAAGAAGCTCGCCTCCTTAATGTTCCACAAGGGAGCAGAGATTCCCGGGGATTTCCCCAACCTCACTGGGGATGGGAAAGAAGCGCGAAGTTTCAAAGTGACTGATCTGGACGATCTGGTGGCGAAGACAGATGAGTTGCGACAAATTGCAATCGCATGGTGTGTATTTCGAGATCAGACCTAGATCCAGCACCCTAGCTAAGGCAGGTCGCCGAAAATGTGGCGACACCATCAGCATCTCTAGAAATCCGAAGGTCGCTGATCGTCTCGTTTTGCTCACAGACCGCTGCGAATGCGTTGCTGCGCAGTTCTTCGTCGGACCAATTGGCACCCGCTTTGCCCGACACCGAATTCCCGTCACGACTGTTGGTCATTTGATTGGGCGCTATCCCCCCGGATGCGCAAGCCGCGAACAATCCAATCAATAGAATGGGGAGTATAGATTTCTTCATAGTCGATCTCCAGAGCATCATCTTTTGACACAACCTAAAAGTGAGCTATTGATAAGTAAAGGCCGCCCCATATGGAGCGGCCTTTTGTTTGTTTGGTCATGCGGTGGGTTACACCCACCCTACGTAGGGTGGGTGTAACCCACGCGTCATGGCCGATTACTCGACGATTTTAGACACAACACCCGCGCCAACAGTCCGGCCGCCTTCGCGGATCGCAAAGCGCAACCCGTCTTCCATCGCGATGGGTGCGATCAGCTCAACGTTGAACTTCAGGTTGTCGCCCGGCATCACCATCTCGGTGCCCGCTGGAAGCTCAACCGTGCCGGTCACGTCCGTTGTACGGAAGTAGAACTGTGGGCGGTAGTTGGCAAAGAACGGCGTGTGACGGCCACCCTCTTCCTTGGTCAGGATATAGGCTTCGGCTTCGAACTTTGTGTGCGGCTTCACAGAACCCGGCTTACACAGGATCTGGCCACGCTCAACGCCTTCACGGTCAACACCGCGCAGCAGGGCGCCGATGTTGTCGCCAGCTTCACCAGAGTCCAGCAGCTTGCGGAACATTTCAACGCCTGTGCAGGTCGTCTTCTTGGTGTCGCGGATACCAACGATTTCGATCTCGTCACCAACGTTGATCACGCCACGCTCAACACGGCCAGTCACAACAGTACCACGCCCAGAGATCGAGAACACGTCCTCGATTGGCATCAGGAACGGCAGGTCAACCGCACGTGCAGGTGTCGGGATATATGTGTCGACAGCTTCCATCAGCTTTTTGATGGATTCTTCACCAATCTCTGGTGTCTTGCCTTCCATAGCGGCCAGCGCCGAACCCGGGATCACTGGAATATCGTCGCCTGGGTACTCGTAAGAGGACAGCAGTTCGCGGATTTCCATTTCAACCAGCTCAAGCAGCTCATCGTCATCCACTTGGTCAACTTTGTTCATGTAGACGACCATGTAAGGAATGCCCACCTGACGACCAAGCAGGATGTGCTCGCGGGTCTGTGGCATTGGGCCGTCAGCCGCGTTCACAACCAGGATCGCGCCGTCCATCTGGGCGGCACCAGTGATCATGTTCTTGACGTAGTCGGCGTGGCCGGGGCAGTCGACGTGCGCGTAGTGGCGGCTCTCTGTCTCATACTCAACGTGTGCAGTTGAGATCGTGATACCACGTGCTTTTTCTTCGGGCGCGCCATCAATCTGGTCATACGCCTGAAAATCACCAAAGTACTTCGTGATCGCCGCTGTCAGGGTCGTCTTGCCGTGGTCAACGTGGCC
>NZ_FREV01000014.1 GCF_900143545.1 Loktanella sp. Alg231-35 | reverse complement strand
GTCTTCTTGGGMGGCGTTGATCGCACCTAAATTCAGAGGGCCATCCGCAGGATTTACAGCTTTCCAGCCCGCGCCGTCTGGCTCGATCTGGTAAAGCCATCTCGACGGCTTGTTCGCCGAGTAGCTCGGCTCCTTCCAGAAGCCCGTTTGCAAATCAATGTCATGACGCGAGCCCAAGCTATCGCCGAGTTTGAAGCCGCATTGGGAGAATTGCAGACCCTTGTCTTTCAGTTGGTCTTTGAACCATCTAAAAAAATCAACTTCATAAATCTTTGTTTCGTCTGCCATAAGATTGGATCGCCTTGTCGCAATTCTTCACCTGCTCGATTCCCAACACTACTGCCGAAGGCGAGCATCGTCTATCTACTCGATAAATCGAAGAAAATCTCGTATCAGGTTTGGGTGGTTGGATGCCCTAACTTCTCGGTCTGAAGCATCGCTATGGCGCTACTGTCGCGGCGATGACGAGCTTACGCTCGCCGCATCGTCCGTTCGCAGCGCTTCAGCAACCTCGCGATCTGGGGGACGGTACAGTGTTCCTGGTCCCCCATGTGTCGAACGTCATCTTTTCGTGCTGCTGCCTGGGCTGGCGGCCCGCAACTAATCTGCTTCGTGTATTCATCGCCTAGAAATAAACAAGACGACCCTCTCAGAAAAGTCAGTCAATTCGGCATCATTGATCGCTTCCGTCTCCCAAGCCGCGTTCGTGTCGTGATGAAACTTGTTGGCATAATCGAGAAGACTACGCAGTTCAGTAACATCTGCTTGTGCCATAATCGTACCTGGGCTTTGGTTACAAACGCCAATGAACGGACCAAGCAATTTCCCCGGTGGAAATTCAATCGGGTATGCAACCCGCATGAACGCCTCAAGCGTCGGTCGCAGCGCTTCAGCAACCTTACGCTCGATCGCCGCGCCACCAGACTGGATGTAACCGGTAATCATCTCATACCGCTTATCATGCTCAGTTATGCTATCATTCCGAACATCCCATTCGGCAATCTCAGACCCACTTGCAGCACGGGCGAGCCGGTAAGCGGAACGATCATTCGTGCTGGCGTCTTCCCACAAGGCACATAGGAAAGGCTTCGAGTGAGAAAGCACGATCATCTGAGCAACCCTTGCATAAAGCCCACGCATTTCCTGCCGGGTGCGCAGCGTTCGGTGCTCATCGAGACTAGTCATTGGATCGTCAATTACGACAATCTTCTGAGCCAGGTTGGGGTCTTGATCCAGCGAAGCGAAGAAGAACGCCAACGCCAGCGTGTTCCGATCACCTGCGCTCAGGGTGTTTCGGAAAGAAGGCCCATCTGATGCCGTGACATTGACTTCCTGCTGGTTGATCACAACGCAGTAGGATGCAGATGAGCCCGCCCGGTTGTTGACCGACCTCATCCTACCCAATCTGAAAGAAGCATTGAATCTAGTCAGAAAGTCGTTGATCGCCGTCTCATAGGTCGGAAAAATCTGTTGGCGATAGTTATCGAGTGCAGTCCGTGCGGCATCGCGTTGCCCTTCGGTAGTCGCTTTTGCCGTCTTCTCGTCGGTGTACTCCTTACAAAGAACTACGACCACTGGTTCGAATCGTGCTTTGCGTGCGTTCAGCTTTGCGAGGTCACTTTGAAGCGCGGAAACATCGTCGGCTGCGGCCTGTTCTTTCACAACATCAATCGCATCGTTGCAGCCAACCAGCCGTTCAGACAGATGCGCAATCTCATCAATGCGTCGACGATAGGTCTGAATTGCTCCCACTGCATCCGGTGACAGGATCGTCACCTCTAATGGTGATGCGGCCTTGTCTCTTAGAGACTGCAATGCCGCCTCTCGTGCTGCCGTCCATTCACGGGAAATAGCAGCCGTATCGACAACAATCTCTGGTAGCTCAGCAAAGTCCTTCCAAAACTCATGCGTTTGCACAGCCGTTCGTATGCTGCGCTCAAATGCAGCCGGAATATCTCCGCCGTGTGTATCTCGCACACCGATCCCGGTTTGGCGTATTGATGCCTTCAACTCTTTGTAGGCATCACTGAAATAGGCTTGATAATGGAGGATTAAGTCAGAACCATTTAAGTCTTGGGCGCAAAATGGGCACGCGTCTGTTCCTGCATTTTCGGAATATGCAGCGGTGTGTCCCATGCCTTCAGCAACCCAGGTTTCACCATTGTTGGCCAAAGCGCCGAGATGTTCACGAACTCGCTCTGCTGCGTCCAATTGTAAATCTTCGAGAGTAAGGCCCAGCACCGCATTGATCGCATCAATGTCAAAGTCCGGCAGGCTAAGCGGCACAAAGCCTGATCGCTGGCGAATGGCATCACTCGCCTTTGCCGCCGCAAGCCGCCGTCCTGCATCTTCGATCTTGGTTTCTATATCTGGGTCAACCTCCAGCTCGCAAAAATCTGCGACATTGAACGGGCCGCGAGCATTACCAGGTATCGCATCACCCTTCTCACGCAGGCTGGTGTTGTGCGCGTCAATCTTGGCAACAAGTTCCTGCAATTGAGAATTCAGAGCGACGCCCTGTGCCCCGAGGATCAGTTCGTGCAGGTTCTGCCGGTGCGCAGTTCCTAGATCAATCCCTGAGCACACATTGGCCGCTACGAATGCATCGTCAAAGATTGCGATTTCGGGTAGCGGTTGTGACCAAGCGGAATTCTGAAAAATGACCTGCTGCCCACTGTTCCGAACAACTATGTGCGGTGGGTGGGTAGAGCCAAGCCTTTGCCGTTCCAAGACGAGCGAAGGCTCGTCGAGTGCAAGAGAACGGAGAATAGCGGCAATCGTGGTCTTGCCCCGACCGTTCTCAGCGTAAATCAACGATAGGGGCGTTAGATTGATGTTCGCACCAGGTGTGATCGAGTCAAATTGGCCGATATTTCGGAGGATGTTGAAGCCTTCAATCATATCGTGACCCTCATATATCCAAATCTATATCTAAATTCATAGTATTGTAGACGCGTAAAAATTCGCTCTGGGGACGGTGCGTGCCGCGGACACCTATAAGCAAAAAATAGTTGGGCAGCTAGCAGGTTATGCACGCCGGATCGTGTTCGGACTGACCTCAAAAAGGCGCGCTAGTTCTGCAATACCGCGCCCGTCCTCGTCACGCATCCGTCGCACCTCGTCGCGGCGTTCAGGCGTAAGCGCAGGTGGCCTACCGCCGATCCGGCCTTGCTTGCGAGCTGAAGCCAGACCCTCTTTAGTTCGTTCCGAAATTCGCTCGCGCTCAAACTGAGCGATAGAGGCAAAGACATGAAACACCAGCCGACCAGCGGATGTGGTTGTGTCTATGTCCTCAGCCAGTGACCGGAAACCTGCACCCTTTTCCTGAATGATCTCGACGATGCTCAACAAGTCCTGCAAGGATCGGCTGAGACGATCATATTTTGTGACCGTCACCACATCGTCTGGTCGAAGATGCTTAAGCATCTCCTCCAGTTCAGGTCGTTGCGTCTTAGCACCTGATATCTTTTCAGACCAAATGCGTTTTGCCCCTACCGCCTCCAGCGCCTCGATCTGGGCGTCAAGGTGTTGGTCTTCTGTTGATACACGCGCATAGCCAAGGATCATGCCAAAAACCTTCAAAAACCACTTGAGTTTTGAATGGGGTTTTTGGCGGCGTCAACAGGGTAGGGTGCGAAAGTTCCCAAAAACGGCCGTTTCTGCCATTTGTAGAAACGAACCTCTTAGACCGCCACGCCTCCGAAAAAACTCCTTAGCTTTGCCCTTCTATGTTAACGTCGAAGCCGACTCGGCTTTTTCGGGGCAATTTTTTATGGACCATTTCATATTAAGCGATGACATTAGACTGCGCTTCGAGCCGACAGGCGGGCTTCTTCTAAATCGTGATCGCCAGGAAACCAAGAACTTCAACCATACTGCCAGTGCAATCTTGGCGTTCTGTAGCCGACCTCGATCACTCAGTGCCATTAAGAGCGCTATCCCAGCCGCTAATGATGACTCACTGATAAGGGCTTTTTTGTCTGAGCAGTGCAATAACTCGGTCTTAAGACAATGCGACAGTCTCGCCAGAACAAAGGCGGAGGTGTATTCACCCGTAGAGCAAAGTCAGGACAACATACATCTATCTGCTCCAATTGGAATAGAGCTGGAACTGACATTAAAGTGTATGCGATCCTGTCGGTATTGTGCATATGACGCACACCCAAAAGCTCAGACTTCCGGTGAATTATCTCTTGACGAATGGAAGGTTCAACTTCGTGAATTCTATGATTCAGGGATATTTTTTATTCGCATAACAGGTGGTGATCCACTTACACGACCAGATTTTCCTGAAATTCTACACGCAGCAGACAAAATGGGGTTTGTCGTGACGGTAGGAAGTGATCTCACATATCTGAATGACGAAATTATTCAAGCACTTGCAGAAGCAAAGAACCTCTACGCTTTGCAGACCACTCTTGATGGCTCAACTCCCGAGCTGGCCAATCTATTGCGTGGCCCGGGCAATTACGAGAGTGTTGTTTCGGGGATTAGTCGTCTTACAGCCGCAAGGGTGCCTGTCATTCTTGGAACAGTCATCAACCGCAAGAATGCGGGCGACATCGAGGCCATTGCGTCGCTTGGGGGCTCTCTAGGCGTCGATGGCTATTGTGTCGGGCCTCTTTATGCAGCAGGTCGGGGAACGGCGACCTCCCTTAAGAGTCTCATTCCCACGAACTTGGACCTGACCAAAGCAGCTCGATCTTTCCGGAACGCTATAGAACGTGGCGTAGTTCGACCCGCCGACCCAGCGTGGATGATCACAACGCCGGACTTAGCTAACGATGAACTTGACCGGCTTTGGCATGACCAAGGATATCTTGTTCGCCGCCCCGACACACTAATCCGCGTTGATCCATTTGGTCGAGTCTACGCCTCGATCAAACTCAAGCCAATTCTTGGTAAGGAGGCGTTTTTGGGAGATGTTCACTCATCACACATTCTCGACATTTGGCATCATTCACCGCGCTTGGATCAGCTTCGAGAAGCCCCGTCCCACAACAGCTATTTTGGGTCCGTGATCGATACACGGCAAATCACAGGAGGAGAAAATGGCAGAGCGGCCAACAGTTAAAGTAACTCGTAGGAAGATTGATTTCGCAAGCGATAAGCCAATTTTCGAAAATATTGGCAGCCTTATTGATCCACCAGTCGAAATTTCACTTGGGAAAATACCCGGGATTAACATGGTCGATGAAACCATCATTTGCCGCACTGCGCTCAAAAAGAAGGATTCTTAACAATGTCTATTCTTGTCAGCGCCCACAATCCAATGACGGGACCACGTCACCTCGGCCACCATGTAAGTACGATGCTCGAATGGCCCTATCTTGAAGATGAATATGAGTGTTTTTTCATCATAGATGATGTGATCGCTACGTTGATGTACCCTAGTCAACGAGAGATGATCTTCAATCGTAGCTTATATACGGCTAGAGATTTCATGGCCTCTGGCATTAATCCAGAGAAATCACACATTGTTCTAACTTCTTCAATATCGGAGAGTTTTGAACTCACCAGCTACTTCATGAACTTTGTTGACATGGACTATTGCCGCAGGCTTTTCGAGCATTCTTTCCTTGGTATGCTTGCCCCACATCAAAGGGCACAGCTGAGTTTGAACATAAATCCAAGTGTTTCTGAGTATCTCTATCCGCAGTTTGCTGTCCCAACCATGGCACTAGGTTTAGGTTGTGAACAGTTTCAGGGAGGGCTGGAGATAAGTGGATATGTTTATGTCATGGAAGCCATTGCCGAGAGCTTCAACCGCACATACCCCGATACCTTGCGGAGTCCAAATTGGCATAAACCAAAGGTTCCCTACCTTAGCGGCGCCGATGGCAATCATATGGTAACTGAGAATGGTTGGGTTCTTTCTCAGGACTTGGAAGGACAGTGCTCAGACATCAAGGATGGCACTGTGGCTGACAGCATTCTTTGTGAATGGTGCGAAGCGATAGACGAACGAGAGGCTGCAGACGCCGTCAGAAGCGGAAGCGGTTCACATCGTGAGAAAGCGATTTCTACGATCCTTGCGCATTGTGAAGGGTATCGGAAATTCGACGTAACGAATGACGAAATCGTAGAAAGGCTAGCAAATGGTGCAGCGCGCGCGAAGTTCCTTCTTCGCGAGACGCTCTCAACGGTCAAGTCGTCGATGGGAGTGCCTGAAATAATTGAATAGACCGTCTGCGGCAAAATCGGAACGGTTCAGGTGAAACACAATCGGAAACCGGCGAGCGAAGCACGACACACGCTCATAGCATCGGTCAATTTCTCAGCTTATGGCGCTGCGTACCAGGTTCCTGATCGAACAGAACCACGCGCCCGTCTCCGCTGTCCGGACTATTGACCAGCACAAACGGCACATCCGTCCCGTCTTTCTCGTAGAGGCAGCGGTATTTTATCTGGCCGTCGAGCGGATCGCGCACCTGGTCGTAGCGGTAGCTGTGCTTCACGCCCTTCTCGATCCATCTTTCCACGCCCGTCCGCGTCACCAGTGACAGCGGCTCGCCATCCAGCAAGATCGTCTCGCCCACGTTAAAAACTTCGTTCATTCAATCGGTCTCCTCTTCCAGTTTCGTTCTGTCACATCAGTGACTGAGGCCAGGGTCGCGGTCTATCTCTCGGTCAATCTCGCGCTCGTTCTCGACTTCCCGGTCTTTCTCCGGCTCTTCGATCTCCAGCTTTTCGCGCGGCTTGTTCAGCACATCGTCCAACCGTTCGCGGATCGACGGCTTCTCGGCATCTTCCGCACCTTGGTCCCGCTCGGCCCCGCGCTCCTTGTCCAGGGCCTCGCGCAACCGCTCCTGCGCAGGACGCCCCGGTTCTTCGTCACTCTGCCCACCGCGTTCCAGTTCTTCCCGACCCGGACCATCCCGCCCGGTGATCTGCGCCAACCGTTCTTTGATGTCGTCTGACGCGCGCGCACCGCGCTCTTTCGATGTCGCCGCCCTGAGGGCTGCCAAACCGGCAGACACGCGCCCCTGCCCTTCCTCGCGGGCCGTACCGTAAGTCTCGCGGGCCAGCTCCAATCTCTCGCGCATGTCGCGGAACGCAGCGCGGGCCTGACGGGCGGCATGGACCACGGCACCGCGCTCCGTGACGGGTTTGTATTCCCGGCCCTCACGTTCGGCTGCCGCCTTCTCGCGCCGCTCCATGGAGTTCGCTGCCGGTCCCAGCTTCAGCTCGGGGTCACGGTCCAACTCTTCAGCGGACAACGTGTCGCCACGCTCCTGCGCTGCCTCGCGCTGCTTCTCAAGGGATCGGTGATCAACCCGCTCGACCTCGCCGACGCGCTCCAGCGCCCGGTTCTGCAATTCGGCCCAGACACCACGCATCTGCTCGATTTCGACACCGCCAGTCTTCGCGGAATCCAGCACCCGCGTCTTGGCGGTGAAGCCCTCGGCCTCCAGCTTGCGAGTAGAGGTCAGAACATGGGCATGATGGTTCCGCTGATCGCCCTCACGGTGCGGTGCGTGGATCGCCACATCGACGGCCACGCCGTAGCGGCTGACCAGCTCCTCGGCGAAGGCTCGCGTGATCTGCGACCGGTCCTCGTCGCTGATCTCGGACGGCAGGGCCAGCTCCCACTCGCGACCCGTGACGGAGTTGCGGCGGGTCTCGCTGGCCTCGGCCTCGTTCCAGAGTTTGGACCGATCCTGCGCCCAGGCCGGGGCTGTTTCGGGGGCGACGATGAAGGTCTCTTCGATGCCCTGCTTGCGGGTGTAGTCATGGACCCTGCCCTCGCGCTGGCACTCAATGCGCTCACCGACACGGTAGGCGGCTGCGGCCACGACAGAGCGCCCGGCGCTGCGTTTGATCGTCTTCACGGAGAGGTGGTAGCTGGCCATGCGCCCTACCCTCCCCCCGATGATGAACGCTGCCGACAAGCGCCGCTGCTGACCCCGGCCAATGCCCCGACATTGGCCGTCCGGTCAGCCGTCTTTGCCCCGGAGGCCCGCGCCCCACAACGCTGGGGCCGGAGGGGAAAAGACAGACCGCCCAAAGCGAGCCAGCGGCTCTCTGAGGCGCGGGCTTGCCAGTCCTCTGTCCCCATATCCCGCCCCCCATGAGGCTGGGGATATGGGGACAGAGGACTGGCGGTTTGCCGAGGGCAAACCCGGCACATGGTGGCACCGTCAGGTCCGACGCCATGTGCCTCCCGGAACGGAGACGCCAGCGGCAGACCGGCCCCCATCGTGGGGCACCGGTCGATCCGCTGGTGCGACGTGACGGGAGGCGATCCAACCGCCAAGGTTGGTCCTAGAGGGTTTGGGAGAGGCGATGCCGTCTCCCATTTCGATGCGCCTCGCAGCGAAGGGGTCTGCCATCGGCTGGGGCGTCGCCCCGAAGAGGTCGCACGCAAATCTCGGAACCGCAGGTGAAGAGTTTGCATAAGTGCGCCCTTGTCCTTTACAGGCCTACGGGTAAGCGCTATCGCTGGATGTGGCAAGCCTAACCTTTCCACCCGCCTTTTCAAAGATGGAGTCACCGATTGGCAGAGACCGAGCTGGAACGCGCTGAGAAACGATATGCCCAGGCCAAAGCCCGTCTTCAGGCGCTGAAGAACCGGGAAGCCACTCGACAGCGCAAACTCGATACCAGGCGCAAGGTGATCCTGGGTGGCGCGCTCCTCGATCTGGCGGAGCGGGATTCCGGTGCTGCCGCCATGCTCGACCGGCTCGTGCGCAACCTCGCCCGTGAACAGGATCGCAAGGCCTTCGCGGATTGGGATGCCCCCTCCCCTGCCCCATCCAGTTCTGACCCGGAAACGCCGTCCTGATGCGGGGCGTGATCCGCCTCTTTGACGGACTGTTCCGGGTCTTCGGTCGGCTGATCTTCACCCCAATCCTGTTGGGCTGGATGATCGGCGCTGTCCTGTTCGGCGCGATGATTGGGTTCATCATCGGGGGCGTCGTGGCCATGACAGCCTTCGGACCTCCGCTTGGTCACTCTGCCTGGGAATGGGTCATCATCGCGCCGCCTGTCTTCATCGGCGGAGTTTTCGGGTTCCAGTACTGGCGCAAGACCTCCGGGGCCGATGCCTTCTTCGGGCTGACCGGTGACAGCCACGGTTCGGCCCGCTTCGCCAGCCGCAAGGAGCTGAAGAAGCTTCAGGGCGACGATGGTCTCCTGATCGGGCGCAACCCGCACACCGGGCGGCTGTTGCGCTATGACGGTCCTGCCCATCTGATCACCCTCGCCCCAACACGGGCGGGCAAGGGTGTCGGCACGGTGATCCCGAACCTGCTGGCGGCGGAACGCTCTGTACTAGTCATTGATCCCAAGGGCGAGAACGCCCGGATCGCCGGGGAAGCGCGAAGGCGGTTTGGCACCGTGCATGTCCTCGATCCGTTTGAGGTCTCCGGGATGCCATCAGCGGCCTACAACCCGCTCGACCGGCTGACGCCGGACAGTCTCGATCTGGGCGAGGATGCCGCCTCCCTGACAGAGGCGCTGGTGATGGACCCACCGGGACAGGTCTCGGAAGCCCATTGGAACGAGGAAGCCAAGGCCATCCTCGGCGGGCTGATCATGTTCTGCGTTTGCCACGAGGACCGCGACCGGCGCTGCCTGGCCACCGTGCGGGAATATCTCACCCTGCCCCCGGAAAAGCTCCGCGCGCTGCTGGAGCTGATGCAGGACAGCGATGCGGCGGGCGGTTTGATTGCTCGCGCCGCCAACCGGTTCCTCGGCAAGGCAGATCGGGAAGCGGCCTCGGTCCTGTCGAACGCGCAGAGACACACCCATTTCCTCGACAGCCCGCGCATTGCGAAAGTTACATCGCGGTCGGACTTCCACTTCTCGGACCTGCGCCACCGGATCACCTCCGTGTTTCTGGTGCTGCCGCCCAACCGTATGGACGCCTACAGCCGCTGGCTGCGCCTTCTGGTCTCTCAGGCCCTCCAGGACATCGCACGGGACGCAGAAGTGTCTGGGAGTGGCCAAAGCGGCCCTGTAGAGCGCCTCAAGGCCCCTGCCCTCTTCCTCCTCGATGAGTTTGCCGCCCTGGGCCGCCTGGAGGCCGTAGAGCGCGCCATGGGGCTGATGGCGGGATATGGTCTCCAGCTCTGGCCCATCCTGCAAGACATGAGCCAGATCAGGGACCTTTATGGCGAACGCGCGGGAACGTTCATCGCCAATGCCGGGGTGCAACAGGTCTTTGGCGTGAATGATTTTGAAACGGCGAAATGGCTGAGCCAGATGATCGGGCAGGAAACCACGGGCTTCCAGACCGACAGCTACAAGCCGGGCGACAATCCCAGCTTTAGCAACAACCTCACGGGCCGCGATCTGCTGACCCCCGATGAAATCATGCAAATGCCGCCAGACTTGCAGCTTCTGCGCGTCCAAGGCCAACCCTCGGCCCTGGCTCAAAAGCTGCGCTACTACGCCGACCCCGAGTTCAAGGGGCTGTTCGTCCCGCAGAACCAGTGATCCGAAGGATAACCCGCTATGACTGACACGCCTGATCCAGACCAACCTAAGTTCCCTGCCCTCTCCGACGCTGAGCTGCGCGAAACCCTCGATCTCATGGCCACGGCGGTCGCCAGCATGTCCAACCGGATCGATGGTCTGACGACAGTTGCGAACAGGCAGATTGAGGTCTCGACCGAAGCACGGATCGCAGCCTTTGCGGCGCGGGACCAGACCAACCCGAAGAACTATGGCGAACTGGTCGGCGCAACGATTGATGGAAAGATCAACGACAACCTGGTGCGCATGGGCCAGATGTGTGTCGATCTGTTCAATGCTTCAAACAGGGCGCAGGATGCACTCAAGAAAGCTGAAGAGGATAAGTCAGCGGCTCTTCGGCAAGTCTGGGAACGGGAACAGAAAGCAGAGCGTCTGAAATCCCGATTGCCTTGGTTTGGTCTGGGTGCCCTCGTTCTCGCTTTGGCGATGACGGTTCTGCTTCCTCGTTTCTTAGCCAGCTACCCCTCCACATGCGTTGTCCTTGGGGCGACGTGGACCGCTACAACTGAGGGCGTCAACGCTTGCGTGTTCTACCAACCGTAGGACAGAATCTCGACATTGGAACGGGGTCGGCTCAACAAGCTGAGTGTTATATATGTGTTATTAAAGGTGTTACGAGAATCGGTCGATTCCCAACCCACTGATTTTGCTTTTGAAATTACGCCTAATTTGAACTGTCGGTGTGTAGAGTATCGAATAAAGGTGGGTAGACTATCGAAGAAAGGTGTGTAGAGTATCGAAGAATACTCGCGTCTGGTGGGCAGACTGTCGAATAAAGGTGGGTAGAGTATCGAAGAATGGCACGGCCTCGCAGAAGAACAGCATTACTCCCACAGAGGCACACTGAGCCTGATCTGTTCGTGTGCGATATCCTAGATGCCACTCCCAAAAGCGACAGGGCTTCAATGGAGCATCCACTGTTCTCACTGTCGGTCAAAAAAGACCTGGCCGCTTTCGAATATGAACAGGGCAATGTCAAAGTGAAGATCACGCCAGCGGCAGAGGAAGGCCGGGCCAACGTCTTCGACAGGGATATTCTGATCTATGTCCTGAGTCAGCTTATGGCAGCAAAGAATGAAGGCCAGGAAATAGGACGCCGTGTCCGTATCTCGGCCCACGATTTGCTAAAGGCAACCAACCGGCACACGACTGGACAGGCATATGCAACTTTGCGCCGCGCCCTCACCCGTCTCCAGTTCACCCAGATCGAGACTAATATCCATGATCATGGTGTTGGAGAATGGCGCTCAATCTCATTTATTACGGACGCAAAAATCGTCAAGGAAGACTCTACTGGCCGCCTTCTCAGCGTAGAGCTGGAAATGGGCGATTGGCTCGTAAAAGCGATTGTAAACAAGAACGTACTGACATTGCACAAGGCGTATTTTCAGCTACGAAAGCCTTTGGAACGCCGTCTGTACGAGTTGGCTCGGAAGCACTGCGGAAAGCAGGATGTCTGGCGGATTGGCCTTGATAAGCTGCAACACAAGACCGGCTCCACGTCCACCTCAAAGGAGTTCAAGCGGCTGGTGAAAGCAATCTGCAAAGCTGATGCAGATCAATCCCACATGCCGGACTACAGTTTCAAGCTGCTGCATGACGTGCTGGAGGTTTCACCAAAACCCGAATTTCTCGATATCTACGGTGACAGTCCTGCTCTCACTTCTGACATAACGGTCCGCCTGTCTTCGACAGCATATGAACAGGCCCGTGATGCCGCCCCAACATGGGATGTCTATTTCCTTGAACAGGAATGGCGAATGTGGATGAGCGAACCGCCTCGCCATCCTGACGGGGCGTTCGTCGGCTTCTGCCGCAAGTGGTATGAACGCAAAGGGAAGGCCCCTTAACACATAACAGATATGCCATATCTGTTATCACTTAATAGTTATGTGTTGACTGTTATCTGTTAAGAGATAAGGTGTGCAAAAAATTGAGGGCATAACATGACGCAGGTTATCAGCGTAGTGCAGGAAAAAGGCGGTGCCGGGAAAACGACACTCCTGACGGCTATTGCAAGTCTGATGGTTGAGGACGGTGCAAAGGTTGCGGTGATCGACACTGACCCGCAAAGGCATCTGGAAGCCTGGGCCAAGAAGGATCAGACCAGCCTTGATTGGCTCTCTGAAGAGGATGACGAAAAACTCATCCCGACCGTCAAGGCGCTGAAAAAGGCTGAACCTGCCTATGATGCAATCTTCGTGGACACGGCTGGATTCAAGTCCGCTATGTCGATGCATGCAATCGCCGCAGCAAACCTGATCCTGATACCCTCAAAGGCCAACGAAGCGGACGCGAAGGGTGCGAAACGAACATTCTCCCACGTGCAAAGCGTTGCCGAGACCATGGAAAAAGAGATTCCGTCCCTTGTCGTGATGATGGACGTGGACACGCACACCAACATCACACAGGCCATCACTGATGCGCTGGACGCCCAGAAAGTGCCGCGTCTGAACGCCATGTGCGCGCACCGCACCGGATTCAAGGAAATGACTTCGACAGGCCAGTCTCCACAGGGATCGGCCAGAAGGTCCGCACAATCGGTTTTGGCTGATTTGCAGGGCAGGGGCCTAATCAGTTTCTACAGGAGTGGGTCATGGCCAAAGTCAGCGTAAATCTTGATGATGATCTAGATAACGACGATAGTGCCCGGAAGTTGAAAGAACTCTCGGCTCCACTGCCAAGCGTAAGCAAAGCCAAGTCTTCGGCTCTGAAAGACGCTCCGCGTGTCCAATTTTCTTTCACGAATGTCCCTAAGCCGATCAAGGAGGCCTTTGCCTCAGAGGCCCAAAAGCGTGGTGTGACCCAGAAAGAGTTGCTGTATGAGTGCCTGCGGGCGGGCGGGATTAACATTCCCAACACGGCTGAAATTGATGGTCGCAGAAGGTAACAGATAACAGTTACCAACCATGTGCCGATTTTAATCTTGCAAATCCATTTGCTGCTTCGATGAAAGTTGAAAGCAGCACTTAGCTGCCTTTGTGTAAGTGGCTTTCCGAAAACTCGTCAATCAAGCTTCACAATTTCCGAGATTAAGCCACTATTTTTGTTTTTGTGTGACGGTTAATCCATCTGGTTGTTGTGTTACAGAAAACCCTCAGCTAGGGTGCGTTTGTAAAACAGGCGAGGAATCAAATGGCGCGACCAAAAGCAACGAATCCAAGGACTAAGGCGGCAAACGTCCGTCTTACAGAAGAAGAGCGTTCGGAAATAGAAGCCGCTGCTGCTGCTCAAGGATATGGCTCTCTGAGCGAGTACTTCCGCGCTCTTCATGCGCAGTTTTCCCAGATGGAAGAGCCTGACTTAGGGCCGAAAAAGACCAACCCGCGCGATTTCCCCGCCAAGTTGCTGCGACTGTTTCACAAGACTGAACATGGAGAAATTCTCTGGGGCGATAGCCGCAGCTATCTGTTCAATAAAGCGAAAGAGAACAGCGTCGATCTTATCATGACTTCGCCGCCTTTCGGATTGGTGCGAAAGAAGAGTTATGGAAATGAAGACGCTGATCGGTATTGCGACTGGTTTCGACCCTTCGCCGAAGGTGCTCATCGCGTCCTGAAGGACACAGGGAGCCTGGTTATTGATATTGGCGGTGCCTGGGTGCCTGGGCAGCCAACCCGCAGTCTCTACCATTTCAAACTTCTCGTCATGCTGGTCGAGGAGTATGGTTTTCATCTGTGTCAGGAGCATTACTGGTTCAACCCGTCAAAGCTTCCAACCCCAGCGGAATGGGTCAACGTCCGCCGTGTCCGCGTCAAAGATGCTGTGAACACCGTCTGGTGGCTCTCAAAGACACCATTTCCCAAAGCCAATAACAAACGCGTCCTTCAGCCGTATTCCAAGTCGATGAAGCACCTGCTGAAGAATGGTTACAAAGCCAAGCTACGTCCATCTGGGCACGACATTTCTGACAAGTTCAACAAGGACAACGGCGGTTCTGTTCCGCCGAACCTACTGGCTATCGCGAATACGGAATCCAATGGGCGTTACCAAGATAATTGTCGCGCCGAAAACATCCCAATTCATCCGGCACGCTTTCCCGCGCAACTCCCTGAGTATTTCATTCGCTTCCTGACTGATCCCGGCGATTTAGTGGTTGATCCGTTCGGCGGCTCTTGTGTCACAGGCGTTGTGGCTGAGAATTTGAAACGTCGCTGGACATGCTGTGAGCTATCCGAAGAATACCTCCTCGGTGCACGCGCTCGCTTTGAACCGACGCTTCAACCGTTACCCAAGGATCGCGGCATCCCCTACGAAATTGCATCGCCGTGCGCCCTTCCTGTGAACGAGGAAAAAGTGCCGCTCTTCGCAGACGGTGGCGCTCAACGCCCTGCCTCGATGCGCAAAAAGGCTTCATCAAAGATTGCCGCCGAGTAAACCGCTCCCTCTGCCCTTTGCTATGCAGGGGGAGCAAGCAGCCTCTCCCGTACCCAAAGCCGCAACCGCCCATCGGTTAACCCCTCGAAATCCACTGCGTGCGGCGCTGCGGCAGATTCATCCAAAAGGGCAGGGGCGCTGCGGTTCAGAGCAACGAGTGAGGCGCGGATAAGATTGTCTATCCCCGCTTCAGGGGCATAGCCTCGTGCATAGCGCACGATTTGCCCCGCAGCCTCGCGGAAGCGGGCGTTTGCCGTGTCTCCCGCCAGATACTTGACCTCGACAATTCCCTTCGCCTGACCGGCAAGCCGGTCGGTGATCACCAGATCCGGCCGATCCGCTGCGAGATTCATTCCATAGGCTGCCAGAGCCGCTTCTAGTCGCTCTTCGGAGGGCTCTAGGGCGGGGGCGGTGAACAATCCACCGCCACCCTGCCAGAAGATGTCATAACGTCCGCACGAAATGACCGGCGCTCCAGATGTCTTACCGAGTAGGGCAAGGTTTATCGGTTCGCCCGTTTCCGCCGCGAGGGCTTCGCCGATTCCGAGTCCCACAGCCAACTCAAAGCGACGCCATTGTTCCAAAGGTCCGATGAGCGTGCTTTGCAGAACGCTGCGCAGCGCCTCTTCGTCTCCCGCCTCAATTCGCGCTAAAGTATCATAGGCGGCTATAGCCAGCCGATAGATCATCCGCCGCGACCGCGCGGCGTCTCGCAACGCTCCTGGTCCCGGCCTGCGATGGACGGACACGCTCTTCAGCACCTCGCGCAAGGCATCGAGGCGCTTTACTGCCGTCACATCAGTCATAGTTTCTTCGACTAAACCAGCATAGGCCGATCCCGTAGGCTGAACGGCGAAGAGCCGCGCTGCGTAGGTCGAAGCTGTCTGGACCACCCACGCAACAACTTGGTTTGGCCCCGTGTTAAAGCTACGTACCGGCTCTTCGTAGACCACGAGTGACGGATGCCCAGAAATACGCCGCGCGAGCATCGTGCCGCGCGCGTCGATCCGCCCACGCGCGACAGCATCGTCCGTCCGTTTGACGAATTGCAGCAGGCTTTGGGCTTCGTGCCGATGCGTCAGTACATAGGATAGAAATGTCCGCACGGGTTCCGATAGCGCCCAATGCGCGCGAAGCAGGTCCAGGTCCCGTGCGTGATCAAGATGAGGGCTTTCCGCCCCCGCTAGTGTCCCTTGCCGGAAATACCGTAGAAACACCCCTGCCGCATAGTCGTTGATAGCCCGGTCGAGCGTCTCCATCACACTGCCACGGAGGCCATCCGCGCTCTTATCCGCGTGCTCTGATCAACATCAAGACCAAAGACCTCTACGGCCTTGCCAGCTAAAAACTCTGCATCCTGCACAACGATTCCGTCGAGCATCGGAAGCAGCACCATGTCTACCGCATCGAGCAGGGCTTCCTTTATTGGCGCAACAGGGGCGGCGAAGAATTCCACGTCTTCTTCCATCGCCTGGACAGCCTTCATCGCGTCGATGATGGGCGCAGGGCCGATCACCCGCACCGAGTTAATCGCCTCCCAAAATTCGGCGAGAGGGCAGGGGGCTCCTGCCATCGGTCCCGCCCAGGCAGGCTCCTCCTTGCGTAGGAAGGCTTCAATGAAACCCGCCGTGTCGCTGGGGGCATCGACATAGACCCAGCCAAAGCGTCGGGCGAGTGCATAGGACATTTGGTAGAGGGACGCCTTGTCGATGGAGTTGATCGTCGCCACCAGCCGCCAATGCGGTCCCGGCGCAAACTCATGCGCTGCTGCCGAAGGCTTACTCTCCGGCAGGATCACATATTGCAGGCTATCCTTGTCTTCAATGTCGAGCCGGTAGGGTAGGGTAGTTTGCTGACCCGACAGCACCGTGAAGAGCGGTCCGATCACCTTGTCGATGTCGCACCGGTTTAGCTCGTCGATGATGAGCGGGCGGTCGAAGCGCCGTAGCAAAACCCCTGGGATGAAAGCAACCGATCCGCTCCCGATAGGCTGATAGCCACCGATGATGTCCTGAGAACTCCAATCCGAGGAGCCCGTCACTAATGTCCATTTCCCGCCAGTCAGCACTGTTGCTATATGGCGCGCGAGCGTTGTCTTCCCCGTCCCTGGCGGGCCATATAGCATAATATGCTGCTTGCCCGAGGCGAGCGCAGCATTGATCTGGCGATAGACCGCAGGGTCGATGCCCAGGAGATCGGTCATCTCGGGTATATGCAGCGAGGCGGGCGCGACGATCTCGTCGTCATCTATTGCTTCGTCTTCCTCGTCATCAATGCCGGAGCCCGCCGCAGCAACCGGAGCCGCTACGGGGCCCGCTGCCTTCCAAGCGTCAGAGATATTCTTTTTCAGCCGTTCGAACTCCGCCTTGTCGCTCAGGTCATAGACGGAGACCGGTGCCGTCGCACCGCCTTCCGGCGAAACCGTAATGCCCGCCGCCAGTGTGTCACTCACCTCGCCATAGCTCAGCGTGCGTGGCGTGCCATTGAGCGTTACCTCGACCTCATGATCGCGCGGATGCACCCCAAGAAGCCCCGCCAACAGATAGGGCAGGGGAGCGCCTTTGAACGTCATTGCCCCACTGTCAGGATCGAAGTTGAAGGGCTCCGCAGAAGAGCCTTGCGGCGTTGCACCGTGGAATACGAAGAGCGCGTGTACTTCGAGGCTATCGTCACGGAAATAGTCATTCATCCCCTGCTGCACCAACGGCACCAAGCGAAACACCACTCCTGCCTTGTCTTCTTGGGAGGCGTTGATCGCACCTAAATTCAGAGGGCCATCCGCAGGATTTACAGCTTTCCAGCCCGCGCCGTCTGGCTCGATCTGGTAAAGCCATCTCGACGGCTTGTTCGCCGAGTAGCTCGGCTCCTTCCAGAAGCCCGTTTGCAAATCAATGTCATGACGCGAGCCCAAGCTATCGCCGAGTTTGAAGCCGCATTGGGAGAATTGCAGACCCTTGTCTTTCAGTTGGTCTTTGAACCATCTAAAAAAATCAACTTCATAAATCTTTGTTTCGTCTGCCATAAGATTGGATCGCCTTGTCGCAATTCTTCACCTGCTCGATTCCCAACACTACTGCCGAAGGCGAGCATCGTCTATCTACTCGATAAATCGAAGAAAATCTCGTATCAGGTTTGGGTGGTTGGATGCCCTAACTTCTCGGTCTGAAGCATCGCTATGGCGCTACTGTCGCGGCGATGACGAGCTTACGCTCGCCGCATCGTCCGTTCGCAGCGCTTCAGCAACCTCGCGATCTGGGGGACGGTACAGTGTTCCTGGTCCCCCATGTGTCGAACGTCATCTTTTCGTGCTGCTGCCTGGGCTGGCGGCCCGCAACTAATCTGCTTCGTGTATTCATCGCCTAGAAATAAACAAGACGACCCTCTCAGAAAAGTCAGTCAATTCGGCATCATTGATCGCTTCCGTCTCC